>NZ_BMQP01000015.1 GCF_014648175.1 Planobispora rosea
GGTGGCGGCCGAGCCGGTGCGGGCCGGGGGGCGGCCGGTGCCGGTGACCTTCAGCGCGGGAGTGGCCTGCCGGACCGCCGGGCAGAGCCTGGAAGCCGGGCAGAGCCTGGAAGAACTGCTGCACGCCGCCGACGAGGCGCTGTACGCCGCCAAGCGAACCGGCCGCAACCGGGTCGAGACCGCCGCGGTCCCGGACGCTCACGCGTCCGGAACCGCGGCGTGACGCTCCCGTTCCACGGGAAGTCCGCGAAGTCCTCGAAGATCCCGAAGACCGCGATGATCCCGAAGAACCCGATGATCAGGGACGCGCCTCGATGACCAGGTTGTACTCCGTGGCGAGCGCCACGCGGACCCGGCCGAACCCGGCCTGGGCGAGCACCTGGCCCAGCCGGTCGGCGCCCGCCTGGGCGCCCAGCGCGAGACCGGGCTCCCCCGACAACGAGTGGGGCACGCACATGAACGTCGAGGCGGCGTAGTAGCTCATCGAGACCGGGTTGCCGATCCGGTCCTCCAGCCGGTCGGCCGCCGCGGGCTCGACGAGAAGCAGGGTGCCGTCCTCAGCCAGGCTCTCCCGGGCCCGCCGGGCGGCCGTCACCGGGTCGCTCATGTCGTGCAGGGCGTCGAAGAAGCAGATCAGGTCCCACGGACCGGTGGCGTCCTCGGTGGCGTCGCCGACGTGGAAGTGCGCGCGGGAGTCCACCCCGGCCTTGATCGCGGCCTGGCGCGCGGCCTCGATCGACGCCTCGTGGTAGTCGATCCCCTCGAACCGCGAGGCGGGGAACGCCTCTGCCATGAGGATCGTCGAGATGCCGTGCCCGCAGCCGACGTCCAGGACGTGGGCCCCGGCGCGGAGCCGGTCGACCACGCCGTCCAGGGCCGGCAGCCACTGGTCCACCAGCGACATCCGGTAGAGCGGGCCGAAGAAGCGCGCCACACCGGTGAACAGCCGCGCGTCGTGCCGGTGCCACCCGAAGCCCTCGCCCGTACGGAAGGCCCGCGCGATCCCGTCGACCGCGAGCCACGCGGCGGCGGTGGCCTCGATCTGCCCGGAGCGCGAGGTGATGGCCTCGTCGTCGGCCAGCACCGCGGCGTGCTCGGCGGGGAGCTCGAACCCGCCGGTCGCCGGGTCGTAGTCCAGGTGTCCGGCGACGGCCTGCGTGGACAGCCACTCACGCAGGTACCGCTCCGACAGGCCGGTGCGCTCGGCGAGCTCCGCGCCGGTCAGGGGACCGGCCCCGGTCATGGCCCGGAAGATCCCGAGCAGGTCTCCGAGGTAGTTGGACAGGCTGAGGCTCGCACCGAGCGCCTCCTGCGCGATCTGGGTGTGGAACGCCTCAAGCTTGGTGAGGTCCATGGTCTGTTTCCTCCCGTTGGTCGTGTACCTCAAGGAGGATCGGGGACCGCGCTGCCACGGCCCTGTCGTCCGGCTGTCACCCGCCTGTCGCCGGTTCGCGGCACCCGGCCTTCTGCCGCCGGCTCGCGGTGCCCGGCCTTCGCGGCGCCCGGCCCGGCCGTCCGCTACGCGGTGTCGCTGTCCATCTTCCGGGTGTCGCGGGGCTCGACGTACGGCTCCTGCTCCGGCGGGTGCCCGTCCTCGATCGCGCGGGCGCGGGCGAGCTCGGCGTCGAACTCCACCCCGAGCAGCACGGCGATGTTGGTGATCCACAGCCAGATCAGGAAGATGATGATGCCGGCGAAGGCGGCGTACGTCTTGGAGTAGGAGCCGAAGTTGGCGACGTAGAACCCGAACGCCAGGGAGGCGACGATCCACAGGATGACGGCGAGCACGCTGCCCGGGGTGACCCAGCGGAAGCCCGGGTGCGCCACGTTGGGGGCGGCCCAGTACAGCAGGGCGAGCATCAGCATCACGGCGATCACCAGGACCGGCCACTTGGCGATGTTCCAGACCGCCAGCCCGGTATGGCCCACGCCGAGCACCTGGCCCGCCCTGTCGGCGAGGCCTCCGGTGAACACCACGGCGACCGCTCCGGCCGCAGTCAGGATGACCAGGACGGTGGTGATGGCCAGCCGCAGCGGCAGGGTCTTCCAGATGGGCCGTCCCTCGGGCATCTCGTACATGATGTTGGCGGCTCGCATGAAGGCCGCCACGTAGCCCGAGGCCGACCAGAGCGCGACGGCGATACCGATGATCGTGGCGACCCCGGCGCCGCTCGGGTTGTCCCCCAGCGTACGGAGGAACCCGAGGAGGATGTCCTTGACGGGCCCGGAGGGCAGCGTCTCCATGTTCTGGATGAGCGGCCGGGTCGCCTGCTCGCCGAACAGGCCGAGCAGCGAGACCATCGCCAGCAGCGCGGGGAAGATCGACAGGACCGCGTAGTAGGTGAGCGCGGCGGCCCAGTCGGTGAGCTTGTCCTGCTGGAACTCCTTGACGGTGCGTTTGAGCACTCCCCACCAGGAGCGCTTGGGCAGCTCGGTCGGGCCTTCGGGAGCCTTGTCGCCGGGAGCCTTGTCGCCGCCCCGTCCGCGCGCCGCGTCGCGCTCCCGTCCGCGGGCCGTACCGGTGGAGGATCGTCTGTCGTCGTCGTGGCGTGTCATCGGATGCACCGTCTTCGGAGTGGAAGCCGCTGCCGCTCCGCCTCGGGGAGGCGGAGCGGCAACGTTGGTCGGACGACTGCGGCTACAGCTGGGAGCGGGTCTGGTCGGTGACCTGATGGGCCTGCTCCCGGGCGTGACCGCCCGTGGTCTTCGCGGCCTCGGTGGCGGTCTCCTTGACCTGCTGAGCCGCCTCCTGGGCGATTCCCTTGGCCTCCTGGCCGAGCTGCTGGGCCGAGTCCTGCAGCGCGCTCTTGACCGGTTCGACCATGTCGCCCGCCTGCTCCCTGAGCTGCTCGGCGGCCCGGCTCTCGGCCTCGGTCTTGGGCAGCAGGGCCGCTGCCAGCAGCCCGGCGCCGAAGGCGATCATCCCGGCCGCCAGCGGGTTGCCCTGTGTGCTCCGCATCACCTGTTCCGGCGTCTCCTTCACCACTTCGGTGGCCTGGTAGGCCCCGTGCTTGACGGTCTCGGCGGCCTGCTGGGCGCCGTGCTTGACGGTGTCGGCGGCGCCGGAGGCGCTCTCCCGGACCGTGTGGGCGGCCTGCCCGGCCTGCTCACGCACCCGGTAGGCGGCGTGGGTCGGGGTTCCCATCACGCGCTCACGCACCACGCGCATCTTCTGACGCATCCGCGCGGTGCGGCGCTGCGCGATCCGCCGCGGGCTGGTCCGCTCGGCGAGCCGGTTCACGTCGGCGGCCAGTTCCGCCCGGGTGGCGTTGATCTCCGCCCTTATTTCGTCAGGTTCCGCGCCCATTGTGCGTCCTCCTTGAGCGTCTCGATGGTCTGTTCCGGCTTGGGGGATACCTGCTGCATGCGCTTGCGTCCGTTCACGAACAGCACCGCGCCGATCACCGCCCACACGACGGCGACGATGAGCGCGGCCCAGCCCAGGTCCATGACGTTCCCGAGGCCGAACATGACGGCCAGGGTCACCAGCAGAGCGGTCATGTAACCGGCGAACCCGGCGCCTCCGAGCAGTCCGGCGGCCTTGCCCGCCTTGACCGCCTCCTGGCGGATCTCCGCCTTGGCCAGTTCCACCTCCTGGCGGAACAGCCGGGACATGTCCTCCCCGATCTCACTGATCAGCTGTCCCAGTGACGGGGGTTCCGCAGGTTCCACATGCGTGTCCGCCCGATGATCAGGGCGAGGGGGAGCGCTCATCACGACTCACCGTCCCAGCGGTTCGGCGGGTAGGCGCCCTGCGACTCGGCCGGAATGCTCTCCGGGTAGGTCGGCTGTGCCAGCGGCTCGGCCGGCTGTGCCGACTGATACGGCGACGTCGTGTGCGCCGGCGGGGTCATCGGCCGTACCGGGGTCTCCTGTCCGAAGCTCCCGGCGGTCGGGGTGAAGGTGGAGCCGCTCCCGGTGCCCCGTGACACGGTGCCGCTCGTGGTCTCCTCCGACGTGACGCCCGCCGTGGCCTTGGCGACCCGGCCGGCCAGGAAGCCCGCCACCACCGCCCCGGCCAGGAACAGGCCCGGACGGCGGCGGGCGAAGTTCTGGACCTCGTCCACCACGCCGGCCAGCCCGTTCTCCTCCAGGTAGTCGGCGGCGCGCCGGCCACTGTCGGCGATCTGCTGGACCGCCCCGTGAACCGGGGAGTCCGGCTTGACGGCTTCCTTCATCGACGACAGGTCATCGGCCCACTGGCGGATCCCCTGAGCTGCGCGCCGACTCTGGTGCTGCGTCTGTTCCCCCACTCGGTCACGCAGCTGACCCACGACGCGACGCGCCTGGTTCCTGGCCTCCCCGGCCACCACCCGCGTCTGCTCCTTGGCGGTCTGCGCGACCTCACCCGCGGCCGACTTGGCCTGCTGGGCCGTTGTCTGCGCTCCCCCGCTCTGTCCAGAGTAGTCCCCCGCTCCGGTCGGATACTCGCTCACCGATGCCTCCAGCGGTTGTGCTTTTTTCGGATGAAGCGCCCGCTACCCCCAAGTGCCGCGGACATTCACAAACCGCTTAAAACAGGGTCAACGATCTCCCTTTCCGATCATTTCTTTGCCGCACCCCCCGCACGATCCCCGTCGCCCGGGGATCCCTCCCCCACCTGTGGGTACGGCTCTCGCCGGGGACGGCCGGCCGCCGGTCGAGGTGGGCCATCACTTGGCAGGAGATGTACATGAAACCGGTTCGACGTACGGCGGGCTCCGCCGTGCTCGTCCTGATCCTGTCCGTCCTGGCGCTCGGTCTCCCGGCCTGCGGAGCCGCCGAGGAGACCGGCCGAGGAGACGGCACGGTGTCCACCGCCTCCCCCACCGCCTCCCCCGGCGGCTCCCCGCGGGGCGGCGCGGACGGTTTCCGGATCGGCCTGCTGCTCCCCGAGTCGACGGCCGTCCGCTACGACAGGTTCGACCATCCCTACATCGCCGAGGAGGTCACGGCGCTCTGCCCCACATGCGCGGTGGTGTACAGGAACGCCAACCGGGATCCGGGACGGCAGGAGCAGCAGGTCGACGAGATGCTCGCGAACGACGTCCGGGTTCTGATCCTCGACCCGGTGGACGCCCGGGCGATCGGCCCGGCGGTGGCCAGGGCCAAGGCGAGGGGGGTCGGCGTGGTCTCCTACGACCGCCTGGCCGCGGGCCCGATCGACGCCTACGTCTCCTTCGACAACGTCGAGGTCGGCAGGGCACAGGGCGAGGCCCTGCTCAAGGCGGTCGAGAAGGCCGGGACCCGGGGGCGCGGCCCCGTCGTGATGCTCAACGGCTCGCCCACCGACCCCAACGCGGAGCAGGTCAAACGGGGCGCTCACTCCGTCCTCGACGGCCGGGTGGACATCAGCAGGGAGTACGACATTCCCGACTGGAGCCCTGACCAGGCCAACGCCCGGGCGGCCGAGGCGTTCGCCGAGCTCGGCGCGGACAAGATCGCCGGGGTCTACGCGGCCAACGACGGCATGGCCGCGGGTGCCGCCCAGGCGATGCGCTCCGCCGGGGTTCCCGGGAGGATTCCGCTGACCGGCCAGGACGGCGAGCTCGCGGCCATCCAGCGCATCCTGCTCGGCACCCAGACGATGACCGTCTACAAGCCGATCAGGCCCCAGGCGCGAAGCGCCGCCCGGATGGCCGTCGCCCTCGGCACCGGCACGGCGGTGAGGACCACCCGGACCGTGGACAACGGGACCTCGGCCACGATCCCCGCCGAGATCCTCCGGCCGATCGCGGTCACCGCCGCCACCATCGGCACGACGGTGGTCGCGGACGGCTTCTGGAGGGTCGAGGAGATCTGCGCCGGGGACGTCCGGGCGGCCTGCCGGGCCGCCGGGCTCATCTGACCGCCGAACTCGTCCGACCGGCGGGCTCATCTGACCGCCGAACTCGTCCGACCGCCGGAACCGTCAGGCGTCGCCGTTCACGTCGAAGTAGACCCGCGTGGTGGTACCGGCCGGCCCGGTGTGCACGCGGACCAGGTCGCCGAGGAGGTGCGTCACGAGCAGGCCGCGCGAGCCGAGCTGGTGGGTGTCGGCGGGGTGACGCCCGGCGAGGGGATCGGTGATGTGGCCCGCGTCGCCGATGTCGAAGACCACCCGGCCGTCCTCCCGCCAGATCCGCAGGACGCCCGATCCGCCGCCGTGATCGAGGCTGTTGGCGGCCAGCTCGCTGGCGACCAGCCGCAGGTCGTCCAGGCGGTCGCCGGACAGCCCTGAGCGGGCGGCGTACTCGGCGGCGAAGTCGCGGACCCGCGTCAGGGGGTCGGGATGGAGGTCGTGGCCGTACCGCATCGTGGCGGCGTCCTCGGGGGGCGGCAGCGGCTGGTTGCACTCCCGCAGCACATGGTCCACCTCGTACCGGGAACTGGTCCGGGTTCCGGAGGCGTCCACGATGACGGGATGGGTCTCCTCCGCGTCCTTGATCACCACGGGGTCCAGCCGCTCGACGTCGTACGGGCACAGGATCGTGGCGTCCCGGCCGGCGAACGCGAGGTTGATCAGCGCCTCGTGCTGCAGGCACGCCGGGTACTCGGTCGCGGAACGGCCGGGCCAGATGGGTTCTCCGATGATGCGCACGTGGGTGCCGGGGTGGAGGTCGGCGAAGGCGCGCAGCACGCTGGGAATGATCCGCCCCGGATTGCGCCCGGCCTCGCCCATGTCCAACAGCCGCACCTCGGCGGCCGCGCGCTCACCCAGCGCCTCGCGGATCAGGTTCAGGTTCCCCCGCGGTACGGCGACCGCGACCGGTTCCTCCGCCGCCAGCCCTTCCAGGATGAAGGGCACCGTACCCCTGAGGTAGTCATCGGCTCCGCGGTAGAAGAGGGCCGGGTGTTCGAAAGGACCGGGCGTGTGCGGCAGTGACCGCCCAGAAATCGACCCCTCTGGTTCGCTTGCCACCACTAACCGCCCCAAATTGATGAACCGACATCTCCAACGTACCCTCTGCCCCATTTTCGGGAACAAGGATCCGCCAAGTGACATCATGCACGTCCATCTTTCTCCTCAGCAGATCCGGCCGGGCCGTATGACTCGCCGGAAGCGGGACGCGCCGGCGAGAACGGCGGCTCGCGCGGGGTCAGGCGCCGAGGACTTCGGCGATCCGGTGGACGGAACCGTCCCAGGGACGTGCGGTGATCACGGGGATCCCGGGCTCCACGGCCGCCCGGCGAGCCAATCCCCGTAGCGGGCGCTCACCCCGGCGCGCTTGAGCTGTTCTCCGGCCCCCGGTTCGCGACGGCGGTAGTTCTCCACGATCTGACTCGCCGATCGGGATCCCGTAGTGCCGTGCCAGCCGGTAGGCGACCCGGCTCTTCCCCGTTCCCGACGCACCCGCGAGCAGGAGCGCCTTCCAGTCGTTCGCCACGAGGAAGAACGTAGTCCATCCATCGATAAGTGCCTCTGTAGGGAAAGATGTCTGATATGCGGATTCTGATCATCGGTGGCACCCGGTTCGTCGGCCGGCACATCACCGAGGCCGCGCTCGCGGCCGGACACGACGTCTCCCTGCTGCACCGGGGACGGACCGGACCGGACCTCTTCCCCGAGGCGGAGCACATCCTGGCCGACCGCGACACCGGTCTGTCGGCCCTGGACGGCCGGGAGTGGGACGTCACGATCGACGTCAGCGCCTACCTGCCGTCCCAGGTCGAGGCGCTGGCCGGCGCCGTCTCGACCGGGCAGTACGTCTTCGTCTCCACCACGGCCGTCTACGCCACCCCCGAGGCGCCCGGCTTCACCGAGGACTCCCCGCTCGCGGAGCTCGCCGACCCCGGCGGCCCGGTCCCCGGGGCGGTCACCCCGGAGACGTACGGCCCGCTGAAGGTCCTGTGCGAGCGGGCGGCGACCGCCCGGTTCGGCGCGGGCACCCTGATCGTCCGCCCGACCTACGTGATCGGCCCGTACGACTACACCGGCCGTTTCACCTACTGGGTCAACCGGATCGCCCGCGGCGGCGAGGTCCTGGCCCCCGGCGCCCCCGACGACCCGATCCAGGTGATCGACGGACGCGACATGGCCTCCTGGATCATCGCCATGGTGGAGAAGGGGAACGGCGGCACCTTCCATGCCGTCAGCCCGCCCCCGCCGTTCACCTTCGGCGACATGCTGGAGGCGATCACCGCCGAGGTCGCCCCGCCGGGAACCACGCTGACCTGGGTGGACGCGGACTTCCTGCTCGCCCGCGGGGAGAACGGCCGTTCCCTTCCGCTGTGGGGCGAGGGGGACGCGTGGACGGCGGCCAACACCGCCGATCCGTCCGCCGCCCACGCCGCCGGCCTCACGCCGCGTCCGCTCGCCCAGTCGATCCGCGAGATCCGCGCGTCCGAGGCGGACTACTCCGTCGAGACCACGATCACCCCGGATCGGGAGGCCGAGCTCCTGGCCGCCTGGCGCGCGCGCTGATCATTCTGCGGAGTCCGGCAGAACCGGAATCTGCCAGAATCGGATCATGCTGAACATCCGGACTGTCGTGCTGGGCGTCGACGACGTGCCGCGGGCGATCGAGTTCTGGACCCGGGCGCTGGGCTACGTCCCGCGCCCGGGTGAGGTCCGGGACGACTGGGCCGTGCTCGAACCGGCCGACGGTGGCGGCGGTATCGCGCTGGCGCTCGACCTCAGCGAGTCCCCCGTGCAGGAGCACCCGCGCATCCACATCGACCTCTACGCCCGTGACACCGCCGACCAGGCCGCCGAGGTGGAGCGGCTGATCGCGCTCGGCGCCGGGCGGGTCGACTGGGACCTCTACCCCGAGGACCCCGACTTCGTCGTCCTGGCCGACCCCGACGGCAACCGCTTCTGCGTCATCGACCCGACCCACTGAGCCCTGCCCCACTGAGCTTCGGCCCACTGAGCTTCGGTCCGCTGAGCCCCGGCCCGCCGGGTGCCGCCGTACCGGCCAGCGCCAGATCCACGGCGCGCTCGACGTGCAGGCGGGTGGAGTCGAACACCGGGACCGGGCTGTCCTCCGGACCGATCAGCAAGGTGATCTCCGTGCAGCCCAGGATGATCCCCCGGGCCCCGCGGGCGGCCAGATCCGCGATGATCTCCCGATAGGCGCGGCGGGAGGCGTCCTCCACCCGGTTGCGGGTCAGCTCCCGGTAGATGACGTCGTGCACCAGGGCGCGGCCGGGTTCGTCGGGGACCAGCAGGTCGATCCCGTGCTCGCGCATCCGGTCGCGGTAGAAGTCCATCTCCATCGTGAACCGGGTGCCGAGCAGTCCCACGGTCGTGAGTCCCGCCTCGGTGATCCGCGCCGCCGTGGCGTCGACGATGTGCACGAACGGCACCTCGATCGCGGCCTCGATCTCCCCCGCGACCCGGTGCATGGTGTTGGTGCACAGCAGGACCAGCTCCGCCCCGCCCTCCTGGAGGGTCCTCGCCGCCCGGGACAGCAGCCGACCGGCCGCGGCCCAGTCTCCCGCGCGCTGCATGGCCTCGATCTCGGCGAAGTCCACGGTCAGCATGAGGCTGCGGGCGCAGTGGTGGCCGCCCAGCCGGCGGCGGACCTCCTCGTTCAGCAGACGGTAGTACTCCGCCGAGGATTCCCAGCTCATGCCGCCGATCAGGCCGATGGTTCGTGTCATGCGGAAATCCTGACGCGGTAGCCGCCCCATAGGTAGACCTGGATTTCTTTGACGACATCCAAGGAATACTTATGGCATGACCCACGGCATGGATCCCCACCGCCTGCTGGTCTTCCGGGAGATCGCCCACGCCGGGTCGATCGCGGGCGCGGCCCGCGCTCTCGGCTGGACCCAGCCCGCGGTCAGCCAGCACCTGCGCCACCTGGAGCGGCGGGCGGGGATGGCCCTCGTGCTGCGTCTCCCGCGCGGCGTCCGGCTCACCGAGGCGGGCCGGCTCCTGCTCGGCCACGCCGACGCCGTCGCCGCCCGCCTGCAGGCCGCCGCCGACGACCTCGACGCGCTGGCCCAGCTGCGGGAGGGCACCGTACGGCTGGCCGCCTTCCCCTCGGCCAGCGCCACCGTCGTCCCGGCCGCCATGGACCTGCTGCTCCGGCGTCATCCGGGAGTGGACGTACGGCTGCGCGAGGCCGAACCGCCCGAGGCGTCCGACCTGCTGGCCGCCGGGGAGGCGGACCTGGCCGTGACGTTCGCCCACGCCGGTCAGGAACCGGACGACCATCCCGGGCTGGTGCGGACCCCGGTGGGCGAGGACCCGCTGCTGCTGGTCCTGCCGCGCTCGCATCCGCAGGCCGTCCCCGGCGACCGGCCGGTGGACCTGCGGTCGCTGGCCGCCGACGGGTGGATCGCCGGCTGCGAGCGGTGCGCCGCCGGACTCCGCCGCGCCTGCGAGGAGGCCGGGTTCGTCCCGGACGTACGGCACGGCACCGACGACTACGTGGTCACCCAGGCGCTGATCGCCCGAGGCCTGGGGGTGGGGCTCCTGCCCCGTCTGGCCCTGGACGCCTTCACCGCCCCCGGCGTCGCCGTCCGGCCCGTCCCGGGGCTCCGCCCCCGCACGCTGTACCTGACCCATCCCCGCGAGACCGACCAGATCCCGGCGGTCCGCGCCGCCGTGCAGGCCCTCCGCGACGTTCTCGCCCCGCGCGTCCGGGCCGCGGGTGACCCGGACCACGGGTGACCCGGGCCACGGGTGACCCGGGCCGCATCCGTCAGGACGTCCAGCCGAACAGCGCGCACAGCCGCGGAAGCCGCCGCGCGTTCTCCTCCGTTCCCGGCCGAGACCGATGAGCCACTCCCGGAAGCAGTCGAACGACGCGTCGGAGTACCATCCGGCGATCACGGAAGTCGCGGCCCGCAGCGGCCACTGGAAGGCGGCCAGGCTGAGCCGGTGCCGGTGCTCGTTGAAGGCGCCCCGACGATCCGGCCGGTCCCGCAGCCGCGCCGCCCGCCCGCGGCGGCCGTCATCCAGAACGCTCACCGACGATCGCCCGGAGCGCGGCGACGTGACCCCGGTAGGCGGCGCGGCCGGGTTCGGTGAGCTGGAGCCAGACGCGCTGGCGGGTGTCGCGCACGGCTTTGCGCTGTTTGACGTAACCGGCCTCGATCAGCACTCCCACCTGCTTGCTGAGCACGGAGGCGCTGACCCCGAGCTGCTGCTGGACCGTGCCGAACTCGGCCTCGGCGACCGCATCCAGCAGGGCGCAGATCCGCAGCCGGTTCGGCGCGTGGATCGTCGCGTCGAAGCCGTCCGGGGAGTCGCCGACCACCGTCATGCCGACTTCCGGGAGGGCCTGCGGCAGTAGAGGGTGAGGGTGAACATGACGACGGCGTTCACCGCCGCCGAGACGCCCCAGCCCCACTCCAGGCCGTATCGCACGTCGAGCACGGTGGCGCCCGCCATGAGGCCCACGAGGAACAGCGCCGCCAGCGACATCACCACCACCTGGCGCCTGTCGCCTCTGCTCACGATCCCGGACCTGTCGAGGAACACCCGCATCGCGACCACGATCCCGGCGACCAACGCCACGGACACGACGGCTCCGGCGGGCTGCGGAAGCAGCACGCTCAGCGGAGACGCCGCGCTCAGCAGGGCGATGGCGACGGGGTACCACATCGGCATCGGGGTGGCGCGGAGGGTGGCCTGGACCTGCTCCACCTCGCGGAGAGCTGCGGCGGCCTCCTCACGGGAGAGCACGGGGACGGAGTTCTGAGAACTCGCGTGTGTTTCCATGACGGAAAGCCAACCACTGACTTTCCATATCGTCAACTCTAGGCTTTCCGTCATGGAAAGACGCGGACTCGGCGCCTCTCGCGCCCACGGGCTCAGCCGGGGAAGCCGATCTCCACCCGGCGGTTCCTGGCGCGGCCCTCGGGGTTGTCTCCGCCGTCGGGGGCGGTGTTGGGGGCGACGGGGTCGGCCGCGCCGTGGCCTTCGACGATGAAGGTGATCCCCTTGCCGTCCAGCAGCCGCTCCAGAGCCTGTCGTACGGCCTGGGCACGCCGCCGTGACAGGTCCAGGTTGTAGGCGTCGCCGCCCTTGGTGTCGGTGTAGCCGTCGATGCGCACCCGCTCGCCCCCGGCCTCGGCGGCAAGTGTCTTCGCGGCCTGCGCCAGGCGGCTCCTGGCCTTGGCGGTGAGCGTCGCCCTGTCGAAGGCGAACAGCACGTCGGCCGCCACGGTGATCTTCCGTTCGGTGCCCCTGCTCTCGTCCGTGAGCGATCCGTCCAGGGTGGCGACGCGCTCGCCGATGTCGAGAACCCGGCCCTGGACGTCGAGCACCGGGGCGGTCAGGTCGAGGACGGGCGCGGTGACCGGGGGACCCGCCTCCACCGGGATCGGGGTGGGCGACGGCTGCGGCGCGGGGGTCAGCAGGGTGGCGACGACGGCCAGCGCGCTAGCCGAGCGGTACATCGGCCAGCGTCCCGACGTTGGGGATGTGCACGTCCATCGACGTCACACCCTCGGGCGGGGCGGCGAAGGTGGCGGAGAACGCCGCGCTCTCGCCCTCCTTGAGGAACAGCGACCCGATCCGGCTGCAGACGCACGCGTTGTCGCTGTCCAGTGCGACCAGGTGCTTCTTGGCGTTCCTGGTGTCGACCAGGAACACCCCGTCGACAGTGGGGTGCTGCTGCGGGACGGCGGAGAAGGCGTTGTTCACCTGCCAGCCCAGTCCGCCGTCACCCTTGGTCACGGTGACGGTGAAGGTGAGGTTCACGAACCGGTCGCGACGGAGGAATTGCACGATCTCCACCCGGAAGCGGTGATTGTCGAGAGCGCCTTCCCGGCCGGCCACGACCTTGTCCGGTGGCGCCGTCGACTCCGCCGCCGGGGCCTTCGAGCCGGAGGAGGTGAGTTCCACCTGCTCCTTCGGGACGTCCCGGGCGGTCTGGCCGAACCGGCAGCCCGTGACGGCCAGGACCAGCGCCGCCACGGTTACGATCTTCATCGTCCTCATGGGACGAGAATCCTAATAAGCGGCTTTTACTTATTTCTAGTACAAATTCATGATTTCAAGACATGCTAAGCGCGCCAACTAATGCCTAATGGGCAAATTGGCCTGGACATATATTGTCAAACTGGGCGAGAGGACGACAGCCGGAAATTTGGGCAGATCCGGACAAAGGCACCAATACGCTCGGAGTATGTCCGAAGAACCCACGCGAACCGGCCCCGGGAACTCCCTGATGGAGACGGAGCCTCGATGGGGGGAGACCGGGCTCGCACGGACTGTACCCGGCACGGACGGCGCCCGGGAGGCGGACGCCGTGGAGCTGGCGAGCACGGGCCGGGGCAGCGTCGTACTCTCCCTGGCCGGTTTCCAGGACCAGTGGGTGACCGTCGCCTCCATCGCCGGGAAGCCGCAGCGCGGGGGCGTGCCCGTGCTCCTGCTGGGCGAGCGCGAAGGGGCCTACGCGTTCTACGACTGCGTCCGCCGGGAGACCTTCCGGCTGCCGGTGGGATCGACCTCGCTCCACCGCTTCGAGCTCGAACCCGACCGCCCCGACGACTTCACCTGCGACGCGCTGACGGCCGCACCCTGATCCGGGCGGGCCGGCCCCGCCCGTGGGAGCATAGGGGCACGTCTTTCGTGTTCCACGAAAAATCTGAGAAAGGCGTGAAACGCAACGCCGTTGCCGGACAGGTACGAGGTGACCGAGTCCCCGGCGGAAGGAAGCAGCGTGGGTCCCCCTGACCCCAAGCGGCGCTTCGAGGAGATCTACACCGCGCACTACCCCGATCTCCTGGCGTACGTACGGCGGCGCACCGGCTCCCCCGACGACGCCGCCGACGCGCTCGCCGAGACGTTCACCACGGCCTGGCGCCGCCTGGACGACGTCCCCGAGGGACACGACGCCCGCCTGTGGCTGTACGGGGTGGCCCGGCGCGTGCTGGCCAACGGCCGCCGCGCCGAGACCCGCCGGACCGAGCTGGCCGTACGGCTCCGCGCGGAGCTCACCGTGTGGGCCGAGCGCGACGGCGGAGCCCGGAACGCCGCCGAGGACGACCCCGGCGGGATCCGCGCGGCGTTCATGCGACTCAGCCCCGACGACCGAGAACTGCTCTCCCTGGTGAGCTGGGAGGGCCTGGACCACGAGGAGATCGCGACCGTGATGGGCTGCTCGCGCGGGGCCGTACGCCTCCGGCTGCACCGGGCGCGCAAACGGCTCGCCCGGGAGCTCGACTCCGCCGGGCTCGACCTGGCCAGGTACGGCTCGCGCGCGGTCGCGCTGGCGAAGGGGGACGTGTGATGCACGACGTCGACCGCCTCGTGGCGGGCATCGCCCCCGACCCCGGCCCCGGCATGACCCCGGGAGCCCGGGAGCTGTTCGACGAGATCACCGCCGTCGCGCCCGCTCCGCGCCGCCGGTTCGCCTGGCTCACCGCGCCGTTCCGCGCCGGGATCGTACGGCGCCGCCGGTGGACGACCCTGCCGATCGTCGTCGCGTCGGCGGTCCTGGGGGTGATAGTGACCTGGACGTTCCCCGGTGCTCTGGGTTCCCGCCCCGCCTCCGCCGCGCTGGACGTCAAGAGGGAGGGCGACTACTACGTCATCACGGTGAAGGACCTGTTCGCCGATCCCGGGCGGTACGAGTCCGAACTCGAATCCCTCGGCCTGAACATCAGACTCAGTGTCAAGCCCGCCTCCCCCGGCGGGGTGGGTCAGTTGCTCAGGGTGGACGAGGAGGCCGAGACGAACCGCATCCGCCGTCTCGTCAGGGAGGGGAAGCTGAAGGCCGGAGACGTCATCGAACCCGGTGAGGGCACCATCGTCGCCGTCGAGTCGTCCGGTTCCTGCCCCACCCTGTTCCCCTGCCACATCGGCCTGAAAGTCCCGGTGGGCTACACCGACAACGCGGAGATCTCCCTCGGGCGGGCGGCCCGTCCCGGCGAGGAGTACGCGGACCGGCCCGACCTGGGCCAGCCGCACCAGGTCTTCCACTGCGTCCCGTACGCCAACAGGACCGTCGCCGAGGTGACGGCCACGCTCCGGGCGCACGGCATCCGGCCGACCTGGACCTCCTACTCCACCATGAAGCCCCAGACCTCGCTCCCCGGCGACTGGTACGTCTACGAGGGCTTCATGACCTCGGCGGACGAGGCGTTCATCCTGGCCAACCCCACGCCGCACCGTACGCCCCGGCCGCTGAAGGTCTTCTGCCCCGAAGGGTCATAACCCTCGGGAGGTCGTGAGCCGACCTCGCCGGCCGTTCCCCGCCGGCCGTTCCCCGCCGGCTGCATCCCGCCCGGCCCCGGCGGGTCTCCCCATCGACGATCGGATTCAGCGTGCTCACAGACGTCCGCCCGGTGGCGCCTCCCCGGCTCCGCCGTACCGTTCTCGCGTCCCTCGCCGACCACCGCGTCTTCGCGGTCCTCCTCGTGCCCGCCGCCGCGCTCCGGGTCGTCACGATGCTCGGTTACCGGCCCGCCCAGCTCTACTGGTACGACTCCTTCACCTACCTGGACACCGCCGTCCACCTCGAACCCTCGGCGGCCTTCCACCCGATCGGGTACCCGCTCCTGCTCCGGGCGTTGTGGCCGTTCCACAGCGTCGAGCTGGTCGCGGCCGTCCAGCACGGGATGGGCCTCGCCATCGGGATCATGATCTACGCCCTGCTCCGCCGCCGGTCGCTGCCCGGCTGGGGCGCGGCCCTGGCGACCGTGCCGCCGCTGTTCGACGCCTCGTTCCTCCGGCTGGAGCACGCGATCCTGTCGGACACCCTGTTCATCTTCCTGATCGTCGCCGGGCTCACCACGCTCATGTGGTCGCCCGCGCTGTCGGCACGGGCCGCCACGGGGGCGGGCCTGCTGTTCGCGGCGGCGGCGCTCACCCGGACGATCGCGCTGCCGCTGCTGGCGCTGGTGCTGCTCGTCCTCGCCGTCCGGCGCACCGGGTGGCGTCCGCTGCTCGCCATGGTCCTGGCCGGGACGCTGCCGCTGGCCGCCTACGCCGCCTGGTACGGCGCGCACCACGGCAGGTTCGCGCTCAGCGGCGCCGACGGGGTCGCGCTCTGGGCCCGTACGATGACCTTCGCCGACTGCGCGGTCGTCAAGCCGCCGCCCGAGCTGGCGCGGCTGTGCCCCAACGGCACGGTCGTGGACGCCGCCTCGGAGTACGTCTGGGCGCCGGGCGCCTCGCTCAACCTTCTGCCCGGCGGCCGGTTCGCGCACAACGACGCGGCCCGCTCCTTCGCGCTGCGCGCCATCGCGGCCCAGCCGTTCGACTATCTCCGCGAGGTCGTCAGGGACACCTCCATCGCCTTCTCCTGGACGCCGGTCGCCCATCCCCGGCGGGTCACCCCGGCCTTCGGCTTCGGCCACGGGGAGTGGCCGCTGCCGGAGCAGCCTCTGATCGACAAGGTGAGGCGGGAGTACGACCCGGACATCCGCGGTCTGTCCTCGGTCCGGCCGTACGCGGACGTCCTGGTCGCCTACCAGTACCCGGCGTACCTGCGCGGGCCGATGCTGGGGGCGATCCTGCTCACCGGCGCGGCGGGGACGCTGCTGCGGCGCCGGGGAGCCCGCCCGGGGACGCGCCGTGCGGTCCTGCTGCCCTGGGCGGCGGCGACGGCCCTGCTGGCCGGGCCGGTCGCCGTGCTCGACTTCGACCACCGCTACGTGCTGCCGGTGGTCCCGGTCGCCTGCCTGGCGGCCTCTCTCTCCCTGTGCTCCCTGCTGGTGCGGCCGTCGGCCGACCACTGGCGCCACGGCACGGCGAGCAGCGCCGCGACCGCGCCCAGGATCGAGAGGTGAACGCCCCACGCCTTGACGAAGCCGGCCTCGAACGCCGTGCCGAACTCGGGCCAGCCCCGGTTCGACACCAGCCCCCCGACCAGTCCGAGGAGCAGGTACACCAGCGTCAGCGCCCCTCCGATGGCCAGCTTGGTCCGGGTCCGCATGCGGCGGATGACCCGTTTGCTGGCTTCCGCGGCGGTGAGCTCCCGGCGGAGGCGCTGGTTCTCCAGCTTGATCTGCTGGAGGACCGACAACGCCGTGCGCCCCGCGACGAAGTCGTTGTCCGCGCCCCGGTGACGGGCCAGCATCCCGACCACCGTGTGGACCGGGATGTCGATGAGCGAGTCGAACTTCAGCCACGCCTGCAGGCACCGTACGGTGACGCTCGCCTTGCCGCCCCAGGGGTAGGCGCCGGGCTGCCGGCGATCGAGCTGGTCCAGGATGGAGATGACGGCGCGCAGGCACATCTCCTCGACGCACCGGACGGTCTCCTCCGCACCGTCCTTCAGCAGGGCGCGCGCGTCGAGCAGGGTGTCGGCCATCGTGGCCGTGGTGATCAGGTCGACCCACTTGCCCTCCTCGTCCTGGCAGTCCGCGACCACCTTCACGAGGTACGGCACGGCCTCCGCGGTCTTCGCCACGACGGCCGCCTTGAGGTACACGGTGAGGTCGTTCTCGCTCGGGGGGGCGTCCCCGGCCGAGGTGACCCGGGCGAGGATGGCACGGACGTCCGCCAGCTCGCCCCGCTCCAGCGGACGGATCAACGAGAAGGTGACGTAGGCCAGGGCCCGATCGCGGTCCGGGCACTCCCGGATCGCCCGGCGCAGCCAGCGCCTGCTCGCCGCGGTCCTCGGGTCGTCCCGGCCGAGGTAGCGGGCGCGCATCCACCACAGCGCCACCGTCGCGCCGAACACCTCGTCGTACGATCCGTCCCGGTCATGGTTGGCGACGATCTTCCATGCCTCACCCAGGTGGTCGCCGATGTCGTCCGCCCGGCTGGGGAGCGCGCTCATGGTCTGGAGCGTCTCCACATGGCTCCAGAAACTGTCGTCGATGTAGCCCTGCTCGATGTCCGCGTGGATCTGCAGCTCGGCCGCCTGGAGCAGCCGGGCCGCCGAGAACTCCGGGCTGAGGACCGACAGGGGCCGGATCCGGTGGCCGGGCCGGCGGTCGGCGAAGTCCAGCACCCTCAGGTATCCGGCCCCGACGGCCTGGGTGATCACGGTTTCCAGCCGTTCGGGCAGTTCCCCGGCGAGACCGGGCTCGATGATCAGCGAGGAGTGGATGCCGCTGCCGAGGTGCTCCGCCAGCGCGTCGGCCTCGCTGCCCAGGTCGTAGGCCCGGAAGGCCAGCCGCTGGTCCCGCATGCTGTCGAGCAGGTAGGAGAAGGAGACCGGCTTGCGGGCGGCGTCGGCGACGACGGCGGTGTCGTGCCGTCCCTCCACCGCGTAGATCAGCAGATTCGCGGCGAGGTCGTGGTAGCCCTGCCAGTCGATCGGCAGAGCCGAGAGCACGACCCGGCGGTTGGACGACTCCTTCGTGGCCAGGAGCAGCGTACGGGGGCCGGAGGCGACCGAGGTGTCGGCGACGAGCACGTCCCAGTCGGTCAGGTCGACGTCGTCCCAGTAGTGCCAGTAGACGCCCCGCGGGTTGTGCGGGGCGGCGCACCAGTCCGTGATGCCCCGCTGGTCGATCGGGTTCGGATACAGCAGAGTGACGTGGCGGGCTCCCGCGGGCGGTTCCAGCCTGCCGCCGGTGAGGGGTTCGGTGGCGGGGCGCACCACCGGGCGGACGTCGCCGAGCGGGTCCGGCAGCACGCGCATGCACGGTCCTTTGCGCATGGCGAGCCCGAGCTGGTGGAAGCAGAGGAACCCGCGGCCCTCCAGCAGGAACTCCTCCAGGCTCGCGGCGAACGCCTCGTCGCACATCGTGTCCATGATGGTCCGGTCGTTCAGCGCGTTGGAGGCGAGCACGATCGCGTCGAACGCGCCGTCCTCCATCCGGTCGCGGAGGGTGGCGACGTTGTCCCCCGTGTACAGGGTCACCCGGTATCCGCGGCCACCGATCAGCGGCCTGGCGTCGGCGTATCCGTAGTGGGCCATCTCCGACTGGTTCTGGACCAGTGCTACCCGGTACATCCCTGCCCTCCTCGGGGTCAGCGGAGCAGCGCCACGAGCGCGGCGTGCGCCCCGGTCCGGCCGTCGCGGCGCCGCGAGAACCAACGCTCCGGATCCTCGCGGGTGCACCCGCCGACGGCTCGCACCCGGTGGACGCCCGCCCGCGCGAGCACCGCGGTCACCCCCGCGAGCAGGTCGAACGTTCCCGCCTCCGTCACGGCCTCCGGGTAGCGGCGGGCCATGGCCCGGCGCCGCTCCCGCCCGGCCGGGTAGCAGCGGGAGCAGATCGACGGCCCCAGCCAGGCCGCGGTCCGGCCGGACACCGCCCCCATGGCCAGCAGCGCCGCCACGCCCGCCTCCACCACGCCCGCGAGCAGCCCGCGCCAGCCCACGTGGAGCGCGCCGACGCACCGTGCGACGGGATCGGCGAGCAGGACCGGCAGGCAGTCGGCCGTGCCGATCATGAGCGCGATCCCCGGCGTACGGGTCACCATGGCGTCGGCCGCCGCCAGGGGCGGCGCGGACAGCCGGTCGCCCGCGGGAAGCCCCGGCACGGGCAGCGGGTCACCCTCGGGGAGCCGGTCGCCCGCGGGAAGCAGCGTGCCGGAGCGGGCGCGTGACCCGCCGGGATCGGGAGCCTCCGGCCCCGCCGGCCCCACCGGGACGCACCGGCCGCCGTGAACCTGCCGGAGGGTCACGACGGGCAGACCCGTCAGCCCCGCCGCCCCGAGCACGCCCGCACGATTGGCCCGCACCGCCGCCGGATCGTCCCCGACGGAGAAACTGATATTCGCGCCCGCGAAATGCCCCCGGCTCACACCTCCCGAACGGGTGGCGAACGCCGCGACGATTCCATGATCGAAATAATCATCGCAGTTCAGCAGAGCGACAATTTCCCCTGACCGGGGGCACATGGCATTCCGCACTCGCACATATTAGTATTCGCATTGGTCAGCTCATAGTGGTTTATCGAACCTTCCGATTGCGGGGCCCACGGTGCTGCCCGTTCCTTTCCATTGCCAATGGAGTTTGACGGACGACCCCGACATTCCACCCCACGACGGGGTGCCGTGGGCGACGAGAAGTTGCGCCATCGCCTGCTTGACCATGATCCTCAACTACTGGGGCCACGCCACCCGGATCTCGGAGGTGCTGGGACACGCGCTCCGCGCCGGCGCCTGGAGCACCTCGCGCCTCTGGCTCCACTCGCAGCTGGTGACCGTTCTCCACAACCACGGGCTGGCCGCCTGCCGCCGCAACTGGAGGCTGCTGGACGGCAGGGAGCAGGCCTACCTCGCCGGGCGGCCCGCCGAGGGCAGTGACTCCGAGCTCGACTGGGTCAAGCGGCAGATGATGCGGGAAGGGCTCGATTGCCTGACCCGGCTGCTGGGACTGCGGGTCCCCGTCATCGTCTCCGTCCACCGGCCGTTCGGCGCCCGGGAGGCGCGGGGCCACCAGGTCGTTCTCCTCGGCCGCGGGGACGGCCACGTCTGGTACCACGACCCGGCCGAGCGCGAGGGCCGGCAGTTACGCCTCCCCGTCGCGGCCTTCATGGCGAACTGGAGGGGTACGGCGATCATCGCCGCCCCGCGGGACCATCCGGCGCTGGACCCCGCCCCTTCCTGAGCGGCCCCTGCCCGGAGGACTCGGAGGCCCCGGAGGCCCCGGAGGCCCCGCGCGCCCGGCGGGTCAGCCCCAGAAGAGATTGAACAGGCCGTGCAGCAGTTCCGGCCGCCACGGCGGCCTCGGACCGCGGTACATCCGCATGGTCCGTGCCGACTCGGTGAAGCCCGCCCTCACCAGGGCGTCGAGCACGGCCGAGTTGGCCGCGGGGAGCGCGACGCCGCCGTGCCGCTCTCCCAGCAGCGCCATCCCCCCGCCGGGCGTCCGCGCCACCACGGCCCCGACAGCCGGCCCGTGCGGGGGGGTGAGGCTGAACCCGGTGAGCCCGCTCCCCCCACCGGCGACCCTGGCACCGCGCGGCCACAGGCCGCGCAGCAGCGGGCCGCGGTCCTCCCCGGTGGCCAGCCGGTCGAGTTCGAGCACTTCCGGCAGGTCGGCGGCCACGCCGTCGCGGATGTCCGTCGGGTCGCAGACAGGCGGAAAGCCGTCCGGGGACGGGTTCATCTGCAGGCAGACGCCCTCGTCGGAGAAACCGAGCTTGGTGTAGAGCCGGTGCCCGGCCTCGGTGGCGTGCAGCAGCAGGGTCTCCGCCCCGCCGGCGGAGAGCCAGTCCATCGTGCGGCCGGTGAGCTCGGCGCCCATGCCGCACCCCTGCCTCGCGGGGGAGACCGCGATGCCGCCCAGCCAGCCGGTCCGGCCGAGGGGAAGTCCGACCGAGGCGCCGACGACCCCTGTGGAATCCGCGGCGACGAACGCCCGGCCGCCCAGAGCACGACAGACGAGACGCACATCGTCGATGAGGTCCGGCCGGAATCCCACTTGTGAATAGAGACCGCCGATGGCAGCGAAATCTTCCTCTTCCGCAACGCGGACCATCGAGTCGCGCATGGCAACATACTCCAGAATGCCCGGTTCCGCGGTTGCCGAAATCCGCCGCGTCCGTCCTATCCAACCATGCTCCATTCAGCTGGAGCCCACTCCGTCCTTCTCAAGGAGGCTGGACACCCTGGAATTCATCCGGCTCGAATGGACGGTCCGCCCGCTCCGGCTCAAGGAGCCCTTCGTCATCGCGCGGGCCCGCGTCCACGACGTCACCACGGTGTTCGTCCGGGTGGGTCACGACGGGATCGTCGGGTACGGCGAGGCCCGGCCCGCGGCGTACCTGGGCGAGGATCTCAGCCGCGTCCTGACCGGTCTGGAGACCGTGGCGGCGGAAGGCCTGCTGGGGACCGATCCGTACGACCTGCCCCGGATCCACGACCGCCTGGCGGGACACGGCGTGGCCCATCCGGCCCGGGCCGGCCTGGACGCCGCGCTCCACGACCTCGCGGGCCGCCGCTCGAAGACGCCCGTCTACCGTCTGCTCCGGCTCGGGCGCGGGCGTCTGAGGTCCATGCGGACGGTCTCGCTCGGAGACCCGGACACGATGGCCCGGCAGGCCGAGGCGATGCCCCGGTACGCCCCGCTCAAAGTGAAGCTGGGCGGTGGAGACGGCCTCGACGGGCACCGGCTCGCGGCCGTGCGCGCGGCCGGCCCTCATCGTCTGTGTGTGGACGCCAACGGGGCCTGGAGCCTCGACGAGGCGCTGGATCTGCTGCCCGCGCTGCGGGAGCGCGGCGTGTGGATGGTCGAGCAGCCGCTCGCGCCGGGGGATCCCGCCGGACCGTCGCTGAGAGCGCGCTGCCGCCTGCCCGTCGTCCTCGACGAGGAGTGCCGGGATGCGAGCGATCTCCCCCGCGCCCGCGAGCGGGGGCACGGCGTGAACGTCAAGATCGGCAAATGCGGTGGTCTCCTGCCCGCGCTGCGGATGATCCGCCGGGCCCGCGAGCTGGGCCTGCGGGTGATGCTCGGCTGCCACCTCGAAACGGGTCTGGGCATCGGCGCCGCCGCCCACCTCACCGCCCTGGCCGACGCCGCCGACCTCGACGGGAACCTCCTCCTCGCCGCCGACCCGTGGATCGGCCCGCTGTGGCGGCGCGGCCGCCAGCTCCCGCGCCGCGCTCCCGGTCTCGGCGTCAGGCCGCGGCGGACGTGGGCGTGACCTTCGCAGGTTCCACGGGCACCCATCATGACAAATCTCTTTTCACACGATTTACCAGTGCAGATCAATCCTCTCGCTCCATTCCGGATGTGCGAACACCTGAGCGACATGTACTTTTTGTTCGGTCGTTGATCGCAGTTCGCCGGCCGGGGAGGTAGAACGGTGTCGAAAGCGACGTTCCGGGAGCGATCGCGGTACTGGTTCGACAACACCATGTCGCGGGGCACCGCCGCGCTCATCGGGTGGCTCGCGGTGATCTCCGTGGCGCTCATCGTCGTGGTCTCGGGGCTGGTGTTGTGGCTGACCCCGGTCGAGGCCGACAAGCACCACGGCGTTACCGGGGTGGTGTGGGCGACGCTGATGCGCACGCTCAGCCCGGGAAAGGTCGCCAGCGACACCGGGAGCGCGCCGTTCGTCGCGCTGATGTTCGTCGCGTCGCTGGGCGGCCTCTTCATCGTCAGCGCCCTGGTCGGCGTGCTCGCCAACGGGTTCAAGGAGCGCTTCGAGCAGCTCCGCAAGGGCCGCTCCCGGATCATCGAGCGCGGGCACATCGTGGTCCTCGGCTGGTCCGACCAGGTCTTCACCATCGTCAGGGAACTGGTCGAGGCGCACGCGAGCCGGCGCGGCTCGACCATCGCGATCCTCGCCGACCTGGACAAGGTGGCGATGGAGGACGCGCTCCGCACGCACGTCGGCGACACCGGGCGGACCAAGGTGGTCTGCCGGACCGGCCGTCCCGTCGAACCCGCCGACCTGGACCTGATGAACCTGGACGCGGCCGGCTCGGTCGTCGTGCTCTCCCCACAGGGGGAGGACCCGGACGCGCACGTCATCAAGACCCTGCTCGCCCTGGACAAGCGCGCGGGCGGCCACCCCCCGGTGGTGGCCGCGATCGCGAGCACCGGCAACATGGCCGCCGCCCGGCTCGCCGGAGGCCCGGCCGTGCACCTGGTGGACTCCGACGACACCGCCTCCCGGCTCATCGTGCAGTCCTCCCGCCAGTCGGGCACCTCGGTGGTCTGCATGGACCTCCTCGACTTCTCCGGCGACGAGATCTATCTGCGCTCCGACCCGAGCCTGGCGGGGACGGAGTACGGCCGGGCCCTGTCCGCCTACCAGACCGCCACGGTCATCGGCCTGCGCCGCGCGGGCCGGGTCATGCTCAACCCGCCCATGGACACCGTGATCGCCGCCGAAGACGAGATCATCGTGATCGCCCCGGACGACTCGATGATCCACCTGGCCGACGGCATGCCGAAGGCCCAGGAGGACGCGATCGTCATGGTCGAGCACGACAGGCCGGGTCCGGAGCGGACCCTGGTGCTCAACTGGAACGGCCGGGGTCGGCAGATCATCCGCTGCCTCGACGGCTACGCCGCCCCCGGCTCCGTCATCGACGTCGCCTCCGACCATCCCGACGCCGCGACCGGCGTCGAGGGCCTGGTCAACCTCACGGTGAACGTCAAGGACTGCGAGACCACCGACCGGTACGCGCTGGAGTCCCTCGGCCTGGGCGTCTACCAGCACGTGATCGTGCTGTCCGACGACCGCTACGACGCCGCGCACGCCGACACCCGGACGCTGATGACCCTGCTCCAGCTCCGCGACATGCAGAGCACGCTCGGCGAGCGCTACTCCATCGTCAGCGAGATGCACGACGAGAACAACCGCGCCCTGGCCGAGGTCACCCGGGCCGACGACATCGTGATCAGTGACACGGTCATCGGTCTCCTGCTGGCCCAGCTCACCGAGAACCAGCACCTGGCGGAGGTGTTCGGCCACCTCTTCGACTCGCGCGGCTCGGAGATCTACCCCCGCCCGGCCAACCGCTACGTCCGTGCCGGAGCGCCGGTCAGCTTCGCCACGGTGATCGAGGCGGCCCGCCGCCGCGGCGAGACCGCGATCGGCTACCGCCTGGCCGACCAGGTCAGCGAGGCGCCCCACTTCGGGGTGGTGCTCAACCCCGACAAGTCACGCCTGGTCCGGCTCGGCCCGGACGACTGCGTGATCGTCCTCGCCGAGCACTGACCCGCCCGCCCGCCCGGAGTGGTTAGAGTACGCGAGGTGGGATCCGTCCGCCTTCCCCCGAAGGTCCCTCTGAGCTTCCTGGCCACCGGGCTGGTGATCCTGGGGGTCCTCGGCGGCACCGTCGTCACCGCCGCCCTCAGACCCGGCGTGACGCCCAACGTCTGGGACTATGCGCTCCCCCTGCTTGCCTGCGCCGCCCTGCTGGTCCGCCACCGGTTCCCGGTCGGGATGCTGGTCGTCGTGACGGTGGCGGGAGCCGTCTACTATCCGGTGGCCCGCCTGGACGGCACGCTCTACCTCGCGCTGCTCCTGGCCCTGTTCACCGCCGCCGACCTCGACCACCTCGGCGCGGCCGTGACCGTCACCGTCCTGAGCCTGCTGGGAGTCCTGCTCGGCGAACTGAACAGCCCGGTCCAGCACCTGGACGTCAGTCAGCTCCTCCTGCTGGGCGGCTGGACGGTCGCGACCGTCGCGATGGGCGGGGTGACCCGCAACCGCCGCGCCTACCTGCGGGAGGCCGAGCGCCGGGTGGCGGAGGCCGAGCACGGCCGTGAGGAGGAAGCCCGGCGGCGGGCCGCCGAGGAGCGGCTGAGGATCGCGCGTGAGCTCCACGACGTGATCGGTCACAACATCTCGCTGATCAGTGTGCAGGCCGGGGCCGCCCTCCACCGGATCAGGGACCGCCCCGAGCAGGCCGAGTCTGCGCTGACCGCCATCAAGGAGGTCAGCAGGGAGACCCTGCGCGAGCTGCGGACCACCCTCGGCGTGCTGCGCCAGGTGGATGAGGAGGCTCCCACCGCTCCCGCGCCGAGCCTGTCCAGGATCCGGGAGCTGACCGGCCGGAGCGGGCTCGCCGTACGGGTCGAGATCCTCGGCGAGTCCCGCGACCTGCCCGCCGAGATCGACCACGCCGCCGCGCGCATCATCCAGGAGTCCCTGACGAACGTCACCCGTCACGCGGGCACGTCCGCCGCCGAGGTGTCCGTCCGGTACGGCGCCGCCGAGCTGACCGTCCGCGTCGACGACGACGGCCCGGACGGCTACCACCCGGACCGCCACCGCCCGGACGGTCACCGCCCGGACGACGGCGGGGCGGGGGAGGCCCTGGAGCCCACTGTGCCCGTTGAGCCCGTTGAGCCCGCTGAGGGGGGCTTCGGGATCACGGGCATGCGCGAGCGCGCCGCCGTCCTGGGCGGGACCCTGGAGGCGGGGCCGCGTCCCGGCGGCGGTTTCCGGGTCCTCGCCCGCATCCCCCTAAGGAAGGACATTTCGTGATTCGTGTGATGCTTGCCGACGACCAGACCCTGGTGCGAGCCGGGTTCCGGTCGATCCTGGAGGGGGAGGACGGCATCGAGGTGACCGGGGAGGCCGCCGACGGGCTGCGGGCCGTACAGCTGGCCCGGGAGCTCCACCCCGACGTGGTCCTGATGGACATCCGGATGCCGGAACTGGACGGGCTGGAGGCCACCCGGCGCATCGCCGCCGACGAGAGGCTCTCCGGCACGAAGGTGATCATCCTGACGACCTTCGCGCTCGACGACTACGTGTACGGCGCGCTGCGCGCCGGCGCCAGCGGGTTCCTGGTCAAGGACACCGAGCCCGTCGAGCTCATCCACGCCGTCCGGGTGGTCGCCCGGGGTGACGCGCTGATCGCGCCCGCGATCACCCGCCGGTTGATCGCGGAGTTCGCCGGGCGGGTGAAGCCTCCCGCGCCGGGACCGGAGTTCAACGGGCTGACCGAGCGCGAGCGCGAGGTGCTGACACTGGTCGCGGCGGCCCTGTCCAACGACGAGATCGCGGCCCGGCTCGTGCTGAGCCCGGCGACGGTCAAGACCCACGTGAGCCGGATCATGAGCAAACTGCACGCCCGGGACCGGGCCCAGCTGGTCGTCCTGGCCTACGAGGCGGGCATGGTCACCCCGGGCTGGATGAGCGAGGCGAGCGGCCCCGGGGCGTAGGGAAGTCAGCCGGGAGACAACTTCCGGAGTACGGGCGGTGCCCTCCCGGGACGGATGCGGCGGCGGTAACCGTACCCGGAAGCTCTCCGCATGGACACGCTCGACCTCGCCCGCCTGCAGTTCGCCCTCACCGCGGGGGCGCACTTCCTGTTCGTCGCCCTCACGCTCGGCCTGGCCACACTGATCGCGATCATGCAGACGCGGGCCACGCTGACCCGTTCCGCCGTCCACGAGCGGATGACCCGGTTCTGGGGGCGGCTCTATGTGATCAACTACGCGATGGGCATCGTCACCGGGCTGGTCATGGAGTTCCAGCTGGGCATGGCGTGGAGCGGGCTGACGCATTTCGCGGGCAACGTGCTCGGCGGGTCCCTGGCGATGGAGACGCTCGTGGCGTTCTTCGTCGAGTCGACCTTCCTCGGCCTGTGGATCTTCGGGTGGGACCGGTTGAACCGCTGGGCCCACCTGGGCGTGTTCTGGGTGGTCACGCTCACCGCCTACGCCTCGGCGTACTGGGTGCTCGTCGCCAACGGCTTCATGCAGAACCCGGTCGGCGCCGAGGTCTCCGGCGGCGTGCTCCGGCTCACCGACGCGGCGGCGGTGCTGGGCAACCCGACGGCGCTCACCGCGTTCGGGCACGTCCTGTCCGCCTCCCTGGTCGTGGGGGCGTTCTTCGTGACGGGGGTGAGCGCCTACCACCTGCGCAGGCGGACCGCCGAGCGGGAGTTCTTCCGCCGCTCGCTGCGGATCGGCGTGTTCACCGGCCTGCCCGCGCTGCTGGCCGTCGCCGCGTTCGGCGGTGCCGGCTTCGCGTTCGTGCAGCCGACGAAGGAGGCCCTCTTCGAGGGTGACGCGGCGGAGGTCGCCCGGCTCCAGGCGGAGGCGGTCACCGCGCACGGCTCAGCGGCCGGGCTCGCGGACCACCTCCCGCCCATGGGCCTGGTGCAGGCCGGAGCGATCCTCATGTTCATCGCCTTCGTGGTGATGCTGGTCGTCGCGGTGCCGAGCGCGCTGCTGGCGCTGTCCCGCCGCGCGGTGCTGGGGATGCGCTCCTGGCACGTCGTCCTGATCGCCGCGATCCCGCTGCCGTTCGCCGCCGTGCTCGGCGGCTGGGTCTTCCGGGAGGTCGGCCGCCAGCCCTGGGCGGTGTACGGCCTGCTGACCACGGAGGAGGCGCTCAGCGACCTGTCACCCGGCGTGCTCCGGTTCTCGCTGACGGCCTTCGCGGTCCTGTTCGCCCTGCTGGTCGCGGTCAACGTCTGGATGCTCGCCCGCAACGCCCGCCGCGGTCCCGTCACCGCCCCGAGTCTCCTGGACGAACCCTCGGACGCCCCGGCCGGCCCGGTACCGGTGGCCGCCGCCTTCTGACGCGGCGCTTCCGGCGTGACGCCGCCGGCACGACCGCACGACTCACGGACCAAGGACAAGGACCAAGGATCGCCCCCTCATGGAAATCGCACTTCTGGCGTTCTTCGCCATCGGCTACTTCGTCCTCGCGGGCGCCGATTTCGGGATCGGCATGCTCCTGCCCCATCTCGGGCGCTCACCGGCCGAGCGCGGCCGGGTGCTCGCCGCGATCACCCCGTTCTTCCTCGCGAACGAGGTCTGGCTGGTCACCGCGCTCGGGGTCCTCGCCGGGGCCTTCCCCGTCCTGGAGGGCGAACTGCTCAGCGAGCACTACGCGGTCTTCACCGCGCTGCTGCTCGGCTGGGTGACCCGGGACGCCGGGATCTGGCTGCGGGGGCGGGTGGACCGGGCCGGATGGCGGGCCGGTTGCGACACGGCCGTGGTCGCCGGGAGCTGGACGGTGGCGCTGAGCTGGGGAACCCTGCTCGCGCAGACCGTGGAGGCGGCCCCGCCGGTCGCCGTCCCGGTGATCGCGGCGGTGGCCGTGCTGTTCTGCGCGCACGGGCTGGCGCTGGCCGGGCTCCGGCTGCGCGACCGGCCGAGGGAGCGGGCCCGGCGGCCCTTCGGGGCCTCGGGCGAGCGTACGGTCTACGCCCTGACGACGGGCGGGACGGTCCTGGTCTGCCTGCTGGCCGGCTCCCGCCTGCCGCTGGCGGAGAACCTGGCCGACCCGGCGACGCTCGCCCTGCTCACTCCCACGGCGACGGTGCTCGTCCCCCTGCTGGTGGGAACGCAGGTGTGGCTCTGGTGGAGCCTGGGCCGGATCAGGCCGGCTGGGTGATCATGAATGCCAGACCGAGAAGCACGGCGACGGGGATCAGCCACACCACGGCCTCGATCGCGAACTCCTTGTACATGGTGAACTTCTTCCTCTAGAGCGTGCTACGACAACAAAGACATCGACCCGTAGCATAAGGGCTTGAGGAAAAGCCCGGAATCCGCCCTCCGGCGGAACAACGGCCTCCCCGGGCGCGCCGAGGAGGACTGACCGCGTCCGGTCAGGCCGCAGGCCGCGGCGTCCTCGCGCAGACGAAGGCGCGGACGCCCTCGGTCCACGTCCGCTCCAGGTCGGAGCCCTCGGGATAGCGGCCGTCGAGCTCCAGGATCACCATGCCGTGGGCGAAGGACCACAGGGCCTGGGCGAGGTACGGCTCGCCGGCGGCGAGGAAGAACGGGGTGCCCGACCACTCCTCCAGCCCGGGGGCGAGGCGCTCGCGGGGCAACGATCCCGCGGTCATCAGGCGGTAGAGGTTGGGGCGGGCGAGCGAGGCGGCCCGGTAGGCCCGGAGCACGGCCCCGATCGCGCCCCCGCCGCCCGCGCCCTCCCGCCCGGCGTCCCCGCTCCCCGCATCCTCCCGCCCGATGTCCCCGCTCCCCGCCCCGGCGCCCGCCGCGGCCTCGTCGAGCGCGGCGTGGAGCAGGTTCCCCATCTCGGCCAGCTCCTGCTCGATCAGGGCGGCCTCGACCGCCGCCTTGTCGGGGAAGTGCTTGTAGAGCGAGGGCGCCCGGATGCCGAGCCGGTCGGCCAGCGCCCGCATGGTGAGGCCGTCGGGGCCCTCCTCCTCCAGCAGCGCCCGCGCGGCCGCGACGATCTCCGCCGCGCGGGGCGTGAGGGGACTGAGTTCCGGCTGATCGCTCATCAGGCCATTTTCTCAGCGCGAGCCTTCAGCGCCGCGTTCATCGCGGCGAAGCCGTCGGCCACGTCCAGCGTCTTCCCGACGAACGGCACCAGCGCGCCGGTGAACGTCTCGCCCTGGACCAGCCGGCTCCGGCCGCCACCGAGGTCCTCGATGAGGAAGTAGTGCTCGCCGTCCACGACGCCGGGCATCACGAACCGGCCGATCCAGCGCAGCTCCCGCCCGGGGGTGGCGGCCAGGACCGTCGGCGTGAAGGTCATCTCGCCCCCGTTGCCGGCCAGCCTGTTGGTGAGCGTCGCACCGGCGCGCGGCTCGCCCTGGGCGCTGACGATGAACGGGTTCCACTGCGGGTAGGCGGCGAAGTCGGTCAGCACCCGCCACACCTGCTCCGGAGAGGCGTCGATCTCGATATCGGTGCGGATCCTGCGCGGATTGATCCGGGTCCACAGGTAGGCGGCGGCGGGCACGATGAGCAGAACGGCGACGGGGGCCAGGAACCACACGAACATGACGTCCTCCAGGGGCTAACGCTGTTAGCCACAACAGTAGGCTAACAGCGTTAGCTTCCGCAAGAGGGTGGAGAGACCCGTCAGGACCCCTTGGCCGAGGCGTCCTCCGGGAGCTGGTCCGGCTCGGCGACCCGGAACCAGCGGCAGCCGTACGGGCCCAGGGTGAAGCGCACGCGCCCGTCGGCCGGGATGTCCAGCGTGCCGTCCACGAGCAGGTCCACCAGGATCTTCGAGTCGTCGATCCCGCACAGGAAGAGCTCCACCTCCGCGTCCCGGTCGGCGAAGTTGTGCACGGCGAGCACGGTGCCGCCCTCGGCGTCGGCCCGGTGGGCCAGCACCGCCTCGTCGCCCGCGTCCAGGACCTCGTACTCGCCCCAGGCCAGCTCCGGCGACTCGCGGTAGCGCTCGATCAGCATCGTCACCCACCGCAGCAACGAGTCCGGGTCGCGGCGCTGCTGGTCCACGTTCACCTGGCGCGGGCCGTACTCGTTGTCCGGGCTGGGCACGGAGACCTTGGGGTTCTCCGAGAAGCCGCCGTCCGGAGACCACTGCATCGGCACCCGCACCGCCATCCGGCCCTCGCCGTCGAGGTTCTCGCCCAGGCCGATCTCCTCCCCGTAGAAGAGCACCGGGGTGCCCGGCAGCGAGAACATCACGCTGTAGGCGAGCTTGAGCCGGCGCAGGTCGCCGCCGAGCATCGGCGGCAGCCGGCGGCGCAGGCCGCGCCCGAACAGCTGCATGTCCTTGTCCGGGCCGAAGGCGTCGAAGACCTCCTGGCGCTCGGAGTCGGTCAGCTTGTCCAGGGTCAGCTCGTCGTGGTTGCGGATGAAGGTCGCCCACTGGGAGTCCTTCGGCGGCCGGGGCCGCTCGCGCAGGACGTCGGCGAGCGCCTTGGGATTCTGCCTGGCCATCGACAGGTGGAAGCGCTGCATGCCGATGAAGTCGAAGCACATGGTGATCTGGTCACCGTTGCCGTTGCCGAAGTAGTGCATCAGGTCCGGGTAGGGCAGGTTGACCTCGCCCAGCAGGATCGCGCTGCCGTCGCGCCGGTTGAGGAAGGCCCGCAGGTCGGCGAGGAACTCGTGCGGGTCCCCGCCCACGCCCTCCAGCAGGAACGGCACCGCGTCCACCCGGAAGCCGGACAGGCCCAGCTCCATCCAGAAGCCGAGGATGCGCGCGATCTCGTCGCGGACCTCGGGATTGGCCGTGTTCAGGTCCGGCTGGAACCGGTAGAACCGGTGCAGGTAGTACTGCCCGGTCCCCTCGTCGAGCTCCCAGACGCTGTCCTCCTTGTCGGGGAAGACCAGGTCCTTGGGATCGACCGGATCCGGCTCGTCCTGCCAGACGTACCAGTCGCGCTTGGGCGAGTCCCGGCTGGAGCGGGCCTCCTTGAACCAGGGGTGCTCGTCGGAGGTGTGGTTGACCACCAGGTCCGCGATGACCCGGATGCCCCGGTCCCTGGCGGTCCGCATGAACTCCACGAAGTCGCCCAGGGTGCCCAGCCGGGGGTCCACGGAGTAGAAGTCGGTGATGTCGTAACCGTCGTCGCGGTCGGGGGTGGGGAAGAACGGCATCAGCCAGATGCACGTCACCCCGAGCCTGTCCAGGTGGTCGACCTGCTGGGTCAGCCCCCGGAAGTCGCCGATGCCGTCGCCGTTGCCGTCCTTGTACGTCTCGACGTCCAGGCAGTAGACCACGGCGTTCTTCCACCACAGGTCCGCGGTGTAGGTCAGTCGCATGGGCCCGCCCTACCCCGTCGTGAACCTTTTATGAGGACCGCTTCACTGACTGCGGGAACCGCTCCCGGGACAAGGACGCATACCGTCCTGCCGTCCGCCGGTTAAGGTGGGATGACTCGTGACCCACCGGAGGGCATCATGCGGCAGCTGAGGCGCGCGCCCTTCGGCTGGCTGCTCGCCCTGCTCTTCCCCCTGCTGGTCTCCGGCGGGGCGGGCGCGGCCACCGCCTCCGCCTTCCTGCACGCCCCGGCCCTCACCAAGCCGCCCGGCGACCAGCACCCGTTCTCCCGCCAGCTCCCCGCCGGTGAGCGGCACCACGTCCTCGCCCCCGCCCCCGGGAACGGCTCCGGGGGCGGGCATCCCGTGGCGGCCGTCCCTCCGGACGCCCGCCACCTGTCGATCTCTCCCGGCCTCGGCACCGGTCCCGCCCGGCGTGACGACCCCCGTCCTCTGGCGGCCCTGCTGGTCAGGCCGGGCCGCGCACCTCCCTCCTCCACGGGCGCCTGAGGCTCCCCGGACCGCGTTCCGGGCGTCTCACCGTGCACACGGCATCTTCCGTCGCAGTGCACGGCCCTTCCATCCCGCGTACGGCCTGCCCGCTCCGGGCGCACCGCCGTACCCAGAGGACATCTCCCGCTCCGGAGTGATCGGCCCGCGTGCTGTGCCCGGAGGACTCCAAGCCTGTGGAGGCTTTCATGACACGTGCCCCCGTGGTACGCGCGATAGCGGCGTTCGCCGTGATCGCGACATCTCTCTACATCGCGTTGACCATGACCCCGCGCCTCGGTCTCGACCTGCGCGGCGGTACCCAGATCGTGCTGGAGACCAGGGACTCCCCCACCGTCAAGGCCGACGCCGAGACCACCGACCGCGCCCTGGAGGTGCTCCGCCGCCGGGCCGACGGGCTGGGCGTGGCGGACGCGCCGCTGTCCCGCTCGGGAGAGCGGCGGATCATCGTGGAGCTGCCCGGCGTCCTCGACCCGACCAAGGCGGCCGAGGTCATCGGCAAGACCGCCCAGCTGACCTTCCACCCGGTCATCTCCCCGGCCGACCAGAACACCACGCCGGGGCAGGGTGAGCGGGTCATCGCCGACGAGGACGGCAACCTGCTCCTCATCGGCCCGGCCCGGCTCACCGGCGACGGCGTCAGCGGCGCCGAGGCCGGGATCGACCCCGCCTCCGCCGGAGGCTGGTTCGTCACCGTCGACTTCCGCGACCAGGGCCGCCAGGAGTGGGCGAAGCTGACCGGCGAGGCGGCCTGCAACCAGCCGGGCGACCCCAAGCGCCGGGTCGCGATCGTGCTCGACGACAAGGTCATCACCTCCCCGCAGGTCAACGAGGGTGTGGCCTGCAACGTCGGCCTGCCGGGCAGTTCCACCCAGATCACCGGCTCCTTCACCATGGAGACGGCCGAGGACCTGGCGGCGCTCATCAAGGGCGGCGCGCTGCCGGTTCCCGTCGAGATCATCGAGCAGCGGACCGTCGGCCCGACCCTGGGCGCCGCCGCCATCGCCGCCAGCGCCCAGGCCGCCGTCATCGGCATCGTGCTGACCGCGCTGTTCATCATCGCCGTCTACCGGCTGGTGGGGTTCATCGCCGCCTTCGCCCTGGCCTGCTACGCGCTGATCTCGTACGCGGCGCTGGTCGCCCTGGGCGCCACGCTCACGCTGCCGGGTCTCGCCGGCTTCGTGCTCGCGATCGGCATGGCGGTGGACGCCAACGTGCTGGTCTTCGAGCGGGCCCGGGAGGAGTACGCCGCCGAGCAGTCCTCCGGGGGCGCTCCGGGGACGAAGCTCCGCCCGGCGCTGGAGAAGGGCTTCCGCAACGCCTGGAGCGCGGTGGCCGACTCCAACATCACCACGCTGCTCGCCGCCGGGTTGTTGTTCTTCCTGGCCTCCGGCCCGGTGCGCGGCTTCGGCGTGACGCTGTCCATCGGTGTGATCGCCTCGCTGGTCACCGCCATGGTCATCACCCGGGTCCTGGCCCAGTGGGCGGTGAGCCGGCAGGGGGTGGCGGCCCGGCCGCGGGTCACCGGACTGTCCGACATCGGGCGGGTCCGCCGGTGGCTCACCGAGCGCGACCCCGACGTGATGCGCCGCCGCGGCCTCTACTTCGTGATCACCGGCGTGCTGGTGGTCACGGCCATGGCCGGGGTCGCGCTGCGCGGGCTGAACTTCGGGGTGGAGTTCACCGGCGGGCGGATCGTCGAGTACTCGACGAGCCGGCCGATCACCGCGGACGCGGCCCGGGAGCTGGTCAGTGGGGCCGGGTTCCCCAGCGCCGTGGTGCAGACCTCGGGGCCCGGCGGTCCCGAGGGCTCGGTCATCTCCGTACGGACCGGTCAGATCGGCAACGCCGAGGTGGCGCGGATCGAGACGGCGCTGGAGCGCGGGGCAGGGGAGGCCGACAAGATCCGTGACGAGCTCATCGGTCCCAGCCTCGGTGACGAGTTGCGGCGCAACGCCCTGATCGCGCTGGCCGTCGCGCTCGCCGCGCAGCTGGCCTACCTGGCGTTCCGCTTCCGCTGGACGTTCGGGCTGGCGACCGTGGTGACCCTGGCGGCCGACGCGTCGATCGTGGTCGGCGCGTTCGCGTGGCTGGGCAAGCCGATCGACGGGGTGTTCCTGGCCGCGATGCTCACCGTGATCGGGTACTCGGTCAACGACAAGGTCGTGGTCTTCGACCGGGTCCGCGAGCTGTGGGGGGCCCGGCGCAAGGAGCCGTTCGCCTCGGTGGCCGGCACCGCGGTCCTGCAGACGGTGCCCCGCACGGTCAACACCGGTCTGGGCGCGCTGTTCATCCTCGCGGCGCTGGCGGTGCTGGGCGGCGCCTCGCTGACCGACTTCGCGGTGGCGCTGCTGCTCGGCATCATCGTCGGCACGCTCTCCTCGGCGTTCGTCGCGGCGCCGCTGGCGATCGTGTTCGAGAAGCACAACGCCGCCCCGCCGCCGCAGCCCAAGCAGAAGCGCGTCGCGCGTCCCCGCGAGGGCTCCGGAGCCGTGGTCTGACCTGCGCTCCCAAGACGTGCCGCCATATGCCTATATGTCGGCACGTCTCACGGAGATACTGTGATGATCTCCCACTAGGGTGTGTCCCGCGGATCCCCCGCCGCGACGTCCGCGGCAGGTGATCCGCCGGGCGCACCCCCGGTGTGCTCCGCTTTCGACCCCTCCGCATCAGGAAGGCGGACCCAGCCATGGCGAACGACTACGCGCTGACCTTCAAGATCGTCGATGTCGACGGCGACGGCCTGATCTCGGCTCCGGAGCTGACGCGGCTGATGGAGGTGCTCGGCCAGCCCATCACCCCCGAGGCGGCCACCGCGGCGATCGCCCGGATGGACAAGGACGGCGACGGCCGCATCTCCCTCGAGGAGTTCGCCGCTTATCTCGGATAGGTCTCAATCCCTCCCGTCGCACGCGCGAGGTGTTGCCTTTGAGACAAGAACAAGCGTTTGCTTACTAACTCAGGTGTCAACACGTCAGAACAGGACGCGCTCCGACGGGAGGGTCTATGCCGACGAAGGAACACACACGGGTGGCGGCCGCGGGATTCAACGGCCGCAGGGGAAAGTCCCGGGATTTCTCCGACCAGCGCCTGTGGAGCTCCACGCCGACAGACACAGCCCGGCTGCTCCGGCCTGGCCTGGCCGCGGTCGCCGACCAGGTGATCGATGAGATCACGCTCCGCATCCCCGAGTACGCCCGTCCCGCCGACTCCGTCTACATCAAGGTCATCCGGCTCGCCGTGGACGAGGCGTTACGCCAGTTCGTCGACCGGATAGAGAATCCGAACCGGCCCTGGGAGCTCGACGTCTTCCGTACGATCGGGCGGGGCGAGGCCAACGAGGGCCGCAACCTCGAACCGCTCCAGACCGCGCTGCGGCTCGGCGCGCGGGTGGCCTGGCGGCGCCTGACCGAGCAGTCCGAGGCGCTCGGGCTCACCCCCCAGCACCTCTACGACCTGGGCGAGGCCATCTTCGTCTACCTCGACCAGCTCGCCGACGCCGCCGCCGAGGGCTTCGACGAGGCCCGGGCGCACGCCGCCGGAGAGATCGAGCGCCGCCGCCACCGTCTGATGGACCTCCTGCTCAGCCAGCCTCCCGCCTCCCCCGACGCCATCGCCGACCTGGCCAAGGCCGCCGGGTGGCGGCTGCCCAAGACCGTCGCCGGGGTCGCGCTGGAGGACCACTCCGGCGGCTACCGCCCGCCGTCGCTCCCGCCGGACGTGCTCTCCGGCATCGACCGGCCCCATCCCTGCCTGATCGTCCCCGACCCCAACGGCCCCGGCCAGGCCCAGACGCTGGAGGCCGGGCTGCGGGGCTGGCGGGCGGCCATCGGCCCCGCCGTACCCCTCTCCGCCGCCGCCACCTCGCTGCGCTGGGCCCGCGAGGCGCTGGAGCTGCGCAGACGCGGGGTGCTCAACGAGGAGCGGGGCCTGCTGCGCTGCTCCGACAACATGGCGACGCTGATCGTGTTCAAGGACGAGGAACTGGTCAACGCCCTGGCGGAGGTACGGCTCGCGCCCCTGGCCCACCTGCGTCCCAGCCAGCAGGACCGGCTGGCCGAGACGCTGCTGGCGTGGCTGCGGCACGGCCGGGGCGCCGGCGAGGTCGCCGCCCGGCTCCACGTGCACCCGCAGACGGTCCGCTACCGGCTGCGCCAGCTGGAGGAGCTCTACGGCGACCAGCTCGCCGACCCCGACATCCGGTTCGAGCTGGAGATCGTCCTGCGCGCCCGGCGTCCCGTCACCCCCGGAACATCCTGATCCGGTCCTCGCCGATGCGCTCCCGCAGGGCGGGATCCTCGATCCCGAGGTCCTCCGCGGGGGCCAGGCACAACACGCCGACCTTGCCGACGTGTTCGTTGCGCTGGACGGCGCGGGTCGCCTCGCCGGTGCGGTCCAGCGGGTAGACCGTCGACAGGGTCGGCTGCAGCATGCCCAGCGAGAGCAGCCGGTTGACCTCGTGGCACTCCTGGTAGTTCGCCCCGTGCGAGCCGATGATGCTCTTGAGCTTCATCCACAGGTGCCGGTTGTCGTAGGTGTGGGCGTAGCCGCTGGAGGACCCGCAGGTCACCACCGAGCCGCCGCGCCGGGCCAGGTAGACGGACGCGCCGAAGGTGTCCTTGCCGGTGTGCTCGAAGACGATGTTCGGGTCCTCGCCCACCTGACGGCGGATCTCCGCGCCGAACCTGCGCCAGGCCTTCTCGTCGTCGAGGTGGTCGAACTGCGAGCGGTCCACGATGTGCTCGCAACCCATCCGGCGCAGCAGCTCGGCCTTCTCCGGGGAGCTGACCACGCCGACCGGGATGCCGCCGCCGTTCTTCACCAGCTGCACGCCGTACCCGCCGAGCCCGCCGGTCGCGCCCCAGACCAGCACCACGTCGCCCTGCTTCATCCGGGAGCCGTGCTCGCCGACGAGCATCCGGTAGGCGGTGGAGGCGCACAACATGTTGCAGGCCGCCTCCTCCCAGCTCAGGTGCCTGGGTTTGGGCAGCAGCTGGGTGGCCTTGACCACGGCGAACTCGGCCAGCCCGCCGTAGTTCGTCTCGAACCCCCAGGCACGGAGGTCCGAACCGAGCATGGAGTCGGCGTGGCTGACCGGATCCTGCGAGTCGACGTAGGCGGGCGAGGTGACGATCCGGTCGCCGATCTTCCAGTGCTTCACGCCCGCGCCCATGCGGACGATCACCCCGGAGGCGTCCGAGCCGAGGACGTGGAAGTCCTGGTCGTGGCGGGGGTCGGTACGGCCGAAGCGCTCCAGGAAGGCGAAGGTGGGGATCGGCTCGAACATGGCCGTCCACACGGTGTTGAAGTTGATGGCGCTGGCCATGACGGCGATCAGCACCTCGTCGGGCGCGAGCTCCGGCATCGGCACCTCGTCCACGTGGATGGACGTGGTGACGTCCTTGTCGACCCCGTCGACGCCGTGCGGGACACGGCCGAACATGCCGACCTGGTCCTTGCGGGTGTGCGCCGCCCGGAACGACGAGGGAACCTCCAGGCGGGCGAGCTCTTCGGGGTCGGCACCGTCGATGACGGCCTGGGCGAGGGTCATAGCTGATCTCCTAGGTGAGCGGCGATGACTTCGACGTACGGGGGATCGAGCAGGTTGAGATGGTGGGAGCCGGGGACGGTGACGATCTCCAGTCCCGGGGCGTACGGGGCGAACCCTCTGGCGGGGTCGCCGGCGTGGGCGTACCGGGAGTCCTGGACCGCCCACGGCGTCGGCTCCGTGGAGCGGTAGAGCACCACCCGGCCCGCGTAGGTCCCCGCCCGGTAGCCCTCCAGGGCCCGGGTGTCCTGGTGCGAGGTGATCTGGTGACGCAGGATCGCCTCGCCCAGCAGTTCCAGCACCCCCGACTCGGCGATCCGGAGCTCGGCCAGGGCGAGCTGCCCCGCCTCGTCCAGCGCCGCCAGTTCCCCGTAGCCGAGCTCGACGTCCACGCCGTAGGTCTCGCGCAGATAGGCGGCGAAGTCCGCGTACCGGCGGGCGGTGATCTCCACCCGCTCCGCCGGCGCGGTCTCGTCCGGCAGCCCGGAGTCGATCATCGCGACCAGCTCGACGTTCCCGGCTCCGAGCTGCCGGGCGATCTCGAAGGCCAGGATCCCCCCGAACGACCATCCCCCCAGCCGGTACGGCCCCTCCGGCTGCACCTTCCTGATCTCCTCCACGTACCGGGCGGCGCGCTCCACCACCCCCGGTTCCGCCCCGGGCGGGCCCGCCTCCCCCAGCCGCTCCAGCCCGAACACCACCCGGCCGGTTCCCAGCGCCCCCGCCAGCGGCCCGTACACCCCGGTCGTCCCGCCCGCCGGATGCCCCAGGAACACCGGCGTCTCCCCCGGTGTCCGCGCCTGCCCGGCCAGGTAGGCGCGGGCGGCCTCGGTCAGGGGACGGATGACGCCCTGGGCGGCCTCCTCCTCGTCGGCGGCGCGGACCAGGTCGGCGATCCGGGCCCCGGTCAGGGCGCCCCCGGCGGCCGTCGCCGTACCGATCTCCCGGCCGATCTCCCGGCCCAGCACGTCCAGCACGATCGGCAGGACATCCGCCGGGATCTCCTCGTTCACCCCGGGTTCGCGCCCCAGGACCCGCGCCAGCACGGCGACGACCCGGCGCTCCGCCGCGTCCCTCGGCCCCACCGGCCGGACCCGGGCGGCGTCCGCGTGGATGCCCAGCTCGGCCGCCACGGTCGCGGCCACGTCGCCGAGGGTCGCCCCCTGCAGCAGCAGCGCGGCCGGGACGCCCACCCCGAAGTCGTGCTCGATCGTCCCGCGCACCCGGGTCGCCGCCAGCGAGTCGAGCCCCGCCTCGGTCAGCACCGTGTCGTCCTGGAGCCACACCTCCTCGAACCCCAGCACGACGGCCGTCCGCTCCCGGATCTTGGCCGTGACCACCGCCAGCGCCTCGCCGGCCTCCATCGTGCTCAGGGCCTCGACCCCCGCCCACGCCGTCCCCGCGTCCGTCCCGGCCCCCGTCCCCGAACGCCCCGCGAGTTCCCGGAGTTCGGCGAAGTACGGCATGCGCGCGATGCCGGGAAAGACGGCCACCGCCGCTTCCGCGTCCAGCCGGACCACGCCCGCCGCCGCCACACCTCCGCCCAGCAGCGCCTCCAGCGCCTCGACGCCCTCACCGGGGGTGATCGGCGAGACCGCGGGCAGCACCGCCCGGCTCGCGCCCCCGGCCTCGGCCCAGGTCCCCCAGTTGATCGTCGTGGCCGGGAGCCCTTCCGCCCGGCGCAGGTCGCACAGCGCGTCCAGCCAGGCGTTCGCCGCCGCGTAGGCCGCCTGTCCCGGCGACCCGAGCAGCGCGGCGGCCGAGGAGAAGGCCACCCACCAGTCCAGGTCCGCGCCCCGCGTCGCCTCGTGCAGCGCCAGGCCCCCGTGGACCTTGGCGGACCAGACCCGGTGCAGGTCCTCGGCTCCGACCTCGGTGAACAGCCGGTCGTCCAGCGCTCCGGCCGCGTGCACCACCCCGCGCAACGGCAGGCCGCCCTCGGTGACCGCGCTCACCAGCCGCCCGGCGACTCCCGGAGCGGCCAGGTCTCCGGTGACCACCCGGACGTCCGTCCCGGACGTCCGGAGCCACTCGATGATCGCGGCTCCCTCGGGAGAGGGCCCGGACCGCCCGCCCAGGACGATCCGCCCGGCGCCCCGCTCGGCCAGCCAGCGCGCCACCACCAGTCCCAGCCCGCCGTACCCACCGGTGATCAGATATCCCCCGCCGCGCCGTACCACCGTCCTGCCGGGCCGTACGGCGGGCGGCGGCTGGACGGTGAGCCGGGCGGCGTGCCGTACCCCGTCCCGCCAGGCGACTTCGTCGTCGAGCTCCGCGAGCTCCGCGGGACCGGCCTCCTCCGGCCCCAGCAACTCGGCCATGACCGCCTCGGGGCCGTCCACGTCGACCAGGCGGGCGCGCAGGCCGGGGTGTTCGAAGCCCAGCACCCGGACCAGCCCGCGCAGGGCCGCGGCCCCGGGGTCGCCCCGTTCCCCGTCCCGTACGGCCTGCGCCCGCTCGGTGACCAGGTACAGGCGTGTCCCGGCCCCGTTCCCCGCCGTGGCGAGGTCGCGGACGATCCCGGTGACGGTGAGGATCACCGCCTCGGCCCCGGCCGGGTCCAGGCCGGCCGGGGCGAGGACCACGACGTCGTCCCCGGCCGGGACGGCGTCCCCGGCCGCGGGAGCGGTCGCCGCAGAGCCGGGCGGAACGGAGCCGGTCACCGTGGGACCGGGCGGAACGGGGCCGGTCACCGCGGGGCCGGGCGGAACATCGTAGGGGGCCGGACGCTGGGCCGGGACCAGGAGGGACGTCCCGGCGCGGGGCGGGACGAGCCGGGGCAGGGATGAGCGCCGGGCGGCGTGCCCGGCGGCGGTGAGACCGGAGATGAGGCGCTCGGCTCGTAGGTCCCCCTCACCAGCCACAATCAGCCAACCACGAGCCGAGCGCGGAATTGATCCATTCCCGCCCGGCTCACGCTCAACACCTGGACCCGCTGATATCCGGGTAATCGAATCCCCTCCGGCACCGGGGTCCGCGTTCCCGGGATCCCCGGCCCCGGCGCCGGTGCTCCCGGCGCCCGGCGCCTCCTTCCACACCCGTGCCACCAGCTTGTCCGCCAGCGGGACCGGCACGGCCGTGGCTGCGACGCGCCGGGTCAGCACACCGGTGGCCGTGCCGTCCGCGGCGAGGTGCTCGATCTCGACCGGGATCTCGGCGGGGTCGTCCGGGCAGTGACCGTTCAGGCGCGCGGCCAGCTCCGCCGGACCGGGGAGCGTGGCCGCCGGGACCGCGTCGACGGCGACGGTCGCGGTGCCGTACCTCATCCAGGCCCCCGCGGCGTTCTTCGCGTCGACCGCGACCTCGCCGGACGGGGTGAGGGTGACGGTGACCGTGGCGGGCAGCGGGAGCAGCGCGTCCAGGACGACGTCGGTCAGCTCCGCCCCGCCGTACACCTCGGCCGCCGCCGCCTGCGCGAGCGCGGCCACCGCGGCGAGCGGCAGGACCGGCAGGCCGTGCAGGAGCCGGCTCGCGGCCTCCAGCCGCCAGGGGGCGTCCGAGAGATCGTCGATGGTCGTGGTCCACACGTGCCCGGCCGGGCTCTCGGCGTGCACGCCGAGCAGCGGGTGGGCTCCCGCGGGCAGGGCGGGGCGCCGGGAGGCGGAGGCCCAGTGGCGCTCGTGCCGCCACGGGGACGGCGGCAGGTCGGTGACCGAACCGCGCGGGGCGAGGTCCGGGGAGGGCAGCGCGACGGCGACCGTGGCCAGCTGGGCCGGGAACTCCTCGTCGTGGCCCCGGCGCAGGGAGTGGGTGATGACCGTGCCCCGGGGGAGCGTGTCGCGCAGCGGCGCGGCCAGCACGGGATGCGGGCTGATCTCGGTGAAGACGGTGTGCCCGTCCTCGGCGGCGGCCCGCAGGGCGGTCAGCAGCCGGACCGGGCGGCGGACCCCGGCGGCCCAGTACGCGGGCTCGAAGGTGGGGATCTCACGGGGGTCGTCGAACACGGTCGAGTAGAACGGGATCTCGGGTTTGCCGCCGGCGATGCCGTCGAGCTCCTCGCGGAGCTTCGGCAGCAGTGGCTTGACCTGCGGCGAGTGCCCGGCGCCCTCGGCGGTCAGCAGCCGGGAGAGCAGCCCTCGCGCCTCCACCTCGGCGGCGAAGGCCGCGACCCGGTCCGGGTCGCCGGTGACGACGCACTGCCGCGGCGAGGCGTAGACCGCCACGTGCAGGTCGCCGGGGACCTCCTCGGCGCTCACCTCCAGCACGGCCATGGCGCCGCCGCCGCCCAGCGTGCCGAGCAGCCGGGCCCGGCGGCAGATCACCCGGACCGCGTCCGCCAGGCCGATCCCGCCCGCGACCACGGCCGCCGCGACCTCGCCCATGGAGTGCCCGATCACGGCGGCGGGCCGTACCCCGCAGGCCGTCCAGAGCCGGGCCAGTGCCACCTGCACCGCGAAGATCACCGGTTGCGCCGTGGCCACGCCCGCGGCCTCGCGGCCCTCGGTGACGATCTCCCGGAGCGGGATGTCCGCCTCCTCCCGGAACAGCGGGTCCAGCTCGTCGATCGCCGCGGCGAAGACCGGCTCCGCGGCGTACAGCCGGGCGCCCATCCCGGCCCACTGCGAGCCGTACCCGGAGAACACCCAGACCGGTCCGGGCCCGCCCGCCGCGGCCACGCCGGTGGGCGCCCTCCCCTCCTGTACGGCGCGCAGCCCGGCGACCAGCCCGTCCGCGTCCCGCGCGACCACGGCGGCGCCGACCCGTCCCCGCCCGGCACGCCGGGCCAGCGTGTGCGCGACGTCCTCCAGCGGCACCCCGCCGCCCTCATCGGCCACCCAGTCCGCCAGCACTCCCGCGTACGCCCGCACCCGCTCCGCCGACGCGTCCGTCAGCAGGAAGACCCGGGTGCCGTCTCCGGTCTCCTCCGGGGCGCTGTTCCCGGCGTCGTGCCCGGCGCCGTCCAGCACGATGTGGGCGTTGGTGCCGCCGAAGCCGAAGGAGGAGACGCCCGCCCGGGGGGTGGCCCGGGGCCAGGGGGTCGGCGCGGTGACGACCTCCAGCCGCTCCCAGGGGATGTGCGGGTTGGGCTCGCGGAAGTGGGCACTCGGCGGGATCACCCCGTGGTGGAGCGCGAGCACGGTCTTGATCAGCCCGGTGATCCCGGCGGCGGCCTCCAGGTGGCCGAGGTTGCTCTTGGCCGAGCCGAGCAGCACCCGGTGTCCCGGGGGCAGGGCCGCGTCGATCGCGCGGGCCTCGATGGGGTCGCCGAGGAAGGTCCCGGTGCCGTGGGCCTCGATGTAGTCCGGCGGCTCCAGGCCCGTGTAGACGGTGCGCAGGAGTTCCTCCTGCGCCTCCGGGTTGGGCGCGACCAGGCCGTTGGAGCGGCCGTCCTGGTTGACCGCCGTGGCGCGCACGACCGCCAGCACCCGGTCCCCGTCGCGGCGCGCGTCCGCCAGCCGCTTGAGCACCACGACGCCGCAGCCCTCGGCCCGGACCATCCCGTCGGCCGAGGCGTCGAAGGCCTTGCACCGCCCGTCGGGCGCGGTCCCCCCACCCTGGTCGAACGCCATGGTGATCACCGGGGAGAGCAGCAGGTTGACCCCGGCCGCCAGCGCCAGGTCGCTCTCCCCCGCCCGCAGGCTCCGCACCGCCAGATCGGTGGCCACCAGCGACGACGAGCAGGCGGTGTCCACCGCCAGACTGGGCCCGCGCAGGTCGAGCACGTAGGACAGCCGGTTGGCGGCGATGCTGAAGGCCGCCCCGGTCGCCGTCCAGGCGTCCACCCTGCTCGCGTCGGCGGTGGTCAGATAGGCGTACTCGTTGCCGGAGATGCCGACGAACGCCCCGGTACGGCTGCCGCGCAGCGAGCGGGGCGCGATCCCGGCGTGCTCCAGCGCCTCCCAGGCCGTCTCCAGCAGCAGCCGCTGCTGCGGGTCCATGGTCTCGGCCTCCCCGGGGACGATCCCGAAGAAGTCGGCGTCGAACCCGGCCACGTCGGCGAGGAAGCCACCGTGGCGGGTGGTCCTGGCCAGCGCCTCCGCCGTGCGCGGGGAACCGTCGTCGAAGGCCTCCCACCGTCCCTCGGGCACCTGCCCGACCCCGTTCCCACCGGCCATGAGCAGCCGCCAGAACTCCTGGGGGCCGTGGACCGGCCCGGGCAGGCGGCAGCCGACGCCGATGACCGCGACCGGCTCGTCGTGGGCGGCGGGCCGCGCGACCGGCGGGGCGGCGGCCGTACCGGAGGGTGACTCCCCCGGTGTGCGGGCCGCGTCGGACGTCAGGGCGGCCAGGCCGCGGGCGAGGCGGTTGATCGTCGGGTACTCCCAGACCAGGGTCGGTCCCAGCTCCCGGCCCAGCAGCGCCTCCAGCTCCCCGGCCACGGCGACCGCGTCGCGCGAGGAGAGGCCGAACTCCTCCAGGGGGCGGTCCGGGTCGACGGCGGCAAGGGGTATGCGGCACCGGGTGGCGATCCGGTCTGCGAGGAACCGACGGATCTCGTCTTCGCCGAGAAGTTCCACGGGGCGACTCCCAACAACAGCCGAGGTGATCGGTCAACCTACCGAGAGCGCCAGGTGTAAGGGAGACCAGACAACCCACAATCCACCAGGGCGTTTTGTCACGATTGTGATAATGGCCACACCTGCGCATTGATTTGTCCGGGGGGCTCAAGCGGCCCCCGTTCTTTCGTTGCGGACACGCATAGCCACCTGCCGATCACCCGTCTACCCTCGCCTGCCACGGCCTTCTGTCGTCAGGCCGGATGGAGGGAAAAGCATGCGATCTGTCCGGCACGGACTCCTGGCCCTCGCGACCGCCGCGGCCGTCGGGCTCCCCTCGACGGCGGCGCACGCGGCCCCGGTCCGTCCCCTGGCCCCGGCGGGCGAAAACCGGCAGGTGCTGGACCCGGTCCCCCCGACCGGGAAGAGCCCGTCCGGTCCCTGGCCGGCCGCGATGCCCGGCGGCGCGCGCGTGGTCGCCGAGAAGTGGCTGGGCCCGCGCACGCTCGACATCCTGGTCTCCTCGCCCTCGGTCGACGCGATGCTGCCGGTCCGGCTGCTGCTGCCTCCGGGGTGGTCGAAGCAGGCCAAGCGCACCTGGCCGGTGCTCTACCTGCTCCACGGCGGCGTGGACGACTACACGTCATGGACGAGGATGACCGGCATCGAGGAGCTCACCGAGGATGTCGGCGCGATCGTCGTGATGCCCGAGGCCGGCCGGGCCGGCAACTACAGCAACTGGTTCAACAAGGGCAAGGGCGGCCCGCCCGCGTGGGAGACCTTCCACACCTACGAGGTCCGCCGCCTGCTGGAGGTCGGCTACCGGGCCGGCACCCGCCGGGCCGTCTCGGGACTGTCCATGGGAGCGTACGGGGCGATCAAGTACGCCGCGCGCCACCCCGGCATGTTCCGCTTCGCCGGAGCCCACAGCGGCGTCATGTCCACCCGGCTGCCCGGCATCCCCGACATCATCATGAACGCCCAGGCGGCCGAGGGGTTCGACCCGAAGGCCCTGTGGGGCGACCCGCTCAAGAACGCCGACGTCTGGCGGGCCAACGACCCCGCGCACTTCGCCAGGAACCTGCGCGGCGTGAGCATCTACATCTCCAGCGGCACGACCAGCCTCCAGGGCGAGCTCGACCCGCCCGGCACCCCCTGGCACCCGGCCCACCTGGGTGAGCCGGTCTCGGCCTACACCGCCAGGCACCTGATCGCCAAGCTCCGGTTGTACGGCGTCAAGCCCGTGGTGAACCTCTACAGGAAGGGCACCCACAGCTGGCCGTACTGGGAGCGCGAGTTCAAGCGCTCCTTCCCCATGATCCTGAAGGCTCTCGGGGTGAAGCCCTCGTCCTCACCGGAGGACGCGCAGGAGGACGCGGAGAAGGAGCGGGACGAGCAGGTCCCCCCGCCCCCGGGCCAGCCCGAAGGCGGGGAGTGGAACCTGCCGGGCTCCGGTGACTAGGAGAGGGAGGGATCACCCGGTGGGCGGCCGGTCGGCTTCGATCCGAAGCGCTGTCGGCAGCGCAGCACCGTCGGACGAGGCTCGGTCATGTGATTGAAGCTCCTCACGTGGTTGTGGTCGGTTCGTCCGGCATGGTCACCGGTGAGGCCACGGCGATGTGCGGGCGGCCGGTGAGGGGATGCGGGCCCACATGAGCCCGTACCCCGAAGACCTCCTCGATGAAGGCGGGAGTCAGCACCTCCGCGGGAGGACCGTGCCCTGCGACGCGGCCGTCGCGGAGCACGACGACCTGGTCGGCGTAGGCGGCGGCCTGGTCGAGGTCGTGCAGAGCGGCCAGCAACGTGAGCCCGAGCGAGCGGATCAGATCCAGCAACAGGAGCTGGGATCCGACGTCCAGGTGGTTGGTGGGCTCGTCGAGGATCAGCAGCGGCGCCTCCTGTGCCAGGGCGCGGGCGAGCAGGACGCGTTGCCGTTCCCCGCCGGACAGCGTGGTCACCAGCCGGTCGGCGGCCCACCCCATGCCGACGCGGTCGAGCGCGGTGCCGACCGCCGCCCGGTCGGCGGAGGTCTCGCGGGCGAGCGATCGTTTGTGGCTGTAGCGGCCGGCCGCGACCACTTCGGCCGCCGTGAAACCCTCGGCGGCCTGGCCGTGCTGGGGGAGTACGGCGCGGTGGCGGGCGGCCTGGCGCGGACGCATCCGCCACAGGTCCCGCCCGTCCAGCCGGACGATCCCCGCCGAGGGCCGCAGGGAGCGGTAGACGGTACGCAGCAGGGTGGATTTGCCGCTGCCGTTCGGGCCGACCAGCGCGACGAACTCGCCCGGCCCGGCGGTCAGCGTGACGTCGTCGACGATGAGACGGGCGTCGATGCGGGCGCTGACGCCGGCGAGGTCAAGCCGCATCGCCGCCTCCTTTCACGCGGCGGCGCAGGAGCCACAGGAAGAACGGCACGCCGAGGCCGGTGGTGAAGATCCCGACCGGCAGTTCGTTGGGCCGGTCGGCGATCCTGGCAGCCAGATCCACCAGTACCAGGAACACCGCCCCGGCCAGCAGCGACACCGGCAGCACCCGCCGGTGGTCGGCGCCGACGACGAACCTCGCCATGTGCGGGATCATGAGTCCGATGAAGCCGACGCCGCCGACGACGCTCACCACGGTGGCCGTCAGCAGGGAACCGGCGACCAGCAGCCCGATCCGCAGGGCCGCGACCGGCACACCGATGGCGATGGCCGCCTCCTCGCCGGCCATCAGCGCGTTGAGCGCACGGACCTGCAGCGCCAGCCACGCCACGCAGACGGCGATGAGCAGGGCGGGCACGCCCAGGTCGGGCCAGGACGCCCCGGCGACGCTGCCCATCAACCAGAACATCATGCCCTGCAGTTCGCCGGGGTTGAGCTGCAGCTGGATGAAGGTCGTGGCCGCCGCGCACAGGTAGCCGACGGCGACGCCGGTCAGCACCAGCCACGAGTCCAGTAGCCGCCCGGAGCGCTGGGACAGCACGTACACCAGCAACGCCGAGAGCATGGCGGCGGCGAAGGCCGCCCCGGTGACGCCGAACGCGCCCGCCAGCGCGGTGCCACCCAGGGCTGGGACGAGCACGGCGCCGAGCGAGGCCGCCGAGGAGACGCCCAGGACGTACGGGTCGGCGAGCGGATTGCGGACCAATGCCTGCAACGCGACCCCGGCCACCGCCAGACCGGCGCCGGAGAGCGCGGCCAGCAGCGCCCGCGGGGTGCGGATCTCCCAGACGACCTGGCTGAGCAGCGGATCGGCCTGCGCGCCGCGTCCGGTGAGGTGCGCCCAGACCACACCCCAGACCTGCCCGAGGGGGAGATTGACCGAGCCGATGGAGATGCCCACCACCAGCGCCGCGACCAGTCCGGCGAGCAGGGCGGCCAGGAACAGCCCGGTGGCCGGACCGGAGATCAGGTGCGGACGGCGGGACGGCGTGGGCCCGGTCCGCGGCGGGAGGGTCAGGGTGTCAGTCACCGGGGTGGACCACCTTGGAGATCTTCTCCACGGCCAGGGCGTTGAGCGGGCCGAGGTAGACGCCGTCGGAGACGGTCGTGTAGGTCCTGGACTTCGAGGCCGCCCAGTGCGGGTAAGCGGCGAAGATCTTGGCTGCTTCCTCGTCGCCCTTCTCCTGCGGCGTGAACAGCCCGACGACCAGGACGTCCACCTCGGCGGTGGCGAGTTGCTCCTTGTTGATGGTGCGGGTGGCGTCGGAGTTCTGGCCGGCGAAGACGTTGACGCCGCCGGCCGCCTTGATGACGTCGTCGTAGATGCCGCCGACCATCACGGCGGGCAGGTCGTTGGCGTTCATCATGGACATGCCGGGATAGGCGATGAGCACCTTCTTGGCGGGCAGGCCCGCGACGCGCCGCCGGACGGTCTCGACGCGACCCCGCAGCTCGCGGATCAGATCGAACGCGCGCTGCTGGACGTCGAAGACCCGTCCCAGGAGGCCGATGAACTCCAGGGAGCTGTTGATCGACTGGTTGCGGTAGGCGCGCCGCTCCGCTTCGGTCGCCTCCGGCTTCCCCATGGCGCAGTTCACCGGATTGACCAGGGAGGTGATGCCGGCCGCGGCGAGCTGCTCGCGGGTGGCGAAGCCGCTTTTGGCGTCGAAACCGCCGGACCAGGTGGACACGACCAGATCGGGCTTGAGCTTGAGCACCTGCTCGGCGGGGACGTCGAAGTTCTTGTTCATGGTCAGCCCGCCGGTCGGCAGCGCCTTGATCTTGCCGATCATGGTCGGGTCGTCGGAGACGCCGTAGCTCTGGGCGTTGGCCAGGATGTTCTTCTCCAGGCCGAGCAGGATGAAGCTCTCCACCTCACCCACGCTGGTGCCGTTGAGGATCAGCACCCGCCGGGGTGGCTTCTGGAAGGTCACCCGCATGCCGCAGTTGTCGAAGGTCAGCGGATAGCCGGTCCTGGCGGCGGACGCCGGGGCGTCGACGGCCGCGCCCGCGGTGTCGGCGGGCTCGGTGGCGGCCCCGCATCCGGTGACGGTCAGGGCCGTGAGAGCGGCCACGGCTGCGGCGAAACGAGAAGGGTTCAAAGGGTTCATGCGTACGTGCTCCCTGTGGGTCGGATCTGGAGACGCGCACGCCACGGACGGCCGGCGAGGCGGCCGGGGTGGCGGCGGGAAGACCCGCGGGCAGCGGAATTGATCATGGCGAGGCCGAGCCGGGCAGCGCACGACTGCCGACTCTCGAAGAGCGCACGACTGCCGACTCTCGAAGAACATCGGCACGGTTGTACGGCCGAGCCTGACCAGCAGGCCCGGAATCACCAGATCACACGGCCGCCGCCGGCCGGGTCCGGCCTCCAGGCGGTCCCCTGAGCACGAGGACGTGTCTCAGGAACAACCGGACGCGCGCGGTCTCGTCCCGCCACATCCGGGAGACCAGTCGCACGGGCGCGGAAGGGCGTCCGGCGACCAGGAGGAACAGCAGCGGGCGCAGCACCCATCCGGCCAGTTGCCGGGCCAGGGCGCACAGGCCCGTCTCCAGCCACCGAAGCCACACGGAGGTGAGCAGCACGCTCGCCGCGTGTACGAGCACCATCCCGGAACCGGTCGACGCGGCGGGATGCACGTGGTCCATCCCGCCCATGCCCTCCATCGCGGCCATCTCCGCGCGGTGCGCCGCCGCCTGCCGGTCGGCGCTCTGCGTGAGGAGAGTGTGCAGGACGATCTGCGAGGCGGCCGTCGCGGGCAGGATGGAGGCGAGTGTGCGTTCACGCCCGGTCAGCGCCAGCGCGGGCAGCAGGAGGAGCAGGAACCCGCCCAGCGCCGCCGCCCGGTCGAAGGAGCCTCCACCGGCCAGGTGCCCGAGCGTGGCCAGGGCAGCGCAGGTGGCGGCGAAACTCGCCGCGCGCGCCCACCGCACCACTGAGAACGGACCCATTGCGGATAGATCTTTCCACACCGTTGCCGAGGTCTGTGAGTCGGGATGACCCGGCGCCGGGGGTTCCGGGAGCCTCAGGCGGTGGTGAGATACACCTGGCCGAAGACCTCGGCGAGCTTCTTGAGGTCGGCGGCGGTGTCCGTCTCGGGCGTGGCCGGGTTGTAGACGGCGGCCATGCGGCGCTGGATCGGGTTGAGCTTCTTCAGCTCGTCCCAGGCGGTCAGATGCTTGACGGCGCCCTGCGCGTCCTGGACCCGGGTCCAGAGGTTGACCTGCTGGGCGCCGCCGTCCATGACGGGGGCGGAGACCCGGGTGGCGACCTCCTCGGCGGTGACCTCACCGACCAGGCCGGTCTCCTCGGCGGCGACCTGGGCCAGCACGTCCCAGGCGCGGGCGCGGACCTGGATCCACTGGTTGCGCTGGGCCGTCTTGGCGTCGATCTTCCAGGTGGTGTAGCCGCCGTACAGCAGGCCGGTGTCGAGGGTGATCTGGTCGACGCGCCCGGCGATCAGGTGGGACTCGACCTGCTCGGGGGCGAGCAGCGGGTAGCGCTTGGCCATCTCGGTCTTGCAGGCCTCCTCGGCGCCGCAGGCGAACACGGGCACGACCGTGTGCACGCCCAGCTGCTTGCCGGGGGCCGCCTGGCGGAGCGCGCCGGACGCGGCGGCGACGAAGGCGGTGATCTCCTCCTGCGTCGCGAACGTCGTGTTGTAGCCGAGCTGCGCGGTGAACCGGATCCCGGCCACCTCGGGCCGCGCGGCCAGCGCACCGATCCGCTTGACGGCCGTGGCGAAGGCCGCCGGGCCCGCCTTCCAGTCGTCGGCCAGCTCGGTGTCGATCCAGACGCGAAGGCCGGTGGCGCGCGCCGAGGTGACGGCCTGCCCCGCGGGGGTCTGCGCCGCCGCCGCGATCTCCGCCGCGGTGGGCGGGGCCACGGCCGGGCCGGTGGTCTGCGGCGCCACCGTCTCGGTGGTGCGCGCGTTCGGGTCGGCGGGGCTGTTCGGCTCGGGCTCGCTCACCGTGCCGTCACCGCCCTCGGGGTGCCCGTCGACCGAGCACTCCTGGCCGGCCTCGCACTCGGGCGTGCCGCCGTCCTCCGCGCCCTCCGGAGCCGGGGAGTTCTCGTCGCCGGCGGCGCCGTCGCCCTCCAGCTGCGGGCAGACGGTCCCCTCCTCCGCGCAGTCGACGAACATCACGTACGGGGTGGCCTCCTTCAGGCGGGCGTTGTCGTTCTGCGCCCAGAACCGCACGACGTCGAAGGCCTCGTCGGGCTTGGCCAGCCACCGGCACTGGATGAACGCCGGGGCGTCGGCCCCCATCAGGTCCCGGCAGCTGCGCGGGTCGTCCTCGGAGTAGGCGGCCGCCGCGGGAGCCACGACGCCGATCAACGTGAGCATCGAGCCGACGGCGAGAACCCGCCGCAGATTGAGTCGCATGTCCCGCAGCTCCCCGGTAAAGCCGGTCAAAATCCGATTTGAACCTTACCTAGATCGCCACTGTCCGAACAGGCCCAGCAAGGAATTCGTCAGCACGCTTCTCACACAATTCGTCAGCACGCTTCCCGCACAATTCGTCAGCACGCTTCCAACACGTCACACGCGCGGGCCACCCCGTCCTCGGCCCGCAACCGCGCACCCAGCCGCGCCGCCGCCGCCCGCATGTCCCCGTCCCGTACGGCCCGCGCCACCCGTCCGGCCAGCTCCCCCACCGTGAGCCTGCGCACCGGCAGCGGAACCGGCCCGGCCCCCAACGCCGCCACCCGGGCGCCCCAGAACGGCTGGTCGGAGAAGAAGGGGCAGACCACTGCCGGTATCCCGGCCCGCAGCGCCGTCCCGGTCGTCCCCGCGCCGCCGTGGTGCACCACGGCGGCCATCCTCGGGAACAGCCACGTGTGGTCCGCGTCGCCGATCACGAACACGTCGTCCGCGCACGCGCCGTCCGCGCCGCCGTACGGCAGGCCCTGCAGCACACCGCGCACCCCGGCCGAGCGCAGGGCCGTCACCACCGTCCCGGCCGTCGCGGCCGGATCGCCCGGGACCATGCTGCCGAAGCCCACGTAGACCGGGGGCGGTCCGGCGTCCAGGAACGCCTCCAGCTCCGGCGGCGGGCTCCACCGGCGCTCCAGGAACCAGTAGCCGGTCAGGTGCACGTGCCCCGGCCAGTCCGCGGGGCGGCCCACGACCGACGGGCTCACCCCGCACAACACCGGCACCCCGTCGGCCCGTGCCCGCCGGAACGGGCTGTCCCGCATCGGGCCGAGCCCGAGAACCCGGTCCCGCAGGCGGTTCACCATCCGGCCCAGCAGCAGCCAGCTCAGCCGCTCGACGAGCGCGTAACTGCCCCGGTTGCCCCAGCCGCCCAGCGTGCGCAGCGGGACCAGCGGGTTGGGGAAGGCCCGGGTGGGCTCGCTGGGCTGGAAGTGCAGCAGCGCGTACGGCATGCCGTACCGCTCGGACAGGTGGTGCCCGAACCCGCCCAGCGCCGGGGCGAGCACCCGATCCGCCCCGGCGCAGGCCGCGTCCACCTCGGTGACGAGCCGCTCGGCGAGCGGCTCCACGATCCTGCGGAAGCCCCGGACGAACCCGGCGGGCCCGCTCCGCAGCCACGCCTGGCCCTCCTCGGACTCCGCGATCCGCAGCGGGTCCACGCTGAGCGGGCCCAGTTCCAGCCCCGCCTCCCCGACCAGCGCGCCGTACCGTCCGGCCGCGACGACCGTCACCCGGTGGCCGCGTGCCGCGAGCCCGGCTCCCAGCGCCACGCACGGCTGGGTGTCGCCCCGTGACCCGAACGCCAGGATCGCGACCTTCACCGGAGAGTCACCAGACTGACGGCGGCTCCGACGGCGACGAGCCCGGCGGCGGTGAGCAGGCCGGTGGAGTACCCGGCGGTGAAGCTCGCGGAGCTGTTGACGATCACCCCGATGACCGCGATGCCGAACAGCCCGGACACCTCGCGCGCGACGCTGAACACGCCCCCCGCGACACCCGCCCGCGCCTGCGGCACCGCACCCAGCACGGCCGAGCCCAGCGGCATGGTCAGCGCCGAGCCGATCCCGATCACGCACACGGCGGGCAGCAGTTCCGCCCAGCCGTCCCCCGGCCGCAGGAACGCCACCGCGGCCATGCCCGCCGCCACCAGGACGAGCCCCAGGGCGACCGTACGGCCCGCGCCCAGGCGGCTCTCCACCGCCGGGACCAGGGGCGTGACCACGACGACGAGCAGCGCCAGGGGAACGAAGGCCAGGCCCGAGGCGGTCGGGCTGAAGCCGAGGACTCCCTGCAGGAACAGGGCCGTGAAGAAGAACACCCCGTTGACGCCGAGCCCCCAGAGCACCTGGGCGGCCACCCCGCCGGTGAACGCCCGCGCCCGGAACAGCTCCAGGTCCACCATCGGATCGCGGCCGAACCGCTCCACCGCGACGAAGACGGCCGCCGCGACCGCGCTGACGGCCAGCGCGACCAGGATCACCGGTGAGGTCCAGCCCAGCTCGGCCCCGAAGGTCAGGCCGAACGTCCCGGCCGAGAGCACGACGACCGAGGCCACGACGCCGGGGACGTCGACGCGGGCGGCCGTCTCGTCACGGGATTCCGGTACGGCGACGGCCGCGAGGACGATCACCACGGCGCCGAGGGGGACGTTGAGCAGGAAGACCCAGCTCCAGTGGGCGTGCTGGGCGAGGTAGCCGCCGACCACCGGGCCGAGGGCGAGCGCGCCCGCGCCGGAGGCCATCCAGACGGCGACGCCGACCGACCGTCGCCGGTCGTCGTTGCCGACGGAGACGACGGCCAGCATCGCGGGCAGGATCAGCGCGGCCCCGCACCCCTGGACCAGGCGTGCCGCGACCAGCGCACCCGCCGAGGTCGCCAGCCCCGCGGCGAGGGACGCCGCGGTGAAGACCGCGAGCCCGGCGAGGAGGACCCTGCGGCGGCCGTACACGTCGGCCAGACGGCCTCCGGCGAGCATCAGCCCGGAGAAGGTGAGGACGTACCCGGTGACGACCCATTCGAGGGTCGCCAGCGACGCGCGCAACTCGGTCTGGATGGTGGGGAGGGCGACTGTGACGACCGTGTTGTCCAGGGTTGTCACGAACCCGGCCAGGCCGACGACCAGCAGGAGCAGCGCGCGCCGGGGCGGGGCGGGAACGCGGGGCGCGGGGCGCGGTTCCGCGTGAACCGGCTGGCCGGGGGCCGGGGCCTTGCCTCCCGGTCCCGTGGCGAGGTCGCTCACTCGTCCACCTCGACCCACATCCAGCCGGATCCGTCAGGCGTGGGCCGTACGACCCGGGTGGCCCGCCGCTCGACGGCCGCCCAGCCACCGGCCCGCTCCGGCCGCCGGGGCGCGGGTCCGGGGTGCGACGCGGGCGCAGGGTGCGGGACGGGTACGGGCGCGGGGTGCGGAGCGGGTACGGGCGCGGGGTGCGGAGCGGGTACGGGCGCAGGGCGCGGGAGGGGATCCGGCGGCGCCATGGGACGTTCTTCCATCACCGGCGCGGCACCCGGCTGAGCGACGACCGGCGGCACCACGACGGCCCGCACCTCCTCGACCGGTTCCGGATCGACTTTCGAAGGCCCGGTGATCGGGACGATCCGCTTGGCATGCTGCGGCCGTACCGGCGGTTCCAGCTGGTCGATGAGGTGGTTGCTGATCATCGGCACGCTCCGCCCACGGCGCGCATCCTCGGCGTCCGCCTCGGAACCCCTCGGAAGCGCCACCGGAACGGGAGGCTGCGGACGCACCTCGGGAACGGGACCCGCCACCGGAGCGGGAGGCACCACCGGAGCGGGAGGCACCACCGGAGCGGGGGGCCGGGCGGGCTCCTGTCGTGCATGGTCCTGAGGAACGGGGGCCTGAGGAACGGGGGCCTGAGGAACGGGGGCCTGAGGGGTGGGGTCCTCCTCGTCCACCTCGGCCCAGTGCCAGCCGGGAGCGTTCACGTTCGGCTTGACAATCTTCTTTTGGCGCCCGCGTCCCGGACCGGCCGTGGTGACGGGAGTGGTGGGAGTGGTGGGAGTGGTGGCAGTGGCAGGGGTGACCTGGCCCGCAGCCGCGGGACGGGATTCGGACCGGGGAACCGGGGCCGGAGCGGGGGCGGGTGGTACGGGTTCGGGGGCGGGAGCCCGCGGCGTGAGTTCGGGAGCCGGCGGCGTGGTCTCGGACGCCTGAGCCTGTGACACGGGCTCGGGGGCCGAGGCGCCGGGCTGCTCAGGGGCGTGAGGGCTCGGCCCGTGCCGCCGGGACGGGATTCCCGTTCCCTGGTAGGGCTTGATCCCGTTGGCGGGCACGAGCCCGGTGGGGCCGCCGTCGGATACCGGACCGGAAACGCCGTTGGGGGCCGGGGGAACAGCCGTGGACGCGCGGCCGGGCACACCGTTGGCCGCCGGGGGTGTGGCGTTGGGAGTGCGGCCGGGCAGTCCGTTGGCCGCCGGGGGTGTGCCGTTGGGAGCGGCCGGGCGAGAGGCACCGCCGGTTCCCGCGGGGATGGCGGGGATCCGCGGCGGCGGGAGGGACGCCTCCGGACGGCGGGACCGGACGGCGCGGTGGGCGCCGGTCCCGCCGGCACCGGCGCGGGTCTCCCGTTCCACCGTCACGTAGGTGTCACCGGGAGGGAGCGCTCCAACGGGGACGGCGTGTTCGCGGAGCTCGATCCGCCGGTGGAATCCCCGCAGGGCGGCCGGGAGCCACCAGTTGGCGTTGCCCATCAGCCGCATCGTCGCGGGCACCAGCAGCGCCCGGACCAGCGTCGCGTCCACGACGATGGCCACGAACATGCCGACGCCGAGCATCTTCACCACCGTGATCCCGGCGGTGGAGAAGGCCGCGATGACCACCAGCAGCAGCAGGGCGGCGCTGGTGATCAGCCCGCCGGTCCGTTCCAGGCCGGCCGCCACGGCGGCGGTGTTGTCCCCGGTCCGCAGCCACTCCGCCCGCACCCTGCTGAGCAGGAACAGCTCGTAGTCCATCGACAGGCCGAACACCACCGCGAGGATCAGCACGGTGACGGTCGCCTCGATCGCACCGGTCGGGGTGAAGCCGAGCAGGCCCGCGAGGTTGCCGTCCTGAAACGCCCACACGATCACGCCGAAGGACGCGCCCAGGGACAGGACGTTCATCAGGATCGCCTTGATCGGCAGCACGATCGAGCCGAACGCGGCGAACAGCAGCAGGCCGGTCATCAGGCACACGATCAGGGCGGTCCACGGCAGCGTGGCGGTCAGGCTGGCCTGGAGGTCCAGCTGCGCGGCGGTGGGCCCGCCGACGGCCACGTCCCGGAAGTTCGGCTCGCGGGGCAGCTCGCGGATCTCCTCGACCAACGCGCGGGCCTCGTCCGACATGGGGTCGGCGTCGTAGCGGACCGAGAGCCGTACCGCGCCGTTGTTCTGCGAGACGCCCGTCACGGCGACCTCGGTGACATGGTCCAGCCGCTTGAGCCGGTCGGCGAAGACCTTCACGTCCAGCGGGCCGATCTCGGTGACGGGGGTGATCCCGGAGTTGCCGACCCCGACGGGCCCGACGCGCCCGCCCACCTCCGAGGGCAGCGCCCCCGGCGCGGCGGCGGTCATCGGCCCGACCAGGCTGCGTTCGACGAGCACGACGACGTCGATGGGCGACATGGTGTTGCGGGCGAAATCCCGGTCGATCCGCTCGGCGACCTGGCGGCTCTCGAAGCGCTCGGGCAGCACCCGGTGGTCCACGTTGCCGAAGCGCACATGCAGGAACGGCGCGGCCAGCGCGAGCAGCACCACGCTGACGCCGACCAGGTAGACCACGGGCCGCTTCATCACGCTGGAGGCGATCGCGTGCCAGGTCCCCCCGCCCCGGTGCACGCCGAAGTCGGGCATGATCTTGATCGCGTCGACCTTCGGGCCGAGTACGGCCAGCAGCGCGGGCAGCACGATCAGCGCCGACGCCATCGCGACCAGCACCACCGCCGCCGCGCCCAGGCCGAGCGAGCGCAGGAACATCTGCGGGAACAGCAGCAGCCCGCACAGCGCGGTCGCCACGGTCAGGCCGGAGAAGGCGACCGTCCGCCCGGCCGTCGCCATGGTCCGCACGACCGCCGTCTCCACCGGGGAGCCCCGGCGCATCTCCTCGCGGAAGGCGCTCAGGACGAACAGGGAGTAGTCGATGGCCAGGCCGAGGCCGAGCATCGTGACGACGTTCAGCGAGAAGACCGAGACGTCGGTGACCTCGGTGAGCAGCCGGAGCAGCGCGAGCGCGCCGACCACCGAGAGCAGGCCGACGACGAGCGGGAGCCCGGCGGCGACCAGGCTGCCGAAGACGATGGCGAGCAGGACCAGCAGGACCGGCATCGAGATCGCCTCGGCCTGCTGCAGGTCGAGGCCGGTCTGTGTGTTGAGGTCGGCCAGGAGCGGGATCCGGCCGCCGACCTGGACGGTGTATCCGGCGGGCGCCTCCCGGAGCCGGCTCTCGATCGCGGCGTAGCCGTCCTGCTTGGTCAGCTCACCGCCGCGCAGGCCGACCAGCGCGTAGGTGGAGTGCCTGTCGGTGGAGACGAGATCCTCGGCCTTGCTCGTCCAGTAGGTGGTCAGCTTGGTGACGTGCTCGCCGGGCAGATCCTTCAGGGCTGTCTGCACGGCCTCCTTGAACCGGTCGTCGTCGGCGTCGATCTGCGGGTGCGTATAGAGCACGATCACGTCGGGCGAGCTGCCGCCGAACCACTTCCCGCTCCACTGCGCGGCCTTGGTGGACTCGGCTCCCGGGTCGTCGAACCCGCCGTCGGTCATCCGGCCGAACAGCCCCAGCCCGAGGTACCCGGCCACGACGGCGAAGACCGTTCCCAGCACCAGCAGGGACCAGCGCCCGCGGTAGACGGCCCGTCCAAGCGACTCGAACATCAGGCTCCGGCACCCTCTGCGACGATTCCCCGGGCCGTCCCGAAGACGCCGTCGAGGTAGGCCCGCGCGCACGCCCGCCGGGCGATCTTCCCGCTCGACGTTCGCGGTACGGCGCCCGCCTCGACCAGCACGAAGTCGTGCAGCCTCAGGTCGTGGTTGCGGGCGACGGCGGCCCGGACGTTGGCCTCGACCTCGGCGGGGTCCCGGCCCTCGGCCTTGCGGGAGCGCTCGGCCACCACCACCAGCCGCTCGGTCTCCTCTCCCGGCACCGAGAACGCCGCCACGTGATCCCGGCGGATGGCGGCCTCGGCCTCCTGCGCGGTCACCTCCACATCCTGTGGATAGTGGTTACGCCCGTCTACGATGATCAGATCCTTGATCCGCCCGGTGATGTAGAGCTCGCCCCCGTGGATCACGCCCAGGTCCCCGGTCCGCAGCCAGGTTCCCTCCGTGCCCGCCAGCACGTTTCCGAACGTCTCCGCGGTGCGCTCCTCGTCGCGCCAGTAGGCCCTCGCCACGTTCGGCCCGCGCACCCAGACCTCGCCGACCTCGCCGTCGGGCCTGGCCGTGCCGTCCTCGGCCACGACGGCCACGTCCTGGCCGGTCGGCACCCCGCAGGAGACCAGCTCGCTGACCCGCCCGGCGGGCGCCTGTCCGGCTCCGGCGACCGGCCCGGTGATCGGTACGGCCCGCCCCGCGGTGAGCGCGTCCCGGTCGAACGCGGTCACCCGGACCGGCAGGTCCCGGTCCATCGCCGTGACGAACACGGTCGCCTCCGCCAGGCCGTACCCGGGGGTGTGCGCCTCGGGCCGGAGCCCGCAGGAGGCGAACGCCTCGGAGAAGCGGTGGATCGTGCTGCCCCGCAGCGGCTCGGCGCCGTTGAGCATGACCGTGACCCCGGACAGGTCGAGCGTGGCCTTCTCCGCCTCGGTGACGCGGCTCGCGGTGTACTCGTAGGCGAAGTTGGGGCCGCCGGTGAACACGTCGTCGTACGCGCTGAGCAGACGCAGCCAGCGGACCGGGTGCATGACGAACGCCACCGGGTCCATGAACACCGCCTGGTTCCCGCCGACGATCGGCGCGGCGATGATCGCGATCAGGCCCATGTCGTGGAAGAGCGGCAGCCACAGCGCCGCCGTGGACGTGCGGGGGGTGGCGCGGAACGCCTCCCAGAGCTGCTCGGCGTTGGCCGTGACGTTGCCGTGGCTGATCTCGACTCCGGCCGGGGCGCGGGTGGAGCCCGAGGTGTACTGCAGGTAGGCGAGGTCCCCGAGGCCGATCGGCTCCGGCTCCCACTCGTCGGCGAGCAGGTCGGAGACCGTGTCCACGGCGACGATCGCCTTGGGCCGGGGCGCGGCCTGCCCGTCGATGAAGGCCCTGACGCCCTCCAGCGCGGGGGTCGTGGTGAGCACGCAGACGGGGTCGGCGTCGCAGTAGGCCCGGACCAGCCGGTCGGCGTGACCGGGCAGGTCGGGGGCGAAGAGCGGTACCGCGATCACCCGCGCGTACATCGTGGCGAGCATCGCGACCACGTAGTCCAGTCCCTGCGGCGCCAGGATCGCCGCCCGCTCCCCGGGCCTGGCCACCTCGCGCAGCCGTACGGCCAGCGCCCTCGCCCGCAGGTCGGCCCCGGCCCAGGTGAGCGTGTGCCTGGCGCCCTCGGCGGAGTCCGCGTAGTCCACGAAGGTGTAGGCCGGGGCGTCCGGGATCTCCCTCGCCCACCGCGCGACTCGGAGGATCAACGGCTCGCTCATACTCAGTCCCATCGCCGGAGTACAGGGAGTTGGTGCCGGTCGCGGCACTGGCAACCTACGGCAGGCGAGACGCGCACTTCTTGCCAAGGCGCTGCACATTCCTCGTCGCCGCTTGTTACCGCCATGACAACAGGCGGCCCTCTCCCCGTCCCGGATAATCGGGACATGCACCGCACTCCGTGGACGCCCTGATGGCGGCCGAGTCCTCGCAGACCCTCGACCGTGGCCTGCGCCTGCTCCGCCTGCTCGCCGACGGCCACCGCGGTCGCACCCCCACCGAGCTCGCGGTCGAGCTGGAGCTGAGCCGCCCGGCCGTCTACCGCCTGCTCACGACCCTGCAGAAGGAGGGCTTCGTCCGCCGCGACGGCGACGGCCGCGTCCACCTCGGCTTCGCCGTGCTCGTCCTGGCGCGCGCCGTGCAGCCGCTGCTGCGCGAGGGGGCCCTGCCCACCCTGCGGCGGCTGGCCGAGGAGGTCGGCGCCACCGCGCACCTGACCGTGGCCGAGGGCGAGGACGGCCTGGCGGTGGCGGTCGTGGAGCCGTCCTGGACCGACATGCACGTCGCCTACCGCGAGGGGTCCCGCCATCCCCTGTCCCGTGGTGCGGCGGGCCTGGCCATCCTCGCCCTGCGCGAGGGCCGCGGCGGCTACGTCGCGACCGAGGGCCAGCTCCAGGCGGGCGCCCACGGCGTCGCCGCCCCCGTCCCCGGCCTCCCCTGGCTGGAGGCCTCCGTCGGCGTCGTCTCCTTCACCTCCCTCGACCCCGCCGTCGTCGGCCCCCGCGTCGCCACCGCCGCCGAAGCCCTCTCCCGCTCCCTGGCCTGAAGGGCCTGAAGGCCGTGACCGGAGCGACTCAGGCCGGGGGCAGGACGGCTCAGGCCGTGGACAGGGCGGCTCAGGCCGTGGACAGGGCGGCGGTCGGGGACATGCGGGCGGCGCGCATCGCCGGATAGATCCCGGCGACGGTGCCGATGAGCAGGGTGGCGCCGACCGCGCCGCCGACCGCCCACGGCGGCACGACGGGGGGCCAGTCACGGGACAGGGCGTATCCGGCGGTGGCCAGAGCGCCCAGGGCCGTCCCGGCGACCCCGCCCAGGGCGGACAGCAGCAGTGACTCCGCCAGGAACTGGACGCGGACCTGGCCGCGGGTCGCGCCGAGCGAGCGGCGCAGGCCGATCTCCCGGCGGCGCTCCAGCACCGAGATGACCATGGTGTTCGCCACGCCCACCCCGCCGACCAGCAGCGCGACCGCACCGAGCCCGAGCAGCAGGCTGGTGAAGGCGCCCGCGGCGGCGGCCCTGGCGGCCAGCGCGTCGGACGGCCTGCTGACCTGCACCTCGCCCGGGTTCTCCGGGTTGACCGTGCGGGGCAGCACCGCCCGCACGGCCTCCACCGCCTCCTCCTCCGAACGCTCGTAGATCGTCGTGGGGTGCCCGTCGAACCCCAGGAGCCGCTCGGCGACCGGGAACCCGACGAGGGCCGAGCGTTCGATCTCCGGGGCCAGCGGCATCGGCTTCAGGATGCCGATGACGGTGAACCACCGGTCGCCCATCCACACCCGCACACCGGTCCTGGTGATGCCGAGCCGTTCGGCGGCCGTGGAGCCGAGGACGACGGCGGGCTGCCGCTCGGTCGCGGCGTTCAGCCAGGTCCCCTCCGCCACGCCGCCCTCCAGCGTGGTCAGCAGTCCGGTGGTCGCGGCCTGGACGGTGAGGCCGCCGGTCACGGCCTCGGGGATGCGGTCGGTGCGCCGGACGCCGGTCCCGACGGCTCCGGTGGCGGAGGCCGTACGGACCGGACCGATGCGTTCGACCATGTCGAGCGCGGTGGTGGGCAGCCGGGCCTCCTCGCCGAACATCGTCTGCCCCGGCGACACCGTGAGCAGGTTGGTGCCGAGCCTGTCGAGCTGGCGCAGCAGCTGCTCGCGTGAGGAGGACGAGATGCCGATCACCGCGATCATGGTGGCGATCCCGATCGCGATCCCGAGCGCCGACAGGATCACCCGGGTCGGGCGGGTCCGCAGCCCGGACGCGCCCACCCGCAGCACGTCGGAGGGGCGGAGCCGGGCGGGGACGGGCCGCCGGCCGGGAACCGGCCCCCGGGCGGGAACGGGCCGCTCGCGTGTCACGTCCGGACCTCCTTCATGGTCTGCGCCGGTCTGCCGGTGCCGTCACCGCGGTCGTCGACGATCCGGCCGTCGCGGACGCGGACCCGGCGCGGGCACCACTCGGCGATCTCCATGTCATGGGTGATGATCGCGATCGTCGTGCCCGCGGCGTGCAGGTCGCGCAGCACCCCCAGCACCTCGGTCCCCGCGCCGGAGTCCAGGTTCCCGGTGGGTTCGTCGGCGAGGATCAGGGGCGGGTCACCGGCCACCGCGCGGGCCACCGCGACCCGTTGCTGCTCCCCGCCCGACAGCTGGTTCGGCCGGTGCGCCAGCCGGTGACCGAGGCCGACCCGTTCCAGCGCCGCCGCGGCCCGCTCCCTCCTGTCCCCGCGGGGGACGCCGGTGTAGAGCAGCCCCTCGGCCACGTTGTCCAGCGCGTTCAGGCCCGGGTCCAGGTGGAACTGCTGGAAGACGAACCCCAGGGTCCGGCCGCGCAGGGCCGACAGCTCACGGTCGGACAGGCCGGCGATGTCATAGCCGCCGATCCGCACGGTGCCGCCGGTGGGCCGGTCCAGGGTCCCGATGACGTGGAGCATGGTGGACTTGCCGGAGCCGGACGGCCCGACGATGGCCAGCAGCTCGCCGCCGGACACCGCCAGGTCCACCCCGCGCAGCGCGTGCACACCGCCGGGGTAGACCTTCGTGACGGCGCGGAGCTCCACGACGTACGGCGTGCCCGGATCACGGGCGTCGCAGGACGTGTCCGGATCACGGGCGTCGCAAGGTGTTCCCACGGCACGGGCGTCCCCGCCCCCGGAGTACGGGACGCTCATGTCGCGGGCACCCCGACCTTCATGCCCTCCGTCAGCCCGGCACCGCTGATCTCCACCATGCCGCCGCCGTACGCGCCGGTCTCCACCGCCACGACGCGGGTGGAACCGCCCTCGACCACCTCGACGCCGAACCCGCCCTCGCGCAGCGCCAGCAGCGCCTCCACGGGTACGGCCAGCACGTTCTCCCGCCGTTCGCTCTCCATCTCCACCTCGACGGGGGCCTGGTCCAGCCTGGTCTTGGGCGCCTTGGCCAGCGTGATGTCGACGTCGATGGTGGTGGTGCCGTCCTCTCCCTGGCCCGAGGAGGCGCGCTCGGCCACCGCGCCCACCGAGGTGATCTTCCCGGCGACGCGCTCACCGCCCGGCAGCTCCACCGTCACCCCGGCCCCCTTGCGGGCCAGGGCCTGGTCGGCGGTGTCGAGGTCCACGTGCACCAGCCGGCGGACACCGCTGACCGTGAAGGTCTCCCGGCCGGGGCCGATCCTGTCGCCGACCGCGACCTTGACGTCGGTGACGCGGATCGCCGAGGGCAGGAACACCACCTGGGACGCGTCCACCCGGCCGGTCTCGGGCAGCCCCCGGTCGTCCTGCCACTCCTGGACGGCCAGGCGGGTGGCGTAGCTGAAGTGGTCGTCCACGGTCAGGTCGTCGCCGTATCCGAGCGCCCTGAGGTTGCGCTCCAGCTGCTCCACGTCCGGCCCGTCCGAGACGCCCTGCCGCAGCTCCCGGTAGAGCGGGAGCCTGCCGTACATGAGCACGACCGGCTTGCGGTCCGCCTTGAGCAGCGGACGGCCGCGGCGGATCACCGTCCCCTCGGCGGCCACCCAGGTCACCGTTCCGGATGCGGCGATGTTCAGGCGGCGCTCGCCGGAGTAGGTGAGCACGCCGTCGACGCTCTTGGTGTCCACCAGGTCCTGCCGGGTGATCGGCGCCGTGGCCGGTACGGACGCCGTGGCGGGCGCCGCCGCACCGGTCCCGTCGTCGCCGAGGACGGTGATCGCCGCCCAGGCGGCGACCACCGCGAGCAGGCCTCCGCCCGCGAGGGTGAGCCCCTTCCTCATGACGGGCCACCGCCGGGCTCGAACTCCTTGCACGCCTCCTGGGCTTCCTTGACCTTCTCCTCCGGTATCCCCTGCGGGATCTGGATCATCATCTTGCCGTCGGCGCCGGGATCCTTCATGGGGATGCCGTGCTCGCGCATGCACTGGGCGAACTTGACCCCCTGGTCCAGCATCTTCTGGTCGGGCTTGCCCGCCCGGTCGCCGACCGCGGCGTCCATGAAGTGCTTGCACGCCTCCTGGGCCTCCTGGATCTTCGCGCGCTCCCCCTTCACCCTGATCCTGATCGCGCCGTCGGGGCCGGGATCCTCCATGTCGACGCCGTGCTCGCGCATGCACTGGGCGAACTTCAGCCCCGCCTCCCTCGGATCGACGGAGACCGAGGCCGACGGCGAGGCGGCGGCCGTACCCGTACCGGCGCCGTCCGCGCTGGCCACTCCGGTGTTCTCGGCGGGGGCGCCGCACCCGGCCAGGGGCAGTGCCAGGGCCAGGGGTACGGCGGCCAGCAGTAGCCGAACGTTCATGACTGTCGCTCCTTGACGCCGCGGATCGCTCGTCCCCGGCGCGAAGCCCACTTCAGCGGCCCCGGTGCTAAACCCGGATAAGCCAGTGCCTTATCCCCGGTTAACACCTGATCCGTCACCCTCGGGGCGGAGGAAGGGGGCACGGGATGCGGGTGCTCGTCGTGGAGGACGAGGAGGAGCTGGCCGACGCCATCGCACGCGGCCTGCGGCTGCACGCGATAGCCGTCGACGTGGCCTACGACGGCCGGGAGGCGCTGGAGATGGCGGCCTACGTGCCCTACGACGTCGTCGTCCTGGACCGGGACCTGCCCGAGGTGCACGGCGACGACGTCTGCCGCGAGCTCCGGGAGCTGGGAGCCGGGGGCGCGGGCGGGCGGGTCCTCATGCTGACGGCGGCCGGGCAGGTCCACGACCGGGTCGGCGGCCTCTCGCTCGGCGCGGACGACTACCTGGTCAAACCGTTCACCTTCGCGGAGCTGGTGGCCCGGGTGCGGGCGCTCTCCCGCCGCGCGTCGCGGGCGGTGCCGTCCACCCTGGAGCGGGCCGGGATCAGGCTCGACCCCGCACGCCGTACGGTCACCCGCGACGGGCGGGAGGTCACGCTGAACCGCAAGGAGTTCGACGTGCTGCACGAACTGATGCGCGCCGGCGGGCGCCTGGTCGCCTCGGCGGAGTTGCGCAGGAGGGTGTGGGACGAGTACGCCGACGCGGGCAGCGGGGTGCTGCGCGTCACCCTGACCTCACTGCGCAGGAAGCTCGGCGCCCCGTCCGTGATCGAGAACGTGCCCGGCCGGGGGTACCGGTTGTGAGCGCCGCGCGCCGTGCCCTCCCCCGTGCCCTCCCCCGCGTCCTCCCGCGAGTCCGCCCATGGCACCGGCTGGGCCTGCGGATGCGGCTCACGCTCCTGTACGGCGGGCTGTTCTTCCTGGCCGGGTCGCTGCTGCTCTGGTCGACCTACCTGCTGACCGCCCGAGCTCTGGACCAGCAGTTCTCCCTGAAAATCATCGACCGGGGCCCGGCCGCGCGCCCGCTGCCCGGGAGCACGGAACCCCCGCCCGCGGAGGCGGTCCCGAACGACGTGGTCTTCCAGCGGGTGGTGCAGGACGTCCAGCAGCGGGCCGGCAGCGTGCTCGACGAGCTGCTGCGTTCCTCGCTGGTCATCATGATCCTGATCGGGGTCGTCGCGCTGGTGCTCGGCTACCTGGTCGCCGACCGGGCGCTGCGCCCGCTGGACCGGGTGACCGAGACCGCGCAGCGGCTCTCGGAGAGCACCCTGCACGAGCGGATCGCGCTACGCGGCCCGCACGACGAGGTCAAGCGGCTGGCCGACACCTTCGACGCGATGCTCGACCGCCTGCACCGGGTCTTCGACGGCCAGCGGCGGTTCATCGCCAACGCCTCCCACGAGCTGCGCACTCCCCTGGCGATCAACCGTACGGTCCTGGAGGTGTCGCTGGAGGAGCCCGGCGCCTCGCCGGATCTCAAGGCGCTGGCCCGCGCGCTGCTGGCCACCAACGCCCGCTACGAGCGGCTCATCGAGGGGCTGCTCCTGCTGGCCCAGTCGGAGCAGGAGCTGACCGCGCGCAAGTCCCTCGGCCTCGACCAGGTCGTACGGGCCGCCCTCGACCAGCTCGACCTGCACGCTCCGGCCTCCCGGAAGCGGCCCGTCACCATCCACCGGGATCTGAGCCCGGTGACGGTCGAGGGCGACCCTCTCTTCCTGGAGCGCGCCGTCTTCAACCTGGTGGAGAACGCGATCAAGTACAACGTGCGGGACGGCCAGGTGTGGATCTCCTGCGGGGAGGACGGCCTGGTGGTGGAGAACACCGGCGCGCAGGTCCCGCCGTACGAGGTGGAGGAGCTCTTCGAGCCCTTCAGGCGGCTGCAGGGCGACCGCGTGCGCTCGGCCCGCGGGTCGGGCCTCGGCCTGTCGATCGTCCGCGCCATCGTGGACGCGCACGGCGGCACGGTCACCGCCGTCCCGCGTCCGGAGGGGGGCCTGCGCGTCGTCGTCAGCCTGCCCTCCTCCCCGGCCGCGACGGCCGGGGAGGAGGGTGACACCCACGGAGTCCCGTAACCCTTCACGGCAGGTCACCGGTTGCCGCCGGGCTTCGGCAGGGGCCTGGGCCGCGGGACGGAGCGCGGACGCGGGGCCTGCCGCCGGGGCGCCGGCTTGGCCGGGGGGAAGGGACGTGAGGACGTGCCCGCGGTCCACGACGGGGCGGTGGCCGGAACGGGGAAGGTGATCTGGATGTTGAGCTGGTCTCGCATCCGCGTTTCCTCTCTACCACTTTGACTGTAGTACTCCGGGTGGAGTGGTCAAAACGTAGTACTACGATTAGAGTGGTGTCAACACCGACTGAGGAGAAATTGCGATGCGGCAGAATCCGGCACGGCGGGCGGCGCTTCTCGACGCGGCCATCGAGGTCCTGGCCCGCGAGGGGGCGCGCGGACTGACCTTCCGCGCCGTCGACGTCGAGGCGCAGGTGCCCAACGGCACGGCCTCCAACTACTTCGCCAACCGCGACGACCTGCTCACCCAGGTCGGCCACCGCTTCTACGAGCGACTGGAGCCGGACCCCGCACTTCTGGCCGGCGGGCTGGAAGGCCCCCGAGACCGCGACAAGGTCACCGAGCTGATGCACGAGCTGGTGGACCGTGTCAGCCACTTCCGCTCCGGATACCTGGCGCTCCTGGAACTGCGCCTGGAGGCCACCCGCCGCCCCGAGCTGCGCCGCCTGCTCACCGAGCGCATCCGCGCCGACGTCGACGCCAACATCGACTACCACCTGAAGTCGGGCCTGCCCGGCGACGCGACCACCGTGGTCCTGCTCTACCTGGCACTGAACTGGCTGATCGTGGAGCGGCTCACGCTGCCCGACGTCTTCCCCGAAGAGCAGATCCACGCCCTGGTCACCGACGTGGTCGAACGCGTCCTACCCGGCCCCGCCCGCTCATCCTGACGCCCAGCACCCCGGCACGCCGACTGCGAGTCTTCGGCAGATTGAAAGTCGGCCTCCGTCAGATTGCACCTCGATCTTCGACAGATCGACCACATACCTCACGGCAAGCCGACCACGCACCCACCGGCAAACCGACCATGTGCTTCATGGCAGACCGACCGCACACCCTCCGGCAAACCGACCACACACCCATCCCCAGCTGGGGCGCCTTCTTCTCCATGGGTGGAATGAGGATCTTCACCAGGCATGCCGATTCCAGATGACGGAAGCCCCGGCAGACACCCGGGCGATCGTTGTGAACGGCGCCCGACAGGTAGGGAAGCGCGCTCTCGCCAAAATGATCACCGGTCGCCTTCCCGATGCCAGAGAGCTCTACCTCGACGATCCTGCGACGCCGGCAGCAGCCCGAGACGACCCCAGGGGACTCGTGCATCACGACGGCTGACGTAAAGATAAACGAGAAGCGTTCGTGAGCGTATCGGGGTCCGGCGGGGGGCCGCGGGGCGCGGTCCCCCCGCCGGGTGGGTCAGCCCACGGGGTGAAGGCGGTCGAAGACGATCCGCCATTGGTCCGGGTGGACGTGGGCGACGACCGTCGCGGGATCGACCCCGGCCTCGGCGAAGGCGGCGTCGACCCGGGCCCGCGGATAGCGCAGCAGCAGGGTCGCGTGCAGCGAGCCGCCCAGCCCGGTGAATCCGTAGGCCACGAAGTCCTCGTAGCCGGACAGGTCGGGCCCGTCCGGACGGCGGTCGATCCGCAGGACGGCGGAGTCGACCGCGGGCACGGGCCGGAACGCCTCGGCGTCGACGTGGTCCAGCAGCCGCCAGCCGTACCAGGGCCAGGTCTGCACGGTCAGCATGCTCCAGCGGCCGAAGTCGCCGGTGCGCTTGCGGGCGTACTCCAGCTGGGTGAGCAGCGTGGCCGAGGTGAGGGACGGCGCCCGCAGGCACCAGTCGACGATCTTCGAGGTGATCCCGTAGGGGATGTTCCCGGCGACCGCGAACGGCTCGCGCGGCGCGCGGGCGGCCAGGAAGTCGCCCCGGACGACGCGGATGCGAGGGTCGGTCCGGGTGCGGGAGGCCAGTCTCCCGGCCAGCAGCGGATCGACCTCGTAACCGACGACCTGCCCGCAGATCTCGGCGAGCGCCCGGGTCAGGACGCCCTCCCCCGCGCCCGGTTCCAGGACCAGGTCGTGCGGGCCCGCGGCCTTGACGAACCGGGCGACGGCGTCCGGGTCGACGAGGAAGTTCTGCGACAGGACACGCCGGGTCCGGTCGCGGTCGGTCCGGCCGGAGACGGCACGGGCCTTCTTCTGAGTGTGCTTCTGCGTGTGGGAGTAGTTGCCATGAGCGAAGGACTGCGCCACAGGTGTCGCCCTTTCGGGTCCGAGAGGAACTGGTCTCGGAAGGCCCGGGGCACGCGCAGAGAAAGAGAAGGGGTGGACTCCCCGATGGGCACGGGTTCCCGTGGAACGGGTTCCCGGACGGGGCGGACGCTCTCCGCCGATTCCCTCTCTACCGGCCCGGGACCGGGCCGCGGCGGAGGCGGATCGAGAAGAAGTGGGATGCGACGCATATTGCGGACATGCGGCTCAGGCTAGGCGGCGCCGTGCCCGGGGCACAAACGGTTTTCCGCCGGCACGACGCGCCCGGCCACCACGGTTGTGCGCCCAGGACGAACGTTCCCTCCGGGAGGGACGTCCGGCAGTAGGTTGCGGGCATGGCCATGATCGACTGCAACGGGGTACGGCTGGCGTACGACGAGGCCGGCAAGGGATCACCCGGGACGCCCGCGGTGGTGTTCGTGCACGCGGGGATCGCCGACCGGCGGATGTGGGATCACCAGTTCCGGGCCCTGTCCGCGAGCCACCGGGTCATCCGCTATGACTGGCGCGGGTACGGCGAGTCCGGCGACGCCGAGGGCGAGTTCGCCCACCACGAGGACCTGCTGGCGCTGCTCGACGCGCTGCGGGTGGAGCGGGCCGTGCTGGTCGGCTGCTCGATGGGCGGATCGTACGCGGTGGAGGCCGCCCTGGCGGCTCCCGGGCGGGTGGCCGGGCTGGTGCCGATCTGCTCGGGGCTGAGCGGCCACGAGTGGCCGCCGGAGATGCTGGCGCAGGCCCGCGAGCGGGTGCACGGCTCCGTCCCGGCCGAGCGGCTGAGCGCCTACCGCGCCCGGATCGGCCCGGTCGATCCCGCCGACGTGGAGGCGATGGCCAGAGCCCAGGTGCTGTGGCAGGTCGCCGGTCCCGGCCGGGGGCGGGAGGATCTCGCACCCGAGGTCTGGGAGAAGGCGGTGGAGATGTGCCGCGGTGTCTTCACCCGGCTCTGGAGCGGTCCCGCCTCCACCGAGCGGCAGCTCGATCCGCCCGCCAGGGGCCGCCTGGGTGAGGTCCGGCAACCGACGCTGGTGGTCAACGGGCTCGCCGACGTGCCGGGCATCCAGCAGGTCTCGGGCCTGTTGTCCGAGGGCATCGAGGGGTCCCGCAGGATCGACCTGCCGGACACCGGTCACCTGCCGCCCCTGGAACGTCCGGCCGAGATCACCGCGGCCCTCGCCGGTTTCCTCGCCGTGTGATCTCGCGCCCGCAGCGACGCCCACAGTGACTCCCACAGTGACTCCCACAGCGACTCCCACAGTGACGCCTGCAACGGCGCAGGCACCGGCTCATCCGCCGGGGATGGATTGCTTGACCTGCTGGTGGGCAGACCGACAGGGCGGCCGGTCTCACGAGGGAGATCAGGGGGAGATCAGGGGGGAGCTGAGGCCGTGACGGCGGTGAATTCCGTGCGCGGCTCGCAATGGCCGGGGGCGCTGCGCGCCACCGGACTGCCGGGCGTCCCCGAGGCGCCTTCGCTGGACCGGCTGGTCCGGCTCGCGGCCCGGGTCCTGAACGCCGCCGTCGTGTCGGTCTCCGCGGTCGATCGTGACCACTGGCTGCTGCTGGACGCGGCGGGGCCCTCCGGACGACCGGCTCTCCGGCGACAGGACTTCCCGCCGTCCCCTCTCTCCCGGCACCTCGTCGACTCCGGCACCCCGCTGGTCATCACCGACCCGCGGGGCGACCGGCGCTGGCAGGGTGATCCCGCCGTCCGCGCGCTGGAAGGAGAGGAGGCGACGGCCTACGCCGCCTTTCCACTCCGTACGGCCGGCGGCGAGGTGCTGGGCGTCATGTCCGTGATCGACACCGCGGCCGGCGCGGGGTCCGGGACGTGGAGCCGGGAGCGGACGGAGACCGCCGAGGGCTTCGCCGCGACGGCGGAGTCGCAGCTCGCCCTCTGGCTGGCGCGCGACGAGGCCGTGCTGACCGGGGCCCGGCTGCAGATGATCCTCGAACGCACCCCCTACGCCTTCATCTCGATCGCCGTCACCGGGACGGTGACGGCGTGGAACGCCGCCGCCGAGCGGCTGTTCGGCTGGTCGTCGGAGGAGGCCGTCGGGCGGGACGTGGCCGATCTGATCATCCCCCGGCCGCTCCGGCAGGCGCACTACGAGGGCCTGCGCCGGGTGCAGGAGACCGGCAGGTCGGCCCTGGCGGGTCAGCGGCTGGAGATGACCGCCGTCGACCGCAACGGCCGGGAGTTCCCCATCGAGATGGTCCTCCAGGTCAACACCGAGTACGGCGAGTCGGTCTTCCATGCGTTCCTGACCGACATCAGCGCGCGGCGCCGCAAGGAGATACTGCGGGAGGCCCAGCACGCCGTGGCGCGGGTGCTGGCCGACGCCTCCTCCACCGCCCAGGCCGCCGTCGGCACGGTCACCGCCGTCACCAGAGCGCTCGGCTGGGCGTGCGGCGAATACTGGCGGGTCGAGCCCGACGAGACCGGCATCACCCGCGTCTGCTCCTGGAACAGGCCCGACCTGGACCTGTCGGCCTTCACCGGTGACGATCCGGTGACACTGCCACCCGGGCAGGGACTGCCCGGGCTGGTCTGGGTCACCGGCCGCGACGCCTGGATCCGCGATCTGCCGACCGACCCCAAGGACTTCGCCCGCCGGCAGTCCGCCCTCCAGGCCGGTCTGCACACGGCCGTCGGGCTCCCCGTGAACAGCGGTCACAAGGTGCTGGGAGTGCTGGCCTTCTTCGCGGACACGATCGAGGACCCCGACGAGGATCTCGTGGCCACCCTCGACGCCATCTCCGCCCATCTCGGGCGTTACAAGGAACGCCGCCGCGCCGAGGAGCTCACCCTGGCCCTGGCCGCCAGCCGCCGCCATCTCGACCGGATCATCAACCAGCTCAGCGACTTCGTCTGGACCATCGAGGTGACCGCCGACCGCCGGATCCTGCCGGTCTACACCAGCCCGGACAGCACCGGGGTGTTCGGCGGGACGATCCCCCGCGGTTCCAACATCCTCCGCCTCATCAGGGAGCACATCCACCCCGACGACATCCCGGCCTTCGAGGCCTACCGCACCACCCTCGCGTCCGGGGAGCCGTCGGAGGTCGAGTTCCGCATCACCGGCGCCGACGGGGTCGTGCGCTGGCTCTGGACGAGGGCGATCCCCCGTCGTGAGGACGATCGCCTGTTCATCGACGGCATCAGCACCAATGTCACCGAGCGCCATCAGCTCGCCGAGGAGCGCGAGCGCCTGCTCGTCCGGGAGCAGGAGCAGGTGCGCCGGCTGCGGGAACTCGACCGGATGAAGGACGAACTCGTCGCCATGGTCAGCCACGAGCTGCGCAGCCCCATCGGGGCCATCCGCGGTTACGCCGAGATGCTCCTGGACGAGCCCGGCCTCCCGGACGAGCACCGCATGTTCGTCGATGTCATCGACCGCAAGAGCGCCCACCTGCAACGCCTCGTCGACGACCTGCTGGACCTGGCACGGTTCGACGCCGGGCACATCAATCTCGACTCCCGGCAGCTGTCCCTGGCCGAGCTGACCTGCCAGGCCGCCGACGACCACCGGCCCGCGGCCGAGGCCAAGGGGCTCACCCTCGACACCGACCTGGTCACCGGGGTGACCTTGCAGGCCGACCCGGTACGGCTGCGCCAGGTGCTCGACAACCTGCTGTCCAACGCGATCCGGTACACCCCGCCGGGGGGAACCGTCTTCCTGGCCGTCAGGCACGACGACGGCGGGGCGGTCGTCACCGTCGCGGACACCGGCATCGGCATTCCCGCCGAGCAGTATCCCCAGCTGTTCGACCGGTTCTTCCGCGCCTCCACCGCCCTGCAGTCCGGGATCAAGGGCACGGGGCTCGGCCTGGCGATCACCCGCGCGATCGTCGAGGCCCACGGCGGCACGATCACGGCCACCCCCCGGGAGGGGGGAGGCACCGTCTTCACGGTGCGCCTGCCCGCCGACCCCCCGGCGGAGTCGTAAGCCGGTGCGCACTCAGCCGTGAGCCGGTGCGGGCTCCCACGCCTCGCGGCTGAGACGTAGGCCGGTCCGGGGCCCGCACCGGGGTCAGGCCGCCTCGGTCCCGGCCTCGGCGGCCCCCGCGGTCCCCGGCGGCCGGGGCACGGCCCGCTCGACGCGGTCCCGGCCCAGCCGCTTGGCCTCGTACAGCGCCTCGTCGGCGATCCTCAGCAGGTCCGCCGGGCTCGACACCTCCGCGGAGAGGGTGGCGACACCGGCGCTGAACGTCACCGAGAGCAGGTCTTCCCCCACACCGACGGAGGTTCCCTTCACCCGTTCGCGCAGCGCGTCGATCCGCGCCCAGGCGGCCTCCGCCGTCGCACCGGGCAGGACGAGCACGAACTCCTCCCCGCCGTAACGGGCCACCACGTCGTCGTGGCGGACCTCGCCGACGAGCGTCCTCGCGACGTGGACCAGGACGCTGTCGCCTTCGCCGTGTCCGTAGGTGTCGTTGATCCGCTTGAAGTGGTCGACGTCGAGGAGCGCGAGGCTGAGCGGCGTACCGTCCTCCACGGCCCGCGAGAACTCCCCGGCCAGCACGTCCATCAGGCGCCGGCGGTTGTACAGCCCGGTCAGCGGGTCCCGTACGGCCTGCTCGGCCAGGTCCGCGCGGAGCGCCTCGATCGTCTCCAGCTGCTCGCGCAGCCGTACGTTGGACTCCTCCGCCTCGCGCCGCCGCCGGTTGGCCTCGGTGGTGTCGCGGGCCACGAGCACCCAGCCGATGCTCTCACCCCGGCGGTCGCGGAGGACGCTGGTCCGCACATGCAGATCGACGTCCCGGCCCAGCACGTTGGTGACGTCCTGCTCGGTGTCGACGTCCTCGGCCGGGAAGAGGCCGAGGCCGGGGATCTCGGCCAGCGAGCTCCCCTCCGGTCGGTCGGACAGACCGGCCTTGCGCAGCAGGGCCCGGGCCGAGGCGTTGACGTTGAGGATCCGGCCGGAGCGGTCGATCACACCGACCGCGTCGCCGATCGTGTCGAACACCTGGTCGAGCGCCACCTGGATCTGCTGCTGCGGCAGCGAGCGCACCAGCACCCCGTAGGCGATGATCATGCTGACGGCGAGTCCGGCCGCGGTCAGGTCCACGGTGGGGGCCGGCAGGGAAAGACCGACGACGTTGGCCACGATCGGCGGGACGAACGCGGCGATCGTCCAGTCGTGCAGCTCCCGCCGGCCCGGGGGCGCCTGCCGGCGGGCCCGCACCACCAGGACGAAGCTGACTGTGAGCAGGCTGTAGATGTAGGCAGTGTGCGGCCAGAAGGCCGCGCCCAGGACGGGGACGAGCCCTCCCCCGGGGCCGACCGGCTCGAACCGGTCGAAGAACAGGTGGTGCCACGGGTTGGTCAGCATCGCGCCCGCCGCCGCCACCGGTTCGATCGACAGCAGCAGCAGGGTCCGGCGGGTGACCCGCCAGGCGCGGTCCGCCACGATCCTGGACAGGCAGAAAACGGAGGCCACGACGACGGCCGACATCAGATACGAGGCGGTCGCGAGGAGCCAGGCGGCGGTCGGATGGGACACCAGGACCTGGGCCAGGTTCAGCAGGGACAGCACGGCGGTCACCGTCCCCATGAAGCTGTTCACACCGGAGAGCGGGGACTGCCACCGCGGGAGCCGGTGGACGATCGTCACCGCGCCGGCCACGGCGGCCGACATCGCGAACGCGATGGCGAAGGCCACTGCCATGGACTCCCCTTCTCCCCGTAACCGGCCCGGTGCGTATCGTGTTCTCCATCGGCACGGGCATCGCCCGCCTGAGCACAAGCCAGGGGAAACCGAGCAGGTCCGGGCCGGGAACCGGGGCCGGGCCCGGATCCACCCCGGTGACGGAGCCGGAGTTACGATCGTGCCCGTGAAACAGCACACATTGGGCAAAACGGGCAAGAAGGTCGGCGTCGTGGGACTCGGCGCCTGGCAGCTGGGCGCCGACTGGGGCGAGGTCGGCGAGGACGAGGCGCTGGCCATTCTCACCGCCGCCGTGGATGCCGGCACGACGTTCATCGACACCGCCGACGTGTACGGCGACGGCCGCAGCGAGCGGATCATCGGGCAGTTCGTCAAGGACAGGCCCGGCCTGACCGTGGCCACGAAGATGGGCCGCCGGGTGGCCCAGGAGCCGTCGGCCTACACCCTCGACAACTTCCGCGCCTGGACCGACCGGTCCCGCGCCAACCTCGGCGTGGACACCCTCGACCTGGTGCAGCTGCACTGCCCGCCCACCCCGGTCTACTCCGCCGACGCCGTCTTCGACGCCCTGGACACCCTCGTGCAGGAGCGGCGCGTGGCCGCCTACGGGGTGAGCGTGGAGACCTGCGAGGAGGCGCTGACCGCCATCGCCCGGCCGGGCGTGGCGACCGTGCAGATCATCCTCAACGCCTTCCGGCTCAAGCCGCTGGAGCGGGTGCTCCCGGCGGCGGCCGAGGCCGGGGTCGGCATCATCGCCCGCGTCCCGCTGGCCAGCGGCCTGCTGTCGGGCAAGTACAACGAGTCCACGGTCTTCGCCGAGGACGACCACCGCACCTACAACCGGCACGGCGAGGCCTTCGACGTGGGCGAGACCTTCTCCGGCGTCGACTACACCACCGGCCTGGCCGCGGTGCGCCGCCTGGCCCCGCTGGTGCCCGAGGGGCTGACCATGGCGCAGTTCGCACTGCGCTGGATCCTCGACCAGCCGGGTGTGTCGGTGGTCATCCCCGGTGCCCGCAACGCCGCCCAGGCCCGCGCCAACGCGGCGGCGGACCGGGCGGAGTCCCTGCCGGAGGAGACGCTGCGCGCCGTACAGGAGGTCTACGACGAGCTGATCCGGCCCCAGGTGCACCACCGCTGGTGACGGGAGGGGCGGCGGGCGGGGACCGGCCCCGGCCCGCCGCCCTCCGCCGCTCGCGGGCGGCACCCCGGCCCATGTTTGACATCTCCCACACGGTGACGGATGGTTGTTCGTATAAAGGACGTTAATGTCCGATAAGCGGACACTCTAAAGCGAGCAGGGCGGGAGAGAGCAGATGCCGTACTACCGCGTCGTGGGCGAGGTACCCCGTAAGCGACACGTCCAGTTCCGGCGACCCGACGGCGGGCTGTACGCCGAGGAGCTGATGGGCGAGGAGGGGTTCTCCAGCGACTCGTCCCTCCTCTACCACCGGCACCTCCCCACCGCGATCCTCAAGGCCGAGCCGGTCGAGCCCCCCGCCGCCTCGGCTCTGACCCCCAACCTGCCCCTCTCCCCCCGCCACTTCCGCACCCAGGACCTCCCGGCAGGCGGCGACCTGGTCACCGGGCGCGGGCTGCTGGCGGGCAACGCCGACGTCCGCATGTCGTACGTCGCGACCGAGGCCCCCAGCGAGCTCTACCGCAACTCCATGGGCGACGAGTGCGTCTACATCGCCAGCGGACGGGTCGTGTTCGAGTCCACCTACGGCGCCCTGGAGGCCGCCGAGGGCGACTACGTCGTCGTCCCGACCGGCACGATCCACCGCTGGGTGCCCGACGGCCGGGTGACGGCCTTCGTCATCGAGGCCGCCGGGCACATCCGCCCGCCCAAGCGCTACCTGTCGAAGTACGGCCAGTTCCTGGAGCACGCCCCCTACTGCGAGCGCGACCTGCGCAGCCCGCAGGAGACGCTGATCGTCGAGGGCGAGGAGGTGCCGGTGCTGGTCCGCACGCGCGGTGGCCTGACCCGGCTGGTCTACCGCAACCACCCCTTCGACGTGGTCGGCTGGGACGGCTGCCTGTACCCCTACGCGTTCAACATCAACGACTTCGAGCCGATCGTGAAGGGCATCCACGCCCCGCCCCCGGTCCACCAGACCTTCGAGGGCCCGAACTTCGTGATCTGCTCCTTCTGCCCCCGGCCGCTGGACTTCCACCCCGAGGCCGTGCCGATCCCGTACAACCACCACAACGTCGACTCCGACGAGCTGATGTTCTACGCCGGCGGTGACTACAGCGCGCGCAAGGGCTCCGGCATCGACGTCGGCTCGATCTCGCTGCACCCGGCCGGGTTCACCCACGGCCCGCAGCCCGGCGCCGTCGAGGCGGTCATCGAGGCGGTACGGCAGGGACACACCCGCACCAACGAACTGGCCGTCATGGTCGACACCTTCCGCCCCCTCGACCTGGGCCCCGCCGCCCTGTCGGTGGAGGACCCCGGCTACGCGTGGACCTGGGCGCGATGACCATGGCGACGACTCCCGCGACTCCCGCGACTCCCCCGAGCATGATGACGACGAGACTCTTCCGCGACCTCGTCGACGACGCGGGGCTGTTCCCGCCCACCGCCCTGCCGATGGACGAGGCGCTGGCCCGACACCGGAGCGACCTGGACGCGGGCCACCCGGTCCTCACCCACCGCTTCCTGTGCCCGGCGAGCCGGCTGCCCGCGCTCCGCGCCGCCCTGTCCTTCCCGATCCGGCTCGGGCTGATCCTCGACACTCCGGACCTGCCGCCGCTCGACGGCCTGGACGTGGAACTCGTCGAGATCCCGGGCGCCCGGTTCGAGACACCGTCCGGACGGATCGAGATCCCCGCCGATCCCGGGCCTCCCGGCACGAGGGCGCGCCGGTTCGTCGAGGTCACCGCGGCTCAGCTCCCGGTCGCCCCGCCGGAGGGGACCGGCCTGAAGATCAGATGTGGCGGGTCCTCCGCGGAGTCCTTCCCCAGCCCGCACGACCTCGGCGCCTTCATCTCCCACTGCGCGGGCCACGGCATCCCGTTCAAGGCCACCGCCGGGCTGCACCACGCGGTCCGGCACTTCGACCCGGCGCTCGGCACCGACCGGCACGGCTTCCTCAACCTGGTCCTCGCGGTCGTCGCGGCCGTCGAGGGACGCGACCCTGTGCCGGTGCTGAAGCTGACCGACGTGGGCGAGCTGGTCCGGCTGGCGCGGGCCGTACCGGACGAGACCGCGCGGCGGGCCAGAGAGCTGCTGGTGTCCTACGGCTCGTGCAGCACGAGCACCCCGATCGACGATCTGCGCGCCCTCGGGCTGACCAGGCTGACCAAGGAGGACGACCGATGACCGCGAGCCCCTGGGGCCTCGACAACCTGCCCTACGGGGTGTTCTCCCGCACCGGCGGTGAGACGCCCCGCGTGGGCGTCCGGTACGGCGACCACGTGCTCGACCTGGCCGGGGCGCTGCACGACGAGGTGTTCGCCACCGGTTCGCTCAACGCGTTCATGGCCCGCGGCTCCGCCGCCTGGCGCGACACCCGCGCGGTGATCCGCAACAAGCTGGCCACCGACCCGGCCGCCGTCGAGCCGCACCTGATCCCGCTGGACCGGGTCAGGCTGCACCTGCCGATCGAGGTGGGCGACTACGTCGACTTCTACTGCTCGCTGGAGCACGCCTCCAACCTCGGCCGGATGTTCCGCCCCGACGAGGAGCCGCTGAAGCCCAACTGGCGGCACCTGCCGGTCGGCTACCACGGCCGGTCCGGGACCGTCGTCGTCTCCGGCACCCCGATCGTCCGCCCGTCCGGGCAGCGCGGCGCCGGGGTCTTCGGCCCCTCCGCGAAACTGGACATCGAGGCGGAGCTCGGCTTCGTGGTGGGCGGGCCGTCCCCGCTGGGCGGGCGCGCGGGCCGGTTCGAAGATCACGTCTTCGGTGTGACGCTGGTCAACGACTGGAGCGCCCGGGACATCCAGGCGTGGGAGTACGTTCCGCTGGGGCCCTTTCTCGGTAAATCCTTCGCGACCTCGATCTCCCCGTGGATCACTCCGCTGGAGGCGCTCGCCTCCGCCCGCGTCCCGGGGCGCGCGCAGGACCCCGAGCCCCTGGACTACCTGCGACGCGCCGGGCAGTGGGGGCTCGACCTGGCCCTGGAGGTCCGGCTGAACGGCGAGGTCGTCTCGCGCCCGCCGTACCGGGAGATGTACTGGACGCCCGACCAGATGCTCGCCCACATGACCGTCAACGGCGCCTCCCTGAGGGTCGGCGACCTGTACGCCAGCGGCACGGTCTCCGGCCCCGAGGCGGGCCAGCGCGGCTCGTTCATCGAGCTGACCTGGAACGGAACCGAACCGATCAAGCTGTCCGACGGGTCGGTGCGGACCTTCCTGGAGGACGGCGACACCGTCACGATCACCGCGACCGCGCCGGGCCCGGACGGGAACGTGATCGCCCTGGGCGAGGTGTCGGGAACCGTCAACCCTGCGAGGTAAGTCCACGATGTGACTCGGCGTGCTTAGGCGCTCACTGAGCGCTAATCTTGGCAGCCGACCGTCCGTGAACTCCCCGAAAGCAGGAATCGATGCGGCGCGCCGCGGCCCCTCTCCCTGTCCTTCTCCTCCTGCTCGCCCTGGTGGGCTGCTCCACGGCCGCCGACGGCGGTGGGGAGCGAGCGGGAAAGGCGGCCGCGCCCGCGGTGCAGATCTACCCGAGCCCGGGCTCGGAACGGGCCCCCACCGGCCGGGGCCTGACCGTCCAGGCCAGCCAGGGCACGCTGACCGGGGTGGTCGTCTACGCCGGCGGGGTGCCGGTGCCGGGCAGCTTCGACGCCACCCGGACCGTCTGGCGCTCCGACCGGCCGCTGGCCCCCGGCCAGGACTACGCGGTGAGCGCCATCGCGGCGGCTCCCGACGGCACCTCGGCGAGCACCACCGGCAGGTTCCGCACCCTCACCCCCAAGCGGACCTTCCGCATCGTGTCCGTCCTGCCGGAGCCCGGCGAGACCGTGGGCGTCGGCATGCCCATCATCGTCGACTTCGACGTGCCGATCCGGGACAAGGCCGCCGTCGAGAAGGCCCTGACGGTACGGTCCGAAACGCCGGTCGAGGGCGCCTGGCACTGGACGGGGGACACCCGGGCGATCTACCGCCCCCGGCACTACTGGCCTGCCGGGCAGCAGGTCGGCTTCACCGCGCACCTGACCGGCGTCCGCGCGGACAAGGGGATGTACGGAACCGAGGACCACGTCACGCGCTTCACCGTCGGACGCTCGCAGATCAGCACCATCGACACCCGGACCCACCAGATGGTGGTCCGGCGCGACGGGAAGATCGTCCAGCGCATGGCCATCAGCGCGGGCATGGCCACCACCCGGGAGTACACCACGACGAGCGGCGTGCACCTGACCATGGACAAGAGCAACCCGGTGCGGATGATCTCCCCGAACCGGAGCAAGGGCGACCCCGGCTACTACGACGTCATGATCAGCCATGCCGTGCGCATCTCCAACAGCGGCGAGTACGTGCACGCCAAGGGGAACGTCTGGGCCCAGGGCCGGGTCAACGTCAGCCACGGCTGCATCAACGCCCGTCCCGACCAGGCCGCCTGGTTCTACACCACCTCCCTGCGCGGCGACCCCGTGATCATCCGCGGCACCGACCGCGAGCTCGAATGGGACAACGGCTGGGGTTACTGGCAGCTCCCCTGGAACGACTGGCTCAAGGGAAGCGCCCTGCACTCCGGCTCCTGACCGGCCCCGGCGCCGCCGTACGGTGAGAGCCGATCCATCCCCCCACTGTCAGGTGCGTCGGCGACGACATACGGTAGGAACAGGAACCTTCCGGATGCCGGACCCGTTGCACTGGTAGGAGGGCCTGAGCATGGACGACTGGATCATCTGGTTGATCCTCGCAGTAGTCCTCGGCGTCGCCGAGATCTTCACCTTGACCACCGCGCTGGGCCTGATCGGCGGCGCGGCCCTGATCGCCTCCCTCGGCGCCCTCATCGGCCTCCCCGTCCCGCTCCAGCTCGTCGTCTTCGCCGGCTCCCTCGCCGCGGGGGTCGTCGTCATCAGGCCCGTCGCCCGGCGGCACCTCAGGCCGCCCCCGCTCGGCCAGCGCTTCGGCGTCCAGGCGCTCGTCGGCAAGACCGCCTACGTGACCAGCGAGGTGACCGGCAGGGAGGGCCGGGTGAAGATCGGCGGCGAGGAGTGGTCGGCCAGGGCCTACGACGAGACGCTGGTGATCCCGGCCGGGGCGACCGTCGACGTCATCGAGATCGAGGGCGCGACCGCCCTCGTCTACCCCAGGGAGCAGTGACCCATGGATCCGTTGCTGATCGTCGGGATACTCGTCGTCCTGTTCGCCGTCTTCACGGTCATGAAATCGGTGCGGATCGTACCCCAGGCGAGAGCCAGGAACGTCGAGCGGCTCGGCCGCTACCACACCACGCTCAAGCCCGGCCTGAACTTCGTGATCCCCTACATCGACCGGGTCTATCCGATGATCGACCTCCGCGAGCAGGTCGTCTCCTTCCGCCCGCAGCCGGTCATCACCGAGGACAACCTCGTCGTCGAGATCGACACCGTGCTCTACTTCCAGGTCACCGACCCGCGCGCGGCGGCCTACGAGATCGCCAACTACATCCAGGCGATCGAGCAGTTGACGGTCACCACCCTGCGCAACGTCATCGGTTCCATGGACCTGGAGATGACGCTCACCTCGCGCGACACGATCAACAGCCAGCTCCGGGGCGTGCTCGACGAGGCGACCGGCAAGTGGGGCATCCGGGTCAACCGGGTCGAGATCAAGGCCATCGACCCGCCGAAGACCATCAAGGACGCGATGGAGAAGCAGATGCGCGCCGAGCGGGACAAGCGCGCCGCCATCCTCAACGCCGAGGGCCAGCGCCAGTCGCAGATCCTCACCGCCGAGGGTGACAAGCAGAGCGCCATCCTGCGCGCCGAGGGCGAGCGCAGCGCGGCCATCCTCAAGGCCCAGGGCCAGGCCCAGGCCATCGACGAGGTCTTCCAGTCCGTGCACCGCAACGACCCCGACCCCAAGCTCCTGGCCTACCAGTACCTCCAGGTGCTCCCCGAGCTCGCCAAGGGTCAGGGCAACACCTTCTGGGTCATCCCGAGCGAGGTCACCTCCGCCCTGCAGGGCGTCTCCCGAGCCTTCACCGAGTCCCTCCCCCAGTCCCCGGCCACCCGCGAGGTCTCCCACGAGGACCGGTCCACCGCCGCGAAGGAGGCCGCCCAGGCCCAGCAGGCCGCCGCCGAGGCGGTCGCGGAGGCCAGCGAGGCCGACACCGGCACCGGTCCCCGCCAGATCGGGCCCGGCGCCGTCACCCCCGACGCCCTCGCCCATCTCCAGGACGAGCGGCCCCAGGAGGAGCGGCTTCAGGAGGAGCGGCGGCAGTCCGCTCCCTGACCCCCGCGGGCACCGCACCGTCCACCGGCCGGCCGGCCCGCCGCGTCCGCGATGAAACTTTCATCGGCGCCCGCGGCGGCCGGCCGTATCGTGTAGTGACGTGTGAGCAGGGACAAGAGGGGATTCGGCGGATCTCCGGCCGCCGGTTCGACAACCGGTCACATCCCTTCAAATGTGGCTCGCAGCCATCGAACTGGTAGAAACCCCTCCGGACTTTGCAGTGCTCGGGGCCTCCCACGGCCCCTCCTCCATACGGTCCGCGAGGGGTGACACGCCGGGAAGTCGTTCCGCCGTCCCTCCTCGCCAGGGCCGGACCAGAGAACGAAAGGCCACTGTCGTGAAACCTCTCGCGCGTCCGCGCCGCGGATTCCTGAGGATCGGCGCCACCGTCGCGCTCGCGCTGGGCTCGCTGGCGGCCATGCCCGTCGGCAACGCCATGGCCACCGCCCCCGGCTGCGCGGTCACCTACACCACCAGCAGCTGGCCGGGCGGCTTCAGCGCCAACATCACCGTCAAGAACCTCGGCAGCGCCGTCGACGGCTGGAAGCTCGGCTTCTCCTTCCCGAGTTCGGGACAGAAGGTCGGGCACGGCTGGTCGGCGGTCTACGACCAGAACGGCACCGCCGTCACCGCCGCCAACGTCGCCTACAACAAGTCGTTGTCCACCGGGGAGTCGGCGCAGATCGGGTTCATCGGGACCACGACCGGCGGCAACCCGATCCCGACGACGTTCACCCTCAACGGCGTCACCTGCAACGACACGGCCACGAGGCCGCCCGCGCCGCCGACCGCCACGCCGACGCCGACGCCCACGGCGACCCGTACCGCGACGCCCACCCCCACGCCCACGGCGACCCGTACGGCCACGCCGACGCCGACGCGCACGGCGACCCCCACGCCCACACCCACCCGCACGGCCACGCCGACGCCGACGCCGACGCGTACAGCCACGCCGACGCCCACGCCGACGACCACGACGGTCCCCGCCACCGGCACCCCCGTCGCGATCAACGGCAAGCTGCACGTCTGCGGCGTCTACCTGTGCAACAAGTACAACCGCCCGATCCAGCTGCGCGGCATGAGCACCCACGGCATCCAGTGGTTCCCCAAGTGCTACACCGACGCCTCGCTGGACGCGCTCGCAGGCGACTGGAAGGCCGACCTCTTCCGGGTCTCCATGTACGTGCAGGAGGGCGGGTACGAGACCAACCCGGCCGCCTTCACCGAGCAGGTGAACAAGTACGTCGACATGGCCACGGCGCGCGGCCTGTACGCGATCATCGACTTCCACACGCTGACGCCGGGCGACCCCAACTACAACCTGGCCCGCGCGAAGACCTTCTTCGCCTCGGTCGCCGCCCGCAACGCCGGCAAGAACAACGTCATCTACGAGATCGCCAACGAGCCCAACGGGGTGAGCTGGGCGTCGATCAAGAACTACGCCGAGCAGGTCATCCCGGTGATCCGGGCGGCGGACCCGGACGCGGTGGTCATCGTCGGCACCCGGGCGTGGTCGTCGCTGGGCGTCTCGGAGGGCTCCAACGAGACCGAGATCGTCAACAACCCGGTCAAGGCCGAGAACATCATGTACGCCTTCCACTTCTACGCCGCCTCGCACAAGGACAACTACCGGGCCACGGTGAGCCGGGCGGCGGCGAAGCTCCCGCTGTTCGTCTCGGAGTTCGGCACGGTGACCGCCAGCGGGAACGGTGAGGTCGACCTCGCCAGCACCGCCGCCTGGATCGACATGCTGGACCAGCTGAAGATCAGCTACGCCAACTGGACCTACTCCGACGCCCCGGAGAGCAGCGCCGCCTTCAAGCCCGGCACCTGCTCGGGCGGTACCTTCGCGGGTACCGGGGTGCTCAACCAGTCGGGCGTCTACATCCGCGACCGCATCCGCACCGCGGACAACTTCCCCACCAGCTGATCTCCTTCCCCTTCCCCATCGGCTGGTCCAACCCGCCGGACCCCGCCGGTCCGGCCCGATCGAGAGGGCCCCTCCCGCGCGGGAGGGGCCCTCTCCCCGTTCCCGGACCGGCATGGCCGTGCCGCCGCGGGGCAGAGCCGTACCGAGTGTGAAGCCGAACTGTGGGCGGGATTAAGAAAACCGCGATGGACACCTCCGGAGCCGACCCGGCACAGTGCGTAAGGTCTGTACCGAGGGGGGATTCGTGATGAAGGCACTGGTCAAGGAGAGGGCCGAGCCCGGCCTGTGGCTGACGGACGTGCCCGAGCCCACGGTGGGACCGGGCGAGGTGCTGATCAGGGTGCTGCGCACCGGGATCTGCGGCACCGACCTGCACATCCGGAACTTCGACGCGTGGGCGCGGCAGACCCTGACGCTCCCGCTCATCGTGGGGCACGAGTTCTGCGGTGAGGTCGTCGAGGTGGCTCCGGGCGTGGAGGACATCGCGGTCGGGGACCTGGTCAGCGGCGAGGGGCACATCGTCTGCGGGAAGTGCCGCAACTGCATGGCCGGGCGGCGCCACCTGTGCCGCAACACGATCGGGCTCGGGGTGAACCGCGACGGCGCCTTCGCCGAGTATGTGACGCTGCCGGCCTCCAACGTGTGGGTGCACCGGGTCCCGGTGGACCCCGACGTGGCTGCGATCTTCGACCCGTTCGGCAACGCCGTGCACACCGCCCTGTCGTTCCCGATGGTCGGCGAGGACGTGCTCATCACCGGGGCCGGGCCGATCGGGCTGATGGCCGCGGCGGTCGCCACCCACGTGGGCGCGCGCAACGTGGTCATCACCGACGTCAGTCCCGAGCGCCTGGCCATCGCCGGCAAGCTCGGGGTCAGTCTCGCACTGAACGTGGCCGAGACGTCCATCCCCGACGGCATGGAGCGGCTCGGCATGCGCGAGGGCTTCGACGTGGGCCTGGAGATGTCCGGGCACCCGCAGGCGCTCCGCGACATGATCGCGAGCATGACCCACGGCGGGAAGATCGCCATGCTGGGCCTCCCCGCCGAGGAGTTCGCCGTCGACTTCTCGACGGTCGTGACCTCGATGATCACGATCAAGGGCATCTACGGCCGGGAGATGTTCGAGACGTGGTACGCCATGTCGGTGCTCCTGGAGAAGGGCCTCGACCTGTCCCCCGTCATCACCGACCGCTTCTCCTACCGCGACTTCGACGCGGCCTTCGACACCGCCGCGAGCGGCACGACCGGCAAGATCATCATGGATTGGACGGCCTGATGTTCGACGACATCCGCGACGACCTGCGCGCCACCCTCGACGAGATCGCCTCGGCGGGCCTGCTCAAGCCGGAGCGGGTCATCACCACCCCGCAGCGGGCCGGCATCGCCGTCTCCGCCGCGGACGGGCCCCGCGAGGTGCTGAACTTCTGCGCCAACAACTACCTGGGCCTGGCCGACCACCCCGAGCTGGTCGCCGCCGCCAAGGAGGCGCTGGACCGCTGGGGTTTCGGCATGGCCTCGGTCCGCTTCATCTGCGGCACCCAGGAGGTGCACAAGGAGCTGGAGGCGCGGCTGGCGGAGTTCCTCGGCCAGGAGGACGCCGTGCTGTACAGCTCGTGCTTCGACGCCAACGGCGGGGTGTTCGAGACCCTGCTCGACGACCGCGACGCGGTGATCTCCGACGCGCTCAACCACGCGAGCATCATCGACGGCATCCGGCTGTGCAAGGCCCGCCGCCTGCGCTACGCCAACCGCGACATGGCCGAGCTGGAGGCCCGGCTCAAGGAGGCCGCCGACGCCCGGCGCAAGCTGATCGTCACCGACGGCGTGTTCTCCATGGACGGCTACTTCGCCCCGCTGGACGAGATCTGCGACCTGGCCGAGCGGTACGGCGCCATGGTCATGGTCGACGACTCGCACGCGGTCGGCTTCATCGGCGACAACGGCGCGGGCACCCCCGAGCTGTACGGCGTGCGCGACCGGGTCGACATCATCACCGGCACGCTCGGCAAGGCTCTCGGCGGGGCGAGCGGCGGCTACACGGCGGCCCGCAAGGAGATCGGCGAACTGCTGCGCCAGCGTTCGCGCCCCTACCTGTTCTCCAACTCCCTCGCCCCGATGATCGCCGCCACCTCATTGCGCGTCCTGGACATGATCAGCGGCTCCAGCGACGCCCGCGAGCGGCTGCGCGCCAACACCGAGCGGTTCCGCACCCGGATGACCGAGGCGGGCTTCGACATCCTGCCCGGCCACCACCCCATCGTCCCGGTCATGATCGGCGACGCGGCCGAGGCCGGCGCGATGGCGGATCGCCTGCTCGAACAGGGCGTCTACGTGATCGGCTTCTCCTACCCGGTGGTCCCGCACGGCCAGGCCCGCATCCGGGTCCAGCTCTCGGCGGCCCACTCCACCGAGGACGTCGACCGGGCCGTGGAGGCGTTCGTCACCGCCCGGGGATAGTCCTTCGCGGTGGAACCGGAGAGCATCGGCCGCCCTGCCCGACAATGGAAGCGTGATTGACACACGGCGGCTGCGGACCCTGCGCGCGGTGGCCGACCACGGGACGGTCACCGCCGCCGCGTCGGCGCTCCACCTCACCCCCTCCGCCGTCTCCCAGCAGCTGGTCGCCCTGGAGCACGAGGTCGGCCACCGGCTGCTGGAGCGTGACGGCCGGGGCGTCCGGCTCACCGCCGTGGGGCGCATCCTGCTCGGCCACGCCAACGAGGTCCTCGCCCAGCTGGAACGGGCCGGGGCCGACATCGCCGCCTACACGACCGGTACGGCGGGCGAGGTGAAGGTCGCCTCCTTCGCCACCGCGATCGGGCTGGTGGTCGCCCCGGCGGTGAGCGCGCTCAGGGAGAAGGAACCCGGCATCCAGGTACGGGTCCTCGACGCCGAGGGCGACCAGAGCCTCACCATGGTGCTGGACGGCGAGGTGGACGTCGCCGTCTCCGTCGAGTACCGCGGGGCTCCGGCCGAGGACGACCGCCGTCTGTCCCGCATCCCGCTGTACGCCGAGCCGTTCGACGTCGTCCTCCCGCGCGGCCACCGCCTGGCCGGGACGGACGGCGGAGGGCCGATCACCGTCGCGGACCTGGCCGGCGAGACCTGGATCGGCCCCTACCCGGGCAACCCCTGCCACGACGTGATCGCCCTGGCCTGCGAGCACGCGGGCTTCACCCCGGAGTTCGCCCACTCCTCCGACGACTTCAGCGCGGTGGTCGCGCTGGCCGGGGCGGGGGCGGGCGTGGCGATGGTGCCCCGCCTGGCGCTGCGCGGCACGGACCTGTCCGGCGTGGTGATCCGCCCGGTCGAGGGCCCGCAGCGCCGGGTCTTCGCCGCGGTACGGCGCGGCGCGGAGCGCCACCCCCTGCTCATCCCCCTTCTCGACGCCCTCCACCGCGCCGCGGCGGCCCTGCGCCACACCCCTCCGGACTGACCTCCCGCCCGCCGGGTGACCGGTGGACGACGGCGTCGGAACACCTGCCGGTCCGCTTCCGGCTCCCAGCCGGCTCAGCCCGCGTCGTCCGCCGTGAAGGCCACCTCCGCCGTGCTGACGGTCCCCCCGCGGCGCCCGGGTGCGTCCTGCCACTGCCAGTAGAGATTGGTGTGCGCGATCACCTGCTCCGGGGGCGGTGCGCCGTACGCGCTGAAGTCCTCCGTCGTGTGCGCGTCGCCGACCAGTGTCACGTCGTATCCGCGGGTGAAGGCCCCGTGCATGGTCGAGCGGATGCAGCCGTCGGTCTGGGCTCCGGTGACGACGAGACGGCCCACCCCGCGCTCGGCGAGAAGCGCCTCCAGCTCGGTGGCCTCGAACGAGTCGCCGTAGTTCTTGTGGACCAGCGGCTCCGAATCCTGGCGGACCAGCTCCGGGACGTACTGCCAGGCGTCGCTGTCCCGCTTGAGCTCGTCGCTGGAGTGCTGCACCCAGACCACCGCAACGCCCTCCGCGCGCGCCTTGGCGACCAGGCTGTCGATGTTCGCGATCACGCGGTCGCGGTCGTGGGCGGCGGCCACCACCCCGTTCTGGACGTCGATGACCAGCAGCGCGGTGTTCGGCCGGTCGGGCAGGGTCGTCATGGGGGCCTCCCGGTTCCCGTATAGATCATGCGTTCAGGATCATGCGTCGCCCCACAGTAGACCGGGCCGCCGACAGAGAGCCGTCTCCTCCGCACCTCTTGACGTACCGCGCACATCATGAAATATCGGAAAGTGAAGGTATGTAGGGATCCCGATATTTCTGAGGCGAGTGTGGCGAGGACGCAGGAGCAGCGCAGGGCCGAGACCCGCGCCCGGCTGATCGAGGCGGCCTCCGACCTGTTCGCCGCCAAGGGGTTCCACGCCGTGTCGGCCGAGGCCGTGGCGGACGCCGCGGGCCGTACGACCGGCGCTCTCTACAACCATTTCGGCGGCAAGGAGGGCCTGCTGCTGGCCCTGCTGGAGGTGTGGAAGGACCAGGTCGCGGACGAGCTGCTCACCGCGTTCGGGGACAGACCCGGGCTCGACGACCGGCTGTCCGCGGTGTACCAAGCGATCACCGACGGGAATCGCGGTGTGCCATGGCTCCTGCTGGAGATGGAACTGTGGCTGCACGGCGCGCGCGACTCCCACATCGGCGACCTCCTCGCCAGGCGGTACGCCGAGATCCGGACCCTGCTGGCGGACGGCCTGAGCCAATGGGCCGAGCTGGCCGGGACGTCCCTACGACGATCACCGGAGCACACCGCGGTCGCGGTGCTGGGTGTGCTCATCGGCTGCGCGATCCAGCACCGGCTGGATCCCCCCGCGGTCGAGACGCAGGCCGTCGTGGAGAGCCTGCGCGACCTGCTCGGCTTCTGAGCCCCCGGTCCTGACCGGAGCCGACGCTCCGGGCCCGGGGCGCGGTGGCCGGGCGCCAGCCGTACCCGGACAACTCCTGCAAACGCGCCGGAAGGGAGCCGTCGGCATGCAGATCGACCTGCTTGAGGACACCTGGGAGCGAGAGGTCCCGCACGAGCAGTTCGCCTACCTCCGCAGGGAAGCACCGGTCCACTGGCACGACGTGCCGGACGACACCGGCTTCTGGGCCGTCACCCGCTACCACGACGTCAGGGCCGTCAGCCGCGACCACCAGACCTGGTCCACCGAGGCGGGCAGCACCTTCATCCGCACGCAGGCGCCGGAGGCCCTGGACGTCATGCGGCTGATGCTGCTCAACATGGACCCGCCCCGGCAGAGCCGCTACCGCAAGCTGGTCAGCGCCGGGTTCACCCCCCGGATGATCCGCAAGCTCACGGAGACCATCACCGCGCGCGCCGCGCGGATCGCCGACACGGTGGCCGACAAGGGCGGGGAGGTCGAGTTCGTCACCGACGTCGCCCAGCACCTCCCACTCCAGATGATCTGCGACATGGTCGGGGTGCCCGAGGCGGACCAAGCGATGATCTTCGACTGGTCCAACCGGATGGTGGGCTTCCAGGACTCCGACTTCCGCACCACCCCCGAGGACGGGGAGATCGCCGCGGCCGAGATGTACGCCTACTGCGACGCGCTGGTGGAGGAGCGGCGGACCGGCCCCCGCGACGACATCCTCACCGCCCTGATCAACGCCGAGATCGACGGTGACAGACTCAGCCGCGACGAGATCGACGCCTTCTTCGTTCTCCTGTCCGTGGCCGGGAACGAGACCACCCGCAACCTGATCGCCCACGCCATGCGGGCGCTGATCGAGCGCCCGGACGTCTACCGCGAGCTGGTGGACCGTATCGGCGACGAGGACCTGTGGCGCTCGGCCACCGAGGAGTTCCTGCGCTGGGGCTCCTCCATCCACAACTTCCGCCGTACGGCCCTGCGCGACACCGAACTGCACGGCCAGAAGATCGCCGAAGGCGAGAAGGTCGTCACCTTCTACGCCTCGGCCAACTACGACGAAGAGATCTTCACCGACCCGCTGACCCTGGACATCCGCCGCAGCCCCAACGACCACGTCACCTTCGGCGGCGGCGGCCCCCACTTCTGCCTGGGCGCCGGCCTGGCCCGCGCCCAGATCACCGCCATGCTCCGCGAACTGCTCCGCCGCTTCCCGGCGGCCGAGTTCACCGCCCCGCCCAAACGCATGCGCTCGGACTTCATCAACGGCATCAAACACATGCCGGTCCGCTTCCGGCGGTGACGGGCACGTCAGAGTCAGCGGCGCCGGGCGGTCGTGACCGCCTCGGTGAAGCGGTGGTGGCGGGTCAGCTCCTCCTCCACCGGTTCCAGCACGAGCGCGCGGCCGACCTCCGCCACGCTCGCGCGCAGCGCCTTGGCGGCCTTCCGCGCCCGGCGTCGGCCGCCGAGCCAGGCGACGGCCCGGGAGAGCAGGGCGAGCACGAGGCCGAGCAGGAGGCCGCCGAGCAGCAGCAGGGTGGGCCACGGCATCTCGCCCGCGGTCGGCACGGGGGGTTCGGGCAGGCGGAGGTAGTCCATGGCGAACAGGCCGAGCAGCCAGAGCGCGCCCGCCAGCGCCGCCGCGAGCACCAGCCACTGGGCGGCCCCCACCACCCTCCACCACGCCGGTCGCCGGGACGCCCCGAGCGAGGTGGTGGCCACGGCCCGGTCGAGCCGGTCCTCCAGCTCGTCCACCCGTGATCTGGCCGCGTGCCGTACGGCCGCCGCCCACGGTTCGGGGAGCCCCGCCGAGGCGGCGGTGGCCGTGTCGCGGATCGCGATGTCCATCTGGGAGCGCTGGACCGTGGTGGCCGCCGGGATCGAGGTCCGCCCGACCACCGTTCCCGTCGTGTCCCCCGGGGTGCTTCCGGGCCCGGCTCCCGCCTCCGGTTCGGCCCGGGACCCGCCCGTGCCCGGGGGCGTACCGAGGCGGAGCCTGCGGAGGGGGTCCGGCCGGAAGCGGCGGATCCACCGGGTGACCGGCCAGCCGGTGGCGGCGATCGAACGGTGGCGGTGCGCCCTGGCCACCGCGGTGACGACCAGCGGGACCCCGGCGGCCTGCGAGAGCGCGGAGGTCAGCGGTCCCGCCAGGGCGTCCACGGACGCCTCCCGGGCCTTCACGAGGTCGGCCGCCGTGGGCGGCGCGGTTCCCGTCCGGCCGTCCCCTGATCCGAGAGCGGCCCGCCCGTTCCGCGTCCGCCGGTCGGTGCCGTTCCCGCCGGTCCCGTTCCCGCCGGTCCCGTGCGCCGCGCGGACCAGGACGTCGGCGGCGGTGCCCACGTCGGCGGCCAGGCGGGCGGCCCAGGAGCGCCGGTCGGCGACCCGGGCGGCCAGCAGGGAGCGCAGCTCCGGGACCCCCGCTCCGGTGCGCGCCGAGACGCCGATCACCGGTACCCCGGCCAGCCCGTCCTCGGCGAGCAGCCGCCGCAGGTCCGTCAGGCACCGCTCGGCCGCGGCCGGGGTGAGCCGGTCGATCTGGTTGAGGACGACCACCATGACGTCCCGGTGCCGGGCCAGCGGCTTGAGATAGCGGTCGTGCACGGCGGCGTCGGCGTACTTCTGCGGGTCGAGGACCCACACCAGCAGGTCCACCAGCTGGGCGAGCCGGTCCACCTCCAGCCGGTGCGCCAGCTCGATGGAGTCGTGGTCGGGCAGGTCGAGCAGGATCAGGCCGGAGATCTCCCCGGCGTCGTCCTCGCCGTGTCCCCGGCCGTCCTCGCCGTGGGACCTCCGGCCGTCCCCACCGGATCCTCCGATGTCACCGCGCGCCGTACCGGCCTCCGCCCCGTCCACCTCGTGCCGGTTGGGGATCTGCAGCCAGTCGAGCAGCGGGCCCGATCCGGCCCCCCGCCACAGGGCGGCCTGCGCGGTGGAGGTGGTCGGCCGGGTCACTCCGACCGCGGCGAGCGCGGTGCCCGAGAGCAGGTTGAACAGCGACGACTTCCCGCTCCCGGTGGCTCCGGCCAGCGCCGCCACGGTGTGGTCCACCGACAGGCTCCGCCGTGTCCCGGCCCGGGAGACCACGGTCCGGGCGTGCGCCACCGCCTCGGCGTCCAACCGCCCGTCGGCCAGGTCCGCCGCCTCCGTCAGGGCCGCCAGCCGGTCGTCCAGGGAGACGGTGCTCTCACGCCGCAGCAGCTTCACCGGTCGCCCGCCTCCCGGCCCGGCAGGCCCTCCGCCGGGATCTCGCCACCGCCGTCCGGGACGGCTCCCGCCGGGACGGTGCCGCGGCCGTCCCGTACCGCCGACACGGCGGCGCGCAGGGCCTGGGCCGTTCCCCCCGGAGGCTCGACCGCGTCGAGGAGCCCGGTGAAGCGGGCCGCCTCGTCCCACATGATGGCCTCCACCCGGACGCGCAGGTCGTCGCGGGCCTTGGTGGTCAGGGTACGGACGGCCTGGTCGCCGAAGACGGCCTCGAGAAGCTTCTGGCTCAGCACGCTGGTGCCCCCGGCGATGCCGACCTCGATCCCGGTCAGGCCCCCGGTGGAGGCGAAGACCGCGATCATGAGCAGCAGACCGATCCCGTTGACGCCGAACGAGGCGACCCGGGCGGTGGTGCGCCGTTCGGCGCCTTCCTCGCGGACCAGGTCGAGCACGTACCCCTGCCACCCCCGCACCGCCTCCTCCGCCTCCTGGCGCAGGCCCGCCGAGGCCCGGCCGAGCCGTCCGGCCGCCACGGCCCCGGCCCGGTCCAGCAGCGCCCGCCCGGCGGGCAGGGACGACCACGACTCCAGCGCGCGCTCGGCCGCGCCGTCGGCGGCGGCCCTGACCAGCGCCTCCACCCCGTGCTCCAGCGCCACCCGCAGCTCGCTCTCCGGAGCGGGCCGCCCGGTGAACAGCGAGACGAGGCGGTCCCGCAGCCGGCCCACCCGGCTCTCCAGCGAGCGCATCAGGTCACCGGTGCCGATGAAGTCCTGCCAGCGGGCCAGTACCTCGCCCCGGAGCAGCGAGCCGTCCAGCATGCCCTCGTCGAAGGTGGCGAGCCCGGCGGCGTAGGCGGCGTCGACCGCCGCGCGGAGCTCCCCGGCCCCGGCACTCTGGCGGTCCACCGCGTCGGCGAGCGCGGGAACCCGCGTGGCGAGGCTGTCCAGCGCGCCCGACAGGGTCTGCCGGACCACGTCGGCCCTGGCCTGGGCGTCGGCCGCGATGCCGGTCAGCCAGCCGGTGACCTCCTGGACGGCGGCGCGGGGCAGCCGGGCGTTCTCCCGGGGGAGGTGCAGCTCCGGCACCTCGAACAGCCGCGTCCCGCCCAGCCCGTTGGCCTCCAGCAGCCGGGCCAGGTCCCCGGCGACCAGGCCCAGGGCCTCCGGCGGGACACGGGAGAGGATCACCGCCAGCGCCGTGCTCCGCTCGCGCGCGGCGCGCAGGAAGCCCCAGGGCACCTCGTCGGCGTAACGGGAGGCGGTCGTGGTGAACAGCCACAGGTCCGCGGCGGCGAGGAGCTGGGCGGCCAGCTCGCGGTTGGCGGCGACGACCGAGTCGATGTCCGGCGCGTCGAGCAGGGCCAGACCGGGTGGGAGCGCCTCGGCGACCACCACGCGGAGCGTGCCCGGCTCGCCCCGGCCGCCCCCGGTGACGCGGGGCAGGCCGGGCAGCACGTGCGGGGAGACGAACCAGTCCCGGTCGGCCGGGCTGGTCACCAGCGTGGGGGCCAGGGTGGTCGGACGCAGCACACCGGGCTCGGTGACGTCGGCGTCGACCAGGGAGTTCACCAGGGTGGACTTGCCCGCCCCGGTGGAACCGCCGACGACGGCCAGCAGCGGGGCGTCGATCGCGCTCAGGCGCGGGATGAGGTAGTCGTCGAGCTGCCCGGTCAGCTCCCGCAGCGTCCGGCGGTCGGCCTCGACGTCCCCGACCGCCAGGGGGAACAGGTCATGGTCGAGGTGACGCCGCAGTTCCCGCAGCGCCTCCAGCGTGCCGTCGTTCCCGCCCATGGAACCGATCGTTCCCGGCAGAGAGGCCCCTAGACATATCCCGTCAAAGGAGCCTGGTCATTCCTGCGAAAGGCACATGCCGGGTGGCGCGGCCGTACCGCGAAAGATCACAGACATGGAGGCTTTTTCATCCTGATGTCCCAGGTCACGACGGGTCTGCAGAAGCCGGTAGCGGATGAGACGAGGCTCCCGATGGCGGCGCCTGAACCCCAGACAGCAAGTCCTCCTGGTCTTGGCCCACCTGCGCAATGGCGACCCCTACGTCCACCTGTGACGACTACTCCTGGTTCTCTCGGGCGCGCTTCCCCGGCCTGGCGGATGCCTACTGCTTTACCTACGTCCGCGGCCTGACGCCTGGGGAAGTGGTGACCCGGCTCGGCGTCCGGGTTGACGACTGCTCTCGCGTGACGCTTGATGAGCTGATCCGGCGGCAGACCCTCGGTGCCGTCGCCGTTGGCGACTGGGTGCTCCTCGTCGAGGCCTGCGGCGGGGTCGGCGTCACAAGAGATCACTATGCCGCTGCCGGCGGGCATCCGTCTCGGCTCCCACTTCTCCCTCGACGTCGACGGCATGGACTGCTTCTACTGGATCGACGACGGGAAGATCCAGTTCAGGTTCAGGCATCATGAAGGCTACTCGGAGGAGATGCCGGACGAACGCACAGAGACCCTGGAGCGGATCGACTCCCCCGTCTACCCGGGCGCCGACCCCCACGAGGGGCCGGCGTTCCTCTTGGCCGAGCGCCTCACCGGGATCACGATGACGCCGTGGCTGCTGGAGGAGTCCACTTACCTGTGCGGAGTCGTTCCCGGATCGAGGTGAGCAGAACCCGTCGGCCACACCCCCGCAAGGTGGCCGTGGCCGGTGGATCACTTCGCTGCACGCTCCTGCAGGCTCCACCGGGGCACCGTTCTGTGCGAGCCTGCCGTACCAGGCCGCCGGGATGAAAAAGCCTCAAGGATGAGGTTCGCAACTCGCCCTCACGGGAGTGCGCGGTCACATGGTCTTGCTGGTGCAGGTGCTGACAACAGGTCTGGACGACCACGGGCTGGAGGATCCGGTAGAGCCCGCCCGACCAGGCCCGGAAGACGGCGGTGAACGGTCCTCGGCCATGAGCCGGAGAACCTGGAGACCGAGAGGGCGACGCACACCGTTTGGCAGGAGAGCAGGGGGCTGGGAAGCCGGGACCGAGGTCACCGCGAAGGACTGTTAGGCTGCCCGCGTGCCGGAAACGATCACTTTGCTGAACCTTCTCGACGACGCGGCGATGCTCTCGCTCGAACACCAGCTCCACCTGCTGGAACTGGTCGGTGACCATAGCTGGAACGTCGACATGAATCAGCAGCGGTTCGACTTCGTCGGCCCCCGCGCGACCACCTGCACCGGCTTCCAACTGCTCGGCACCGCCGCTCCCGGTCCGCGATCGTGGTTGTGGGCGTGGGCGAACCCGTCCGGGTTTCCCGAGTCGCTGATAGCGGCGTCCGCGGCCCTGCGCGACTTCGGGGAACAGCACGGCATCGCCGAGCTCGCCTCAGCTGAGGTCCCGTTCGACGCGCTGCCCGGCTCACCCGCCGAACCGGTTGCGGCCGTCGGGCTTCTCATGGACGCCGCCAAGGCTGTGACGGGCCGCTGGACCTCCTACAACGGCGACGCCGGGGGCGGTACCCGTGCCGCGTTCCTCATCGAACATCCGGACTTCCGGCTGCCGCCGCCCAACCCGCCCCGCACGATGCGGGTCATCATGCAGGCGCTCACCGACACGTGGGTGACAGACCACCGGCGCGCGCTGCACAGCTACGGCCTGCGGCGGCAGCTCAACCCTGTGTTCAGCCCTGACTTCGCGAAGCTCACCTTGTCGGGGCCGGGCTTCGAGGCAGTCGTGGAGTTCGATCAGTACGGCCGCGTCGCCGACATCGACGCCTCGATGTCACAGCACGACGCATAGGCCTCTCCGGCAGCCTTCAACCGAGCTGCTCGGCCAGTGCGACGATGATGACCTCAGGGCCGCGGACATAGAGCGTTTTTCATCCTGGGTGGCGACCCTCTTCGGTGAGCTGCAGGGCGAGGATGGCCTAGACGATCGCGGTGGTGCGGTGGGGGCAGCAGCGCAGCCGGACCAGCGCCTTCCATGCCTTCAGGGTCGCTGCGGCGCGTTCCCCGATCGCCCGGATGCGGGCGTGGGAGCGATTGACGGCCTTCTGACGGCGCGACAGGCGCGGCCGGTGCCGGTGGCGTTTGAACGGCGTGCGGATCACCCCGCCCGCACCCTGGTACCCCCGATCGGCGAGGAACTGGACGTTGACCCCGTGCCGGTGGTGTTTTCCGAAAGGAGTACCGCCTGTCGCCGGCCAACCGGTCGATCGGGATGAGCGTGCCGTCCAGAACGGCATAGGCCAGGCGGGCATAGGTGTCGCCGCCCGCGCAGGTGCGCCAGGACAAGGAGCGCTTGTTGTCCGGGGCCGAGGCGGCGCCATCGGGAGCGCCGTTGCGCGCGGTGAGCGCGGATCAGGTCGGCCAGACGGACAAGGGTACGGTCAGACAGCGGAATCGCGGCACGGTAAGACAGCAACGAGGCTCCCGGTTGGAGCATCGGATCTTGGTCGACTGCTGTCTTACCGGGGACCTCATCTCACCTCAACCCAGCCTCCTTGCGCCCACGCCGATCAGCGCCGTCAGGTTGAAAAGGGCTCATGGGTCCCGGGCATACATTCCGGACATGGATCCCGGACATGATTGTGCCCCACCGCTCGACCGGGTCACGGGGGCGAACTCGGTGAAGCGATGGGGCCTGTCCCCGGAGTCGGCGGCGGGGCCGTTGCCGGACTCGCCTCCCCCGCAGCTGGAGGCGAATCCCGGACCCGCCGTGTCGTCCAGGGCGTTCTGGGGTCGTGCGGTCCATTGGACCCCACGAAGCTCAGGGCCAGATCCGGCGAACCTGAATATTGGCTGAAAGTTCAATCACCTTGCGGCGGTCGCAGAACGTATCCCACCCCGCGCAGAGTGTGGATCAGCCTCGGCTCGGCCGTGTCCACCTTCCTCCTGAGATAGGAGACGTAGGACTCCACGACCCCCGCGTCACCGCCGAAGTCGTAGTTCCACACGTGGTCGAGGATCTGCGCCTTCGACAGGACCCTGCCGGTGTTGACCATGAAGTAGTGCAGCAGCTTGAACTCGGTCGGCGAGAGCCGCACCGGCCGGCCGGCCTTCCAGACCTGGTGCGCGTCCTCGTCCAGCTCCAGGTCACCGACCTGCAGCCGGATGGGGATGTCCAGGTCCCCTCTGGTACGGCGCAGCACGGCCCGGATCCTCGCCAGGACCTCCTCCAGACTGAACGGCTTGGTCACGTAGTCGTCGGCCACCTTCAGCCCCGTGACCTTGTCGTCGATGCCGTCCCTGGCGGTGAGGAAGACCACGGGCATCTGCCCGCCCATCTCCCGCAACCGTCCCGCCACCGCGAACCCGTCCATGTCGGGCAGCATCACGTCGAGCAGCACGAGGTCGGGGCGGATCCGCTCGGCGAAGTGCACCGCCTCGCGGCCGTCTCCCGCGGTCACGACCTCGAACCCGGACATGCGCAAGCTGGCCGAGAGGAGCTCCCGGATGTTCGGCTCGTCGTCCACCACCAGCAGGCGGGCCTCAACTCTGTCCAGCACAGAGACGAGGTTTTCCCATCTCTCTGGGATGCGGCTCAACGTCACCTGAGTGTTTCCTGTAGGCCGATCACCGGGCAGCTCCCGAAAGAACAGGCCGCTCCCGGTCAGCCGGAGCCCTTCTCCCCGGCGCGGGCGGCGGCGTGGACGGTGTGCCGCAGCAGCAGCGCGGTGGTCACCGGGCCGACCCCGCCGGGTACCGGGGTCAGCGCCCCGGCCCGGTCCGCGACGGAGCCGGCGTCCACGTCGCCGGTCAGGCCGCCGTCGTCGGTGGGGTTGGTTCCCACGTCCACCACGATCGCTCCCGGCCTGACGTGCTCGGCCGTGATCAATCCGGCCCGGCCCACCGCCGCCACCAGGACGTCGGTCCCGGAGGTGACGGCGGCCAGGTCGGCGGTGCGCGAGTGGCAGACGGTGACGGTGGCGTTCCGGTCCAGCAGCAGGTGGGCGGCGGGCTTGCCGACCACCGTCGAGCGTCCGACCACGGCGACGTGGCGGCCGGTCAGCTCGATCGCATAGTGGTCCAGGATCGTCACCACGGCCTCCGCCGTGGCCGGGGCGAACGCGGGGAGCCCGGCGACGAGCCGGCCGAGGGAGAGCGGGTTGGCGCCGTCCACGTCTTTTTCGAAGGCGATGGCCGAGGCGAGGTCCTCCAGCGCCGCGCCGCCCGGCAGCGGCGTCTGCAGGATGACGCCGTGCACCGCCGGATCGTCGCTGAGCCGGGTGAGCGTCTCCCGGATCGTCCGGGCTCCGGCAGCGGGTCCCAGATCGACGACGTCGCAGACGATTCCCGCCTTCTCCGCGGCCCTGGCGATCGAGCGGACGTACCAGGCGCTGGACTCGTCGGCCGTGGCGACCACCACGGCGAGCCGCGGAGGGATGCCCGCCGCGGCGAGTCCGGCGGCCTCGGTCGCCGTCTCGGTGCGGATCGTCTCCGCGAGTTCCTTCCCGGACAGGACGGCAGCGCTCATCTGGCTCCTTCGGTGGTGGGATTCGGTTCCGGCCTCGGAGGGGTCAGCCGGCGATCTCCGCGCGAACGGCCGCGGTCACCCGCTCGGCGCGGGCCTCGATCTCGTCGACCTGCGCGGCCTGGGTGACCAGCTCCGCCCGGATGCCCTCGTCCCGGACGCCGCCCAGGTTCACCTCGACGTTCACACGGGCGGTGGTCGCCGCCGCGCGGGCGGCCTCGGCCGCGGCGGCGATGTCCGTGATGACGTTGCGGTTGCCGACCGGCAGGAGCTCCTCGGCCAGCCCGACCACGCTCGACGCGACGCCGATGACCGCGGCCGGGGGCCTGCTCGCCTCGGTCAGCGCCGCGGCGATGGCGGCCGAGCGGGCGGCCTTCTCCTCCTCCGTCGCCTTGGGCAGCCGGTAGGCGTCGGTGACGGTGGTGAACGCCGCCGCGTCCTGCTCGGCCAGGAGCAGCGCGGAATATCGCAACCCGTCCGTCTCCGCGATGATCCGCTCGACCACCTTGCGGTGCTCGGCGTACTTCTCCCCGACGCTGTAGCGGGCCACCATGCCCAGCAGTGCCGCGGCCTGGGCCGCGTGCAGCGCGGCCGACGCTCCCCCGCCGGGGGCGGGGACCCGGTCGGCGAGACTGTCCAGGAAGTCGCCGATTCTCTCTTCGCGCATGAACGCCCGTCCTCCCGATCGGGTGAGGTCACGTCACGCCGGGAATCCTTTCACGAGCCCCCCACCGGAGCTGGGAACGGGGCCGACATCCGCGCCGCCCGGACGAGACGACGGAAGAGAAACGGGAGAAAGACGGAAGAGAGTCAGTCGGCCTCGGGTGCCAGGGGCAGGCGGACGCGGAAGACCGCGCCCGAGCCGGGGACGGAATCGACCTCCACCCGTCCCCCGTGGGCCTCGACCATGGCGGCGACGATGGCCAGGCCGAGGCCGCTGCCTCCGGAGGAGGAGTCGGGGCGGCCCCGGGAGGAGTCGGCGCGGTAGAACCGCTCGAAGACGCGCTCGCGCTGCTCGGCGGTGAGACCCGGCCCCTCGTCGGCAACCTCGACGACGGCGCTCCCGTTCTGCCCGCGCAACGCGATCCGCACGGGCGTGCCCTCCGGCGTGTGGGTCAGGGCGTTGGACATCAGGTTGCCCACGACCTGGCGGAGCCGTACCTCGTCGCCCGAGACGATCAGCGCGCTGCCGTCGACCGAGAGCGTGACCTCACGGTCGGGAGCCAGGATGCGGGCGTCGTGCACGGCGTCCGCGGCGATGGCGAGCAGGTCCACCGGGCGCATCGCCATCGGGCGCTGCTGGTCCAGCCGGGCGAGCATCAGCAGGTCGTCGACCAGCAGGCCCATCCGCACCGCCTCCGACTCCACCCGGCGCATCAGCGGCGCCGGATCGATGTCGGGCGCCTGGCGGTAGAACTCGGCGAAGCCGCGGATCGACGTCAGGGGCGTGCGCAGCTCGTGGGAGGCGTCGGCGACGAACCTGCGCATCCGCTCCTCCGATCTGCGGGCCGCGCTCTCCGACTCCGACCTGGCCCGGAACGCGGCCTCGATCTGGGCGAGCATGCCGTTCAGGGACCGGCCGAGGCGTCCCACCTCGGTGTTCGGATCGGCATCCGGGACACGGCGGCTCAAGTCCCCGGCGGCGATGGCCTCGGCGGTGCGCTCGATCTCCTCCAGCGGGCGCAGGCTCCGCCGGATGACCGCCACGCCCACTCCGGCGAGCGCCAGCATCAGCCCGCCGCCGCCGAGGACCTCCACCAGCGCGAGCTGCCCGACGATCTGCCGGACCTCGGTCAGGTCCACCGCCACGACGAGGCTTCCCCCGGTGTCCAGCCGGGTGACCCTGACCCGCCACTCGCCGCTGTGGTACGGCTCCGGCATCGTGACCGGGAGCACCTGCGGGCCCGGCTTGCCCTGCACGTCCGCCCCGGTGAGCAACATGATCGTCCGGCTGCGGGAATCGCGGAGCTCCGCCCTCACCTCCGGCGGGAGGGTCTTGCCCGCCTGGTTGAAGGGGGTGCGGCGGTCCAGGCGGCGCAGGAGGTTCCCCGTGGTGATGTCGATCTGGGTGTCCACCCGGTCGATCAGGTACCCCCGCATGATCGAGACGCTGCCGACGCCGATCAGGGCCAGCGCGAAGACCAGCAGAATCAGGATGACCGAGATCAGCTTGACCCGCAGGGGAAGCCGGGTGAGCATCACATGTCCGGAGGGAGCCGGAGCACGTAGCCGACCCCGCGCAGGGTGTGGATCAGCCGGGGATCGGCGTTGTCGATCTTCCGTCGGAGTACGGACACGTAGGACTCCACGATCCCGGCGTCGCCGCGGAAGTCGTAGTCCCACACGTGGTCGAGGATCTGGGCCTTGGACAGCACCCGCCCGGCGTTGGCCATGAAGTAGCGCAGCAGCTTGAACTCCGTCGGCGACAACGCCACGACCTTGCCCTTGCGCCAGACCTCGTGGCTCTCCTCGTCGAGCTCGATGTCGGCGAAGGTCAGCCGGGGCGGCCGGACCGGGGACTCTCCCCCGCTGGTACGGCGCAGCACGGCGCGGATCCGGGCCACGACCTCCTCCAGGCTGAACGGCTTGGTCACGTAGTCGTCGCCGCCCAGCGTCAGTCCGCGGATCCTGTCCTCGACCGCGTCCCGGGCGGTGAGGAAGAGCACGGGTGTATGAGTGCCTCCGCCGCGCAGCCGCCGTACGACATCGAAGCCGTCCATGTCGGGCAGCATCACGTCGAGCACGATGAGGTCGGGGCGGTGCCGCTGCACGGCGGCGACGGCGTCGGTGCCGGTGCCCGCCGTGCTCACCCCGAATCCGGCGAACCGCAGGCTCGCGGCCAGCAGCTCAAGGATGTTGGGCTCGTCCTCGACGACCAGCAGGCGGGCTTCGGGCGATTCGCTCACAGGAATTATCCTCACCCGCCCACATGAGAAAGCCGTTAAGAGTCCAAAAGAGAGGTTATCCCTACAACGTGTCTGGCTATCGCCATGCTGGACGTCGCCGCAGGGGACGGGGCGTTACGGATCAGAGCGATCCGGCCGTGCGTGTCGATCACGAAGTCGTCCACCATGCTCCCGTCGCGGGCCACGGCCTGCGCCCGGACACCGCCGGTGGTCCTGACCAGGTCGGCCCCGGTGAGAGCGGGCACGTAGCGGCGCGCGGCCGAAAGGAACGCCCGCTTGGCCAGCGAGCCGAACACCTCCCTGACCCCGGTCCGCCAGTGCCGGGCCGCCAGCCTCCGGGTGCCCTCCCAGGCCGCGACCCGGCGCAGGTCGGTGAGATCGATGTCACGCCAGGAGTAGCCCTCCATGGCCAGGGCCATCACCGCGTTGGGGCCGACGAGCACCTCGCCGTCGATCCTCCGGGTCAGGTGCACACCGAGGAACGGGTAGCGGGGGTCGGGAACGGGATAGATCAGCCCGCGGACCAGGTCCCTGGCGTCCCCGGCGAGCGCGTAGTACTCCCCGCGGAAGGGGATGATCCGCACATCGCCGGAGACCCCCGCCATCCGGGCGACGGCGTCCGTACCGAGCCCGGCGCAGACGACCAGCCCGTCGAAGCGCAGCCTGCGCGGTCCGTCCGGCCCGCCGGCCAGCACCTCGACACCGGTCGGAGTCTCCCGCAGCGCGCGGACCGGGTGCGAGAGCCGTACCGAGCCCCCGGCCTCCTCCACGTCCCGGGCCAGGCGGCGGGCCACCGCCGGGAAGTCCACGATCGCGGTGTGCGGGGAGTGGAGCGCCGCCACCCCGACGGCGTACGGCTCGACCTCGCGCAGGGCCAGCGCGTCCAGCTCGGCGAGGCCGGGGACGCCGTTCTCCCGGGCGCGGTCGGCGATGGCCCGCAGGCCGGAGCGCTCGGCCGGGGTGGAGGCGATGACGAGCTTGCCGACCTCGTCGTAGGGGATGGCGTGCTCAGCGCAGTACTCCCGCAGCAGGGCCACGCCGTCCCGGCAGAGCTTCGCCTTGAGCGACCCCGGCCGGTAGTAGATGCCCGCGTGCACGACCCCGCTGTTGTGCCCGGTCTGGTGGGCCCCGACGCGGTCCTCCTTGTCGAGCACGGTCACCCGCGCACCCCGGGTCAGCGCGAGCTCCCTGGCCACCGCCAGCCCGATGATGCCCGCGCCCACAATCCCGATGTCCATGGCGTGACCTGTGACCTTCCGAGAGCTCCGCACGGCACGCCCCGGCCCGCGAGCGCGCATTCCCGAAAGCTAGCGGCAACCCGCCCCCAGGAGAAGAGGGGCGTCTCCACAGCGGCGGGAAACGGCTCAGGGCCCGCCCCCTGTGAGGGGCGGGCCCTGAGCTGTGGAACTGTTTCGTCAGGCGGCGACGATGTTCTCGGCCTGCGGGCCCTTCTGGCCCTGCGTGATGTCGAAGGCCACCCTCTGGCCATCGCGCAGCTCGCGGTAACCGCCCTGAGAGACGATGTTGGAGTAGTGCGCGAAGACGTCGGGGCCGCCGCCGTCCTGCTCGATGAAGCCGAAGCCCTTTTCCGCGTTGAACCACTTCACGGTGCCAGCAGCCATGTCGATCTCCTCTTGATAGGTGTAAAGCCGGAATCCGCACCGCGCGGATTCCGTGTCGCCGAGATAGGCCCACACCCGGAGAAGACCGGAAAACAAAAAATGCACCTGAGGCTACATACCGTCAGGCGCACACAAGTTCATTATGGGTACCACAACTGCAACTACCATCCAGGCTATCACACGTGCAGCCGTGGTTGAAAGGCCCGTGATGGAAAGGCGGGTGTCACGGCGGTTCGAGGACGAGGCCGCTCACGCTCGGCGCGCTGCTCGGCGTGCCGCCCAGCGGCCAGTCCGCCGCCTTCGGCCGCGGCATCGTCCTCACCGGACGGACACCCCTCCGGATCACCGCATCCGGCCGATGGCCTCCCGCAGGCGGCGCATCTCCCGCAGGCGGGCCTCGTAGGTCGCGCCGATCACCACCAGGAGCAGCCCGCCGAGCGCCATCGGCACCCACCGGGGAACCTCCACGGCCACCCGCGCGATCCAGGGCGCCAGCTCGTGCAGGGCGACGGCGGCCAGGGTCAGGCCGCCGAGAACCGCCGGGGCCTGCAACCGGAGCCGGGTCCCGGCCAGGAGCACCGCGAGCGAGACCGTTCCCAGCAGCAGGGGCCGGAGCCAGCCGGAACCGGAGAACATCGCGATCGTGCTCGGCAGGAGGCCGGAGGCGAGAGCGGCTCCGTACGCGGCCCAGGAGGAGGTGGTCCCGGCCCTCGCCCGCCACCAGCCGAAGGCCAGCAGCACCAGGGAGAACGGCACCGTGTACGCCTCGACCACGGTGATGTCGGAGGCGAGCAGCCGTGCCCAGGTGGCGAGCAGCAGGAATCCGGTCCCCGCGTACGCCGCCCGCCGGCGGTCGGGGCGCAGTGCCGTACCGGTCAGCATGAGGCCGACGACGGCGCAGGCCAGGCTGACCGTCGGCAGGTCGGGGTTGCCGGACGGCAGGCCGGAGCCGATCAGCGGCGCACCGGAGGTGGCCAGGAGCAACCCCCAGGCGGCGAGGACGTAGCCCGCCGTCTCCAGCCCGATCGCGGCGTCGGCCACTCGTGATCGCCACAGGCCCGTCGTCGCCGGGTCCGCCGTCGCCGGGCCCGTCGTCATCTCCCGGTCCGTCCTGGCCGCCAGACCCGTCCTCACCGCCAGGCCCGCCGCCGTGGCCGCCAGGCAGGCCGCGGCGAGCAGGCCGAACGCCGCCTGCCGGGGCGGCAGGCCCAGCGCCGCCCCGACCGCCAGCACCTCCCCACCCGCGAGCAGTGCCGCGGTCCCGGCGGCGACCGCGCGGAGGGCCGGGATCCGGGCCGCCGAGGCCGCACCTCCCCAGGCGAGCATGAGGATCACGAGCGCCGCGTGGGTGGTGGTCCGCCCGGCCAGCGCCGTGACGACGGCCAGCACGGTGACGGTCCCGGCTGCGGAGGCGAGGACCCACACCCACCAGGGCCGGCGGGCCGCGGCCGTACCGGCGGCCAGGACGGCCGCGACGGTGAGCAGGAGCGCCAGCTCCGCCGCGTGGCTCCAGGTGAAAGCGGCCGGAAGGAGGGTCGCCGTCAGCGTGCCGGACAGCAGCGCGGCGGCGCCCAGGAGTCCTCGGAGTCCTCGGAGTCCTTCTACGGTCCGCACCGGAGCGGGGCTCACCGCGACCGCCGCCGAGGCCGCGGTCAGCAGCGCGAGGATGATCAGCAGCGGGACGGACACCACAGGCCATTCGTCCTGGTAACCGCGCGCTCCCTCCCAGATCCCGTCAAGGTGGGCGAACCGCTCGACGTAGGCGTAGATGATGTTGTCGTTGAACGGAATCACGGTCAGCACCGCCAGGACGCCACCGGTGACCGCCCCGGCGGAGCGCATCCGCCGTCCGTTCAGGCCGGGCGCATACAGGGCCGCGGCGGCGACGGCCAGACCCGCCACCGTGTAGAGGGGCATCGACCACGCCGAGTGGACGAGCGGAAGCCAGGGGGCCGCGGCCCCGGCGACCAGGACGCACGCCGACGCGACGGTGAGCACCGTGAGCCGTCCCGCCGTGACCCGCGACACCACGGTGATCCCCGTCAGGGCCAGTACGGCCAGCAGCGCGCCGTTCGCCAGGGAGGCCGGCCAGTCCTCGTCGGAGGTGAACCCCATCAACAGCCCCACCGCGGATTCGAGGAGCCCGCATCCCGCGCCGAGCACCCACACGATCCCGAACGCGACCGCCGTGACCCCCCGGACCCCGGGCGCGGCTCCCCGGGCCCCGGGCGTGACTCCCCGGGCCCCGGGCGCGGCCCCCTGGACCCCGGGCGCGGCCCCGGCGGTCCTTTCGGCCCCGGACACACCCGGCGCCTCCGCGCCCTCCGGTGCTTGCGCACCCCGGTTCCTTGCCGCGAGGAGGAGCAGCAGGAGGGCGTCGGCCACGGCCGTCACCGTGAGCGCGGCGGTGAACCACGTCACCGTCCCGTCCGTCGCGAGCAGGGGCAGCGGGAACTGGGCGAGGACGATCGCCGTCGGCAGCGGCAGCCTCAGCGGGAGCAGCCTCGAATAACCCGCCATGGCGAGCGCCACCACGGCGAACAGACCGGCCGCGTAGTCGTCCCCGGCGACGTCGCCGAAGCCGGCCAGGCCGACCCGCCGGGCGGCGTAGCCGTCCAGGAAGAGCAGGGCGACACCGAGCATCGCGACGGTCTCCGCGGTGGCGGTCAGCCCGCGTGCCACCAGGACTACCGGCACGGCGAGGGTCACCGCGGTGAATCCCGCCAGGACCGCCGCCCGCCCGCCGATGCCGAGGCTTCCCCAGCTCACGACGGTGAACACGACGGCCGCGACGACCAGCAGCAGTCCGCCGAGGGAGAGCAACAGGTTCTGTACCGCCCTGGGAGAGATGTCCCCGCGCGACTCCCCGGACGCCGCGAGTCCCGGCGACGCTCCTGACGCCGCCCCCGACGCCGCGAACTCCGCCCCCACTCCCGTCCCGGATCTCGCCCCCGCGGAGATCCCCGCCGGGCGGTCCCGCTCCTGCCGGAGGATGCCGAGCAGCTCCGTACGGCGGGCGAGCAGCCCGGCCTCCCTCTCCCGGATCTCGGCCAGAGCCCGGTCGAGCTGCCACAGCTCAGCCGCCGCAGGCCCCTGGAGGGGCAGCGCGCAGCGCGGGCAGCGGTCCCGGCTCTCGGTGAGGACCAGATCGCAATCCGGACACCTCACCTCCGCCCGTGATGAGGACAGACCAGTGGGAATGCTGTTGAACGGCATGGCACAAGGATTCCCTCGCCGCTCTCCGGATCGCTTCCGGCGGAGTACTCAACCCCGCCTGAGTATCCGCGCCCCGTGAGCGCACACCTGAGCGCACCCCCGTGAGCGCGCCCCGGTCACCCGCCGTACGGCGCCGCCACGGATCAGCGGGTCCGGCGGGCGATGAAGGCGATGATCCCGGTGGCCCCGACCGCCACGGCCAGCCAGAGGGCGACGACCGAGAACGGCACCCCCGCGTCGTCCTGGCGGTCCGCAGCCTCCGTACCGCCCCCCGACGCCTCCGAATCGGCGCGCGAACCGGCCCCCGTCCCGGTGCCCGGTCCCGGCGTGGGCTCCGGTGCCGGCGTGGGTGTGGAGGCCGCCGCTTCCCGCACTTCGTCGGGCAGCGGCACGCGGTAGACCGGGCTGTCACTCCCCTCCGTGCCCGTCAGCAGCGCCGTGCCGTCGGCGGTGTACGCGATCGACTCGGCCTGCTCCAGCGACGGCATCGCTACCCGGGCCAGTTGCTCGCCGGGCGCGCTGTAGACCGTGGCGGAGATGTACGTGCGGATCACGAAGCTCGACCCGTCGGGGGCGTAGGCGGCGTCGGTCGCCATGATGGGGGCCGGGCCCACCCGGCGCAGGATGTTGACCCTGCCGGTGCGCAGTCGCGCCGGAGCCTGGTAGATCGAGCCGGAGAACTCCTTGCTCACGATGTACAGGCGGCCGGTCCCGGGATGAACCATGATCCCTTCGGCGTTGTGCCCGCCGTCCTCGTAGCGGAAGCGGTAGCGCACGGCGGGCAGGGTGGCGTCCCGCAGCGAGGACGGCTCCCGCACCTTGTAGACGGAGACGTCGGGCCAGGCTCCGTCGAAGTTGTCGCCGATGTCGGCGAACCAGAGCACCCCGCGACCGGTCTGCGGGTCGCGGGAGGCCGCCATCCCCTCCCAGTCGCGGGCGGCGGCGCCCCGCAGGGTGAACGTCGCCCGGGTCCGCCCGTCGCCCCCGACCGCGAAGAAGACCGGCCCGGCATCGCTGTCGTTGTGGGTGTAGTAGACGTCCTCGTGCGCGGGTGAGAGCGCCAGCCCGCTCGACTCGGTGATCCGTTTGTCCCGGAACCGGAAGAGGACCCGCCCCTCCTCCTCGTCCGGCGCGACCGGCGTCCCGCTCCCGAGCACCGTACTCTCCCGGTTCTCCCGGTTCTCCCGGTTCTCCCGGTCCTCGCGGGTCTCGCGCACCGTGCTGCCGTGCGCCTCGCCGCTCCACGCCCCGGCTCCGGTGAGAACCGTCACCGCGACCGCCCCGGCCGCGATGAACCCTCGAATCAGGACATCCCCCGCTCTGCTCCGCATTCAGCAATCATGCCTCGACAGCAGCTCGCGCAGGCGCCGCAGGAGCCGTTCGTCCGCGTCGAGGATCTCCCCGGCGTTGTCGAACCGGGCGATCGCCCGCGGGGAGCCGCACGAACTGCCGGGCGAGCGGGTCTTCGTCCCGGCCGATGCCGCGGACGCGCTACTTCGCCAGGATGAAGGGCGAAGTCGAGCTGACGTCCGTCGGCGAACCGGCGCAGGAGATCGCGATGCTCTGGAGCGGCCACGAGGTCACCGCCCACCGTGTCGCCTGGCCGTTCTCCGTCCGCATCGTCAGAGGTGCACCTCCCAGGCGGACGGCGCGGATCGAAAACGCGGGGAAGGGATGGCGGACAGCGACGAAGAAGGGGTGTTCCCGTTCTCACCGCAGAGAGACTCTTGCATGATCACAGCTCCTGACGAGGTGTCGATCACCGACCCCGAGCGGTTCGGCGTCGTCTTCGACACCCACTACGAGGAGATCCGCCGCTACATCGGACGCCGGCTCGATCTCGACATCGCCGAGGACCTCGCGGCGGAGACCTTCCTGATCGCCTTCCGCCGGCGCGACCGGTTCGACCCCGCGCGGGGTTCGGTACGGCCCTGGCTGTACGGCATCGCCACCAACCTGGTGGGCCGGCACCGCCGGGCGGAGCTGCGCCGCTACCGGGCCCTGGCCAAGGCCGGGCCGCCCCCGGACGACGACGGCCACGACCAGCGGGTGGTGGACCGCGTCTCGGCGGGGGTGACAGCCGGCCGGCTCTCGGGGGCGCTGGCGCGGCTGCCGCGCGGGGAACGCGACGCGGTCCTGCTCGCCGCCTACGGCGGGCTCACCTACGACGAGATCGCCGAGGCCCTCGGGGTGGCCTACGGCACCGTGGCCTCCCGGCTCAGCCGGGCCAGGGCCAAGCTGCGCGACTGGCTGGGAGTGGAGATCTGATGAACGACTTCAAGATCATCGACGACGTGATGCCCGACGTCCCCCCTCCGGCGGCCGGTACGGTCGCCGGGGCGAGGGCCCGCGCGTTCCGGCCCCACCGCTCCGGCCGCCGCTTTCCCGCATGGGCGGGCGTCCTGGTGGCGGCCACCGCCACGGTCGCGGTGATCGGCACGGCCGTCGCGGTCCCACTCCTGGGAGACGGCGCGGACGGCCGGGCGGGAGACGGCGTGACGGCCACGGCCACCGCGCTGAGCGCCGACCCCAGTGCCGAGGAGGTGCTCGACGCCGTCGCGGACCGGCTGGCCCGGCGCCAGGAGCCCGAGCGCGCGCACTGGCGCGTGGAGATGGACCGGTTCGTCCGGTTGTCGTTCGATGGAGGGAAGTTCCTGGTCGAGGAGCGGGGCAGGGAGGTCCGCTGGGCGGGTCCGGACGGCCCGACCGTCATCGTGGTCTCCTCGGTCGGGGCCGAGCCCCTCACCGCCGCCGACCGGGCGGCGTGGGAGAAGGCGGGCTCGCCCCGCATCTGCGGGGCGGACAGCGACTGTGACAACGACCAGATTCCCTACGGCCGCACCCGGTACATCCCTCACCTTCCACAGGACTACGGCCTGTCCAGCGTTCAGCTGACCCCGCAGGAGCTCCGCGAGCTGCCCCAGGACCCTGCGGAGCTGAAGGAGGAGATCCTGGAGCGCTGGGCGGCGGCGCTGAAGGACATCGAGAACAGTGACACTCCCGCCGGGGGGAACACCCCCTCGGACGACGAGAAGGTGTGGTGGGTGGGCACGGGCCTGCTCATCGAGACCCCGGCCACCCCGCAGACCAGGGCGGCCGCTCTGCGCATGTTGTCCGCCCTCCCGGACGTGCGGATCACCGACGGCTCCCGGGACGTCGAGGGACGGGCGGGCCTGGCCCTCACGCGCGAGACCGGCGGGCCGTACGCGGAGCGGATCGTGATCGACCGGGCCACGGGTGACCCCCTGGCGCTGGAGGAGGTTCTCACCGCGCCCGTGCCCAATCTGAAGGGCCTTCCGGCCGGGAGCGTGGCCTTCTCCCGGCTGGTCCGGCGGATCGGCTGGACCGACGAGGCCCCCGTCCTCCCCGAGGGCTGCACCCCGAGAGCCAAGAAGGAGTGCCTCCGGTAGCACCGTGACCGCGGCCTTGGAGGCACACCTCTGAGAGTCACAGCTCTTATGAGGTATGCCTCCGAGGAGCCGCTCAGTGATTGACAGACTCGATCACGTCTTCGCCCGGGACGCGGGGTGGTCCGCGCCGAGCAGGGCGGCACGGCCCGGCGATCGCCTCCGGGCACTCGCTCCGGGGAGGCGGAATCGTCCTCGTCGATCTCCCCGGCTGTACGGCCGGACGGCCTGAGGCAGGACGCGCTCCGCCCTTGGCGGCCCTCGATGGGAACCCTGTCATCCGGTATGTGTCTCGCCCGATTTCTCCCTCCGGGGAGCCCGTGCCTGGGATAGCGTGGCCCGCCATGACCGACTTCATCGCCGTTCCCTTCTACGACCTGTTCCAGGAGAACGGGCACGTGCCGAAGATCCGCGAGAAGCTGCCCGCCCTGCTGACCGGGGTGACGCGGAGCATCCTGGAGATCGGCGCGGGAACCGGGCTGATCACCACGTCGCTGGCCGACTGCACGCCCGCCGAGGTCTTCGCGCTGGAGCCCTCGGCGGGCATGCGCGCGGTCCTGCTGTCGCGGCTGGCCGAGCGCCCGGAGCTGCTGGAGCGGGTGACCGTGCTCCCGTACGACGCCCTGAGCCTGGATCTGGCCGAGCCGGTCGAGGCCATGGTGATGATCAATGTGATGTACGCCCTGGAGCCCGACTACCGCAAGCGGATGTGGCCGGTGCTGGCGGAGCGGCTGGAGCCCGGCGGCCTGCTCGCGTTCACCTGGAGCCCCGGGGGCGCCCCGGAGCCGCGCCCGCTCCAGGAGCTGGAGTCGCGCCGGGTGGGCCGGCACACCTACCGGGTCTCTTCGGAGATCACCTCCTCCGAGGCGGAGGCCTTCACGGCCCGCCACCTCTACCAGGTCGTCGAGGGCGACACGGTGATCGCCGAGGAGGAGATCGTCGGCTCCGCCTACCGCCCTCTCCGGGAGACGATCGAGGCGGAGCTGACCGGGGCGGGCTTCGTCCAGGCCGAGGCACCCGAGGGGATGCTGGGCTGGCGGCTCGGCTGAGGCCGGGAGAGCCCCGCCGACGCGTCCGGACGCTTCGGAGCGGGGCTCGCCTGGAGTGCACTCCAGGTGCCTAGGGTGGAGCGTATGGACTATACGCAGCTTGGCCGTACCGGCCTGAAGGTCAGCCGCCTCTGTCTGGGCACCATGAACTTCGGCCCCGCGACCACGCAGGAAGACTCCTTCGCGATCATGGACCACGCCCACGAGCTGGGGATCAACTTCTTCGACACGGCCAACGTCTACGGCTGGAAGAAGGGTGAGGGGATCACCGAGAACATCATCGGGCGCTGGTTCGCCCAGGGCGGCGGCCGTCGTGAGAAGACGGTCATCGCCACGAAGCTCTACGGCGGGATGGGCGACTGGCCCAACGAGGACCGGCTTTCCGCGCTCAACATCCGCCGCGCCTGCGACGCGTCGCTCAAGCGCATGCAGACCGACTACATCGACCTCTACCAGGCCCACCACGTCGACCGGAACACCCCGTTCGAGGAGTTCTGGGAGGCCATGGACATCCTGAAGCAGCAGGGCAAGATCCTGTACGTCGGGTCGTCCAACTTCGCGGGCTGGCACATCGCCAAGGCGCAGGAGACCGCCCGCCGCCGCAACTCCGTCGGCCTGGTCTCCGAGCAGACGCACTACAACCTGCTCGTGCGCCCCGCCGAGCTTGAGGTCATCCCGGTCTGCGAGGACTACGGACTCGGCCTGATCCCGTGGAGCCCGCTCGCGGGCGGCCTGCTCGGCGGCATCCTCCGGAAGATCGACAAGGGCCGCTCGGCTTCGGAGAACATCGTCAGGGAGCTGGAGAAGCACCGGAGCAAGATCGAGCAGTACGAGGCGTTCTGCGACGAGCTCGGCGCGGACCCGGCCGACGTCGGCCTGGCCTGGCTGCTCCACCAGAGGGTCGTCACCGCGCCGATCATCGGCCCGCGTACGCTCGCCCAGCTCGACGGGAACGTCAAGTCCCTGGACATCACGCTGGACGAGCAGGCGCTGGCCCGCCTGGACGAGATCTTCCCGGGGTTCAAGACGGCTCCCGAGGAGTACGCCTGGTAGGGGCCCGGCAGACGGCCGGGAAGCGGCTCCGCGGGACGGCGGTCGGGGCGCTCAGGGGGGCTCAGGAAGGCCCGGGAAGGCTCAGCAGGGCCCGGGAGAGGGGCTCGGGAGGGCTCAGGAGATGAGAGTGCCGATCACCACGAGGAGCACGAGCAGCGCGAGCACCGTGGGCAGCAGCCACTGACGGGGACGATCCACGCCCTGGAGCCTAGCTCTGCCCACGGGGTGTCCGCGCCCCGAGGGGCCATTCGGCGATGGGCTCGTAGCGGACCCCGGCCCCGAGGTGGCTTCTCACCAGATGGACGGACTCCGCCTCCCACGGGCTCCCGGCGAACCCCTCGAAGGCCCCGACCAGGGCGCGCACGTCGGTCTCCTCACGTGACCTGGCCAGGGTCAGGTGCGGCCGGAACCGCTTGCTCTCATCCACCTGTACGGCTCCCGCCCGCCGGGCCCCGGCCGCCAGGGACTCGGCCAGGCGGACGAGCGGGGACCGGCCGCGGGTCCCCGTACCGTCGTCGCGGGAACCCCCTCCTCCGCCCTCACGCAGACCGGACCAGAAGACGCGCGCCCGGCGGGCCGAGGGGAACGCGCCCGCGCCGGTGAACGCCAGCGTCATCGGCGCGTACCGGGAGGCGGCGCGCCCGAGCCGGGTCTCCAGCCCGGGCAGGACCTCCTCCGGCACCTCACCGAGGAACGCCAGCGTCAGATGCCAGTTCTCCTGGTCGATCCAGCGGAGCCGGGGCCAGGCCGCGCGGTGCGGACCGAGCGCGCGGGCGAGCTCATCGAGCACCGGCCGCGGCGGCAGCAACCCCACGAACAGCCGCATGCGACCTCCTGCCGATCACCTTGCTCAGCATTATCGCCGCGCCGACGCCGAGCAGGGTGAGCGCCCCGCCGACCATCACGCCCGCGCGCGGGCCCCCCAGGTCCGCGATCCAGCCGAGCAGCGGCGCGCCGATCGGGGCGCCGCCGGTGAACACCAACACGTAGATGCCCATCACCCGGCCGCGCATCTCCGGCGAGGTCCCGAGCTGGACACTGGAGTTGGCGGAGGTGTTGACCGAGATCAGCGCGATCCCGGTGGGGACGAGCAGAAGCAGGTAGAGCGGGTACCACGGGGCCAGGCCGGTGGCGATCTGGAACAGGCCGAACGAGACCGCGCCGCCGATCAGCAGCTTCCGGCTGGGCTTGACCCGCCGGGCCGCCATCAGCGCACCGCCCAGCGCACCCACCGCGAACACGCTGGAGGCCAGGCCGAAGGAGGCCGCGCCCTCGGCGGAGGAGGCCGCGCCCGAGCCGAAGACCTCACTGGCCATCAGCGCTATCGACATCGAGAACGACTGCGTGCACAGCGAGACGAAGGCGACCAGCAGGATCGGCATGAGCAGTTCCTGCCGCTCCAGCACGTAGCGCAGGCCCTCGCGGAGCTGTCCCTTCTCCCGGGGCACCGGCTCGGGAGTGGTCAGCTCCGAGGCGCGCATCATCACCAGACCGCCGAGCACGGCCACGAACGAGACCGCGTTGACCAGGAAGATCGGACCGGTCCCGCCGAGCACGGAGATCAGCACACCGGCGACGGCCGGGCCGACCACGCGGGCCAGGTTGAAGCTGGAGGCGTTCAGCGCGATGGCGTTGGGCAGGTCCTTGCGGCCGACCATCTCGACCACGAACGCCTGCCGGGTCGGCACCTCGACGCAGGCGATGAGGCCGAGCGCGAAGGCCATCACCCAGACGTGCCAGACCTGCACGACCCCGGTGACGGTGAGCACGCCCATGGTGAGCGCGAGCAGGCCCAGGAGCGACTGGGCGACGAAGAGCAGCTTCCGCTTGGGGTAGCGGTCGGCGAGCATGCCGCCCCAGAGCCCGAACAGCACCATCGGCAGGAACTGCAGCGCCGTGGTCACGCCCAGCGCGGTGGCGCTGCCGGCCGTCAGGCTCAGCACCAGCAGGTCCTGGGCGGTGCGCTGCATCCATCCGCCGACGTTGGAGACCACGCCGCCGATCGAGAAGAGCCGGTAGTTGTAGTTGCTCAGCGAGCGGAACATCCCGCCCCGGGCCTCCGGTACGGCCTGGGCCGTCCCGGTCTCCGCGGCCTGCACCTCCCGCGCGGCGGCCTCGCGCGCGACCTTCCGCCGCCGCAGCCGCGCCTTCAGCCCCAGCTTCCGGCCGGGTACGGCGGGCCGCTCGGCCTTCTCGGTGCTCTCAGGAACGGCGGCGGGCTCGGAAATCCGCGTCCCGGCACTCTCGGTGTGCTCGGTGTGCTCGGCGTTCTTGGCGCTCTCGGTGTGCTCGGGAACGGCCGACGATTCGGAAACCCGTGCCTCGGCCCCTGCGGGGGCGGCCGAGGCACCGCGTTCCTCAGGCTCGGCTAGATCCGGCTGAGCTTCTCCAGAATCGGAGCCGCCTGCCGGAGCACCGCCCGCTCCTCGGGTGTCAGCTCCTTCAGCCGCTGCGTCAACCACGCCTCCCTGCGGCGGCGCTCCTCCTTCAGCAGCGCCGAACCCTCGGCGGTCACGCTCACGGTCACCTGCCGCCGGTCGGTCGGGTGCGGCGTACGCGACACCAGCCCCCGCTCTTCCAGCGCGGCGATCACGCGCGTCATCGAGGGCGGCTGCACCTTCTCGTGCTCGGCCAATTCGCCGGGGGTTATCCCGGAATGCTGTTCCACGGCGACGAGCGTCGCGACCTGGGTGGGGGTCAGCGAGTGGCCCGTGCCCTGCCTGCGCAGGCGCCTGGTCAGACGCGCCAGTGACACGCGCAGCGCCGATGCCAGACCGGCGTCGCTGCGCAGGTTCGCGACGGGGTCCTTCCTGGGTGAACTCATTTGCAAGACTCATTACTCTTGCTAACGATAGCCAACCGCGTCACATTCCCTCCACCGAGTTTTTATTCCCGCGAGCCGTACAGCGTGCCAGACACACTCCTGATCCCCAACCCGCGGACAGCGGCTCCGGGGGTGAGATCGACCTCACTCCCGGCCGGCGCCGCACAGGCCCGCGCCCGGCTCAGGGCTGAGGGTAGAGGCCGATCAGCTTGCTGATGAGCCTGCCGAGCGTGGAGTCGCGCATCGGCTTGTGATGGACCTTGAAGCTCCACCCCTTCTCTGGGTCGCGCTCCAGCTTGAACTCGGTCCTGATCGCGATCATCACCAGTGCGCCGACCCCGATGAGCGCCGGATCGAACCGCTCGGCCCTGTCGGTCGTGGCGATCTCGGCGGCCCGGGCGACCGTGTCGGCGTCGCTCTCGGCCAGATACAGCAGTGCGGCCCTGGAGGCGTCCCCCGGCGTGGCCTTCTCGTCCGGCCCGATCTCCGCCCGGATGTCGTCCCTGCCCGCCGCCTCCGCGACCCGCGCCTCGTCGGCCCGGAGCTGCGCCACGTCGAGCGGCGCCCCCTGCTGCTCCAGGACCATCCACAGCGCCGCGACGGCCTCGTCGTCCGACAGCGCCATGACCCGGTTCCCGACCATGCGTCCCTCCAGGGGTTGACTTCTACGGGGAAAACGTCCGGAAGGCCCCGGGCGTTTCAGCCTCTCCTCGACCACCCCGGCCGGACCTTCTCCCAGGACGCCGGCCTGCCCCTCTCACCCGCCACCGACGTGCGTCCTGTACCGGCGCCGGTACGGCGGGCGGCCCGGTGAGCGGCCCCGGGTGGAACGGGGATCAGTCCGAGGACCGGGCGGCGGTCGTGACTGCTTCGGCGATCTGGGCGTAGGTCCGCCGAAGGGTGCCGGGGTCGGTGAGGACCGCCAGGGCGGCCACGTCGTGTGCGGCGTAGGCGTAGCGCAGCGCATCCTGGTGCAGGCCGATCGCGCGCTGCCCGTGTCCCCGTTCATCTTCCACATCGGCCGGTGCCCCCCAGACCCTCTCCAGCGCCCAGGCCAGGATCGACACCGTCGCGGGCTCCGCGTCGGTGCCGCGCACCGCCTCGGCGATCTGCCGCAGCCCCGGTGCCACCACCCCGGCCACCGCCTGCGAACGGTCCCGAACCAGCACCTGCTCCAGCAGCCCGCATGCCTGATCCCACTCCCGCAGCCGCAGCAGGTACGGCACCGCCGCCGGCCCGGCACGCACCACCAGCGGCCCGAACTCCTGTCCCTCCTCCCCCGCCATCACCTGGGCGAACACCGCCTGCCAGAAGGCCGTGAAACGCCGGTCGCCGACGCCGAGCCGTACCTCGTGATCGGTCAGGAACTTGCCCCCGGCCTCGCGGAGCGTCCACCGCCACTGCTCCGGGCTCCGGAAGTCATGGACCTCGGGATGCAGTTCTCCGGCCACGGCACCACCTCAGGAGGAGGGCTTTCCAGCGATGCTGAATCTTCGCCACTCGGTGTGCGCAGAACATTCACATGCGTAATGAAGCACCCCACCGACCGGCGTCCCGGCCCCGCAGTCGTACGGAGATCACCGTCCTCGAAGTGATCGAAAGCCCATCCGGGGGGCAGCACTCCCCAAGAATGATCCCCGCGTGGAAGGCAGCGGATAGGGTGGGGAGAAATCAACCGAAGGGCGCCGTATGTCAGGAACGCGCGCGACGGGCGATGCGGCCCACTCCGCCGTCGGCCGCCCCCTCCTCCCTCCTGACCATCCCGTCACCCCGGACGAGCAGCCCGGTCATCCCTCCGCCGCGGGCAAGCTCTCCGACCGTTCCGTCCTTGACGACCAGCAGCGGACCCGGTTCCTGCTGGAGGTCGGGGCACGTCTGTCGGCCTCGCTCAACCTGCACCGCTGCGCCCGCACCGCCGTCGATCTCGCCGTGCCGTTCCTGGCCGACGCCGCGCTGGTCGTGCTGCCGCCCGACGTCACCGGACGCTCAACCTGGCTGCGCGCCACGGGCCACGCCGTGGACTCCACCGCGGGCCGCGCCGCGGATGGCCGGCCCCGGCCGCACGAGGGCGTGATCACGGCGGCCGACGCCGCCGAGGTGCCCGGCCTGACCGAGGCCCTGACCGGCTTCCCGCCGGTACCCAGCCGCTGGCTGGTTCCCGCCCAGGCGCCCGAGTGGCTGCTGCCTGAGGGGTACGGTCCCGCTGCACACCTGCTGGTGACCCCGTTGCCCGGCAACGGGGTCGCCGCCGGGGCGCTGCTGCTGGCCCGCGGACCCGGCGCCCCGGCTTTCGGAGACGAGACCGAGGCCCTGGTACGTGTCTTCGCGGCCCGGACGGGCGCAGCGATCTCGGCGGCCCTGCTCTACCGGGAACAGAGTTCCGTCAACCAGGTGCTGATCACCGGCCTGCTGCCGCCGCCCCTCCCCGAGCTGGACGGGGCGGAGCTGGCCGGGTCGCTGCGCGCCTCACAGGAGGCCACCCAGATCGGCGGGGACTTCTACGACGTCTACCTCCCGGCTCCCACCGGCGACGGCGCCACCGGTGACGGCGCCACCGGTGACGGCGCCGCTCGCAACGGCGCCATCGACGAGGACGGCGCCGCGGCGCTGGTGGCCCTGGGTGACGTGTGCGGCAAGGGAGCCCCGGCCGCCGTGCTGGCCGGACAGATCCGCCACTCCCTGCGAGCACTCATGCTGGTCGAGCGGCGTCCCGAACGGCTCGCCGAGCTGCTCAACCGCTTCCTCCTCGGCTTCCCGCCGCCCCGCTCCTTCGCCACCATGGTGCTGGCGGAGCTCCGCCCCGCCGCCGGGCGCCTGCGGGTCGGCCTGACCTCCGCGGGCCACCCGCCGCCGCTGATCCTGCGCCGCGACGGCACCGTGGAGGAGAGCTCCGCCCTCGGAACCCTGCTCGGCGTGTTCGACGACGTCACCGTGGCCTCCAGCGGCGTCGAACTGGCCCCCGGCGAACTGTGCCTGCTCTACAGCGACGGCATCACCGAGGCGTTCGGCGGCCCCACCGGCGGGGAGATGTACGGCGAGCACCGGCTCCAGGCCGCCCTGGCCACCTGCGCCGGCATGCCGGCCCGGGCGGTGGTGGAGCGGCTGGAGCAGCTCAGCACCGAGTGGCTGGCCGACCGCGGCGGGACCCACGACGACCGGGCACTACTGGTCATCCAGGCGAGGACGCGGTGACCCCCATCTCCGAGACCGTGATCGACCGCTACCTGAAGCTGGCCGGTCTGGCCGACGAGTACGGCGCCATCGACCTGGCCCTCGAGCTCCTGGGCCGCGGCGTCCCCGCCGAGGCCGTCCTGCTGGACCTCGTCGCCCCCGCCCAGGCACGCGTCGGTGAACTGTGGGCCGCCGACGAGTGGTCGGTGGCCCGTGAGCACGCGGCCACCGCCGTCAGCGACCGGGTCGTCGCCGCCGTCGCCGCGCACGCGCGACCCCGGCCCACCCGGGAGCGGATCATCGTGACCTGCCCGGACGGCGAGTACCACGCGCTGCCCGCCCGGCTGCTGGCCGAGGTCCTGCGACTGCGCGGCTGGCAGGTCGACTTCCTGGGGGCCAGCGTCCCGGACGCCCACCTGATCACCTACCTCCACCAGACCGGCCCCGAGGCGGTCGCGCTCAGTTGCACCCTGCCCACCCGTCTGCCCCGCGCCCACGCCACGCTCACCGCCTGCCGGTCCGTCGGCGTGCCGGTCCTGGCCGGCGGGCGCGGCTTCGGCCCCGGCGGCCACCGCGCCTTCCTGCTGGGTGCCGACGCGTGGGCGCCCAGCGCCCGCCCGGCCGCCGACCGCCTCGACCGGGGACTGCCCTCGTTCCCGCCGCAGCCACCGGTCATGAAGCACCTCGCCGACGAGGAGTACACCTCTCTGGCCGGCCGGCGCGGAGACCTGCTGGCCCGGGTGATGCGGGCGCTGGGCGCCGCCTATCCGCCGATGGCCTCCTACGACGTCCGGCAGTTGGAGGCCACCGCCGAGGACCTCGCCCACTACGCCGACTTCCTCGCCGCGGCGCTGTACGTCGACGACAGCACGCTGTTCACCGACTTCGTCACCTGGACGGCCGGGGTGCTGCGGGCGCGCGGGGTGCCGGCCGGAGCCGTACGGGCGGCGCTGGACGTCTTCGCCGGCGAACTGCGTGAATTCCCCCGCGCCCGCCGCTTCCTCTCCGAGGCCGCCGCCGCTCTCACCTGCCCGGCGTAACCGCCACTCGCCGGTCCGGCGGAGCGGAGTATCCGGAGGATCGCTCTATGACGAAGTGTCGATCCGCTTCGTCTTCCTCCCGATCCAGGACAGATACCCGGCGCTTCCCGTGACGATCGGTGTCGCGATGATCTCCGGGGTGTCATACGGGTGATTCGCCGTGATGTGCGCTTCCAGAGCGGGGAAGGCCTCGGCCGTCGTCTGGATGAGGAGCTGCCACTCCTCCACCTGCCTGACCCTCCCTTCCTCCCAGCGCACCGACTGGACCGGGCCCACGATCCGCACACAGGCGGCGAGCCGTGCCCCGGTAATGCTCCATGCCAGCTTCGTCCCGTTCCGATAACCCTTCACCGCCGTCTGGACCTGCAGATACGTCGTCATGGCCTGATCCTTCACGGCATCCGAAGATCGTCGAGACGGCACCACCCTAACCACGCGCCCTCCGTTCCGGGACGCGGGCGCCGATCGGACATGAGCGGCAGCGCATCCATGCCGCCCAAAGGCCGTCGTGGTGGCCGCTCACGCCGGTCACCACGACGGCCTCCGGTTCTCAGCCCAGGCCGAGCAGGGCCTTGATCGGACCGAGGGCGAAGTAGACGACGAACAGGGCCGCGACCACCCACATCAGCGGGTGGACCTCACGGGCCTTGCCCTTGACCAGCTTGATCAGCACGAAGGTGATGAACCCGGCGCCGATTCCGTTGGCGATGGAGTAGCTGAAGGGCATCAGCACGATCGTCAGGAACGCCGGGATGGCGATCTCGTAGTCGGTGAAGTCGATGTCACGGACCGAGGTCATCATCAGGAAGCCCACCACGACCAACGCCGGGGCGGCGGCCTCGTGGGGGACGATGCCGACCAGCGGCGAGACGAAGATGGCCAGCAGGAACAGCACTCCGGTGACCACGCTGGCCAGGCCGGTGCGCGCGCCCTCGCCGACACCCGCGGCCGACTCGATGTAGGTGGTGTTGGAGGAGACCGAGCCGGCGCCGCCGGCCGCCGCGCCGATCGAGTCCACGAGCAGGATCTCGCGGGTGCGGGGAAGGGTTCCGTCCTCCCTGACCAGGCCCGCCTGTCCGCCGACGCCGACGATCGTGCCCATCGTGTCGAAGAAGTCGGTGATGAGCAGGGTGAAGATGAGCAGCAGGGCGATGACGGCGGAGACGGAGGCGAACGCGCCGAACGGGTCGAACTCCCGGAACAGCACCAGCGGGTTGGTGAATCCGAAGATCTCCTCGGGCCACGTGGGCACGACGAGCCGCCAGCCGGCCGCGTTGGGCTCGTCGGGCGTCCCGGAGCCGCCGACCTGGGCGACGGCCTCGACGATGATCGCGAGGATCGTGGTGGCGACGATGCCGATCAGGATGGCGCCCTTCACTCTGCGGGCCACCAGCAGGGCGATCAGCAGCAGGCCGACCACGAACACGAAGATCGGCCAGCTGGTCAGGTTGCCGCCGATGCCGAGTTCGAGCGGTACGGCGGGCGCCTTGCGGACGAAACCGGCGTCCACGAAGCCGATCAGCGCGATGAACAGGCCGATGCCGACGCTGATCGCGGTCTTGAGCGGGGCCGGGATGGCGTTGAACACGGCCGTACGGAATCCGGTCAGCACCAGCAGGGCGATGATGACGCCCTCCAGGAAGACCAGGCCCATGGCCGACTCCCACGACATCTGGGTGGCGATGCCGAAGGTGACGAAGGCGTTGAGTCCCAGCCCCGCCGCCATGGCGAACGGAACCTTCCCGATGACACCCATCAGGATGCTGAGCACACCGGCCACGAAGGCGGTGCCGGCGGCGACCAGGGGCACGTTCGGGGTGGTGCCGTCCCCGATGAACTGGCCCTGGGCGTCCGGGGCGGTGGCGATGATCAGGGGGTTGAGCACCACGATGTAGGCCATCGTGAAGAAGGTCGCGAAGCCGCCGCGGACCTCCTGCCCCACGCTGGAGCCACGTTCGGAGATATGGAAGAAACGGTCAAGGAAGCTTATTCGGGATTTTTCGGGTATCCGGGATGCTTTAGTGTCACTCACGGACGCAGGGTGACAGGGAGATTCTTATGCCGGAAGACCCGCGTCACGAATGGTGATCGGATCGCAACCGATCCGCGCCCTCACACCGTCCGTTTTGCGAGTAGTGAGGTTCCGTCGCCTACCCTGGATCGTGTGAACCAGCCTCACCGTCAGGATCTCCAGCCGCTGAAGACCAACGATACGGCGACGATCCTCGCGGGCATGGCCCTGTGGGCGGTCGCCCTGGTCGTGCTCCTGATCCTCCAGCCGGACCCGGAGGACCGCTGGTGGATCTGGACGTGCCTGTCGGGCATCGGTCTCGGAGTCTTCGGCCTCTGGTACGTCAGGCGGCGCGACCGCCGCGGCTCGCCCCCGCCCGCCCGGGAGGAGCCGATCGAACCCGCCACGGCGATCCCGTCCTCCCGGGAGGAGCCGATCAAGCCCGCGACGGCGGGCCCGCCCGCTCCCCCGGCGCCGTCGGCCTCCGACGCCGCCGGTTCCGCGTCCTGAATCCCGCCGAGCGCCACGGGTGCGGAATGGCGGCCCCGTACCGGGCCCGCCACCCGCACCCGTGACAACGGATCCGGGGAGTCTCAGACGGTGAACTGCTCCACGATGCCGTATCGGTCTCATGCGTCGAGCGCGTTCGCGCCCGCAATGCGACCATCGGCAGGGCCGGCCACGGGGTGGGTGGAATCACTCCACGGATGGCCTCGGATGGCCCTGTCCCTCCATCCGGTGTGTCCCGGATCTCGAAGAGGGCATCGCCGGACGGGCTCTCACCTGTGGGGATGGACGTGCGCGCAGTCGATCCAATAGTGCTCTCCGGGGTGCTGGCATTCGAAGTACGCCTTCTCGCAGTTGCACAGGCACTGCAGGTCATGTGGATCTCTGCACCGGACAAGGCAGGTCGCCCTCTTGCTGGCGCACGAGGAGGAGACCCCGCCGGGAGAGGATCCCCGTACGTCGATGGGCGCACCCGTCGCGTAGTCGATGTACATGCCGGTGGCTGCCGTGCGGGTGTCCAGGTACACACGGGGTGCGTAGTCGTCCGCGACGGGGACCGCGCGAAGCGCCCACTCCCTGCTGTCCGGCCCCGGAAGGGAACCGGTTGCCCGCTGCCTGCTCGGGTCGGTGAACTGCCTGACGACATCGGCCAGGGTCGGATCCGCAAAGTTCACCTGCACCACCGACAGGCGCTTGCCGCAGCACCAGTGATCCTCGTCTGTCGTGGTGAGTGATTCGATCGCCTCCTTGGGCAACACCACCGACACCGCGCACTGGCACCCTCCGCCCGGCAGGTACGGGGTGACCTTTACCTTGCCGGGCTGATCCGCGACGGCCTCGATCGTCGCCCGGATGCCCTGGGGCTGCTCCTGGTTCGCCAGGAGATCGTCGATGGAGATTCGCTTGCCGGACATCACAACCTCCGGATTCCCGGCGACCTGGAGTGACAACGACCGCATTCACGGTAACAAGGCGCGCGTCACCGGGACAGGGGCCGGGGCCTCATGCCCATCGCGCCGGCTCACAGGGCGTCGTTTCCTTCTGATCCCGCGGGGCCGGTCCTTCGGGAGGGGCCGGTCAGCGCCCGGCGTGGTGTCAGCTCACCGCCTTTCGATGCGGTGCTCATCGACGTCATGCTCCCTGTGCCGGGTTTTTGTGATCATGATGCTGACAGCGGGCGGGGTTCAGTGCGTCACTTTCCACCAGAAGCCGTCCGGGTCGGTGAAGTGGCCGCAGTAGTCACCCCCGGGGGTCTGCGCGGCGGCAGTGACATGGCCGCCGGCCGCGGCCGCGGCCGTCAGGAGGGCGTCGACGTCGTCGCGGGAGGCGGCGGTGTGGGTGAGGACCATCGCGGGGAAGCCGTCGCCGGCTTTGCCGGTGCCCGCATCCCGGGCCAGCACACCGCGTTCCATCAGGCAGAGCCTGGCTGCCGCCTTGGCGGGGTGGAAGTCGATGTACTTGCTGCCGTAGTCCCGGTCGACCGTCATGCCCAGGGCTCGGTAGAAAGTCGCGGACGCCTTCGGTGCGGCGACGCCAAGGATGACCGTGGTCTCGGTCGGCCGCGGGCTCTGCGCCGCGGGGCCGGTGTCCTTGCCGGTGGCCGCCGCCAGCTTCCACAGGGCGCCGTCCGGTGCGCGGAACACCCCGGAGAACGAGCCGAACAGGGCCTTCTTGGCGGGTTTGAGCACCTGTGCACCGCTGCGGGCGGCGGCGTCCATCAGGGTCGTGACCTCGGTGGGCTGGTCGAAGGTGGAGGTCAACAGGTAGCCGCGAAAGCCTGAGGTCGCCGGGTCGGCGCCGGCGTCCGCGGCGATCCTGTCGGTCACCGACAGCTCGAACTGCGCGGTGCCGTGCAGGTCGAGGCCCACAGAGTCACCGCCGTCACCGCCGTCACCGCCGTCACCGCCGTCGGTGACAGCGGGCGAGAACACGGTGGCGTAGAACCCGCGCGCGGCGGGCACCTCGGGCGCTCCGAGGGCGATGACGTCAAGCGTGAGATGCATGTGTGGCTCCTTGCGCCCGGCGCATCCGGAGGTGCTGTGCGGGCGGTCGATACGGCGTGGGAGGCGGGGAGGGCCGCAGGCTCAGCGCGGTTCCCGGATGCGGACCACGTCGCCCGCGGGGTCGCGGAGGGCGCACAGGAAGCCGGTGTGGATGGCGATGTCCATACAAGTGATGTTCATACAGGTAACGCTAGGGAGGGCCCGGGGACGCACGCTTCTCGATTCCTGATCGATCCGCCGCCTGCTCCGCCACGCAGCGCGGCGGACCCCCTCCGATCCTCGGCCGCTCAGGAGGTCGCGGCGATCCAGCTGTCCAGGTCGGCCTCGGCGAGCAGCAGCGGCACCGCGGCCGGGTCGCGCAGCAGCGCGGCGACCGCGAGCCGGTCGCCCCACTGACCCGCCGCCCACGCGAGCCCCCGCGCCAGACCCTCCACGCCCGAGGCGTGCACCGTGCCCTCGGCGAAGCGCCAGGTGACCGGCACCCCGTCCACCAGGAGCTTCTCGTGCTCCACATAGGTCGCGGGCGCGGTCGGCAGCAGTGACCGCACGGCGGGCGGGACCTCGCGGACCTCGCCCGACGACGTCACCTCCCCGGCCGTCGCCTCCCCGGCCAACGGCAGGTCGAGCAGCTCCGACAGGGCCTCGGCGAGATCGAACGGGGCGAGGACCAGCGGCCGGTCCGCAACCAGCGGCAGCAGGTCGGGCGCCTCGACCACGACCGGCTCGCCCGGGCCGGTACCGGAGCCTGTCCCCGAAGCACCGGGGATCGCACGCCCGTCCTCGGCGTCGGCGACGACGACCTCACCGTCGAGGACCGCGCGGACCGCCCTCGGGGGCGCGACGCGGGCCGGGTCGACGGCGGCCAGAGCCACCCACAGGGCCCTGAGCTGAGCCCGGTCCACCTCGATCGAGGGGTCGGCCAGCAGGTCGAGGAGCTCGTCGGGACCGCCGTGCGAGGCGAGCAGGTCGGGAAGCGCGGTCCGGACGCCGATCATCGCCAGGGCGGCCTCGTCCGCGGCGGCCGGGGCGTCGCCGTACAGGCCGAACAGGAGCGGGTCACCGGTCGGCAGACGCAGCTCCGTGGGGAGCTTCCCGCCGAGGACCGGATGGGTGGACAACCACCACGCGGTGTAGGACGGGACCTCCACGACCTCCCCCGCGGCCAGGACGCGCAGCGGGTGCAGGACCGAGCGGAGCGGCGGGCGGGAGAGCAGGGCCAGGGCGGAGGGCCAGTCGGCGATGTACTCCAGATCGCGGACGGCGGAGAACTCCCTGGCCACCGGGGGCACGTCCAGCTCGGGCAGCAGGTCGAGCACGTGCTCGACCCATTCGTCCTCGCGGTCCAGGTCGTGGTCGCACTCGTCCGGGTCGAGCATGACGTCGCTGTCGTTGACCACGGCGAAGCCGTCGAGCACGCCGGCCGCCGCCAGCACCCGCGAGCCGTACCGCTCCACCAGGTCGGGCGCGGCCGTGCCGAAGTGGGTCTCGGGGTCCAGCAGCCCGGCCAGCGAGCCGTCGGCCAGCAGCAGCTCCCCCGCCGGGTAGAGCTCGCCGTCGGTGCCGCGCAACGCCAGGTCCGCCAGCCACGGTGCCTCACCCGCGGTCAGCCCCGCGGCGTCGACCAGGGCCAGTACGGCCTGGGCCACCGGCTCGGGATCGGCGCTCTCCAGCGACTCGGAGACGGCCGCCCGGGTGAGCGGGTCCTCCAGCACGGTCCTGGGGGTCGCCTCGGCGGCACCGAGGCGGAGCAGCAGAGGATGGGCGGCGTCGGGGTGGACCACGCGGAGCCCGAGCGGGGCGAGCACCCCCAGGTCGAGGGAGCCGCGCTCGGTCAGCACGAGCGTGCCGCGCGGCCCTCTCACCAGGCGGCCGTCCGCCAGCGGAACCGGCAGCGCGCCGAGTGCCTCGGGGTCGTCGCCGGGCAGCACCTCGTACAGGGAGCGCCACCAGGCCGGGTCCCGGTCCTCGCCCGCACCGCCGGAGAGGTCGCCGGCGAGCATGTCCACGACGTCGGCCAGCTCCACCCGCTTCACACCGAGCGTGGTGATCGCGGGGTGCCGGGACGGCCATCCGGCGGGCAGCAGGCCGGGGACCATGGGGGCGATCTTCTCCAGCAGCTCGCCCGGGGCCGCCACCACGGACGCCTGCCGGCCGGTCACCACCGGGTTCGTGTTCCCCGCGTCGGCGGGCTCGGCGTCGGCGGACTCGGCGTCGGCGGGCAGGGAGAGGGCGGGCAGGAGCGGGGTGTCGGGGAGCCTGCGCAGGATGGCCCGGCGGATCCGGGCGTCGAGCTCGCCCCGGCCCATCAGGCCGGGCACGAGGTCGAGCAGCTTCGGCGTGCGGGGCAGCCCGGCGAGCAGCTCCAGGTAGGTCTCGGCGGCACGCTCGACCAGGAAGTCGGTGAGCGGGCCCAGCGCCACGTGCCGCCGGTCGGTGGCCAGCGGGAAGGACGCGATCAGCAGGGCGGGCAGGTCGAGCGGCTCGTCGCTCGGGGTCGGAGCGTGCACGACGGGCGGCACGTTCCCCGGCAGCGGCCCCGGCTCGCCGCCCCGCGTCCCGTCCTCGGCCCCGGCCTCGGAGCCGTTCCGCACTCCGCCCGGGGAAGCTGGCCCGGCGCCGCCGAGAAGACCGGCCCCGCCCGGGGAGGCGGGCCGGTCGGAGACGGGGACGGCCCAGCGGATCAGCCAGTGGGGGCGGGCGCGTTCCTCGGTCGGGCGGTCGGCGAACAGCTCGGCCACCTGCTCCGGGGTGAACCGGCCGGAGGCCGAGACGACCCGCCAGCCGCCGGGGGCGATGGTCCTGGTCTCGCCGTCCACGTCGATCTCGATCGACTCCAGGGCGGGCATGCCGATCAGCAGCGCGGGACCGGCCTCCCGGAGCATCGTCCGGACGGCCTCCACGGCGGCCGCGTCGCGGAGCGGGAGCCGGACGAGCGTGTCGAAGCCCTGCGGGATCTCCACCGGCCCGCCCGGGAACGGCAGGCGCAGCAGGGGCACGTGCCCGCCGCGCTCGGCGAGCTCCCGGGCCAGCGCGGGCTCGGCGGCCACCAGAGCGGCGGTCTGCTCGCGGGACCAGCGGACCACCCCGGAGCCGAGTGAACCGATCACCGGCTCGTCGCAGACCGACACCACGGCCGCGAAGCCGACGCCGAACCGGCCCGTCGCCCCGGCCTCGCCCCGCTTGGCGGAGACCCGCAGCGTGGACAGGCTCTCGATCCCGGCGGCGTCGATCGGCGCGCCGGTGTTGGCCGCCGACAGCACCCCTTCGCGCAGCGAGAGCCGCAGGCGGCCGGGGACCCCCGCCCGCAGGGCGGCGTCGGCGGCGTTCTGGGCGAGTTCGACGATCAGCCGGTCGCGGTAGCCGCCGAGTGCGAAGTCCTCCTCCGCGTTGGCGTCCTCGCGGAAGCGCGCGGGCGAGGCGGTCCAGGCCGCGAGCACGGCGGAGCGCAGTCGGTCGGTGCCGAAGGTGTCAGTCACAGCGATGCATCCAAAGGTCAGGGCCCCGGGGCCGCCGGTCCGGGGCGGTCCGGCGGCCCGATGACCCTATCCGGAGCGACGGACAGAAACGGCCCGGCGATGCGACGGCCCGGTCGGGGCGCGTCGGGCCGGGAGCGGCCCGGGGGCGCGTCGGGTCAGGAATGGCCCAGCGGCTCGTCGGAGGAGTCGTCGTCCACGGAACCGGCGAGGTCCGCGGCGGGGGTCTCCTCCAGGTCGTAGAGGTGGTCGTCGAGGATCGGGGCGGCCGGCTCGGCCTGGGGCGGCGCCACCGTGGCCTCGGAGTGCGCGCCGCAGCCGTGGTCGGCGGCGACCACCCGGCCGTCGTCGGGGGCGTACTCGTTGGCGCAGACGCCGAAGCCGATGCGCAGCGCGCCCGCGAGCGGCCAGTAGAACCCGCAGGTGGAGCACTGCGCGGGGGCGGCGTGCGCGATCGGGGTGTGCGGGCCGGGCTCGCCGGCGTGCCAGCGCCGCACCGCCAGGTCGCGGCCGAGCGGAGAGAGCACCCGGGCCCGGCCGAGGCCGTACTCGAAGATCACCTGGCGCTCGTTCTCGTCGTCCGTCTCGGTGAAACCGGGGGCGAGCCGGACGTCGTCCTCGGTGGCGGGCAGCAGGTCGCCCACGCCGAGGTCACCCGGGCGCAGCCGCTCGCTCCACGGCACCCACGGGGGCGCCAGCAGGGCGCCGGTGCCGGGCAGCAGCACGACCTCGCTGACCGTGACGTTGCGCGCGCGGGCGGCGCGGGTGACGGTGACGGCCCAGCGCCAGCCCCGGTAGGCGCGGTCGAGGCAGGCGAAGTAGTGGGTGACGACCCGGTCGCCCTCGCCCTCGACGCCGAGGTGCTCGCCGATCTCCTCGGGCCTGACGTTCTCCTCGACCGCGGAACGGGCCAGATCGACCGCGGCGGCGCACGCCTGGTCGAGAACCACGGCACGAGATCGAGTGCGGGTCACGACTCCTCCCCCGTCGTTCTCGTAACCCGAAGGGTGCTGTGCCCGTAGGCTCGCCCGCTGCGCTCGCTCACGGTTTCATTCTCGCCCATACCCGGAGCGGACAGCACCGCTACCGGTCAACATCCCGGGGCGGGTGTCGGAGCCGGATAACAGAACCGGGCACATCGGGCGTCGGATGTGTCCTTCGGGTAAGACTGGATGCGTGGCAGATGGCTGGGAGCAGACTCGGAGGACTGCGGGAGAGGCCTCCCGCCGGCTCGGCCGCGCCCTCGCCGGAGCGGGCAGGGCGACCGTACGGGCCGGGCGGGCGACCGCGCGGGCGGGCAAGGTCGCGGGGCAGGCGTCCGTACGGGCGGGGCGGGGCGTGGCCGACGCGGCGCACGGCGCCGGCCGGGCCGCGCGGCGGCTGACCCACGCCCAGGGCGCGGGCCGTACCGGCCTGGGACAGCTGATCGAGCTGACCGCCGCGCACAGCGCGGGTGACGCGCTGGTCACCGCGGCGCTGGCGGGGACGCTGTTCAAGCTTCCGGTGAACGAGGCCCGCGGGCAGGTCGCGCTCTACCTGCTGATCACGATGATCCCCTTCGTGGTGGTCGCGCCGTTCGTCGGCCCGGTCCTGGACCGGTTCCGCTCGGGCCGCCGTTTCGTCATGGCCGGCACGCTCTTCGGCCGCGGCCTGCTCTGCTTCGCGATGGCGGCGGCGGTCGTCTCGGAGGACGCGTTCACCATCTTCCCCGCGGCGCTGGCCGTGCTGGTGCTGTCGAAGGCCTACAACGTCTCGCGTGCCGCGATCATGCCGAGCGTGCTGCCCGCCGACATCGCGCTGGTCACCGCCAACGCCAGGGTCGCGCTGTTCGCGCTGGTCTCGGCGGGGGTGGCGATCCCCGTCGGCGCGGGCATCAGCGCCTGGCTCGGGGCGGAGTGGGTGCTGCGCGCCGCGATGCTGCTCTTCCTGTTCCAGGGGGTGCTGGCGGTACGGCTCCCGCGCCACGTCGACTCCCCCGACCTGGAGGAGGTCCAGGAGGGCGGCGACCGGCCGGCCCGCTGGCGCACCATGCTCAACGTGGGGCCGGTGGTCTCCGAGTCGATGAAGGCCAACGTCGCCATCCGCTTCTACTCCGGGTTCATGCTCTTCTACCTGCTCTTCCTGGTGCAGGAGAAGAAGCTGCCCGGTCTGGCCCCGACGGTCACCATCGGCGTGCTGGCCGTCGCCGCGGGAGCGGGCGGCCTCGCCGGGGCGGGCGTGGCCTCCTGGGTCCGAAGTCACTCGCCGCAGATCATCGTGCTGATCACGCTCGCGCTGGCGATGGCGGCCACGGTGGTGGCGGCCGTGGTGTTCGGATTGTGGACCGCTGTGGCCGTCGCGCTGGTGGCGGCGTTCGCGCAGGGGCTGGGCAAGCTCGCGCTGGACGCGATCGTGCAGCGCGAGATCGGCGAGGAGGTGCGCTCGTCCACGTTCGGTGTGGTCGAGGCGTTCCTGCAGATCGCCTGGGTGGTCGGCGGGCTGGTCGGGCTGCTGCTGTCGCTGTTCGCCGACGGTCCCGCCGGGCTCACGGTGATGGCCGTGGTGCTGGCGGGCTCTCTCGTCTGGCTGCTGGTACGGCGCCGCCGGCGCGTTCAGAGCGTGGACGCCAGGGTGGAGGCCGCGCGATCCGCGAGGCGTGCCCCCGGCCCGGCGCAGAAGCCCGGCCCCGCGCAGCAGGCCGGCCTGCCGGAGGAGGACGACGACCTGCTGGAGGAGGACGGTCCGACGGAGGAGGTCGGGCCGAGGAAGGAACCCGGGCCGCGGCAGGGGCCGGGGTCGCGGCAGGGCCATCGGCCGCCGGTCCCGGGGGACCGGCCGGGAGGGACCACCACCGTCGTACGGCGCGGCGATCCCCCCACCGAGAAGCGGACCAAGCCGCTGACCAACCCGCACGGCTGAGGGCCCCGCCGGAGCCCGCCGAGGCTTCCCCCGGACACGCCGGTCGAGGGCCCCGCCGGAGCCCGCCGGGGTCTCCTCCGGAGCCTGGTGCGGAGTGGGGCGGTCAGCCGTCCAGGTCGTCGGCCACGGCCCGGAGGACCGTGGCGATCTTCTTGGCGTGCACGGTCTCGGGGTGCTTGCCCTTCTGGTAGGACATGGAGATCGTGTCCAGAAGCTTGATCAGGTCTTCCACGATGACGACCATCTCGTCGGGCTTCTTGCGCTTGCCCTTCGGCTTGGCGGTCTTTGCGAGGGTCGGGGGCTGGTCGATCACGCGGACCGAGAGCGCCTGCTGTCCGCGGCGCCCCTCCGCCACGCCGAACTCGACCTTCTGACCCGGCTTGAGAGCATCCACGCCGCCGGGGAGCGCAGATGAATGCACGAAGACCTCACCGCCGTCGTCGCGGGTGAGGAAGCCGAAACCCTTGTCGGCGTCGTACCACTTGACCTTGCCACTCGGCACAGGGGTGACCTCGTTCAGACTGTCGTGAAAAGGATGGAAGTAGGTTATGCCCAAGGAAGGCTGAGGGCGACCGTGTAAACAGGCGCCGACCGGAGTGTCTTGTGGACACCGGCTACACGAGTGCGGCCCGGGCCCGCCACCCGTCGAACCAGCCGGCGAACTGCGTCAGATCGCCCAGCACGACGTCCGCTCCGTGCTCACGCAACTCTCCCGCCGGATAGAGACCAGTGGCCACCGCCACGCTGACGGTGCCTCCCGCCCGCGCCGCCTCGATATCGGCGACGTGATCTCCAACATAAGCCGCCGCGCCGAAAGTCGCGAGGGCCGGGCCTTTGTCGGCGCCGAAAACCGATCCGACGACCTCGTCCACGTCCAGGCCGAGGAACTCCACCGTGCTCTTGGCGTCGCGGGGGTTCTTCCCGGTGACCACGATGACCTTGCCGCCGGCCTGCCGTACCGCGTCGACGGCCTCACGTGCGCCGGCCATGAGGCTGGTGGCGGGTACGGCGAGCGAGGGGTACAGCGACCTGAAGACCGTGACGGCCTCGGGGATCTCGGCCGCGGGAAACCAGTTGGCCAGTTCCCACTCCAGCGGCGGTCCGAGCCGGGCCACCACGGCGGCGCTGTCGATGGTCACTCCCATGCGCAGCGCCAGCTCGTCGTAGACGGCGGCGATCCCGGCGCGAGTGTCCGCGAGCGTCATATCGAGGTCGAACCCCACAGATTGCATACCTCGCAGCATGTCAAACGCCAACATAACTGGGTAATCACACTTATTTCCTATGTTGTGGCACCGGTCTCCCCTGGTCCGCGACATGAGCCGTGGTATCGCTTCCCGCCCCACCACGGCCCCGCAGAGGTGCTGTACGCGACGACACCGCTGTGGAACCCTTCGGAAAGGAATTACTTACCGGCCGGGAAAGTTGCCATCACCACAGGTGATGAAGGGGGGAACCGCGTCCCGGCGGGTTCCGTACTGGATAAGGTCGTGATGGAGGTGTCGGAGCGGAAATGACCAGATCGACGCGTGAGCGGATCATCGACGAAGCCCTGCGGCTGTTCGCCGAGCGGGGATACTCGGCGACCTCGGTGGCCGAGATCGAGGCCGCCTCGGGGCTCTCGCCCGGCGCGGGCGGGCTCTACCGGCACTTCAAGTCCAAGTACGAGGTGCTGGCCGCGGCGATGAACGAGCACGCCACCCGGACCCGTGCACAGATCGCCGAGACCCTGAACGAGATGGGCACCGTCGACGCCACCCTCGACGTCGAAACCCGCCTGGCGCACCTGTGCAGGGCGGGACTGGCCAAGGTCCGCGAGGAGAGCGAGCTGACGCGCGTCTTCTTCCGTGACCTGAGCCAGTTCCCCGAGCTGGTGGCGATCGTGCGTGAGGGGTTGCTGCAGCCCATGTTCGACGCGATCACCACCTGGTTCCGCGCGCAGCCCGAGTACGCCGGGGCCGACGTCGACTGGCCCGCGATCGGCGCCGTGCTGGGAGGCGCGGTGGTCCACTACCGCCTGTTCCAGGAGACGGTGGGCGAGCCTCCGGGCCGCGCGGAGCGCGAGCGTTTCGTGGCCTCGTGGGTACGGCTCGCGCTGGGCCTGCTGCCCCAGCCCCACCCTGCGGTGCAGGCGGTCGGCTGAGCCGTCGCTACGGCCTCCCGGTGAACGGGGCGGGCGGGTTGACCAGGCGATAGGCCAGCCAGAGCGCACCCACCGCCGTGCCGAGGACGAACATGGACCCGCTCACGTCGTGGAAACCGCTGATCATCCGATCGAGATCGCCCTCCGCCCGGGCGATCGCCACCGCCGCGCCGCCGATGGCGTAGACGAGCACCGGGGCCGCCGCGCTGAGCACCTTGTCCCCGACCTCCCAGCCCGAGCAGGACAGCACGACCGCCGTCCCGACCGCCCACACCAGGAACGGAATCGGGAAGATCGCGACCGGCGCCAGGGGAACCGGGACGAGGAGGGCCGCCAGGACGAGCACGGCGATCCCTGCCACCTCGCGCGGGCGCGCCGCCGGAATCGACCCCGTGCCGGACCTCCCCCGCCGGCTCTCCCCGGCCCCGAAGTCCTCCCGTCCGTCCTCTCCGGCGCCGAACGCCCGCCCGCCCCCTCGGGCGTCCCGGCCTCTCCTCAGACTTCTCCGGCCTCGCCGGACTCCCCGGACGCCCGTTCCCTCCGGCCCGCGCTCTCCCGGATCCGGGCGCCGGCCTCCGGCCTCCCGCTCGGCCAGTTTCCTCCTCGCCTCTTCCGTGAACCGTGCCACTCCCGGCGGCATCCCTCGCGGCAGCCGCCCGGTACCCGGCCCCGCGGAGCTCGCGGGCCCCACGGAACTCGCGGGGCTCGCGGGGCTCGCGGGGCTCGTACGCGGAGGTTTCGACCGCACCGGGGGCAGCTCGCGGGTGACCGCCTCCGCGGCGGCCATGAGGGTCGGCGAGTCCTCCTCCTTCGGGGCCCGGGCCTCCTGCAGGCGCCTGACCTCGCGCGCCACCAGGGCCTCCGGGTCACCGAACACGGCGAGCACCTTCCTGACGGCGGCGGGACTCTCCAGCCCCCTCCGCTCGGCGTCGATCCGCTCGCGCAGCCTCCGGATGAAGTCGAGCCGCTGGTCCTGGCGCAGCACACCGTGAGCGGCGTCGGCCACCTTGCTGACGTACTCCAGGACGAGCTGGTCGGCACGCTCGATCACGCCGTCATCCTCCCTCAGCGTTCCCCCGCCCGCGACCCCTTCCCTGATTCCCCGCCGATCGGACGACCGCCACGCTTCCCGGCATTCCCCCGGCGGCACACTGTCGGTACGGCGTCTTACCATTGACGGAATGAGCACGGACTTCGCGGAGTGGCTGCGCGCCCGGAGCGACGAGCAGCTACGGGAGCTCGTCGCCCTGCGTCCCGAGCTCATCACTCCGGTCCCCGCCCACGTCGAGGGGCTGGCCGGGCGGGCGAGCAGCCCGTCGGCGATCGGCCGGGTGCTCGACCGGCTCGACCGGTTCACCTTCGCGGTCGTGGAGACGATCGCCGTGCTGCCCTCGCCGATCGCCTGCGCGCCGCTCCGCGACCAGGTGGCCCGGGCGTTGCCGGAGGCACCGGGCGCAGCGGACACGGCGACGACGGACACGACGGCAGCGGCGACAGCGACCCCGATCACCGCGGCCTCGGTGTTCGAGGCCAGGTTCCGGGAGACGCTCGACCGGCTGCGGACCCTGGCGCTGGTCTACGGTCCCGACGAGGCCCTGGCCCCCGCGCCGGGCGTGCGGGAGGTGCTGGACGCCCCCGCGGGCCTGGGACCACCCGCGGCGGAGGTCTTCCGCCACCACCACCGGGAACGGCTGGCCGAGCTGATCGAGGACCTCGGCGGCACCGGCGACTCCAGGGAGGAGCTCGCCGCGCTGCTGGCCGACCGGGAGACCCTGACCCGGCTGCTGGGCGAGGTCTCGCCGCAGGCGCGTGCCGCCCTCGACGAGCTGGCCTGGGGTCCGGCCGGGGGCCGGGTGCCCAACGCGCGCCGGGAGGTCCGGCTGGCCGCCGCCCAGTCGCCGATCGAGCAGCTCCTGGCCCGCGCGCTGCTGGGCGCGACCGGCGAGGAGTCCGTCGTCCTGCCCCGCGAGGTCGGACTGTTCCTGCGTGGCGGCCGGATCCACCGCGACCTGTCGCCGGTCCCGCCGCCGCTCGGCGGCGTCGAGCGGGACCGCGCGCGGGTCGACCTGACCGCGGCCGGTCAGGCGTTCGCGTTCACGCGCGCGGTGGAGGAGCTGTGCGAGCGGTGGAGCGCCGACCCGCCCGGCGTCCTCCGCGGCGGCGGCCTGGCCGTACGCGACCTGAAGCGCGTCGCCGCCCTGCTCGACCTGCCCGAGTGGGTGGCCGGTCTGATCGTCGAGGTGGCGCACGCGGCGGGGCTGGTGGCGGCGGGCGGCGCGGTCGACGGCGAGTGGTTGCCGACCCCCGGTTACGACGCCTGGAAGGTGCGCACCACCGAGGACCGGTGGGTCGCGCTGGCCACCGCCTGGCTCACCATGGACCGGGTGCCGGGCATGATCGGCGAGCGGGACGAGCGCGACCGGCTGCGCAGCGCCCTCCACCCCGACCTGCGGCACCCGGCCGCGCCGGAGGTCCGCGTGACCACGCTGAACCTGCTGGCGGCGGCCGCGGAGACAGCCACAGCGGAGACAGCGGCTCACGAAGCCCAGGAGACGCGCGCGGCCCGTGGCCGAGGGGCCCGGAAGACGGCCGGGGCGATCGTCCCGGCCGGAGCCGCCGGCGCGAGGACGACCGTCCCGGCCCCGACTCCGGAGGCGATCCGCGAGCGCCTGGCCTGGGAGCAGCCCCGCCGCCGCGGCGCCCACCGCGACCGGCTGATGGAGTTCACGCTGCGCGAGGCCGAGCAGATCGGGATCACCGGCCTCGGCGCCCTCTCCGGTCACGGACGCGCCCTGCTGCCCGCCGCACCGGGTGGCGAGGGCGGCAGCCGTACGGCCTCCGCGGCCGAACTGCTGGCGCCGCTGCTGCCCGAGCCGCTCGACCACGTGCTGCTCCAGGCCGACCTGACCGCCGTCGCCCCGGGTCCGCTCACCGGTGAGCTGAGCCGCTGGCTGGCGCTGGCCGCCGATGTCGAGTCCACCGGCGGCGCGACGGTCTACCGGTTCTGCGAGAGGTCGATCCGGCGGGCGCTGGACGCCGGGCAGGGCGCCGACGAGATGCTGGCCATGCTGGAGCGGCACTCGACGACCCCGGTCCCGCAGCCGCTCGGTTACCTGGTCGCCGACGTGGCCCGGCGCCACGGCCGCATGCGGATCGGCACGGCCAGCGCCTACGTGCGCTGCGACGACCCGTCGGTGCTCGACGAGGTCATGGCCGACCGGCGGTCGGCCCCGCTCCGGCTGCGCCGCCTGGCCCCCACGGTGATCGCGTCCAAGACCTCCCGGGCCACCCTGGTCGACTCGCTGCGCGCGATGGGATACGCCCCGGTGGCCGAGTCCCTGGACGGCGACGTGATCATCACTCAGCTCGACGTCCGCAGGACCGAGGGCCCGCCGCAGCCGCGGGGCCCGGTGACGTTCACCGGCCCGGACGCCGACGTGATCGCGGCGGCGGTGCGCGCCGTACGCGCCGGAGACGCCGCCCACCAGGCCCGGCGCAGGCCGGTGGACGCACCCGCGGGCCAGGTGCCCCGTTCCCCGGCGAGCGCCACGATCACCGCTCTGCGCGAGGCCATCCGGCAGGGGTCCCAGGTCTGGATCGGCTACCTCGACTCCCAGGGCAACGCCACCAGCCGCATCCTCGAACCCGCCCGCATGGAGGGCGGCTACCTGACGGCCTACGACGAGACGCGGGCCGCGGTGCACCGCTTCGCCCTGCACCGCATCACCGGAGTCTCCGAGCTCCAGGCGTAGCCCCCGGCCTCGCGTCCCCGGCCCCCCCGCGTCCCCGATTCCCCGCGTCCCCGGTCCCCGGCTCCCGGTTCCCGCGCGCCGGACGGGGCCGGACCCGGTGGGCGGGGTTGACGGCGTGGCCGTACCGGATCACGTTGGCCTTATGGGCGCTGAGCACACGCTGGGCCGGTTGGCGGAGGACTCCTGGAGCCGGTTCGGGGACTTCGACTCGCTGTACTACGAGGGAACCTGGCACCGGGCGCTGACGCTCGCCGAACGGGCGCGGCGGGCAGCGGGCGGTTTCAGCGCGTTCGGCGTCGAACCGGGCGACCGGGTGATCGTCATGATGGCCACCTGCCCGGAGGTGCCGATCGTCTACCAGGCGCTCTGGGCGGCCGGGGCCGTGGTCACACCGGTGGTGTTCCTGGTCGGGGCGGGGGAGCTGCGGCACATCCTCGCCGACAGCGGCGCCGCGGCGGTGGTCACCTCCCCCGAGCTGCTGGAGACCGTACGGGCCGCCTCCGAGCGGACCCCGGTGATCGTGGTGGGCGACGCCCCGCCGGGTACGACGCCGTTCTCCGAGATAGAGGCGGCGACGGAGCGGGGAGCGGTGGCCCGGGACTCCGCCGACCTCGCCGCGCTCATGTACACCGGCGGCACCACCGGCCGGGCCAAGGGCGTCATGCTCACCCACGGCGGTCTCTGGCACGTCTCGAAGGCCGCCTGGGAGATGTCCCACCTTCCCGGGGTCGACCGGGCGATCGTGCCGGTCCCGCTCTCCCACGCCTACGGGCTGATCATCACGATCGCGGGCATGCACGCCGTCGAACCGCCCCAGGCCGTGCTCATGCGCTGGTTCGACCCCAAGGCGTTCCTGAGCCTGGCCACCGGGCAGCGCGTGCAGTACGGCGCGGTGGTCCCGGCGATGTTGCAGATGTTGCTGGCCGAGCCGCTGGAGGAGTTCGACCTGTCGGAGCTGCGCTACCTGACCTGCGGGGCGGCGCCCCTGGGCCGGGAGGTGCTGGAGGAGTTCGAGCGGCGGGTGCCGGGCACGCAGATCCTGGAGGGGTACGGCCTGACCGAGACCAGCGCGGTCACCACCTTCAACCCGCCGGGCAGGCGCAAGGTCGGCAGCGTCGGCCTGCCGCTCCCGGGTTACACGATCACGATCCGCGACGACGACGGCGAGGAGCTGGAGATCGGTGACGTGGGGGAGATCTGCGTCCGCGGCGAGGCCCTGATGACGGGGTACTGGACCGGCGACCCCGCAGCGGCCGCCCCGGACACGGCGCCCACCCCGTCCACGACGGCGCTGGTGGGCGGCGAGCTCTACACCGGTGACATCGGCTGCCTGGACGACGACGGATACCTGCACGTCGTGGACCGGAAGAAGGACCTGATCATCCGGGGCGGGTTCAACGTCTTCCCCCGCGACGTCGAGGACGCCCTGAACGAGCACCCGGATGTGGTGATGTCCGGCGTGGTCGGCCGCCCCGACCCGATCCACGGTGAGGAGGTCGTGGCCTTCGTCCAGCTCCACCCGGGGGCCACGGTCACGGCCGAGGAGCTCATCGAGTGGGCCCGGGCCCGGGTCGGCCGGGTGAAGTACCCCAGGGAGCTGCACTTCACCGACTCGATCCCGGTCACCAGCGTCCTCAAGCTCGACCGCAAGGCCCTGCGCACCCGCCTGACCGAACGCCGCGACCTCGGCGACCCCGGGACCGGTCCATCCCTGCCGTGATATCTGTTATGTGCACGCTTCCACACGGGCGAGACGAGATTTTCCAGTGAGCAGTGGCACCCCCGAAGGCCCCAGCACGAACCCGGGCGACTGGAAGAGCCCTTACAGCACCGGTCCCGGGCAGACCTCCGGATACGGCGGGCAGCAGCCCTCCGGCTACGGGCAGCCGGGTCACGGTCAGCCCGCGACGGGCTACGACCGGCCCTCGACGGGTTACGGCGAGTCCCCGGCCGGCTATGGACAGGCCGAGTACGGCAGGCCCTCCCCCGCCGCCTACGGAGGTTACGGCCCGTCCCACGACGCCTACGGTCAGGCGGGTTACGGGCAGGGCGGCTACGGCCGGGGATACGGTTACGGGTCGCCGGACTACCACAACGTCGACGGGGTCAGGACCCACGGGATCGTCGCGCTGATCGTCAGCCTCGTCCTGGCGCTGAGCTGTTTCCTCAGCCTCGGCGGCGTCGCCGGGGCGATCCTGTCGGGCGTCGCGCTCAGCAAGGTCGACCATGAGACCGCGCGGGCCAGGGACCTGCTCAAATGGACCTGGATCAGCATCGGCGCCAACGTGGTGCTGCTCGTCCTGGGCGCCGCCGTCTTCATCGCGGCGGGCGTCAACGACGCCTTCCGCTGAAGGACGCCCGGTGCGGCCTCTCGCCCGTCCGGCCGCCCGGGCGGCGGGGATCCGCGGGCCGCTTCCATGAACCGCCCGGATCGGGGACTGTCCGGCCGCGTTCTCTTGTTGGATATGCGGTAGCCGTACCTCGGGTGTGCCCGGCGACCCTCCCCGCACGGCGGGCCGGTCGCTCGGACGCCCCGCGAGGATCCACCAGACACGCCCGAGGGGAGATTCAGTGGCCGACGGCCCGTTGATCGTGCAGTCCGACAAGACCCTGCTGCTTGAGGTCGACCACGAGCAGGCCGACGCCTGCCGCAAGGCGATCGCGCCGTTCGCCGAGCTGGAGCGCGCGCCCGAGCACGTGCACACCTACCGGATCACCCCGCTGGCGCTGTGGAACGCGCGTGCCGCCGGGCACGACGCGGAGCAGGTGATCGACGCGCTGATCGGCTTCAGCCGCTACCCGGTCCCGCACGCGCTGCTGGTGGACATCGCCGAGACCATGGCGCGGTACGGCAGACTCCGGCTGGAGAAGCACCCCCTGCACGGGCTGGTGCTGACCAGCACCGACCGGGCCGTGCTGGAGGAGGTGCTGCGCTCGAAGAAGGTCCAGCCCATGCTGGGCGAGCGGCTGGGCGACGACGGGGTGGCGGTGCACCCGAGCGAGCGCGGCAACATCAAGCAGCTCCTGCTCAAGCTGGGCTGGCCCGCCGAGGACCTCGCCGGCTACGTCGACGGCGAGCACCATCCGATCACCCTGGCCGAGGACGGCTGGGAGCTCCGGTCCTACCAGCGTGAGGCCGCCGAGGCGTTCTGGCACGGCGGCTCGGGCGTGGTCGTGCTCCCCTGCGGGGCGGGCAAGACCATCGTGGGCGCGGCGGCGATGGCGCACGCCCGCGCCACCACGCTGATCCTGGTGACGAACACGGTCTCGGCCCACCAGTGGAAGCAGGAGCTGCTCCGGCGGACCTCCCTGACCGAGGACGAGATCGGCGAGTACACCGGGAGCAAGAAGGAGATCCGGCCGGTCACCATCGCCACCTACCAGGTGATGACGACCCGGCGGCAGGGCGTCTACAAGCACCTGGAGCTGTTCGACGCGCGCGACTGGGGACTGATCATCTACGACGAGGTGCACCTGCTGCCTGCGCCGATCTTCCGGATGACCGCCGACCTGCAGGCCCGGCGGCGGGTCGGGCTGACCGCGACGCTGGTGCGTGAGGACGGCCGGGAGGGCGACGTCTTCTCCCTGATCGGTCCCAAGCGTTACGACGCGCCGTGGAAGGAGATGGAGAACCAGGGCTGGATCGCCCCGGCCGACTGCGTCGAGGTGCGGGTGACGCTCGGCGACGAGGAGCGGCTCGCCTACGCGATGGCCGAGGCCGAGGAGCGCTACCGGTTCTGCGCGACCACGCCCTCCAAGACCCGCGTCACCGAGGCTCTGGTCAGGCGGCACCCGGACGAGCAGGTGCTGATCATCGGCCAGTACATCGACCAGCTCGACGAACTGGGCGAGCATCTGGACGCACCGGTGATCAAGGGGGAGACCAAGGTCAAGGAGCGCGAGCGGCTGTTCCAGGCCTTCCGCGACAAGGAGATCCGGGTCCTGGTCGTCTCGAAGGTCGCCAACTTCTCCATCGACCTGCCGGAGGCGTCGGTGGCCATCCAGGTGTCGGGCACCTTCGGGTCCCGGCAGGAGGAGGCCCAGCGGCTCGGCCGGGTGCTGCGTCCCAAGTCCGGCGGGGGCGGGGCACGGTTCTACTCCGTGGTGAGCAGGGACACCGTGGACCAGGAGTTCGCCGCCCACCGGCAGCGGTTCCTGGCCGAGCAGGGCTACGCCTACCAGATCATCGACGCGGACGACGTGCTCGCCGGCGACTGACCCGGGCCGCGGTGCCCGCCGGGGACCGGCCCGGGCCTCGGCGGGAACGCGGACGGCGGTCGGGGCGGGAAGGCGGACGACGTGCCCGCCGCCGACCGCAGTCGTCTGGCGAACACGTCGTCACGTGGTCGTCACTTCAGTCAGATCCACGAGAGACCGCGGGTCTTCGACAAAGCAACCACCCCCTCGCTAGGTCACGATGACCAGTGGCGGCATACCCTATGATCTGAGTAATTCACCAGGTTTGCCCACCTTTTTCGGGCTTCCATGAAGAATGACCGAGAGTTACCCATCAGCTACCGGGCGATCAGCCCGCCGACGAACAACGTCCCCTCGGCGGCCACCCACGCGATCACGGCGGCACCGGTCAGGGCCGTGAAACGCCCCTCATCTCCGCGGGCCTGCGGGGACAACCAGGCCACCGCCGTACAGCAGGCCGCGACCAGCGCGAAGAGGCCGGACAGCATGGCGACGCCGACCATCCGCTCGGCGCATTCCAGGTCCGAGCAGAACGCCTTCGTCCCCCAGCCCGCGAAGACCGACAACCCCCACAGCAGGCCGAGGAGGATATCGGCCACGGTCGGTATCACGAAGGAGAACCGCACGGTCGTCGGAATACCCGCGGCAACGATGACCCACGCGGGCGTTAATCCTTTTGAGAGCGGTGCGGGGCGTCAGTAAGCTGGTCGATTCGCTGCCTGACGACCACCTCCGTTTACCGAATGGGAGGCACTCTCGCATGCCCGCACATCAGCTGGCCCCGAACATAACCACCGGCACATCTCCCGCCGACACCTCTCCCACCGGCACATCTCCCGCCGACACCTCTCCCACCGGCACATCTCCCGCCGACGCCGAAGACCCCGCGGCCGCGACCCTCGCCGCCGAACGCGAGCACCTGGCCGTCTCCCGGGCCGCGCTGCGCGCGATGCGCGAGCACGCCCAGTCCCTGTCCGCCGACGCCGCCGGCGACTGGGTCTCCCAGCAGATCCTCCAGGCGCTGCTGGACCAGCGGGTGGCGGCGCTCGCCGACCACGCCGGCACGCCGCTTTTCTTCGGCCGCCTCGACCGGTCGGCCGACGACGACCTGCCCGGCACCATCTACGTCGGGCGCAGGCACGTCCACGACGACCGGAGCCGGCCCCTGGTCATCGACTGGCGCGCGCCCGTCTCCCGCGCGTTCTACCAGGCCAGCCCTTCCGACCCGATGGGCGTCTCACGCCGCCGCCGGTTCGGTTACCACGGCGGTGACCTGACCGCCTTCGAGGACGAGCAGCTCGACCAGGGCCAGACGCTCCAGCAGTCGAAGATCCTCACCGAGGAGATCGAGCGGCCCCGCTCCGGTCCGATGCGCGACATCGTCGCGACTATCCAGCCCGACCAGGACGAGATCGTCCGCTCCGAGCTGGGCCGCACGGTGTGCGTGCAGGGCGCCCCCGGCACCGGGAAGACCGCCGTCGGCCTGCACCGGGCCGCCTATCTGCTCTTCACCCACCGGGAGAAGCTCGCCCGCTCCGGCGTCATGATCGTCGGCCCCAACCGGGCCTTCCTGTCCTACATCTCCTCGGTGCTCCCCGCACTGGGCGAGATCAAGGTCGACCAGACCACGGTCGCGGGCATCCTCGGCGACCACTCCGCGCCCGAGGACCCCGCCGTCTCCGCGCTCAAGGGCGACGCGAAGATCGTCCCGGTGCTGGAACGCGCTCTGTGGGCGCACATCGTCAAGCCGGCCGAGGGCCTGCTGTTCACCAAGGGGTCCAACCGCTACCGGGTCGCCGACTACGAGGTCCGCGAGATCGTGGCCTCCCTGCGCGGCACCACCCGGTACGGCCCCGGCCGCGCGGCCCTCGCCCAGCGCCTGGCGCACCAGGTGCTCGTCCGGATGGAGCAGCGCGGCGAGTCCCCCGACGACCGGGTCCAGGACGCGGTCGCCCGCTCCAAGCCGGTCAAGCAGCTGGTGGACCAGGTCTGGCCCAAGCTCACCCCGGCGCAGGTGCTGTACCGGCTCTTCAGCGACGCCGCGTTCCTCGCCGCGGCGGCGAAGAACGACCTCACCGCCGACGAGCAGGCCGCCCTGCTCTGGGACAGGCCCGCCAAGTCGTTCCGCTCGGCGAAGTGGTCGGCGGCCGACTGCGCGCTGATGGACGAGCTCGCCGACATGATCGAGCGCACCCCGTCCCTCGGCCACCTGGTCGTGGACGAGGCCCAGGACCTGTCGGCCATGCAGCTGCGCGCCCTGGGACGGCGCTGCCGCACCGGCTCGGCGACCGTCCTGGGCGACATCGCCCAGGGCACCACCCCCTGGTCGGCCCGGTCCTGGACCGACGTCCTCGGCCACCTGGGCTTCGCCGACGGCGCGGTCACCGAGCTGGTGCTCGGCTTCCGCGTGCCCCGCGAAGTCCTCGACTACGCCGCCCGGCTGCTCCCCTCCGTCGCCCCCGGCCTGGCCGCACCCCGCTCCCTCCGTCCCGGCGCGGGCTCGTTGTCCGTACGGCCCGCTCCCGACCTGGCCTCGTCCCTGGCCGAGGCCGCCGGGCAGGCGCTGGCCCGGGAGGGTTCGATCGGCGTCATCGTCCCGGACGCCTCGGTCACGGCCGTCTCCGGGATGTTGTCCCACCTCGACCACGGCGTGCTGGCCCCCGACTCGACCGAGGACCACCGGCTCCTGATCGTGCCGGCCACCCTGGCCAAGGGTCTGGAGTACGACCACGTCATCGTGGTCGAACCGGCCGACATCGTGGCGGCCGAACCGCGTGGCCTGGCCCGGCTGTACGTGGTGCTCACCCGCGCGGTCACGTCCCTGACGGTGCTGCACGCGAAGGATCTCCCGGCCGAGCTGACCTGACCTGCGGCGGGAAACGTCCTGCTCCCCGAAGCCGTCCTCATCGCCGGGGACGGAGGGGAGAAGAAGAAAGGGCCGGTCCCGTACGGGACCGGCCTTCTCTTCGATCAGGCGATGGACTTAGAAGTCCATGTCGCCGCCGCCCGGCATGCCGCCGGCCGGGGCCGCGGCCTTCTCGGGCTTCTCGGCGATGACGGCCTCGGTGGTGAGGAACAGCGCCGCGATGGACGCCGCGTTCTGCAGAGCGGAACGGGTCACCTTGGCCGGGTCGATGATGCCCGACTCGAACATGTTGACGTACTCGCCGGTGGCGGCGTTGAGGCCCTCACCCGGGGTGAGGTTGCGCACGCGCTCCACCACGACGCCGCCCTCGAGGCCGGCGTTGACGGCGATCTGCTTCAGCGGCTCCTCGAGCGCCTTCTTGACGATCGCGGCACCGGTGGCCTCGTCGCCCTGCAGCTCGAGCTTGTCGAACGCCTTGGCGCTGGCCTGCAGCAGGGCCACGCCACCGCCGGGGACGATGCCCTCCTCGACGGCCGCCTTCGCGTTGCGGACGGCGTCCTCGATGCGGTGCTTGCGCTCCTTGAGCTCGACCTCGGTGGCCGCGCCGGCCTTGATGACGGCGACGCCGCCGGCCAGCTTGGCGAGGCGCTCCTGGAGCTTCTCGCGGTCGTAGTCGGAGTCGGTGTTCTCGATCTCGGCGCGGATCTGGTTGACCCGGCCGGCGATCTGCTCGGCGTCACCGGCGCCGTCCACGATGGTGGTCTCGTCCTTGGTGACGATGACCTGGCGGGCGCGGCCCAGCATGTCCAGGGTGGTGGACTCGAGCTTGAGGCCGAGGTCCTCGCTGACGACCTGGGCGCCGGTCAGCGTGGCGATGTCGCCCAGCATGGCCTTGCGGCGGTCACCGAAGCCCGGGGCCTTGACGGCGACCGAGCGGAACAGGCCGCGGATCTTGTTGACGACCAGGGTGGCCAGGGCCTCGCCCTCGACGTCCTCGGCGATGATCAGCAGCGGCTTGCCGGCCTGCACGACCTTGTCGAGGACCGGGAGCAGGTCCTTGTTGGCGGAGACCTTGGAGTTGACGACCAGGATGTACGGGTCGTCGAGGACGGCCTCCATGCGCTCCGGGTCGGTCACGAAGTACATCGAGATGAGGCCCTTGTCGAAGCGCATGCCCTCGGTGAGCTCGAGCTCCAGGCCGAAGGTGTTGCTCTCCTCGACGGTGATGACGCCTTCCTTGCCGACCTTGTCCATCGCCTCGGCGATCATCTCGCCGATCTGGGCGTCGCCCGCGGAGATGGAAGCGGTGGAGGCGATCTGCGCCTTCGTCTCCACGTCCTTGGCCAGCTTGGAGAGCTCCTCGGAGACGCGCTCGACGGCGGCCTCGATGCCCTTCTTCAGGGACATCGGGTTGGCGCCGGCGGCGACGTTACGGAGGCCCTCTCGGACCAGAGCCTGCGCGAGCACGGTGGCGGTGGTGGTGCCGTCGCCGGCGACGTCGTCAGTCTTCTTGGCGACTTCCTTGACGAGCTCGGCCCCGATCTTCTCCCACGGGTCCTCGAGCTCGATCTCCTTGGCGATGGAGACACCGTCGTTGGTGATGGTGGGGGCGCCCCACTTCTTCTCCAGGACGACGTTACGGCCCTTGGGGCCGAGGGTCACCTTGACGGCGTCCGCAAGCTGGTTCATACCGCGCTCGAGACCGCGCCGGGCGTCCTCGTCAAACGCGATCATCTTGGCTGCCATACGGCTAGACCTCCCAAACACAGGGTGGCGTGCACCGGATCGAGCCGACGCCCGCGACGGCATATGGGTCCGCGACTCCGTTCGGCGGGCCCCATCGCCTCGATCCAGGTTTGGCACTCTCGAACAGAGAGTGCCAACGAACTGTTTAGCACTCTACCCTGCCGAGTGCAAGCTCCGGCCACAGTGACCTGCACTCAGCCCAGAGCGAAGCCGCGGACGCGTCGGCCCGGCCCGCCCGCTGAGGCGGCGGGCCGGGCCGGCATGGACGATTCCCCTCGGATCCCAGCGATCCCCTCGGATCCCGGTAATTCCCTCGGATCCCGGTAATTCCCTCGGATCCACCGGACGCCGGGCGCGGGATCGGCATGGACTTCAGCGTGTCCGCCCCGGCGGACCGCCACGCGTGGTGAGCCACGCAGACTGCGCTGCCGCATGGACCACCGAGCACCTGCGGCCTCCGGCGACCTGGCGGAATCGCCGGTTCAGCCGGTACGGAATCGCCGGTTCAGACGGCCCGGACGGACTCCGCCTGGGGGCCCTTCTGTCCCTGGGTGATCTCGAACTCGACTCGCTGGCCCTGCTCAAGGGAGCGGTAACCATCCATCATGATCGCGGAGTAATGGACAAAAACATCCTTACCACCGTCGACCGCGATGAAGCCGTAGCCCTTGTCCGCGTTGAACCACTTGACGGTGCCCTGCGCCACTTGCGACTCCTCTTACTGGCCTTGAGAACCACGCCCATTCCTCTCGCGCGACCCTCAATCTCCGTGGCGGAGACACCGCCTACGTCGATCGTCCTCGACCATACCTGTGGGATGCCGTGGGGCAACAGAGTCAATCTGACAATCGTTCCTTTTAGACGGCGTTTCATACGGGACATAGTTTTGCTATCACAATTAGTTAGTTAAAATTTGCATTATGTCTCTCGCCCCAGATACGTCCTCCCGCCACAAAACGCGACACCCGCACGCGGCCGGGAGGGCCGGTGCGGGTGTCCGGAAGCGTCGCGGGGACGCGAGGGGCGATGGGTGCCCGGGAGACCGGTGCGCGGATCAGCCTCCGGCGACCGCCGGGATGATCGAGATCTGGACGCCGGACGGCGTGGCGGTGTCCAGGTTGTCGGCGAAACGGACGTCCTCTTCCCCGACATAGACGTTGACGAAACGCCGGATCTTGCCCGTCTCGTCGAGAATGCGCGCACCGATACCGGGGAAATCCGCGTCGAGCTTCTGCAGAACCTCGCGGAGGGTCGCCCCCTCACCGCTCACCTCGGCGGAGCCGTTGGTGTATGTGCGCAGAATCGTCGGAATCCGTACAGAAACGCTCATGATTAACGACCTTTCAGGAGTTCTTACGCGAAAGCCGTACGGAATGCGTCCAGCGACGGCCGGATGACGGCGGTGGGACGCGCCTGGTCGGCCACCGCGTCGAGGGTCTTCAGGCCGTCACCGGTGTTGAGGACCACCGTCTCGGCGTCGGGGTCGAGCCTGCCCTCCGCGACCAGCTTGCGGAGCACGCCGACGGTGACGCCGCCCGCGGTCTCCGCGAAGATGCCCTCCGTCCGGGCCAGCAGCCGGATCGCCTCGACGATCTCGGTGTCCGTGACGTCCTCCACGGCGCCGCCGGTGCGCCGGGCGATGTCCAGGACGTAGGGCCCGTCGGCCGGGTTGCCGATGGCCAGCGACTTGGCGATCGTGTCGGGCTTGACCGGGCGGATCACGTCGTGGCCCGCCTTGTACGCCGCCGAGACCGGGGAGCACCCCTCGGCCTGGGCCGCGAAGATCTTGTAGGGCCTCTCCTCGACCAGCCCCAGGGCGATCAGCTCCTTGAAACCCTTGTCGATCTTCGTCAGCTGGGAGCCGGAGGCCACCGGGATGATGATCTGGTCGGGGATCCGCCAGCCGAGCTGCTCGGCGATCTCGTAGGCCAGGGTCTTGGAGCCCTCGGCGTAGTAGGGACGGAGGTTGACGTTGACGAAGCCCCACCTGTCGCCCAGTTCGTCGCCGATGAGCTCGGAGCAGAAGCGGTTCACGTCGTCGTAGGTGCCGTCGATGCCGACGAGGCGTCCGCCGTACACCGAGGCCATGACGATCTTGGCCTGCTCCAGGTCGGCGGGGATGAACACGCAGGCGTCCAGGCCGGCGCGGGCGGCGGCGGCGGTGACCGCGCCCGCGAGGTTGCCGGTGGAGGAGCAGGACAGGGTGTGGAAGCCGAAGTTGCGGGCCGCCTCGACGGCGATGGCCACCACGCGGTCCTTGAAGGAGTGCGTGGGGTTGCCGGAGTCGTCCTTCACGTGCAGGGAACGGATGCCCAGCTCCCGGGCGAGGTTGTCGGCCTTGACGAGCTTGGTCCAGCCGGGGGCCATGTTGGGCTTGGCGGCCACGTCCGCGGGGACCGGGAGCAGGGACCGGTAACGCCAGATGTTGGTCGGTCCCGCGGCGATCTCCTCGCGGGTGACCCGGGAGAACTCGTAGGCGATTTCGAGAGGGCCGAAACACTCGATACAGGCGAAGATCGGACCGAGGTCGTAGCGAGCGCCGCACTCGCGACAGGACAGTGCGGCAGCGGGGCCGAAGCGGCGGTCCGCCGAGCCGGCGGAGGCGGAGCCGAGAGTGGTTTCAGCGGTTGTGAGCGCCATGAAGCGAGGCCTTTCCCTCATCTTCGTCTGCGGCCACCTTGGTCGCAGACCGGAATTGGCACCTGTCCCGGCCGACCTCGTCAGATCACGAGCCTTGAACCGGGAGGGTTGCCGGGGCTTCGCAGGGCCGGTCCCTCCACCCCTCTGGATGAGCAATATGCAGTTGTCGTCCTGGTGACCAGGTCACACGCACTCTACCTTGCCTGAACGCCTCCTTGACCACTCGTCTCACTCAGCGAGACAGGATGTGTTATCCACTGGACGACCGCCACCGGCCGTCCGCCGCCCACAGGGTGTGGATAAACTCCGGATGAAGCCAGATGAACGATCACCAGTCCCGGCGGCGGCACCCGCGGGGCCGCCCACCGGGGCCAGCGAGGTGGGCGAGGTCAGATGCTGTAGGCCTCGCCCAGGACTCCCTGGACGTATTTGCGCGCCTGGTGGATGCGGGACTTGGCGGTGCCGAGGGGGATGCCGAGCTGCTCGGCCACCTCGCTGTAGTCGAGCTGGCAGATGTCCCGGAGCACCAGTGCCTGCGCCAGCTCCGGCTTGTCGGCCTCCAGCGCCTCCATCGCGTCGAGCAGGTCCAGCCGGGAGCCCGCGATCACGCTCACCCGGGCGACGTCGGGCTTCTGCAGCGGCAGCTCGTCGGAGCTCTGCTCGGCGGCCCGGCGCTTCAGCGAGCGGTAGGTGGTCCGGGCGCAGTTGGCGGTCACGATGTGCAGCCAGGTGCTGAACCGCGCCCGCCCCTCGAACCGGCCGATGTTGCGGGCCACCGCCAGCAGGGTGTCCTGGCTCGCCTCCTCGGCGTCCTGCCGGTAGGGCAGGATCCGCCCGCAGTGCCGCAGCACGTCGGGTTCGATCCGCTTGAGCAGCTCACCGAGCGCTCGGTGGTCACCCCCGGCGGCCGTACGGGCCAGTTCCTCGGTCGTCTCGTCAAGCGCCATCACGGGCCCCCATCAGCGGTCACAGTCGCTGCACATCCTACGGTCGAAGGTCATGGTTGGTTAACCTTCGAGGCAAGCACTCCTGCCGGTGAGGGAACCGATGAACGCGATCCTGGTGGCCTCCAACCGCGGCCCTTTCTCATTCACCACGTCCGAGGACGGCTCGTTGTCCATGCGCCGGGGCGGCGGCGGGCTGGTGTCCGGCCTGTCGGAGGTGGCCAGGGACCTGGACGTCCTGTGGGTCTGCGCGGCGCTGTCCGACGGCGACCGGACCGCGGTACGGCAGGCGCCCGGCGGCCGCCTGGACCACGCGGGCTACGACACCGGCGCCCTGCGGATGCTCGACATCCCGCAGGCCACCTTCCACCGGGCCTACAACGCCGTGGCCAACTCCACTCTCTGGTTCGTCAACCACCTGCTCTACGACACGCCGAACACCCCCAGCTTCGGCGCCCGCTTCCGCCGGGAGTGGGAGTCCTACCAGTCCTACAACGCGGCGTTCGCGCTGGCGCTGGCGGAGGAGGCCGCGCACGGGGCCCAGGTGATGGTGCAGGACTACCACCTGACCCTCACCCCGGCCATGCTCCGGGTCGAGCGGCCCGACCTGCGCATCTCCCACTTCTCGCACACTCCGTGGGCCCCTCCGGAGTACTTCGCCCTGCTCCCCGACGGCGTCGCGGCCGAGGTCCTGGAGGGCGTCCTGGGCGCCGACCACGCGGGGTTCCTGACCGCGCGCTGGGCCGGGGCGTTCATGGACTGCTGCGAGAGACTCCTGGGCGCCGAGGTGGACCGCATGGGCCGTACCGTCCTCCACTGCGGCCGGAGCACCCGGATCGGCGTGCACGGGCTGGGGGTGGACGGCGAGGCGCTCTGGGCCCGGGCGCGGGAACCCGACGTCGAGTCCAACATGACGGCCCTGCGCGACCAGGTCGGCGACCGGAAGCTGATCGTCAGGATCGACCGGACCGAGCTGTCCAAGAACATCGTCCGGGGCCTGAGGGCCTACCGGGAGTTCCTCGACACCCACCCCGAGTGGCACGGCCGCGTCGTGCACCTGGCCTTCGCCTACCCGTCCCGGCACGACCTGCCCGAGTACCGCGAGTACACGGCGGCGGTGCAGCGGTGCGCCGAGGAGATCGAGGACAGGTACGCCACCGAGGACTGGGATCCGCTGATCCTCAACGTGAACGACGACTACCCGCGCTCCCTGGCCGCCTACCGGCTGGCGGACGTGCTGCTGGTCAACCCGATCCGCGACGGGATGAACCTGGTGGCGAAGGAGGGGCCCATCCTCTCCCCGGGCAGCGTCCTGGTGCTCTCCCGCGAGGCGGGGGCGGCGGCCGAGCTGGGTGAGCACGCCCTGCTGGTCAACCCCTACGACGTCTCGGCCACGGCCGACGCGCTGCACCGCGCGTTGACCATGCCCGAGGAGGAGCGGGTGCGGCGGGGCTCCCGGCTGGCCGCCGCGGCCGCCGCGCTCCCTCCGCACCGCTGGTTCTCCGAGCAGCTCGCCGCCCTCAAGTGACCGCCCCGGGGCGGGCGGTCCGGGAACAGGCGTCTGCGGGTGGACTATCCCGGGTGAGATAGTTTTCGTGGACATTTCAACTTTCATCCGCTCGGGGGAGCCTCAGTGACCACGATCACGTCCGTCCGCCTGACCCGTGATCGCGCCACCTGGCTCATCTACCTGCAGCTGGGCGTCTTCGCCACCTACCTGTACGGCCTCAGCGCGGTCCTGCCGATGCTCCGCCTCGACCAGGGGGTCAGCCAGGCCGTCGCCGGCCTGCACGGAACCTCGATGGCGGCCGGCGCCATCCTGACCGGGCTCGCGCTCCCCTGGATGACCCGGCGGATCGGCCGCCGGGCCGTCACCTGGACCGGGCTCGCGGGAATGAGCGCGGGCATGCTGCTGGTGGCCGTCGGCGAGGCCCTCCCGGTCACCCTCCTGGGGTACGGCGTCGCCAGCGGCATGGGATCGATCACCCTCTACGCGGGCATGGCGGTGCTCAGCGACCACCACGGCCCGGCGGGTCCCTCGGCGATCAGCGAGGCCAACGCGGTCTGCGTGACCGTGGGCATCGCGGTGCCGTTCGCGGTCAGCTTCGCCGCGCAGAGCGCGCTCGGCTGGCGGGTCGCGCTGCTGCTGAACCCGATCGCGGCCATCCTGCTCGCGGTGACCATGGGCCGCGTCTGGATCCCCGCGCGGGAGGACACGGGCGCCCTCCCCGACGCCCCGGAGACCGGCGGCCGGTTCAGCGGGCGGTTCTACCTGGCGGGCGTGGTGCTGCTGTGCTGCGTCGCGATGGAGTTCTGCTTCAACCTGTGGGCGGCGAAGCTGGTCTCCGACCGGACGGAGCTCTCGGTCGAGCTGGCGGCGACCGCGCTGACCGCCTTCACCGCCGGGATGGCGGCCGGGCGGTGGGGCGGGGCGCGGCTGGCCCTCCGGCTGCCCCCGGCGTCGCTGCTCGTGGGCGCGCTCGCGCTCACCGGCGCGGGCTGGCTGATCTTCTGGATCAGCACGAACCCGGTCCTGTCCTACCTCGGCCTCGTCCTGTCCGGACTCGGGGTCTCCATGCACTTCCCGCTGGCGCTCGCCCGCGTGCTGGCCGCCTCCGGCGGGCGGCCGGACCGGGCCTCAGCCGTGGCCTCGGTCTTCTCGGGCGTCGCGGTCGGGCTCGGCCCGTTCCTGCTGGGCGCGCTGGCCGACGGATACGGCACCCACCAGGCCTTCCTCATGGTCCCCGTCCTGATCGGCCTGGCCGTCGGCGGGGTGCTGGCGAGCCGCCGGTAGCGGACCGGGAGCCGCGCCTGCCGCCGTTCGGCCTGAAGACGGACAGCCCAGGCGGCGGTATCTGCCGGGGGCCATGCCGTACTCGCGCTTGAAGGCATTGGCGAAGGCGAACTCCGAGCCGTAGCCGACGGCGCCGGCGATTTCGCTCAGGGCGGCGTCGGAGTCGCGCAGCATGCGCGCCGCCGTCCCCAGCCGCCACCAGGTCAGATAGGTCAGCGGCGGCTGCCCGACGAACCGGGTGAACCGGCGGGAGAACGCCGCGCGGGACAGTCCTGCACGGCGGCCGAGCGACTCGACCGTCCACGGGTGGGAAGGGTCGCGGTGGATGCCGTCGAGTGCGGCGTTGATGGCCGGATCGGCCAGCGCGGCGGCCCAGCTGTCGACCTTGCAGTGCTCCGTCGAGACGTCGAGCCAGGCACGCAGGATGTACAGCAGCAGCATGTCCAGTAGCGCCGGCACCACCATGTCCGCGCCTGGCCGCGGGTCCTCGATCTCCTTGCCGAGCAGTTCGACGGCGGCGCGCAACTCGGTGCTGCGCCCCAGCCTGGCGGGCAGATGGACCATCTCGGGCAGCCCGCTGAGCAGCGGATGCGCCCGGCTGGAGTCGAGTCGGTAGCCGCCGCAGAGCGTCACGGTGACGGGGCCGGTGCCCTCCATGGAGGCTGAGGCGAACAGCTCTGCGGGGGCATGGGGGTCACAGTCGGGCTCCGCGACGGGACTGGTGGGCGAGTCGGCCAGCGTGTAGCCGTGTCCGTGGGGGAAGAACAGCACGTCGCCCGTCCCGACCGGGATCGGCTCGCCTTCCGGTGGAACCACCCAGCACGAGCCCTGCAGCACCACCTGGAAGCCCGCCGAGCCGGGCGCCGACGGGAACCGCTGCCCCCAGGGCGCCGACCACTCGACACGCGCCGACCGCGGTGTGCCCGTGCGCATCGTGGCGACCACGTCACTGAGCACATCCATACCGTGAGTCTAAAGCAGGAGACGATCACGTATGAATCACAGACAGAGACGCATTGGATGCCTCGCTCCAGGCTCATACGGTTGACGGCATGACAAGAGTCCTGGTCAGCGGGGCGACCGGCACGATCGGCCGTCCACTGGTGAACCGACTTCAAGACGCGGGCGTCGACGTTCGCACGGTGACGAGGGAGCTGACCGACCCGGTCGCGCTGGAGGCGGCTCTCGGCGGCGTCGACGCGGTGTTCCTGCTGTGGCCGTTCGCCTCGGCCGAGGGCGCCCGCGAGGTGCTGGAGCTGATCGGGGCGCGGCGGGTGGTCTACCTGTCCTCGGCCGCCGCCCGCCCGCACGAGGTCGAGATCGAGCGCCTGATCGCCGGGACCGCCCGCGAGTGGACGGTGCTGCGCCCGCACGCGTTCGCGGCCAACACCCTGCGGTGGGCCGAGCAGGTCCGCGCGGGCGTCGTGCGGCAGCCGTACGGCGACGCGGTCTCCTCCCCCGTTCACGAGCGGGATGTCGCAGCCGTCGCGGTACGCGCGCTGCTCGGCGAAGGGCATCACGGCGCGGTCCACACGCTGACCGGACCCCGGCCGCTGACCCGGCGGGAGCAGGCACGGGCGATCGGCGCCGCGATCGGCCGGCCGGTGCGCTGGGAGGAGGAGCCTCCACAGGAGGCCAGGCTACGGCTGCTCGGACTGGGATGGCCCGCGCCGGCCGTGGACGGGATGCTGCGCGGTCTCACCGAGCCGGGACCGGCCACCGGGACCGTGGAGGAGATCACCGGAGCGCCCGCGCACACGTTCGAGACGTGGGCGAGCGAGCACGCCGCAGATTTCCTCGGCACCATGCGGGCCGCCCGCATCCACGAGTACGGCGACGCCTCGGTGATCTCGCTGGACGAGGTGCCGGTGCCGAAGCCCGGGCCGGGCGAGGTGCTCATCAGAGTGGCCGCCACATCGTTCAACCCGTCGGAGGTCGGCCTGCGGATGGGCCTGCTGCAGGACGTGCTCGGCGTCACGTTGCCGCACACGCTCGGCTGGGACGTCGCGGGCACCGTGGTCACCGGGGCGGGTGACCTCGCCCCCGGCGATCGAGTGATCGGGTTCATCGACGGGGCGGCGGCCGAGTACGCGGTCGCAGAGGCGAGCATGCTGGCCCGGGCACCGCAGCGGATCCCGCTGACGGACGCGGCCGCCGTGCCGGTGGCCGGGCTCACCGCGTGGCAGGCGGTCTTCGACCATTCCCGCATCGGTCGTGGCAGCCGGGTGCTGATCAACGGAGCCGGTGGCGGCGTCGGTCTGTTCGCCGTGCAACTGGCCAAGCATGCGGGCGCGCACGTGGTGGCGACCGCCGGCCCACGCAGCACCGCCGCCGTACGGGCACTGGGCGCCGACGAGATCGTCGACTACACCGTCGCCCCCCTGCCGGGCGGCAACGACGTACTGATCAACCTGGTGGCCGACGTTCCTGCCTCGGTGACGGAACTGGCCGAGGAATTCGTCTCGATCACCCAGCCGATCGAGCATCCGCGCGCCGTCCGGTTCGTGGCCCGAAACGACCCGGGTCAGCTGGCCGAGCTCGTCGCGCTGATCGACGAGGGCGTGGTGGGCGTCAAGGTGGACACTCGCCCGCTGGAGTCCCTGGCAGACCTGCACCGCGCCGCCGAGCGCGGTCTTATCCGCGGAAAAATCACGCTAAAGGTGGAGAAATGATCAGGATTGGCATCATCGTCCGCAGCACGCGACCGGGACGCAACGGCGAGGCCGTCGCCCGCTGGGTACACGACCACGCGGTCAGGCGCGGCGACGCGCACTACGAGCTGGTCGACCTGAAGGACTACGGCCTGCCCCACCTCGACGAACCGGAGGTAGTGCCAGGGCTACCCCCAACCCTCGCCCGGCCGCCAATGCGCGCTCCGACCTGCGCCGATTGAATCGTGGTCATGAAGACGAACGAGGGTTTCCCCGGCAAATGGATCGAAGGCACCGGGTTGGTCCTGGGGCCGACGCTGGTGATGATCGGCGTCCTGCTGAAGCTCGGCCACGACGCGTTCTTCCCCGGACAACTCGCCGCCTTCGCCGACAGCCCCGCACAGATGACGGCCGCCTACAGTTGCTTCGCCGCCGGGGTCGTACTGCTCGCCCCCGCTGTCCTGGGTGTGGCCGGAAGGATCGACGCCACCCACCCGCGCCTGGCCCGATGGGGCCTGGCCCTCGCCCTGGCAGGCCTGTTCGCCCGCACTTTCCACGCCGGCGTCAGCCACCTGGCTTCCCAACTGGTGGACGTACAGGGGTTGGGGACGGCGCAGCAGGCGGTCAGCGGGCAGTACGGCTCCTTTCATGTCTTCCAGACGATCAACCTGGCCACGATGGTGGGCTGGATCGTCCTCGCGGTCGGTGCATGGCGCGCGGGCGTGCTTGGACGGGTGCAGTCGTCGGGGCTGGCGTTGATGACGGCCATGCCTCTCGGGGTGCTCAAGGGCAGCGGCGTGATGTCGATCGTCGCTGCGGCCGGATTGTGCCTCGCCCTCGTCCCGCTCGGCATCAAGGTGCTGTCGCAGGGACCGGCGCCCAGGTGGTGGGCCTATCCCCTGGCCGCCGCCATCGCCGCCACCGGCGCCCTGGTCGGCCTCGTCGGCTAGGAAGCCGTTCGGGGTTCGGCCATGTGGCTGAAGTTCCTCACCTCAACCACATGATCCGGACCCCGGGCAGCTCCTAGCGCCAGGTGGCCTTCTTCAGGATGTCCGCCAGGCCACGGGTGTTCCACACGTCCACCACGAGGATCCTCGACGTGGGCAGGAACCACTCGCGCTGGTCGAAGGTGGCCGTCTGCTCGCCGTTGCCGTGCTTCACGCACCGCCCGAACCAGGAGACGTACTTGGCCCTGTGCCCGCGGCCGACCTGGCGCAGGCCGAGCGCGGTGGGCTTGCCGATGACCTGGCCGTGCTTGCCGTTGAAGGGGCACGCCTGCACGTCGCTGGCCGGGTAGAACGGCTGATCGCCCCGGTAGGGGTCGAAGCCCTCGTCACCGTACTTGATCGCCTTCGGCCCGAGGATCCAGAACCCCTGGCACTTCGCGGCGAAGTAGGCCGGCGTCTCGCACCCGCCGGTCTGCACCAGCATCCAGTCGCCATCGCGGTGCACCTGCCAGCCGGACGGGACCTTCAGGCTCATCCCGCGGAAGGACACGGTCTTCACCCCCGCCGTGGAGGTCGCGGAGACCTCGGCGGGCGCGGAGACCCCGGCGGGCGCGGAGACCCCGGCGGGCGCGGAAACCTCAGCGGCCGTGGAGGCGGAGGCGATCGCGGGGGTGCCGAGGAGGGCGGAGCCGGCGAGCGCGGCGATGACGATGGAACGCTTTCTCATGCGGGAGAAGCTATCGGTGCCCGCTTGCCGTCTGCTTGATGCCGGGTTGTAGGGGACTTCCGCGGCAGGTGGGAGAGCCCGTGCGCGCGGGGCCTTAGGGGCCCGTGAGGGCGTCGGCGATGGAATCGAGGAGCTCGATCACCCCGGCGGGGCCGTCCACCACGATGTCGGCCTCCGCGCCCAGCTCCGCGCCGACCTCCGCCGAGCCGCTGAACACCGTGACCCCGGGCAGCCCTGAGGCCCGTACGGCGGCGAACGCCGCCACGTCTCCCAGGTCGTCCCCGGCGAACAGCACCGAGCGGGCCGAGCGTTCACGGAGGAAGGCGGTCAGCGTGCCGCCCTTGTCGACCCCGGGGGGCCGCAGCTCCAGCACGAACTTGCCCGGCTCGACCGCCAGTCCGGTCTCGGCCGCCAGCACGCCGATCGGCGCGCGCAGCGCGTCGATCGCGGCCTGCGGTTCGGGGGCCTGCCGCGTGTGCACGGCGACGGACCGGTCCTTGTCCTCGATCCTGACCCCGTCGAGCCCGGCGATCAGCCGGGGCAGCTCGGCCCGGACGTACGCCAGGCCCGGATGGACGGGCGGGGTCGTCAGCCTGCCCGCCTCCCAGCGTTCGAGGCCATAGTGACCGAGGACGACCAGCCCCGGTACCCGGTCCAGAGAGCCGTACTCGACGGCCGTGGCGGCGGGGCGCCCGGTGATGACCACCAGGGAGCCGACCAGGTCACCGAGCCTGGCCAGCACCCCGGGACCGGCCGGATGGATCCTGGCCGACTCGGGGTCGGGCACGATCGGGGCGAGCGTGCCGTCGAAGTCGACTCCGATCACCGCTCCGGCGGGATCGGCGAGGATCGCCTTCAGCCCGTCGGTGAGGATCTTCTCCAGTCCCTTGGTCATGCGTCATGGCCCGTTCTGTGCTGATGTCCTTCCCGCGGCCATACCCGGGGATCAGGGACGTAGGCCGAGCCGCCGCGCGGCGCGGTCGCGCCTGCGGTTGTCGCGGAGCCGGCGCAGGCGTTTGACCAGCATCGGATCGTGCGCGAGCGCTTCCGGCCTGTCGATGAGTTCACTGAGCAGCTGGTAGTAACGAGTGGCGGAGATGTCGAAGGCCTCACGGATGGCCTGTTCCTTGGCGCCCGCGTAGCGCCACCACTGGCGCTCGAAGGCGAGCAGCTCCCTCTCCCTGTCCGTCAGGGCCTTCGGGGTCGGTTTCTGGGCAGCACTGTCACCGGGAATCGGCGCAGTGTCCATGGGCGGTCCTCCTCGGTCGGGCGCGGGGTGATCCCACCGCGCGCACGCGGCCCGAAGCCAGGATAGTCGGGAATTTCCGGCTGTTCATGGCCGATGTGGAGACGTACAGTCACCAAATGTGACCTCTGTCATCACCCTCCTCACTGACTACGGGCTGGAGGACGGCTACGTCGCCGCCTGCCACGGCGTGATCGCCCGGATCGCCCCCCAGACGCGGATCATCGACGTGTGCCACCTGGTCCCCTCCGGCGACGTGCGGCGCGGCGCGGCGATCCTGGCACAGACCATCCGCTACCTTCCCGCGGGCGTGCACGTCGCCGTGATCGATCCCGGCGTGGGCGGCGCGCGCCGGGGGGTGGCGATCGAGGCCGGGGACCACGTGTTCCTGGGCCCGGACAACGGGGTGCTGTCCTGGGCCGTGCAGGCGGTCGGCGGGGCCCGGGCGGCCTACGAGCTGACCAATGAGGACCTCTTCCTCAAACCGGTCTCGCTGACGTTCCTGGGCCGCGACGTCTTCGCCCCGGTGGCCGCCCGGCTGGCGGTCGGCCACGACCTGGCGGGGGTGGGCCCGCAGGTCCCGCTGGATCGGCTGGCCGCCTTCCCCGCGCCGACCTCCCTGGTACGGGACGGGGCGGTGGAGGGCGAGGTGCTCTCGGTGGACCACTACGGCAACGCCCAGCTGTCGATCAGCGCGGGCGACCTGGCCACCCTGGGAGCCCGGCCGGGGACCACGCTGGCGGTACGGCTCGGCAGGCGGCAGCTCTCGGTGCCGTTCCGCGAGACGTTCGCGTCCGTACCCCCGGGAGAGGTGGTCGCCTTCACCGACTCGGCCGGGCTGATCGCCCTGGCCATCAACTCCGGCGACGCGTCGCAGCGGCTCGGTCTCCCGCCGGGGGCTCACGTGCGGCTCTCCATGGCTCCGTAGGGGTTTCCACCTTTCACGACTAAACAGACTAACCGCCCGTATCGGCCTGTTTACTGAAAGCATCGGATTGAGCGGGGAGGTGCGTGTCAGAATCCCCATCTGACGTGCCCTCCCCTCTCCGACACGAGGTCACCGTGTTCCCCACGCGTGCGCTCGGCGCGGCCCTAACCGCCGCCACCCTGACCGCTTTCTCCTGGCCTTCCGTCCGCGGTCCCGACGAACCCCCCGCCCCCTCGGAGCGGCGGGCCCGGCAGTGGGCGCTGGACCCCCTGGACGTGCCGGAGGCGTGGCGGACGACCCGCGGTGAGGGTGTGATCGTCGCCGTCCTGGACACGGGGGTCGACGCGCGCCACCCCGACCTGGCGGGCGCGGTGGTCAGCGGCCCCGACCTGACGGGCACGGCGCACCGGCGGTCCTGGTGGGGACATCACGGTACGGCCATGGCCAGCGTCATCGCCGGACGCGGGCGCGGCGACGGCCGCTCCCGCGGGGTGACGGGGATCGCTCCGTCCGCGACGATCCTGTCCGTCCGGGTCGCGCTCGAACACGACGACCCCCGGCGCCGCCAGCACCGCGAGCGGGGGAAGGGCGCCCTGGCCCGGGGCATCCGCTACGCCGTGGACCGCGGGGCCAAGGTGATCAGCATGTCGCTGGGCGGCGGCGGCCGGTCGTGGCAGGGGTCGGCGGCCGAGCAGCAGGCGGTGCGGTACGCCCTCGACCGGGGCGCGGTCCTGGTGGCCTCCTCGGGCAATGACGGCGCGGGCCTCAACCGGAGGCACTTCCCCGCGGCCTACCCCGGCGTGATCTCGGTGGGCGCGGTGGACCAGGCGATGCGCGTGGCGCCGTTCTCCAACCGCCAGGACCACCTCTCGGTGGTCGCGCCCGGCGTGGAGATCGTCGCCGCCGACGGACCCGGCTCCTACACCGTGGGGAACGGCACCAGCTCGGCCGCCGCGCTGGTCGCCGGGATCGCCGCGCTGATCAGGGCGGAGTACCCCGAGCTGAGCCCCGAGCAGATCCGCCACGCCATCGAGTACGGCACGACCCACCGTCCCGCGGAGGGCCACAACCCCGCCTACGGCCACGGCGTGGTCAACGCCTCCCGGGCGCTGGAGCGGGCCGCGCAGCTGCGGCGGCAGTGGCTCCGGGCGCCGGGAGCAGACCGGGAAACAGGCGGGGCGACGGGCGAGGCGACGGGCGGGGAGCCGGGAGGGGAGCCCGGCCGGGACGCCGTCGGCCGGGACGGTGGGCGCGACGGCGGCGGGGCGTCGGCCGGAACCGGCATGGGGCACGGTCTCCGCCGGATCGTCTGCGGCGCCCTGTCCCTTCTCGTCATCGTGCTGGCGATCCGCCTGCTGCTCGGCCGCCGTCCCTACCCCTGAGAGCACCCGCCGCCCGGCCGTCCCTGTGCCCCGAGGGCTCCTGCCGCCCCGCCCCCCTCGCCCACGGAGAGCGCCCGGGGGATGCAACCTAGCAAGCGCTTGTGTCATATTGGCTCCATGGACACCCCCGCGATCGACGGCTGGTTCACCGTCGACGACGACACCGTCCACCTGATCGGCACCCGCTGCGCCGAGTGCCGGACGGTCTGCTTCCCGCCCCGGACGGGGTTCTGCCCCAACCCCCGCTGCCCGGGTGAGGAGCTCGTACCGGCCCGGCTCTCCCGGCGCGGCACCGTGTGGTCCTACACCGACGCCCGCTACCCGCCCCCCGCGCCGTTCGTCGCGGCGGAGCCGTACACGCCGGTGACCCTGGCCGCGGTCGAACTCGCCGAGGAGGGCATCGTCGTGCTCGGCCAGGTCAAGGACCTGACCGTGGACGACCTGCACGTCGGCATGGAACTGGAGCTGACCGCGGGCCCGCTCGCGGACGGCCCGCTGGTGTGGATGTGGGGCAGGCCGCGCGGTCCCGGGCAGACGGGCGCGGGCGCCCCGGCGAGCACGGGAGGCACGGGAGGCACGGGAGGCACGGGAGGCACGGGAGGCACGGGAGGCACGACATGAGCGTCGTCATCGCGGGCACGGGGATGCACCCGTGGGGGAAGTGGGGGCGGCCCTTCGCCGAGTACGGCGTGGCCGCCGCCCGCGCGGCGCTCCGCGACGCGGGCCTGGAGTGGACCGACGTCCAGTTCGCGGTGGGCGCCGACACGATCAGGAACGGCTACCCGGGATTCATCGCGGGCGCCACCTTCGCCCAGGCGCTCGGCTGGACCGGCGCGCGGATCGCCTCCTGCTACGCGGCCTGCGCATCGGGCGCGCAGGCCCTCGACATCGCCCGCACCCGCATCCTCGCCGGCCTCTGCGACGTCGCGCTGGTCGTCGGAGCCGACTCCACGCCCAAGGGCTTCTTCCGGCCGGTGGGCGGCGACCGCCCAGACGACCCGGACTGGCTCAGGTTCCGGCTGCTCGGCGCCACCAACCCGGCGTACTTCGCGCTCTACGCGCGCAGGCGCATGGCGCTGTACGGCGACACCTCGCAGGACTTCGCCGCGGTCAAGGTCAAGAACGCGCTGGCCGGCTCCCTGAACGAGAACGCCCGCTACCGCAGGACCGTGACCGCCGAGGAGGTGCTCGCCTCCCCGATGGTGGCCGACCCCCTGCGGCTGATGGACATCTGCGCCACCTCCGACGGAGGCGCCGCGGTGGTCCTCGTCTCGGAGGAGTACGCCCGCCGCCGCGGCCTGAGCACGGCCGTGCGGATCGCGGCCGTCTCCACGGTCACCCCGACCTTCCCCAACACCGTCCTCGAACTGCCCTGCTTCGCCACCGACTCGACCGCGGCCGCGCCTCCCCCGGAGCGGGCCTTCCGCGCCTCCATCGCCCACGCCGCCTACGAGGAGGCCGGGCTCGGTCCGGCGGACCTGTCGTTCGCCGAGGTCTACGACCTGTCCACCGCGCTGGAACTGGACTGGGTCGAGGACATCGGGCTGGCTCCGCCGGGCGAGGCCGCCAAGCTCCTGCGCGCCGGGGACACCGCGCTCGGCGGCAGGGTCCCGGTGAACCCCTCCGGCGGGCTCGCCTCCTTCGGGGAGGCCATCCCGGCGCAGGCGATCGCGCAGGTGTGCGAGCTGACCCGGCAGCTGCGCGGTACGGCGGGAACCCGTCAGGTGGTCAACGCACGGGCTGGCCTGGCCGCGAACCAGGGCCTGTTCGGTCATGGATCGGCCATCATCGCCATTACCTGACGCGCCTGCGTGTCGCGTCCGCGGGCGAGGGGCCCATACTGCTAGGCGCCAAAGCGTAGTCGCGCGGGCACGGAGGGCGGCCGGAGCCGCGCGTCCGGCCCGGAATTCCTTCGGGGGAAGAACATCATGGTCCGTCGCATCATCACCGCCTCCGCCATCGTCTGCCTCGCCGTCGTCGGCACGGCCACGGTCGCCTCCGCCGAGCCCGAGCCCCAGCAGTCCCAGCAGCAGGAGCAGCAGCCCGTCTCCCTCGGCACCTCCCTGCCCGGCCCGCTCGGCAGCCTGCTCAACGGCCACGGCCCGCTGGGCACCATCGCCAACGGCCTCCTGGGCAACCTGCTCAAGGCCGTCCGCGACTGACATCCGTCCCGCGAGCGGCGCGGCCCTCCCCACCCCGGGGAGGGCCGCGTCCGCGTCCGCCGGAAACACCCTGCCGGTGACTGCCGGGAACACCGGGCGGACATCCGCCGGGGTCCCGGTCAGAACGGGCGGCGCATGATGTCGTAGACCTCCGCGAAGTGGCAGGCGCTCTCGTGCCAGGTGCCCGGCCGCAGCTGGAGCGGGGGCTCCTGCTGCGCGCAGATCTCCTGCGCCTTCCAGCACCGGGTACGGAACCGGCAGCCCGAGGGCGGGTTGGCCGGGGAGGGCGGATCGCCCTGCAGGACGATCCGCCTGCGCCGCTCACGCCCGTCCGGGTCGGGGACCGGCGCGGCCGACAGCAGCTCCTGGGTGTAGGGGTGCGCGGGCTGGCCGTAGATCTCGGCGTCCCCACCGAGTTCGACCATCTTGCCCAGGTACATCACGCCGACCCGGTCGGAGATGTGGCGGACCACCGACAGGTCGTGGGCGATGAAGACGTACGCCAGGCCGAGTTCCCGCTGCAGCCTGGCCAGCAGGTTGATCACCTGGGCCTGGATCGACACGTCCAGCGCGGAGACCGGCTCGTCGCAGACGATGATCTCCGGCTGGAGCGCCAGGCCGCGGGCGATGCCGATGCGCTGGCGCTGCCCGCCCGAGAACTGGTGCGGATAGCGGTTGATGTGGTCGGGGTTGAGGCCCACCATTTCCAGGAGCGCCTGGACCCGGCGGCGGCGGTCGCCCTTGGGCGCCGCCCCGGGGTGGATCTCGTACGGCTCGCCGACGATGTCGCCGACCGTCATCCGCGGGTTCAGCGAGGTGTACGGATCCTGCATCACCAGCTGGATGGTCCGGCGGACCCCCTTGAGCTCGCTCTCCCTGGCGCCGGCGATCTCCCTGCCCTTGATCCGGACCGAGCCCGAGGTGGGTCGCTCCAGTCCCATCAGCAGCTTGGCCAGCGTGGACTTGCCGCAGCCGGACTCCCCCACGATGCCGAGCGTCTCGCCGCGGCGCAGGTCGAAGGAGACCCCGTCCACCGCCCTGATCGCGCCGATCTGCTTGCGGACGAGTACGCCCTGGGTCATCGGGAAGTGCTTGACCAGGTCGCGGACTTCGAGGATCGGACTACCCGTGGCCGCCATCGAGGACCTCCCTCCAGTAGTGGCAGGCGCTGCCGCGCGTCGCGCCGATCCGGTACAGCGGCACCGGCTCGGTGACGCAGTTGTCCTGCCGGTAGGGGCAGCGGGGGGCGAAGGCGCAGCCCGGCGGCATGTCGAGCAGGTCCGGCGGCATGCCCGCGATGGCGTACAGTTCCCGGCCCTTCCGGTCGGCCCGGGGGACCGACTCCAGCAGGCCCCTGGTGTAGGGGTGGGCGGGGTTGCGGTAGATGTCGCGCACGGGGGCGTTCTCGACGACGCGCCCGCCGTACATGACAACGATCTTGTCGGCGACGTCGGCCACCACGCCGAGGTCGTGGGTGATCAGGATCAGGCCCATGCCGCTCTCCCGCTGGACCTCGGCGAGCAGCTCCATGATCTGGGCCTGCACCGTCACGTCGAGCGCGGTGGTCGGCTCGTCGGCGATCAGGACCTCCGGGCCGAGCGCGATCGCCATTGCGATCATGATGCGCTGGCGCATGCCGCCGGAGAACTGGTGCGGGTAGTCGTGCAGGCGCTGCCGGGCGCCGGGGATGCGGACCCGGTCCATCAGCTCGACCGCCCTGCGCTCGGCCTCGCGCCGGGACACCCCCTCGTGCACCTGGAACATCTCGCCGATCTGCGAGCCGACGGTGAACACCGGGTTCAGCGCGGAGAGCGCGTCCTGGAAGATCATCGAGATCCGTCGGCCCCGGATCTGGGTGCGGGCGTCCTCCGAGAGCCGGAGCAGGTCCGTGCCCCGGAAGCGGACCCGGCCCTTCGGGATGCGGGCCGGCGGCGTGTCGAGAATGCCCATGATCGCCTGGGCGGTCACCGACTTGCCCGAGCCGGACTCGCCGAGCACGGCCAGCGTCTCTCCGGGGCGCAGCGCGTAGCTGACCCCGTTGACCGCCTTCACGACCCCCTGCCGGGTGGCGAACTCCACGTGCAGGTCCTCGACGGTGAGCAGCGGCTCGTTCTCCGCGCCGCCCATCCCCCAGGCCGGCAGCGGCGGTGTCGACGTCACGTTCACAGCTGTCCCCCTACCGCAGCTTCGGGTCGAGGGCGTCGCGCACCGCGTCGCCCAGCATGATGAAGGCCAGGACGGTGACGCTCAGGAAGGCGGCCGGGAACAGCAGCGGACCGGCCGCCTCCAGGAAGCGCGGCCGGGCGTCGGCGATCATGAGACCCCAGGAGATCGACGGCGACTGGATGCCGACGCCGAGGAACGACAGGCCCGCCTCGGCGGCGATGAAGACGCCGAGGTTGATCGTGGCCACCACGATCACCGAGGCGACCGAGTTCGGCAGGATGTGGCGGAACATGAGCCGCCCGCCGGACGCGCCGAGCGCCCGTGCCGCGATCACGTAGTCCTGCCCCTTGGCCGTGATCACCGCAGCCCTCATGATGCGGAAGGTCATCGGCCAGGCCAGCATGGACAGCGCGAGCATGACGGTCCACACCGTGCCCGTACGGAAGACGGCCAGGATCAGCAGCGCGCCGAGGACCGACGGGATGGCGAAGAAGATCTCCGCGACCCGGGACAGCAGCGCGTCCGGCCACCCGCCCCGGAACCCTGCCAGCAGGCCGAGCAGGCCGCCGACGAGGACGGTCATGACGGTGGCGCTCAGGCCCACCAGCAGGGAGACGCGCGTGCCGTAGACGGTCCGGGCGAAGGTGTCGCAGCCCTGGTTGTCGGTGCCGAACCAGTGGTCGGCGCTCGGTGCCTGGCGGGCGTCGCCGAGCCGGCAGTTCACCGCGTCGTACGGGTCCACCGACGTGAACAGCTGCGGCACCACGGCCATGAGCAGGATCACGCCGATCAGCACGGCGGAGGCGACGAAGAGGGGGCGCCGCCGCAGATCGTGCCAGGCGTCGCTCCACAGGCCCGCGGGCCTGGCGTCGTCGGCACCCGGGGTTCCGGTGCCCCCGGGGTCCTTCGGCGACCGCGGACCCTGCGGGGAGGACTGCGCCGGCCGCTTGGCGTGCCTGGCGCGCCTGCCTCCCGGCGCTCCCGGGACTCCCGGGGCTCCCGGGGCTCCCGGGGCTCCCGGGGCTCCGGGGGTCCTCGGAATCGTGGTGTCACTCATAGCGGATCCTCGGGTCGAGCACGGCGTAGAGCAGGTCCACGATCAGATTGGCCAGGATGTAGACGAGGACCAGGAGCGTCACGATGCCCACGACCACGGGCTGCTGGCGCTCGTAGACCGAGCGGAACAGCTCCTGGCCGATGCCGGGCAGGTTGAAGATCGTCTCCGTGATCACCGCGCCTCCCATCAGCGTGCCCAGGTCGGCGCCGAGATAGGTGACCAGCGGGATCAGGGCGTTGCGCAGCGCGTGGCGCCCGATGACCCTGCGCCGCGGCAGGCCCTTGGCCACCGCGGTGCGGATGTAGTCGGCGCGCAGGGTCTCGGCGAGGTTGGTCCGGGTGAGCCGGGCGAGGTACGCGATCGAGGTGCCCGCGAGGACGAAGGCCGGCAGCAGATAGCTCCGCAGCCCGTCCGAGACGCCGGCGACGGGGAAGATCTCGATGCCGGTGCTCTGCTTGAGCTTGACGCCCAGCAGGAGCTGGAGCACGAACCCGGTCACCAGGGTGGGGATCGAGATCAGCACGAGCGTGGACGCGAGCACCAGCGTGTCCTGCGCCCTGCCGCGGCGCAGCGCCGCGTACAGCCCGAGGCCCACGCCGATGACGGCCTCCATGACCAGAGCGGTGAACGCCAGGTTCAGCGTGACCTGGAACTTGCTCGCGATGATCTCGGAGACCTCGACTCCCGCGAAGGTCCGGCCGAAGTCCCCCTGGAAGACCCCGGAGATGTAGTGCCAGTACTGGACGATGAACGGGTCGTTCAGGTGGTACTGGTCGCGGAGGATCCCGACGATGTCGGGGTCCATCCGCTTCTCGCCGGACATCGACGCGATCGGGTCGCCGGGTAGGGCGAAGACGACGGCGTAGATGAGCAGCGTGGCGCCCAGCAGTACGGGGATCGCCTGGAGCAGGCGCCTGATGAGGTAGCGGCCCATGTGTTATGGCTCTTTGTTCGCGGCAGTCGGGGTTCGCGGCAGTCGGGCCGGGCGGTCCTCCGCCCGGCCCCGGGAAACCGTCAGGCCACCTTCTCCACCGAGGCCCACTCGACCTGGTTGAGCAGGTTGATCCGGACGCCCCTGACGTGCTCCGAGAACGCCGCGTTCATCCGGTAGTAGAAGATCGGAATCATCGGCAGGTCACGGAGCAGCAGGTCGTCGGCCTGCTGGTAGTACTTCAGGCCCTCCTCCAGGGAGGCGGCGGAGTCGCCCTTGGCCAGGAGCCGGTCGAAGTCGGTGTTGCTGTAACCCGCGTAGTTGGCACCGGTCTTGATGGCGCCGGTCGAGAAGACCGGGGTCAGGTAGTTCTCCGCGGACGGGTAGTCGATCAGCCAGCCCGAGCGGAACATGCCGGTGTACTGCTTGGCCTCGAGCCGGTCGAGGATCTCCTGGAACTTCTCGACCTGGTCGAGCTCGACGGTGACCCCCAGGTTGGAGCGGAGGTTGTTGGCGACCGCCTCGATCCACTCCTTGTGGCCGTTGTCCATGTTGGAGCCGAGCTGCAGCGTCCTGGGACCGTTCGCCTCCTCGTAGAGCTTCTTCGCCCCCTCGGGATCGTAGACGCAGGCCTGGCAGGCGCCGGGGCGGTAGCCGGGCAGGAGCGGGTTGATGAAGTCGTCGGCCGGGGCGCGGGTGCCGGAGAAGACCGTCTCGGTGATGGTCTTCCGGTCGATGGCCATGGAGATCGCCCGGCGGATCCGCGGGTCGTCGTAGACGTCACTGGCCACGAGCGGGAAGCCGAGGTAGCCGATGCTGGCGTCTTCCTGGTCGATGTAGCGGTCGCCCAGCTCGGCCTTGGCGGCCGAGATCGCCGAGGGAGGCAGCTGCTCCTGGATGTCGATGTTGCCGGCCTGCAGGTCGTTCCAGGCGGTCTCCGCGCTGTTGTAGACCTTGAACTGCAGCTTCTTGAACTTCGGCTTGTCGAGCGGGAAGCCCTCGTACTGGGTCAGGTTGATCGTCTGATCGGTGCCCTTGTTGTAGGGCTTGTCGATCTGGAACATCCCCTGGCCGATCGGCTTCTTGGCGTACGCCTCGGTGACCTTCCCGTTGTCGTCGAAGGCCGCCTTGGGCAGCGGGTAGAACGCGCTGTATCCCAGCATGGTCAGGAACTGGGAGAACGGCTGCTTCAGGGTGACCTGGAAGGTCTCCTCGTCCAGCGCCCGCAGACCGCTCATCTTGTCGGTCGAGGGGGTCTTGCCCTCGCCGGGGTTCAGGGCGTCGTATCCCCGCACGCGCGCGAAGAAGTAGTTGGTGCTCTGCGCGTTCTCCTGGTTGGCGGCGTAGTTCCACGCGTCCACGTAGTTCTGCGCGATCAGCTTCTCGCCGTTGTGCCAGGTGAACTTGGACTTGATCTTGATCGTCCAGACCCGGTTGTCGTTCGTCTTGATCGACTCGGCGACGAACTCGACGGGCTTCTTGTCCTCGTCGTACTTCACGAGCGGAGCGAAGATCGAGGCCAGGACCTCCGCGCCCTCGGACTCGACGGTGTCGCTGGGGTAGAACAGCTTCTGCGGCTCGCCGATCCTCATGCGCACGGGCTGATCCGCACCGCCGGCGTCACCCGTGGACGTGCCGCTGCCACACGCGGCGAGCCCCAGAGAGAGCAACGCCGCACCGGCGATGATCTTTGCGCCCTTGAAGACACGCATTTGTGGTAAATCCTCCCTTTGCAGGCGAGCGCCGAGACTGAGCACCGCCATCCGGGGCAGCGCCGCGAAGGGTGTCGCCCCCGCATCCCACTGGCCCGGCCAACGCTCCGACGCCACACCGGTCGGACGCGACTATTCCGCACCGCCCCACACCGGGTCGTCTCCGGGATGTTGCAGTTCGGTCACACGAACGCCGATGCGCCGTCACACCACAACCAGCCCGACCCGACAACCCCAAACCCCCCAAAAGGGACGATGGCATAAATGTGGCACGGGAATGGTCACGTCAACATACCCCTACCGCCAGAGTGGGCGCGCCATTGCCCGCGGTCGACCTCCGCCTGGGCTACCGTTGACCGGGTCACGCGAGACAGCCGACCGGGTCGCGCGGGGCAGGGGCGAATCGGGGGCAGGAGGACAACTCGCGCAATCTATGTGGAACCTCCCATCCCGCTCTCCCGTCCAATGTGCGGCGGAGCCCCGCCGCAGGCATGTCATCCACCCGCATCCAATAGAGTCCTAGCCATGAGCCAGCCGGAATCCGCCACCGCGGACGCCCAGGCGGGCGGCCCGAGCAACGGCACCCCCTCCACGGGACAGGAGCCGCTGGCCAAGCTCGCCGAGCGTCACGGACTTCGGCGTGCCATCGCGCGCCCGAGTCTCCCCGTCTACCTGCGCCAGTTGTGGGAACGACGGCACTTCATCATGACGTACGCCACCTCGCGCAACGTCTCGAAATACAGCAACTCCGCCCTCGGCCAGCTCTGGCAGGTCCTCACCCCGCTGCTCAACGCGGCGATCTACTACCTGATGTTCGGCCTGATCCTGGGTGCGAGCAAGGGCACGGTGAGCGACTACTATCCCGCGTTCCTGATCACCGGGATGTTCGTCTTCACCTACACCCAGCGCGCGGTGAGCGGCGGCGCAAAGTCGATCTCCAGCAACCTGTCGCTGATCCGCGCCCTGCACTTCCCGCGCGCGGCGCTCCCGCTGGCCTACACGATCCAGGAGTTCCAGCAGCTCATGATCTCCATGGGCGTGCTGGTCGTGCTGGTGGTCGTCACCGGTCAGCCGATCACCTGGCTCTGGCTGCTCATCCCGGTAGCGCTGCTCATGCAGACGATGTTCAACATCGGCGCGAGCCTGGTCCTGGCCCGCGTCGGCGCCACCGCGCGCGACCTGAACCAGCTCCTGCCGTTCATCATGCGCACCTGGCTCTACGCCTCCGGAGTCTTCTTCTCCATCGAGGACAAGGTGACCAGCCCGGTCAACGGAGCCGGGCTCCCCCAGTGGGTCGCGGACCTGATGTACTTCAACCCCGCCGCCGCCTACATGGAGCTCATGCGCCATATCCTCATCGAGGATCACGGCGGCATCCGGCCGTACATCTGGTTCGTTTGCGTATTCTGGGCAGTGTTCGCCCTGCTCGGCGGCTTCTGGTACTTCTGGCGAGCCGAGGAGAAGTACGGCCGTGGCTGAGTTGACGGAGGAGCTGTCCCGCGTGAAGGCCGAGGAGCCCGGCGTCCCGAGCACGGACGTCAGGGTGCACCCCAACCCGGAGCCCCCCCGCCATTCCCGCGCGGGCACTCCCACCGTGGTCGTCGACGACCTGCACATCATCTACCGGGTGTACGGCGCCGCCACCGAGGCGGAGAAGGGCAACGCCGCCAACGCCCTCATGCGCCTGCTCAAGCGCCAGGGCCGGCCGCAGATGAAGGAGGTCCACGCCGTCCGCGGCGTCTCCTTCGTGGCCTACCACGGCGACGCGATCGGCATCGTCGGCCGCAACGGCTCGGGCAAGTCCACCCTCCTGCGCGCCATCGCGGGCCTGCTGCCCCCGCACTCCGGGGCGGTCTACACCGACGGCCAGCCCTCCCTGCTCGGCGTGAACGCCGCGCTGATGCGCGAGCTCACCGGCGAGCGCAACATCGTCCTTGGCTGCTACGCCATGGGCATGAACCCCACCCAGGTGAAGGAGAAGTTCGACGACATCGTCGACTTCTCCGGCATCGGGGAGTTCGTGCAGTTCCCCATGTCCACCTACTCGTCCGGCATGGGCGCCCGGCTCCGCTTCGCCATCGCCTCGGCCAAGAAGCACGACGTGCTGCTCATCGACGAGGCCCTGGCCACCGGTGACCGCGAGTTCAAGCGCAAGAGCCAGGAGCGCATCAAGCAGATGCGCGAGCAGGCCGGCACGGTCTTCCTCGTCGCGCACAACCTCGACGTGATCGAGGAGACCTGCAACCGGGTCATCTGGCTGCACAAGGGGAAGATCAAGATGGACGGCGACCCCAAGACGGTGCTCGCCGCCTACAACAAGGGCTGAGGACGGGGCAAGATGAGGAGCGTCCGAAACGACGCTCCCATCGGAGGTGAATCGTGTCGCCACGGCCGCCGATTCCATATGATTTCCTGCCGCAGGTTCCCGCGCTGACCGTCGAGAGCGACGACATCCGTGACGGCGGGACCCTGTCCGAGACCCACGTCTTCAACGACTGGGGCATGAGCGGGCAGAACCTCTCCCCGCACCTGCGCTGGTCGGGCGCCCCCGAGGGCACCCGGAGCTACGCGGTGACCTGTTTCGATCCCGACGCCCCCACCGGCAGCGGGTGGTGGCACTGGCTCCTGTACGACATCCCCGCCGACGTCACCGAGCTTCCCCGGGGCGCGGGCTCCGCGGACACCGACTTCGGCGTGCACGGCCGCACCGACTACAGCACCAACGAGTACGGCGGCGCCGCCCCGCCCCCCGGTGCCCCGCACCGCTACATCTTCGCCGTCCACGCCCTGGGGGTGGAGAAGCTCGGCCTGGACGCCGACGCGCCACCCGCCGTGGTGGGCTTCAACATCACCGCCAACACCCTCGCCCGCGGCTACGTCATCGCCGAGTACGGCGTCTCCGGCTGACACGTCGTCATCGAACACGCCCTCTCCGGCTGAGGGAACCCCACCCGGCCGGGTCCCGCCGGTGACCCCCACCAGGCCGGGCCCGGCCGGTGCCGCCGTACGGCGAGTCACGAGGCAATCGACTGACACTGGGACAGACGTTCCGCTATGATTCGAACGTTGTTTCGATCAGGGGGTTTGAACCCGAGGAAGCCGTCATGGAGTGGGGGCGCGCGATGCGAGAGCTGTCCACCGCGATCGACCACCTGGCAGCAGAAGACCCGTCCGAGATTTCCCGCCTCCAGCTCGCCGAGCAGCTCATCGAACTGCACTGGCAGATGGCCAGGCTCCAGGCCCAGATCGCCCGCCGCACCTCCGTGCGGGCCCCCGGATATCCATCCGGGCAGAGGCATACCGCGTGAGGCACTGAGAAGCGCGTGACGCACCGAGAAGAACGACATGCCGCATGACGCACTGAGAAAAGCGACATGCCGCGGGACGCATGAAGAGACCGGCCGGTGCGCACCGGCCGGTCTCTTCATCGGTCCGCGACCCAGGGTCGCGGCTGTCACCGGGCCTCGGTGGCCCTCCTGCTCGCACTGCCGACGGCGTCGGCCAGGGAGTCGACGAGTCCGGTCGTCGAGGCCGCGGTCTCCCCGCCGGTGTTGCTCACCAGCGGGGCGAGCTCGTCGATGGAGGCCGACTCGGTGACCGGGGTGACCGCGCCGGTCACCGGCGCCGCCTCGTTCGGGGTCACGGTGCTGACCAGCGGGGCCACATCGCCCGCGGTCCCGCGGCCCTGCGGGAGCGCCTGGTTCACCCCGTGGACCAGGCCGTCGACGGCGCCCCGCTGGTTGCCGAGTCCCTCGGCGCCCTCGCTGGTGTCCTGAGCGCTGTCCGCCAGGCGCCCGAGGGAGGACGCCGCGTCGGCGGTGGTGCCGGTGAGGCTCCCGACGGTGTCGACGGTCTGGCCGACCGGGCCGGAGCCGTCGCTGACACCGCGCGCCGGAGCGCCCCAGGTGATGTTGTCGGTGGAGACGCCCAGGATCCTCTCGACCGTCTCCGTCCCGGTTCCGAGGACACCGTCGGCGGTCATGGTGCCCTGGCCGCTGCCCAGACCGCTCAGCGCGGCGCCGGTGTCGAACAGACCGCCGGAGAGTCCCTGGACCGCCGCGGCGACGGTCCCGGCCGCGCCGTAGCTGTCGAGGGCGCTGTCTGCCGTCTCCGCCTGGGCGGGCGAGCAGATCGCCGCCGCGAGACCGAACGCCGCCACGGCCACAGCCGCTTTGATGACTCGCTTCATTATTGCCTTCCCAGCTCGTAATGGCGCCGCCTTTCCCGGGGACCCGGATATCCGGGGAAATCCGAGAAAGCAGTGCCTGAGACCCATTTCACCGGCGGGCGCGCTGTGGGAAATTACACGGAACACCCCCGGCCGGAAGCTGCTCCGGCATTTCTACCACCGGCCCGAGCGGCTCCCGAGCTTGTTTACGATGAGCAAACCACTCGCTGGTTCAGGCAAGATGTCCGCGGCGGGGACGCCCCGGAGGGCCTGGACCGATCGTCCGAAGCGTCCCATAAAAACGGAAATAACAGCGAGAAGGACTGCGTTCCTTCACGCCTTATGCCGGAAATGTCGAAGAAGTCCGAGCCGACCCTTCATGGCGTGAACGGCAAGCCCGGGACAAGGAACAGGAAAGCGGGGGCCGCCGTTCCGGGAACAGGGTTTTCCCGGACCCGTACCCCCGCTTGACCCGGACATCACGCAGTCGGCACCGGGGCGACGGCCTCGCGCTCGAACGGGAAGTGGTCGGCGAAGGCCGGCCGCAGATCGGTGAGCCACACGGCCTCGGGGTCGTAGTGGGCGAAGAAGGGGCGGCCGACCAATTCGGGGTCGCGCGCCTGGATGAGGTGGAGCACGAAGACCTTCTGTCCGGCGATCTCCGTCACGCCGTCCACGCACACCTTGCCGGGCGTGGCCGACATGGAGGGGCCGCGCACCGTACGGCACAGCCCCGAGACGCTCGCGTAGGCGTCCCGGAAGACCCCGTAGGCCCGCGCGAGCGGGACCGCGAAGTAGTCCTGCGGCCCGGTGTCCCGCTCGACGAACATGTAGTACGGCACCATGCCGAGCGTGAGCTGGCGCCGCCACATCGCCGCCCAGAGGCCGGACTCGTCGTTGATCGACCTGATCAGCGGCGCCTGGGTCCGGATGATCGCCCCCGTTCCGAGGATCCCGGCCACGGCCGCCTCCACCACCGGCGGTTCCATCTCCCTGGGGTGGGAGAAGTGCGCCATGAAGGCGAGGTTCTTGCCCGCCTCCACCACGGAGGCGAACAGGCGGAGCGTGTCACCCGCGTCCGGGTCCGAGACGAACCGCTGCGGCCAGTAGGCCAGCGACTTGGTCCCGATCCGGATGGACTCGATCTGCTCCAGCTGCAGTAGCGGCTCCAGGTACCGGCGGAGCACCGGCTCCCCCATGATCATGGGGTCCCCGCCGGTGAGCAGCACGCTGGTCACCTCGGGGTGTTCCTTGAGGTAGCCGATGAGGCCGTCGACGTCGTCGGAGGCGAACTTCAGGTCGGGCTCGCCGATGAACTGCGCCCACCGGAAGCAGTAGGTGCAGTAGGCGTGACAGGTCTGCCCCTGCTTGGGGAAGAACAGCACCGTCTCAGGATATTTGTGCTGCGTACCCGGGAGCGGTTCCGTGCCGACCTTGGGCACGTTGAGTTCGAGCTGCCCGGCGGGATGCGGGTTGAGCCGCATCCTGATCTCGGTTGCGATCGCCTGAATCTGTGCATTTGGGGCACCGGACTGCAGAAGACCTGCCAGTCTGGTGACGTCAGCCTCGGGCAGCATGTCCGCCTGGGGGAAAACCAGCCGGTAGATGGGGTCCTCGGGGACGGCCGACCAGTCGATGAGCTGGTCCACCACGTACGCGTTCGTGCGGAAGGGCAGCACGGTCGCCACCGCCCGGATCCGGAGCCGTTCCTCCTCCGGGAGACCGGCTCGCTCCAGAAGATCGTTGAGATGCTTGGCGGTGTAGGCGCGGAACCCGCGCGTGGAGCCCTCTTTCAAGATCACCAGGCTTTTTCCTTCCGTTTCTTGTTCCTCTTCGCGTAAACCTCTTCGGGTAGTCGCGCGTCTTTAGCGCTTATATACCGGACGTGACATCCTGCGCCCCCGGTTCCGCATGTCCGAAATCTCATTGGCATACAGCCCGCCCCCCGCCCCGAGAGGACCTGCCGGAGCCTTCCAGGCGAAACCTGAACACCCCGCTTGTTTAACCCACTGGTAACCCCGCCTACGATGCGGAGAGCCGACTCCCGCGCGAGGTGACCGTTTGCCTGATACCGCCACTCCCGGTGTCGCACCCATCGCCCTGGACGCCATGGGTGGCGACCACGCCCCGGACGAGATCGTGGCGGGTGCCGTACAGGCCGTCAGGCAGCACGGGATCCCCATCGTCCTCGTCGGTTCCCCCCGCCCGGTGTACGAGGCGCTGAGCCGGCACGACGCGACCGCCGAGATCCCGATCGTCCGGGCAGAAGAGGTCCTGAAGATGGACGAGGGCGCCCTCGCCAGCCTGCGCCGCCCACGCTCCAGCATCGCCGTCGCCTGCCACCTGGTACGGCGCGGCGACGCCTCCGCCGTGGTCTCGGCCGGCTCCACCGCCGGGATCGTGGCCACCGGCAAACTCCGCCTCAGGAGCCAGCAGGGAGTGCTCCGGCCCGCGATCGCGGTGGCCCTGCCGACCCGCCCCACCCCCTCGGTACTCCTGGACGCCGGGGCGAACGCGGAGGTCAAGCCGGAGATGCTGGTCCAGTTCGCCCACCTGGGCTCGGCCTACGCGGAGACGGCCCTGGACATCGAGAAGCCCCGCGTCGGCCTGCTGACCATCGGCAGCGAGCCCGAGAAGGGCAACAAGCTCGTCCGGCGGGCGCACGAGCTGCTGTCGGCCGCCTCCGGCCTGGACTTCGCGGGCAACGTCGAGGGACACGACCTGCTCACCAAGGTCGCGGACGTCATCGTCACCGACGGCTTCACCGGCAACGTGGCGCTCAAGACCATTGAGGGGAGCGTCCGCTACGCCTTCACCGAGCTGCGCGAGACCATCGAGGAGAGCCGCGCGGCCCGGCTGGGCGGCCTGCTGCAGCGCAGGCGCCTGCGGGAACTCCACCGGCGGCTGGACCCCGAGGAACACGGCGGGGCCGTACTGCTCGGACTGAACGGCACGGTCGTCATCGCGCACGGCGCCTCCCGGGCCCAGGGGGTGAGCGCCGCCTGCGTGCTCGCCGCCAGGATCTCCCGGCAGGGCGTGGTGGCCCGCATCGGCGAACGCCTCACCGCCGCCCACCGGCCGCACCGGCTGTGGCGATCCTCCGCGCCCGGCACGCATGGTACGGACGCCCCCGTATGACAGGAGTTCGAGAGCGCGCTACCGATACCCTTGGAACATGACCGACCCGCAGCTCTTCCTCACCGAGCGCGTCCAGCAGGCGCTGGCCGTCGCCTTCGGTCCGGAGTTCTCCGACGCAGACCCGCTGATCCGTCCCTCGCAGTTCGCCGACTACCAGGCGAACGTCGCGATGAGCCTGGGCAAGCGGCTGCGACGAGCCCCGCGGGAGGTCGCCCAGGAGATCGCCGACCGGCTCACCGGCACCGACTCCCCGGGCGCGGCCAAGGTCAGCGGCCCCGGTTTCCCCGGCACGGTCGAGGTCAGCGGCCCCGGCTTCCTCAACATCACGCTCGACGACGCGTGGATCGCCGAGCGGTCCACCGAGATCCTGGCCGACCCGCGCGCCGGCGTGGCGGCGGCCGGGTCGCCGCAGACCGTCGTGATCGACTACTCCGCGCCCAACGCGGCCAAGGAGATGCACGTCGGCCACCTGCGCACGACCATCGTCGGCGACGCCCTGGCGCGCGTGCACGAGCACATCGGCAACAGGGTCATCAGGCAGAACCACCTGGGCGACTGGGGCACCCCGTTCGGCATGCTCATCGAGCACCTGCTGGACATCGGCGAGGAGGCCGCCGTCGCCCAGCTCGAAGCCGGCGAGGGCAACGAGTACTACCAGGCCGCCCGCGCGAAGTTCGACTCCGACCCGGAGTTCAACAAGCGCGCCCGCGCCCGGGTCGTGACCCTCCAGGCCGAGGAGCCGGAGACCATGCGCCTGTGGCACATCTTCATGAACGCCACGGTCAGCTACTTCAACAAGGTCTACACCCGGCTCGGCATCACCCTCACCGACGAGGACATCGCCGGCGAGAGCATGTACAACCCGATGCTCGCCCAGGTCTGCGACGAGCTCCAGGAGCGGGGCATCGCCGTGGTCAGCGACGGCGCGCTCTGCGTCTTCCCGCCCGGCTTCACCGGCCGCGAGGACCAGCCGCTCCCGTTCATGATCCGCAAGAGCGACGGCGGGTACGGCTACGCCACCACCGACATGGCCACGATCCGCTACCGGGTCCAGGACCTCAAGGCCGACCGCATCATCTATGTGATCGGCGCGACCCAGGCCCTGCACATGTCGATGCTGTTCGCCTCCGCCCGGATGGCGGGCTGGCTGCCCGAGCACGTCCGCGCCGAGCACGTCCAGATCGGCAGCGTGCTGGGCAGCGACGGCAAGATGTTCAAGACCCGGAGCGGTAAGTCGATCAAGCTGGTGGAGCTGCTCGACGAGGCCGACGACCGCGCCGCCGCCGTGATCGCCGACCGCGAGTACGACGACGCCGCCCGCACCGAGATCGCGCACGCGGTCGGCATGGGCGCCGTCAAGTACGCCGACCTGTCGGTCAGCCACGACAGCGAGTACGTCTTCGACTTCGACCGCATGCTCGCCCTGACCGGCAACACCGGCCCCTACCTGCAGTACGCCACGGCCCGGATCCGCTCCATCTTCCGCAAGGGCGGCATCGACCCGGCGCGGGCCACCGGCCCGATCGTGCTCGGGCACCCGGCCGAGCGCGCCCTGGCCCTGCGCCTGCTGGGGTTCGGCGCGGCCGTCGCGGAGATGGCCGAGGACTCCGCCCCACACCGGCTGGCCGCCTTCCTGTTCGACACCGCCAGCGCCTTCACCGCGTTCTACGAGAACTGCCCGGTGCTCAAGGCCGACGTCGACGAGGAGGTCCGCGTCTCCCGGCTCGCCCTGTGCGCGCTCACCCTGCGCGTCCTGGAGACCGGCCTGGACCTGCTCGGCGTCCCGGTCCCCGAGCGTATGTGAGCCCCTGCCGGATGATCGCCCCGGTTTCCCAAATCGGACCGATCATCCGGCAAAGCCGGGTTCGGCGCGCCTCGCTGCGCCGTTCCCCGAAGCCGACTACGCTGGCGCGGTCAACCGGTCACGACATCGAGAGAGTTCTCCGCACTTGAGCATGGACCTGACCGCGAGTTCGGACACCAAGACGGAGCTGCACCGCTATGCCGAGGCGCTCCTGGCGGATCTCGCCGCCGCCGGTGGCTCCCTCGCGGGCACCCCGCCGGAACTCGCCGACGTGCCCGGCTACTGGCTCTCCCCCGCCGTGGAGGCCCTGACGGCGCTCATGCGCGGCGACGACGCGCTGGGGCCGCTCGGCCGCGCCGCCCAGCGCGACTCCCAGAAGACCGCGCTCTTCCTCTGTCTCGCCCTGGCCGTCGCCGGCCAGGGCGACCGGATCCACGCCTCCTGGTTCGGGACCGCCTTCGGCGAGCTCTCCCCGGACCGGCCCGTCACACACGGCCAGCGGGCGCTCTGGCTCGCCGCGGCCCGGGGAGCGTACGGCCCCGCCGGCAAGATCTTCGTGCTCCGCAAGCTCGACGCGGTGTCCCTCTTCTCCGGCCCCGCGGCGCCTGAGGGCTCCGCGAGTTCCACGTCCGAACCGGGCGCCACGGGTTCCAGCGGCTCCACGGGCGCGGCGGGTCCCGACCCCGGACCCTGGCTGCGAGCCCTGACCCCGGACGAGCCGTCGATCGTGGTGCCGCCGTCCCTGACGGACTACCCCGAACTCGCCCAGCTCCCCGCGCTGGCCCAGCCGGTCCACTCGGCCGCCCAGCTCGCCCGGCTCCGCAGCCGCTGCGTCGAGATCACCTCGGCCCGCGAGGACCGGGAGCACGGCGGCGGGCGGCTGGTGAACCGCTCGCGCACACCGGCCACCGCCTGGGCCGAGGAGGAGCCCTTGGCCGTCCTGCGCAGGCTGATCGGCTCCGGCGGTCCCGAGGGCCCTATGAGTTCGCTCACCGGCCACCTCCTCGCCGACCTGCGGCCCGGGACAGACCCCCGGCTGACGGCGATCGCCCTGCACGTGGCCGCCCCGATCGTGCGTGACGCCGCCGAGAACCTCGCGCGGGCCACCCAGGCGGCTCCCCCCGAGTCGGTCACTCTCTCGCTCCTCGGGCACGACATCGTGCTCCGGCCCGAGGGGCCCGATCCGGCGTCCCTCTCCGCCGCCGAGGAACGCATCGTCACCCAGGGCGTACCCGCCCGCGGCCTGCCGTGGCCGGCCTACGCCCTGCTCGCCGCCGCCGCGGTGCTCATCGTCGCCGCCGTCGCCGTCCCGCTGGCGCTGCCGGGGACCGCACCGGCGGTGCCGCTCGCGGCCGCGGCACTCGCGATGACCCTGGCCGGTGCCGGAGGGCACCGGCTGTGGTTGCGCCAACGGCAGGAGCAGGAAGACGCCGAATACGTCGCCGCGCATGTCGAGGAACTCCGCGAGCTGGCCGAGAACGCGGTGTGGGCACTGCACGAGTACGCCCGGGAGGCCGACAAGCGCGCCCGGACCGCGGCTGCGGACCTGGCCGAGCTGACCAGGCTGCTCCGCCGCGGCCCCCGTGCCGGGTAGCGGAGCCCTTTCCCGGGCGCACCGGAGCCCGCGGACCCCGGACGGGACCCGCGGGCGCCCTCGGTCCGGGCGCCCTCAGGCCGTGGTGACCTCCACCTCGGCGGGGGCCAGCAGGAAGACCTTCTCAGCGATCCGCTCGATGCGGCCGTCACAGCCGTAGGCCAGACCCGCGGCGAAGTCGACCATCCGCGTCGCCTCCGCGGTGCTCATGCCGTTGACGTCCATGATGACCGTCTGGCCCTCGCGGAAGTGCCGGCCGATGGTGGGCGCGTCGTTGTACTTCCGCGGCGTCAGCATCACGATTCGGGAGGGCTCGATCACCGAACGCCAGCGCTTGGCCGCCCGCTCGGAAGCGGACTGCCAGTCTTCGCCCTCGTCACCCTCAACCTCGTCCTCGTAGTCATACGAATCGTCATAATGCTCTACCCTGTCCAGGCCAAGGTAGCTGGCTACCTTGCGCACTGCCCCCATCGGCTCTGTCCTTTCCGGGAGAGGCCCTAGCCGTACCGGACTTCAGTCTCTCCCTCCACATTGGACGCTAACCGACGCTCACAAGTTCACGGCGCGACACGCCCAGTATGTATTTCCATTTTGTGTGACCGGCGTTCTCTCGTGCCAGCCAATATGATCCACCGCCAATCCCGGCCCGCGACACCGCGCCGAGATCCCCTGGGGAATGCCCTCCCTGACAGAGATCAATCATGCGGCCCCATACCGGTACCCCCTACCATCACCTCATGCGGATCTACACGGTGGACGCCTTCACCGACCGAGCCTTCCACGGCAATCCCGCGGGAGTGTGCCTGCTGGACGCCCCGATGCCGGACTCCTGGATGCAGTCTCTCGCCTCCGAGATGAAGCACTCGGAAACGGCCTTCCTCCTCCAGGGCGAGAACGGCGGCCCGCACTCGCTCCGCTGGTTCACCCCCGCCGTGGAGGTGGCTCTGTGCGGTCACGCGACGCTGGCCACCGCGCACGTGCTCTACTCCACCGGGGCCGCCTCCGGAACCGTGGAGTTCTCGACGAAGAGCGGAATCCTCTCCGTGACGGGAGACGAGAACGGTCTGATCACCATGGACTTCCCCGCGAAGGCCATCCAGGAGACGACCCCGCCGCGGGGCTTGGTCGAGGCGCTCGGCGTCAAGCCCCTCTGGATCGGCAGGAACGAGTGGGACTACCTCGTGGAGGTGGAGAGCGAGGAGGCGGTCCGCGCCGCCTCCCCCGATTTCACCGCCCTGGCCGCCGTGGACGCCCGAGGTGTGATCGTGACCGCGGAGGCGGCGGGGAACGACGCGGACTACGTGTCCCGCTTCTTCGCTCCCCGGGTCGGTGTCCCGGAGGACCCGGTGACCGGCTCCGCGCACTGCGCTCTGTCCCCCTACTGGACGGCCCGGCTGGGTCGGGAGACCCTGACCGGTCACCAGCTGTCGGAGCGGGGCGGCATGGTCCGCACGACCGTACGAGGCGCCAGGGTCGAGCTCTCCGGGTACGCGACGACGGTGCTCTCCGGCGAACTGCACATCTGAGTTCTCTCCCGCCCCGCGAGCCGTCCATGCGGCCGAGCAGCTCAGAGCCGGCCGCCACCCTCTCAGTGCGGTCCTGCCCCGCAAAAACGAGAGGGGACACTCCGAGACCGGGGTGGCCCCTCCACACAGCGAGCAAAGCCCTGTAAACGCGAAAAAGGGCCACCCACAAGGGTGACCCTCTTTCAAACGATTGTCCGGCGGCGACCTACTCTCCCACACCCTCCCGAGTGCAGTACCATCGGCGCTGAAGAGCTTAACTTCCGGGTTCGGAATGTAACCGGGTGTTTCCCCTTCGCCATAACCGCCGTAACCCTATGAAACACACAAACCACAGACGTGGCTGCTGCCTCAGAATCACATAGTGGACGCGAGCAAGAACAACTCCCACAGAAGGAAAGTCTGCTTTGTGGTCAAGTCCTCGGCCTATTAGTACCGGTCAGCTCCACACATTACTGCGCTT
>NZ_BMQP01000016.1 GCF_014648175.1 Planobispora rosea
GGCGCAGGTCTACCCCGACCGCTACGCTCCCGACCTCGCCGCCTCCCTGTCCAACCTCGGTATCCGCTTCTCTGAGCTGGGACGCCCCGCCGACGCGGCGGAGACACAGCAAGAAGCCGAACGCATCCGAGACGGCTATAGCGATACATGATCGCGACCAGGGGACCAACACGCTTCTTGCGTCACTACGCGGCTTGAGCGCGTGGGCGGCGCGGCCGCGACCGGCCGAAGAGCCGCAGCGCGGCCGGCGACCGCCCAACGCGCGGCGGGACGCCGAAGGCGGATCGCCTTTAAAGACGAGAAGATAAGTTACGTTCGATCTTGATGGGTCTCGTGTCAGGTCCTGTGAGCTCGGAGTTCGGTGCTGGTCCAGACGCTCTCGAAGCTGTCGAGGTAGGTCGCTGCCGTGCTGTCGGTCTCGCTGCGGGTGAGGTAGATGACCGGCGCGTCAGGGGCGCGGGTGCCGTAGGCGTGCAGGTTGATCAGAAGTTCGTCATCTGCGCGGTAGATGGAGTTGTAGAGCACCGTGCGGTGTAGCCGGACCTCGATGCCCTCGACCTCCTGGAGCGGTCGGAACAGGGCAAGAGCGTTGCGGATCCGGGCGGCCATGACGTCGGGGCCGACGCCTTCTTCCGCCCCTCGGGCCGCTACGGCCGGGCTTTCGGGGTCGCCCAACAGCATTCGCACCCGTACTCCGGCCCGGGCTCGCTGGGTGAGGATGCGCAAGAGTCCGGCGTCTTCGGCGAGGAACAGGCCGCTGTAGACCAGGATGCCGATCTCGTGCTGTGCGGCTTGGAAGAAGGCACGCCAGACCTCGGCCGGAACGACCCAGCGGTGGGGGTAGACGGCTTGGATCTCCCCGAGGTTGCTGCCTCGTCGACTCCGGGAGTCGGCGGGCCATAGCTCGCCCTCGTCGAGGTCCAGGAGGTCGGCCACGGCCAGGCGATGGCGCGGGTGCGGGGTGCGGCCGGCGATCCAGCGGGTGACGGTCTTGGGGTCCACGGCCAGACGGGCGGCCACGTCAACGGGATGCAGTCGTGCCCGGATGAGTGCGTGCCGGAGGGTCTCGTTCATGAGGGGCGTCCCTTCCACAGGGTCGGTGCCTGCGACGCTAACACAAGACGTCCCTAGACGTCCCTAACTCGTGGTGCCACAGTCCCGCCCCGGAAGCCACCCTCGACGGCAAGGAGAGCCCAGCGCCCGGGCTCCCCTCCTTCCTCCTTCACACCGATGGGAGTTCCGCCGCATGGGCACCGTGAAAGAGAACCAGCACGCCTATCAGGTCGACCTGCTGACCGCGTTGCACGGTGAGCTGACCGACCGGGAGACAACCGCAGTCCTGATCATCGACCAGAAGGGCCGCCCCTGCCTGGACGTGACCGACAGCGCCTTCCGGGCCCGCCGGGTCTATGTCCACCTGCCGTTTCAGTGGTTCTACTGGGGTGATCAGCCCGATGAGCGGGTGTCCTGCCTGCGCCTCTTCCGGGCCGCCGACGTCATCGCGGAAGCTGCTCGGGCCGGATGGCGTGAGGGTGAACAGGGAGAGCTCGGCCTTGACCTCAAGAAGATCATCGACGCTTACCGCGCCTGAGTCGATGTCCACCGAGGAGAGCCGGTGGCTGACCGGCGGGCGGGTCTATGACCAGATCGCCGCTCGGCTGCGTGCCCGGATCACGGCGGGCACCTATCCGCCGGGAACCGCCCTGCCGTCAGAGGCGGCCCTGGTGGCAGAGTTCCGGGTGGCCCGGGCTACGGCTCGGCGGGGTCTGGCGATCCTGGAGGACGAGGGTCTGATCGTCACCCTGCCCGGCAAGGGGCGTGTGGTGAGCGATGGTGCATCCGGCGGGCCGTCGTACCGCTATCAGGCGATCGCCGGTGACCTCCGCGAGCAGATCCACGCCGGGACGCTCGTCGCCGGGACCGTACTGTCCAGTGAGCATGTGCTTCGGCGGCGGTATGCGGCGTCGCGCAACACGGTTCGCCACGCTCTGGCCGAACTGGAGCGAGAAGGGCTGATCACCACCGAGCACGGCAAGGGCCGGTTCGTCCGACTGCTCCACGATTGAGACGTCTTAGGACGTCCCGGGCCGGACTCTGGAAGTCCCCCAGGGTCCGGCCTTTATCGTGAACCGCATGGGACAAGCTGAATGGGCCCGTGAGCTGGCCAGAACCATTCTGGAAGAGCCGTTGCCCCGCCGCTGGGCGCACTCCCAGGGCGTGGCCGCGAAGGCCGAGGCGCTGGCGCCGATCCTCGAGGAAGAGGCAGACCTGCTGATCGCCGCGGCCTGGCTGCACGACATCGGCTACGCACCCGACCTCGTCGACACCGGCTTCCACCCGCTCGACGGCGCACGCTACCTACGCGATGTGGTCAAGGCCGATGACCGGCTGTGCCGTCTGGTCGCCCACCACACGTGCGCGGTCAACGAGGCGCGTAACCGCGATCTCTTCGACGCGCTCACGAGTGAGTTCGACCAGGAGCGCCCCGAGTTGGTCGAGGCGCTGACCTACTGCGACATGACCACCGGCCCGGACGGCGTGCCCCTTGACGTCACCGAGCGCCTGGCGGAGATCCACTCACGCTACGGCCCTGAACATCTCGTCTCACGATCGATCACCGCGTCGACGCCCTGCATCCTAGCCGCGGTCAGGGTTGTCGAGTCTGCGCTCGCCGCAGCACAACAGAGCAGGACCGCGTAACTCCTCCTACGGAGTCCCTGAGTACTCCTGCAACTGGCTGTTCATGAGATCCCAGAAGGAGCGGCAACGCTCGGCCCCGGCCAGCCATGGCGCGATGTACCAGGCTTCCCACTCGCCATCCGGGGTTGTGATGTGCGGGTTGAGGAGGTACGCGCCGGCGTCGTATTCGCCGATCTGGAGAGTGTCCGATACGTACTCCCATCGGACATGGTAGGTGTGCTGATCGTCTCCGTAGACGAAGTAATCCTCATCGGATGGGCGCAAGCCCTCATCCTGGGACAACCCCATGTCGGCCAGGTGCGGATCGAGGTCACGAAGCCAGCCGATCCCTTCGATCGGCAGCAGTGGACCACAGGCGATGCCGTCCCCGTCCCAGCCGTTGGTGACCCGGAGGAACTCCCGGTAGCTCGGCGGCAGGCGGACACCGAGACGCTGCTCATGCTGCACAATCTCGGATTCAGCGACCCCAGGTGAACCCAGCCAGCTTCCAGGGTCAGGCTGCGGAGGAGCATCCCAGGACGCACGCTCGACGGCGACCGGACCCACGCGCCGCAGAAGGTCGAGCCAGGGATAGTGCGCGTCTTCGGGGACACGGGGAGCGTTCATAGGGCATACCGTACGGCAATGCGATCAAGAGGCATCAGCCGATGTACGGCCCTGCCCGGTCGGCCAGGTAGTGGCCGATCCGCAGGCGCATTGACCGGTCCATCGTCAGAGTCTCGACCTGGTCGCGCGGTATCCATCGGACTTCGCGGGACTCGTCGCTCGGCGTCGGCTCGCCCTCGACGGCTCGGGCGGTCAGCACGATGGAGAACTCTTGGCGGGCTTCGCCGTTGGAGGTGTAGAGGATGACGTGCTTGGGGTCGGTGTAGGTGCCGACGATGCCGGTGATCTCGCACCGGATGCCGGTCTCCTCCAGCGTCTCCCGAATGGCAGCCTCGGGCAGGGACTCGCCCAGGTCGATGGCTCCGCCCGGTACGGCCCAGTTGTCGTTGTCGCTGCGGCGGATCATCAGGATCTCGCCGGTGTCGTTGGTGACCACGACGTTGACCGACGGCACGAGGCTGTTGGGCGCGGGTGCGGCGGGATCGTCGTAGAAGTCGATGCGGCGGGCCATGACTCAGGACTCTACGGGCGTCGCGCCATCCCAGACGCTTTCGAAGCTGTCGACATAGGTTGACATCATGTCTCCGCCCAGCACCTTGCGTAGGTGCATGACCGGGGCGTCGGCGGCGAACTTGCCGTAGATGTGGGTGTTGACGAGGAGCTGATCGTCCCCGCGGTAGATGGAGTTGTAGAGGATCGTGCGGTGAAGCCGTACCTCCAGGCCGTCGACCCGGAGCAGCGGCCGGTAGAGCACCAGGGCGGTTCTGATCTGTGCGGCCATGCCGTCGCCGAGGCCTTCGTCCGCGCCGCGTTGGGCGACCTCGGCTGAGTCGGGGTCACCGAGCAGGATGCGCACCCGTGCGCCTGCGCTGGCTTTTTCGGCGAACAGGCGCATGATGCCGGTGTCCTGGGCGATGAAGATGCCGCTGTAGACCAGCACGCCGATCTCCCGTGCGGCCTGCGCGAACAGACGTCCCCAGGCGTCCCTCGGCACGGCCCAGCGGTGCGGGTAGACGGTGACGATCTCGCTCTCGGAGGCGGCGGCCACCTGCTGGGGCGTGAGTGCCTCGGGCCATAGGTAGGTCTCGTCCGTTTTCAGGAACGACGCCACTGCTAGACGGTGCTTTCGGTACGGCGTGCGGTTCTTGGTGATCCATCGCTCCACGGTTTTCGGATCAACCGCAATCGCCTCGGCCAGCTCGGCCACCGATGCCCCGCGTTCCAGCAGGGCCGCGCGCAGTCGCTCGTTCGCCATTCCACCTGCCCGCAAGGGGACGTCCAGGGACCTGGCAATCGTAGACCGGACGTCCTGAACATGTCCCGTCCTGTAGTGATCTCGTCCCCCCTGATCAGCGCACTCTCGGTATCGCACCCCAACGGCAACCAACCGAAAGGAGCGATACCAATGATCACCACCATCATCAGCCTGCTCGACGAGACTCCCGGTTGCATCTGCAGCGCGACCCTGGAGGAGGGGCAGACCCTCTGCCGCAAGTGCCACGCCCGGGAGCGCTGGCTCCAGCGCCGGGCGGCCAAGGGCCGCACCGCCAAGCGGCGCGGCGAGAGCCGTCGTCCGGCCGGCCGCCCCCGCAACATCACCGAGGCGGGGGTGATCTGGACGTGAGCACGCTCCCGCTGATCATCGGCTTCGTGCTCACCGCGATCATGCTCGTCGGCTACATGCTCGTCATGGTCGGCATGCGCCAGGAAGACCGGCGGCGGCACCTGGCCGCCACTGCGCCCAGCCGTACGGCGGGCCTGGCGCGCCGGGTCACCGGCTGCCACGTGCGGGGCGCGAGCCTCACCTACGGTCGGACAGCGCCTTCTCGACCTTCGCCAGTCGTTCCGATAAGTCGCGCAGCGTGAGGCGGATCTCGGCCAGCTCATCGGCAGGCGGCGGGGCCGGCGCAGCGTCCTCGCGGACGAACACGCCCTTGCCCTGCTGGCCGACGACCAAGCCCTCGTTGCGCAGCAGACCGACGGCCATCTTCACCACGCTCAGGGACGCGTCGTACTGCTCGGCCAACTGGGCGGTGGACGGCAGCGGAGCACCGGGCGCCAGAGATCCGCCCCGGATCTGCTCGCGCAGATCGTCGGCGATCTGTAAGTAACCGGGCCGCCCCGTGTTCTTGACCATCCCGCCCCTCATTTCGCCGTCAGTGCCTCTAGTTCAGCACAGGGTGGTGACCAAGCCAACCACGAGGACGTTGACAGCCAAGCCAGCTAGGTTAACTATGTTGGCTACGACGAATAAGGAGGTCATCCGTTATGCGCAACATCCCCATCCCCGTCGACACCACCAAGTTGCAGTTCGTCTGCGTCGCCGCCCCCCGCCCTCGTCTGCTCAACAAGGACACCGGCGAGATCAAGACCGACAAGAGCGGCAACCCCGTCTACGAGGTGGCCCTGTCGGCCATCGACAGCACCGGCCGGATCGAGCTGATCCGCGTCAACACCTCCGGAGAGCCACCCGTCACCCTCGGCATGCCCGTCCGCCTCGTCGACCTGGTCGGCTTCGTCTGGGAGCAGACCCGAGGCGGCGAAGTCCGCTGGGGCATCAGCTACCGAGCCGCCTCGATCCTGCCCGGAGAGGTGAGCGCCGTTGCGTGAGATCCTGCCGCCGCTGCTGGACACGCTGATCGTTCTGCTCATGGTCGCAGCCGGGCTGTGGTCCTGGCGGCGTATCCACTACCGGTCCTTCTGGCTGCTGGCCGGCTACCCGCTCACCGCACTCAGCGTCCGCGCCACCTGGCGCAAGGTCGCCCTCGGCTGCGGGCTGACCAAGAAGCGCCAACGCTGGTGGTTCACCCTCACCCCCGGCGCGGTCGCCTCCACGGGCCTGGTCAAGGTCCGCCGCCGCTTCCAGCGGGTGGCCGTCGACACCAAGCCGTGGATGTGGCTTCCGCTGCCGACCCGGTACGGCTGGCGCGTCACCATCCGCACTCTGGAAGGTCAGATTCCCGAGGACTACGCCGAGGCGGCCGAACGGCTCGCGCACTCCTGGCGGGTGCACGCCGTCCGAGTCTCCTCACCCCGGCCCGGCCGGGTGGTGCTGGCCGCGACCATGCGCGATCCGCTGGTGCGGGTCGATCAGGTACCTGCTTCCTCGGAGCTGCTGAAGGTCACCGTGGGACGGCTGGAGACCGGCAAGCCCTGGGTGATCGACTTCCGTACGGTCCCGCACTGGATCAACGCCGGGGCCACCCAGTCCGGCAAATCCAACCTCGCCAACGCCCTGATCGTCGGCCTGGCCCCGCAACCGGTCGCCCTGGTCGGCTTCGACCTCAAGGGCGGCGTGGAGTTCACCCCCTACGCGCCTCGACTGTCGGCGCTGGCCACCTGTCGGGCCGAGTCGGTACGCCTGCTCGATGACCTGGTCGCCCTCATGGTCGATCGGATGGGCCTGTGCCGCCAAGCCGGGGCACGCAACATCTGGCAACTACCCCCGGCCATCCGCCCGGTTCCGATCGTCGCCCTGGTCGACGAGCTGGCCGAGTTGTATCTGATGGCCGACAAGTCCGAGAAAGACGAGATCGCCAAGACCTCCACCGCACTCCTTCGCGTGGCCCAGCTCGGGCGGGCCTTCGGGATCTACCTGTTCTGCTGCGGCCAGCGCATCGGCTCCGACCTCGGCCCCGGTGTCACCGCGCTGCGCGCCCAGTGCTCGGGACGGATCTGCCACCGGGTCAACGACCCCGAAACCGCCACCATGACCCTGGGCGACCTCGATCCCGCCGCCCTGATCTCCGCCCGCTCGATCGCCGCCGAGACCCCCGGCGTCGCCATCGTCGCCTCCCAGGACGGCCAGTGGTACCGGGCGCGCTCCTTCTACGTCGCCGAGCATGCGGCTGAACACGCCGCCCGCATGTATGCCGATCTCACCCCGTCCTGGGCCGAACTCACCGAAGGCACCCACCACGCCGAGATCAACGACGCCGACCTCGACGAGCTGCTCAACGCCTGACCGATTGATCAGAAAGGGGGATGCGATGCGACGCCTTGCCTGCCGACTGCTGGACTCCGGACCGGTCCTGATCCTGGCTGTGATCGCGGGTGCCGGATCGTTCACCCACATCCGCGACACGGCCACCGAACACGGGCAATCGGGCTGGATGGCCTGGGCGGTGGCCGTGTGCGTCGACCTCACGTGCGTGATGGCCGCCCGGGAGCGCCAGCGCGACAAGAAGACCGGCCGCGTCCGCTCCGGCCCGATCTCCTGGCCGACCCTGGTCCTGGTCGCCGGGATCGCCCTGTCTCTCGCGGCCAACCTGGCCCAGGCCGAACCCTCGGTATGGGGCTGGATCACCGCGGCGACTCCGGCGGGCGCGTTCCTGATCGCCGTCTCCGTGCTGGAACGCCGCGCGACGGCTCCGTACCCGGCCGATCCGGCCCCGGTCCCATCCGCAGTAACCGTCACCGCCTCCACCGCGCCTGCGCCCTCGACCCCGGTACCTGCCCTCGTCCCGGCCGACGAGACCAGCAAGACCGGGACAGGTGATCCGGCCGGACCGTCCCCGGCTCTACTCGCCTTCGCCCGGCGCGTGGCCGACGAACACCACGCCAAGCACGGCATGCCCATCCCGCCTGAGGTCTTCCGCGCCCGGCTCGGGGTGTCCGATCCCCTCGCCGCCGACCTGCTGCGCACCCTGCACACCGTCTCAGAAACCGCCTGACGAGAGGAGAGAACCGATGACCGCCACCGACTACCGAGCCGCCGTGATCCAGGGCCTCCAGGGCCTGGCCGCTTTCCTGGAGGCCAACCCCGCCGTTCCCGTCCCCCGGCACGACGTGACGTTCCTGTACTTCCCCACCCGGGGCACCGACGCCGAGATGATCGCCGAGATCGACCGGATCGCCACGCTCCTGGGCGTCACGCCCGACCCCTCGGACACGGCCTACGGCCACCACAAGGCGCGCTTGGCCTTCGGCCCGGTCGCCTACGAGGCACTCGCGATCCTGGCCGCCCGACGCGCCCAGCATCAGGCCGACGCCAGTTACTCCGGCTGCGTCATCCCAGAAGCCGCCGATGCGGCCTGACCCGCCCGGCGAGGGGATCTCCTCGCCCGACCCTCAACCACCGCTTCCGCCGGTCGAACCCAAGCGCTGGATCTGCTGCCACTGCGGCGGATGCGGCCTCGACTCCTACGCAGAGACCTGTCTGCACTGCGAGGGCCTCGGCTTCTGCTGAGCCTCGGCGCCCCCGGCCTGGCCGTACATCCGCCAAGACGCCTGCCAGGTCGGGGGCCATCCCTTCACCCCAACGAGCGAAAGGAGGTCTCCATCTTGCCCGCACCCCACCCTGTTCCGCACGCGATCGCAGGCATGATCACCCGCCTGAACGATCCGCACTACGCCCGCTGGGCCGCCCAGATCCGCCGCACCGGGGGATGCCGACAGCCGATCCACCTACGGGGCCGCGTCGACCACATCGACCGGGCCACCGGTGAACTCCTGCACCGCTACAGCACCCGCCATGAGCCGGACGGCGTACTACGGGTGCCGTGCAAGACCCGGCGCGCCGCGCGCTGCCCGGCCTGCGCCGAGGTCTACCGGGCCGATACCTACCATCTCATCCGTGCGGGCCTGGCCGGCGGCAAGGGCGTCCCCGAGTCGGTCACGGCGCACCCGTGCCTGTTCGTCACCCTCACGGCCCCGTCCTTCGGCATCGTCCATGCCCGGCGGGAGAAGAACGGCAAGGTCCTGCCGTGCCACGCTCGGCGCGACGCCGAGACCTGCCCGCACGGGCGCGTCATGTCCTGCACGAAGCGCCACGGCACCGAGGACGCCTGCCTCGGCGAACCGCTCTGTCCCGACTGCTACGACTACGCCGGGAGCGTGCTGTTCAACGCCCTAGCCTCCCAGCTCTGGCGGTACTTCACGGACGCCCTGCGCCGCCGCGTCGCCAAGCTCGGTGGCCTGACCCTGCGGGAACTCCGGGGACGGCTCACGATCGCCTTCGCCAAGGTCGCCGAGTACCAGCGGCGCGGCGTCGTGCACTTCCACGCCGTCATCCGCCTCGACGGCCCCGACGGACCCGCCTCCCCGCCTCCGGCCTGGGCGAGCGCCGATGTTCTGGCGGATGCCGTACGGCACGCGGCTTCGGCCGTCTCCGTGCCCGTCCCGGCCGTGGAGGGTGAGCCCGCCCGGGTGCTGCGTTGGGGCGAACAGCTCGACATCCGCCCGATCACCATGGGCGGAGAACTGACAGACCAGGCAGTGGCCGGCTACATCGCCAAGTACGCCACCAAGACCGCCGAGTGCGTCGGCACCCTGGATCGGCGTCTCAGCCCGCTCGACGACCTGACGGTCCTGCCGATCCGCGAGCACGCCCGGCGGCTCATCGCCGAGTGCTTCCGCCTGGGTGCCCTCGACGGCCTGGCCGACCTGCGGCTGACTGCATGGGCGCACATGCTCGGCTTCCGCGGCCACTTCTCCACCCGATCCCGGCACTACTCCACCACCCTCGGCAACATCCGCTCAGCGAGAGAGCGCTTCGTTCACACCGAAGAGGTCACCAGCGGACGGCTGCCCCTCTTCGACGAGGACACCGTCCTCGTGATCGCCGAATGGGAGTACGCGGGCAAGGGCCTGGCTCCCGGTGACGCGCTCCTCGCCGCCGCGTTGACCGGCACGGCCTTACCCGCCTGGCCGATGGACGGCGGGGGTGATGCCTGATGAAGACCGATGACATGCTCACTGTCCCCGAGGTGATGGCCAAGCTCAAGGTCAGCCGGTGGACGGTCTACCAGCTCATCCGCTCCGGTGAACTCGGCTCCGTCCTCGTCGGCGAGCGATGCCGCCGCATCCCCGAATCCGCGCTCAGCGACTATGTGACCCGGCTCTGTGAGGAGGCTGTCTGATGAGGAAGCGCGCGAACGGTGAGGGCTCGGTCTTCCCCTACAAAGACGGCTGGGCGGGCTACGTCTGGGTCACCACGCCGGAGGGCAAGAAGACCCGCAAATGGGCGTACGGCAAGACCCGCGAGGAGACCCATGAGAAGTGGCTCAAGCTCCACGAGTTGGCACGCAAGGGGCCGGTCACCACCACGTCACCGAAGCTCGGTGACTATCTGGCCTACTGGCTCAAGAACGTCGTTGAACCGAACCTCGCGCCCAAGACGGCCGCCAACTATGAGATGTTCTCCCGGCTCTACATCGTGCCCGCTCTCGGATCGAAGCGGCTCGACAAGCTGACCGTGCGGGACGTGCAGACCTGGGTGAACAAGGTCCGTTCCTCCTGCCAGTGCTGCGCCCAGGGCAAGGATGCCGCCCGGCCGGAGAAGCACAGCAACCCGAAGCGTCGTCGGCACTGCTGCGCGGTGGGGAAGTGCTGTACGTCGACGCCTTCGGACTGGACCGTCCACGATGCATACATGACGCTCCGCGCGGCGCTGAGCAACGCCGTACGGGAGGAGATCCTCTCCCGGAATGTCGCGGCCAACGTCAAGATGTCCGTCCCCCGCAAGCGGAAGGTCAGGCCGTGGTCCGTCGAGGAGGCGCGGGCCTTCCTGGAGTCGGCCCGGACCCATGAGGACCCGATGTATCCGGTCTACGTCCTGGTCCTCGTCCTGGGCCTGCGCCTCGGTGAGGCCCTCGGCCTCCGCTGGGAGGACGTCGACCTCGGCAACGCCGAAATGACCATCGGCTGGCAGCTCCAGCGGGTGGCCGGCCAGCTCCTCCACCGGCAGACCAAGACGGACGCCTCGGACGCGACGCTGCCCTTCCCGGAGATCGTGACGACGGCGCTCCGTGCCCGTCGACGGGCACACGACGTGGCCAGGGAGGCGGCGGGGGACTCGTGGCAGGAGACGGGCCTCGTCTTCACCACCGCGAGCGGGCGGCCGGTGGAGCCGTCGAACTTCCGGCGCAGCTTCGCCAGGGCGTGCGACCGGGCGGGCGTGCGGAAGGTCAACGTCCACGCGACCCGGAAGACCTGCGCGTCACTCCTCGTCGCCCTCGACGTCCACCCGCGCGTGGCCATGCAGATCCTCCGGCACAGTCAGATCTCGGTGACCATGAACATCTACAGCGAGGTCTCATCGGAGGAGACGCGCAAGGCGCTCAAGAAGCTCGGTGACCGGCTGGATTCGTAGCCGTTGCTGTATTCCGCTGCTGTATAAGATCGAAAAGGCCACTTCCCGATCATGGGGGGTGGCCTTTGAGCTGGGGTGGAGCCTAGGAGATTCGAACTCCTGACATCCTGCTTGCAAAGCAGGCGCTCTGCCAACTGAGCTAAGGCCCCGAGACCAAGCCGGTGACCTGCGTAGATGATCAGGTACGGCTTGCTTCAGTCGTACACCGTAGCAACAGCCCAGGCGTTCTCGCCACTCGCGGTCGCCTCGTCCGCGTGAAAGCCCCGGTCCGGTCAGCGCGTGGAGGTGGCGATCGGGGACTCCGGCAGGTCGGAACCGAGGACCAGGCCGGGGAAGTCGGCGATGGAGTCCAGGACGTGGGTGGCGCCGCCCTTGATGAGGCGGTCCTTGCTGTGGACCCCGGTCAGGATGCCGGCCACCACCGAGGCGCCCGCGCGGCGGCCGGAGAGCATGTCGCTCTCCGAGTCTCCGGCGATCGCGACCTGGCGGACGTCCTCGATGCCCAGGCGCATCACCGCGGTGAGGATCATGTCGGGCATGGGGCGGCCACGACCGGCGTCCTCCGGGGACAGTGCGAGGTCGATCCTGTCGGACCAGCTCAGGGCCGTCAGCACGCGGCCGAGGGTGGCCCGGCTGAAACCGGTGACGAGGCAGATCTTGATGTCGGCGCCGCGGAGCTTGTCCAGCACCTCGATGGTTCCCGGCAGGGGGAGGAGGCCGGAACGTTCGATCACGCCCTCGTAGGAACGTTCGAAGGTCAGGTTGGCAGCCTGGGCCTGGGCCTCGTTGTCGGGGAAGATGCCGCGGAAGATATCGATCTTGGGGCATCCCCGGGACCGGTGCACGTGCACCATGGCGCGCGCGTATGCCCCGGTCCCGGGCACGATTCCCTGCGTGGCGATCGCCTCGGCGAACGCCCGCTCGACCATGGCGACGTCACCGATGGTGGTGCCTGCCAGATCCAGACAGGCAAGTTTGATGGGTGTCATTCCCCCAACCTTGCTAAGGACCATCAGAGCACCCGAATCGGTAGTCGCGCCGGTCAGTTATCGCTGCCGGTCGCCTCAGTCCACAGGTCGAGCTCAGCGCGATCGGCCTGAACCTTGCGCCAGACCAGCAGCCCCCCAAGAGCGACGAGCGCCAGAACGAGCAGCTTCTTCACGGTGTGACCCCACTTCTTGACGGTCTCACCTGCCGGGGTGAGACAACGCCCGGTTCCAACGGTTCCCTGCAGCCTAGCAAGGGATCGGCCGATGGCCCGGTATGCGAACAATCCGAGACGAGGGAATCTGTGTTCCCCTCGTGATTTTCGTCACCCTCCCGACGGCTCGCGCCTACATGATCACATTCCGCTACGAGTCCGGCCTCGAATCCGTCCTCGCTCTGGAGACAGCCCGTGGAGAGCACGGGGTGCGGGCGTCACGCGAGGTCCGCACCGCCGAGGTCGGAGTCGGCGAGCCGCGCGCCGAACAGCCGGGCTCCCCCGAGGCCTCCCGGATTCCACCGGTGTCCGGCGGATCTGATCAGGATCTTCCGACCAGGTCGGCGTAGCCGGGGTTGAGGTCGATCCAGTGCCTCACGAACGAGCAGCGGGGGACCACCTTCGCCCCCTCGGCCCGGGCCGCGTCCAGCGCCTCCCGGACGAGCTCACCGCCTATCCCCCGCCCCTCGAACGCGCGGTCCACCTCCGTATGGGTGTAGATGATCACCCCGTCCTTCCGGAGGTAGTCGATGTGACCCACGCGGGTGCCGTCCAGCTGCGCCTCGAAGCGGTTCTTCTCCGGCACCGCCGTGACCTTGACGGTCATCCTGCTCCCCTTTCGATCCGCTCGCCCGGATCAGCCGCGTGCGCGCGCCGTTCATTCCCGGGCCGTCTCAGCCCTCTGGATGCCCCTCCAGCAGCTCGGCGAACAGGTTCTCCCACATCGGCATCACCCTGTCCGGGGCGTACTCCCGCACGGTCTTCAGCGCCGCGGCGCCCATCCTGGTGCGCAGCGCCCGGTCGTCCATGAGCCGGCCCATGGCCGCGGCGAACGCCTCGACGTCGCCGGGCGGCACGAGCAGCCCGTCGACCTCGTGGGTCAGTACGTCGGCGGGTCCCGTCGGGCAGTCGAAGGCCACGACGGGCAACGCGTGGGACATCGCTTCGATCATCACCATGGGCAGTCCCTCGAAGCGGGAGCTGAGGGCGTACAGCGACGCGTCGGCCAGTTCCTCGCCCAGCTTGCTGCTGCGGCCCGGCAGTGCGATGACGTCGGCCATGCCGTGTTCGTCGATGAGCTCCCGCAGCGTGTTCCTCTTCTGGCCGGTGCCGTAGATGTCCAGCCGCCAGCCCGGACGGTCCCGTACGGCCTGCGCGAACGCCGGGATGAGCATGTCGAAGCCCTTCTGCGCGACCAGGCGGCCCGCGGCGACCACACGCCGGTTGTCATGGGTGGAGAGGGGCTGGTCGAGCGTGTTGATCGCGTTGGGGATCCGCACGACAGGTGTCCCGGGCAGCAGTTCCTGGTAGTCCCGGCGGTCGGTTGCGGTCAGGACGACGACCGCGTCGAGTTTGCCGTAGTGGCGGGCGATCTGCCTGCGGACGGGCTCGGGGTGGGTGGCCAGGTTCATGTGCTCCTGGGCGACCCGTACGACGGACGCCGGGGTACGGCGGGCGGAGATGAGGTTCAGCGCCGGGCGGGTGGTCACCAGGATTCCGTCGTCCAGGGAGGAGACGTAGTCGATGACGGCCCGCTCCACACCCTCGGTGAAGTACCCTCCGGCGAACTCCCCCCGGGGGACGATCCGGCCCCGGAGCAGTCTGCGGATCCGGCGGATGGTCGAGTCCGGCGGCGCTCCTTCTCGCTGGTCCACCAGGGCGGTGAGCCTGACGCGCGGGTCGAGGGGGAAGCGCGGCCGGTCGCGGCGCCGTACCACGCTGACGATCTCGACGTCGTGCCCCGCCTCGGTCATCGCCCCGGCCTGGTTGATCACCGTGCGGATCGTGCCTCCCATTCCGTAGGCGTGCAGGAGCATGTAGCGGATCTTCATGACGCCGCCAGGTAGCCCCAGGTCCTGCAGATGGGTTTCAGCGTCTCGGGTATCTCGTCCGGCGCGGGGAGCTCCCGGCCCTGCTGTACGGTGCCCGACCGGATCTTGTCCTTCCAGTCGCCGAGCCCCTTGCTGATGACCGCCTGCTCGCCGTACGAGAGCAGGCCGGGCTCCCACGGGATGTCCAGGAAGTCGCACAGGCGGCGGGTCTCCGCCTCCGGATGGGCGGTCAGGTCCTCGTAGCGGATGGTCAGCCCGGACAGCGCCGCGCGGGCCCGCTCGACCGCCTTCATGTAGCGCAGGGCGTCCAGCGCGGCCTCCTCGGGCGTGCGCTTGTCCGGGCTGGCCTCGTGCCAGGAGGTCGCGATGGAGGCCGGGTGGCGGAGCAGGAAGACGAAGCGGGCGTCGGGCCAGCAGGTGGCGATGCGGCGGAAGGCGAAGGCGTTGGCCGGGGTCTTGTCCACGATGAAGGACTTGCCGCTGCGGACGAGTTCCCGATGGAGTACCCGGTCCCACAGGAGGTGTTCGAGGTCGGCCTGGTTGTGGCCGAGCGCTTCCATGGCCCTGCGCGCCAGCGTGGTGCCGAAGCCCACGGTCAGCCGGCGTACGTGCAGCTCGTGCGGGGCGTGCAGCATGGAGTGGGCGCCCAGCATCGCCCGCAGCAGCGTGGATCCCGACCGGACGGGAGAGAGAATGAAGATCGGCGCCCGTAGCAGCCGGTCGGCCTGCGGGTCCGCGGGCGGCCGGACGAGTTCCTCACTCGCGGTCGCGGGTGCGGGTGCCCGTCCGTCTTTCACCGGGGTCCCCGCCCGGGTGAGCCGGAATCCGGTGAATTTGACCAGAGCGTCGTTGACTGTCCGCTGCCAGTTCATGCCGAGGCAGGCTACCCAGCTTTCCTGGCAGTTCACTGAAGGTTCATACCAGCCGGCTCACAGGAAACATTCATGTACGGCTTGGCTCAAGAAAGCCGAGAGTTAACGACCTAAATATGGTGAAAAGGGCGTCATAAATCGAAGAGCATCAGGAAGCCACCGCTTCCCGCGCGGGCTCCGGAGCCCGCAACCCCCGCACCCCCGGGGAGAGCAGCGCGGCGAGACACGAGAGCAGTACGATCGCGGCGCAACCGATCAGCGCGGGTTCCGGGCCGACGAGGATCGCGACCGGTCCGGCCACCAGCAGCCCGATCGGGCCGAACATCAGCGAGCCCAGCGCGTCGTAGGAGCTCACCCGGGACAGGGCCTCGGCCGGGATCTCACGCTGCATGGTGGTGCTCCACAGGATGCCGAAGATGTCGAAGCAGACGCCCAGCACGGCCGCCCCGATGACGATCATCCAGAGTGGGGCCTTCAGCCCGAGCAGCAGGTACGGCAGGGCCGACGGGATCAGGACGAGCGTGGCGACCAGGATGGGGCGCCGGGGCCGCAGCCGCAACGCGACGAAGACACCGGCGATCATGCCGACCGCCTCGCCCGTCAGGATCGCCGTCCAGGCGCCCGCTCCGCCCAGGCTCTCCTTGGCCACCAGCGGACCGAGGACGCCGTGGGCGGCCTGCACGGCCATCACCAGGACGGAGAACTGGGCGACGACCACCCAGAGCCACTGCCGGGAGATGAACTCTCGCCAGCCCTCACGCAGGTCGGCCATGACCGAGTGACGCCCCGGCCCGTCCTCCGGCAGGCCGCTCCGGTCCGCGTCCGGCAGGTCACTCCGGTCCGCGTCCGGCAGGACACCCTGACCCGCATCCGGCAGGTCACTCCGGTCCGCATCCGGCAGGTCACTCCGGTCCGCATCCGGCAGGACACTCCGGTCCGCGTCCGCCGCGGCGCGCTCCAGCCGGGTGAGGCGCATCATCGCCACGAGGACCGCCGCCACGGTGAACATGGCTGCGCTGACGGCCAGGGCCCAGCCGCCGCCGATCAGGACCACCGTGGCGCCGCCCGCGACGAGCCCCGTGATGCGCGACATGTTCTCCCCCAGCCGCAGCAGGCCGTTGGCGGTCTGGAGACGGTCGGCGGGGACGACGTCGGGGATGATGCCGGTCAACGTGGGATAGAGGATCGCCGTCGCGATGCCGGCTGCCGCCGCGGCGATCACCAGCGCGGGCAGCGGCGTCCACCCGGTGAGCAGCATCGCGGCGAGGCAGAAGAACGCCACCGCGTTCAGCGCCTCGCCGCCCATCATCACGCGGTTCCTGGGCAGGCGGTCCGCGATCACCCCGCCGACGAGCATGAAGGCCACGGTGGGAAGCGCCTCGGCGGCGAGCACCACCGACAACGTCGTGGCCGTCGCCCCGGGCAGCCCGAGGACGCCGAAGGCCAGGGCCACGGGGGCGAAGGAGATTCCCAGCGTCGAGATGGTCCGGGCCGCCATCAGCAGGGAGAAGCTCCTGTCGCGGAACATGGCGAGATCACGACGGTAGCTGTGCACCGGAAGGCTCCTTCGGGGGATCGCGAAGAGCACCATCCTGCCGGTTTTCCGCCTGTATGTCGCGTCAATAAGCCGCGGTGAGCAGCGTGGAAGCACGGTCAACCGGAGGCGCGGTCAACCGGAGGCACGCAGGAAGAGCTCCCCCGTCGCGCGCAGACGGTCGCGGAACTCGGACGGCTGGACGACCTCGAACTCCGCACCCAGAGCCGCGAGGATGAAAATCGGCCAGTCAAAGTCCTCGGTGCCGATCCGGAGCCGGCACGTCCGGCCGCCGGCCGCCTCGACCGTCCCTCCCGTGACGGCCACGATCTTCTCCACCTCGGCGACGTCCGCCCGCACCTCCACCACGACCTCGCGTTGCGGCGTCTGTGCGGTGATCCGGGAACGGACGAACTCGGCCGCGTCGCCGCCGGGAATCTCTCGGGGCCGGAACCGCGCCCCGGTGACGGCCGGCTCGTCCAGCCGGTCGACCCGGAAGGCACGCCAGTCGTGCTGCTCGGTGTCCCAGGCGAGGACGTACCAGCGACGCCGGAGAGAGACGAGCCGGTGCGGGTCGACCAGCCGGGTGGTCGGCACGCCCGCCCGGTCGATGTAGGAGAACCGCAGGCGCTCGTTGTCCCGGCAGGCCTGCGCGATCACCGTCAGCACGGCCGCGCCGACCTTCGGCCCATTGCGGGCGGGCGGCCGGGAGGTGGCGGAGTGGAGCGCGTCGACCCGGCGGCGCAGCCGGGGCGGCATCACCTGAACGATCTTCGCCAGTGCCTGCACCGACGTCTCCTCGATGCCCTCCACGGCGCCGTCGGCCGCCGCCCGCAGGCCGATGGCGATGGCCACCGCCTCCTCGTCGTCGAGCAGCAGCGGGGGCATGGCCGTACCGGAGCGCAGTTGGTAACCGCCTGCGACACCGCGGCTGGCGGCGACCGGATAACCCAGCTCGCGCAACCGGTCGATGTCACGGCGCAGCGTGCGCTCGCTCACCTCCAGCCGGGTGGCCAGTTCCGCGCCCGGCCAGTAGCGGTGTGTCTGCAGCAGGGACAACAACCGCAGGATCCGCGCGCTCGTGTTCGCCATGGATCCAGACTCGATTCTCTTCAGGTCAGAAAGTGGCCGGAATCAAATCTAGCGTGGTCTTCCGCAGGCACCGCGGAGAAGGGAAGGGACATGAAGATCCTGGTCACCGGGGCGACGGGGTTCGTCGGACGGAACGTGGTCGAGCAGCTTCTCCGCGCCGGGGCGGAGGTGCGCGCGCTGACCCGGGACCCGGCGAGGGCGGACCTGCCCGGGGCGGCGGAGGTCGTGCGGGGCGATCTGACCGATCCCGCGACGGTCGCCCCCGCGATGGAGGGTGTCACGGCGATGTACCTCTTCCCCGTCGAGGAGACCGCGCGCGAGGTCGTCGCGCTGGCCGGGCGGGCCGGGATCCGGCGCATCGTGGACCTGTCCGCCGCGTCCGTCACCGCCGGACTGCACACCAACCCGGTGGAGCAGGCCGTGGAGGAGTCGGGACTGCAGTGGACCCACGTACGGCCCTGCGGGTTCATGGCCAACATGCTGCAGCTCTGGGCGCCGTCCGTCCGCGCCGAGCGCGTCGTGCGCTACCCCTTCGCGGACGAGCCGATGAACCTCGTCCACGAGGCCGACATCGCCGCCGTCGCCGTCGCCGCGCTGCTGGAGGACGGCCACCACGGCGCGGCGTACACGCTCACCGGGCCGGCGCTGGTCACGGTGCGCGAGCAGGTCCGGGCCATCGGCGAGGCCCTGGGTGAGGAGGTCCGCTACGAGGAGGTCACCCGCGAACGGGCCCGCGAGCTCATGAAGGCCCAGGGCGGCTTCGCCGCCGAGAGCGCCGACCTGATGCTGGGCTTCGTCGACTACGGCGGCCAGGCGGCCTCGGGCGCCGACGGCTACGCCGACCAGGACTGGTCGGCACTGATGCGGCCCTGGCCCGACGTGGAGAGGGTCACCGGCCGCCCCGCGCGCACCTACGCGGAGTGGGCCCGCGACCACGCCGACGACTTCCGCTGACGGCCGAGGACCTCTGCCGGCGCCCCGGCCGGTACACCTGCGAGGACGAGCCGGGCACCGACGCCGAGAGCGGCCGCGAGAACCCGGACACGGATGAAAGGCCCCGTACGGCATTCCGTGCGGGACCTTTTTCCGGGCGGCACAGGCGTCGCCCCGGCGGCACCGGTTGACGGAAAAAGGCACTCCGCGACAACGGCGGATCGGGGGAATGGTTTATCGGAAAACCCCTTGGCATCCCGGCCGGGCTAATCTACTCTTTCGAATACAGAGACCGGACAGATCGACGGACCAGCCGGAGGGACCAGCCATGAACGCGTTCGCAGCCGCCGCGCTCCCGTGGTGCGGCTCCCGCACGCGGCGCGTCCCCGGCGTCGGCGACCTGGGGCCCCCTGGGGCGGCCATGTGACCCATCCCTGCATGGTCGCCGCCCCGGGAAGCCTCCCGACGGGCGGCTTCGTCGTTCCGGGGAGAAATCCGTGCACGGGCGGAATCGACACGGGCGTGCGTCACGGGTGGCGACCGGCCTTTCAAGGACGCGAGCCGGATGCATGCGGGCTCGAATCCCGCCGCCCGCACGAATACCCATTCATGCCCGCGTGAAGGATAACCGGGCACACGAGTTCGACAATTCCACAGTGGAAATAAATTGTTTTTCCTCGGGCTGATGGTGAAACGGGATCACGCCTGCCTTGCAAGCAGGAGTTCAGGGTTCGATTCCCTGTCTGTCCACGAGGCACCTCGCACGCGGCGACCGTGCCGCGTGACCTTCCCGGGTGTGGGGTAGTTCGGTGGCCCGTCTGCCTTGGGAGCAGAAGATCGCAGGTTCGAATCCTGCCACTCGGACCGAGGTGCCCATGCCGCAGAAGCCGAACCGGTAAGGCAGCTGGCTTCCACCCAGCAGGACGGGGTTCGAGTCCCCGCTGCGGCTCTGCCCTGAAAGGAGAGGGCACGGGACGGAGACTCGGCGGCGGGAGTGGCGACCCCCGCCCGGTCCACGCCCCACTCGCGTCCGTACGGCCCACGCCATCCGGACCGGACGCGTATTCCGTGGGTGAAGTGTCAGCGGAAGCACACGACCGTGCCAAGGTCGGAGGACGGGTTCGAGTCCCGTCGCCCACTCGCCGCTCTGGCCCAACGGGGAGAGGCGCCGCGTTCAGGGCGCGGAGGATCCGGGTTCGAATCCCGGGAGCGGCACGGCGGTACGGCGGTGCAACGGCACGGCCGCACGGGAAACGACGGGAGGCGGCGGGAGGCGACGGAGAGCGCCCGGTCACCCGAGCAGGCCGCTGATCGCGGTCATCGTCGGGATGGAGACCAGGGTGCTGACGAGTACGGCGCGGCGGGCGAACCGCTCCGCCGTACCGTAGTGCACCGCGAAGACGTAGATGTTCTGCGCGGTGGGCAGGGCCGCCAGGAGCGTGGCCGCGAACAGGAGCTCGCCGTCGAGCCCGAGGGCGAAACGGCCGACGAGGTAGGCCACCGCCGGTTGCGCGAAGCACTTGAGGATGACGGCCAGGGTGACGTCATGGGCGTGGCCGTTCCCCTCGATCCGCCGGGCGCCGCTCAGGCTCAGGCCGTACGCGATCAGCGCCACCGGCACCGCGGCCGCCGCCACCAGCTCGATCGGGCGCATGAGCATGACCGGCAACCCGACGTCGGTGAGCGCGACCACGAGCCCGAGCACCGTGGCGACGGTGAGCGGGTTGCGCAGCGGGCGCCCGAGCACCGCCCACACGGACGACCCGCCCGAGGTGTCCCGGTCCAGGAGCAGGAACGCCACCGGGGCCATCACCAGGAGCTGGAACAGCAGGATCGGCGCGATGAGGGCGCCGTCGCCGAGCACGTAGATGCAGACGGGGATGCCGAGGTTGCCGGCGTTGACATAGGACGTGGAGAGCGCGCCGATGACCAGCTCCGACCGTCCCCTGCGCCGGGTCAGCGCCGCCACGGCGAGGAACACCGCCTGGACGGACAGCACACCGGCGACGTTCGTCACGAACACCGGCGAGAAGATCGATCCCAGGTCGGCGGCGGCGACCGTGGTGAACAGCAGGGCGGGTGTGGCGATCAGGAAGGTCAGCCGGGAGAGGACCAGCTCGTCCTGGGGGCGCAAGGCGCCGCCCACACCGGCCAGGTACCCGAGAACCGCGACCGCCACCAGTACGGCGAAGGCTCCGACGACCTCCGACATCCCCGATGACTCCGCTCGCACCCGGCCGACGCAACTCCGACAGTCTGCCCCACCCGCCCGGACCGCCGAGCAGCGCCCCCGGACGCTCTCCCGAGCATCGGACGGCCTCCCGAGCGCCGGGGCCTCCCGGACACCCCCGCAGGTGGAGCGGCGATCACCCCTGGGATCGGGGAACGGCGCGCCGTCCTTCGACGCAGAACCGGTTGCCCTCGGGATCGGCGAGCACGACGTACGCCGGCTCTTCGGGCCGCGGGTCCTCCGGATAGTACGGCCAGTCGACGCGCTGCGCGCCCAGCGCCACCAGCCGATCGACCTCCTCGTCGAGGTCGCGGTCTTCCGCGCTGAGGTCGAAATGGATCCGAGGGAACTCCTGGGCGGGGCTCTCGCTCACGTCCATCGCTATCGCGACCCCGGGCGTCCCCGGCGGGGGTTCCAGGACGATCCACTCGTCACCGTCGAAACGCGGCGGGCGCCGTACGTATCCGAGCGCCTGACGCCAGAACTCCGCGGCCCGTACGTCGTCCGTGACGCCCAGCGAGATCTGCGCAATCGTCGTCACGCGTCGAGGCTACCAGGCACCCCAGCCGTGTGATCAAGGAATCCGCGCCGCCGGGAAGGACTCCGCGGGGAAGGACTCCGCCGGGACCCCGGGCAGGTCCCCGGTCATCCCTGGGAGTTCCCCGGCTGTCCCCGAGAGTCCGCCTCCCCGCCCGCGAGCGCCCGGAGCACCTCTTTCTCCAGTGCGGGAGCGAGCGAGCGCATGAACGTCGCCGTGATGTGGCCGTTGTCGGAGTACACCAGCGTGTTGCCGATCACCGCCGGGCAGCGGTCGCCCGGGCAGAACGTGGCGTTGAAATCGGCGACCGTCACGTTGTCGGGTATCGGCCCGGCCGTCGGCATGCGCTCGGCCAGGCTGCGGCTGCGGGGCGCGACGCACGCGGCGGCGCCCTTGGTCTCCACGCACTCGGGCGGATCGAAGCCCATCCGCGGCGTGTCGCGGATGGCCAGGATGTCGATGCCCATGGCGTCGAGCTGCCGCCACCGCTCCAGGTACCCGGCGGGCATGTTCTCGCCGCGTTCCCATTCGCTGGACTCGGTCGCGGTGGTGATCAGCAGATCCGGGTCGATCCTGGGGAGTTCGGCGAGCACGCCCTCCTGCCACTGATCACACAGGGGCTGGGGTTTGCCCTTGTAGAGCTGCACGGTCGTGGACAGGGTGCAGGCACCCTTGGTGATGTTGACGATCTGCCAGCCGTTGTCCTCGCCGAGCAGCTCAAGGGCGGGCAGCCAGTGGGCGGCGTGGGAGTTGCCGACCAGGGCGATGACCTTGTCCGGGTTCTTCGACCCGTAGCGGCAGACGAGGACCTCCGCCTCCTTGAGGTGCTGCGCGCACCCGTCCTTGTACGACCTGGGCCGGTCCTCGGCCGCCACGGCCGGAGCGGGCGTGATCGTGTCGCCCTGCTGCCAGGGCAGGAGGGGCACCACCGCGGCTCCGACGAGCGCGGGCGCCAGCAGGAGCGGTCCCCAGTTGCCCGTCCGGTCCGTCAGCTCGGTCGTCGCCGCGGCCAGGACGAAGCTGGCGACCAGGATCAGCAGGATGCCCTTCCAGCTCGCCGCGGTCCGGTCCGTGGCCACGAGGTAGAAGACGAAGATCGGCCAGTGCCACAGGTAGAGCGCGTAGGAGATGCGGCCGACGTACAGCACCGGGCGGAGCGTCAGCAGCCGGTCCGCGCCGCCCGCCGTACCCGCCACGACGATCGCCGCCGCGGCCAGCGTCGGCCACAGCGCGACGTATCCGGGGAAGCTCGTCGAGACCTGCAGCACCAGCCCGCACGCGACCAGTGCCGCCAGGCCGAGCCAGCCGAGCACCACACGCACGGGTTTCGGCACCTTCAGGAACGGCAGGGCCACGGCGAGCAGCCCGCCCAGCGCCAGCTCCCACAACCTCGCGCCGGTGTCGAAGTAGGCCCAGGCCTGATCGGTTGCCGTCCGGAAGACGGAGTACGCCAGGGAGAGCACGAAGACCGCGGCCATCAGCCCCACGAAGACCCGGAGCTTCCGCCGGGCCATCAGCAGGAGCACCGGCCAGATCACATAGAACTGTCCCTGGATCGCCAGGGACCAGAAGTGCTGCACCGGGCTCACCGCGTTGCCCGCGGACAGGTAGTCCACCGCGGAGAAGGCCAGCTGCCAGTTCTCGTAGTACAGGGCGGAGGCGACGACCTCGGTGATCGTGAGGTCCCAGCGCGTCTTCGGCAGGATCAGCACCATGCCGATCAGCACGCCGAGCAGCGTCAGCCCGGCGGCCGGCAGGAGCCTGAGCACCAGACGCCTGGCGAAGGCCCAGAGCTTGACGTGCTCGTTGCGCAGGAGCGAACCGGTGATCAGGAAGCCGGTGAGCATCAGGAAGACGTCGACTCCGCCCGAGACCCGGCGCGGCCAGATGTGGTAGATCACCACGAGGAGTACGGCTACCGCACGTAACCCGTCGATTTCCAGTCTGCGCTCGGACCTTGCGGTCCGGGGGCGCTGGAGGGCGTGGCGGGCGACTGACATGACGCCACAGAATATGACTCTTTCAACTAACCGGACAAATTTCCGTCAGTTCGGAGACCATTTCGATAGACGCCATTCACACGGTACCCGTCCGCCGTCTACGGCACGGGGCTGAGGGATTCGTTTCCGCGCCGATCTTCCGGTCCGGCCGACGCACGCAGGGCGTCGGCCGTACTGGGGTGGATCTCGAAGACCTTGCGCAGGCCGGTGATGGTCAGGACCCGCGTCATGAGGTCGCCGACGCCGGTGAGTATCAGGCGGGTTCCTCCGGCCTCGCTGCGCTTGAGGGCTCTGACCAGTTCGCTCAGCCCGACCGAGTCGCAGAAGGTCAGGTCCGCCAGGTCCACGATGAGGACGGCGACGTCGGGCAGTTCCCACACTCGGCCCAGTTGCTCCCGCAGGATCGGCGCCGAGCCGATGTCGAGCTCGCCCCCCGCCTGGAGGATGACCGCTTCGCTGTCACGGTGGAGAGCCGCGGTGACGGTGAAGCGGGTGCTCCCCGGCGCGAAGAGCATGCCGAACCTCCAACGTCGTGGCCTGGGCGACAACTGCAGTTACCCTGGGCGCGTAGCTTCTAACACCAGGGTGACACACCGACGGGCCGGTACCGGGCACGAGGTCCCGGACCGGCGATCACTTCCGGCCCCGTACGGTGATCGGCCACCCCGGGGTGGCCGTGAGGTCCGGCCCCTGACTGCGCCGTAGCTGAGGCTCGATTTGTGGATAGTCGGGGCCTTTAATGTGGATATTCCTTACTCTGATGGAGAGAGGAATCCTGATCGGAGATGGGCGAGAACGGGGTCGTGAGCGTAGGGAATGCGGGGCCGGCGGGGGTCCGGTCTCCAGATGATCTGCCCTTCGGTATAGATCTCGATCTGAGCGGCAGACGCGCGGTGGTCCACGTCACCGGAGCGCTGGACATGGCCACGTCCCCATCCCTGCGGGACGCGCTGGAACCCCTGTGGGATGCGGTGCGCGAGGGTTGCGTGATCCTCAACCTGGCCACCATGACCTTCTGCGACTCCACAGGGGTGGGGACGCTGATCGCGGCCTTCAAGGAGTGCCGCGAGCGCGAGGCACGGCTGCTGCTGGCCGCGGTCCCGCTTTTCCTGCTGCGAATGTTGCGCACCACACAACTGATCGCCTTGTTCGAGACCCACACCACGCTGGAGGAGGCATTGGCCGCTTCGGCGGGCAGAGCCTGAACCGGCGGGGACACCTGAACCGGCGGGAGCGCATGAGCCGGCGGCCGTTGCCGTACCCGTTGCAGCAAAAAGCCCCGGAGCGTAATCGCTTCGGGGCGTTTGTCGAGGTGGGGCTACCAGGACTTGAACCTGGGACCTCTTCCTTATCAGGGAAGCGCTCTAACCGACTGAGCTATAGCCCCTCATCGTGCGAGAACGGTATCGCATCCGCGAGGCGGTGGCGAATCCATTCGCTCGGACAGGGAAAAGCTTACCGCGTTCCGGGACCTGCCCGCGCCACGTCCCAGGACCGCCACGTCCCAGGACCGCCGCGTCCCCGGACCGGTACGGCCGGGGACGCGGCGGGCGGGCCGTCACGACGGTTACTCGGCCTCGCTGAAGGTGACCTCGACGCCGCCGACCAGGTCGGAGGCGACGTTGTAGATGACCGCGCCGATGGTCGACAGGGCCGTGACGAGCACCACGTTGACCGCGCCGATCAGGGCGGTGTAGCCGAGGATGCGGACCGGCTCGAACCAGGAGGCGATGTCGAAGGAGATGGCGGAGCCGCTGCCCTCTCCCTGGGTGAACTTGTTCACCGCGTCGGTGATCGAGTCGAAGACGCCCAGGCCGCTCAGCACCATGTAGAGCACCGCGACCGCGACGAACAGCACCACGAAGCACACCAGCGACAACACGAAGCTGAACTTCATGGCCGACCAGGGCTCGATCCGGCGCAGGACCAGGTGGGCCTTGCGCGGCGTCCGCGGCGCCGAGCCGTCCTGCCCCTTCTTGGAACCCAGCTCAGGCGAGGAGGGAGCCGACAGGCCGGCCGGTCCCATCCGGTCCGCGACGACCGGTCCCATCTTGTCCACGGCAGGCTGCGGCGGGGCCGCGGGGGAGGACACCGGACCAGGGGACACCGGACCAGGGGACACCGGACCGGGCGCCCACGCCTTGGCGGTCTCGGCGGACGCGGGGCGGATCCGGATCGTGGAGTCACCCGGCTGGTCGTCCTCGATCGCCTTCACCTTGGACCTGCCCTTGAGTTCGTCGGTCGCCGAGTCGTCAGTCGCCGGCGTGGGAGCGTTACCGTCGTCCGGTGACTCGACCACCTCGACAACATCCGTTTCAGTGGTCTTGTCCATCTTCTCCGTCACCTGCTCGCGTGTCGATGGGGCGGCCGACCGCGGACTCGATCCGGCCTGAGCGCTCACGGGCTACTCCCCTTCCCCGTTTTCCTCGGTCTCCAACGCCTCGGCGTTGCGGGCGAGAGCCACGACGCTGTCCCCCTCGGAGAGATTCATCAGTCGCACCCCCATGGTCTGGCGGCCCGACTGCTTGATCTCACCGGCGCTGGTCCGGATGACCCCGCCGGCGGACGTGATCGCGAAGACCTCGTCCTCCGGCCTGACCATGACCGCGCCGACCAGCCGGCCCCGGGCACTGACGATCTTCGCCGTCAGCACTCCCTTGCCTCCTCGTCCCTGCACAGGGTACTGATCGGCGGGAGTGCGCTTGGCGTAGCCGCCCTCGGTGGCGACCAGGACGTCGTCGCCGTCGGCGATCCGGTTCATCGCGAGGAGCTCGTCCCCTTCGAGGAAACGCATGCCGATCACACCGCTGGTCGCCCGTCCCATCGGCCGCAGGGCCTCGTCGGAGGCGGTGAAGCGGATGGCCTGGGCACCGCGGGAGATCAGCAGGAGGTCGTCCTCCTCCGACACCAGCCGTGCTGCGATCACTTCGTCATCTTCGCGCAGATTGATGGCGATGAGGCCACCTGAGCGCGGCGAGTCGTATTCCGACAGGCGAGTCTTCTTCACCAGGCCGCTCTTGGTGGCCAGCACGAGGTACGGCGCGACGTTGTAGTCACGCAGGTCGAGGACCTCCATGACGACCTCGTCCGGCTGCATGGCCAGCAGGTTCGCCAGGTGCTGGCCGCGGGCGTCGCGACCGGCGTCGGGCAACTCGTAGGCCTTGACCCGGTAGACCCGGCCCTTGTTCGTGAAGAACAGCAGCCAGTGGTGGGTCGTGGTGACGAAGAAGTGGTCGACGATGTCGTCCTGGCGCAGCTGCGCTCCCCGCACCCCCTTGCCGCCGCGCCTCTGCGCCCGGTAGAGGTCGGTGTTGGTGCGCTTGGCGTAACCGCCACGGGTGATCGTGACGACCATGTCCTCCTCGGCCAGCAGGTCCTCGATGGACATGTCGGCCTCGTAGGCGATGATCTCGGTCTTGCGGTCGTCGCCGTACTTCGCCGTGATCTCCGAGAGTTCCTCGAAGACGATCGTGCGCTGCCGCTCGGGCGAGGCGAGGATGGCCTGGTACTCGTTGATCTGGGTCATCAGCGAGTCGTGCTCGTCGGTGATCTGCTGGCGCTCCAGGGCGGCCAGCTTGCGCAGCTGCATGTCGAGGATGGCCTGCGCCTGGACCTGGTCGATCTCCAGCAGCGCCATCAGGCCGCCCTGCGCCTCGGCCGCCGACGGCGAGCGCCGGATCAGGGCGATGACCTCGTCCATCCGCTCCAGCGCCTTGAGCAGGGCACGCAGGATGTGGGCCCGCTCCTCGGCCTTGCGCAGCAGGTAGCGGGTCCGGCGGACCACGACCTCGATCTGGTGGGCGATGTAGTGGCGGACGAACTGGTCGAGCCTGAGCGTCCGCGGCACGCCGTCCACCAGGGCCAGCATGTTCGCGCCGAAGGTGGTCTGGATCTGGGTGTGCTTGTAGAGGTTGTTCAGCACGACCTTGGCGACCGCGTCGCGCTTGAGCACGATCACCAGGCGCTGGCCGACCCGGGAGGAGCTCTCGTCGCGGACGTCGGCGATGCCGCTGATCCGGCCGTCCTTGACCGACTCGGCGATCGACAGCGCGAGGTTGTCCGGGTTGACCATGTACGGCAGCTCGGTGATGACCAGGCACTGGCGGCCCTTGGCGTCCTCCTCGACCTCGACGATCGCCCGCATGGTGATCGAGCCGCGCCCGGTCCGGTAGGCGTCGTCGATGCCGCGGCGGCCGACGATGAGCGCGCCGGTGGGGAAGTCGGGGCCCTTGATCCGCTCGATCAGCGCCTCGAGGAGCTCGTCGTCGGTGGCGTCGGGGTTCTGCAGGGCCCATTTGACGCCCTCGGCCACCTCGCGCAGGTTGTGCGGGGGGATGTTGGTCGCCATGCCGACCGCGATGCCGGCCGACCCGTTGACCAGCAGGTTCGGGAACCGCGACGGCAGGACCAGCGGCTCCTGGGAGCGCCCGTCGTAGTTCGGCTGGAAGTCGACGGTGTCCTTGTCGATGTCACGGATCATCTCCATGGCGATCGGCGCGAGTTTGCACTCGGTGTATCGCATGGCGGCCGGCATGTCGTTGCCGGGCGATCCGAAGTTGCCCTGGCCGTCGACCAGGGTGTAGCGCAGCGCCCAGGGCTGCGCCAGCCGTACCACCGTGCCGTAGATCGAGGAGTCGCCGTGCGGGTGGTAGGAGCCCATGACGTCGCCGACGACGCGGGAGCACTTGAAGTATCCGCGGTCGGGACGGTAACCGCCGTCGTACATCGCGTAGAGCACGCGGCGGTGCACCGGCTTGAGTCCGTCGCGGACGTCGGGCAGCGCGCGGGACACGATGACGGACATCGCGTAGTCCATGTAGCTGCGCTGCATCTCCGACTGGATGTCGACCGGCTCGATGCGCTCGGGCGGAGTGTTCACTTCCGTCACGGGGTGTGGATCCTTTTCAGAGTCGGACAGGAGAGGCTGTACGGCTGCCGCCACACATCGCTACACATCGAGGAAGCGCACGTCCCTGGCGTTCCTGATGATGAAGGAGCGGCGGGCCTCGACGTCCTCACCCATGAGAACGCTGAACAGGTCGTCGGCCTGGGCGGCGTCGTCGAGGGTGACCAGGCGCAGGAGCCGTGTCTCGGGGTTCATCGTGGTCTCCCAGAGCTGGGAGGCGTTCATCTCGCCCAGACCCTTGAACCGCTGGATGCCGTCGTGCAGGCGCGGATCGCGCTTGCCGCGGGCCATGCCCTCCTCGATGATCGCGTCGCGCTCGGCGTCGGAGTAGGCGTAGGAGGCGTCCTCTCCCCGGCGGTCCCACTTGATCTTGTAGAGCGGGGGCTGGGACAGGTAGACGTGCCCCGCCTCGATCAGCGGCCGCATGAAGCGGAACAGCAGCGTCAGCAGCAGCGTGTTGATGTGCTGCCCGTCGACGTCGGCGTCGGCCATCAGGATCAGCTTGTGGTAGCGGAGCTTGGAGATGTCGAACTCGTCGTGGACGCCGGTGCCCATGGCGGTGATCAGCGCCTGGACCTCGGCGTTCTTCAGCACCTTGTCGATCCGGGCCTTCTCCACGTTCAGGATCTTGCCGCGGATGGGGAGGATCGCCTGGTACTTGGAGTCGCGGCCGCCCTTGGCCGAGCCACCGGCCGAGTCACCCTCGACGATGAACAGCTCGCACTTCTCCGGGTCGCTCCACTGGCAGTCGGCCAGCTTGCCGGGCAGTCCGGAGCCGGACTCCAGCAGCGACTTGCGCCGGGTCAGGTCCCGGGCCTGGCGGGCCGCGAGGCGGGCGCGGGCGGCCTGCAGGGACTTGTTGATGACGTCCTTGGCCTCGCCGGGGTTGCGCTCGAACCAGTCGCGCAGGTGGTCGTTGCAGGCCTTCTGGACGAACGACTTGGCCTCGGTGTTGCCCAGCTTGGTCTTGGTCTGGCCCTCGAACTGCGGGTCGGCCAGCTTCACCGAGATGATCGCGGTGAGTCCCTCGCGCACGTCCTCACCGGAGAGGTTGTCGTCCTTGCCCTCCTTGAGGAACTTCTGCTCGCGCGCGTAGCGGTTGACGATCGACGTCAGCGCCGAGCGGAAGCCCTCCTCGTGGGTGCCGCCCTCGGCCGTGTTGATCGTGTTGGCGAAGGTGTAGACGGACTCGCTGTAGGAGTTGTTCCACTGCATCGCGATCTCGACCGAGATCCCGTCGCCGTGCTCCTCGAAGTCGATGACCGACGCGTGCGCCGGCTCCTTCTTGGAGTTCAGGTGCTTGACGAAGTCGGACAGACCGCCCTCGTAGTGGTACTCCACCTTCACGGACTCGCCGTTGATGTGGTCGGGCCGCTCGTCGCACAGCGTGATCGTCAGGCCCTTGTTGAGGAAGGCCATCTCCTGGAAGCGGCGCGAGAGCGTCTCGAAGTTCCACGCCGTGGTCTCGAAGATCTCCGGATCGGCCCAGAAGGTGATCGATGTGCCGGTCTCGTCGGTCTCCTCGCCCTTGGCCAGCGGCGCGGTCGGCTTGGAGGCCTCGTAGCGCTGCCGCCAGTAGTGGCCGTTCTGCTTGACCTCCACATCCATGGCGGTGGACAGGGCGTTGACGACGGCCGAGCCGACGCCGTGCAGACCACCGGAGACGGCGTACGACTTGCTGTCGAACTTGCCGCCCGCGTGCAGCGTGGTCAGGACGACCTCGACCGCCGAACGCTTCTCGACCGGGTGGATGCCCGTCGGGATGCCGCGGCCGTTGTCGACGACCCGCACGCCGTTGTCGGCGAGCAGTGTGACGTCGATGCGGTCGGCGTGCCCGGCGAGGGCCTCGTCCACCGCGTTGTCGACGATCTCGTAGACGAGGTGATGGAGGCCGCGCTCCCCGGTCGAGCCGATGTACATGCCAGGGCGCTTACGGACCGCCTCGAGTCCTTCGAGAACGGTGATTGAGCTAGCGTCGTAGGACAAGTGTGAAATCCTCCTGCCGAGGACACGCGGCGGGAGAATGCTCAGCCCCGCCGTCCGTCACCGTCGTGAATGCCCCGATGCGTTCACCCAGGGGAATCGGCTCGCTTGCCGGGGGGTGACACGCAAACGGACGTGTCCGGAATCCGAGTCCATTCTAGCGGCTCGGCGGGGATGATGCGGCATTGAAGGCCCCTGAAAGCCTCTCTCGCGCGTCGATCATCGTTTCCAGCATCCCCCTACGGGGAGGGGGGTAATCGCGTCAGAGAGGCCGCTGGTCCGCTCCGGCGCGAGCGGGCGGCGATGGGTGACGCCCCGGGAGACGGACCGTAATCAGGCGATGACAGCAGCCGATGACAGGTCGTCAACCACCTTTGCGACGGACCGCAAACCGGGTGTGAATCAGCCGTAGGTGTCGCCCGGGCCCCGGCTCCCGGTCACCCGCAGTCCTCCGCTGGGCCGGGGTCCGTTCTGCGGGCCCTGCACGTTCACCCGCCGCACCATCCCGTCTCCCAGCTCCTCGTTCAGGCGCCTGATCAGGGTCCGGGCCAGCAGCCGTACCTGGGTGGCCCAGGCGGTGGAGTCGGCGGACACCACGACCTCCCCGTCGGCGAAGCTCTCCGGCCGGGTGTGGGCGGCCATCTCGACGCCGACGATCTCGTGCCAGCGGCCGAAGACCCCGCCCACCGCCACCGGCTTCTCCCAGCCCCGGTCGGCGAGCAGGTCGGCGATGGCGCGGCCGAGCAGCTGGGGGTCCCCCGAGGCCCTGAGCGGTCCCGCGGTCTTCCGCCGGGGTTCGCGGCGGGGGAGCTGGCCGCGTCTGGCCGCGTCCGCCTTGGCCTGGGCGAGTTTCTCCCTCGCCAGGGCGGCTCCCTTGGCCGCCGTACCACCTGTCGTACTACCGGTCGCGCTACCTGTCGTGCTACCGGTGGCGCTGCCCGCTGCGCCGCTCGCTCCGCTGCCCGCGGAGTCGTCCACAGCCTTGTCGACGGCGCTGCTCACGGCCCCGGGCTCGGGGCCCCGCACGCCGGGCTTCCTGTCTGGTCCCGGTACGGGGGACCGCTCATCGGACACGGTTCACGCTCCCTTCCGCCACGTCGAACCATGCCCCGGCGAGCTCCTGCGGAACATCGCCGGGGACCGCGGCGGTGATCAGCACCTGCTCGGCGGAGGAGACGAACTCGGCGAGGCGACGGCGGCGCTGGGTGTCCAGCTCCGCGAAGACGTCGTCGAGGATCAGCACCGGGTCGCCGCCGTCGGCCCTGAGCAGTTCGTAGGCGGCCAGGCGGAGAGCCAGGGCGAACGACCACGACTCGCCGTGGCTGGCGTAGCCCCGCGCGGGCAGTTCGCCCAGTCCGAGGAAGAGATCGTCACGGTGCGGGCCGACGAGGGTGACGCCGCGCTCCAGCTCGGCGTTCCTGACCTCCAGCAGGGCCGCCCGCAGAGCCGGCTCGATCACGCCCCGGTCGATCACGCTCCGGCCCGCCACGGCCTGCGCCGTCGCCGGTCCGCCGCCCGGGGAGATCTCAGCGGGGGAGATCTCGGCCGAGGGGATCTCGGCGGAGGGGATCTCAACCGGGGGAGCCTCGGCCGGGGGAACAGCGGCTGGGGAAAGACCGTCCCCGCCTGTGGACAACGTGCCGCGGTATTCGAGGCCCGCCGGGGCCGAGCCGGGCGCCAGGGCGGCGTAGGCCGCGGCGACCAGCGGGCGCAGCGCCTCGACCAGCTCCAGCCGGGCCGCCAGCAGCTCGGCGCCGTGCCGGGCCAGGTGGGCGTCCCACACCTCCAGCGTGCTCAGCACGTCTCCGGCCCCGGCCGCCGCGAACCCCGCGTCGTTCTCCGCCCGCCGGCCGCTCCGGCTTCCCCGCCGGGCCTGGGCGGCCGTGCGCAGCAGGGCGCCACGCTGCTTGAGCACCCGGTCGTAGTCGGCGCGGACCCCGGCGAACCTGGGGGCCCTGGCCACCAGCAGGTCGTCCAGGAAGCGGCGCCGCTCGGCCGGGTCGCCCTTGACCAGGGCGAGGTCCTCGGGGGCGAACAGCACGGTGCGCAGCAGCCCGATGACGTCACGCGGGCGGGACATCGGCGAGCGGTTCAGCCTGGCGCGGTTGGCCCTGCCGGGGTTGATCTCCAGCTCGACCAGGGCGCGCCGGTCGTCGCGCACGACCACCGAGCGCACGACGGCCCGCGACGCGCCGTGCCGTACCAGCGGGGCATCGGTGGCGACCCGGTGGCTCGACTGCGTCGCCACGTAGCCCAGCGCCTCGACCAGGTTGGTCTTGCCCTGCCCGTTCGGCCCCACGAAGGCCGTGACGCCCGGCTCCAGGCCGAGATCGACGGTGTCGTAGGACCGGAAGTCGGTGAGTGAGAGATGGGCTACATGCACCCCGTTACGTTATTACCTTCCCGCCCGTACGGCCCGCGCCTGTGGACAACGCGGGCCCGAGCCGTACGGGGAGCCGGTGTACGGGACTACTTGTCGGCCTCGACCGGCGGGACGACGTCCGCACCGGGGGCGTCGGCGCCCTTCTCCACCTCTCCGGCCTTGGCGGTGACGGCGTGCCCGCCGAACTGGTTGCGCAGGGCGGCCACCACCTTCATCGCCGGGGAGTCGTCCTGGCGGGAGGCGAACCGGGCGTACAGGGCGGCGGTGATGACAGGCAGCGGGACCGCGTGGTCCACCGCCGCCTGCACGGTCCACCGGCCCTCGCCCGAGTCCTGCGCGTAGCCGCGCAGCTCCGACAGGTCGGGGTCCTCCTCCAGCGCGCGGACCATCAGGTCCAGCAGCCAGGAGCGGATCACCGTGCCGTGCCGCCAGCTCTTGAACGCCCCGGCCACGTCGGTCACGACGTCGGCGGCCTCAAGGAGCTCCCAGCCCTCGGCGAAGGCCTGCATCATGCCGTACTCGATGCCGTTGTGGACCATCTTGGCGAAGTGGCCCGCGCCGATCTGGCCCGCGTGGACGAAGCCGTCCTCCCCCTGGGGCTTGAGGGTCTGGAAGATCGGCATGAGGCGCTGGATGTCGGAGTCGGCCCCGCCGACCATCAGCGCGTAGCCGTTCTCCAGTCCCCAGACGCCGCCGCTCACCCCGCAGTCGACGAAGCCGATGCCCCGGGTGGCGAGCTCCGTGCCGTGCTTCTGGTCGTCCACATAGTGGGAGTTGCCGCCGTCGATCACGATGTCCCCGGCGGAGAGCAGCTGTCCGAGCTCCTCGACGGTCGCCTGGGTCGGCGCCCCCGCGGGGACCATGACCCACACCGCGCGCGGCGCCTCGAGCCGCTCCACCAGCTCCTTCAGGCTCGCGACGTCGCTGACCGCCGGGTCACGGTCGTAGCCCACGACGTCGTGGCCGCCGCGGCGCAGGCGCTCGGCCATGTTGCCGCCCATCTTCCCCAGCCCGACCATGCCGATCTGCATTCGAGCACCCCCTTCAGGGTTCCATCATCCACCCGGTGCCAGCCGGGCCCGCGCGAGCCGTACCAGCTCGGCGTTCCCCGCTACGGGACCGCCCACAGGGTTGTGGAGGACGTCCTCCAGCCCGATGCGCGTGGCCAGCCCCAGCCGTCCGGCCTCATCCACAAGTACCCATGTCGGGGCGTGCTCACCATGGAGCAGCCGCGGACCGGGAACAGCCAGCTCGTCGAGCCGGTCGAGTACGGCGTGCGCGCGGGCCACGGCGGTCTCCTCCGTACCGCCGATGATCTCCACGAGCACGCGGACGCACTCCAGGCCGGTCGCGGCCAGCGCCTCGGCGTCCTCCACGGACCAGACTCCGGCCTCGACATCCACGCCGAGCCGCCGAAGATCTTCCCACATGTCCGGAAAACCCGGCTCCGAGAGGTTGACCGAGGCGAAGTCCGGCCGTCGTTCCGGGGGCAGGGCGGCCCAGCCGCGTACTTGCCGGCGCCGCTCCTGCGCATCCCCGCCGGTTATCCACAGGCCTGTGCTCACTCCGACGGGAAGCCCCGGCGCGGCCCGCCGTACCGCGCCGACGGCGGCTCCGATGTGGACCGCGCTGAGAGACTCTCTGCCCGCCTCGTCCCGCGGATGGATGTGCACGGCGCCCGCACCGGCCTCACGCGCCTCACGGGCCGCCTCAGCGAGCTCCAGCGGCGTCAGGGGGAGGGCGGGGTGGTCACCCGGCCGCCTGCTCCCGTTGAGACAGGCCTTGATCAAGGTCATGTTCCCTCCCGTCGCCTGTGGAAACCGGAGGGAACATGATCTCAGGGGATGACGCTCCCGTCCCCGGCGACTCCTCGTCCCCGGCGATTCCCCCGTCCCCGGGGACACGCGCCTCGGCTCGCGTGCGCTTCAGCTCGCGTGCGCTTCAGCTCGACAGCCGGATCGGCATGATCAGGTAGCGGTAGTCGGGGGCGCCGCCGTCCTCCACGGGCTTTCCACCGGTGAGGATGGCGGGTTTGGTGGAGGTGGTCATCTGCAGACGGGCCACGTCGGAGTCGATCGCGGCCAGGCCGTCCAGCAGGAACTGGTGGTTGAAGGCGATGTTGATGTCGTCGCCCTCGAAGTCCACCGGCAGGACTTCCACGGCCTGCGCCTCCTCGCCGCTGCCGGCCTCCAGGACGACCTCGCCGCCGCGGAAAGCCAGCCGGACCGGGGTGTTGCGCTCGGCGACCAGGGCCACGCGCTTGACCGCCTCGACGAAGCTCCCGACGGGCAGGTCCGCTCGGGCGGAGAACTCGGTGGGCAGCAGCGAGCGGTACTTGGGGAACTCGGGGTCGAGCAGCCGGGTGGTGGTGCGCCGCCCGGCGCTGGAGAAGCCGATCATGCCCTCCCCGGTGCCGCCGACGGAGCTCAGCGCGATCTCGACCTCGGCCCCGGTGGCGCCCATGGCCTTCGCCGCGTCGGCGAGGGTCTTGCCGGGGATCATGGCGATCGCCGAGATGTCCGGCTGCTCCGGCTGCCACTTCAGCTCCCGTACGGCCAGGCGGTAGCGGTCGGTGGCGGCGAGGGTCACGGTGTCGCCCTCGATCTCCATGCGCACGCCGGTGAGCATGGGGAGGGTGTCGTCCTTGCCGGCGGCGACGGCGACCTGGCCGACCGCCGAGGCGAACACGTCGCTGCCGACCCTCCCGGCGGCCGGGGGCATCGCCGGCAGGGAGGGGTAGTCCTCCACAGGCATGATGGGGAGGGTGAACCGGGCGCTGCCGCAGGTGACGATGGCGCGGGCCCCCTCCACCACGAAATCCACAGGCTGTGCGGGGAGCGCCCGGGTGATCTCGGCGAGGAGCCTGCCCGAGACGAGCGTCATGCCCGCCTCACCCGTCTGCGGTTCGAGGGTCACCTCGGCGGAGACCTCGTAGTCGAAACCGGAGAGCTTGAGCTGCCCGCTCTCGGTGACCTCCAGTCGCATGCCGGCCAGCACCGGCACGGAGGGACGCGCCGGCAGGCTGCGTGCCGTCCATGCGACCGCCTCTGCGAGTACGTCTCGGTCGACCCGGAACATCACGTGGATCTGCCTCCTGTGTATCGAGCGCTGTCCGCTCTGTGCCTTCGGTGCCTTGGGTTCAAGTGTTCACTGTCCCGCGCATGCGCTCCCCCGGAACCCTTCTATGGGTTTTGAGTTTTCCCTTGAGAGATAAGTGGGGTCATCACAGTAGGGGGTGTGGAAACTGTGGAAGACCAGTGTTTCCGCAGTTCAGTAGCTGTTTTTTCATCCACCGGGGTTGTGGGCGGAGGATGTGGGTAACCCGCGCGCCTGGGGATGACGGAACTGTACCCACAGGCCGTCCCCAGATCTTGGGTCTGCCGTCCCCAGCTTCCCCGTGGTTATCCACGATGTTTCCACAGCTTATCCACGGGGTAGGAGTCCGTTTTGTGCCTGGGGAAAACACTGCGCACAGGGCGTCCACACGTTGTCCACGAGTTACCAACAGGTTGTCCCCAGGTTCTCCCCAGACTCGTCCACATCTGCTGAAGACCCTTCATGTTCCCCGAACCCCTTTTTGATCATGGTCGGGACCCCGAACGACTCCTTATCACGGCCCAGTGATTGATCCACAAGGTTTTCCACAGGCTGTGCATCGTCTGAGGAGAACGCTCATCCACCGCGTGACTGCTGCTTGATCCTGGTCGTCAGCTCGTTGACCTGGTTGTAGATCGAGCGCCGCTCCGCCATCAGGGAACGGATCTTCCGGTCGGCGTGCATGACCGTGGTGTGGTCACGGCCGCCGAACTGCTGGCCGATCTTGGGGAGCGACATGTCGGTGAGCTCCCGGCACAGGTACATCGCGATCTGCCGCGCGGTGACCAGCACCCGGGAGCGGGAGGTGCCGCACAGGTCCTCGATCGACAGGCCGAAGTAGGTCGCCGTGGAGGCCATGATGCTCGCGATGGTGATCTCCGAGTCGGCGTCCTCGGTGATCAGATCCTTCAGCACGACCTCGGTGAGCTGCAGGTCCACCGACTGCCGGTTCAAGCTGGCGAACGCCGTCACCCGGATCAGCGCGCCCTCCAGCTCGCGGATGTTGGTGGAGATGCGGCTGGCGATGTACTCCAGCACCTCTGGCGGGGCGGCCAGACCCTCCTGGATCGCCTTCTTGCGCAGGATCGCGATGCGGGTCTCCAGCTCGGGCGGCTGGACGTCGGTGATCAGGCCCCACTCGAACCGGTTGCGCAGCCGGTCCTCCAGGGTGATCAGCTGCTTGGGCGCCCGGTCGCTGGAGATGACGATCTGCTTGTTGGCGTTGTGCAGGGTGTTGAAGGTGTGGAAGAACTCCTCCTGCGTCTGCTCCTTGCCCTCAAGGAACTGGATGTCGTCCACCAGCAGGATGTCCACAGCCCGGTAGCGGCCCCGGAAGTTGTCGGCCTTGTGGTCACGGATGGAGTTGATGAAGTCGTTGGTGAACTCCTCCGAGCTGACGTATCTCACCCGCGCGCCGTCGTAGAGGCTCTGCGCGTAGTGGCCGATCGCGTGCAGCAGGTGCGTCTTGCCCAGACCCGAGTCGCCGTAGATGAACAGCGGGTTGTACGCCTTGGCCGGCGCCTCGGCCACCGCGACTGCGGCGGCGTGCGCGAAACGGTTGCTGGAGCCGATGACGAATGTCTCGAAGGTGTACTTCGGGTTCAGCCGTCCCGGTTCCTTCGCCGTACGGCCGCCGCCGCCCGGACGGGAGTCCCACCTGTTCTGCGGGGGCGCGGGGGCAGGGCTCGGCGCAGGACGGTCGAAGCTCTCACTCTCCGGACGCGGCGGAGCGGGCTGCGGAGTGTAGCCGCTGCGGCCGTACCCGGAGCTCTGCTCGGCCGGAGACTGCCCCGCGGGGGGCTCCGCCGGGAGGTACGGCTGTGCGGGCTCCTCGGCCTGAGGATAGGAGGGGTAGGGGAACTGCTGAGCCTGTGGCTGACGCTGTGGATATTCGGTGGACGGAGCGGAACCGCCCCCCGCGGGCGGATAGCCGCCCCGAGCACCGGAACCCCCTGTCGGCTGGGGAATCACCGGCTGTGTATAACCTTGCCGCGCTCCGTCACCCTGTGGATAGTTTCCCTGGGAGGGCTGTGGAATCTGGGGATATCCCGGCGGGGGAGCCTGGGGACGCGCCTCGGGACCCGCCGGGCCGTTCTCGTCGGCCTTCGAGACGGAGGGGTCCACCACCACAACGAACCGGACCTGCATGCCCAGTTCCTGGGAGAGCGCGTGGGTGAGCAGCGGGCGGAGCCTGCCCTCCAGGACATCCCTGGCGAAATCGGTGGGAGCGGCGAGCACCACGGTGTCGTGCATGAGGCCGAAGGGCTTGGTCTGAGCCAGCCAGGCACGGTGCACGGGCGAGACGTCCTCGTTGAGCGAGTGCCTCAGCACCTGAGCCCAGACCGCGCCGAGATCCATTTCATTCATGGCTCGGCTTCCTCCTCCCGGCGCGGCCCCCGTACAAGCTCACCGCGCTGCTTGCGCACTTATCCACACCGATGGCCGCCGAGCGCATCGGATCCTTCCGTCATCCACATGTCGGCACCGCGTGGGTCTCTGCTGGCGCCGGCCTCGAAATCCACATCGGATCCACAGGGGATCCACAGGCTGTACACAGTCCCGCACTGACAGCCAGGCCCTTGTTCTGACAGCAGAGAGATGGTTCGGGAGCGCCGACAGTAGTCCGTGTCCACAGCGGTGTTCAAGACGTTGTCCACAGCCTAGTGGCAGTGCGGGGGAGGCTGGGCGCACATCCTGTGGACAAAGTTACGTCGGTGGAAAACCGCCCTGTGGAACAGTGGATAACCCCGGCGGCCGCGATCCCCGGTGGAACAGCGGACAACCCTGGCGGTCGCGATCCCCGGGACCCCCGGTTTGACCTGGGACGCATCCTCCCCGTAACGTACGACGGTCGGCTTGCCACGCGGCGGCTATTTCGCATGCCCCGCATTCGGCAGGCCAGCCAATGTCGAGCGTCCCCATGTGCTGGGGATGAGCCTCAAGCCTGGAGCCACTCGTGAGCAAGCGTACTTTCCAGCCGAACAACCGCCGTCGTGCGAAGACCCACGGCTTCCGGCTGCGCATGCGCACCCGCGCCGGCCGCGCCATCCTGGCCGCCCGCCGTCGCAAGGGTCGCGCCGAGCTTTCCGCCTGACGCGTCATCCACCGTGCCCGGCCCCGTGCCGGGCGGGCAGCGGCGTCCCTTCGCCCGTCGGCCGTGATGCCGGCGGGCGAAAGCCGTACCTGCCCAGGGTCGGAAGGTCCTCTCGTGTTGCCGTCCGGGTCCCGCATGCGCCGGGGCGAGGAGTTCGCCGACGCGGTCAGGAAAGGCGGCCGAGCCGGCCGCCCCACCCTGGTCGCGCACCTTCGTGTGCCCCCGGAACCGGGGGAGACGGACGACCCGCCCCTGGTGGGATTCGTTGTGAGCCGCGCCGTGGGCGGCGCGGTCGTCCGCAACCGGGTCAAACGCCGGTTGAGACACCTGATGCGGGAGCGCCTTGATCGGCTTCCGCGGGGTAGCCTGCTGGTTGTACGCGCCAACCCACCGGCCGCGTCCGCGCGAAGCGAGCGCCTTGCCGCCGAACTCGACGTCGCGCTGGATCGTTTACTCAGGCGGCGAGAGTCTCCCGAGACTCGCATGGACGGACGACGATGACGGCGCAGCAGATCGCCGGGAGCTCCCCGGCAGCCAGGGCCCTGATGGCTCCGATCCGGTTCTACCGGGCATTCGTGAGCCCCCTGCTGGGCCCCCGTTGCCGTTTCCACCCCTCGTGCAGCGCCTACGGCCTTGAGGCGATCGCCGTTCACGGTGCGCTGCGCGGTACGTGGCTGACGATCCGGCGAATCGGGCGTTGCCACCCATTCCATCCCGGAGGTTTAGACCCGGTGCCCCCACGCCCGGTTCGGTCCGACGAAACGCAAGGGAGCTAGCTCGGTGGAGCTGTCCTGGCTCAACTGGCTCTATGAAGCCGTCGCCCAAGTCATCACCTGGATCCATTCGGGATACAGCACCTTCATCCCGAGTGACAGCGGGCTCAACTGGGCGCTGACCATCATCACGCTCACCGTGCTGATGCGAATCCTGATCTTCCCGCTCTTCCTCAAGCAGATGCGCTCGTCGAAGAAGATGCAGGAGCTCGCGCCCAAGGTCCAGGAACTGCGCAAGCGTTACAAGAACGACAAGCAGCGCATGAACCAGGAGATCATGGCGCTGTACCAGGGGGCGGGGGCCAACCCGCTCGGCGGCTGCCTGCCGATCCTGGCGCAGTTCCCGATCTTCATCTCGATGTTCACCGTGCTTCAGGCGATGGCCAACAGCCCGGTTCCGAAGTTCGGCATGACCCAGGAGCTGATGGACAGCGCCCGGGCCGCGCACATCTTCGGCGCCCCGGTCCCGGCGACGTTCTTCACCAGTTCGGCCGACATCGTCAAGCTGGGCGCCGACCCGGTCCTCGCCAAGGTCGTGATCGCTATCTTCGTGGCGGTCAGCTCGCTGACCACCTTCCTCACCGTCCGGCAGAGCGTGACCCGCTCGATGGCGCAGATGCCGGACAACCCGATGGCGCAGCAGCAGAAGATCCTGATGTACATCTCGCCGCTGTTCGCGATCTTCTCCCTCAACTTCCCCCTCGGTCTCGTCCTCTACTGGGTCACGACCAACCTGTGGACGCTCGGCCAGCAGCACTGGTTCTACAGCCGCAACCCCACGCCGGTGATCGACGCCAAGGGCAACGTGGTCACCCCCGAGCCGAAGCCGGGCCTGCTGAGCAAGGTCAAGAAGACCGCCCCCGCGCCCGAGGCGCCGCCCGCGCCGCCGGAGCCCAAGATCGTCCGTCGGCAGCCCAACCGCCAGCCTCGCAGCAAGCGCCCGGGCGGAAAGAAATCCTGAATCCCCATCCCGACAGCACGAAGGAGTGGCTGGACGTGTCCGAGGCCCAGCAGGAGACCGCGACCAAGACGGCTCCCGATCTCAGTGCCCTGGAGCAGGAGGGTGAGATCGCGGCCGACTACCTCGAAGGTCTGCTCGACATCGCCGACATCGACGGCGACATCGACATGGACGTCGAGGGCGACCGTGCCGTCGTGTCGGTGGTCGACGTCAAGGGCGGCGACCTGGTGGGCGCCAACGGCGAGGTCCTGGAGGCGCTCCAGGAGCTCACCCGGCTCGCGGTCCACCGCCAGACGGGCGAGCGCTCTCGCCTCATGCTCGACATCGGCGGCTACCGCGAGCGCCGGCGGACCGAGCTGAAGGAACTCGGCGCCAAGGTGTCCGCGGACGTCAAGCGCTCCGGCGAGCCCAAGGCGCTGCGCCCGATGACCCCCTTCGAGCGCAAGATCGTGCACGACGCCGTCGCGGCCGCCGGCCTGCGCAGCGAGTCCGAGGGCGAGGAGCCCCACCGCTTCGTGGTCGTCCTCCCCGCCTAGGCTCTGCTTCCCGCGTCTCCTCCTGTGGCGAGGATCCGGTCCTCCGGTGGCGGGAATCCGGGGGAGCCCCAACCCTGGCCACACGGTACGAAAATCTCCGGCCGCCGTTCCTGAGCTCCCAGGAACGGCGGCTTTCTCGTGCCGGCCTCCGCGTCGGTTTCCATGCCGGGCTCGTGCGGGTTTCCACGCGGACTTCCATGCCGGACCCCTTTTCCCGGCCACCGACCGGCAACGGCTACACCCCGCACCGGCACGCCGTGCCCGTGGCGATGCCTCCCGTCGCCCCGCGCCGTCATCCTTTCTGTCCCCAAGCGGAGATCCGATCGCCAGTTCGGGTGCCGTACTTCAGGTACGCTCGCGCTGTTGGTGGGCGTTCTTCATGGGCTCTCGCTCCCGGCCGGACGGCTGGGAGCCGGGCACGTGTCCACCGGCGCTGTCGGTCACAGACCCTATGGGCCGGCCTGTGGATTCTGAGGAAAGAGTGATCGTTCAGTGACCGACCAGCAGTTGCCCGGCCCCCCCGAGGTTGCTCACGAGGTGTTCACCGGTGACGCCTGGTCCCGCGCGGAGGCGTTCGCGGAGTTGCTGGCCGGTCCAGGCGTGGTACGCGGTCTGCTCGGCCCGCGCGAGGTCCCGCGGATCTGGGATCGCCATCTGCTCAACTGCGCGGTGGTCGCCGAGGCCATCCCGTCCGACGCACGGCTGGTCGACATCGGGTCCGGTGCGGGCCTCCCCGGCCTGGTGCTCGCGATCGTCCGGCCGGACGTCACGGTCACGCTCCTGGAACCGCTCCTGCGCAGGACGGTCTTCCTGGAGGAGTGTGTGGAAGCGCTGAAACTCGAAAATGTCGAGGTGCTCCGCGGGCGGGCGGAGGAGTTCGCGGGCAAGCGCGAGTTCGACGTGGCCTCCGCCCGTGCGGTGGCTCCTCTCGACCGGCTGCTGACGTGGGCGCTGCCGCTCCTGCGTGAAGGCGGAGAGCTGCTGGCGATGAAGGGGGAGCGCGCGGCGGAGGAACTCACGGCGGCCGAAACGCAATTGCGTTCCAGTGGAGTGCGGACAGCCGAGCTTGTTTCGGTCGGGCACGGTAAGGTCGAGCCGCCTGCAACTCTCGTCAGGGTGGTCGCCGGTCGGGCCCCCATGAAAGCGTCGCAGGCCTCTCGCCGGAAGGACCGGGCCTCGCGCTCGAAGCGGGCACGCGGCCAGTAAGACAACCGAGTAAAGCGAGTAGAGGCCAGTGGATGACCGTGGAAGTGCGACCTTCGCCATGACGGGTGGTCTCGGCTGGCCCCGGAACCCCGTCTCCCGACAGCCCGGACGCCCTTCCGGTCTGGGCTGGCCGCAACCGGCTCCTTTCAGGAACCCGGCCGAGCCGGTGAGGCAGGTCCAGGCGGAGGCGCCGACCATCGCAGTCAGGCCGGTTGTCGGCGCCGGGACGCCCGGTGCGGCCGTACCGACCGGAAGGACGACGACCGTGACCCAGACCCCCCTTAACCCCGGCGACTCGCCGCTGGTACGAGAGGCACTCAGTTCAGTGGTTTCACGTGAAACATCGGTCCAGACGACCACGGTTCCCTCCGGAAGCTCCCCTGGCACTCGCGACGGCGAGTGGCCGCGTCCGCCCCGGACCCGCATCTTCACCGTCGCCAACCAGAAGGGTGGCGTGGGGAAGACCACCACATCGGTGAACCTGGCCGCGGCCCTGTCCATGCACGGCCAGCGCGTCCTGGTGGTGGACCTCGACCCGCAGGGCAACGCCTCCACGGCTCTGTCCATCGAGCACCGCGGTGACGTGCCGGACATGTACAAGGTGCTGGTCGAGGACATGCCTCTGGCCGAGGCGGTGAAGGAAGTGCCGGAGATGCCCGGCCTCTACTGCGCTCCCGCCACCATCGATCTCGCGGGAGCCGAGATCGAGCTGGTCTCCATGGTCGCCCGCGAGGCGCGGCTCCAGCGTGCCCTGACGGCCTACGACGCCATCGAGCTCGACTACATCCTCATCGACTGCCCGCCCTCGCTCGGCCTGCTGACGGTCAACGCCCTGATGGCCGCGAACGAGCTGCTGATCCCGATCCAGTGCGAGTACTACGCCCTGGAAGGACTCGGTCAGCTGCTGCGGAACGTGGACCTGGTGAAGGCCCACCTGAACCCCACGCTCGACCTGTCCACGATCCTCCTGACGATGTACGACGGCCGCACCCGCCTCGCCTCCCAGGTCGCCGAGGAAGTGCGGTCCCACTTCGGCGACCGGGTCCTGAACACGCTGATCCCCCGGAGCGTGCGCGTCTCCGAGGCACCGAGCTACGGCCAGTCGGTCATGACCTACGACCCGGGGTCCAGCGGCGCGATGGCCTACATGGACGCCGCCCGCGAGATCGCTTACCGCGGCGCGGCGGTGTGAACGGTGAGAACGCCGTGGCGGGCCTCGTCATGAACACCGCTGGGGTCATGCACACTACTGGGAGCGAAACCGTGACACCGGGGGAGGGGCAGTGAGCAAGCCGCCGAGGGGACTGGGGCGAGGTCTTGGAGCACTCATCCCGACGGCACCCCCAGCCACCGAGCCCGTAGTGTCGGGAGCGACCACGACGGCGGTCGCGCCGGAACCGGTGAGCCCGATCCGGAAGAGCCTCGGGAACATCTCGGAGGGGAGGACGGAGCCGGACCTCAAGCCGGTCGCCGGAGCCTACTTCGCCGAGATCCCGATCAAGGCCATTTCTCCGAACCCCCGCCAGCCGCGTGAGGTCTTCGACGAGGGGGCCCTGGAAGAGCTCGCCGCGTCCATCAAGGAGGTCGGTCTCCTTCAGCCGGTCGTGGTGCGTCCGGTGGGTAAGGACAGCTACGAACTGATCATGGGGGAGCGCCGTTGGCGGGCGTCCCAGCTCGCCGAGCTCGACGTGATCCCCGCGATCGTCCGGGAGACGGCGGAGGACAAGCTCCTCCTCGACGCTCTGATCGAGAACCTCCAGCGCGAGCAGCTCAACGCGATCGAAGAGGCAGCCGCCTACCGCCAGCTCCTGGACGACTTCGGTGCCACCCATGAGCAGCTCGCCACCCGGGTCGGTCGTTCCCGTGCGCATGTGACGAACACCCTGCGTCTCCTCAACCTCCCACCGAGAATCCAGAAGCGGGTCGCGGCCGGCGTACTCACCGCAGGACACGCACGGGCGCTGCTGACCATGGACGACCCGGCCGCGCAGGAACGCCTCGCCGATCGGATCGTGGCGGAACTGCTCTCGGTGCGGGCGGTCGAGGAGATCGTGGCCGTGGGCGACGTGTCCGCGGCTCCAGCTCCCTCTGAGCCTCGCGCTCCCCGGGCGAAGCCCGCCGAGGACCCATCGCTCCGTCAGCTGGCGGACCGGCTGTCCGACCACTTCGAGACGCGGGTGAAGGTGGACTTCGGGCGGCGCAAGGGACGGATCGTGGTGGAGTTCGCGACCATCGACGACCTTGAGCGGATCATCGCCACGATGTCTCCCGAGGCGCTGCGCTCGGAGGAGTAGGAGAACGATGAGGGCCGCGATGTTTCACGTGAAACATCGCGGGCGCGCCTGCGGTGCGATTGGCGCCGGTACGGCGCGGCTTGCGCCGATGGGGTGCGCACCCGGGTCAAGGAGCCGGCGCCGTTACGGTGAGACGCACGGCGGTGGCCCTCGGCGCCGCAACTACGGCGCGTAACCCGGGCTTTCGGGACGGGCGGAACTGTGGAGGCCGTGCTGCGGCGGGGTCTGTCGTGCTGAGGCCGTGTTTCCGTGAGGTCTGCCGTGCTGAGACCGTGCTGCGGTGGGGGCCGCTGTGGACGGACATGGTCGCGCTGTGCGGGCGGACAGTCCAGCCGGCCGTCGTGGTCCTGTCTGGTGGGTCCAGGCCTTCGGCCTGCGCGGGCGCGGATGGTCCTGGCACGGTCTTTACGCCGGCTGGACTGTCCGCCCGCGCCGCACTCCTCGCCCGCCGCCGTAGCGGGTGCGGGCCGTATGGATGCGGCCCTGTCCCGGACGACCAGTGTTCTGTGGGCGGCTGAAGCGTGAACGCGGCACCGGTTCAGGGTCGGGCGCCGTCGCCTTGCGGCCATGCTGTCCGGAAGGAGCTCAGGGCTGGGTGCCGTAGCTGCGCCCGGTCGTGGGGCGGTGGGCGGGCGAGCCGGAAGGGTATGCCGGAGGGCTTGGAGTCAGGGTGACTGCGGGTCGGGGTTCTGTTCCAGCCAGGCGACGATGTGCCGTACGTAGCTCTCGATGTTCGCCAGAGGGCGGCCGCCGAGCGCCGCGACGAAGTGGGTGACGCCGAATGTCCGGTCCCAGACCTGGGCACGCCGGTAGGTGTCGCCGTCGACGGCCTTGCGGATGGTGTCCCAGCCATGCCAGGCCATGAAGGCGGCATCGACTGCCGGGTCGAAGAGGTGTGCCCGGTCCCAGTCCAGAACACCGACCAGCTTGCCGTCCTCACTCCAGTGGACGTTGTCTCCGACGAGATCACCATGGATGAGGGAGTCGGGGACCGGTTCCAGAGCCAACGCCGCTTCCAGGCGTCGGCGGCCTTCGCCACGCCATCTGCCGGGAAGCCGGGGAAGGACCTCCTCGGCCAGGATCTCAGACCAGTGATGGCCGTCGGCGCATGTACGCGGGGTGCCCAGCACGGCTCTCAGCTCCGAAGTGACGGGGAGTTCCCGCAGTGCCCGGAGAAGTTCGCCGATCCTCTCCGGATCACCGACGCCTTCGGGCAATCCGGCGCCGTCGAGCCAGGAGACGGCAACGGCCGCGCGCTCTCCGAACATCGTCACCGGGGTCAACGGCTCGGGCACCGCGAACGGCAGCCCGGACGCCGCGATCACCCGCAGCAGCTCGGTTCGGCGAGGGAGTTCCGCCGTGCCCAGCGGACGCTGGCTGATTCGCACAGCCGCGACCCCGGGGATGAGAACGACGTCGTGCATCCCGCCTTTGCGTAAACGAGCCGTATCAAGTGGGACACCCGGCATGAGCGCATCGGCTATCTCCAGCAACTCAGCGGGCACCTGGTCACTCACGTCGCACTTCTTTCCGGGGTGGGTTCACCGGCTGGGAGGAGGAAGGGTCCGGTCGATGATCTCGGCTCAGCCTACGTGCTCTACTCCGGGCCCCATGCACGCCCGGGTGCTACGTTGATCGGGATGGCAGGACACCGCCGCGATTTCTCAGTGCCGCCGTTCCTGGACGGGGAAGTATGAGGATCCGAGAGATCTCGACCACGGATTATCACACCGCCGGTGAGCCGTTCCGGATCGTCGGTGACCCGCCGGTCGCCATCGAGGGCGCGACGGTGGCGGAGAAGCGTATGTTCGCGATCAGCGACCCGCACGTCAACGGTCTTCGCCGGTTGCTGTGCTTCGAGCCGCGTGGACACGCTGACATGTACGGCGGGTTCCTCACCGCACCTGACGACGAGGGCGCGCACTTCGGCGTCCTGTTCTGGCACAAGGACGGCTTCTCCACGGCGTGCGGCCACGGGACCATCGCCCTGGGCGTGTGGGCCCTGCACAGCGGGCTGGTGGAGCCTGACCCGTCGGGCACCACGGAGGTACGCGTCGATGTGCCGTCCGGACGGGTGACCGCGCGGGTGCGCACCAGCGGTGACCGGGTCACCGGGGTGGACTTCGTCAGCGTCCCCAGCTACCGCCTCCACCAGCGGGTCGAGATCTCGACCTCGCGCGGCGAGGTCGTCGTCGACGTCGGCTTCGGCGGGGCGACGTACGCGCATCTGGACGCCTCCAGCATCGGCCTCAGCGTCGTTCCGGAGAACTACACCGAACTGATCGCTGCCGGCCGGGAAATCAAATGGCTGCTCGACGACACCGCGTACGCCGCGCACCCGCTCGACGACCGGCTCAGCGGCGTCTACGGCACCATTCTGTTCGAGGACCTCGGCACCGACGAGGCGGGCAACGTCCACCAGCGCAATGTCACCGTCTTCGCCGACGGCGAGGTCGATCGCTCACCGTGTGGATCGGGGACCTGCTCGCGGGTGGCCGTTCTGGCCTCCGACGGTGTCCTGCGGCCGGGACGGCAGCTCGTCCACGACTCCATCGTGGGCACCCGATTCCACGCGCGGATCGCCGGTGAACTGACGGTGGCCGGCCGCCGGGCCGTCATCCCCGAGGTCACCGGCATGGCGTTCCGCACCGGTCGGCACACCTTCGAGATCGATCCTGAGGACTCCCTGGGAGAAGGGTTCGTGCTGCGGTGACTCCCGCGTCCCTGCCGTACGTCGGCCCCGAGCAGATCGCCGTGCTGCTGCCACCGCGTGATGCCGTCCAGGCCGTCCGAGCGGTGCTGCGCGACGGGTTCGACCCCGCCGATGATCCTGTTCGGAGCCAGGTCGACGTCCGTCACGGGCAGTTCCTCATCATGCCCAGCGCATTCGCCGGCAGCGCCGGAGTCAAGCTCGCCGCCGTCGCCCCGCGCAACAGCGAGATCGGCCTGCCCCGGATCCAGGGCCTGTACGTTCTCTTCGACGCCGTGACGCTCACGCCCAAGGCTCTGCTCGACGGCCCCGCGCTGACCGCGCTGCGGACTCCCGCCGTCTCGGTCGCGGCGGTCGAGCCCGCGCTGACGCGGACGACCGAGCCCGCCGCCGTCGTCATCTTCGGCGCAGGGCCTCAGGGCACAGGGCACGCCGAGATGCTGAGATCGGTTCTGGACGGGAGACGGGGGATCACCGGCGTGACCTATGTCGTACGGCGTCCGGAGGCACACGCCCGGCTCCGGCGCCCTGAGGTCACGGTAGTGGGCATCGGCAGTGACGAGGCCGCGGACGCGGTTCGCCGTGCGGACGTGGTGGTGTGCGCCACCAGCTCGCGTGTCCCCCTCTTCGACTCGACGCTCGTGCGTGACGACGCGGTTGTGATCGTCGTTGGCTCGCACGAGCCTGATGCCCGGGAGGTCGACGCGGCGCTGTTCCGGCGTTCGCAGGTCGTCGTCGAGGACGTGAAGACGGCACTGCGCGAGTGCGGCGATGTCGTGATGGCCGTCGCGGAGAACGCCGTCATCCCGCAACAGCTGATCGCGATGCGCTCAGCGGTCTGCGGCGATGTGGAGCTCGCCGCAGACCGGCCGATCCTGTTCAAGAGTTCGGGCATGTCCTGGGAGGATCTCGCCGTCGCCGAGGCGATCGTCTCCCGGCTGGAGAAGGCTCCCTGAGTTCTCGGCGGCGCGACTCATGAACCCACGCCGCTGAGGCACACAGATAACCGATCTCGCTGAGACGTTCCGGCCCCGTCGGGTCTGCGGGTCACATGCCCTGCCCGCTCACACAGGGCTGTGGTACGGAAGCCGCTGACGCTGATCCCGCGCCGCGCTGCGTCAGTGCCGACTGCGTCGTACGGCCGCGCGATGTTTCACGTGAAACATCGCTTCCTTCAGGAGTGGGAACCGACCACCGCGCGGATGTCGGAGACGAAGGTGTCCACCTGTTCCGGGGTGGTGTCGAAGGCCGTCACCAAGCGGACTACGTTCTCCGTGGCATCCCACATGTGGAAGAGGTAGCGCTGCTGGAGTTCGGCGATGGCCTTCTCGGGGAGCCGTGGGAAGACCGCGTTGGACTGGACGGGCCAGCGCAGGGAGACTCCCGGCAGGTCGCTGATGCCGTCGGCGAGGCGGTGGGCCATGGCGTTGGCGTGGGCGGCGTTGTCGTGCCAGAGGTCGTCGGTGAGGAGCGCGGTCAGCTGGACGGAGACGTAGCGCATCTTCGAGGCGAGCTGCATGCCCTGCTTGCGGAGGAACAGCGCCGGAGCGTCCAGCTCGGGGTTGAGGACGACGAGCGCCTCGGCTCCCATGGCGCCGTTCTTGGTGCCACCGAAGCTGAGCACGTCCACACCGGCGTCGGTGGTGAGGGCACGCATCGGGCAACCGAGTTCGGCCGCCGCGTTGGCCAGGCGTGCTCCGTCCATGTGGAGGAAGAGCCCGTGGGCGTGGGCGAACTCCGCGAGTTCTGAGATCTCGTCAGCGGTGTAGACGGTCCCGCACTCGGTCACCTGGGAGATCGAGACGACACGGGGCTGGGCGTACTGGGTGTTGCCCAGGACGGAGAGGTGCTCGCGGATGTCGTCGGCCGCGATCTTCCCGTCGTCGGTGAGGAGGGGCACGAGCTTGGCGCCCAGGACGCGCTCGGCCGCTCCGCCCTCGTGGGTGTTGATGTGAGCCGTGACCGGGCAGAGAACGGAGTCGTAGGGGCGCAGGAGCAGCCCGAGCCCCACCACGTTGGCACCGGTGCCGTTGAACATCGCGTACGCCGTCGTCTGGCTGCCGAACTCGGTACGGAAGGCATCCTGCATCGCCTCGGTCCACGGGTCCGAGCCGTAGGCGGGGGCGTCCCCGGTGTTGGCCTCCATGATGGCGGAGAGGATTTTCGGGTGCACGCCCGCGTGGTTGTCGCTGGCGAAGCTCTTGGGAAACAGAGTGGTGGTCAGCACAGAGCCAGCGTAGGTGAGGGGGCGTGCACACGATCGCACGGTCCACCGTACGGCGGCGGACACGGCCGCGCCGCGTCCCGCGCCGTACCGGCACCTCCGGAATCCGCCGTACCGGCGCCGCGGTGGGCGCCGGGGGCGGGGAAGCGGCGTCGCAGGCCAGGTGCGGGAAGGGAGGTCAGGCGGTCAGGCGGAGCCCCGGGCGGCGGCCTGCTCCAGGAGGATGCGGCACAGGGAGCCGAGGTCCTCTCCGGCGGCCTCAGCGGCCATCGGCAGGAGGGAGGTCTCGGTCATGCCGGGGGCGACGTTGACTTCGAGGAAGTGGGGGCGGCCCTCGGCGTCGACGATGAGATCGGTACGGGAGATGTCCCGCAGGCCCAGGGCGGTGTGCGCGGTCACGGCCATGGCTGCGCAGGCGGCGGCGACCTCGGGGGACAGGCGGGCGGGAGCGAAGAACTCCGTACGGCCCGCGGTGTACCGGGCCGCGTAGTCGTAGACGCCGTCGTCGGGGACGATCTCCACGGGCGGCAGGGCGACGGGGCCCTCACCCCGGTCGACCACGGAGACCGCGACCTCGACACCCTCGATGTAGCACTCGATGAGAGCGGTGTCCCCGTAGGCGAAGCAGCCGACCATGGCGGACGGAAGATCCTCGGCGGTACGGACGATCGAGGCGCCGAGCGCGGAACCGCCGCGGGACGGCTTGACGAACAGAGGCAGGCCGAGGCGTTCCACGATGCGGCCCAGGACCGCGGACGCGCCCAGGTCGTGGAAGGTCTCCTTGGGGAGCGTCACCGACTCGGGGGTGCGCAGGCCGACGGAGCGGACCATCGTCTTGGCCGTGGGCTTGTCGAAGGCGATCCGGCAGGCGTCGGATCCGGCCCCCACGTAGGGCACGGAGAGCAGGTCGAGCACCGACCGGATGGCGCCGTCCTCGCCCGCTCCACCGTGGAGGGTGACGAAGACCGCACTCGGCCGGTCGGCCAGCACCGAGGGGACGAGAGACGCGTCGGTGTCGCGCGTCTCGACGGAGACGCCCGCGGCGCGCAGCACCTCGCTCACCCGGCGGCCCGAGCGGAGGGACACCTCCCGCTCGTAGGACAGCCCGCCCGCTAGGACGAGTACATGGCCGAGATCGCTCATCCGAATACCTCCTCAGACCCTCAGACCCACGTGGGGACTGGATCGGGTCGCTCTCCCAACACCCGAATGATCGTCGAACGACGACACCGCAAGTCACCGTACGGTACTCCGGCGGAGGTGGCCACGGAGGTCCCGCCGGGCCGCGCGCCGTACCGATGGCGCCGGATGTCTCCGTACACCGTCTCGCCGCACCGGCACCCGGAAGGACGCCGGTGCGGCGGGCGGGAGGACGCCGGTACTGGCGCCCGGAAGGACGCCGGTACCGCACCCGGGATGACGGTGGGGCGACCTGGTCCGACGCCGGATCAGGCGAGGTCGGGGCCCGGGGTGTCGACGCCGATGTGGTCGGGGTAGGCACCGGTGCCGAACGTGTCGCGGAGCTGGAGCTCTTGCTCGATCACCCCGGCCAGGCGGCGGACCCCCTCGCGGATGCGTTCGGGCTCCGGGTAGCAGTAGGACAGCCGCATGAAGCGGCCCCCGCTGCCGTCGGCGAAGAAGCCCGTGCCGGGGACGAACGCCACCCGCTCGGCGACCGCGCGGGGCAGGAGCACCTTGGAGTCCAGTCCTTCGGGGAGGGTCGCCCAGACGAAGAATCCGCCGCGCGGGCGCGTCCAGGTGCAGCCGACGGGCATCAGCGCCTCCAGCGAGGAGAGCATGGTGTCCCGGCGCTCCCGGTAGAGCTCGCGGAAGGTCTTGATCTGTTCGCGCCAGGGCTGGGTCGCCAGGTACTCGCCGACGGCGAGCTGGGTGAAGGTGGAGTGCGACAGGACCGCCGACTCCATCGCCAGCACCAGCTTGTCGCGGATGGCGTGCGGGGCGAGGGCCCAGCCGACCCGGAAACCGGGGGCCAGCGTCTTGGAGAACGAGCCGAGGTAGACGACGCCGTCGGGGTTGTCGGCGCGCAGCGCCCGCATGGGGTCGCCGTCGAAACCGAGCAGGCCGTACGGATTGTCCTCGACGATCAGCACGCCCGCGCGCTGGCAGATCTCCAGCACCTGCCCCCGGCGTTCGGCGTTGAGCGTCACGCCCGCGGGGTTCTGGAAAGTGGGGATCGTGTAGAGGAACTTGATCCGGCTGCCCGCGGTCTGCAGGGCGTAGATGGTCTGCGCCAGGGACTCGGGGACGATGCCCTCGTCGTCCATCGCGATGTGCACGATCTTGGCCTGGTAGGCGGCGAAGGTGCCCAGCGCGCCCACGTAGGACGGGCCCTCGGCGAGGATGACGTCACCGGGGTCGATGAAGATGCGAGTGATCAGGTCGAGGGCCTGCTGCGAGCCGACGGTCACCACGACGTCGTCGGCGTTGCCCTCGATCCCCTCCAGGCGCATGACGTCGCAGATCTGCTCGCGCAGGTGCGGGTCACCCTGGCCGGAGCCGTACTGGAGCGCGACCGGGCCGCGCCGGGCCACCAGGTCGGAGACCAGCTCTCCCACCACGTCGAGGGGGAGGGCGGTGACGTACGGCATGCCGCCGGCCAGCGAGACCACCTCGGGCCTCGACGCGACGGCGAAAAGAGCTCGGACCTCGGAGGCGACCATCCCGGTAGCTCGCGCGGCGTACCGGTCGACGTAGGCATCGATACGCGACCCGTGGGCCGCGATGGTCCGACCGTGATCCGACTCCTGGGACACGGTCCACCTCCTAAGTCGTATGGGAGCACATGTGCTCAAACTAGATAAACAAGGGTACGTCAGCGACTCCGGCTACCCGCGTGCGGGACCGTACACCCTGAAACGGAGACCCTTGCTGGGCTACGATGCCAGCTGGAGACGCTGTTCACGCACGTATTTCGCACTCGTCTTGCCAGGATTGGGGCCAAACAGGTGTCGCGTCGGCTGGTTAACGTCACTCTTGACAACCTCGACGACCTGCCGCGCCGCTGCCGCCGGTGCGTTTTCTGGGAGCTGGATCCCGTCGCGGGAGAACGGGCGATCGAGGCGGGCGATCCGGAGCTGGAGAAGGAGGCCTGGATCTCGGCCACCCTCCTGGAGTGGGGGAGCTGCGGGAAGATCGCGTATGTGGACGGGGTGCCGGCCGGATTCGTGCTCTACGCGCCCCCGCTCTACGTGCCGCGCTCGGTGGCCTTCCCGACCTCGCCGGTCAGCGCCGACGCCGTTCTGCTGATGACGGCGCACATCATTCCGGAGTTCTCCGGCGGAGGCCTCGGCCGGATGCTGGTCCAGGGAGTGGCCAAGGATCTGACGCGGCGCGGGGTGCGGGCGATCGAGGCGTTCGGTGACCTGAAGTGGGAGCAGCTGGGGTCGTGCGTGATGCCGGCCGAGTACCTGCTCTCCGTGGGGTTCAAGACCGTACGGCCGCACCTGCGCTTCCCCCGCCTCCGGCTGGAGCTCAAGAACGCCGTCTCGTGGCGTGAGGATGTCGAGGTGGCGTTGGAGAGGCTGCTGGGCTCCATGAGCCCGGAACGGGCCCTGCGGCCCGTCTGAGCCCTCTCAGGGGCGCGCGGGGGCTTTCACCCGGTGTCCGGGTGTTTCGCCGGGAGTCCAGGGGCTTCACCTGGTTTCCGGGTGTTTCGCCGGGCGTCCCGGCAGGCGAAAGGCCTCCAGGCATGCGAAAGCCCCCTCGCGGTGGGCGAGAGGGCTTTCACCGGTGGGTGTGCCGCTCGGAAGCGGGTGGTACGGCCGGGACGCCGTGGGGTGCGGCCGGCCGCAGGGGGCTCCTCCCGGAACACCTCCGGCGGAGGCGTCCTAGATGATGCCCTCGAGTTCGCGAAGCAGCATGGCCTTCGGCTTGGCGCCGATGATCTGCTTCACAACCTCTCCGTTCTTATAGACGTTCAGGGTGGGAATCTGGAGTACGCCGTACTTCTGGGCAATTGCCTGGTTTTCGTCAACGTTGAGCTTGACGATCTCCAGCTTCTCGCCATGCTCCTTCGCGATCTCCTCCAGGACCGGCGCGACCTGGCGGCACGGGCCGCACCACTCGGCCCAGAAGTCGACGAGCACGGGCTTGTCGCTCTTCAGGACGTCGCTGTCGAAGCTGGCCTCGGTCACGTTCTTGATGGCGCCCACGGTTCTTACTCCCTTTTCTGGGTCTTTCCCTGTCGTGCGGTTGTCTCAGGCGTCGGCGGCTCAGGCGTCGGCTCGGTCGGCCAGCCAGCGCTCGGCGTCCAGGGCCGCGGCGCAACCGGTGCCCGCGGCGGTGATCGCCTGCCGGTAGGTGTGGTCGACCACGTCACCGGCGGCGAAGACGCCGTCCAGGTTGGTGCGCGTGGAGGGGGCGGCGACCTTGATGTAGCCCTCGTCGTCCAGCTCCACCTGGCCCTTGACCAGCTCCGTGCGCGGGTCGTGGCCGATGGCGATGAACAGGCCGGTGGCGGCGAGCTCGCTCTCCTCACCGGTCTTGACGTTGCGCAGCCGTACGCCGGCGACCTTGTTCTCGCCCAGGATGTCGGCGACCTCGCTGTCCCAGACGAAACGGATCTTCTCGTTGGCGAACGCGCGGTCCTGCATGATCTTGCTGGCGCGCAGCTCGTCCCGGCGGTGCACGACGGTCACCGAGCTGGCGAACCGGGTCAGGAAGGTGGCCTCCTCCATGGCGGTGTCGCCGCCGCCGACGACCACGATGTCCTGGCCGCGGAAGAAGAAGCCGTCACAGGTGGCGCACCACGACACGCCGTGGCCGGACAGCCTCTGCTCGTTGGGCACGCCCAGCTGCCGGTAACCCGAACCGGTGGCCAGGATGACGGCCTCGGCGTGGAAGGTGCCGGTGGCGGTCTTGACGACCTTGGGAGTGACGGTCAGGTCGACCTCGACCACGTCGTCGGCGACCAGCTCGGCGCCGAACCGCTCGGCCTGCTTGCGCAGCCCGTCCATGAGGTCGGGGCCCATGATGCCGTCGGGGAAACCGGGGAAGTTCTCCACCTCGGTGGTGTTCATCAGCGCACCGCCGGCGGTGACCGAACCCTCGAAGACCAGCGGGTTGAGGTCGGCGCGCGCGGAGTAAACCGCCGCGGTGTAACCGGCGGGACCCGATCCGATGATGATCACATTGCGGACGTCCATCACGCGTTGCGCCTTTCCCTCTGTCGTTGCAGTCGCGTCAACAGATCCTAGGCGCGACTGATTCCCTCCCGGCGCGAGAAGGCCCGGCACGGACGGATCCGTGCCGGGCCTACCCGGACTACGGGGTCGAGACCGGGACGAACGGGTCGTCACCGGGCCTGCCGCCCCCGGGGAGCTCTCGCTAGTTCCACGAAGCCAGAGCGGGCTTGCGCACGTTCTCGCACTCGGGGCCGACCACGTGCACACGCACCTGGTTCTTGGCCCGGTTGTGCCAGAACAGCACGATCTTGGCCTCCTGGCCGTTGTAGAAGCCCTGGTCCACGGCGAACGGGGTCTTGCCGACCTGCGCCGACATCTGCTGCACGCAGCGGGTCAGCTCGGAGCTCTCCGAGGCGCCGTCCTTGGCCGCGGGCGCGGGGCCGATGTAGTCCATCAGCGAGCCGCTGAGCTCCTGGTCGGTGTAGTTCCAGTTGCTGTCGGTGACCTGGTAGGTCTGGGGCCCGGCCACCGCGGGGGCGACCTGGTGCTTCGCGACCGGGCCACCGGACGCGGAGAGCATGCCGGTCGTCACCACGGTCGCGCCGATCACGGCCGCCGCCACCCCCGCCGCCGCGGCGGGCATGGCCCACCGGCGCCGGGCGGCGGCCCTGCGCCGCCTGGCCGGCGTCACCGGGACGACGGTGCCGTCGTCGCCGACGACCCCCAGTCGCGTGACCGGCTCAGGCTCGGGTTCGCGAGGCCCGGGGAGGGACGGGTTCTCCGTCTCCCACGGCGCGTCGCGCATCACGTCATCCCAGGCCGGTGCTTCCACCAGCCCGACACCACCTCCACGGAAGCTCTCGGCCTCGGCGGCCAGTGCGCGGTCGATCCGGAGCGCGACCCCCATCGGCATCGCCGGAGTGGGCGTCGCCGCGAGTACTTCACGGACCGCCGCGAGGTCGGCGAGGCTCTCACCACAGGGATCACAGATCGCGAGATGCTCGCGAACCTGCAGCGCCGTGGCGGCGTCAAGGAGACCCTCGGCCAACTCGGCCAGGATCTCCAGGTCGTAGTGCGTATCACCCGTCACGAAGTTCTGCTCCCTTCGCCGATGAGACGCGAGATAGGTCAGATCGGTTCCGCAGATGCGAAAGAATTGGGACAAGCTTGGCGCGACCGCGCGCACACCGGCTCTTCACGGTTCCACTGGGAACCTGCAGGACATGGGCCGCGTCCTCGACGGAGTAGCCCATCATGTCCACGAGCACCAGGGCGGCCCGCTGGTCCGCGGGGAGCAGCTTGAGCGCGGAGGAGACCTCCATGGAGACCTCGCGCTCGGTCGTCTGGTCGGGGACCGGGGTGTCGCGCTCGGCGGCCTCGATCAACTCGTCGTCGGCGACGGGACGCACCGACTTCCTGCGCATGCGGTCCAGGCAGGCGTTCACCACGATGCGGTGCAGCCACGTGGTGACCGCCGCCTCGCCGCGAAAGCTCTCGGCCTTGCGGTAGGCGGACACGAAAGCGTCCTGTACGGCGTCGGCCGCCTCGTCGGGGTCGCCCAGCGTGCGCAGGGCGACCGCCCACATGCGGTCTCGGTGTCGCTTGACTATTTCACTGAAGGCGTGCGGATCCCCGGCGATGTGCCGGTTCAACAGGTCGGCGTCGGACACGGATGGCCGCGCCGCCTGGTGATCCGCCGCTGGCGGGATATCGGGTGGGGAATTCACAAGGAAGGTCCTGCTATACCGGTCCGGGGATAACACCACTACGGGATAGATGGTGCCACGAAATCTCCTGTGATCGGCAAGAAGACGGGGGAACTAGAGTAAACCGCACTGGTATGGCCGAGTTTTCACTTGACCGCCAGGACCTTCACCTCGTTCACCTGAGCGCGGAACCCACCGGGCAGCTTGGTGAACCAGAGCAGCAGGTAGCGCCCCTTCTTCGGGGAGTCGACGGTGACGGTCTCCTTGTCGCCGAAACCGGAGACCTTCTCGACCACGTCGAGGCCGTCCAGGCTCTTGGAGTCGCCCACCCTCAGTTCCACCGTGCCGCCGGAAGTGCCACCGAAGTCGACGACCACCTCCTTGACCGGCACGCTCTCCTTCAGATCGAGCATGAGGCCGACGCCGTCCTTCAGCCGGCCGAAGTCGGCCGAGCCGTACGTCTCGGAGTGCCAGTCGGTGGAGGGCTTGCCGTCCACCGCGGCGGCCGCGCGCTTCTGCTGCTCGTCGCCGTCGCCCAGCGGGTCGAACCCCGAGGCCGACATGGACTTCACCTCACGGGTGCCCGTGGCCTTGGCGGTGGTGGAGGGCTTGGCGGTGGCGTCGGCCGCCGGGGTCCCGCCGTTGCCGATGTTGCGGCCCAGCGTCCAGGCGCCCAGGCCGACGGCGGCCATCACCAGCAGGACGACCACGGTCATGGCCACCTTGCCGAGCATCCCGCTGCCGGAGGACGCCGGAGCGGCGTACGGCCGGGGGGCGTACTGCTGGGGCGGGGACGCCTGGTGGGCCTGGTGGGTCTGGCGGTGCTGCGGGGCCACGGTGTCCAGGCCCTCGGAGCGGGAGGCCGTCACGGAGGGCTGCGGGACCGCGGTGGGGATGGGCATCGGGACGGGCCGGGGCACGGACTCCAGGGCCTCGGCGACCGCCGCGGGAGTCGTGAGCGGAGCCAGGCCGCGCCTGCTCTCCGGCAGGATCACCCGGCAGGTGACCGTGTCGAGGTAGTTGGGGACCCCGGCGGTGACCTGGCGGGGCGTGCAGTAACGCCCGTCGTCCATGGGCGCGACGGGCAGCTCGCACTGGTCCGGGTCGCCCGGCCAGTGACCGGTCAGTCCGGCGTACAGCAGGCGGCCGAGCCCCTCGGCGTCGGCGCGGGCCGCGTCGTCGACCCGCATGTTGTCGTCGGCCACACCGGCCAGGACGGCGTCGATGCCGAGGCCGAGCAGCTTGACCGTGCCGCCGGCCGTCCACACCAGGTGGTCGGGGGTCAGGCACAGGTGCGGGATGCCGGCCTCGTGGGCGTGGGCCAGCGCCTCGGCGAGCTCGGCGACCAGACCGGCGGCCCGCTCGGGCTCCAGGGACCCGGTGGCGACCAGGTCCGTCAGGCTGTCTCCGCTCACCCACTCGCTGACCACGTAGGAGCGGCCGTCGTCCTCGGTGGCGTCGAAGACCTGGGTGAGCCGGGGGTCGGTGAGGCGGCTGGCCGCGCGGGCGGCCGTCACGACCTCGTTGACGCGCGGGAAGTCGGGCGCGAAGGTGTGGACGGCGACGGGGCGGGCGAGCACCTCGTCGACGGCCTTCCAGAGCGTGGCGCCACCGGACTCGTGGACGCGATCCTCGAGCCGGAACCGCTCGGCCAGCTTCGTGCCGGGCTCGATCGCGGAGGTGCTCATGAGTCCTCCGAAATTGGAGACGGGTCAGCCTCGTGTCCCGTGGACACGAGACAACGCCTCACATGATGCCGGGTGGATCCGCCCACGCCCTCCTGCTTCCGTTCGCCGCATGTCACCACACGCGTCGCACCATGGTAGTGCCGCAGTGGTTCCACCCGGGTTCTCCTCTTCAGACGAGCGGGTGGAATCTCTGGGTTACCGCCGTACCCGTCCTGCCACCATTCCAACGATCGAACTCACCTCCGGGATGCGCATGCGGTGGGCGATGACCAGATAGAGCACCATGCCGAGCCCGCCTCCGGCGGCGAGCATGACGGCCGCGCTGAGCGGGGCCAGGCCCGTCAGCTCCTGAGTGAGCCACAACACGCCCAGGGCGACCAGCGCGCCCGGGATGGCGGCCGTGTACATCCGGGAGAGCCCGGCGGCCACCGCCCGTCCGTTCAGGCCTCCCGCGCGGCGGGCGGCGAGGGTCCAGGCGACCACCGTACCCACCACGTAGGCGGCGGTGAAGGCGCAGGCCAGGCCCATGACCACGTAACGCGGCGGGAGGACCGCCGCGAACAGCAGGCTGAGGGTGATGCTCACCGCCGTGTTGCCGGCGCCGATGAAGACCGGGGTGCGGGTGTCGCCGAAGGCGTAGAAGACGCGCAGGAGGAGCTGGTAGATCGAGAACGGCACCAGCGCCAGACCGAAGACCTGGAGCACGTTGCCGATGTAGACGGCGTTGTCCAGGTCGTTGTTGCCCCAGGAGTAGATCAGCACGGTCACGGCCGGGCCCAGCACCATCAGCAGCAGCCCGGCGGGCACGAGCAGCACCGAGACCAGCCGCACGCCCGAGGCGAACTCCTCGCGGATCGACGACAGGTCGCCCTCGTTGACCGACCGGCTCATCCTCGGCAGCATCGCGGTGATCACCGAGACCGCGATGATCCCGTACGGGAGCTGGAAGAGCTGGTACGCCTGGGCGTAGGCCGTGTTGCCCGCCCCCTCGACCGCGTCGCCCGCACCGGAGGCGATGTTGGTGGTGACCAGGAAGCCGAGCTGGGTGATGATCACATAGACGATCGTCCAGGAACCGGCCCTGGCCATCTCGCCCAGTCCGGCCTCGCGCAGGCCGAGCCGGGGGCGGAAGCGGAAGCCCGCCCGGTGCAGCGAGACCATCAGCACCAGGCACTGGGCCACGATCCCGGCGGTGGTGCCGAGTCCGAGCAGGGCCAGGTCGGCATCGCTCACCCGGTCGACGTCCGAGCCCGCCTCGCCGGTCGTCACGAAGTAGAGGAGCAGGACGCCGATCATCACGATGTTGTTCAGCACCGGCGCCCACATCGGGGCGGCGAACCGGTCGCGGGTGTTGAGGATCGCCCCGGCGATGGCTCCGATGCCGAAGAAGGCGATCTGGGGGAGGACGAACTGCGTCAGGGTGACCGCGACCTCGATGCGCCGAGGGCTCCAGCTGTCGTCGGTGTAGAGGCCGATCAGCGGGCGGGCGAGCAGCACGGCCACCACGGTGAGCACCGTCAGGGCGATCGTCCCGATCGTCATCAGCCGCTGCTCGTAGGCCCGGCCGCCGTCGGGGTCGTGCTTCTGGTGACGGACGATCATCGGGACGATGACGCTGCTCAGCACCCCGCCGATGAGGAAGTCGAACAGGATGAGCGGGATCGCGTTGGCGATGGTGTAGGCGTCGCCCATGTAGGCGCTGCCCAGTGCCGCCACGAGCACCGCCGAGCGGGCGAAGCCCGTGACGCGGGAGACCATCGTCCCCGCCGCCATGATCGCGCTGGCTCGCAGGATCCTGCTCATGCGCTCTTCTCCGCCCGCCGGACGCTCGCTGGTTTCACGACTTCACGACTTCCAGGGTTTCCAGGGTTTGCAGGGTTCTCGGTGGGCCGCGGGGATCAGGACTCGTTCCCGGCGGGTACGGCGGGCTGCCGGGCCGGCGGCTTGACGGCCGCGGCGCGACGGGCCCCCCGGCGGCGCAGGATCCGCATCACCACGGCGGCCAGCATGACGACGAGGGCGGCGCCCACGATCACCAGGGCGATCCCGGTGTATCCGGTCGTCCGCACGGTCAGCCTGACCCGCTGGCCGTACTTGCGCTCGTCCTCGGTGGTGAGCTGGACCGTCACCGTGGTCTGGCCGCTGCCGCTGGCCGTCATCGGGACCCGGATGGTCTCGGCCCGGCCGGCGTGGATCTCCATGAGGTCGTCGTACGGCTCGATCTTCAGTAGCTTGCGATCCCCCGAAGTGACCTTGACCCGGACCCTGACGATCTTGTCGTCGCCGCCCTCCAGGTCGTTGCGGACGCTGATCGGCACCTCACCGTCCTGACCGGCCAGAGTGCGGATCTGGGACAGCTCGTTGCCGGTGATCGCGACCTTGGCGATCCAGGTGTCGATCGTCTCCCGCACCCGCTCGACGTACGGCGCCGCGTCGTCGGTCCGCCCCCGCCAGGCGGAGGAGGACAGCCGCAGCAGCGCCCGGTCGAAGGGGTCGACGTCCTGGACCTTGGTGATGGCGGCGGTCAGATCGGCCCGGGCGCCGACCCGGCGGATACCGCCCATGTAGGTCTTGCCGAGTTCGTTGCCCCTGTCCTGGGGGGTGTAGGTGAGGTCGGCGCGGGCCGCCGGGGCCGCCGGGCCCTTGGCGGGCTTCACCGAGTCGAGCGTCGTGGGCGTCAGCCAGGGCAGGGACGCGGCCGTCTCCACCAGGTCGGTCACATAGGCCGGGTCGGGGGACCAGCGCCGCGGCGGGACGACCAGCACGGTCTTGGCGGGGGCGGCAGCGGCGGTCCCGGTCGTCCCGGTGGCCGCGGCGGTGCCGGGGTCGACGGCGCTCTCGGCGCTGATCATCGCGGTCTCGGCGATGAAACGCCGCCGGCTCTGCAGGGCCGCGCCGGGGGCGGAGGTCGCCGCGCCGAGGGTTTCGCTCAGCACGGGGTCGGCGACCAGGGCGCGGACCGGGCCGCCCACGCTGGACAGGGGGGCGACCGCGTCCGGGGTGGCGGGCGGTGTGACGGGGACGCCGGTGGTGCCGTCCGGGGCGGTCGTGGCGGCCGCGAGCGGCAGGTTCGTCGAGTTCAGCAGTACGGTGCCGACCCCGGAGGTCGCCAGGAGGTCCAGCCCGTCATAGTCGATCATGCCGCCGACCGGCCAGGCGACGTCGGTGCGGACCTCGCGGCCCAGGAGCTCCCGGGCGGTCCTGCCGCCCGTCTCGACACCCGTCGCGGTGACGTCGTCGAGGCCGTTGTGGGCCAGGGCGGTCACGTCGGGGTCGGCGTAGGGCGTGACGACCACCGGGGGATCGGCCAGGGCCGTCTTGAGGTCGTCGAGCCACCGGGTCGCGGCGGGGTCTCCCGGCCGGCGCTCGGTCTTGCCCTTCGTCCTGCTCCAGTGGGTCGCGCCCGCGGCCCTGGCGTCGTCGAGCAGCGCGGGGTCGACCACCCAGGTGATGCCCTTGACCGAGGAGGTGTCCTGGGCGATCTTCAGCAGGTTGCCCAGGCGCTTGCCCGAGGCCATGGCGGCGGGGAGCCCCCCGTCGACGAAGGTGGCGTCGTCGGCCCGGCGCGGCTGGTCGACGATCGGCAGCACCACGGCGAGCCGTGTGCGCGGCACCGTGGCGTCCCGCGGCAGATAGGTGATGAAGGTGCGCAGGGCGGCGACCTCCTGCCGGAGGCTGTCGAGCACCTGGACCATCACCGGGTAGACGCCGAAGCGTGAGATGCCCAGCTCCTGCGGGGTGAAGGCGAACTCCCACGCGGCCTTGCCCGACGGCGCGATCGGCTGCTGGTAGTTCTCCACCAGCCACGAGCCCGGCTGGGAGCCCGGCTGGCCGCTCAGGTAGGCGCTCATCTGGGCACGCTGGGTGAACGGCCGTCCCGCGTAGGACATCCGGACGTACAGGTTGCTGAGGACCTCTTTGCCGTTGTTGATCAGGGAGCCGGAGATTCTGATCTTGGCATCCGGCTCCCGGATCAGGTCCGGTCCGAGCTCGTCGGGCACGAGCCGGACGGTCTGGCGGCTCGCCGTGCTCGGGCCGGCACTCGCCGTGTTCACCTGTGCGCTCGCCGTACCAGGAAGGGCCACGGCCGCGGGAGACAGCAGCGTGGCGGTGAGGACGGCGAGCAGCGTGGCCTTGCGGATCACGGGCCGGCCAAGGGTGGAATACGGCGCACGCCCGTAATGCTAAGGGGTGTCCGACCGGCGCCGCCGGTCTTACCCGGCGAGCTGTGCGGTCACCGGCTCGGTCAGGGCCCGCGGCGGAGAGAGGTCGGCGACCTTCCCGGCGACGAGTCCGAGCAGGTCACCGACGTGGACCAGGAGCGCGGTGTGCCGCTCGCCGGTCGGGGTGTGGACAAGACCGGTGGTCCGGGACAGACGTTCGTCCACCAGCACGGTCAGGCCCTCGGGGAGCAGCAGCGGGCAGACCAGGCCGGCGGCGTAGTCGGTGGCGGAGTTCACGGTGAAGGCGGAGGCGGGACGGACCCTGCGGGCGCCCAGCGCACCGCCGATGGCGCCCGGCCTGGGCGGGGCTCCGACCGTTGAGACGACCGCCACCGGCTCGCGGCCGATCCGCGTGGTGACCTCGAAGACGGAGACGCCCACGCAGGTCGCGGGGTCGGCGGACAGCACCTCGGGAAGCTCGTCGGCACACGTCAACGCGCGCGGAAGGCGTACGATCTCATGATGGATCTGGTGGGCCAGGAGCCATCGGTGGATCGCGAGGGCGTCCTTCATGAATGTCCTCCCTGCCTCGTCGCTCAGCCCCGTCCGGCTCCCTGACCGACCGTAATCTGGTGATCGCTACACGGCGTATCCCCAGTGGGGAACGTATCCCTAACCGAAGGACCTACCCGGTTTGTCCCTTTCAAATCTGACTGAGAGCCAGCGGCACGGCATGAGCGAGTTGTTCCGGAAGATCGACCCGGTCGTCGACGAGCTCGGCGAGCTCTTCGCCGAGCGGGGATACGAGATCGCTCTCGTGGGCGGTTCCGTCCGCGATGTCCTTCTCGGCAGGATCGGCAACGACCTCGACCTGACCACCAGCGCCCGCCCCGAGGCAGTCCTGGAGCTCATCCGCGACTGGGCCGACACCACCTGGACGATCGGCATCGACTTCGGCACGGTCGGCGCGCGCAAGGGCAACTGGATGCTGGAGATCACCACCTACCGCAGCGAGTCCTACGACCCCCGCTCGCGCAAGCCCGAGGTGATCTACGGAGACACGCTGGAGGGCGACCTCGCCCGCCGCGACTTCGCGGTCAACGCGATGGCGCTGCGGCTGCCCGGCCGGGAGTTCGTGGACCCGCACGGCGGGCTGGACGACCTGCACGCCAAGGTGATGCGCACCCCGGGTCCGCCGGAGCAGTCCTTCGACGACGACCCGCTGCGGATGCTCCGCGCGGCCCGGTTCGCCAGCCAGCTCGGGTTCACCGTGGACCCGGCGGCCTTCGCCGCGATGACCGCGATGGCGGACCGGATCGAGATCGTCTCCGCCGAGCGGATCCGCGACGAGCTGGACAAGCTGATCTGCGGTGACCACCCCCGCGAGGGGCTCGGCTACCTGGTCGACTCCGGGCTGGCCGCGCACGTCCTGCCCGAGTTGCCCGCGCTCCGCCTGGAGATCGACGAGCACCACCGGCACAAGGACGTCTACGAGCACACCCTGATCGTCCTGGAGCAGGCCATCGACCAGGAGGAGGGCGGCCCGGACCGGATCCTGCGCTGGTCGGCGCTCATGCACGACGTGGGCAAGCCCAAGACCCGGCGGCACGAGCCCGGCGGCCGGGTCTCCTTCCACCACCACGAGGTGGTCGGCGCCAAGATCACCAAGAAGCGGATGACGGAGCTGCGGTTCCCCAAGGACGTGGTGTCCGACGTCTCCCGCCTGGTCGAGCTGCACCTGCGCTTCCACGGGTACGGCACCGGCGAGTGGACCGACTCGGCGGTGCGCCGCTACGTCCGGGACGCCGGGCACCTGCTCGACCACCTGCACAAGCTGACCCGCGCCGACTGCACCACCCGCAACCGGCGCAAGGCCCAGGCCCTGTCCCGGACCTACGACCAGCTTGAGGAGCGCATCGCCCGGCTCGCCGAGGAGGAGGAGCTCGGCAAGATCCGCCCCGAGCTGGACGGCAACGAGATCCAGGCGATCCTCGGCGTCCCGCCCGGCCCGGTCGTCGGCCGCGCCTACAAGTTCCTCCTCGACCTGCGCATGGACGAGGGCGTCATCGGCAAGGAGGCCGCCACCGAGGCCCTGCGCGCGTGGGCGGAGCGGAACGGCATCCCCTCCGCGGATTCCGGGTCGTGAATCCGCAGGGCGCACCGTCTGGAGAGCACCCCTGACGAACGCATCGAACGCCTGAACCGTCCCCGGTCCGGGACGCCGGCCCGTGCCGGTGGTCGTCGTTCTCACGAGGAGACCGGTACATGCCGCCGGTGTAACGTCCCGTGAGGCCGTGACGACATTCCAAGAGGGTGGTGCGCGCAACGACGATTCCCGAGATGCATCGAGGGACGCGTCACCACCCGAAGGAGAGGGGAGATGGCCCGGCGGGACCGCAGACATGGATGAGATGATGAGCGTACGCGTCGTTCTCCAGGCAGATCCCGAGTGGGACGCCGGAGCCGCCGACCGCCTGGCCAAGCGACTCCGCGCCGAGCTCACCGACCTCGATGTGGAGCTGGTTCGTCCGGTGTCCGGGGGCGGGGCGGGACCGGCCGGCGCGAAAGGGCCCGACCCGGTGACGCTGGGAGCCCTCCTCCTGGTGCTGAGCGCCTCGGGTGGGGTCTTCACCACGTTGATAGGGGCGCTGCAGGACTGGTTGACCCGTCAGTCCGGACGGCACCGGATCTCGGTCACCATAGACGGTGACACCATCGAGCTGGAACGGGCTTCGGCAACCCAGCAACGGGAGCTGATCGAGGCGTTCATCAAGCGCCGCACAGACGGTTAGCGGATGAGTCGGCGGCTGGCGCTGTTGATCGCCACCTACGAGTACGCCGATCCGGGGGCTGCGGCAGCTGGTCGCGCCCGCCCACGACGCCGAGGCTCTGGCGGAGGTCCTGCGTGATCCCGACATCGCCGGATTCGAGGTCGCCATGCTCGTCAACGAGCCCCATCACCGGGTCGGGGAGGCCGTCGGCGACTTCTACCGGAACCGGCGCGGTGATGACCTGACGCTGCTGTACTTCACCGGACACGGGCTCAAGGACGATGCCGGGCGGCTGTATCTGGCCATGGCCGACACGCGGCGCGACAACCTGGTGTTCACGGCGCTGTCAGGTGAGCAGATCGACTACGCGATGGAGGAGTGTCCGTCACGGCGGAAGATCCTCATCCTCGACTGCTGTTACAGCGGGGCGTACCCCGGCGACCGCTTCCCGAAGGCCGACGAAGCCGACGTGCACACGCTCGAACGCTTCCGGGGCCGGGGCCGGACCGTGCTCACCGCCTCCGACACCACCCAGTACGCCTTCGAAGGCGATCACCCGCACGGCGGGGCGGCTCAGTCGGTGTTCACGCGCTATCTCGTGGAAGGGTTGCGCGAGGGGACCGCGGACCTCGACAGTGACGGCGACATCACGCTCGACGAGTTGTACAGCTATGTCTACGACCGCGTTGTGGCCGAGATGCCGCAGCAGCGGCCGAAGAAGCTCGACAACGTCGAGGGCCGCACCGTCATCGCCCGCAACGTCAACTGGTCACTGCCCCCCTATGTCCGCCACGCGCTGGACAGCCCCATCCCCGCCGACCGTCTCAACGCGCTGGACGCGCTGGGGCACCTGTACAGGATCGGCAACAGTCGTGTGAGGGCGGTCACGGCGGAGGCGATCATGCGCCTCGCCGATGATGACAGCCGGAGCGTCTCGACGGCCGCGACCGCCCGCCTCGCGACCATGAGAGGGACGACCGGGGCCGCATCGCCTCCGCCCGCGTCACCCGATCCCGTACCGCAGCCCTCCACGGAGCCGGAAAGCATCCCGGCGGACGCCGCCCCCGTTCCCCCCGACGCCGTCGGACCGCGGCCGGAGACCGTCCCCGGCGTGCACACCCCGACATCGGCGGGCCGGCCGCGGCTGGCCGTCGTCGCATCGGTGCAGGCGGCTCTGCTGAGCGCCGCGTACGGTGTCGCCACTCTGGTGGCCAAAATCACCTACGGCAACAGGGATTTCTCCCCGACCTTCGAACGGGCCGACCAGACGGCGACAACGCTCTGGGCGTTCTCCATCCTGGCCACCGCCGCCGCTCTGGCAGGGTTCGTCCCCGCCCGAAACGCCATGGGCCGGGTTCAGCGCGCGCCCTTCCTCCTGGGCATCGTCGGAGCGGTCATCCTCGCACCGGTTGTCGCCGTCGAAGGGATTCTCCGCGACACCGTGCCCTTCTTCCTATTGCTGACCGGCTTGGGAATCCTGGTGGCCGCCCTGACTCTGGCCGCCGTCACGGGTCACCGCGCGCGGGTATGGCCGACCACGGCGGCGATCGCCATCGGCCTTCTCGGCCCGGTGTGGCTCGCCACCAGCCTCGGCGGCGGCCTGTCGCTGGGCCTCCCGGAAGTGGTCATCTTCTCGATCCTCACAGTGACGACTGCCCGAGCGGTCAGGACTCCCTCCTTCCCGGACTCGCCACGGCCCTGGCGTATGTGGATGACCTGGCCCATGCCTCTCGTCACCGGACTGACGGTTGTGATCATGGCCACGGTGCCCACCGTGCTGGTCGCCGTCGGCTCCGATGACGGGACGGAGTCCGCTCCGAGACCCGATCCCGTCACTTCGGTGACGTTCGCCCGCGAGGACAGGTCCCTGCTCACCGCCAGCTATCTGGAGGCCCGAGTACGGGTCTGGGACGTCTCCGACGGGCGTCTCGTCCAGACCATCCCCGGCACCGCCGAGCATGACGATCACGGCGGGATCCACGCTCTGGCGGTCAGTCATGACGGCACGCTGCTGGCCACCGGGCACGGCGACAACAGCATCCAGCTGTGGCGCTTTCCCAGCGGCACTTGGGTCACACAGCTCATCGGGCACGGAGAGAAGCTGAGGACATCCGATACGGACACAGGCGGCAGCGCGGTTCTCTCCCTCGCGTTCAGTCCCGACGGCAAGATCCTGGCCAGCGGCGGCGTGGACGGCACGGTGCGGCTGTGGGACGTGGTCACCGGGGCGGGGACCGTCACGCTCACCGACCACACCGATTCCGTCACGTCGGTGGCTTTCAGCGGCGACGGCAAGATCTTGGCCAGCGGCAGCCGTGACAGGACCGTCGTGCTGTGGAGCGTGGCGGAGCGCAGCGCCATCGGAACCCTGAGCGGGCAGTTCGGTTTCGGCGGCACGTTCTCCGGGGTGAGCGCGGTCGCTTTCAGCCACGACGACAAGATGCTCGCCACATCCACCCCGGGCAATGTCGGTGTTCTGCTGTGGGACGTCGCCACAAGGAAGGTGATTCGCACCATCTCCGGGCATTCCAACAGCGTCACCGCCATCGCGCTCCATCCCGCTGAGGACCGGCTGGCCGTCGGCGGCTACGACGGCACCCTCCTGGTGTCCGACACCTCCACCACCCGCACGCTCCGTACCCTGCGCGGCTCCAACCGTGAGATCGCCGCGGTCGCCTTCAGCTCCGACGGGCGCACTCTCGCCGACGGCGACTGGAGCGGCACGATCCATCTGTGGGACGCCACCACCGGAGAGCTCAGGCGCACCCTCACCAACGCACCCCTGCCGACACCCAGCTGAGTCCGGGCACCCGGTGGCGGATCGTCACCGGCCGGTCGCTCCGTCCACTGCAGGACCCTGGGGAACTCCCGGACCGGTGCGCCCTTTAGGGTGGCGGCGTGGACGTGCTGAGCCTTGATCGCGATCACGTGTGGCACCCCTACGCCGCGACGCCCCCGGCCGTGCCGGTGCACCAGGTGGTGCGCGCCGAGGGGGTACGGCTGACGCTCGCCGACGGGCGGGAGCTGGTCGACGGGATGTCCTCGTGGTGGGCGGCGATCCACGGCTACAACCACCCGCGCCTCAACCAGGCGGTCAAGGACCAGCTCGGGGACATGGCGCACGTCATGTTCGGCGGCCTCACCCACGAGCCCGCCGTACGGCTGGCGCACCGGCTGGCGGACATGACCGGCCTGCCGAAGGTCTTCCTCGCCGATTCCGGGTCGGTGGCCGTCGAGGTCGCGATCAAGATGGCCTTCCAGTTCACCGGGAGGAGCCGCCTGCTGACGGTCAGGGGCGGCTACCACGGGGACACCTTCGGCGCGATGGCCGTGTGCGATCCGGTCAACGGCATGCACCACCTGTTCTCCGGCGCGCTCCCGGAGCACGTCTTCGCCCCGCGCCCGCCCGCGGCCTACGACGGGGGCTACCTCGCGGAGCTGGAGGAGACCGTCGCCCGGCACGCCCGCGAGCTGGCGGCGATCATCGTGGAGCCGGTCGTCCAGGGCGCGGGCGGCATGCACTTCTACCACCCGGCCTACCTGCGCAGGCTCCGGGAGCTGGCCGACGAGCACGGCGTCCTGCTGATCGCCGACGAGATCGCCACCGGCTTCGGCCGTACGGGGGAGCTGTTCGGCTGTGACCACGCCGGGATCAGGCCCGACATCATGTGCCTGGGCAAGGCGCTGACCGGCGGCTACCTCTCCCTGGCCGCGACGTTGTGCACCGAGCGGGTCGCGGCGGGCATCGGCGTGCTGATGCACGGGCCGACGTTCATGGGCAACCCGCTGGCCGCGGCGGTCGCGGGGGCCTCGCTCGACCTGCTGGCCGAGCGGCCCTGGCGGGAGGAGGTCGCCGGGATCGGGCGGGGGCTGGCCGAGGGCCTGGCCGGGGTCGCCGGGCTCCCGGGGGTGAAGGACGTGCGCGTGCTGGGCGCGATCGGCGTGATCGAGACCATCACACCCGTCGATGTCACGAAAATTCAGGACATCGTGATGCGACATGGCGTCTGGCTCCGGCCGTTCGGCCACCTGATCTACACCATGCCGCCCTACGGGATCGGCGACGACCTGGAACGGATCACTACCGCGATGACGGCTGCGGCGCGGGCACTGGGCGCGGAGTGACGACCCGGTAGAGCACCGCCCCGCCGACGTACCCGGCGGTGATGAGGCCGAGCACGGGCAACGACCTGCCGTCCGGCGGCAGCAGCAGCGCCGCCAGGGCGGCGGCCAGCACGTAGCTGCCGTTGAAGAGCATGTCGTAGATCGAGAACGCGCGCCCGAGGTAGGCGTCCTCGATGTCCCGCTGGACCATCGTGTCCGCGCAGATCTTGATGCTCTGTCCGGCGATGCCGAGCACGAAGCCTCCGACGGCGAAGCCCCACTGCTGGAACGGCGCGCACAGGGCGAACGTCACGACCCCCGCCGTGACGAGCATGGCCGGGATCCACCGCTGGATGCCGAACCGCTCGGTGGCCCACGGCGTGACCAGCACGGCCAGGAAGTAGCCCACCCCCGAGGTGGCGACCACCACGGTCACCGCGTCCAGCGCGTCCTCGGAGCTCTCGGCGAAGTAGTAGCGCGAGAGCATCACCAGCATCGCCGTGCACATGCCGTACATGAACCGGTGGGTCGCCATCGCGCCCATCGCCGCGGCGGCGGCCCGGTGGTGGACGAGGTGCCGCGCGCCGTCGGCCAGTCCGCTCAGCACGTGCCGTACGGCCTCACGGGCCTGCGGCCGGTTCGGGTCGTAGGCGGGGCCGAGCAGCTCGCGGCGCATCGTCCTGGCGATCAGCGCGCTGAGCCCGAAGATGAGCCCGGAGACGACCATGAGCACGGCGATGCCCTGGTCGTCGGCTCCGAAGACCTTCCTGAGCAGATAACCGACACCCACACCGACGAAGGTCAGCACGGTGCCCGAGGTGGGGGTGACCGCGTTGGCCACCATCAGCCGGTCCGACGGGACGACGTGCGGGAGCGAGGCCCCCAGCGCGGCCAGGAAGAAGCGGTTCACGCCGAGCACGCAGAGCGCGGCGGCGTAGAAGATCCAGTCGGGCACACCGGAGATGAGCAGGGCACCGGTGGCCAGCAGCAACGTGCCGCGGATCAGTGGCGCGAAGACCAGGATCTGCCGCCGGGACCAGCGGTCGATGAACACGCCCGCGAACGGCCCGAGGACGGAGTACGGCAGCAGCAGCACGGCCAGGCCCGCGGCGATCTGGACGGCGCTGGTGCTCTTCTCCGGGCTGAAGAAGGCGAAGCCGCCCACCGCGAACTGGAAGATTCCGTCGGAGAACTGCGAGACCAGGCGGGTGCTGTACAGCCGCCGGAAGTCCCGCCCCCGCAGGACCACACGCAGATCGGATACGAACGACACCCGCCCAGCCTATGTGTGCCGCTCCCGATCACAGCATCGGGAACATCCCTGATATCTCAAACGACATACCCGGCCCTTTCATGACCTATCGTCGATCAGGTGTGATGAGCAGACATGATCACGTACCCTCGGTCGAGTGACACCTGATGAGCACGTCGTCCTTGTCGACGCCGACGGAAACGCGATCGGCACGGCGCCCAAGGCGGCGGTGCACGGCACCGACACCCCTCTCCACCTCGCCTTCTCCAGCTACGTGTTCGACAGGAACGGCAGAGTGCTGCTCAGCAGGCGTGCCCTGCACAAACTCACCTGGCCGGGCGTGTGGACCAACAGCTGCTGCGGCCACCCCCTCCCGGGCGAGCCGCTCCCGGACGCGGTGGTCCGCCGGCTCTCCTACGAGCTCGGGCTCCGGGTCGACCGGGTGGACCTCCTCCTGCCCCGCTTCTCCTACCGCGCGGTCATGGACAACGGCATCGTCGAGCGCGAGCTCTGCCCGGTCTACCGGGCCGTCGTCTCGGCCGAGGCGGCGCCCAACGCCGACGAAGTCGACGATGTGCGCTGGGCGCCCTGGAAGGAGTTCGCCGACGACGTGCTCCACAACGGCATGGCGATCTCCCCCTGGTGCCGCGAGCAGCTTCCCCACCTCGACGGCCTCGGCCCCGACCCCCTCCTGTGGCCCGCCGCCGACCCCGCCGACCTCCCCCCGGCCGCCCGCTGACTCACCCCGCCCGCACGACCCGCCGCCTGTACGGCGCCGTGCCGGATGGGACCGTACCGGGTGGGAAAGGCGAGAGCCCCCCGCCTGGAAGGGGCGGAGGGCTCGGTGCGGAGGAGGGGAGCGTCAGCGCTCGACCTCGCCGCGGATGAACTTCTCGACGTACTCGCGGGCCTCGTCGTCGGAATACTGCTCCGGCGGGGACTTCATGAAGTAGGAGGAGGCCGAGAGGATCGGGCCGGCGACGCCCCGGTCGAGGGCGATCTTGGCGGCGCGGACGGCGTCGATGATGATGCCGGCGGAGTTGGGGGAGTCCCACACCTCCAGCTTGTACTCCAGGTTCAGCGGGGTGTCGCCGAAGGAACGGCCCTCCAGGCGGACGTAGGCCCACTTGCGGTCGTCCAGCCACGGCACGTGGTCGGACGGGCCGATGTGCACGTCGGCCTTGCCCATCTCGTGCGGGATCTGCGAGGTGACCGACTGGGTCTTGGAGATCTTCTTGGACTGCAGGCGCTTGCGCTCCAGCATGTTCATGAAGTCCATGTTCCCGCCGAAGTTGAGCTGGTAGGTACGGAGCAGCTCGACCCCGCGGTCCTCGAACAGCTTGGCCATCACCCGGTGCGTGATGGTCGCCCCGACCTGGGACTTGATGTCGTCACCGACGATCGGCACCCCGGCCTCGGTGAACTTCTCCGCCCAGACCGGGTCGGAGGCGATGAACACCGGCAGCGCGTTGACGAAGGCGACCTTGGCGTCGATGGCGCACTGGGCGTAGAAGCGGTCGGCCTCCTCGGAGCCCACCGGCAGGTAGGACACCAGCACGTCCACCTGCTTGTCCTTCAGCACCTGGACCACGTCGACCGGGGCCTCGTCGGACTCCTCGATCATCTCCTGGTAGTACTCGCCCAGACCGTCGAGGGTGTGGCCGCGCTGCACGGTGACCCCGGTCGGCGGCACGTCGCAGATCTTGATGGTGTTGTTCTCGGAGGCGACGATGGCCTCGGACAGGTCGCGGCCGACCTTCTTGGCGTCGACGTCGAAGGCGGCGACGAACTCGACGTCACCGACGTGGTAGTCGCCGAACTTGACGTGCATCAGGCCCGGCACCCGGGTGGCGGGGTCGGCGTCCTTGTAGTAGTGCACCCCCTGCACCAGCGACGAGGCACAGTTGCCTACACCGACAATGGCTACGCGCACCGAACCCATGGCACTCGCTCCCCTTGTTCTAATCGTCAGTTGTCTTCCGGGGCGGCCTGCCGACCCGGTGTATCAGTTCCGGACGCGGACGCCCGGGAGGTTCCTTCGTGTACGGCGGGCCGCTCGCGGCCCGCGTCATCCGCCGCCGGCTCCTGCCGCTGTCCGCTTCCGGCCGTGCGCGGGCCCTCGTTCGCTTCCTGCCGCTCCGTCGCGATCAGCTCGTTGAGCCACCGCACCTCGCGCTCGACCGACTCCAGGCCGTGGCGCTGGAGCTCGAGGGTGTAGCTGTCCAGCCTTTCCCGGGTGCGGGCGAGGGCCGTGCGGACGCTGTCGAGTCGCTCCTCCAGGCGGCTGCGCCGGCCTTCGAGGATGCGCAGGCGCACCTCGGCCTCGGTGTGCCGGAAGAAGGCGAAGTGGATGCCGAAGCTCTCGTCCTCCCAGGCTGACGGGCCGGCCTGGGTGAGGAGCTCCTGGAGCCGCTCCTTGCCCTCCGTGGTCAGCCGGTAGACGATCTTCGATCGGCGGCCGGCGAGGGGGACCGTGCTCTCGGGCGGGGGTTCCTCTTCGGCGATGAGTCCGTCGGCCAGCAACTGGCGGAGGCAGGGGTAGAGCGACCCGTAGGAGAACGCGCGGAACATCCCGAGCAGGGAGTTGAGGCGTTTGCGCAGCTCATAGCCATGTAGCGGGGTCTCGTGCAGCGACCCGAGCACGGCGAGCTCCAGCACGCCACCGCGTCCACCGGCCACTGGAAACCACCACCTCTCGCGTCGATGTATCGAGCCGATACATCAGAAGGATACGTCGGCTCGTCATATCGCTGCAATCGGCAACTTTCCTGAGAGGTTGGGAGCAAACGCAAAAAAGCCGTAGTCTGGCGGCTATGTGGTCACATGGAGCAGGAGTGAGCTCTGGCTCGCATGCGCTCGTGACCCATCACGAATACGGGGAATTCCACGTCCGTGAGGGAGAGGTCTGCCAAGGTTGCTCCCGAAGCCACCAGACGGTCTCGGCCGTCCATGGGAACGGAGATCCCCCAGAACAGGTCGGCTACCAGTGAACCAAGGCGCTGAGATCTCCGGCTATCAGGAGGTAATCTCACCCGCCTGCACACCGTTGTAGACCCTGATGACCGAACGAGGACGCGTGAGTTACAGCAACAGCTATGACCCGGAGCCGAACGGGGGCCAACCGCGCCCCGACGGGTCGGCTCGCCCGGGGCGGCGCCGTCGCTCGAACCCAGGAGCCGCTCCCCGTACCGTCCCCCCGTTCCCGGCGGCCCAAACCGGCGACATGAGCCGGGGGGCTCCCCAGGGACGGCCGCAGGGACACGGTCCCCACCTCGCCGCCCCGGTCCCCCCGCAGGGGACGTCCCCCGTCCCCCGGCCCGGTCAGGTTCCCGCACCCCGGCCGGGTGCGGCTCCCGACCCGCGGCAGGGTACGGCCCCCGGCCGGCGGCCGGGGCAGGGCGGGACGCGTCAGCGGGACACCGCCCCCGCGGGACGCCGCTCCGAGGCAGCGTTCGAGGACACCCAGGCCATGCTCGCCTCGCAGGCGGGCGGGGGCCGCCCCCCGGGATCCGGCGCAGGTGACGCCGGAGGCGGGCGGGGGCGGGGCGGACGCGGACGCGGTGGCTCCGGCGGTTCCAGTGGTCCCGGGGGTCCCGGCGGTCCCGGAGGTCCCGGGGGTCCCGGCGGTCCCGGGGGTCCCGGCCGGAAGCGGGCGGGCAGGCAGGGCTGGAAGCGCTTCGTGCCCAGCTGGAAGCTGGTGATGGCGAGCGGGGCCGTCCTCGCCGCGGGCGTCTTCGGCATGGTCGCGGTGGCCTACGCCAACACGCCCGTCCCCACCGTTCCGAAAGCCGACGTGAACGACCGGGAAAGCATCATCTACTACCGGGACGGCAAGACCGAGATCGCCCGGATCGGTACCAAGCGCGTCCCGGTGACCATCGACAAGATCCCGGAGCACGTCCAGGACGCGGTGATCGCGGCGGAGAACCGCAGCTTCCGCGAGGACGGCGGCATCGACTTCTCCGGCATGGCCCGGTCGGTCTGGAGCACGGTCAGCGGCACCCAGGTGCAGGGCGCCTCGACGATCACCCAGCAGTACGTCCGCAACTACTACGAGGGCATCAGCAAGGACGTCTCGATCCAGCGGAAGGTCAAGGAGATCTTCGTCGCGGTCAAGGTCAGCCGCGAGCTGGACAAGAGCGAGATCCTCACGCGCTACCTCAACACCATCTACTTCGGCGACGGCGCCTACGGCATCCAGGCCGCGGCCACGACCTTCTTCGGCAAGAACGTCTGGCAGCTCACGGTCCCCGAGGCCGCCTACCTCGCCGGCCGCATCCAGAACCCCAGCCGGTTCGACGCCCTGGAGAAGGCGAAGAACTTCGCCGCCACCAAGGAGCGCTACGGCTACGTGCTCGGCGGCATGGCGACGATGAACTCCGCCGCCTACGGCAAGTACACGAGCGCCCCCTTCGAGGAGCTGAAGTTCAAGAAGAGCAAGAGCAAGGAGATCTACCGGGGCCTGCGGGGTTACATGCTCAACATCGTGCTCCGGGAGCTCGAGAGCCGGCACATCACCGAGGAGGAGCTGGAGACCGAGGGGCTCAAGGTCGTCACGACCTTCGACCGGGACATGATGCTCGCCGCGAAGAAGGTGGTGAACGCCAAGACCAAGGGCCTGGACCCCACCATCCACGCCACGGTCGCCTCGGTCGATCCCAAGAACGGCCGGGTGCTCGCGTTCTACAGCGGCGACGACTTCATCGAGTCCTCCGTCAACCGCGCCTTCGACACCACCAAGCAGGCCGCCTCCGCGTTCAAGCCGTACGTCCTGGCCGCCTGGCTGGAGGCCGGGCACTCCCTGAACAGCTACGTCGACGGCAAGAGCCCCATCAAGATGCCGGGCACCACGCCGATCCAGAACTCGGGCAACCAGAGCTTCGGCGCGATCGACATGGTCAGGGCCATGGCCAGCTCGGTGAACACGGTCTTCGTCCAGATGGGCGACGTCGTCACCCTGGAGGAGGTGGCCAAGGTCGCCAAGGCCGCCGGGGTCGGCGAGCAGGCCAAGATCAACCCGAGCTACCGCGGCATGAACGGCGTGGACTACGCCGTCGAGGAGCAGAAGTACCAGGTCACCATCGGCAGCGCCTCGGTCACCGCGGTCGAGCAGGCCGCCGGCTACTCGATCTTCGCCAACGAGGGCAAGCACGTCCCGTGGCACACGGTCAAAGAGGTGAAGCAGATCAAGGACGGCCTCGTCCTGCTGCCGGAGCTGCGTCCCGAGCGGCAGGTCATCAGCCCCGACTCGGCCGCCGACGCGACCGTCGCCATGCAGGCCGTGGTCAAGACAGGCACCGGCACCGCCGCCAACCTGGGCACGCGCCCGGTGGCCGGCAAGACCGGCACCAACAACGGCTACAAGGACGCCTGGTTCGTCGGTTACACCCCGCAGCTCGTCACCGCGGTCGGCATGTCCAAGGACGTGCCGTACACCCCGGACGGCAAGCGCAGGGTCAAGGTGGACAAGTACGGCCTGCCGAAGAACGACAAGGCGGAGGTGATCTGGAAGGAGGAGGAGATGCCCGCCTTCATCGGCGGTGGCGGCACTCCCACCCAGATCTGGCACGACTACATGGCCATCGTCACCGCCAAGGACGAGGTCGTGCAGTTCCCGCCGAAGGCCGGCGTCGGCATCCCGAAGAACCTGGCCACGCCCAAGCCGTCGCCCAGCCCGACGCCCAGAGACCCGTTCGGCGACGACACCGAGAACCCCACTTTCGAGTGGCCGGACGACGAGGGCGACGACAACGGCGGTGGCGGGGAGCCCCAGGACTGCCTGCCCTGGGACGGCTCGTGCGACAACCGCGACGGCGGCGGGGTCGGGGAGGGCACCGAGGGTGACGTCGGAAACTCCCGGGGAACCGCGGTCACGCCGACCCTCACCCCGACACCGACCCCGGCCCCGACACCGAGCGGCCGACGGCCTTGATGAAGAACATCGAGCGAGTCCGGACTCCTCTGTCCGATCTCGGCACACGCGCGGTGCCGTACGTGCCCCTGGCCCTGTTCGCGGGGCTGGGGGCGGTCCTCGCCTATCTGTGGAAGTGGCCGTGCCGCTTCAACGGGGCCTGGAACGACGGCACGCTCCAGTTCACGAACTTCTGTTACACCGACATCTATCCGCTGTGGTGGAACGAGAAGCTGCACCAGGGCAAGGTCCCCTACTTCGACTACCCGGTCGAGTACCCCGTCGGCATCGGCGGGATCATGGAGTTCTTCCGGCGGATCATCCCGGGTGACCCGGGGAGCCTCGAGGCCGGGACGATGTTCTACGACCTCACCGTGATCCTCATGGCGATCTGCCTGGTCGTCGGCGTGCTGATAATGGCGGCGCTGGCCGGTCCGGCCCGCCGCTGGGACGCGCTGTGGTACGCCCTGGCCCCGGCTCTGATCCTCACCGCCTACATCAACTGGGACCTGGCCGCCAACGCGCTCGCGCTGGGCGCGCTGCTCGCCTGGTCCAAGCGGCGGCAGTGGCTCGCCGGCGTGCTGCTGGGCCTGGCGATCGCCACGAAGTTCTACCCGCTGATGTTCCTGGGCCCGCTGTTCCTGCTGGCCTGGCGGACGGGCCGGTGGAAGCCGTTCCTGCAGACCCTCGGCGGCACAGTGGGCGCCTGGCTGGTCGTCAACGTCCCGATCATGATCCTCGCCTTCGACGGCTGGAAGCGGTTCTACGTCTTCAGCCAGGAGCGTCCGGCCGACTGGGGGTCGATCTGGTACTTCTTCCAGCAGAAGGCCTGGCCGTTCCTCGGTGAGCCCGACCGGCTCGACACCCTGGGCGTCCTGTCGCTGGGCGCGTTCTGCGCCGGCATCGCCGTACTGACGCTGACGGCGCGCAACCGGCCCCGGCTGGCGCAGCTCTGCTTCCTGACGCTGGCCGCCTTCATGCTCACCAACAAGGTGTGGTCACCGCAGTACGTGCTCTGGCTGATCCCGTTCGCGGTGCTGGCCCGGCCGAACTGGAAGCCGATCGCCCTGTGGATGGTCGCGGAGTGCTGGTACTTCTTCGCGATCTGGCTCTATCTGGTCTCGTTCCAGGAGGGCAAGGCACACCTGGGGATCTCCGGTGACACCTACTTCACCGCCGTGTGGGGACGGGCGATCGCCATCTTGATCATGATGGTCTTCGTGGTGCGGGACATCCTGCGGCCGGAGAAGGACGTGATCAGGAAGGATGGGGCCGACGACCCGGCCGGAGGCGCCTTCGACGACGCGCCGGACCGGTTCCGGCTCGCGCTCACCTGATCTCCGGGTACGGGACGCATGGCCGCCTCCGTCAAGCACGCGCACGCCGACGGGCCCGGACCCGAGCCCGGGTCCGGACCCGGGGCCGAGAGGGAGCGCGCCGCCACGGTGGAGGCGCTGGTTCTCTGGTTGTTCTCCCGCCTGGGAATCATCACGCTCGTCGCCGTCGTGGGGGCCGCGGCCGCGGCGAAGGGAGAGGAGGCCGCGCCGTTTCTGAAGCAGTGGAGGTATTGGGATGCCAACCTGCTCATCGTCATCGCCGAGCACGGCTACGGCGGGGACCCGGCCGGTGAGCCGGACAAGGGGCTGCCCGCCTTCTTCCCCGGCATGCCGCTGGCGCTGCGCGCGGTGACCCTGATCACGGGCGACTGGACGCTCTCCGGGCTGCTCATCTCCTTCGTGGCGGGCGCGGTCGCGGTGGTCGCGCTGGCGCGGCTGGCCGAGTTCGAGGGACCACCCGGGGCCGGCTGGCGGGCGGTGCTGGCGCTGCTGCTCTGGCCGATGTCGGTGTTCCTGTTCGCCGGATACAGCGAGTCGTTGTTCCTGGCCTTCGCGATCCCGGCCTGGCTGGCCGCCCGCAAGGGGAACTGGCCGCTGGCCGCGGCGCTGGCGGCGGGCGCGTCCTGCATGCGCATCACCGGTCTGTTCCTGGCCCTGGCGCTGATCGTGGAGTTCGCCTCCCAGCGCCGGCCGGTACGGCAGGCGCCCTGGCTGCTCCTGCCGTTCCTGCCCCTGCTCGCCTACTCCGCCTACCAGTACGGCAGGACGGGCGACTGGCTGGCGTGGAAGCACGCGCAGGAGGCCAACTGGGGGCGGACGCTGGTGTGGCCGTGGGAGTCGCTGGCGACCACGTGGCAGACGGCCATGTCGGAGGGGCACTTCGCCTGGGCGTTCCGGATGGAGATCGCCGGGGCGGTCGTCGGGGTGACGCTCGTGCTGATCCTGCTGTACCTGCGGCGCTGGAGCGAGCTCGTCTACGTGGGACTCCAGGTGGGAGCGCTGATCTGCTCGGCGTACTACCTGTCGATCCCGCGCTCGGCGCTGCTGTGGTGGCCGCTCTTCCTGCTCGCCGCCCGGCTGAGCACGCCGGGACCGCGCTGGAGGACGGCGCTCATCGCCGCGTACGCGCTGGTCATGGGCCCGCTGATGGTCCTCAACACCATGACGTTCACGGAGGGTGCCTGGGTGGGATGAGGCGCTTACCCCTTTCCCAGGGAAAGTAATCCATGGAAGTTATCCACAGGCTGGGGATTTCCTCGCGGCCCTGTGGATAACTGTGGATAACCGTGGATCAGGGGCTTTCCGGAGAAAGCAGATCAGAGGCTCTTCCTGAGGAAGGCGATGTCGTCGGCCTGTCCGGCAGACGGGGTCTCCACCACGATCGGCGCACCGGCCTTCCGGCACACGTCGAGGATGAGGCCGGTGTCGATCCGGCCGGCGCCGAGGTTCGCGTGCCGGTCCGCTCCGGAGTCGAACGCGTCACGCGAGTCGTTGCAGTGGATCAGGTCGATCCGTCCCGTGATCGCCAGCACCCGCTCGACCACGTCGGACAGTTCCTCCCCGCCCGCATGGGCGTGGCAGGTGTCGAGACAGAAGCCCACGTCGAAGCCGTCCAGCGCGTCCCAGAGCCGGGCGATCCGCTCCAGCTTCCTGGCCATCGCGTTGCCGCCGCCCGCGGTGTTCTCGATGAGGACCGGGACCTCGTGCTCCTCCAGGCGCTCGAACACCTTGCGCCAGTTGTCGAACCCGTTCTGCGGATCGTCCCCGGCGCCCACGTGCCCGCCGTGGACGACCAGCCCCTTGGCGCCGAGCTCGGCCGCGGCCGCCAGGTGGGAGCTCAGCAGCTTGCGGCTGGGGATGCGGATCCGGTTGTTGGCGGTGGCCACGTTGATGACGTAGGGGGCGTGGACGTAGACGTCCACGCCGGAGCCGGCGATCTCCCTCGTCTTCTCGCCGATGACCGGGCCCTTCCAGCCCTGCGGGTCGCCGAGGAAGAACTGCACGACCTCGGCGTCGCGTGCCCTGGCGTGCGCCAGCGGGTCGTCCTGGTCGACGTGGGCTCCGATACGTGGCATGTGTCCGAGCGTAGCTGTTTCACCGCTCTCGCTTGAGACGGTTGAGCGCTCCCGTCCGGGGCCGTTCCACGCTCTCTCCTCCTGATCCGTTTCACCGCCCCGTCCCAGGGCAGTCGCAGAGCGCGCCCCACCGCCCGCGACATGCGGGCCATCCCCCCGAGGAGTCGTCGATGGCTTACCGGTACCGCAGAGGAATCAGCCTGATCGGCCTCATCTACATTCTGATCGGCCTCTATGTGGCCTGGGTCTACGACTACATCACCCCCGGACTGCTGCGGGACATCGCCGAAGCGCTGCTCGCCGTCCTGCTCTGGTTCCTCGTCCTGCTGGGTGTGGACCTGCACCTCGGCTGAGGGGCCCGGCCCGGGAACCGAGGATCCCGGTCCGGGAGCTGAGGGTCCCGGACCGGGTCACGGCATGAAACCGCCGTGGAAGATGCCGAAGGCCGCGCCCACGAACGAGCTGACGATGCCCACGATGTTCAGGCCGCGCTCCCTGGTGGTCGCCGAGATGTACTGCGAGTAGAGGCCTCCGAAGAAACCCACCGCTCCGGCCCACGACGCGATCACGTGCGCGGCCGGGGAGAGACCGGAGACGAAGGCGACCAGGCCGAGCACGAGGGTGCTGACGCTCATGATGTTCTCGACGGGATGCCGCTGCCCATCGGTGTTCAGGGTGAACATGGAGGGTTTCCCGGTGGAACCGATCGTTTTCCCGGTGGGACGGATGGCGTGCGACATGAATCACACCTCCCCTTTCCTCTGGTACTGAGGTTCCCTGCCGGATGTCCGCCCAACCCTTGACGCCCTGGTAGGCTGGCGCTGCTACGTCGAATGGGTGTGCTATAGACCGCCCCTCCGCCCGAGCGCCGACCTGGGTGCCCGCGGCGAAGACGTCAGCGTCCTCCTGTCACGGCACGGTGTCGTGACCGCAATAGTCCAGAGGAGGTTGGAAGCCAGCATGCGTCGTTACGAAGTGATGGTCATCCTGGACCCTTCGCTCGATGAGCGCACCGTGGCCCCTTCCCTCGACCAGTTCCTCTCTGTCGTCCGCAACGACGGCGGCACCGTGGAGAAGGTCGACGTGTGGGGTCGTCGCCGGCTGTCCTACGACATCGCCAAGAAGCCCGAGGGCATCTACGCCGTCATCGACCTGACCGCGGAGCCCGCCACGGTCAAGGAGCTCGACCGGCAGATGAACCTCAACGAGGGCATCCTGCGCACCAAGGTCCTGCGTCCGGACGTGCACTAAACAGCGGCATTTTGTCGGGCGTCAGCCGTAATCTGAGCCGATAACCAGCAAGGCCGCAGGAAGGGCAACGCTAGCCATGGCAGCAGGCGACACTCAGATCACCATCGTCGGCAACCTCGTCGACGACCCGGAGCTGCGCTTCACCCCCGCGGGGCAGGCGGTGGCCCGGTTCCGCATCGCATCCACTCCGAGGTTCCTGGACAAGCAGACCAACGAGTGGAAGGACGGCGAAGGCCTGTTCCTGACCTGCAACGTCTGGCGGCAGGCGGCGGAGAACGTCGCCGAGAGCCTGCAGCGCGGTATGCGGGTCATCGTTCAGGGACGGCTGCGCCAGCGGTCCTACGAGACCAAGGAAGGCGAGAAGCGCACGGTCTACGAGGTCGAGGTCGACGAGGTCGGCCCCTCGCTCCGTAACGCCACCGCCAAGGTCAACAAGACCGCCCGTCAGGGCGGTGGAGGCGGTGGAGGCGGCTTCGGCGGCCCGGCCAACGACCCCTGGGCCTCCGCGGCGCCCGCCGCCCCGCAGGGCGGCTACAGCGGCGGCGGCGGTGGCGGTGGCTACGGCAACGCCCCCCAGGGCGGCGGCGGTGGCTACGGCAACGGCCCGCAGGGCGGCGGCTTCGGCGGCGACTTCAGCGACGAGCCGCCCTTCTAACGCCTTTTCGGACGGTTCCCCTGGGACCCTCCGGGATCGCACCATCCAGTCCCCAGTATCCGCAGCGACCATTCCCGCCCGACGGCGGGGCTCTGAAAGGAGCACCACGATGGCCAAGCCGGCACTGCGCAAGCCTAAGAAGAAGGTTTGCCTGTTCTGCCACGACAAGATCTCATACGTCGACTACAAGGACACGGCGCTGCTTCGGAAGTTCATCTCCGACCGCGGCAAGATCCGTGCCCGCCGGGTGACGGGCAACTGCACCCAGCACCAGCGTGACGTGGCGACCGCTATCAAGAACGCTCGTGAGATGGCGCTCCTGCCGTACATGAGCACCGCGCGCTAAGGAGGTCCGGACAGATGAAGCTCATTCTCACCAGTGAGGTCACCGGCCTCGGCACTCCCGGCGACATCGTCGAGGTCAAGAACGGCTACGGCCGTAACTACCTGCTTCCCCGCGGCTTCGCGATCCTGTGGACGCGCGGCGGCGAGAAGCAGATCGCCTCGATCAAGAAGGCGCGCGACGCCCGCGAGATCCGCGACCTGGGCACCGCCCAGGAGGTCGCCGGCCAGCTCAAGTCCCTGAAGGTGGTCCTGAAGACGAAGGCCGGCGAGTCCGGTCGCCTCTTCGGCTCCGTCACCACGGGCGACGTCGCCGAGGCCGTCAAGGCCGCCGGCGGCCCCACGCTGGACCGCCGCCGTATCGAGATCGGTAACGCGATCAAGAGCCTCGGCGCCCACCGGGTCACCGTGAAGCTGCACCCGGAGGTCTCCGCCGCCCTCGACATCGAGGTCGTCGCGGCCTGACCGCAGGCGTGAGCGAGGGCCCTTCCCCGATTCGCGGGGAAGGGCCCTCGTCGTTTCCCGGCCCCGGGACGCCTCCGGGTGGTTTTCGGGACCGCTCCGGGGGCTGCGGGCGGTTCCGCCGCCAACGGCGGAGCCGCATCACCGGTGACCGGGACAGGTCCCTAGAATTCTGGGGTCGCTCATTGACTGGAGGTTTGCCATGGTCCGTCCCTCGACACTGCTCGCGCTCGGTGTCCTCGCGGTAGCCACGGCGGCTTGCGCCCCGGCCTCGGAACCGACCCAGGCGAGCCCCTCCGGCGCGGCCAGCCCCTCCGCCGCGACGGGTTCGCCGGCCCAGGCCTGCGCCAAGGACCGGCTCGCCCTGAAGACCGCCGGCAAACTGACCGTCGGCACGGACAAGCCCGCCTACGAGCCCTGGTTCAAAAACGACGACCCCACGAACGGTGAGGGGTTCGAGAGCGCGGTCGCCTACGCAGTCGCGACCCGCCTCGGCTTCACCAAGGACGAGGTCGTCTGGGAGACCGTGAAGTTCGACACGGCGTTCGCCCCGGGCCCCAAGAAGTTCGACTTCGACATCAACCAGGTGTCCATCACCCCTGACCGGGCCAAGGTCGTCGACTTCAGCAGCGGTTACTACACCGTCAAGCAGGCCGTCGTCGCGGTCGAGGGTTCGGCGTTCGCCTCGGCGAAGGACCTGGCCTCGCTGAAGGACGCCACGATCGGCGTGCAGGTCGGCACCACCAGCCTCCGGGCGGTCAAGGACGTCATCCAGCCCTCCGCCGAGCCCAAGGTCTACAACGATCAGGTCGACGCGGTGAACGCGCTGAAGAACAAGCAGGTGGACGCCATCGTGGTGGACCTGCCGACGGCGTTCTACGTCACCGCCGCACAGGTCGAGGACTCGGCGATCGTCGGCCAGTTCAGCGCCACCGGCGGCACGCCGGAGGAGTTCGGCCTGGTCTTCGAGAAGGGCAGCACGCTGGTCACCTGCGTCAACACGGCCATCGACGAGCTCAGGTCCTCGGGCGAGCTCGCGAAGATCGAGGAGCAGTGGCTCAGCGCCGCCGCCGGCGCCCCGGAGCTGAAGTGACCCACCCCGGTCCCGGGCACCGGCTCCGGGAGGGAAGGGCGTGAGCGAGGTCACCTGGGTCAAGAGTGAGCGGCAGCTCCAGCGGGAGAGGCTCCGCCGGGTCCGGGCCGTGCGGTCGGGCACGGTCGCCACCGTCTCCACGATCGTCTTCCTCGGTGTGCTGGCCGCGGTCGTCACCAATTCGCCCGGATGGCCGCGGGTGCAGGGAGCCTTCTTCAGCCCCGAGGCCTTCGCCGAGGCCTGGCCCGACGTGCTCGACGGGTTCTGGACGAACGTCCGGATCTTCCTGATCGCCGAGCCTCTGATCCTCGCCCTCGGCCTGCTCGTCGCCCTGGTGCGCACCCTCCGGGCGCCGGTGTTCTTCCCGCTGCGGGCCCTGGCGGTGGCCTACACCGACGTGTTCCGTGGGGTGCCGACCCTCCTGGTGATCCTGCTGGTCGGCTTCGGCATCCCGGCGCTCAACCTGCAGGGCGCGCCGAGGGACGAGGTCACGCTGGGCGTCATCGCGCTGACGCTCTCCTACGGGGCGTACGTCGCCGAGGTGTTCCGCGCCGGCATCGACTCGATCCACCCCAGCCAGCGCGCCGCGGCCCGTTCCCTCGGGCTGAGCCACGGCAAGACCATGCGCTACGTGATCCTGCCCCAGGCCTGGCGCAGGGTGGTGCCGCCGCTGCTCAACGACTTCGTCTCGCTGCAGAAGGACACCTCCCTGGTCTCGACCATCGGGGTGATCGAGGCGCTGCGCCAGGCGCAGATCTACGCTTCGGACAAGTTCAACTACACCCCCTATCTGGCGGGGGCGCTGCTGTTCGTCCTGCTCACCATCCCCATGGCCCGCTTCACCGATCATCTGGCGGCCCGTTCGCAGAGGAGGCGCGGCCAGTGAGACACGACCGCATCGAGGGCGGCGGGGAACCGGGCGGCGGGGAGCGGGAAGGCCCCGTCCTGGCCGTCGAGGGTCTGTGGAAGAACTACCACGGCACCCCCGTGCTGCGCGGGATCGACCTGTCGGTCGAGGCGCACGAGGTGGTCTGCCTCATCGGCGCCTCCGGCTCGGGCAAGTCCACGCTGCTGCGCTGCGTGAACCTGCTGGAGACCGTGGACGACGGCACGATCCGCCTGGACGGGATCGAGATCACCGACGTCCGGGTGAAGGCTGACGACGTGCGCAGACGCATGGGCATCGTCTTCCAGGCGTTCAACCTGTTCCCGCACATGACCGTGCTGGACAACATCACGCTCGCCCCGCGCAAGGTGCACGGGGTCGCCCGCGCCGAGGCCGAGGAGCGGGCGCGCGAGCTGCTGGACAGGTTCGGCCTGGCGGGCAAGGCCGGTGCCTACCCCGACCGGCTCTCCGGCGGACAGCAGCAGCGCGTGGCCATCATCCGGGCCCTGGCCGTACGGCCCCGCCTCATGCTGCTGGACGAGGTCACCTCGGCACTGGACCCGGAGCTGGTGACCGAGGTGCTCGGCGTCATCAGGGAACTCAAGGCGGGCGGGATGACGATGATCCTGACCACCCACGAGATGGGCTTCTGCCGGGAGATCGCCGACACCGTCTGCTTCCTCGACGGCGGCGTGCTCCTGGAACGCGGCACTCCCGAGCAGATCTTCACCGATCCCCGGGAGCCCCGGACCCGTGAGTTCCTCAAGAGCGTGCTCGACGCCCGCAGGATCTAGGGGGCGTCCGGCTCCAGGGCGTCCGTCTCCGGGACGCCTGCGGTCTCCCAGCGCAACAGGTCTCCCGGCTGGCACTCGAGCACCTCGCAGAGCGCGGCGAGTGTCGTGAAGCGCACCGCCTTGGCGCGGCCGTTCTTGAGCACCGCCAGGTTGGCGGGGGTGATCCCGACGCGCTCGGCGAGCTCGCCCACGGACATCTTCCGCCTGGCCAGCATCACGTCGATGTCGACGACGATCGGCATCAGATCACCTCGTCCAGCTCGGCCTGCATCTGCGCCGCCTCGGCGTCGCGCGCGACGGCCTGGGCGAGCAGCATCCGCAGCACCAGCACGACGAGCGCGACGCCCAGGACCGCCAGGCCGAACCCGCCGATCAGCAGGACGATGCCCGGGGCGACGGGGTCGCCCGGCGCCAGGACGAAGCCGAGCGCGAACACCAGGAGCGCAGCCGCCACGATCGCGCCGATCACGATGTCCACGTACCGGAAGGCGGCATGGGAGAACACCGTCCCGCGCCGCACCATCGTCACCAGCCGCCATACGCAGACCAGGACGACCTGGACCGACACGACGCCCAGAAGCGCGATCACGATGAGCGGGATGCGCAGGTACGTGAACTCCGTGTTGAGCCCTTCCAGGTCGGCGGCCAGCAACGGCACCATCACCGCCTGGACGAACACCGAGCCGGCGAGCAGCGCCACGAGCACGGCTCGCAGCGCGTGCACGGTCAGTCTTCCCATCGTCCCTCCTTCGATCGAGTAGCGATGGAAATCTATCGATATTCGATATGTACGGCAAGGCGGGGGGTCAGCGCAACCCTTACGCCGGTCCAACCTTCACGCTTTTGCGCCGGTCTATCGAGTGACGCGTCCCCGTCCTCGGCCGGCCACCGGGACGTCACCCGGGGAGGCCGCCGGATCGGATCAGCGGCGGTGCCGCCCCCTCAGACCGCCCCTGACCGCGACGGGGGGTTCGAGCGGCGGCCGGCCGCCCGCCAGCGCACTCTTGCGCCTGCCGTACGCCAGATAGACGAGGAGTCCGAAGGTCATCCAGGCGAGGAAGTACAGCCAGGTGATGACCTGGAGGTTCACCATGAGCCAGAGGCTGGCGAGGATCGAGGCGATCGGCACGTAGGGGGAGAGCGGGGTACGGAAACCCCGGGGCAGGTCCGGCATCGTCCGGCGCATCCTGATCACCCCGGCGGCCACCGCGACGAACGCGAACAGGGTGCCGATCACGACCAGCGGTTCCAGCGTGAGCACCGGTACGAACTCGGCCAGCAGGATCGCCAGGACGCCGATGACCAGGGTGGCGGTGGTCGGACTGTGGTAGCCGCGGTTGATCCTGGCCAGCGGGCGCGGGAACAGCCCGTCACGGGCCATGGAGAAGACCACCCGGGTCAGGCCGACGAGCAGGACCAGGACGACCGTGGTGAGGCCGAGGACCGCGCCGATGTTGATGACGTGGACCATGAACCCCTCACCCGCCTGGCGGAAGGCGCTGGCGAGCGGGGCTTCGACGTTGATCTCCTTGTACGGGGTCATGCCGACCATCACGATCGCGACCGCGATGTAGATGACCGTGGTGATCACCAGGCCCCGGATGATGCCCTTCGGAACGGAGCGGGGGGCGTCCTTCGCCTCCTCGGCGGCGGTGGCCACGACGTCGAATCCGATGTAGGCGAAGGTGATCGTGGCGGCGGCGGCGAAGATGCCGAACCAGCCGAACGCGGTCGTCTGGCCGAACGCCAGGCCGAGCAGCGGGGAGTCCAGGGCCGCGGACGCCGTCTTGATCGGTTCTGCCGGGGCCGGGATGGCGGCGAGGTTGTCCTGGTCGAAGTGGGTGGCGCCGACGACGATGACCGCGCCGATCGCCGCCAGCTTCGCGATGACGATGATCCACAGGGTGCGCAGGCCGACCCGGGCACCGAGCGCGACGACTCCGGTCAGCAGCACCAGGATGAGCAGCGTGAACAGGTCGAATCCCCGCTCCTGGCCGATGACCCCGGACAACGGTTCGGGGATCCGCACACCCAGATCCACGAGCATCTGGGCGGCGTAGAGGGACCAGACGCGCGAGACCACCGCGGCGGCCAGCAGCAGCTCCATCACCAGCGCCCAGCCGACGATCCAGGCCCACACCTCGCCGAAGATGACGTAGGCGAAGGTGTAGGCGCTGCCGGAGGCCGGCATGGCCGACGACAGCTCGGCGATGCAGAAGGCCACGAGCAGGCTGGTGATACCGGCGATCATGAAGGAGAGGATCACGCCGGGTCCCGCCATGGTGGCCGCCTGGCGGCCGGCGACGCTGAAGATGCCTGAGCCGATCATGACGCCGATGCCGAGGACGACGAGGTCGGTCTGCCCGTACGCGGCGGGCAGGGCGTGGCGCGCGCCGGTCCAGCGTCCTGTCGCCTCGCTCGGAGGGAGACGGCGCACGATAGATGAAGAATGACCTTCGAGCACGATGCGGCCAATCGTGACGGTACAACGCCTTTGTTGCCGGACCCGTTTCACAGTGCCGTAGGGGATGGGGCGGTACAAGAGGTATGCGATTACGTGGTGGACACCTCCGGGTCACGTGCCGATCACCGCTTGGGCAGCTTTCTGTGCACCGACGGCTACATGTGCGGTGACCTCACCGCCGGACGTCCCTCACGCACCGGTCACCAGCCACCGGTCGCCTCTCGCGCGCAGCCCCAGGGTCACCAGCCGGGCCGCCATCCACACCCCCAGCGCGACCCAGAGCGCGGCCAGGCCGCCCCCGGAGACGAGTACCAGCAGCACCGCGGGCAGATAGGCGATCGTCGTCCACACCCCCGCCCACGCGAGGTAGGACTGGTCCCCCGCGCCGATCAGCACGCCGTCCAGGACGAACACCACCCCGGCGATAGGCTGCAGGAGTGCCGCCACCCACAGCGGGGCGGGCAGTTCCCCCGCCACCGCCGCCTCCGCGTCGAACAGGCCGGGAAGGAACGGTCCCGCCGCGATCGTCAGCAGGCCGAGGACCACCCCGGAGGCGACACCCCAGACGATCATCCGCCGGGTCGCGGCCCGTGTCCCGGCCGCGTCGCCGGAGCCCAGCGCGTGGCCGGTGATGGCCTGTCCGGCGATGGCGATGGCGTCCAGGGCGAAGGCCAGCAGGGTCCAGATCCTGAAGATGATCGTGTGGGCCTCGATCTGCGCCTCTCCCATCCGGGTGGCCGCGGCCGTGGCGATGATCAGTACGGCCTGCAGGCACGCCGTACGGATCACCAGGGCCGCTCCCGCCGTCCCGGCGGCCCTGATCCCGGCCAGATCGGGCCGGAACGGGGCCCGGTGGCGCGCGAACATCATGACCAGATAGACCCCCGCGGCGAGAGTCTGGGCCAGGACGGTACCCCAGGCCGAGCCCGCGACGCCCCAGCCGAGCCCCAGCACGAAGACGACGTTGAGCAGCGCGTTGAGCACGAAGCCCCCGACGGAGACCAGCAGCGGCGTCACGGTGTCCTGCATCCCGCGCAGCACCCCCGTCCCGGCCAGCACCAGCAACATCGACGGCACGCCGAGGAGGCTGATCCGCAGGTAGACGATCGCCTGCCGGGCCAGCTCGCCCTCCGCTCCGAGGAGGTGGACGAGGGACGGCGCGAGCGGCCATATCACCGCGATGGCGGCCAGGCCGACCCCCGCGGCCAGCCAGAGGCCGTCCATCCCCTGGCGGATCGCCCGCCGGGTGTCGCCCGCGCCGATCTGCCGGGCCACGGCCGCGGTGGTGCCGTAGGCGAGGAAGATGCACAGGCCCACCAGGGCGCTCAGCACCGTGCTCGCGACGCCCAGCGCGCCGAGCGCGGGCGCCGGGAGGCGGCCGACGATGACCGTGTCCGTCAGCAGGAACAGCGGCTCGGCGATCAGCGCTCCGAAGGCGGGGACGGCCAGCTTGAGGATCTGCCGGTCACGGACATCGAGAGTAATGGCCACAGCCTTATTTTGCTTCTTACATCCCGACGATCTCCATGGGGGTGACGACGTCCCGGGGGGAAGAGAGGGGGCGGCTGCGCACGGGACCGGGGAAAAACGGGGGTCGGCCGTGCGCGGGGCCGGGGTGGCGGGCCCGAGGGGGCGGGGTCAGTGGACGGCCGGACGATGGACGACCGGACGATGGACGACCGGACGGTGGACGACGAACGATCGGACGGGAGGACGGGAGGACGGGAGGACGGGAGGACGGGAGGACGGGAGGACGGAGCGACGGGAGGACGGAGCGGCGGACGAGCCATGCGAAACCGGTCTCGGCGTGTCGCTCCAACTTTCTTTCCTCCACAGCCGGTGGATGAAGTCATCCCTGGTGAGCAGGGCATCCCGGGTTGTGGATAACTATTGTCCACAGGGCTTTCCACAGGCTGCCCACACCCCTGCCGGGGAACTCCACACGTTATCCACAGCCTTGTCGACAGGCCGCGTTGCCACTCGGTTCGGAGAGCGGCGAAACTGTCATACCGGTCGGCTACAACTGGGGATGGCAGGACCGTGAACGAAGGGGGGTGCGCGGGTGAGCCTTGTGGAGCCACCAGTCTTCGAGCCGGGGTTCGAGCGCACGCCGCCGAACAACATCGAGGCCGAGCAGTCGGTCCTCGGAGGCATGCTGCTGTCCAAGGACGCCATCGCCGACGTCGTCGAGATCCTGCGTTCCGACGACTTCTACCGCCCCGCCCACCAGCTCGTCTACGACATCATCACCGATCTCTACGGGCGCGGTGACCCCGCCGACGCCGTCACGGTCTTCGGCGAGCTGCAGAAGCGCGGGGAGGTCGCCCGGGTCGGCGGCGCCGCCTACCTCCACACGCTGACCTCCGTCGTGCCCACCGCCGCCAACGCGGGCTACTACGCCCGCATCGTCCGCGAGCAGGCCATCCTCCGCCGCCTCATCGAGGCCGGCACCCGCATCGTCTCCTACGGCTACGGCGGCCAGGACGAGGAGGTCGACGACCTGGTCGACCGCGCCCAGGCCGAGATCTACAAGGTCACCGAGCGGCGCACCTCCGAGGACTACGTCCCCCTGTCCGAGATCATGCCGGGTGCCCTCGACGAGTTGGAGGCCATCGGCAGCCGGAGCGGCCAGATGGTCGGCGTCCCCACCGGCTTCCAGGATCTCGACTCCCTCACCAACGGCCTCCACCCCGGCCAGATGATCGTCGTGGCCGCGCGCCCCGCGATCGGCAAGTCGACTCTGGGGCTGGATTTCGCGAGATCTGCCGCTATCAAGCACGGCATGACGACTGTCGTGTTCTCGCTGGAAATGTCCAGGAATGAGATCACGATGCGTCTGCTCTCGGCGGAGGCCCGGGTGGCGCTGCACTCCATGCGGTCGGGCTCGCTGACCGACGACGACTGGGCGCGGCTGGCCCGGCGGATGGGCGAGGTGGCCGAGGCGCCGCTGTTCATCGACGACTCGCCGAACATGTCGATGATGGAGATCCGGGCCAAGTGCCGCCGCCTGAAGCAACGTAACGACCTGCGCTTCGTCATCATCGACTACCTCCAGCTGATGTCCTCGCCGAAGAAGACCGAGAGCCGCCAGAACGAGGTCTCGGAGATCTCCCGTGCGATCAAGCTCCTCGCCAAGGAGCTGGAGGTCCCGGTCATCGCGATCTCCCAGCTGAACCGTGGCCCGGAGCAGCGAACGGACAAAAGGCCTATGGTTAGCGACCTTCGCGAGTCCGGATCGATCGAGCAGGATGCGGACATGGTCATCCTTCTCCACCGGGAAGACGCATATGAGCGCGAGTCCCCCCGCGCGGGAGAGGCCGACCTGATCGTGGCCAAGCACCGTAACGGCCCCACCGCCACGGTGACGGTGGCCTTCCAGGGCCACTACAGCCGCTTTGTGGACATGGCCACGCACTGACACGGCGGATGGCCGGACGATTTCCCCGTCGGCAGGCGATAGGGGGCGGATCCGGCACGGGTTCAGCGGGCTCAGACGACCATCCGGGTGTGGGTGGTGAGGCGGTCGCCGTCGAGGACGTGCAGGGAGAACTGGGGCGGCAGGTCGAGGTCGACGGGGATCCGCGCGGTGGACTCCGCCGGCAGCAGCAGGGTGTTGACGACGCCGGGGGCGACCAGCAGCGGGCGGTCCGCGAACCGGGTGCTCGCCGGGGTGTGGGCGTGCCCGGCGAGCACGGCGATGACCTGGGGATGGCGGCGCAGCACCTTCTCCAGCCGTTCGGGCTCGCGCAGGCCGATCTCGTCCACGTAGGGGGTGCCCAGGGCGGCGGCCGGATGGTGCATGCCCACCAGCGTCGGGGTGCCGGACGACTCGGTGAGGACGGCGTCCAGCCAGGCGATCGTCTCGTCCTGCAGATATCCCTCGGGGCGTCCGGGGACGCTGGAGTCGCACAGGACGACGGTGAGGCCGTCGAGCCGGAGGACCTGGTTGACCGGGCCGTAGCCGTCACCGCGGCCGTCGGCGGGGCCGCCGCTCCCGACCTCACTGCCGCTCCCGACCCCACTGCCGCCTCCGGCCGTGCCGCCACTCCCGGTCTCGCGGAGGAAGGCCTTGCGGAAGGACTGGCGGTCGTCGTGGTTGCCGGGGCACACGATCGTCGGGAGGCCGGTGTCCAGGAGTTCCCGGGCGGTCTCGTACTCCTCGGCCGTGCCGTGGTCGGCGATGTCGCCGGTCACGACGACGGCGGCGAGCGGGCCGGGCAGGGAGGCCAGGTGCCGGGTGACGGCCCGCGTGCGTCCGACGCTGTCGGCGGAGGGGGCGCCGATGTGAATGTCACTCATGTGCGCGAGGATCAGCATCTCCTCAGCGTGCCACGCCGTCGGTCGCAGCGTGCCACGTTGTCGCTCGTCCCCGGCGGGTCACACCGTTGCATGACATATCGTCTGCAAGTCGTCTTTAAGACGCATATGGAAGTTTTGCCGCACTTATCCGGTGCGACTGCGGGGTGAAGATGTTCGGGATCGTTCGGCCGTGCCGCCACGGCATGTGCGGTGGGCTTTTCGCGGCGTGGATGGCCCATCTGTGCGGCCTCTGCCTGGCTCTGCGTGACGAGCACGGGCACGCGGCCCGCCTGGTGACCAACTACGACGGGCTGCTGGTCTCGGTGCTGACCGAGGCGCAGTCTCCCGCGCTCTCCCCCCGCCGTAAGGCCGCCCCGTGCGCGCTGCGCGGATTCTCCGGCGCGGAGGTGGTCGGCGCCCGGGCCGAGGGGGTACGGCTGGCGGCGGCGACCTCGCTGATCCTGGCCTCGGGCAAGGTCCGTGACCACATCGCCGACGGGGACGGGGTCTACGCGCGGCGGCCGGTCGCCGCGGTCGCGAGCCGGGTGGCCACCCGCTGGGAGTCGGCCGGAGCCCGTACGGCCGTCGCCGTCGGGTTCGATCCCGCCGTGCTGACGGACGCGGTGGAGCGGCAGACCCGGCTGGAGGCCGTACCGGACCTGACCCTGCTGGACCTGACCGGGCCGACCGAGGACGCGGTCGCGGCGGCGTTCGCGCACACCGCGACCCTCGCCGGCAAGCCGCACAACGCCGACCTCCTCGGTGAGGTCGGGCGTTGCTTCGGCCGGATCGCCCACCTGGTGGACGCGGTGGAGGACCTCGCCGAGGACCGCGCCACCGGCGCCTACAACCCGCTGCTCGCCACCGGCACGGACCTCGCCGAGGCCCGCCGCCTCTGCGACGACGCGCTGCTCGGCATCCGCCTGGCCGTGACAGACCTGGACCTTCAGGAGCGGGGCCTGGTGAAGGCGCTGCTGGTGAAGGAGGTCCGTCGCTCGGTGGACCGGGTCTTCGGCCCGGAGGCTCCGGCGGTCGGCCGGTGCTCCCGGGAGGGCACGGGGCCGGCCGCCCAGGAGGCCCCCACGCGGACCCCGCACGACCCCGGCAAGACCACTCCCCGGGACCCGGGGCTGCCGCCGGAGCCCGGATGGGGGCCCCGGCTCTGCTTCGCGCTCAGCTTCATGGCCTGCACCTGCGGGCTCTACCGGCCGCCGTGGGACGAGGACCGCTACAAGTCCTGCGGGGAACGCCTGGACTGCGGCGGCTGCGACGCCTGCGGGCAGTGCTGCAACGGCTGCTCGGGTTGTTGCGACGTCTGTTCCTGCTGCAAGGACGGCGGCTGCTGCGACGGCTGCGGGTGCGACTGCAACTGCTGACACGGTCCCGGCCCTGTCACTGCCAGCGGAAGAACCGGGCCGCCAGCCCGCCGAAGAGCAGCAGGGTCGCCGCCATCACCACCAGGTTCAGCGTCTGGGGGGCGCCGCCCGCCCAGGTGTCCCGCAGGGCCTGGGCGAACGGCGCCATGGGCAGGAAGTCACCGATCTGCCGGGCCAGGTCGGGCATCAGCTCCCGGGGGATCCACATGCCCGCCATGAACAGCAGCGGGAACATCAGGATGGAGCCGATGCCCGGCGCGGACTTGGCCGTGGGGGCCAGCGCGGCGATCAGCAGGCCCAGCCCGAACATCGAGGCGGTGCCGAGCAGGAACACGCCGGCGAAGGCCAGCGGGCTCCCGGGGAGGGGAGTTCCGTGGACGAGGTTGCTCAGCCCGATCAGCAGGGCCGTGGCGACCACCGCGACCGCGAGGTTGTTGACGAGCTGGGCGACCAGCAGCCGGAACGGGCTGACCGGGGTGGTGGACATCCGGCGCAGCACACCGGTCTCGCGGTAGGACGCCAGCGTGCCCGGCAGCACGGTCAGCGCCATCGTCACCACCGCGAGGATCGTCATCATCGCGGGCAGGTGGTTGTCGATCACCCGCTGGCCGCCCAGCTCCGGGCTGGCCTCCTGGAAGTCGGGGATCATGCCCAGACCGAGCAGGAGGCCGAGGGGGAGCATGATCGCGAAGATCAGCGCTCCGGGCTCGCGGAGGAACAGCTTGGCCTCGACCAGGATCATCTTGTTCATCGGGCGTCTCCGTTGGTGATCTTCTTGCCGGTGAGGGCGAGGAACGCGTCGTCGAGGGTGGCCTGCTCGACGCGGAGGTCGGCGGGGACGACCCCGGCGGCGGCCAGGGCGGTGGTGATCGCGAGCAGCAGGTTGCCGCCGCCGGTGACCGTGATCCGGTCGCCGTCGCGGTGCACTCCGGTCACCTCGGGGAGGTTCTTCAGCGCGTCGTCGTCGAGCCTGCCGGAGGGCCGGAACCGGACGGTCTGCTGGTGCTCGATCCGGGAGATCAGCCCGGCCGGGCTGTCGACGGCGACCACCTTCCCGGAGTCGATCAGCGCGATCCGGTCGCAGAGCCGCTCGGCCTCCTCCATGAAGTGGGTGACCAGCACGATCGTCACGCCGTCCGCCCTGATCTGCTCGATGAGCTCCCAGGTGTCCCGGCGGGCCTGCGGGTCCAGTCCGGTGGTCAGCTCGTCGAGGATGGCCACGCGGGGGTTGCCGACCAGGGCCAGGGCGATGGACAGCCGCTGCTGCTGGCCGCCGGAGAGCTTGCCGTACCGGGTGTCGCGCTTGTCGGCGAGCCCGACCCGTTCGATCAGCGCCATCGGGTCGATGGGCCTGTTGTAGAAGGAGGCGTACAGGTCCAGCGCCTCCCAGACCTTGAGCCGCTCGGGGAGCGCGGAGCTCTGCAGCTGCACGCCGAGCTTCTCCTTGAGCGCGTCGCCGGTCAGGCCGCCGAGCACCTTCACGGCGCCGGCGTCGGGGGTGCGCAGGCCGGCGACGCACTCGACGGTGGTCGTCTTGCCGGCGCCGTTGGGGCCGAGAACACCGAAGATCTCGCCCTCTTCGACGGTGAACGACACGTCGTCCACCACGAACCGGTCGTTGTACCGCTTGCGGAGGTTGTCTACCTCGATCACCTTCATGGCAATGACGCTAGAAATCACGGGGATCGGGCGGAATCGGGATGGATACCGAGCGGGGGTCGGTCTGGACGCCGTACGGGGGTGGGGATAACTCCACCCCCGTACGGCGTGCGGCCCCACTGGGCAACACCCCGGCGGATCGCCGAAACTTCATGACATGAGGCGATACGCGGCGGCCACGGGCCGATCCCTGGCCCTGGGGTTGCTGGCCCTGACGGACATGGTCCTGGCGGCTGCGGTCATGCTGATGATCATTTTCTCGTTCACGCTGGGACTCATCTTCCTCTTCCCGCCGGGGGCCAGGATGCTCCGGCGGCGCACGGCGCTCGCCAGGAGGCTGAACGGAAGGTTGCTCGGGCGGGAGATCGGGCCGTCCTACCTGCCGCCCCCGCCGCCGGTCCGGCGCCAGCCCGACGGCTGGTACCGCCACGATCGCCAGCTCTACAAGACACCGCGCGTGCCCGAGTGGAACAACCGCTGGAAGTGGATGTTCGGCGACCCGGCCACCTGGCGGGACCTGCTCTGGGTCACGCTCAACCCGCTGCTGGGCGCCGCCCTGCTGCTGCCCGCGATCACCATCGGGTACGCCGTGGCCACGGCCCGGCAGGGACATCCGGTGGCGCTGCTCCTGGGGCTGATGGCCGCCGCCGCGGTCGCCGTGACCCCCTGGCTGCTGCGTTTCTACAGCTGGTGGAACGAACTGCTGCTCGGCCCCACGGCCAAGTCCCTGCTGGCGAGCCGGATCCACAGCCTCAACCAGGCCCACCTGGAGACGGCCGACTCGCAGGCGGCCGAGCTGCGCCGGATCGAGCGCGACCTGCACGACGGGGCCCAGGCCCGGCTGGTGGCCATCGGCATGACGCTCGGCGCCGTCGAGGCGCTGGTGGAGACCGACCCCGCGGCGGCCAGGGCGCTGCTGGGCAAGGCGCGCGAGGCCTCCTCCACTGCGCTCACCGAACTGCGCGACCTGGTCCGGGGCATCCACCCGCCGGTGCTGTCCGAGCGCGGCCTGGGCGACGCCGTACGGGCCCTGGCCCTGGACAGCGCGCTGGAGGTCAAGGTCACCGTGGACCTGGAGACCCGCCCCGAGCCGCCCGTCGAGTCAGCGGCCTACTTCTCGATCAGCGAGCTGCTGACCAACGCGGTCCGTCACGGGGGTGGGGACCGCGTCTGGATCGACATCAGCAGCCACCAGAAGAGCCTGCGGATCACCGTCACCGACGACGGTTCGGGCGGGGCCGACCCGGCGCGGGGCAGCGGGTTGCGCGGTATCGAGCGGCGGCTGGCCGCCTTCGACGGGGTGCTGGCGATCAGCAGCCCGCCGGGCGGTCCGACGATCGTCACCGTCGACCTGCCGCACGCGCTGGCCTGGGAGGACGGCTCCGACAAGAGGGCGCAGATGCCCAAGTGGAAATGGGCGATCGTCGGGCTCGGCTACGGTCTCGGCTGGCTCCCGCTCTTCCCGCAGGGAATCGTCGCGGCGATCATGAAGATCATCGAACACGAGAACAAGAGCTGGTTCTACATCCTCTACCTGCCCGAGCCGCTGCACTGGCCGTTGATCATTTTCAACATCGCCCTCGGCATCGCCATGTACGGCGCGGCCGTGCTGATCCCGATCCAGCACTCCCGCGAACGGTGGATGGCCGAGGCCACCCCGCGCCGTCTATGGTTGCACCGGTGATCCCCCGCACCGTCCGGCCGGGCCGATGAGCGCCCGCGTCGTCATCGCCGAAGACCTCCACCTGCTCCGGGAGGGCCTGGTCCACCTGCTCCGGGCCCACGGCTTCGAGGTCGTGGCCGCCGTCGAGTCCGGGCCCGAGCTGCTGAAGGCGCTGACCGGGGAGCGGCCCGACGTGGCCGTGGTGGACGTCCGGCTCCCGCCCACCTTCACCGACGAGGGCCTGCAGGCCGCACTGGCCGCCCGCAGGGCGATCCCCGGCCTGCCCATCCTGGTGCTCTCCCAGCACGTCGAGCAGCTCTACGCCCGCGAGCTGCTCGCCGACGGGTCCGGTGCGATCGGCTATCTCCTCAAGGACCGGGTGTTCAACACCGAGCAGTTCGTCGACGCCGTGCGCCGGGTCGCCGCCGGGGGGACCGCGATGGATCCCGAGGTGATCGCCAAACTGCTGGCCAGCACCGCCCGGCACGAACCGCTGGCCGCGCTGACGCCGCGCGAGCGGGAGGTCCTGGAGCTGATGGCGGAGGGCCGCTCCAACGCGGCCATCTCCCAGCGGCTCTTCCTCAGCGAGAGCGCGGTCGGCAAGCACACCGCCAGCATCTTCACCAAGCTCGACCTCGCCCCCTCCGACGACGACAACCGCCGTGTCCTGGCCGTGCTGGCCTACCTCAACGCCGTCCGTTCCTGAACGCCGTCCGTCCTCGGACGCCGGTCAGCCCCGGGACGCCGGGGCGCCCGGTGCGGCCTGCCGTACCTCGAAACGGCCGGTGACCTCGCGCAGCCGGTCGGCCGTGCTGGTGAGCTGCCGGATCGAGTCCGCGACGGCCCCGGTGGCCTCGGCCATGCGCTCGGTGGAGGCCATGTTGGCCTGGGCGAAGGAGCCCACCTCGTCCAGGGCGGTCCGCAGCGTGGCGGTGCCCTCGGCGATGCGCTCGAACGCCGCGCGGGCGTGCTCGTCGACGACCATGACGGCCTCGCCGCTGGTCTGCTGGATCTCGTTCACCACACCCGCGATGGACTGCGCCGCCTTGCTGCTCTCCTCGGCGAGCGTACGGACCTCCGCCGCGACCACCGCGAAGCCGGATCCGTGCACGCCGGCCCGGGCCGCCTCGATCGAGGCGTTGAGGGCCAGCAGGTTGGTCTGTCCCGCGATGCGGGCGATGGTGTCGACGATGTCCCCGATCCGGGAGGACTTCTGGTCGAGATCGCGCATCACCTGTGCCAGCTGCCGCACGGTGCCGATGCCGTCCTCGACCAGGCCGGAGGTCTGGTGGGCGGCCTGCTGCGCCTCGTCGACGAGGCCCGCCTGGCGCTCGGCGTTGCCGACCACCTCGCCCACGGCGGTGCGCACGCCGTCGGAGACGCCGGACAGCTCCTGGGAGGCCGCGTCGAGCGCGCCCGCCGAGTGGCGCACCTCCCCGATCGAGCCGTTGAGGTTGGCCACCATGGAGGTGAACGCCTGACCCAGCCGGTCCTCGGACGACTTCGGGGCGGCGTCGACGGCGAGGTCGCCCTCGGCCATCCGGCGGGAGACCTCGGCCATGTCGTTGAGATACCCCACCATGCGCTCGAACGCGGCGGCGACCTCGGCGATCTCGTCGTCCGCGGTCACCTCGACGCGCTGGTCGAGATCACCGCGCGCGATCCCGTCGGCGGCGACGGACAGGCGGCGCAGACCGGTGGAGATGCGCCGGTCCAGCACCCGGCGGACGGTCAGCGAGACGGCCACGGCGGCTGCCAGCAGCACACCCAGGGCGGTGAAACCGACGACGAGGTCGCGGCGTGTGTCGTCGCGGCTCTCGGCCGCGGACCGGGTGTCCAGCTCGCGCAGCGTCGCCACGCCCTCCTTGAGCTTGTCCCACTGCTCGTCACCGGCGCCGTCGTCGAACGTCTCGCGGGCCGCCGGGATGTCCCCCTTGTCGGCCAGCTCGACCAGCGGACGGGTCACGCTGACGTACTCGGACCAGGCGCCGTCGAAGGCGTCCAGGGTGGCGAGGTGCGCCTCGTCCAGCGGCAGCGCGCGGAGCTCGGCGATCAGGTCCTTCATCTCGGCGTCCTCTTCGGCCATCGCCTCGACCGTCGCGGCCCGCTCCTCGTCGCCGGGGGGCAGGGCGAGATACTCCCACTGCTCCTTGCGGTATTTGTTCATCAGCCCGTCGACCTCACCGGTGAGCCGCGCTCCCGGCATGCCGGCCTCGGTGATGCCGTTCACCGACGACGACGCCTGCCACAGGAACCAGGCGGAGGTGACCGCGGGGAGCAGCAACATGCCGATCACCACGGTGAAGCCGAAACGCAGCCCCTTGCTGATGGTCATCCGGCCCAGTGCCTCGCGCATCATGTTCATGCCCCTGCTCACGCCTCTGCTCATGTTCGGAGCATCGGCAGGCGAACGGTGAAGTTGAGCCTCCCGGGCCACTTCCTCGTCCTGGCTCCCCTCCGGCTCCCCTCCGGATCGGCCCCGGGGCGCGGTGATGCCGAGGACGGCGGCGTGAGCTTGTTCTGTCGGCGGCAACGACTAACGTTCTGAAGAAGTACGGAAGTACGGCATCCGCCAGCAGAAGGGGACACGAGGTGAAGTTCCGGGTTAACCGTGATGTCCTGGCCGAGGCTGTGGCGTGGGCCGCGCGGGTGCTGCCCAGCCGGCCGGCCGTCCCGGTCCTGTCCGGCCTGCTCCTTGAGGCGGGTGACGACCTCGTTCTGTCGGCCTTCGACTACGACGTCTCGGCCCGTGCGACGGTGGAGGCCGACGTGGCGGAGCCCGGCCGGGTGCTGATCCCGGGCCGGATCCTCGCGGAGATCACGCGCAGTCTGCCCGGAGAGCCGGTGGAGGTCGTCACCGGCGGGGCGGAGGCGGTGCTGACCTGCGGGAGCGCCGAGTTCGGCCTGCTGACCATGCCGGTGGAGGACTTCCCGATGCTGCCGGAGATGCCCCCCAGGATCGGGGCCGTCGGCGGCGGGGTCTTCGCGACCGCGGTCGGCCAGGTCGCCCCGGCGGCCAGCCGTGACGAGGCGCTGCCCATGCTGACCGCCGTCAGGATCGACGCCGCCGGTGAGAACATGACGATGGCCGCGACCGACCGCTACCGCATCGCCGCCAGGGAGTTCGACTGGCGTCCCGAGCAGCCCGACGCCGCGGCGGCCGCCATGGTGCCCGCGCGCGTTCTCGTCGAGGTGGCCCGGTCGCTGCGCGGAGGCGAGGTGGCGGTGGCTCTGGGCGAGGGCATCGCCGGGTTCGAGAGCGTGGGCCGGAGCACCACGGTCCGCCTGCTGGACGAGCAGTTCATCGACTATCGCTCGCGGCTGACCGACGACTGGTCCATCCGGGCCGATCTGCCGGTGGCCCCGTTCGTCGAGGCGATCAAGCGGGTGGCGCTGGTCGCCGGGAGCAACACGGCGATCAGCTTGTCGTTCACCCGGGGACAGGTGGTCGTCCAGGCGGGGGGCGGCGACTTCGGCCGGGGCACCGAGGCGGTGGACGCCGAGCTGTCCGGCGATGACATCCGCATCGCCTTCCAGTCCCAGTTCCTGCTGGACGGCCTGTCCGGGGTCCACACCGAGCTGGTCCGGATCAACATGGAGTCCCCGACCCGTCCCGCGCTCATCGCCGAGGTCCCCGGGGACGCCGAGCCCGCCTTCCGCTACCTGGTCATGTCACTGCGCCACACCTGACGGGCGGGGGTCCGAACGGCGGCCGGGACGACAGGTCCCGGCCGTCCGTCAGGAGGAGATCTCCTGCGCCTCGGTCAGCGAGATGAGGATGTGCTCCATGCAGGCGTGGCCGGCCCGCTCGGCCGCGGTCGCGTCACCGGCGGCGATGGCCCGGGCGATCGCGTCGTGGGGGATGTAGCTGCTGTTGAGCGAGGTGCCGGCGGCGGTGATGCTGGCCCGCAGCGCGGCGGAGAAGTCCTCGTAGAGGTCGATCAGGACACGGTTGTGGGTGGCCCGGACGACCGCGATGTGGAAGGCCAGGTCGGCCTCGACGAACGTGTTGGGCTCGCCGAGCTCCCACGCCCTCTCCCGCTCGGCCAGGGCGGCCTCGATGGCGGTGATGTCCTCGTTGGTGCGCCGGGTGGCGGCCAGCCGTGCGGCCTCCACCTCCAGTGCCCGCCGTACCTCCAGGATCTCCAGCTGCTCGGCGGCACGCAGCCGCCGCAGCATGGCCCCGGACAGCTCGCTCGTGGCCCGCACGTAGGTGCCGTCACCTTGGCGGCATTCCAGCAAGCCCGCGTGGGTGAGCGCCCGTACGGCCTCGCGGACGGTGTTGCGTCCGACCCCCAGCTGCTCGGCGAGCACGGTCTCGGTGGGGATCTTCGCGTTCATCTGCCAGGAGTTCGACGTGATCTGCTCTTTGAGCTGATCAATCACCTGGTCGACGAGGGACGCTCGCTGCGCCGTACGCAGACTCACAGTCCGCCTCCTCTGGGGAACCAATCATCCTATGAGTCAATGACTGATAGACCCTAATTATTCCAGAGGCATAAAACCAAATCTGGGACGCCAGCGGCAAGGAACGTCTTACCGGACCAGGGCCGAATCAACGATCATGCCTACCAGCGCGCCGCGGACACCGACCGCCTCCAACGCCTTACGATACGCGCTCGTCTGCTCTCCTCGCACACCCGCGTGACCGTAGAGGTCACCGAGCCGGCGCCAGGCCTGCGCGGATTCGCGCGCGAGGGTGCCGTCGGCGGACGCGCCGACGAGGGACTCCCGGGCGTCGTCGAGAACGGAGACGGGCCTCTCCCCGCGCGCGAGCGCGACCTCCGCCAGCACCAGCCGTGCGGTGGCGGCGACGATGCTGGAACGGTCCGAGACCGGGGTGAGAACGGAACCGGCCAGGCGGTCGGCACCTTCCAGGTCGCCACGGCGCAGGCTCAGCCGGGCGAGGACCACCAGGCTCCTGGCGTGGTCGTGGACGTGGCGCGGGAACGATGCAAAGACCTCGCTCGCGGCGGTGGCGAGCGCCTGGGACTCTTCGAGCGACTCCTCCTCGGAGGTCGCCATCAGGTGCGCCCATTCCATCGCGATCCGGGCGAACTTGACCGACATCCGGCTGGGGCGGCCGGTCGCGATCGCCTCGTCGGCGAGGTGGACGGCCAGCGCCGAGTCCTCGCTGTCGGCGGCGGTGACGCTCGCCTGCCAGAGAGCGTGGACCTCGTCGTCCCGGCCGGTCGCGGCCGGCACGCCGTTGGCCAGGATGACCTTGTGGACGTATGCCATGGCCGGGGAGCGCAGATCGCCCGGGGTGACGGTCTCCAGCAGGCACAGAGCCAGATCCGCGGCGAGCTCACCCTGGACGAGGGAGAGCCGGACGGCCTGGGCCAGGGCGGCGGTCGCCAGATCACGGGCGCGCAGGCTGTCGCCGCCGCGGCGGTAGCACCGGCTGAGAGCGACCGTCAGCGGCAGGATCGCCAGGCGCTCCGGGTGGGCCGCGGCCTCGCGGCGCAGCCTCTCGAACGCCTCCACCGCGAGGGCGATCAGGCCCTGGGACTCCAGGGCGTGGGCCCTGCCGAACCGCGCGTGGGCGGCCAGCATGGCGTTCTCCTCGCCGGTGACCTTGACGATCTCGCCGAAGCGGTCGGCCGCCACGGCCGGATCGCCGTGGTGCAGCTCCAGCTCCGCGTGGCGCAGGCCGAGCTCCGTGTCGATGCGCTGGCGCGGCTCGATGCCGTGCAGCAGGAACTCGGTGGTGCATCCCAGCCGCTCGGCGAGCAGCCGGGCGACCACAGGCGTGGGCGTGCGCTTGCCCGACTCGATGAGGGAGACGTAGCTGTCGGAAAGGTCCGGCCCGGCCAGCTGCGCCTGAGACATGCGCCTGCTCAGCCGCAACCCGCGGACACGGTCACCGATGGTTCCCTGACTCGGCATCTGATCTCTCAGGGCGGGGGATGGTCAATGTTTCCGCCATGATTGCATGAAGAAGTCGAATAAGGTAACCCCCCGGAACAATCATCGGCCGCACCCTTCCCTGCCGCTCCGCCATAGCGGGCGCCATGGCAGAGGTCATGGCAGGCGGATGGGATTAATCATCCGAGTCGTTTGCGTTGGGGAATAGCATCTGGCAGACCTCGAGGTAGAGGGTCTCCGGATACGGGATGTATGTGACGGTCGACAACGCCTGGTCCTGACCCGCCGACTCCAGGATGAACTCCCCGTATCCCAGCATCCGGCCGAGAAGAGAGCGCTGGAAGCTCATGTCGGTCACCTTTGTGAGCGGCATCATCGCGACCTTGCGCGTGATGAGGCCCGTGGTGAGCAGCATGCGCTTGGAAGTTACTACGAAGTAGTCAACGGACCATTCCGCGACCTTCCACACAAAGCGGATCAGCAGCAGGAGCCAGGCCCACCAGACGACGACAAGACCGCCGCCGGCGCCCTGGCTGCTGAGCCATGTGCTGAGCAGTCCGGCGATGATGAGACCGCCGAAGACCTCCGCGACGGGACGGAGCAGTACGGCCGGGTGACGCCGCACCATGATGACCTGGTGTTCGTGGGGGAGGAGGTAGCGGTTGACCGACGATGGGGCGGAATCCCCATGGGTCACGAGTCTCATGACAGATGGGACACGAACTGGGCCAGAGAGTCGGCCGCGTCGAACACCGAGTCGAGGGCGCCCCTTACCGCGCCTGCCGCGTCATCCGGCCGTTTCAGCAGGAAGAATGCGGCGAAGGCGATGGCGCCGTACTTCAGAACCTTCTTGACCTGCACTGCGGCCTCCAGCCACCACTCACCCACTGCACCCGACGTATACATTACCCACGCCCCTCGCGGGGTAAAGCGCATCGGCCCATCAGGTCTGGTACCGGTCGGAAGACCTGGGAGGACCGGTGGTGCGGGGGTTACTCGCGACCGCTCGCGACCAGCGCGAGCACCTGAAGATGTTTGCGGGCGATCCGCTCGACCAGCCCGGGATGGGCGTATCCGGTGATCTCCAGAGCACCGTAGTGCGCCGCGTCGATGCAGCGGGTCACGGTGGCGGCCGGATGGATCGCGGAGAACTCCTCCCGCAGGGTGGCGCTGACCTCCGCGTACGGATCCGGATCCGGGGCCGGGATGTTTCGCTCGCTCACTGTTCTCCCTGAGATGCGTCCACGACCATCGGGATCGAGGGCGCGGAAGAGATGCTTCGGCACTCTTCGTACCCATGTAACAGCAGATTGTAACGATGGATCGGGGCGAATGGCCGTCCGACCGGCGGGACGAATCGGACGGGCCACTGCGTAAGTGATTGATTCGGGGCAGCCCGGCGGTGCCGGAGAGTGACCGATGAACCGGGCGGCTCAGGAAGGCCGGGAACGCCGGGGGCGAGGAGGCGGGGAGGTGCGGGAGCGGGGAGCCGGAAGGTCCGGATCAGGCGACGCCGTAGAGGCGGTCTCCGGCGTCTCCCAGGCCGGGGACGATGTAGCCGTGCTCGTTGAGCCGCTCGTCGAGGGCGGCGGTCACCAGGCGGATCGGCTTGCCGCTCCCGGCGAACGTCTGGTCCAGATGGGCGATGCCCTCGGGTGCGGCCAGCAGGCACAGGGCGGTCACGTCGTCGGCACCGCGCTCGAAGAGGAACTCGATCGCCGCGGCCAGCGTGCCGCCGGTGGCCAGCATCGGGTCGACCACGTAGACCTGGCGCCCGGACAGGTCGTCGGGGAGCCGGGTGGCGTAGGTCTCGGCCATGAGGGTCGACTCGTTGCGGATCATCCCGAGGAAGCCCACCTCGGCGGTCGGCAGCAGCCGGGTCATCCCGTCCAGCATGCCGAGACCGGCGCGGAGGATCGGCACCACCAGGGGGTGAGGGTGCGCCAGCCGTACGCCCCGGGCCGGGGCGACGGGGGTCTGCACCGTCACCTCGCTCACCCGGACCTGCCGGGTCGCCTCGTAGGCGAGCAGCGTCACGAGCTCGTCGGCCAGCCGCCGGAAGGTCGGCGAGTCGGTGTTCGCGTCCCGTAGGACGGTCAGCTTGTGTGCCACGAGCGGGTGGTCAACGACCAGGGTCTCCATGGGGATAAACGGTATCCTCCATGGCCGCTGAGGGGATAACGGACTACATGTGACACGCCCACGGGGGAGATCTGATCACAATTTGGACGGACGGCGTACGGCCGCAGCCCGGTTCTGGAAGCATTGGCCTCCGTACCAGGCCGCTCGGTGGGGATGACGATGACTGACGAAGATGTGCTCGACTTCGCCATCGTGGTCTATCGCGAGGATGACCGCTGGGAAGCGGAGATGCTTCCCGTGGCGCTCACCTCCGATCTCCACGGGCTGATCCACGCCCTGCGCCAGCAGCCGAGCATGAGCGGCACGATTGGCCTGGTCGCTGTGGGGGATGAGTTCTTCGTGGCGCTACGGGTGTTCGGTGAACGTGTCGAGGTCTTCCTCTCCGACATCGCCGCGTCGTGGGACTTCCCCCTCGCGCGGCAGGTGCTGGAATACCTCGACGTCCCGGTGCCCGACGAGGAAGAGCTCGAGGCGATCCTCCAGGACGAGGAGACGGCGCTCCCCGCGGGAGACCTGTCGATCTTCACCGACCTGGGGCTCGACGAGATGGAGCTCGGTGTCCTCTCCGGGGACATCGACCTGCTTCCCGAGGACGTGCTGTCCAGCATCGCCGCCCGGCTGGGATTCTCCGAGCCGTTCGAGCGCGCCATCGACTCCGTGTTCGGCTGACCTCAGGAGATCGGCCATGCCCTCCAGACCATCCGGCAGCAGCATCTTCTCGGCGGCCTTCGTCCGCACCCCGAAAGGCTGGAACGGCGCCGAGGCCGACCTCACCGAAGCCGAGATCGTCGACGACCTCGGCGACACGGTCCAGGAGAACCTCGGGCTCACCGGGGACGAGCTGGCGCTGCTCTGCGTCGAGGTGGAGGACGAGTGGTTCGCGCTCGTCCGCTACGAAGGCGACGCGGAGCCCCGGGCCTTCCTGTCCGACGCCCAGGCCGCGCTCACCGACGACCTCGGCGCGCTCTTCGGAGAGCTGGCCGGGGTGGCGCCGGGCAGCGACGCGCCCGAGCTGGGCGTACGGCCCGCGGGCGACTTCGAGCTCCTGAGCGACCTGGGACTGAGCCCCGAGGAGCTGATCGAGCTCAGCATGGAGGAGGGCGCGCTCCCCGCGGACACCCTCTCGGTGGTCGCCGAGCGGCTGGGCTTCGCCGACGAACTCGACCGGCTCCGCTGACGGACCGTGCCTGACGGGCCGCCTCCGGTCACACCCGATGACCAAATCCGATGACCACGTCTGACGGACCGCCTTTGACGGATCACGTTTCCCTCCCCGCTTCCGCCGCGGCGGATCCCGGCTACGTCGCCGCGATGCGGCTCGCCCTGGCGCAGGCCGTACGGGCCGGGGAGCGCGGTGAGGTGCCGGTCGGCGCGGTCGTCCTCGGGCCCGGAGGCGAGGTCCTGGCGCGGGCGGGCAACGACCGCGAGTCCCTGCGCGACCCCACCGCGCACGCCGAGGTGCTGGCCCTGCGCGAGGCGGCACGGGGACGCGGGGAATGGCGGCTGGGCGGCTGCACGCTGGTGGTCACCCTGGAACCCTGCACGATGTGCGCGGGGGCGGCCGTGCTGGCCCGGGTCGACCGGGTCGTCTACGGCGCCGTGGACGCCAAGGGCGGCGCGGCGGGCTCGCTCTGGGACGTGATCAGGGACCGCCGGCTCAACCACCGCCCGGAGGTCGTCATGGGCGTGCTGGCCGACGAGTGCGCCGGGGTCCTCACCGCGTTCTTCGCCGCCCGCCGGTTGAGCGAGCAATAGCGGTTATCCGGTAAGCTGCTCGGCGGTGGTGTCGCCTAGTGGCCGAGGGCGCACGCCTCGAAAGCGTGTGATGGGGCAACTCATCCGTGGGTTCAAATCCCACCACCACCGCCGCTGAAAAGGGCCTCTGACCTGTGTGATCAGGTTGGAGGCCCTTCGCGTATCAAGATCATGGGGGAACCATGGGGGAACGGCCCCGTTCCCGATCTTGAAAAGCGGTCCCCGGTGGCGGTGGTGCTCACCTTCCGAACCGGGAAGGCAGACATGGCATCGATCGAGAAGAGAACCGGCGCAGGCGGACGCACGACCTACCGCGTCTCCTGGGTCATCGGCGGCGCCCGTGGCGGCGGCCGCGACAGCGAAACCTGCGACAGCCTCCGGATCGCCAAGCGCTTCAAGGCCCTCGTCGAAGCCGCGGGGGAGCGCCGTCCCGAGGGCTACCCGAAGCGGTGGCGGGGGCTGGAGCTCGCGGCCGCCGCGCCCAAGACGGTCCACAACCTCCACGGCGGGGTCCATTGCCCCGGCGCTCTCCTGCGCGGCCCGTAGGGGCCTCCTGGACGTCTCCCCGTCCATCGGAGTCCAGCTCCCCGCCAAGCCCTCCCGGACCGTGACCATGGACCAGGTGCCCACCGGAGAGAAAATCGCCGAATGGATCGCCCTCGGGTACGAGGTGTCCCAGCTCGCCGGAGACGTCATCACGCTGGCCATGGGCACCGGCCTGCGCTACGGCGAGATCACAGCCCTGCGGCCGTGTGACATCGACCTCAAGCGGCGACGGCTCACCGTGGCACGGGCGGTGAAGGAGGACGGTGAGCCGCGACGGCTCTACATCGTCCCGTACGGCAAGAGCGACGCGGCGCTGCGCACGATCCGCATGGCCGACAGCGTTGTGCTCATGCTCAAGCGCCGCACGAAGGACGTGCCCGACCAGGAGCTGATCTTCACCGCTCCGAAGGGAGGCATCCTGCACTCCAACGGCTGGTCCCGGATCTGGCTGAGAGCCTCCTCGAGATCGGCCCCGTTCGGCCTGGACTGACTCAGGTGTCCAGCGCGGCAATCGCCGCGGTGATCAGCACGCGGGCAGCTTCGCCGTACACCGCGAGATCGGCCAGCCCGGCGAACGCTGCGGCGTACATGGCGATCTCCCTTGGCTGGGTGATGGTCAGGTGCCCGGACACCAGCTCGACCGTCACCTCGGCGTCGTCGAACATCCAAAAGCCCTCCACCGGCCAGGCACTGCGGCGTGGCGAGAGAGCACATCGACCGGGAATCGCTGGCACGCGAACGCGGCCCCTGTTCTCGATCGACTGACCAGACACCAACGATCATGAGGGGCCGCGTTTGTTATCTATGCACCGTGTGCCCTGAGCGAACCAGCGTCCAGGGCGATCGTCCCGCCATCCAGGAACGCTTGGGTTCCACTCTTTGGTTACGTCGAATTCTCAGGTGAATTTCCCACCGTTGAATCGCGTCCACTTCCATTAGTTCCAAGGGCACTTCTTGGACCCGCCCCCGCCGTCGGCCGGTTGTCCCGAGGACTTACAGATCGTGTTTCCAGCGCCTGGCGTGTACGATACCACTTGCTGGGTGTACCCCCACCGCACTTCTGCGCCCTGAGGAACGACGACGGACTGCCCGTATTCGGCAGCTCCAGTGTCGGATTGGGCGCCGCCGTCCGGTTCATATGACATGGCGTATCGGCCTGGGTCGGGATGTGTGACGTTTACGTAGGTGCAGCTGCCAGGAATGGCAATGCTGAACACTGCGATGGGTCCGGCCGCTACTCCGAGGTTGTATCCCGCGCCGCAGTTCTCATAGCTTCCGCCGGGAACGTTCTCGTCGTTCCAGAGGAAGACACTAGAATAGCCCGAGCCTGGATAGCTGGACATGTACATCGATTGAATCAGGGACGTCCAGGTGTCTAGCGGCTCTACGTAGCCCCGTCGCTTGGTCGCGTAGTAGTTGTAGTTGCCGTTGCCATCGTTTTTAACCACCCATCGCTCCCAGGTGGCGTTCATGAGGGTCTTGTCGACTACCTCCAGTCGAAAATTCCCGGAGGCGGTCCTAAGAGGGTAGGGTTCCGCTGCTACAGAAGCGTCCCCTTCCGCAAGGAGATCCTGCTCGTTGGCGGGCACGTACGGGGAGTCCTCAACGTATGCCTCGTAACCATCCTTGTAGGCCTTGATGCTGATCTTCTTAATCTCGACATCGCGAGGAGCGTACATCCGGAGGTCCGGACCCAGTTCGAGCAGGTCGACCTCTGAAGGCGTATAGGTTTTCCCCATGGTGGCTGCGGTTTCACGAATGAACTTGCTGCGCTTCGACTGGCGGCTGTCTATCTCGGCTTGAGAGAGGCCGCGAGCGCGCGCCTTGCGGTCCTTCTCCCGCGAGGCCCGAACCATCGTGTTGATCTGGTTACTGTCGAAGTTAATCTCCCCAAGGAGCGGCCCCTTGTCCTGTGGGCCAGCCAGCACTCGTGCAGCTGCAGCAGGCGCTCCAACGCCCGCCCCGGCTGTGGCTGCGCCCAGTAAGAGAGCCGCTAATAATGTTCGAGTCTTGTGCATGCAAACAATCCTTCCATTGAGTTCTTGCCACGGAACTGCGACAAGTTTTTTCATGGAATGACGAAACAGCTCGAAGAGGTGTGATGTACATCCGTTGCTAATTCAGCCACGTCACTTCAGACAACTCTGTCGTAAAGTCCGCGACACGCCAGGAAGTCGCGCCCTGTGACCCCGCGTCGTACAGATTGACAACTACACGGGCGTCCTTCGACTCCCTCATAAAACTGGCGTCGCTATTGGGCTGGCCGCACTGGTCCGGCTTTTTCGGCTCCTCTATGCACACGTCAACCAGAGAGTTCCCGCCTGCTGTGGCACTGGATTGAAAGTGAATTTGGCGGACGGTGACGCGACCACCTTTTCGCATATCCTTTACGATTGACTCAGCTGAAGTGATTCTATATCCGGGAGGCAGTGTGCGCGGTAGCGCAAACGGGACACCTGGATTCCTTTGAAGCTCCTCGAGTAAACCGGCCTTGCTTAGATGATCAACTGGACTTTCGCCGCTACACCCTGAAACAAAAAAGGCCGCGACTAAACATGAGAAGCCGATTGACCTGCCGAATGCAGTTCCAGTTCCCCGAAAGCGTACTCGCGCACGCTTCTTCCCCTTACCCCGCATAGCTTCCCTATTTCGATATGCATGTGAAGCCTAAGGACCCGCCTGGATTCTTGTGTGCCACCTCGACCTTCCCTGCCGACCTGGATGATCTAGGCCAGACAAGAAGTGGATAATCTAGGCCAGACAAGAAGAAGATAATCTACTGTCAAAATCTAGGCAAGACTCGTTCAGCAAAAATGTGTAAAGAGGCATGTGGAAGGCGGTGTTCATGGCGCCCCCTTCGCATGTGCACTGCCGAAATCGAGGATTGCAAGCGAATTGCAGTTTTCTCAATTGAGTTAGGGTCCATTTGAAAGCATGGTTAGGGCCTTCCGGAATACGCCAGGGGAACTTCGAACCAGCATTGGAGACCGGAAGAAACCGTGGGACGGGTCAGGCCGGGTTGGAAGCGAGTACGGCGTCATCGGTGGCCCGCGCGGCCACCGATGACGAGGCGACCGCGTTGAAGATCCGCCCCGGCAGTTCCGTTTTAGCCGTCGACCGCATCACCCAGGACGGCGCTGGCCGTCCTGGACGATCTGGCACGCCCACGGCACCTGGCACCCCACCCAGCGGTGCTCCTGTACCGGAGCCGAGTGCAGCTGCGCACGCACGCTGCACGACCCGAACGCGGGCGAGTTGTGCCGCCAGCTCGCCGAAGCGGAGCACGCATGATCAGTCCAGAGATCCCCGTCCCCTACGTGCTGGTCTACTCCGGCGAGGCCGTCCCCCAGCGGCTGGGCTTCGCCGAGGACCCCATGTCCGGGATGCTGCACCTGTCCCACCGGGCCCCGCGGCCGCGTTCGGACTGGACCCGCGGCGTGCTGTTGAGCGGGTGGGTTCACATCCCACCACCACCGCCATCACCGAGGGCCTCTGATCTGAAACATCAGATCAGAGGCCCTTCGCATGCCGAGGTCGTGACGGTGTGGCTCATCGCGTTCGAGGTTTCAGGTGGAGGCTCACTCCTCCGTGTAGGACCAGCCGCGCCATGACTCCACCGTGACGGCGACGACGGGGCCCTCGGGCGGGCGGTCGCGGTACTGGGGATAACGCGCGGCCAGGAGGGTGAGGGCGTGAGCGCGGGCGGCGGGATCCTCCGTGACCGCCGCCCTGCCGTCCGCCCGCACCCACCACAGCCGGGACCAGTCGTCGGCGTAGTGGTCCGCCAGGAGGCAGACGCGGTCGTTCTCGGCGATGTTGCGCAGGCGGCGCAGGTCCGTGGTGCGCTTGGGCTTGTGGTCGACGGCGAAGACGATCGTGTCCCCCTCGACGGCGTAGGTGACGGGGACCAGGTGGGGGATGCCGCGGCGGTCCGCGGTGGCCAGCCGCGCGACCCGCGACAGGGCGAACCGCCGCCTCGCCTCGGCCTGGTCCATTCGCCTCCCCGACGGTCCGTCTCCCCGGCGGTGCGCGGTGTTCCGCCTGGACGCACCGTACGGCGGACCGGGGCCCGCGGCTACTTCCGGGGGGCCTCGCCGGTGCGGAGCCAGCGGGGCAGGAGCGCCTGGACGGCCGGGATCGCCATCACCCGGGCGAAGGCTCCGGCGACGGCGAGGGCGGTCGCCACGCCGGGCAGCGCCTCGGGGACGTCCGCCGCGTCCACGATCAGGGGGAGCGCCGCGGAGACGCCGATGGCGGTCTGCAGGGCCGTACGGATGGCTCGTCTGGTGTCGTCGGTCATGACTCTCCTGGAGTGACCACGCCCCGGCCGGGGCGGGGGTACGGCTCCCGCCGGCCGGCGCCGTACCCCGCGGAGAAGAGCGATCGCCTCTGGACACCCCGGGTATACCCAAACGAGCTGGAGGAATCACTCAAAGTGACGATGGTCGTCGTCGGCGGGGCATGCCGTTCCCGGCGGGGAACCGGGTGCCTCCGAGGAAGGGATCCTCCCGCCCGGGGGCGGGATCGGCGGCGGAATGCCGGGCGCTTCTGGGGGCAGGGGATGTCCCGGACGGATGGAAGGGACGTCGGCAATGGACTTCAGGGACGATGTCCAGCTGGACACCTCGCAGGTCGAGAGCGGCGGCCGGGGCGGCTTCCCCCGGGGCGGACTCGCGGTCGGCGGGGGTGCGGCGGGGATCATCGCGCTCATCGTGGCGCTGGTATTCGGAATCAACCCCGGCGACATCACCGGCGGCGACCCCGCACCGGTCGGTCCCAGCTCGAACCTGGGGGCCCAGTGCAAGACCGGTGAGGACGCCGACCAGAACGAGGAGTGCCGGGTGGTCGGCGTGGTCAACAGCATCCAGGAGTACTGGCCCAACGCCGTCGAGGGATACCAGCCGGCGAAGACCGTGCTGTTCTCCGGCGCGGTGAACACCGGTTGCGGGGCCGCCGACTCCTCGGTGGGGCCGTTCTACTGCCCGAACGACCAGCGGGTCTACCTCGACCTGAGTTTCTTCGACCAGTTGCAGAGCCGCTTCGGCGCGGAGGGCGGGCCGTTCGCCCAGGCTTATGTGATCGGGCATGAGTACGGCCACCACGTGCAGAACCTGACCGGCGTCCTGAGCCGGTCGCAGAACGACCGGCAGGGGCCGGAGAGCGGGGCGGTCCGGGTGGAGCTGCAGGCGGACTGCTACGCGGGCGCGTGGGCCAAGAACGCCTACGAGACCGGGCTGTTCGAGAAGCCGTTCACCCAGTCCGACATCGAGCAGGCGCTGAGCGCCGCCGCCGCGGTGGGCGACGACAACATCCAGAAGCGCGCCCAGGGCCGGGTCGACCCGGAGGGGTTCACCCACGGAACCTCCGAACAGCGCGTCAAGTGGTTCTCCACCGGTTACGAGACCGGTGACCCGCGGCGCTGCGACACCTTCTCCGGCGGGATCTGAGAAAAACATCGGGAGCCTTCTCTGCCCGTTCCCGTACGGGTTTCGCGCTGGTTCCGCGTGGCGCGAGAAGACGGGGGCGGGCAAAGAACCCGATTCTCTCCTAAAATATATGGGTGATCTTCAAGCTGATCGGCGATGGACGGCCGTACCCCGACCACGGTCTCTCGAACCGCGAGTGGGCCCAGATACCGCCGCGCCAGGTCCGGCTCGACGCTTTGGTCACCACGAAAGCGGTGCTCGACCTGCATTCCCTGCTCGCCAAGGACTCCACGTTCTACGGCGATCTCTTCCCGCACGTGGTGCAGTGGCGCGGCGAGCTGTATCTGGAGGACGGCCTGCATCGGGCCCTGCGCTCCGCGCTGCACCAGCGCTCGGTCCTGCACGCCCGGGTCCTGGAGCTCCGCTCGGACGACTGAGTCCGGCGGCTCCCGGCCTCCTCGGCGTGCCGAGACGGAGCCGTACTGAGGCGACAACGCCAGAGGGGCCGGTCCGCATGCGCGGGCCGGCCCCTCTGAGCTGGCGGAGGATAGGAGATTTGAACTCCTGAGGGGTTGCCCCCAACACGATTTCCAAGTCCGTGGATCTCTGTTCGCCGGGGGTCACGGGGGTATCAGGCACGAGGTCACGGGCAGGGCCGTACCCCGGTGAACGGCCGTGTACGGCGGTGAACTGAGACGGAAACTGAGACGGAGCCGAGGCTCTGAATGCCCCTCCGTGGTCGGAGACGACGGGGAGTACCCCTTCCTCCCTCCCCTTGCGAGAACGGCTCTCTGCCGGCCTCACAGCGCCGCGCTGCTTCCCTGTGCCATTCGGATGGGCCAGCAGTGATGGCGAGAGACGCTGAAACACGATCGTGTTTCAGCCATCCTGGCCGACGGGGACAGGTGTCCCCAGGTGTCCCCTGACTCGGACCATTGTTTTCCCAGTTCAGGGCCTAAGCGGGGACTCGGGGGACAGCGGGGACACCTACCGCCGTAGCCGAGGATCGACTTCCGATGCGTCAGGAAGCGTGGCACAGGCGAGGTCAGTGCGGGAAACTCGTCTGCATGGCTCAGCTGGCTATGACATCAGCACGATGGGACGAACTCACTGCGCTGCTGAACGATGAGCAGCGGCTTCAGTCCGAGTATCCCAAGGTCGCCGAGTACCTGGATATGGCGACGAGGCTGCCAGGGACAGGCGACGCCAACACCGACGCGGCGTTCGATCTGCGGCTCGTGCACTTCATGACCGGCGGAAGCGATGTGAGTTCCAACCCCTACTGGGACATCGTTGAGCCGTTCGTGTTCGAGCACGAGGGCCGCCGCGTAGTGAACGGTGGCAGAGCGGAAGGAAGCGCGCGACTCGCCTTTGCGCAGATGGTCTTGCAGGCGACATACGCCTACGCGATACCTTCCCCGCAGACCATCGAGTGGATATCCCGTTTCTGTGCCGATCTCCCGATCGTGGAGCTGGGGGCCGGCCGGGGCTACTGGGCAGCACAGTTGTCGCGTTCAGGGCTGGTCGTTGAGGCATATGACGTGGAGCCGCCGGACAAGACCAAGAACACGTCCTTCCCTGGGGCAACTGGGCAGGCAGACGTATGGCACCCTGTCAATGATCTTCACGGCTTCGCGACTCGCGCTCAGGTAGCCGACCACGTGCTGTTTCTTTGCTGGCCGCCCGGCTGGGGGGACACGATGTCATCTGAGGCACTGACATCCTTCGAGGAGTCCGGGGGAAGACGACTCATCTACATCGGAGAGTCCAAGGGAGGCAAGACCGGCAACGACGCCTTCTTTGACGCCCTGACAGCCCGCTGGAGGTTGGACTCCGTAGATCCACACTTTGTTTCGTGGTGGACAGAGGCAGATGTCGCTCAGGGCTGGGTGCGGAAGTGAGGATACAGAAGAAAGGGGGCGCCGACCTGGTCGGCGCCCCCTTTTGCTTTCTCCCCTACTTGAGGGCCATGCGGAACACGAAGGCGTCGTAGCGATCTCTCGGGTACGAGACATTCGAGATCATGATGATCCGATCATCGGCGGAGAGAAACCGCTGCTGGACCGTCTTGACGAGATCGCCGGGGGTCGTACGCAACCACTCGGCATGCAGCGATGTCGGTAGCTGGTCCGAGACGGTCTCTTCCAGGAAGTCGGCCCCCGATACATCGGCAACATCCACCGGGTGGTAGGTGTCCGAGATCGAGATCGGCCGACCATCCTCGCTGGCCCGGGTGATGACGTGGGTGATTAGCTCGCCCTCCGTGAGGCCCAGAGCCTCCGCAAGTTCGCTGGTAGCGGGGATCTGCTCAGTCTCGCGTTCTACTCGGATGTCTCGATCGGTTTCGTTCTGGAACGTGCGCTCGGCGGATTCCAGTTGGCGTTCGGGAGAAACCCGAACGAGGTTGGGCCGGTCGGCGACGAAGATTCCCCTCCTCCGTACGGATCGAACGAGCCCCTGACTCTGGAGCAGTTCGATCGCCTTTCGAACCACGATGTCCGATACGCCGTTCTGCTGGGCGATCTCGGCGTAGCTCGGTAGTTGCACGCCGGCCGGAAGCTCCCCCGCGCGAATGCGCCGGGCGTACTCACCTGCGACACGGACGTAGGCCGGTTCTGGCACTTGAGGATCAATCCCTTCAGCTGCTTCTTCGGTGACGCCTACAGCGTATACGCAGCATCGTATACCAAGGGCTTGTGCGTATACGAAGTTACGTATACGCTGAACCTGTAACCCGCTCCCCAGGGGGTCCGTGCAGGTCAGGAGCCTGTGCGCTGATCCCCGCCGGATGTGACAACGACTTCCTGAAGGGACCTGTTCGATGCTTCCCACCCCGACGAAGACCGGCCGCTTCCTCCCGACCCTGCTCCTGGTCCTGGCGCTGATCTTCATCGTCCGCCAGCCCGAGAAGGCCGCGCACTTCGCCACCAGTGCCCTGAACGGCCTGATCGCCCTGGCCGACGCCATCGGCACCTTCGCCAGCAACCTCGGCTGACCCGACCGCAGAAAGGAGTTCACCGTCATGACCCGTCTCATGAAGACCGTCCCGCTTCTCCCCGCCGTCGGTGGGGGCAAGGTCCGTCCCGAGCGCTACCACCTGCCCCGGCGCGGGGCCGCCGACCTCGCCGAGCTGCGGAACGTGCTGATCGATGCCGGCCCGGCCTGTGACACCACCGACGCGGAGCTGTTCACCGGCCCCGATGAGGTCGAGCCCGACGAGGTCCGGGAGGCCCGTGAGGCGGTGGCCAAGGAGATCTGCGCCGGGTGCCCGGCGCGCACCGCGTGCCTGGCTTATGCCCTGGCCATTCGCCCCGCGGTCGGGGTGTGGGCCGGTCACACGGCCGACGAGATCCGCACCATGGCCACCGCCAGCGCCCGCGAGGTGGCGTGATGGCCCGCTTCTCCTGCCTGGACTGCGGCACCCGCTCCAACAGCGCGATCAGTTGCCGCCGCTGCCGTAGCACCGCCCGCCAGATCCAGCGCTGCCCCATCCACGGGGGCCGCTGCATCGGCGCCTGCCGGATGTGCCGCCGCCTGGCCCGCTCCCGTTCCTGCTGACTTCCGAGGTGATCCCCATGACGATGACCACCGACCTGGCCGCCTTCGCCGCCCTGTTCGCCGCCCACAACGTGGGCGATCACTGGGTGCAGACCCACCACCAGGCGTGCGCCAAGGCCGCGCCCACCACCGCCGGGCGAATCGCCTGCCTGAAGCACGTGGTCACCCTCACTGCCACCAAGGCCGCCGCGCTGGCCGCGCTCGCCCTGATGGTCGGCCTGACGCTGCACCCGCTGGCTCTGCTGGTCGGGCTGGCGGTGGACGCCGCATCGCACTACTGGGCCGATCGGCGCGTCACTCTCGCCGCCCTGGCCGACGCGATCGGCAAGCGCGGTTTCTACGAGCTGGGCAGCCCGCGCCCCGGCCGCGACGACGCCCCCCACCTGGGCACCGGCGCCTACGCCCTGGACCAGTCCTGGCACATCGGCTGGCTGTTCATCGCCGCCCTGATCATCACCATCTGATCGGAGACCCGCCCACCATGAGCGCCTTGATCCTGACCCTCCCGACCACCCCCGACCATCCCGACAGATCCACCTATCCCCACCTGGAGGAGGCCGCCGCCGGGCGACCCTTCGACCAGGTCGGCGTGGAGTTTTGCCCCTCTCAGCCCACCAACCAGCGCGGTCTGACCCGCCTGGTGCTCTACCCCGGCGTGATCAACGACGACGCTGACGAGTTCTTCGCCTGGGGCTACTGCTGGCTGCTGGCCGCCGCCATGAACGAGGCCACCGGCTGGCCGTACGGCCTGGTCGAGCGGTGGCGCGAAGGTGCCTGGGAGTGGACCCATGTCGGCGTCATCACCCCGGCCGGCTGCTTCCTGGACATCCGGGGTTGTCACGACCGCGACGACCTGACCGCCACGTTGGTGACCGCCTACGGCACGCCAACCCGCATCCGCACCGGCACCTTCGCCGACCTGCGGCAGGCCATGCGGATGTCGGAGGACACCACGCCGGACTGGTGGCTGGGCACGCTGCGGGCGCCCATCCTCACCGACGTCGTGCGCTACTTCGCCGCCCACCTGCTCACCCAGCACGCGCGAAGGGAGACGGCGTGATGGCCCACCTTCCTGCCCACCGCGGCCCCGCCGCACCTGTGACCTGTCGAGACGGAGATGAGATGAACACCACCACCCGCACCTACACCCACCCCGACGTGCTGACCATCGGCGTCCGCGACGGCTGGGCCGACCCGGAAACCGACCCGGCCCGCCTCGACTGGACTGCCCGGCAGGCCGCCGCCGTCATCCCGTTCGCCGTGGTGGACGGCCGGCCGGTCAACCCGTACGCGCCCACCGGCATCCGCTATGGCAGAGGCGAACTGGGCCACTGGGGCGAAGCGCTGTGTGCCGACGCCGTCGTGACCGCCACCGACCCGACCGGCCGCCGCTGGCTGGTCATGGTCGAGCGCGATGACGGCCACGGCTGGGCACTGCCCGGCGGCACCGTGGACCCCGGTGAGAGCCCGGCTCAGGCCGCGGTGCGCGAGCTGGCCGAAGAGACCGGCCTGCACCTGGGAGACGACGCGCCCTGGCAGCCACTCCCGGCCCGCTACGTGCCCGACCCCCGCGCTTCCGATGAGGCATGGATGGTCACCGTGCCCGCCCACTGCCACCTGGGAACCATGGACCACGCCGACCTGCCCACCGTGACCGGAGCCGACGACGCCGCCCGCGCCGCCTGGGTACGCGCCGACGACTACGCCGTCCTGACCGCCGACCTGGAGGCGATCTACGGCAGGACCGTCTTCGCCGCCCACACTGCCCTGCTGCGGGACTTCCTCGACCTGCCGATGCCGAGAGTCGCCGTCATCTCCTTCGGCTACGGCCACGGCACCCCGCCCCCGGCCGATCTCACCTTTGATGTGCGCACCGCGCTGCGCAACCCGCACCACGACCCGGCTATGCGCTATCGCACCGGCCTGGAGGAGGCCGTACACGAGCACGTCATGACCACCCCCGGCGCCACCGACATCGTGCGCTTCCTGACCGCCCTGGCACTCGGCCTGCTGCCCGAGACCCCCACCGGCCAGCCGGTGCGCATCGCCATCGGCTGCGCAGGCGGACGGCACCGCTCGGTCGCCCTGGCCGAAGCCCTGGCCGCCGTGCTGGATGACCTCGACATCGGCGCCATCGCTGAGCACCGCGACATCACCAAGCCCGTTCTGCCGAAGGGAGCCCACCGGTGAGCCTCGCCCTGCTCCCCACCACCCCCGACGTCAGCCGTACGCCGCGGGTGCTGCTGACCGACCCGGCCGGACTGTTCGCCACCCTGGCCGCCCTGCGCCTGCCCCGCGGCTTCTACGTCATCTGTGGATCGGCCGCGCTGTACATCCGCGGCCTGCGCGCCCGCCTGGGGGACCTGGATGTGCTGGCCACCGGCCCCGCCTGGGACATCGTCACTACCCTGGATGCCCCGCGCCCGGCCCTGTCCGGCCACGGCCTGGTCATTCACCACCCGCACGCGGCGATCGAGTTCGTGGACCGCTGGACCCCCGGCTGGGACACCACCCGCCTGATCACCTCCGCCGACCTCATCGACGGCCTGCCCTTCATGCGCCTGGGCGATGTGCTGGCCTGGAAGCAAGTCGCTCGCCGTCCCAAGGACCTGCCCGATATCGCCGCCGTGAACCGGCTGCGCCGGGCCTGGACTGGTCCTCACCCCGCCGTCCTGGGACGGAGGTGGGCGGCATGACCTGTCTGTCCCTCGCGCTGCGGGTGCACCTGAACGACCTGCTCATCTGGGCACGCGCCCGCGGCCTCATCGCCACCGCTGCCCTGCGCGGTCAGCGCACCAGCACCGTTGCCCGCGCCTGGTCGGCTTGCCCGGCCAACTGGTGCGACCGGCCCGCCTGCCCGTCCTGCTGGAGCCGGGGGTGGACGGCATGAGCACTCCCACCCCGGCGAGCCTGGCAGCCCTGGCCGACACCCTACGCACCGCCGCGGCACTGCCCGGCCTGCTGGTCTACCTCAGCCCCGAGCTGGACGACAACGCCTGCGCCGAGACGCGGCGCTGCACCCCGGCGCCGCTGGTCGGCATCGGCACCGCCCTGCTGGCCACCGCCGGATCGGACGCGCTGCATGGCACCATCGCCCACGAGATCGCCCACCACGCGCTCGGCCACTCCACCGACCCGGCCGTCCCGCTCTTGGATCGGCTGAGCACCTGCTCGGCCATCGGGGCGGCGCTGGCCTGGGCCGCGCACCTGCCCGGCGCCCTGACCCTGGCCCTGGCCGTCGTCGCCATCACCGCCTACCTGACGTCGGCCTGGATGCAACGCCGCGCCGAGTACGCCGCCGACGCCTACGCCGCCGTGCTGCTGGATCGCATCGGCCAGCCCGGCGCCGCCATCGTCGCCGCCACGCTCAGCGCGCACCTGGCCGACGAACCCCGCTGGTATGCCCGCATCGGCTGGCTGACCGGCAGCCACCCGACCACCGCTGCCCGGCTGCACCGCCTCACCCACCCCCGCACACCGAACACCGCAAGGAGAACCCACGCATGAGCGTGACCACCCCGACCCCGGAACCCACCCCCGACGACGTCTCACGCGGCCTGGTCGCACTGGAACGCCACCTCGCCGAACAGGCCTCCCGTCCGGCATCGCGCCCGCCGGCCATTCCCAGCGAGACCCGGCGGGTCCGGCAGCTCCGCGCCGAAGTGGCCGAAGCACACGCCCTAGCCGACCTCCAGGACGACGACACGCCACTGACGCTGGACACGCCCAAGGTCCGCAAGCGCCGCAAGGCCGCCCACGAGGCCGCCCGGCTGCACGCGCTGGCTCAGGACCCGGCCATGCGCGCCTGGCAGGCCGCCCGCATGCGGCGCCTGCTGGTCACCATGGCCCTGATCTCACTGACCCTCGCCCTGGCCTGGTCCACCGCGGGCGTGCAGGCGTTCGCCGCCGACGACGCCCCGGCCTGGTCCCCGGCCTGGATCTTCGCCTGGCTGGTCGAGCCGTTCCTGTCGCTGGCCCTGCTGGTCGTCGTCGGTGCCCGCGCCTACACCGCCACCCGCAACCAGCCCATCACCGCCCCCGCCCTGATCCGCATCGAATGGCTGTTCCTGGCCCTGACGGTCGGCATGAACGCCTGGCCGTACCTGCCGCTCGTGGCGGAGGAGTTCTCCTTCTCCCGGCTGGTGCTGCACGTCCTGGGGCCGATCGTCGCGGTGGCCATCGTCACCGCCCTGCCGATCATCCTGGCTGCGTTCACCGGCCTGGACCACGGCCCCCTTACTGGCCTTACGTACAGGGCGAACACCGGCCCGCAGGGGGCCGACATCGCCACCCTGACCGACAGAGCGCGGCGACTGATCGACAACGGCGAGCTGCCCGCCGCCCCGAGCGCCCGCCGGATTCAGCGGACCCTGCGATGCGCCATGGACGCCGCCCGCGCGGTGCGCGACGCCCTGACCGAAGGAGAGAGCCGATGACACGGAAGATCCCGCCCACCCACCCCGTCACCCCCGGAAGCGTCTGGCGTGACCGCCGCGACATCGACGGCATGCGCACGCTGCGGGTGGAGTCCATCGACGGCGAGCGCGCCGTGTGCACCACCCTGACCAACTCCTCCGAGGTGCACAGGCGCCTGATGCTGGCCGCCGAACACCCCGAGTACGGCCCGCTGTACGGCAACGTCCGCGACATGCGCGGCTCCACCACCCGCATCCTGCTGGATCGTTTCCGCCCCACTTGCAACGGCTTCGACCTCGTCACCACCCGCCTGGGACAGCCCAGCGAGGACGACCGCGAGCAGGCCAGGGCCTACATCGACGCCCACTTCCGGATGCTGTTCACCCAGCACCGCGGGATGCCGTGGGCGGACTTCTGCGCCCTGAGCGACGAGCACAGCGAGTGGGAGCACACGGAAACGCTCACGGACCTGCGCGCCCAGCAGATCAGCGAGACCGTCATCGGCACCCCTCAGGCCCGGCCCGTACGCGCTCTGCTGGCCGCGCTCGGACACTCCCTGATCGAGCCGTCCCGTTCCGTACGGGACGCGGCCCCCACTCCGCCAAGAACAGTGGCCGCGCCCCGCAACCCCGCCCACAGCAACGGCAACGAGGTGACCTCATCATGACCGACCACACGACCACCACCAACGGCCATCACCCTGTTCCACCCGTAGAGCTGGCCGTTCTGCCCGAGCACCCGCCGGTCCCGAACCCGGGTGACGGCCCCGGCGCCGAGGTGGTGTCCATCACCGCCGTCCGCGACCGTCGCCACCCCTACCCGTCCGCAACCCCGCAGCAGGACGCTCCGGCCGACGGCTCAGTGCTGGAGGGCGAGGTCATCCGGGTGGACCAGCCCGGCGAGGCGGACCGCGACTGGCGGACTGAGCTGGCTGAGAAGAACCGCACCCGCCGCCCGATCGTGCCGCTGTGGCTGCGCTCGCGCGCCGAGGCGATCGAGACGCTGAAGTGGGCGGGTGAGTACGCCGCCTACGTGTCCGGCTACCAGCTCGCCCGCACCCCGCTGTATGCCACCCGGCTGACCCTGCGCGCCCCGCGCGGCCTGGCCCGCCTGGTCTACGGCATGGTGCGCTGGACCTTCGACCTGGAAGGCGAGCCGGTCCGGCTGGCCACCGTGGTCAAGGCCGACCCCGAGTCCTACCTGAAGCTGTCCCGCCAGCGTGACTCGCGGGTGCGGCTGCGGGTGTGGGTGACCGGTGCCGCGCTGGTCACACTGCTGATCGCCTCCCTCGTGGTGGCGTCGGCGCCCACCGCCGCCCAATGGACAGCGCTCGCGGCGGCCGTGGCCGTGCTGGGCATCGTCGGCCGCCCGGCCGACCGGCCGCTGATCGAGCGCGCGGTCATTCCGACCCGCGTGGAGAAGCTGACCAGCGACATCGTCATCCGCGCCCTGTCCACGCTGAGCATCGCCGGCATCACCCAAGCCCTGGCCAAGAACCCGGCCGACGCCATCCGGTTCGTGGCCCCGATCACCCGCGACGGCCCCGGCTGGCGTGCAGACATCGATCTGCCCTACGGCGTGACCGTGGGCGACGTCCTGGACAAGCGCGACCGATTGTCAGGGTCGTTGCGCCGCCCGCTGGGCTGCATCTGGCCCGAAGGCGACTCCTCCGTCCATGAGGGACGGCTGATCCTGTGGGTCGGTGACAAGGACCTGTCCAAGACCATCGTCAAGTCGCCCCTGCTCAAGGCCGCCAGCCACGATGTGTTCAAGGGCATCCCGTTCGGCAACGACCCGCGGGGCCGCCTGATCACGGTGCCGCTGATCGAGAACAACGTGCTGATCGGCTCGCTGCCCGGCCAGGGCAAGACCGCATCCGTGCGGGAGCTGGCCGCTGGGGTAGTGCTCGATCCGACCGCCGAGCCGTGGTTCCACGAGCTGAAGGGCTCCGGCGACCTGGACCCCTATGAGAAGGTCTGCCACCGCTACGTCTCCGGCATCGAAGACGAGGCCATCGGCTATGCCGCCGACTCCCTGGTCCTGCTGCGCGCGGAAGTCATGCGCCGTGCCGGGGTGCTCAAGAGCCTGCCGAGCGACCTGTGCCCGGACAAGAAGGTAACCCGGGCCATCGCCGATCGGCGCTCACTGGGATTGCACCCGCTGGTGTGCATCATCGACGAGTGCCAGAACCTGTTCGCCCACCCCAAGTACGGCAAGCAGGCCGGTGAGGACGCCGAGTTCATTATCAAGCTGGGGCGCGCGCTGGGGGTGGTGCTGATCCTGGCCACCCAGCGCCCCGACAAGGACAGCCTGCCCACCGGGATCAGCGCGAATGTGTCTATCCGGTTCTGCCTGCGGGTGGCCGGTCAGGTCGAAAACGACATGATCTTGGGCACGTCGGCCTACAAGAACGGCATCCGGGCCACGCTGTTCGTGCCCGGTCCGCCCGACAAGGGCGGTGACGCCGGGACCGGCTACCTGGTCGGCGCCACCCCGATGCCCAAGGTGGTCAAGTCCGCCTACCTCGACACCACCGCCACGCAGCTCATCGCCGATCGGGCGTACGCGCTGCGCAAGGCCGCCGGGAGGCTGACCGGTCACGCCGCCGGGGAGCAGCCCGCGGCCAGCGCGCCCGCCTATGACCTGCTGGCCGACGTCGCCGCGGTGCTGGCCGCCGATGAGGCCAAGATCTGGAATGAGGTGGTGGTGGACCGACTGGCCGAACTGCGGCCCGAGGTCTACGGCCCCTGGGCACAGCAGGAAGGCCCGGCCAAGACCGCGCAACTCACCAACGCCCTCAAGCCCTACGGCGTCAAGACGGGTCAGGTCTGGGGCACCCCGCCCGGCGGCGGCAAGGGCGCCAACCGGATCGGCATTGTCCGCGACGACATCCTGAGCGCCATCACGGAGCGTGATGGAAAGCGGGGTTCCGGCGCCGGTTCCTGAGCCTCGATCTGCCTCTAGGTCTAGAGGCTTCCCCCTCTAGACCTAGAGGCCCGCCTAGAGCCCGATTTCCTGATCTACCAGCGATCTAGCGCCTAGAGCGCGACCTGCGAAAACCCCGAAAACCGGCCCTGGAGGCCCTCATGGCAAGCGCCATCGTCCTGCTAGTCCTCTGCCTACCCATCGTCACTCTCTGTTACATCGGCTTCTGCCTCGCCTCCCCCTGGGGCAAGTGCGCGCGGTGCGCGCCCGGCGAGGTGAACCGCACCTGCCGGGCCTGCAACGGCACCGGGATGCGCCCGCGCATCGGCTGGCAGCTCTACACGCACTTCCGCCGCATCCACCGGGACGGCACCCGATGACCCCCGCGCCCAAGGAGCCCACCGCCATGACCACCACCATCGCCACCCGTGAGATCACCACAGAGATGACCGGCCGCGAGCTGCGCCAATTCCTCGGCGCGGTCCTACCGCACGCTGGCACCGATGCCCTGCTCGACGTGCTGACCGTCGTGATCCTGGAGGCATCCGGCGGCATGCTGCACGCGCTGGCCACCGACCGCTACACCCTGGCCCTCGCTCGCCGGCCTCTGCCCGAAGCCACATCCGGCGCCCTCATCGGGGCCGTGGCCGCGGCCGCCCTTCAGGCAATCGTTCGCCAGATCAAACCTCGGGCCAGCGTGCGCCTCACCCTCACCTCCGAAGGGCTGAGCATCGACCAGCTCAGCGACCCGCAGATCAGCTACCGCCTGCCGAGTCGCCCGGCCTTCACCCCGCTGCTGCGGTGGCGGCCCTGGCTGGCCGAACAGCTGAAGCAGAAGCCCCAACCGGTAGTGACCGCCGCCCGCGGGATTGCGCTCAACCCCGCCTACCTGGCCCGCTTCCGCACCGCCTCACGCGACGGCCTGCCGCTGGAGATGCGCCCGGCGGGACGCTGCATGGTCATCACCTGCGGAAGCCACTTCTTCGGTCTGGCCATGCCCATGGACCTCAGCAAAGCGCGTGCCGCCAACCCAGACCCGCTCACCGGCTGGCTGACCGACCCGCCGCCCGCACAGCGAGCGGCCTAACGCCGGAAAGGAGGACCCCGTCATGACCATCACCACCGCGGCCCCCGCCACCCCGGCACCCGAGACCGTCCCTGACCTGGAGACCTTCAGCTACGGCGGCGGCTGGCAATCCACCGCCGCCCTGGTCCTGGCCGCCCGCGGCGAACTGCCCTTCCGCACCTTCCTGTTCGCCAACGTCAGCGACGACTCCGAACACCCCGCCACCTTGCGCTACCTGGCTGAACACGCGGCGCCGTTCGCCGCCGCCCACGGCATCGCCCTGCACCAGCTGGCCCGCATCCGCCGCGATGGCTCCACCGAGACCCTGTATGGCCGGCTGACCAAGCCCGAGTCCCGCTCGCTGCCGATCCCGGTGCGCATGTCCAACGGCGCCCCTGGCACCCGCTCCTGCACGGCCGACTTCAAGATTCGGGTGATCGGCCGCTGGCTCAAGGCCCACGGCGCTACCGCCGAGCACCCGGCCACCATCGGCATCGGCATCAGCCTGGACGAGATCGAACGCGCCAACAATCGCCGCTGCGAGCCGCACGAGCGCATCGTCTACCCGCTGCTGGACCTGCGCATCCGCCGCGCCGACTGCCCCCGCATCATCCGCTCCGCGGGCCTGCCCGTCCCACCCAAATCCTCGTGCTGGTTCTGTCCGCTGCATCGGCTGAGCGCCTGGACCGACATGCGCCGCACCGAACCGGAGCTGTTCGAACGCGCGTGCGCGCTGGAAGCCCACCTCAACGCCCGCCGGGCCGACCTCGGCAAGGACCCGGTCTGGCTGACCCGGCGCGGCGCCCCGCTTGCTGAGGTGGTGCCCACGGACAACGTACTGCCGCTCGACTTCGGCGACGGCGCCTGTGACTCCGGCTGGTGCTTCACATGATCGGGCAGGTCATCGCCCGCGCGGCAGGCACCTGCCAGTGCCGCGCCGACTCCTCCACAGCCTGTGGACGGCCGCACAAGTCCACCGGCGGCACCTGTCTGATTCCGCACCTTCCCGAGCGGCCATTGCACATCGTGCCGCGCGCCGATGTCCGCCCCGAGCGGGCCGCCGCGCTGCCAGCAGAGGAGTTCATGGCTCTTTGCGACGGCTGCCACGCCGCCCTGCTGGCCATGCGCCGCAAGAGCCGCGTCCGCGCCGTGCCCGTCCCTGACGCCCTGTTCTAAAGGAGCACTAGATGAACAGCACCGTCCGCTACGCACTGGCCGCCGCCGCCCGCGGCTGGCACGTCTTCCCGCTCGCGATCGGCGACAAGCGCCCTATGCGCGGCTTCACCGCCTGGGAACAGCAAGCCACCGCCGACCCGGAGGCCATCCGCCGCATCTGGGCACGCCAGCCCTTCAACATCGGCATCGCCTGTGGGCCGTCCCGGCTCGTGGTCATCGACCTCGATGTGCCGAAGGACGGCCAGCGCCCGCCCGCACCGTTCGATGTACCCGGCGTCAACGACGGCGCCGACGCCTTCGCGCTCGTCTGCGCACAGGCTGGCCAGCCGTTCCCATTCGAGACCTTCCAAGTCCGCACCCGCAAGGGCGGTCTACACCTGTACTTCACCGCCCCGAAAGGGACGTCGCTGGGCAACACCGCCGGACGGCTGGGGTGGCTGATCGACACTCGAGCCTCCGGCGGCTACGTCGTCGGCCCGGGCAGTCTCGTGAATCTGCCGGACGGCACCGGTACCTACGAGCCGATTCACACGGGGGCCGTTGCGCCGCTCCCGGCATGGCTGGTCGAACGCCTTCGCCCGGCACCGTTGCCCCCCCAAAAGCCGGTCACAGTGCCGCTGGCCGCGACCGATAGACGAAGCGCCTACTTGCGCGCGGCTATCACCGCGGAATTGGAGCGGGTGACCGGCTCCCCGCCGGACGGTCACAACGATGCCCTGTATCAGGCGTCAGTGGCGCTGGGTCAGCTCGTTGCCGGAGGAGCACTGTCCGAGAGCGAGGTGACCGCCTGGTTGACCGCTGCCGCCGCGCAAGTCGGCCAACAGCCCGGCGAGACCCGCCGCACCATCGCCTCCGGTCTGCGGGCTGGGGCCAGACGGCCCCGGAGCATCGCGGCATGAGCACCCCGCCGCGTCCCACCTTGCGCCTGGTGTCTGGCACCGACGCCCCTCCCAGGGCTGAGGTGTCGGCGCCGGGCGCGCCCGGCGGTCTGCGCACCTCTTGGACCGCCGATGAGCTGATGGCCATGACCTTCCCCGAACCCTGCTGGGCCGTGCCGAACCTCATCGCTGAAGGGGTCAACCTGCTGGCCGGGCCACCCAAGGTCGGCAAGTCCTGGCTGTCGCTGGGGGTCGCCCTGGCGGTGGCCGCCGGGGGCAGAGCCTTGGAGGCCATTCCCGTGCAGAGCGGCCCCGTGCTCTACCTCGCCCTGGAAGACACCCCACGCCGTCTCCAGTCGCGCATGGGAAAGCTTCTGGGCGGTCAGAAGGCGCCTGCGGGGCTGACCCTGGCTACTTCCTGTCCCACCCTCCCGCAAGGCGGACAAGAGGCCATCGGGCGATGGCTGGAACGCCATGCCGACGCGCGCATGGTCGTCATCGACGTCTTCGCCAAGATTCGCGGTACTACGGCGCCGGGGCTGTCGGCCTATGACGCCGACTACGCCGCTATGGGCCACGTCAAGCGCCTGGCCGATACCTACGGCGTGGCGATCGTGCTCGTCCACCACGTCCGCAAGATGGCCTCTGACGACTTCCTGACCGAGGTCTCCGGTACCAACGGCTTGGCCGGCGCCGCCGATGCCACGCTCGTGCTCAAACGCGCCCGCGGCACCGCCGACGGCGTGCTGCACGTCACCGGTCGCGACGTGGACGAAGCCGAGTACGCCATGGCCTTCCAACCGGCCTGCGGTGCCTGGCACCTGCTCGACGGCCCTCCGGAAGACCACGCCCTGTCCGAGACCCGCGCGGCCATCATCCGCCACGTCCGAGCCCACCCGGGAAGCGGTCCCAAGGCCATCGCTGAGGCGATCCAGCTCGGCTATGACAACGTCAAGCGCACCTGCCAGCGCATGGCTGCTGACGGCCAGCTCCACGCCGACGCCGCCGGACGTTACCGCGTGCCGGGGACAGCCCCTACAGCAAGTGTCCCCGCTGTCCCCACTGTCCCCGAACCGCTGCCTACCAGCGAAAACGCAGATGAGTTCGGGGGACACCTGCCCGTTGCGGGTGTCCCCGCTGTCCCCGCTGATGAGGAGAACACTCCGTCATGACCACCACGGCGCCGGACAGCGTCCGGCTCACCGCCATCACCGCCACGGACCCGGAAGAGTCACCCCTGCTACTCACGGTCGAAGAGGCCGCAAGGAAACTCCGGATCTGCCGCACCCGGATGTACCACCTGCTGAAGACAGGAGAGGTCGAATCCACCCTCATCGGCAGATCCCGCCGGGTGCCGGTTGAGTGCCTGCACGAGTACGTGAACAACCTGCTGGCCAACGGTGGCCAGCGACAGAAGACCGTGGCCTGAAGGAGGCGCTGAATGGGACGTAAGCCGAACGGCGCTTCGACGGTCTACCTCGGCAAGGACGGGTACTGGCACGGGCGGGTGATCGTAGGTGTCAAGGACAACGGCCAGCCGGACCGCCGTCATGTGCAGGCCAGGACCGAGTCCGAGGTTATCCGGAAGGTTCGCGAGCTGGAGCGGGCACGCGACGACGGGAACGTCCGCAAGGCGGGCCAGCGGTGGACCGTCGCCAAGTGGCTCACACACTGGATCGAGCACATCGCGGTCCCGCCGGCCATCCGGGAGAACTCCCACGCGAGCTACCGCGTGGACGTACAGACCCACCTCATCCCCGGTATCGGAGCGCACCGCCTCGACAGACTGACCCCCGAGCACTTGGAAAAGCTCTACGCCAAGATGCAGCGCGAGGGAAAGTCCGCAGGAACCGCCCACCACGTGCACCGAACGATCCGGGCAGCGCTCAACGTGGCCGTACGGCGAGGCCACCTCACCCGCAACCCCGCCATGCTCGCCAAGGCACCCACCGTTGTGGAGGAGGAGGTAGAGCCCTACGAGATTGACGAAGTGAAGCGTCTGCTGAAGGCCGCCGAAGCGCTCCCGCGCAACAGCACCCGATGGGCCGTCGCCCTGGCCCTGGGCCTTCGCCAGAGCGAAGCCCTGGGCCTGAAATGGGCAGACATAGATCTCGACAAGGGCACCCTGCGCGTACGGCGGGGCCGCCAGCGCCCCAAGTACGAACACGGGTGCGGGGAGACCTGTGGGCGCAAGGCGGGGTACTGCCCACAGCGCAAGCAGGTTCGAGCGGACACAGCGGAGACGAAGTCCCTGGCCGGACGCCGAACCATCGGCCTGCCCGGCCAGCTCGTCACCCTGCTCCGCACGCACCGGGAGGAACAGGACGCGGACAGGGCGAACGCTCGGGACCTCTGGAAGGAAGGCGGGTGGGTCTTCGCCACCGCGACGGGCGGCCCCCTCAACCCGAACACCGACTACCACCAGTGGAAGGACCTGCTGAAGGCCGCCGAACTCCGAGACGCCCGGCTACACGACGCGCGGCACACCGCCGCAACGGTCCTCCTGATTCTGGGAGTCCCCGAGCGGACCGTGATGGCCATCATGGGATGGTCGAGCACCGGCATGACCCGTAGGTATCAACACGTGACCGACACCATCCGGCACACCGTCGCCAAGCAGGTGGACGAACTACTCTGGAAAACTACTTCGTAACCTCTTACGAAGAATTTCTACGATAAGTGTGCGATGAACTTTTGTAGAGCTATGCCCATGTGATTACAGTGGCATAGCTCTATGTTTTGATACAATTAAACATCTAGATCGATGGATTTCACTCTCGCGTATAGGAGAGCTTGGGGTATTACCTTAAGGGAGACTCTGATCCAGCTTTTGGGTCGTTCTCGGCGCAGTGCTTCGATGACTATGAAAGATGTTATCGCGCCTCGTAAGAGTGCTTTACAGGCTGCTCGGGAGGCTCGGCTGCCATCTATGGGGAAGAGAAGATATACCTTTACTCCGCTCCCATTCTTTGCTTCGTACATGATGTCGTTTGTGTCGACTCTTGCGGTCACTGCGAAGGCTGCTACTACCTGCGCCATCGCTATCATGTAGATCGACTTTGCGACGTCTTGTATGCCTTCCCGGATAGCCTTTACCCCTGCCGTTTCCTTGCTTTTTTGAATGGCCCATAGATTTGCTGCGAATGCTCGCGCGGTAACGGCTCCGTATTCGAGAGCCATCCTTCGGCTGCCAAGCCAGATGCTGATCGACTTGATGAGTTTTATTAACTTTAAGCCGTCGAGAGATGCGAGTTCAGCTAGCCATTCATCCTCGTATCGAGAGCGTAACTCTTCCTGGGGAAGCTTGACTGCTGCCCTGTGTATGATGCGGGGCGCAAGCCATGCACTAACATCTAGTAGTTCGGCTGTAATGCCACCGAGGAGTGCGCCACCGAAGATGCCGAGCCAGAATTCCGGGCCCATCAGCCGATGCTCCCTCTAGCGGGAAACCACGAACGGGGTGTCGTGCGGCGGAGAGCTGCTTCAATCGCAGAGCGCGCCTGGCAGGCTCCGTCCTCAGTGAGGCGGTAGTAGCGACGGCGTGGCCGACCCAGTTCGGTTGATTCCTGGTCTTCCCAGAAGGACTCCACCCAGCCCGCCTGCTCCAGGCGGGCAAGGATGGGATACAGCGACCCTGTCGCCAACCCCGCCTCCCTCGCGATATCGAAGCCGTACCGCGAAGCGCTCAGATCATCCAAGAACACCTTGAGTACGGCCTGCGTCGCGAGGGTCATACGTAGACCACGAGACATGTCGGAACTCTACATAGGGGTGGAGGAGGTTTCAAGGTGGTTCCCTTGATCGTCTAGGAGGGTGTCCTCGGTTCGTGATCCCTGCTGCGATGCGGCTCTGCGGGGCCTCGGACAGCGTCCAACTGAGACTGAAACTGAGACGACAACGCCAGAGGGGCCGGACGGCGTGAACCGTCCGGCCCCTCTGAGCTGGCGGAGGATAGGAGATTTGAACTCCTGAGGGGTTGCCCCCAACACGATTTCCAATCGTGCGCCCTAGGCCAACTAGGCGAATCCTCCGCCCGCAAGCTTAGCGGACTTTGCGCGGTACTTCGCACACCAATTCGCGGCGTCGAGTACTGCGCCGGGGGGATAGACTGTCGGAGGACCCCTCGCGCGGCGTCATCCTGTGAACCTCCCCAGGGCCGGAAGGCAGCAAGGATAAGCGGGCTCTGGCGGGTGTGCGAGGGGTTCCTTCGTTGCAGGACCCCTCGCAGGCGGGAGCTCCCTGGATGAGTCTGGCGCTCTACCGCAAATACCGGCCCGGGACCTTCGCCGAGGTCAAGGGGCAGGAGCACGTCACAGAGCCGCTGCGGCAGGCGCTGCGGAGCGGCCGGATCAACCACGCCTACCTGTTCAGCGGGCCGCGCGGCTGCGGCAAGACCTCCAGCGCCCGCATCCTCGCCCGGTCCCTGAACTGCGAGCAGGGACCGACCCCCGACCCGTGCGGCGAGTGCGAGTCGTGTGTGGCGCTGGCCCCGACGGGCCCCGGCCACCTCGACGTCATCGAGATCGACGCGGCCTCGCACGGCGGTGTGGACGACGCCCGCGACCTGCGCGAGCGGGCTTTCTTCGCGCCCGTGTCGGCGCGTTACAAGATCTACATCATCGACGAGGCGCACATGGTGACCCGTGAGGGGTTCAACGCGCTTCTCAAGCTCGTCGAGGAGCCCCCGCCCCACCTGAAGTTCGTCTTCGCGACCACCGAGCCGGAGAAGGTCATCGGGACGATCAAGTCCCGGACCCACCACTACCCGTTCCGGTTGATCCCGCCGGCGTCGCTGCGCGCGCTCATGGAGGAGATCCTCACCGCCGAGGACGTCCCGTTCGAACCGGCCGCGCTGCCGCTGGTGGTGCGGGCGGGTGCGGGCTCCGCCCGTGACTCGTTGTCGATCCTCGACCAGTTGTACGCCGGGTCCGACGAGGCGGGCATCACCTACGCGCGGGCGGTCTCCCTGCTCGGCTACACCGACGGCGACCTGCTCGACGACGTGGTCGACGCGTTCGCGGCACGGGACGGCGCGCGGGTGTTCCAGGCGGTGAACCGGGTGATCGAGGGCGGCCACGACCCCCGGCGCTTCGCCATGGACCTGCTGGAGCGCTTCCGCGACCTGGTGATCCTGGCCAACGTCCCGGAGGCGGCCAGCAGCGGCCTGCTCGACCGGCCCGCGGACGAACTGGAGCGCCTCCAGGCGCAGGCCGCGTCGATGGGGCCCGCCGACCTGACCAGGGCCGCCGAGGTCTTCAACACCGGGTTGATCGAGATGCGCGGCGCGGCCTCCCCCCGGCTGCTGCTGGAGCTGATGTGCGCCCGGGTGCTGCTGCCCGGGGCGGCCCAGGGGGAGGCGGCACTGCTCGCCCGGCTGGAGCGGCTGGAGCGGAGCGGCGTCGCGGCGGCTCCGGCGGGGTACGCCGCTCCGGTTCCCGCGGGATACGCCTCCCCGGCCCCCACGGGGTACTCCGCCCCGGCTTCCGAGGGATATCTCGCACCGACCCCCGCCGCGTACACGGCTCCCGCCTCCGCCGCGTCTCAGGCCCCGGTTCCCGCGGGTGCCGTACCGGCCGCTCAGGACGAGAGCGGTGCGGTGGCACGCCCGGACTCCGGTACGGCCTCCGGGACGCCCGCGTCTCCGTCTCCGGCTCCGTCTCCGTCAGCTGGTTCGGACGATTGGCCCACCCCTGTCAGGCCGGGTGCCGCCCCCGCGGCCGAGTCGTCCGCGCCGGCTCCGGCCCAGACGCCCTCCCCGGCCCAGGTCCAGGCGCCGCCCGTGTCCGGGGCGGAGGCGGGAGCCGTCCAGCAGGCGTGGCCGCAGGTGCTCGGCGCTCTCAAGCGGCGCAGCATCGTCGTCTGGGCGAACGTCAACACCAACGCCCAGGTCGTCGGGGTGGAAGGCAAGATCGTCACGTTGGGGTTCACCCAGGTCGGGGCGATGCGGAACTTCACCGGCGGCGGCAAGGACACGGTCGTCGCGGCGGCGCTGCAGGACGTGCTCGGCGGCAGCTGGAAGGTCGAGGCCGTCGTGGGCGGGTACGGCGGAGGCGCTCCCGCCTCCGGAGGCGGCCGTCCCCCCGCCGCCCCGCCGCAGCCCCCGTCCCCCCGGCCGGAACAGGACGCGCCCCGGCCCGGCCCGTCGCCCGCGGTCCCCGCCCCGGCCGCCCCGCCGGACCAGGAGGGCCGTACGGCCCAGGCCCGGCAGGAGGTCACGGTCGGCGCGGGAGACCGGTCGGCGCGGACGGCTCCGGCGCCCCAGCCCGCCCAGCCCGCCCAGGCTGTTCGGTCGGCCCCGACCACCACGGACGAGTCCTGGCCGGACGAGCCCATGCCCGAGGATCCCGGTTCGCCCCCGCCGGGTCCCGGCCTGGCCGCCGCCCGCTCGGCGGCCCGGGCCGCCGCTCAGACGGGTCCCCGTACCGGAGGGAACAAGCCCGCCTGGCCGGACGCGGTCCCGGGACGCGGGCCCGCACCCGACGCCGACGAGGTCGACCCGCTGAACGACGCGGACGCCGACGTCGACGAGCTCAGCGGTATGGCCCTCATCCAGCGCGAACTCGGCGGCCAGATCATCGAGGAGATCGACCACTCCTGACCGGTCGCCCCTCGCCGTACCGGCGTCGTGGGGAAGACAGCCGGGTGCGGTGAGCCGGGTGCGGTGAGCCGGGTGCGGTGAGGGCGCTCAGGGGTCGCAGGCGGCGAGGCGGATGCGGGCGGTGACGGCCCGGGGGTCGTCGGCGGGCAGGGCGGCGACGAGGCGTTCCAGGACGTGGACGTCGTTTCTGCCGGGTTCGGTCCCGGCGTAGGCCCACAGGTCGTCCGGGGTGCCCCGGCGCAGGAGACAGGCGTGGACCTGGCCGTCGAGTTCCTCGCGTTCGCCGCGGATGGCGGGGGACTCGGAGGCGGGCAGCAGCGGACCCCGATAGATCTCGGCGACCCCGGCGGTGTCCTCGGCGGCGAGCAGGCGCTTGAGGGTCAGGAAGTCCGCCTCGACCGCGCAGGTCAGCCGGTACGGCTTGGCGGCCACGGCCGGGCCGAGCTGGGCGCGGAGGCGGTGGATCTCGGCACGTGCCGTCACCGGGTTGCCCGCGTCGCCGTACAGGAGGAGGGAGAGGCGGTCGGCGGTCAGGCCCCGGGGGTTCAGCGCGAGCAGGGCGAGGATCTCGGCGTGGCGCGGGGACAGCGGGACGCGGACCCCGTCCAGGCGTGCCCAGGGGTGCTCGGCGCCGAGGAAGGGCAGGATCAACCGGGAGGTGCGGGACCGGCCGGGGAGACGGAGCAGGAAGCCGCCCTCCAGCGGTTCGAGCACGCCGGCCCGGCCGTCCGGGAGGAGCACTTCGCCTCCGGCTCCGAGGTTCCCGGCTCCGAGGCTTCCGGCTCCGCGGTTCCCGGCTCCGCGGTTCCCGGCATCGGGTGTTACGGACTCCGGGGTCCCTGCCCCGGGGTTTCCGGGACCAAGGGTTCCCGGCTCCAGGTTTCCGGGCTCGGGCAGCGCGATACGGCCTCCCCGGCCCATGGCGAGGTCACCGGCGACGATCCGGCCGGTGGCGGTGACCAGGGCGCCCGGCGCGCCGCGCAGCGCCCGCAGGCGACCCTCGTGACGGGCGCGGAACCGGTCGTCGCGCTCGCGCATGCGGAGCTGGAGATGGCTCTCGGCCAGGCGCGCGGTCGTCTCGACGAGGGCGACGGTCGCCGGGTGCAGGGCGCTCATGACGCCGCTGATGTCGATGCAGCCCAGCACGTCGCCGCTGTCGGGGTCGGTGATCGGAGCCGACGAGCACGACCAGGGATGGAGCACGCCGAGCAGGTGTTCGGCCGAGCAGACGTGAACGGGACGGCCGGTCGCCAGGGCGGTGCCGATGCCGTTGGTACCGACCATCCGCTCGCCCCAGTGGAAGCCGTCGGCCAGGCCGACCTCGTCGGCGCGTCCCATCACCCGGCTGCTGCCGCCGCGCCAGAGCACCCGGCCCTCCGCGTCGGTGACGATGAGGACGTGCGCGGTCTCGTCGGCCATGTGCAGGAGCGTCCCGGTGATGAGGGGCAGCAGACCGCCCATCGGGTGGGCGGACCTGATGTCCCGGACGTCGCCGGGGGAGAAGGCGGGCGGGGCCGAGACGGCGCAGGGGTCGACGCCCGCGGCGAGGGACCGGCGCCAGGACGCGGAGATCAGGCTCCGGAAGCCCTCGCCGTCGGGCGGCGGACCGCCGGTCAGAACCGCCTCGTACAGGCGGCGCAGCCGCGTCGAGTGGGCGTCCGGATCGGAGATCCGCACGGAGCCCGCGGAGGTCGCAGGGCCCACGGAACTCGCAGGTCCCGCGGAGGTCGCGGAGGTTGCGGCGCTCGGGCGGCCGCCGGTCATACACAACTCTCCTGACGTCGGATCGATGGCCAGGGCATCGGGGGGCATCGGCGGGCATCGGTGGTGGGAGGGCGTCGGGCCCTCGGCTCGTTGCCCTCAGCTCATTGAAGCAAACCGCGGGCGCGCAACGTGAGTGAACGAACGCAACGTGTATGCAACCTGCGCCTCGTTACGGTGTGGCCACGCACCGCCGAACGCGGCCGCTCCGGTGGTTGCGACGTCGGGTCCCGGATGTCTGGAGGGGGGTCCGGGGCCCGGCGCGCGGCCGTCCTCATCGCCGGGCGATCCCCGGGCGGCGCATGGTCGTTCGGGAAGAGTTCCCTGTCGGCATGGGCATCCCCGGGGAACACATGCCCGCGCCAGTGCACGACGCGGCTTTCACCCCGTAGGCTCGGTGACGACTGATGTCGTGGATGAGGAGCGCATGACGGTGAACCCAGGGGACGTCAACCTCCAGCAGTTGCTGGAGCAGGCACAGCTCATGCAGCAGCAGCTGGTGAGCGCCCAGCAGGAGCTGAACGACGCGGAGATCGAGGGCTCGGCGGGCGGAGGCCTGGTCGTCGCCACGGTCAACGGCGGAGGCGAGCTGCTGGAACTGAGGATCAGTCCGGAGGCCGTGGATCCCAGTGATCCCCAGGAGACGGCCGACACCATCGCCGACCTCGTCATCGCGGCGATCCGCGATGCCGTGCGGGCCGCGGCCGAGTTGCAGCAGGAGAAGCTCGGTCCGCTCGCCCAGGGGCTGGGCGGCGGGGGCGGGCTCGGCCAGCTGCCCGGGTTCTAGATCATGTACGAGGGGGTCGTCCAGAACCTGATCGACGAGCTCGGCATGTTGCCGGGTGTCGGTCCCAAGAGCGCGCAGCGGATCGCGTTCCACCTGCTGGCCGCGGAGCCGACCGACGTCAAGCGGCTCGCGCACGCGCTGCTGGAGGTCAAGGAGAAGGTCCGCTTCTGCCGCGTCTGCGGGAACGTGGCGGCGGAGGAGGAGTGCCGGATCTGCCGCGACACCCGGCGCGATCCCCATGTGATCTGCGTCGTGGAGGAGTCCAAGGACGTCGTCGCGATCGAGAAGACCCGCGAGTTCCGTGGCCGTTACCACGTGCTCGGCGGGGCGATCAGCCCGATCGACGGCGTCGGCCCCGATGACCTGCGCATCCGGGAGCTGATGACGCGCCTGGCCGACGGCCAGGTGACGGAGCTGATCCTCGCCACCGACCCCAACCTGGAGGGGGAGGCGACGGCGACCTATCTGGCCCGTCTGGTGAAGCCGATGGGTTTGAAAGTCACACGACTGGCCAGCGGTCTACCGGTGGGCGGTGACCTCGAATACGCCGACGAGGTGACCCTGGGCCGCGCGTTCGAAGGACGGAGGCTGCTGGATGTCTGATGAGTGGAGCGCGTTCGCCGACCGCATCGCGGTGCATGCGCAGAACTACCTGGACGGTCTGTCCCGGTTGGCCGGAGGCGAGGGCGGCAACGCCGTCCTGCCGCTGCTGCTGGTGGAGGTGGCGCAGGTCAGCTCGGCCGGTGCGCAGCTCGGCGCGAGCCAGGACGTGATCCTGTCCGGCAACTGGGAGCCGCATCTGAGCGAGGACCCCGACGTCGACCCGCTCCGTACGGCCCTCGCCGAGCGGCTGAGCCCGGTGGACGACTACGCGGAGGTCTTCGACCCCTACAAGGACACCGCCGTCACTCCGTACCGCCTCTCGGACGACCTCACCGCGGTGGCCGCCGACCTGATCCACGGTCTGCGGCACTACCAGGCGGGCCGTCCGCTGGAGGCTCTCTGGTGGTGGCAGTACTCCTACTTCAACACCTGGGGAAACCACGCGGGAGCGGCGATGCGGGCGCTTCAGGCGCTCGTCGCCCACACCCGTCTGGACGTGGCCGAAGAGCGCACGACGGTGTGATCGTCCACATAGTGGTCTAAACCAGAGGGAACATATCGGTGCGCCAGTAGACTGAGAGCTCCACAGCCCTAGATTGCTTCGGAGACATCTCGTGGCGCTCGTTGTTCAGAAGTACGGTGGTTCGTCCGTCGCCGACGCGACCAGCATCAAGCGGGTCGCCCAGCGGATCGTCGCGACGAAAAAAGCCGGCAACGACGTCGTGGTGGTCGTCTCCGCGATGGGCGACACCACCGACGAGCTCCTCGACCTCGCCCAGCAGGTCTCGCCGCTGCCCCCGGGCCGCGAGCTCGACATGCTGCTGACCGCGGGCGAGCGCATCTCGATGGCGCTGCTGGCGATGGCGATCGCGAACCTGGGTCACGAGGCCCGCTCGTTCACCGGCTCCCAGGCCGGTGTCATCACCGACTCCACCCATGGCAAGGCGCGGATCATCGACGTCACGCCCGGGCGGATCCGGGAGGCGCTCGACGAGGGCCAGATCGCGATCGTGGCCGGGTTCCAGGGTGTCTCGCAGAACACCAAGGACATCACCACGCTGGGCCGGGGCGGTTCGGACACCACGGCGGTCGCGCTGGCCGCCGCCCTGGAAGCCGACGTGTGTGAGATCTACACCGACGTGGACGGCGTCTTCACCGCGGACCCGCGCATCGTGCCGGCCGCCCGCAAGATCCCCAGGATCTCCTACGAGGAGATGATGGAGATGGCGGCGTGCGGCGCGAAGATCCTGCACCTGCGCTGCGTCGAGTACGCCCGCCGGTTCAACCTGCCGATCCACGTCAGAAGCTCGTTCAGCACCAAGGAAGGCACGTGGGTCGTCGCAGACCCCGACAGTGAGGGAACAGAGATGGAGCAGCCGATCATCTCCGGCGTCGCGCACGACCGGAGCGAGGCCAAGGTCACCGTCGTCGGGGTGCCCGACAAGGTCGGCGAGGCTGCGACGATCTTCAAAACGCTGGCGGACGCCGAGATCAATATCGACATGATCGTGCAGAACGTGTCGGCGGCGGCGACCGGCCGGACGGACATCTCCTTCACCCTTCCCACGAGCGACGGCCCTGCGGCCCTGTCCGCGCTGAAGAAGGTCCAGGACCGCATCGGCTTCGAGTCGCTGCAGTTCGACGACCAGATCGGGAAGGTGTCCCTGATCGGTGCGGGCATGCGCTCGCACCCCGGCGTCACCGCCACCTTCTTCGCCGCCCTCGCCGACGCGGGGGTGAACATCGAGATGATCTCCACCTCGGAGATCCGCATCTCGGTGATCGTCGGGCAGGACGAGGTGGACGCGGCCGTCGGTGCCGCGCACCGCGCGTTCGACCTCGACGCGGACCAGGTTGAGGCTGTTGTCTACGGAGGTACCGGGCGATGAGCGCTCGCAAGCCCACTCTTGCTCTTATCGGCGCGACCGGTGCCGTCGGCACCGTCATGCGCGACATCATCTCCAGCCGTGAGGACGTCTACGGCGAGATCAAGCTCGTCGCCTCCGCCCGTTCCGCGGGCAAGGTCCTGCGGGTCCGCGGCGAGGACGTGGTCGTCCAGGAGCTGACCCCCGAGGTCTTCGACGGCGTCGACATCGCGATCTTCGACGTGCCCGACGAGGTCTCCGCGACCTGGGTGCCGATCGCCGCCGAGCGCGGCGCGGTCGTCATCGACAAGTCCGGCACCTTCCGGATGGACCCGGACGTGCCGCTGGTCGTGCCGGAGGTCAACCCCGAGGCCGCGCGCAACCGGCCGCGGAACATCATCTCCACCCCGAACTGCACCACGCTGTCGATGATGGCCGCAATGGGCGCGCTGCACGAGCAGTACGGCCTGCGCGAGCTGGTGGTCGCCTCCTACCAGGCGGCCTCCGGCGCGGGCGTGGCCGGTTCGGCCCGCCTCTACGACGAGGTCGAGGCGCTCGCGGGCGACCGTACGGCGGGGCAGACCGCCGGCGACGTGCGCAAGGCGATCCAGAACAAGCTGGGCGACGGCGAGTCGCCGTTCCCGGCCCCGCTGGCCTTCAACGTCGTGCCGTGGGCGGGCTCGCTCAAGGACGGCGGCTGGGCCTCCGAGGAGCTCAAGCTCCGCAACGAGTCCCGGAAGATCCTCGGGATCGACGACCTGAAGGTCTCGGCGACCTGCGTCCGCGTCCCGGTGATCACCACCCACTCGCTGGCCGTGCACGCGACCTTCGAGCGCGAGATCACCGTCGCCGACGCCCACCGGATCCTGGAGGCCGCCCCGACCGTGGTCGTCATGGACGACCCGGCCAACGGCGTCTTCCCGACCCCGGCAGACGTCGTGGGCACCGATCCCACCTACGTGGGCCGGATCCGCCAGGCGCTCGACTTCCCGAACACGCTCGATCTGTTCGTCTGCGGCGACAACCTGCGCAAGGGCGCGGCTCTGAACGCGGCGGAGATCGCCGAGCTGGTCGCGGCCGAGTTCGCCGGATAGTCCTGGATCCTCATCGTCCGGACGGCCATGGCGGCCATGACCGCCATGGCCGGATCGCCCTTCCGCCGAGAGGAGCGATGCCACCGCTGAAACCCGGCGACTCCTCCGAGGGCCCTGTTTTTACCCTGTGATGCCGATCACCGTGCGCCGCCATGACCTGATGGGGTCAGGGGACGTACAGTGACGAGCGTGGCCACGTCTGCCCGGAAGAGGGTCCGGGGATCCGATCGGACCCGTGAGATCATTGTGGAGACAGCTCTGCGGTTGTTCCGCGAACGGGGCTACGAGGCCACCACGATGCGCGCCATCGCCGCCGAGGCGGGGGTCTCGGTGGGCAACGCCTACTACTACTTCTCCTCCAAGGAAGCGCTGGTCCAGGCCTACTACGACCGGGCGCAGGCCGAGCACGAGGCGGCGTGCGAGGGGTTGCTGGCCACCGAGCGGTCCTTCGCCGGGCGCCTGGACGGGGTGCTGCGCGAGTGGGTACGGGTCTCCGAGCCGTACCACGAGTTCGCGGTGAAGTTCTTCAAGCACGCGGCCGAGCCGACCAACCCGCTCAGCCCCTTCAGCGTCGAGTCCTCGCCCGCGCGGGAGTCGTCGATCGCGATCTACCGCCGGGTCGTGGAGGGGTCGGAGGGGCGGATGGACCCGGAGTTCCGCAAGGAACTGCCCGAGCTGCTCTGGCTGCTCTCGATGGGCGTGGTGCTGTTCTGGGTGCACGACACCTCGGAGGGGTGCCGGAAGACCTACCGGCTCATCGAGCTGACCGTGCCGCTGGTGGACCGGCTGGTCGCGCTCTCGCACCTGCCGGGCCTGCGGGGCATCGCGAAGGATTTCATCGCCGGGGTCCACGAGCTGCGTTCCTGAGGTTCCCCGCGTTCCTGAGGTTCCCCCGGACGGGGGCCGGGAACGGGCCGTTCTCCGCAACATACCGTCCGGTTGGTATGGTCAGATTGTTGACGGCCCCCGGTACCGGTGCGGCAAGCTACACCAGAACGTCGTTCTAGACAGTTCCGGACAGTGGTGTTCCGGACAGTGTTCGAGCAGGAACCATGGGAGGCAGCACGATGGCGACGGGCGCACGCTGGGGAATGACGGTTCCCTTCTACGACCGTTCACTGGCCGCATCGAAGGACCTGGTCGCCGAGCTGCCCGAGCTCGGCTACACCGACATCTGGTCGGCGGAGGTCAACGGCGTCGACGGCTTCACACCGCTCGCGCTCGCCTCCGAGTGGGCTCCCGGCCTCCGCCTGGGCAGCGCGATCGTCCCGGTCTCCACCCGGGGACCCGGCCTGCTGGCCATGTCGGCCGCCACGCTCGCCGACCTCGCCCCCGAGCGGTTCGTGCTGGGCATCGGCGCCTCCTCCCCGGCCATCGTCGAGCGCTGGAACGCCGGGGAGTTCGTCAAGCCGTTCTCCAGGACCCGCGACACGCTTCGCTTCCTGAAGAAGGCGCTGGCCGGCGAGAAGGTCACCGAGAAGTACGAGACCTTCGAGGTCAAGGGCTTCAAGCTGGAGCGCGCCCCCAAGGTCGCGCCGAAGATCGTCCTGGCCGCGCTCCGCCCCCGGATGCTCCGCCTGGCCGCCGAGGAGGCCGACGGCGCGATCACCAACTGGCTCTCCCCGCAGGACGTACGGAAGGTCCGCGCGGAGATCGGCCCGGACACCGAGCTGATCGCCCGTCTCTTCGTGTGCGTCAGCGAGGACGCGGAGAAGGTCAGGGAACTCGCCCGGTGGATGCTCGCCAGCTACCTGACCGTCCCCGTCTACGCGGCCTTCCACGACTGGCTGGGACGCGGTGAGACCCTCCGCCCGCTGCACGAGGCCTGGGCCGCCGGAGACCGCCAGGCGGCGCTCAAGGCCATCCCGGACGAGGTCGTCGACGACCTCGTCGTCCACGGCGACGCGGCGACCTGCCGCGCCCGGATCCGGGAGTACGTCGACAACGGCCTCACCACCCCGGTGCTCGCGCCCATCCCGGGCGGCGAGATCCCCATCACGCAGGCCGTACGGGATCTGGCCCCCACCGCGGGTTGAGCGCCGCCCACGGGCACCGGACGACTCCGCGCCACGGCTCGCCGTACCGGCGCCCTCTCCGCCCCGCGGTCCGGTGGAAGGGCGTGGTGCGGCGCCGGGGCGGGCACGGGGCGCCGGGAGTCCGGCGGAAGGGTGCGGTGGGATGCCGGGGAACCCTCCGAGGGGATCACGCGTTATATCGCGAGGAGGCCGGGTAGAGGCCGCGACTGGAACGAGCGTGTTCTGCGAGGAGGTTCCCCATGGCGAAGGCGGCACGTGCGGCGCAGGCCTGGAAGGCGTACAGGGAGGTGACCCGGCCGGGGACGCCGGGACTCGGGGCCCGGCTCCGGGCGATCCCCCGGCTCGTCGGTTCCGTGCTCAACGGCAGCTATCCCGGCATGGGCCGGGGCAAGCTGGCCATGCTGGGCCTCGGCGTGCTCTACATGATCTCACCGGTGGACGTCATCCCCGAGTTCCTGATGCTCATCGGGGTGGTCGACGACTTCGGCGTCTTCCTCTGGCTGATGGGCTCACTGCTCGGTGAGAGCGGGCGCTACGTCGAGTGGGAGCGCAACCACGTCAGAGTTCTTCCATCCTGAGCCAGGCGCGGGACGGGAGCGGGTGGCCGAAGAGCCTGGCGGCGTTGCCGTAGGCCACCCGGGCGATGTCGGCGGGCGGCAGCGCGCCCAGGGTGCGGGCGACGGACTGCTGGGTGTCGGGCCAGGTCGAGTCGGAGTGCGGGTAACCGCTCTCCAGCAGCACGTGCTCCAGCCCCACGGCCAGGCGCACGCCGGACAGGGCGTGGTCGTTGAGGGTGCCGAAGAAGAAGTTGCGGCGCAGCACCTCGCTGGGCTTCAGGCCGCCCTCCCAGGAGGCCTCCCCGGCGACCGGGTGGTCCAGGGCGTAGTCGGCCCGCTCGGCCAGCATCGGCAGCCAGCCCACGCCGCCCTCCACGATCAGGATCCGCAGCGCGGGGAAGCGCAGCGGCACGCCCGACCAGAGCCAGTCGGCGCAGGCGAACATGGCGCTGGCCGGAACGAGCGTGGTGATCGCCTCGATGGGCGTGTCGTTGGAGGGCACGGGGGTCCAGGAACCGGTCCCGGTGTGCAGGCAGACGACGGTGCCGGTCTCCTCGCAGGCCCGGAAGAACGGGTCCCAGTGGTCGCTGTGGATCGAGGGCAGGCGCAGGCGGGAGGGGAACTCGGGGAAGACCACGGCCTTGAACCCGCGGGAGGCGTTGTCCCGGATCTCCTTGGCGGCGATCTCCGGGTCGGCCAGCCAGGGGAGCTGGAGCGCGATGATCCGCTCCGGATAGGTGCCCGCCCAGACCTCGACGTGCCAGTCGTTCCAGGCGCGTAGGAGCGCCAGGCCCAGCTCCTGGTCGCGGGTCCTGGCGAAGGCCAGCCCGGCCTGCCCGGCCAGCATGCCGGGGAAGCAGAGCGCCGCCCAGACGCCGCCGCGGTCCATGTCCTCGATCCGGGCCTCGATGTCGTGACAGCCCGGCCGCATGTGCTCGAAGCGGACGGGGTCGAGTGTCCACTGCTCACGCGGCAGCCCGGCGCCGACGTCGATCCCGGCGCACGGGTAGGTGGCCCCGCCGTACCGCCAGACCTGGTGACCCGAGTCGGTCTCCACCACCTTGGGGGCGAGGTCGGCGTATTTCTCGGGGAGACGGCCCTCGAACGTGTCGGGGGGCTCGATCAGGTGATCGTCGGCAGAGATGATCACATAGTCCCGCCGCCTGGGCTCGGGGTCGGGCAGCAGCGGCGTCGTCACGCGATTAACGGTACGGTGCCCGCATCACGGCGGACAAGCCACGAGGTCTCGTGTTGATCCCGGATCCGCCTTGGATCCACCTTGGATCCGCCCCGGAACCGGATCCGCCCCGGAACCGCCGGAGGGGGATGGTCGGCGGTTCCGAGGCTTCAGGACCCGCCGGGAGGGTGCTGCTCGTGGCGGGCCCTGACAGCCCCTCCTACCCACTAATCCCTCAACTATCAGAAACTTATGAGGAATGTAGGTTTAGCGCGGCAAGCTGGCTCTTCAGTGCCCCGCACCCGTCGCGCGGGCCGGTGTCTCGGGGAGGAAGCGGGCGTGCTGACGGTTGTTCCGGTGCGCAGGGAGATCCCGTACGGCGCGCGCCTCCAGACGGTCGTCCCGGTGCGGAGCGGGATCCCCTACGGCGCGCGCCTCGCCCTGCTGTTCGTCCTCGCCCTCTCGACCGTCGTCGTCCACCTGAACCAGGCCCCGCCCCTGCGCGACGCGGAGGAGCTCATCGCCGACCTGCGGGCCGGCGGCGTCACCAAGGTCGTCTACGACCGGAGCTGGCCCGCGTACGGCACCCTGACCTGGTCGCACGGCCCCCTGTCCTGGAGTCAGGCCCGCTTCGACCAGCCCGGCGACGTCTGGGACCCGGAGACCACCCGGCTGATCCCGCAGGCCCTGGAGCGCCGCCAGGAGGCGTTCCTGGCGCGGGTGCGGGCAGCGGCGGACCCCTCCGTCGAGATCGTGCGGATCGGGGGTTCCGCCCGGGGGCCGATGGGCCTGACGGCGGGCTCGCCGGCCTACGGGCGGTGGTGGGCGCCGTTCGCGCCGTTGGCGATGGCGGCGGAGGTGCTGGCCTGGCTGCTCATGCTCACCCGTCGGGACCACCGCTACGCCAGCCGTCCCGCCTGGTGCTGGATGTTCCTGGTCGGCGGGTCGTTCCTGTACGTGCTGCTGGAGCCGTACCCGCTCTGGCGCGGGCGGTACGAGCCGCTGCCGTGCGAGCCGCTGCCGGCCGGGCCCGGGATCGACGGGACGAAGGGGTTCGTCCTCGCCGTGACGGTCGCGTTCGGCCTGGGGATCGCCGCTTCCTGATCTCGTGAGGTAGGAAGGAGGGGACGGGCGAGCGGTAGGTACGTCACCCCCGGAGGTCCGATGGACGAGCAGCGGGTACGCGCTGTCCGGCGAGGCGTGGGGATCGCGATACGGGTCGCGCTGCTCATGGTGTTGCTCGGAGGCGCCCTCGTCGTCTCGCTGAGCTTCGCGCCGTCCAGCCGCACGCTGGAGGAGTTCCGGACGGCGATGGCCGCCGGCCGGATCGCCCAGGTCACCTACTGGCACGAGGGGGGTGACATCTCCCGCCTGGTGTGGTCGGAAGGGTCGCTGATCTGGCACGCCGCCGTAATGCCGACGGGCGAGAGCCCGGACGCCTACTCGATCAGGCAACTGCGGCGGGACATCGGTGAGAAGTTCGTCCGGGCGGAACAGGCGGACAGGCGGACCGCGGACTCCAACTGGATCCTGCCTGACTGGCCGTTCTACGCCCCCCTGGGCGCAGGCGTCTGGGTGGTCGGCGCCGCCTGGGTGATCACATTCCTGACCATGCTCGGCTCGACACCCCGGCTGGGCAACGGGTGGGCCTGGTTCTGGCTGTTCACCGTCGGGCAGGTCGGAGCGATCCTCTTCCTCCTGCTGGAACCCCGGCCGATCTGGTACGGAGCCGAACGGCATCCCAAGCCGCGCGGGCGGGTGAGCGGCGGATCGGGCTGCCTGCTCTCGGTCGGTCTGGGCTTCCTGTCCGCCGTCGCCGCCGTGGGGGTGGGCCAGCTCGCCGGGCTTCTCCTCGGATAGACCGGGCCTCTCCCCGGAACTCCACCGGACCGGGACGTCCCCGATGGTGTGCGGCCTTATGGTGCGCGGCCTTTCGGCGAGGGGCTACGCGGTCGTCGACTCGGTCTCGGTCTCCGCGTCCGGTCGCTCACTCTGTCCGTCCTGTCCGTCTTGACCGACCGGCCTGTCCTGTCCGGTCTGCTTGGCGGCCTCCGCCTTCAGGTCGGCGGCCTCGCGGCGGATCAGGAGGAGCCAGCCGCCGACCGCGACCCCGATGAACAGCCACCACTGCACGCCGTACGCCAGGTTCAGCCCGCCGCCCTCGCCGACCTCCGGGGCGGGGACCGGGTCGGGGGCCGCGGCGGCCCGCGGCGACTGCTCGACCAGGTCGACGTATCCGCCCAGGAGACGGTACGGCAGGCCCCTGCCGACCGTCTCGGCGTTGATCAGGAGCACCTGCCCCGGGGGGAGCCCCGCGCGGTCGCGGATGCCGGAGGACTCCTCGGTCTCGGAGGGGCGTATCCGTCCGGTGACGGTCACCTGGCCCGCCGACGGCGCGGGGACCTCCGGGAGGGCGTCGGCCGTGGCGCCCGCCCTGACCCAGCCCCGGTTCACCAGGACCGCCTCGCCGTTCCCGGTGACCAGGGGGGTGACGACGTAGAAGCCGACGACGCTGTTCTGGACGCGGCGCCGTACGAGCAGCTGGTGGGCGGCGTCGAAGGTGCCCGTGGCCGTCACGGTGCGGTACTTGTCCCGCTCGTTCACGCCGCCGCCGGGCCGGCTGAGCGCCGTGACGGGGACCGGGGGAGCCTCCAGGTTGGCGGAGATCTGGTCACTGCTGGCCGAGCGTTCCTCGAAACGGCCGAACTGCCACTGTCCGAGGAAGACGAAGGCGGGGATGACCAGCAGCACCACGATGTGGAGTGCGATCCATCGGGGAGTCAGCAGGAACCGGTACACGTTCCCAAGGGTAGGCACCGGACCGACCGCCCCGTTCCCCGGCCACCCCGCAGGGCGTGTCCCCCGGCGGAGAGGGCCCGGCGGGTCCGGCCCCCGGTGATCAGCCTTGGTGGTCAGCCCTGTTGATCAGCCTCCGGCGTCGGCCGTACGGTCCGGCGCTCGGTCCGGCGCGTCCCCGTCCCGGCTGTCCCCGTCCCGGCTGTCTCCCCTCGGCGTGCCCTTGCCCGGCGTGGCCGGGGCGCCGGGGCCGGGGAGGGGGGTGACCTCGCGAGGTCCGGCGATCTCGTGGCCGTCGGCGCACCGGAAGTGCTGCTCCACCAGAGCCCCGCAGCCGCGGTGGGTGAGCAGGACCGGGGGGCCGTCCGGCTCGGAGAGGTACCGGTCGCCCCAGTGCATCAGCGCGACCATGATCGGATAGAGGTCGAGACCCGCCTGCGTCAGCCGGTATTCGTCCCGCTGGCGCTGGCCGGGCTCCCGGTAGGGGACCTTGCGCAGCAGTCCCTCCTCCACCAGCCGGGCGAGCCGGGCGCTCAGCACCTGCCGGGGCGCCCTCGTGGCGGCCTGCATGTCGGCGAAGCGGCGGACCCCGCTGAACGCCTCGCGAAGTACCAAGAACGTCCATTTTTCGCCCACGATGCCCAACGTGCGCTCGATTGAGCAGTTGTCCACCCGGAAGGGCAGGTTGCCGAGGGTCGCCTCACTCATGTCCGCATCGTAAGTGGCCATGGCGTCACCTCCAACGCGGCTAAGTCTAGTTGACAGACTCAGGTGTCCTGCGGGAGTCTGAGTCCATGATTCGAACTCAGCTGGTACGACCCCGCCGTGATCCGGCGCGGGTACCACCGGGAAACGCCGGGAGGGTCTCCCCCGGAGAGACCGGGCGACCCCTGGTGGGAGACGGCGGGCGGTTCCCGGCGTCCGACGGAGTCGAGATCCGGCCCGCGCGGATGGACGACGAGGAACGGGTTCGCGGCTTCCTCGCCGAGTTGTCGCCGCACACCCAGGCGTTGCGCTTCTTCACCGGGCTCGGCGATCCGGGCGCGAGCATGGTGCGCGCGCTGCTCGCGGTGGACGAGCGGCGTGACGCGCTGCTGGCGGTGTGCGGGGACACCGTGGTCGGGCACGCGATGAGCTTCCGGGGCGGTGAGAGCGACGTCGAGATCGCCGTCGTGGTGACCGATGACTGGCAGGGGCACGGGCTGGGCTCCCGGCTGGTCCGCAGGCTCCTGCGCCGGGCGGCGGCGGGCGGGGCGCGGACCGTGGGAATGGACGTGCTCGGCGGCAACCGCAAGGTGCTGTCGATGATCCGCAAGGAGTGGCCGGGGGCTGTGATGCGGGTCTCTTCCGGCACGGTGGAGGTGTCCACTAAGATCGACCCGGGCTGAGGTGTGCCGGAGTATTTGCGGAACAAGGTTCTGTTGCTCCACCATTGACCTCGTGAAGAGTGCCAAGAACGGCCGTGACGGCCGGAGCCGGATCGTCGACGGAGCCCTGCGCCGATTCAGTCAGGACGGGGTCTCGGCGACCACGCTGGCCAGCCTCCGCAAAGAGAGCGGCGTCAGCGTTGGCAGCTTCTACCACCACTTCGCGAGCAAGGAACACGTCTTCGGCGTGCTCTACGCCGACACCCTGAACATGTACCAGGAAGCCTTCATCACCGAGCTGCGCAGGCACGAGGGCGCGCGCGAGGGCATCGAGGCCATCGTCGCCCTGCACATGTCCTGGTGCGGCGAGCACCGTGAGCGGGCCCACCTGCTGATCAGCGAGCGCCCGCCCAAGCGGGACGAGCCCGGGGGCGTCGAGGTCGCCGACTCGCGGCGGGCGTTCTTCCGGCAGGTCTCCGACTGGTGGCGGCCGCACATGAAGGCCGGGCTTCTCCAGCCGGTGCATCCCACGATGTGCTACGTCCTCTGGCTCGGTCCGGCGATGGAGATGTGCCGTCTGTGGTTCGCCGGGGCGCACCAGCCCACGCCCGAGGAGATCTCCGGCCTCTGCGAGGCCGCATGGCAGAGCCTGCGCCGGCACTCCGACTGATCGGGGCCGGCGCCGGCCCTTCTCCCGCTCAGTGCGCTCCCGCCAGCTGGCGCGAGCGGGTGGGAACACGCCAGACCTTCTCCTCCAGGGAGATGTCCAGGCGCATGTCCTGCCGCTGCCGCCGCAAGCCGGGAACGCGCAGCCGGTCGCTCACGTCGAACTTGCCGCGCCGCTGGTAGCCGAACCCGAGCTCACCGGGGAAGACGCGCAGTTCGTCCTGGTTACCGCATCGCGGGCAGGTCCAGAAGACCAGATCCTTTCCTCGACGGTAGTCATGGCATGCCTGGAAGTACTCTTCCGGCCGGAAGCGGGACTCGCAGGCGAGACAAGGGATCAACATGGCGGATCCTCACGGGTGCGGGGGAGGCGGCCCATACAGAATTACCGCCTGAGACTTGTACGACGCTTGCAGATCCCTTACGTCGATCTGTAACAGTCTCATCACCTTAGGTATCGACGATGTAAGGATGAACCGGTGAAGGACCCGCTGGGCAGGCTCCGTGACCTACTTCTTGAGGCCGGCTACACCGTCGAGGGCGTGCGGGGGCGGCTCGGTGACGTCGCGGCCACGGCCCTGTCCCGGGAGGAGCTCGTCCCCGCCCTGCGCGCCACCCGTGACGGCGACCCGCTCGGCACGCTGATCCGGCTGTGGTGGCTCGGCGTCCCCGTCGAGGCCCCCGCCGGGCTCCCGGTGGCGGAGCTCGCGCGTATGGGCCTGCTGGCGGTCGACGGCTCCCGGATCACCGCCGAGGTCCACCTGCAGCCCTGGGAGACCGGTGGATACGTCGTCTCCGACCGGAAGGTCCGGCCCGGGGACCGGGCGCTGCGCGCGGACCACGTGGTCGGGGCGGGCGGCGCCTCGGCGAACCTCGCCCAGCTGGTCACCCGCCGCCCGGTGGGGCGCGCCCTCGACCTGGGCACCGGGTGCGGGGTGCAGGTGCTGCACCTGGCGGGACGGGCGGAGGAGATCACGGCCACCGACGTGAACCCGCGCGCGCTGGAGCTGGCCCGGATGAGCTGGGCGTTGTCCGGGATCGACGGCGTGGACGCCCGTGAGGGCTCGCTCTTCGAGCCCGTCGAGGGCGAGCGGTACGACCTGGTCGTCTCCAACCCGCCCTTCGTGATCTCTCCCCGGGGCCGGTTCACCTACCGCGAGTCCGGGTTCGAGGCGGACGGTTTCTGCCGCGATCTCGTACGGCGGGCGCCGCGCTTCCTCAACCCCGGCGGCACCTGCCAGCTCCTGGCGAACTGGCTGCACGTGGCCGGGGAGGACTGGCAGGACCGGGTCGGCGGCTGGCTGGCCGGGACCGGCTGTGACGGCTGGGCGGTGCAGCGGGACGTCCAGGACCCGGCCGAGTACGTCGAGCTGTGGTTGCGCGACGCCGCCGAGCAGGGCACCGACCGCTACCGGGAGCTGTACGACGACTGGCTGGGCTGGTTCGAGGCGGCCGGCGTCACCGGAGTCGGGTTCGGCTGGATCACGCTGCACGACTCCGGGAGCCTGGACCCGGTCGTCCGGGCCGAGGAGTACGGGCGGCGGGTGGAGCTCCCGGTGGGCGGCTACGTGGACGAGGTCCTCGGCTCGATCGCCGACGCGCACCGGCTGAGCGACGCCGAGATCCTCGCGGCCCGGCTGGTCGTCGCCGACGGGGTCGTGGAGGAGCGGACCGGCCCGCCCGGAGCGGAGGACCCCTCCACGATCGTGCTCAGGCAGACGCGGGGGTTGTGCCGCAGCGCCCGGGTGGGGACGGTGGAGGCCGCCCTGGCGGGTGTCTGCGACGGTGATTATCCACTGGCCCCGTTGCTCGCCGCGATCGCCGACCTGACCGGGGAGAGCGCCGATGACCTGCTGGCGAAGGCGCCGGAAGTGCTCCGTCCGCTGATCGCCGAGGGGTTTTTCCACATATCCACAGGCTGATCCTCCACAGGCTGTGGATATCCCGCGATCGGTTGTTGATTCGACGTTGAACGGGGTGGGGGAAGCTCTGGGCATGGCACAGGCCCGGGGGGTGAAGGGCCGGTGCCAGGAGATCCGGCCGGCCGTCGATGTGAGGCGGCTAGCCACCGCAAGGCGCACCGGTATCAACCCGGGCCCCCTACGCGCTGAGCGATGGTTGTGACGGCCGGCCGGGTCGTCAACCGGACCACCGCGCGCGGCACGGCCGTGAACCCGGCCGGTTACCAGCCCCGAGCCGCCGTACACTGTACGGCTACGAACCCGAAGGATTAGGTTGATCAACCACGTGTGGATGACGCGCCTCGACGACGGGCTATACGACGGGCTCGGAACCGTCTCCGGCCTGGTCCCGGTCGAGGACGGCCCGCAGGTCCCCGGCCTCGGGGGCGCCGAGACGGGCGAAGAGGTCGTGGGCACGCCGGAGACAGTCCCGGCTCCGCGCGACGCCGCCCTGCCCGGAGAGCGCCCGGCCTAGCACCCACAGGGCCTGCGCCTCGCCGTACGGGTGACCGATCTCGCGGCTCACGCTCAGGGCCTGCTCGGCGTGGCGGACGGCGTCGCCGAACCGGCCCGCCGTGATGAACGTCTCCGCCAGCCGCGAGCAGACCCGCTGCTCCCACACCCGCTGGTTGCTCGCCCGGAAGAAGGCCAGGCACTCGGCGTGGTGGTGGACCGCCTCGTTCAGGCGCCCGACCCGTGACAGCACGATGCCCAGGTGGTAGCGGGCCCGCGCGGTGCCCGCGGCCGAACCCATCTCGCTGAAGGTCGCCAGGCCCTGCTCGGCGGCGGCGATCGCCTCCTCCGGCTGGCCCAGGAACAGGTGCTCGCGGGCGGAGTAGCTGAGCGTCAGCGCCTCCCCGCCCTGCCCGCCGATCTCCCGGAACGCCTTGCGGGCGGAGTCGAACCAGGCCAGCGCCTCCACGTGGCGGCGCTGCCGCCCCACCACGACGGCCAGCGCGTTCAGTGTCTCGCCGGTGACGATCCGGTCGCCCCCGGCCGACAGCTCCAGCGCGGCACGGAACGCGTCCTCCGCCTCGGTCAGCCGGTTCGCGCCGAACAGCAACCGGCCCAGCAGGTAGCGGCAGCGCAGCTCGGCGGCGGCCGACCCCACCCGCTCGGCGGCGGCCAGCACCTCCTGGATCCGCTGGTCGAACTCGCGGACGTGGGTGCCGGACTCCAGCAGCGGTTCCATGGCCAGCAGCAGGTCGGCGGCGGGCAGCAGCGACGCGGCGTCGGCGGTGCCGGCGGCGGCCTGGGAGATGGAGGCGAACAGCGCGTCGGCCTCGACCGCGAGCCAGGTCATGGCCTCGTCGGCGGAGGAGAACACGTGCCCGGAGCCGGACACGGTGAACTGGTCGGCGACCACGCTGCCCTCGTAGGCGAGCCGGTGCGCCGACTGGGCCGAGGCCAGGTAGAAGCCGAGCAGGCGGCTCAGCGCCGCGGGACCGGCCTCGGGGTCGGGGCCGCGCTCGGCGGCCCGGCGGGCGAACAGCCGGAGCAGGTCGTGGAAGCGGTAGCGGCCCGCGGCGGGGGCCTCCAGCAGGCTGGAGTCCACCAGCGACTCCAGGAGGTCCTCGGTCCGGGTCGGGTCCAGGTCCAGTACGGCGGCGGCGGCCGAGACCGAGATGTCCGGCCCGCCGGGCAGGGACAACAACCGGAACGCCCGTGCCTGGGCCTCCTCCAGCTGGCCGTACCCGAGGGCGAACGTCGCCTCCACCGCGAGGTTCCCCACGCGCATCTCGTCCAGCCTGCGGCGCTCGTCGGCCAGCCGGGGGACGAGCGAGGCGACCGTCCAGGTGGGCCGGGCCGCCAGGCGGGCCGCCACGATCCGCACGGCCAGCGGCAGGAATCCGCAGGCGGCGACCACGTCCATGGTGGCGGCCCGCTCGGCGGCGACCCGCTCGGCGCCGGCGACCGCGCCGAACAGCGACAGCGCCTCCTCCGGCTCCATCACGTCCAGGTCGAACAGCCGGGCCGAGGCCAGGTCGGCCAGCTTGTGGCGGCTGGTCACGATCGCCGCGCACCCGGTCGAGCCGGGCAGCAGGGGTGTGACCTGCACGGCGTCGCGGGCGTTGTCGAGCAGCACGAGCATGCGCCGCTCGGCCAGCAGCGAGCGGAACAGCGCCGAGCGTTCGGCCAGGCCGTCCGGGATGACGTCGGGGGGCAGGCCCAGCCCGCGCAGGAACGCCGCCAGCGCCGACTCGGGGGCGGTCGGTTCCTCACCGTAGCCGCGCAGGTCGGCGTAGAGCTGCCCGTCGGGGAAGAGGTCCTGCATGGCGTGGGCGACGTGCACCGCCAGGGCCGTCTTGCCGACGCCTCCGATGCCGGAGATGGCGGCCACCGGCACGCCCTCGGCGCCGCCCTGGGGGCTGCCCTGGACCGACAGCAGGCTGCGCAGCCGGGTGATGATCTGGGAGCGGCCGGTGAAGTCGCTGACCGCGGCCGGGAGCTGCGCCGGGCGGGGCAGCTCGGGCACCTCGGGCGGAGCGGTGATCGTTCCCGCGGTGATCGTTCCCTCGGTGGTCGTCCCTGCGGCGACCGTCTCCGCGGCGGTTCCCGTCCCGGCCTGTCCCGTCGTCGTGGAGTCGGCGGCGGGGGGCGGGAGCCGTACCGGCTCGGCGGGGGTGGGGGCGAGGGCGGGGTCGGCGGCGAGGATGCGCCGGTGCAGGGCCGCCAGGTCGGGGCCGGGGTCGATGCCCAGCTCGTCGGCGAGCACCCGGCGGGTGTCGGCGAAGACCGCCAGCGCGTCCGCCTGCCGTCCGCACCGGTAGTAGGCCAGCATGAGCTGGGCGCGCAGCCGTTCGCGGAGCGGGTGCTCGGCGGTCAGCGCGATGAGGTCGGAGACGACGTCGGCGTGCCTGCCGAGCTCCAGGTCGAGCTCCATGAGGTTCTCCAGCACGCTCATCCGGCGCTCGGCCAGCCGGTCGCGCTGGTGTTCGGCGTAGGGGCCCACGGCCCCGGCGAGGGGTTCGCCGGTGCACAGCGCCAGCCCCGTGCGCAGGCTCTCCGCGGCCGCGGACAGGTCCCCGGCGCGCCGGGCCGTCTCGGCCTGCTGGACGTGCCGGTTGAAGAGCGTCAGGTCGAGACTCGCGCCGGTCAGGATCAGCGCGTAGCCCTTGCCCACGGAAGTGAGCATCTCCGGCCGGGTCCGCGGGGAACGGCCGGGTTCCAGTACGGCGCGCAGCCGGGAGACGTAGGTGCGCAGCGCGCCCAGCGCCCGGGGAGGCGCCTCCTCCCCCCAGATGGCGTCGATCATCTCGGTCGGGGTCACCGCCCGGCCCTCGCGCAGGAGCAACATCGCCAGAATGGAACGTTGCAGCGGGGTGCCCAGATCGAGCTCGGCACCGTCACGCCAGGCCTGGACAGGGCCGAGTACGGCGAAGCGCAGTCCGGCTTCGCTGCCCTGAACAGCCATTTTCGGAATCTCCGCACTCGGGGAATATTTATGACGGAATGATAGATCCTTCGTTGCCCGCTCCATAGAAACCGGTACGGGTGCGGGCGTCCGTCAACCGTGACGTTGATCGGGCGTCAATCAGGCATCAAGCCAGGTCCGGGATGCTAAGTCATGCCGGACATGGCCCCATGCGGGGGCGGTCATGCCCGGTCCTCAGGCCCTCGCGGGGCGGCGAGTGCTCAACCGATAGATGAACAAAGGCCCACCCGGAATACCGGGTGGGCCTCATGCTCCATTGGGTCATCGAAGTGACGGGGGACGACGCTCTACGCGGCCTCGACCAGACCGAGCCGCGCGTGCAGGCGTTCTCGCACGAGCGGCCACTCGGAACTCAGGATCGAGTAGAACGCGGTATCTCGGACCGTGTCGTCGGCGCCTCGGCTCTCCGCCCGCCGCACACCGTCCAGATGCGCGCCGAGGGCCTCGATGGCGGCCCGGGATCGTACGTTCCGTATGTCTGCCTTCAGGGTGATGCGGTGGACCTGCCACGTCTCGAAGGCGAGGGAGAGCATCAGGTACTTGCTCTCCCGGTTGACACCCGTGCCCTGGGCCGATGCGGCCAGCCAGGTGTAACCGATGTCCGCCACGGACGGGACCTCGCCCACCGCGCCACGTGAACCCGGAGGCCAGGGCATGGGACCCTGCCAGTACTCCAGGTTCATGAGACGGGTGGCACCGACGACGCGGTCGGTGTGCAGCCACCGGATGGCGAAGGGCAACGCGCGGCCCTCCGCCTGCTCAGCCAGAGCGGCCTCCACGTAGGAGACCATCTCCTCCCGGCCATGGGGAACGCGGGTGAAGGTGTACGTCGTACGGTCTTCACCCGCCGCGGCGACGAGATCGTCGACGACCGCGAGGCTGAGCGGTTCCAGGCGCACGGAGCGCCCAGACAAGGTGACAAAAGCGGGCATGAGCACATGATGGGGGCTGCTCAGCATGTCTAATGCCAAATAGCACGAGACATCTCAGTGAGCATCCGGGAAAGCGGTGACCGCGCCTACCCGGAGGGGGAGAAAGCGCAGATCAACCGGGCTGTCATCACCCCGTCCCGGCGGCTCGCCCGGGTGTCGTTATCCAACTGATGCGTGCTGTGGATCACCCGGCCGCGGGGAGTGCCGAGAGATCCGTACGGCGGGGCGCGCGGGCGGCGGGCCGTACCGAGTTCAGACCGTCGAGAGCCTGGTCGAGATGGTCGAGGGAGGCGGCGATCCAGGGCAGGCCGAGGGGGTCGCGGGCCTCCAGCGCGGCCAGCCGCCGCTCGGCCGTCTCGCCGTACAGCAGGCTGGTGGCCACCCGCACCCGGAGCGCGGCGGGGTCGTCGCCGAAGGCGTCCCCCGGGAGCACACCGACGCCGTGCCGGTCGAGCAGGAAGGCGGCCAGCCCGGCGGAGGTCGCGAAGCCCCCGGGCAGGCCGGTGAAGTCCGGGTAGAGGTAGAAGCCGCCCTGGGGCGCGTGCACCGTGACGCCCGCCCTGACGAGCCGGGCGTGCACCGCCCGCGCGACGGTGCCGTGCAGCAGCCTGCTCCGGTCGATCCGCTCGACGAGCTCGGGCGGCTCGGTGTAGGCGTAGGCCGCCGCCTCCTGCACCGGCGCCGCCGGGCTGGACCAGATCTCGCTGGCCACCGCGAGCAGCCGGGCCCGCAGCTCGGCCGAGGGCACCCGGGCCACGCCGATCCGCCAGCCGCCCAGGGCCAGGCTCTTGCTGAGCCCGCTGGTGACCACGGTGCGTTCGGGGGCCACGTCGGCGGGGCTGAGGAAGTCCTCCTCCGGCAGGTGGACGAGGTCCCGGTAGATCTCGTCCGAGATGATCGTCAGGTCGAGGGCGCGGGCGATCCGCGCGATCTCCTTGATCGTGTCCTTGGCCGCGAGCCGGCCGCTGGGGTTGTCGGGCAGCGTGACCACCAGTGAGCGGACCTCGCGCCCCTGGGAGCGGGCGTGCAGGACCGCGGGGACGACCAGCTCGGGGTCCGGCACCCCTCCCTCGCCGGGGGGCGCCGGGATCAGCAGCGGGCGTGCCCCGGCCAGCTCGGTCTGGGCGGCGTAGCTGACCCAGCTCGGCATCGGCAGCACGACGTCACCCCCGATCGCCAGCAGCAGGCCGTACAGCAGGGGCTTGCTCCCGGGCCCGCAGACGACCGTCTCCGGGTCGGTGGGCAGGCCCCGGCGCTCCCAGTAGCCGGCGGCCGCCTCGCGCAGCGCGGCCATCCCGGCGACCGGCCCGTACCCGTTCCGCCCGGCCGCGCGGGCCAGTCTCTCCACCAGGGACGGGTGCACGGGGAGCCCGGCCTCACCGAAGGCGAGGTTGAGCACCCGCTCACCCGCGTGTTGTCGACGGGCTATCTCCTCATTTGCCGCCAAAGTGGCGGAAAGTGTGACGCTCATGGATATTTCTCCTTCTCTTAGGAACGTTCCCAGATTCGGGGATATAAGGCATCAGGACAAGCTTCGGTTCGTGTGGGTAGGCGTAAGGAACTCCGATGCTCGATCTGCGTCGTCTTGCCTTGATCTGCGAGTTCTCCCGGAAGGGAAGCATCGCCGCGACCGCCGCGTCGCTGGGCTACAGCCCTTCGGCGGTCTCCCAGCAGCTGGCCGCGCTGGAGCGTGAGGCGAACGCCGTACTGATCGACAGGACCGCACGCAGCGCCGAGCTGACCGAGGCCGGACGCCGCCTCGTCGCCCACGCCGAACGCATCCTCGCGATGGTGGAGGCGGCCGAGTCCGACCTGTCGGCACAGGCGGCCACCCCTTCCGGCAGGGTCGCCGTGACCGCCTTCCCCACAGCGGCCGTGGCATTCGCACCGGCGCTGGCCAGATCGCTGCGCCGGCACGCCGCGCTGACCCTGCGGATGTCACAGAGCCGGGCCGGGCGCGGGCTCCGCGAGGTCCAGGCGGGTGAGGCGGACATTGCGCTGGTGGACGACTGGTATGGCAGGATGCACGACTCGGAGACGACGCGGATCTTCCCGCTCCTGCGCGACCCGCTGGTGCTCGTGGTCCCGCGCAGACACCGGCTCGCCGATCCCGGGGAGCCGGTCGACCTGATGGAGCTCCGCGACGAGCCCTGGATGGCCACCCCGGACGGGGAGCCCTCCCGGCTGGCCGTCGACCGGATGCTCGCCGAGGTCGGCGGGGCGCCACCGGTGCCGTGGGAGTTCGAGGGGCTGAGCACCATCCTCAGCCTCGTCGCCAAGGGCGTCGGCATCGCCGCCGTCCCGGCGCTGGCCCTGGCCGCCGGGGTGCGCGGCATCGCCGTCCGGGAGATCCCCGGCCCTCCGGCCGGCCGCGACGTCCACGCCGTCGCCCGTGCCGCCAGCGTCCAGCGTCCCGCCGTCGCCGTCACCCTGCGGGCCATCCACGTCGCCGCCCGCTACCTCGCCGCCGACCTCACCGCGCTCGAACCGGCGATCCCGTGAGCGGCACCCGCGCGGCGAGGCGGCCCGCGCCGGCAACCGGGAGCCCGCGCCGGCAACCGGCGGCCCCGGAGCCGCCGGCCCCGTAAACTCGCCCCATGCCTCCCTCGTACGCGCTCGAACGCCTGCTGTCCGCCGGCGGGCCGACGCCGGTCGCCGGGATCGACGAGGTGGGACGGGGCGCCTGGGCCGGGCCGGTGGCGGTCTGCGCCGTGGTCACCGACCTGTCGGAGCCGCCCGCCGGGCTCACCGACTCCAAGCTGCTCACCCCGGCCCGCCGCGAGGCCCTGGTTCCCGAGATCACCGCGTGGGCGGCCGGGATCGGGTACGGCGAGGCGTCCCACGAAGAGATCGACGAGCTGGGCATGACCGAGGCGCTGCGCCGGGCCGCCCGCCGGGCCCTCGCCGAGCTGCCGGTCCGCCCCGGCGCGGTGATCCTGGACGGCAAGCACGACTACCTCGGCGCCCCCTGGCCGGTCCGGTGCGAGATCAAGGCCGACCAGTCCTGCGTCTCCGTCGCCGCCGCCTCGGTGATCGCCAAGGTCCGCCGGGACGCCTACATGGCCTCCCTGGGCTTCGAGGAGTACGGCTTCGCGAGCAACGCCGGCTATCCCTCCCCGGTGCACCGGCGGGCCCTGGCCGAGCACGGCCCGACCGAACACCACCGCCTGTCGTGGTCCTACCTCGACAAGCTGCCCCGCTGGAGTCATCTGAGGAGACACCGGGACGCCACGGCCGGGGCGGGCCAGCTCGGGCTCTTCGGGTAGCGGGCGGCACCCGGTGCGCGTCGGCGTCTTCCTGATCGCGGCGGGGTTCCCCGGCCGGTCCCCGGGCGAGGTGCTGCGGGACACGGTGGAGGCGGTGGTCGCCGCCGAGGAGGCCGGGTTCGACGACGCGTGGATCGCCGAGCACCACTTCATGTCGTACGGCGTGTGCCCGTCGGCGGTGACGCTGGCCGGCGTGGCGCTGGGCCGTACCCGCCGGATCCGGGTCGGGACGGCGGTGAGCGTGCTGTCCACCCGGCACCCCGTGGACCTGGCCGAGCAGGCGGCGATCCTGGACGCGGCCTCGGGCGGCCGGTTCACGCTCGGTGTGGGCCGGGGCGGGCCGTGGGTGGACCTGGAGGTGTTCGGGACCGGGCTGGACCGGTTCGAGCGCGGCTTCGCCGAGTCCCTCGGCCTGCTCTGCGCGGCTCTCGGCGGGGACACGGTCGCGGCGGACGGGGAGTTCTTCCGGTTCCGCGAGGTGCCGATGGTCCCGGCGGTACGGCTCCGCCCGGTGGTGGCGTGCACCTCGGCCGGGACGGTGGCGCTGGCGGCCGGGCGGGGGCTCCCGATGTTGCTGGGCATGCACGTGGGGGACGAGGAGAAGGCCGCCATGATCCGGGCCTACGGGGAGCGGGCCTACGGGAGGCGGGCCGGGGGCGCCGCGGCGTTCCCGTCAGGGAGGAACGACCACGCCGGGCACATCGCCGCGGCGGTCGGACACGTGGCCGACTCGACGGCTCAGGCCGTACGGGAGTTGAAGGCGAGCATGCCGCGCTGGCTGGAGCCGGGGCTCGCGGGATACGTGCCGGTGGACGGGCGTCCTCGACCGCAACGCGATATTTCCGGATATGTCGACTTCCTCTGTGCGACCCACCCGGTGGGATCGGCGGATCACTGCGTCGCGTCGATCGAGCGGACCGTTGCCGCGACGGGCCTGCGTCATCTGATCCTGATGGTCGAGGGAGCCGGCGAACACGCCCGCACCCTGGAGAACATCAGCCGCCTCGGCACCGAGGTCCTCCCCCGGCTCCGTGAAGAAGGCCGGTGAATCTGACCACCTGTCCGGATCAGGGACGGTTGTAGATCGAGTGGTCCCCGATCCGGCGCGATTGGAGAACGGGTTCGCTGTCGTCATGGGTGGTGAAGCGAAATGTCGCTCGTCCATCGGGGGAGGCGAAATTCCACGTCAATGAGTAGATATCGGTGTCAGTCAACTTGTGGATCCGCAGCCTGGTCGGCCACGGCACCGTGCCGGTGTGCGCTCCCTGGGAGATAGCGGGGAGAAAATGCTTGTAGACGGCATCCTTGAACATCGTGTAATGCTCCGGGGGGAGCCGTGATGCGTCTCGGAGGAAAGACGCGGCGCGTTCGTATCTCACCCCATGTCCTCGCCTCGAACGACATCGATCTCGGCGAACATGTCGTCCATGGTGTCGAAAACGCGGGTACGGCCTTCTCGGAAGTCAGCATCGGCTTCTGCCTCCGCGGCCTGCCAGCCCGGAGTCCAGTACCACGCTTCCTCGGTGGGCACGATGGCGGCGACACGGTGGCCCTGATCGGTGAGATAGGCGATCGTGCGGCGCTCGGTGGCGGCGGCGATGACATCGGGCAGGTGCCCGTCCACCTCGTTCAGCGGGACCTCGAACGCGTTCTCGCTCATGGTGTGAGTGTAGGTGTGCACGTGTGCGGGGGTCACCCAGCGAATCGTAGTCAATGCGACACGTTACGTCACTATGCCGCTTCCCCAATCGTCGCCCCGTAGCAGCCGCATGAGTTCATCGGTGCTCATCGTGGTGGAGGCAGCGCCCCGCATCCGGCGAACCAGCCGCTGCCCTCTGGTCTCGCCGCTCTCACGGTGCACGATCGTCAGCGTGCCGCCGACCTCGATCACATCCACCTCGTCGCCCTCGGTGATGCCGTACTTCTTGCGGAGATCGACGGGGATCGTGATCTGCCCCCTGCGGTTGACTCGCATTCCTGAACCGCCAGTTCGATAGTCAGGTGCCGACTCTCACATGATTCCAGGACTGGCCCCGGTTCCGTGAATGTGAAAGGGCGCGGGTGTCGGGCCCGCGCCCTGGTTGTGGTCAGGTGGTCCGGAAGGTCAGCAGTCGACGAGTTCGGGGGACTGGTTGAGGATCTGGGACCGGGCGGTGACGAACTCGGCGTGGGCCTCGGTGGCGGACGGGGCGAAGACCGCGACCCGGTGGCAGTTCTGGAAGGCCAGCTTCATGCCGAAGTGACGCTCCAGGGCGCCGCGCATGGAGTCGCTGGCCAGGCAGCGCAGGAGCTGTCCGCGGGCGGCCTCGTCCGGCGGGGGGACGGTGTTGTCGGCGAACTCGGCGCCGGTGCGCTCACGCTCCTCCACCAGGCCGCTGATCACCGACCAGGCGTAGGGGAGCGAGTCGCGGACGCAGGCGACGAACGCCGCGTCGTCCACCTCGCCGGCTCTCGCCTGGTCGAGAAGATCGTTCGAAACGGTCAGCGACATGCTGCGTTCTCCTCTCATAAGGGGATTGTTCAGACGCTAAATCGGGTTGGGCGATCACTCCATCTAGCGATGGGGCGACACTCGCGTGGGCCCGAAGACGAAACCGGGATCGATCTGGGCGGCCAGGTCCTCGCCGACGGCCCGGTTCGCCCACGCCTCCGCGTTGCGGAGGTGGAACTCGGCGGCCTGGCGGCCGAACCGCGCCCAGTCCTTCTCCTGGGCGTCGAGGTGCTTCAGGAGCACCGTGAGGGCCTCGGCGTTGACGGGTTCGAGGTCGTCGAGGGTGAACGGGCGGCCCTGCTCCATGGCCCGGACGGCGGGCGAGTGCTCCAGACAGACCAGCAGGTCGTCGCCGACGTGCTCGCGCAGGAAGGCGACGTCCCCCGGCCCGTGGACCTTGTTGCCGACGACCGCGATGGGCACGCCGTAGTCGGCGGCGTAGTCGCGGTACTGCCGGTAGACGCCGACGCCCTGCCGGGTCGGCTCGGCGACGAGGAAGGTCATGTCGAAGCGGGTGAACAGGCCCGAGGCGAAGGAGTCGGCTCCGGCGGTCATGTCCACCACGACGTACTCCCCGTGGCCGTCGACGAGGTGGTTGAGGTAGAGCTCGACCGCCCCGACCTTCGAGTGGTAGCAGGCCACGCCGAGGTCGTCCTCGCCGAACGGGCCGGTGACCATGAGCCGGAGGCCGTCGGGGGCGGTGACGGCGAACCGGGAGTGGATCGGGTCGTCGGCCGGGTCGAGGGTCAGCAGGCGGGAACCGCGGCCGGGTGGAGTGGTCTTCACCATGGCCGCGGCCGAGGTGATCCGCGGGTTGTCGCCGCGCAGGTATTCCTTGATCTCCGTCAGGTGGGAGCCCAGCGACCGGGGCAGCCCGCCGTCGTCCACCCCCAGGGCCATGCCGAGGTGCTGGTTGATGTCGGCGTCGACCGCGACGACCGGCGCGCCCTGGGTCGCCACGTACCTGGCGAACAGCGCGGACAGGGTCGTCTTGCCGCTGCCGCCCTTCCCGACGAATGCCACCCGCATGATGGGAGATCCAATCTGATTATGAAAACCATTGCAACCCTCGGGTGCATCATGCCACGCTCAGCAGAGGCCGGGGGCGGATATGGCGAGAACGGCCGCGTGTCGCGACCGTACGGAAGCAGCCGGGGCCTCGGCGGGTCGGGGCCTCGTGGGGTCAGGGCCTCGTGGGGTCAGGGGCAGGCTTCGTCGAGGGTGACGGGCTCCTGAGGGGAGGCCGGCGCCGTGGGGGAGGTCGTGTCCGGGGCCGGGAGTGACGTCGTCTCCGGGGCCGGAACCGGGACCGGAGCCGGGGGCGCGGGTGTGGAGGTGGAGGCGGCCAGGGGCTTGCGGGTGGCGGCGGACGTGCGGGTGGGCCTGTCCCCGGCCTTCTCCGACAGGGCCGCGGCGACCTTCCGTCTGATCAGGTGATAGTCCGGGTCGAAAGTGTCGATCAGCGGCGGGACGAACTGGAGGCTCTCGATCCTCGCGGTCTTCACCTCGCCCGCCAGGGTGACCAGCGCGGGGAGCAGTTCCCTCGGGATGTCGGTGGAGACGGTGTCCACCGCCGCGTCGGCCAGCCGCTCGAAGCTCCGCAGCACCGTCACCGGGTCGGCCTGCTTGGCGACCGCGTTCAGCAGGCACTTCTGGCGGCCCATCCGGACGTAGTCGTCGCTGAAGGTGCGGGACCTTCCGTACCAGAGAGCCTCCTCGCCGGAGAGCGTGCGCGTGCCCGCCTCGATCAGGCCCTCGTTGCGCCGGCCGTACACGATCGGGCCCGGGACGGTGACCCGCACCCCGCCCATCGCGTCGATGATCCTGACGAAGCCCCTCATGTCGACCATCGCGTAGTAGGAGACGTCGAGGCCCAGGATGCCGCCGATCGTCTTCTTCAGCAGGGTGGGGCCGCGTTCTCCCGCGGCCACGCCCGGGACGAGTTCGGGATGGTCCTCGGCGTACTGCCAGACCTCGTTGAGGATCCCCGGGGTGTACGGGGGCTCACCGCCGAAGCCGAGGGGGAAGCGGTCACGCGCCGGGCCGGCCGGGAGCGGGACCCGCTGCAGGTTCCTGGGCAGGCCGAACAGCACGGTCGCGCCGGTACGGGTGTCGACGCTGGCCACCGTCATGCTGTCGGTGCGCACGCCGTACCGGCTGGGCGCCGCGTCCGCGCCGATGAGCAGGATGTTGACCCGCTCCCGCCCCTCCCACGGATCCGCCGCCACGGGGGTGGAGCTGGTGCCGAACACCGAGGACACCAGCCCCCGGGAGACGTAGGCGAGCCGGGCGGCGTAGGCCATCGGGACGACCATGAGGACGCACAGCAGGCCGACGGCGGCGGCGGAGAGGTAGTCCGCGGCACCGGTCAGCGGCCGGGGCCGGACGAGCTGGTAGGAGCGGATGACCACCGCCATGGTGGCGAGCGCGAACAGCACCGCGCCCACCCCGAAGACCCCGAGCCAGAGCGGCTGCACCGCCAGGGTGAGCAGGAACGACCGCGCGGTGAGAACGGTGGTGGTCACCGTGGCGACGACGGTCAGGTAGGACGCCATCAGGACGGCGCCGGTCCGGTGACGGCCCGTCCGCAGGTGGGCCAGGCCCCACAACAGCGCGGAGCCGACGGTGAGCGCCAGGCCCGACCCGGCGTGCGGACGATTCCCGTTACCCGACATTCGCCTTACGTCTCTCGTGCGGGACACTGAACGTCACAGGGTAATTACACCCCGTGGACGACTGTGCCGCGGCACGAGTGATACGCCGTACAGATCACGTCAAGGTTCGACTCACGTCGAGGTTCGACTCGCGTCAAGGTCCGGCGCTCCCCGGTCATCGGGCGGTGGCGGCGCCGGCGGGGGACGTCGGGGATCACCAGGCGGCGGCGCCGGCGAAGGACGTCGCGTCCGGCCGGTAGCCGAGCCTCTCCCGGGCGGCGGTGATGTCCAGCGTGCGCTCGACGGCGAGGTGACCGGCGGCGTAGCGGGTGAGCCGGGGCGGGTCCGCGCGCCCGAGCAGCCGGAAGGCCGTCTCGGCGGCGACGGCGAGGGGTTCCACCAGTTTCAGCGGCAGGTAGTACGGCTCGGCGTCGATGCCCCGCTCCCGGAGGATCGAGCGCAGGGCGTCGTCCAGGACGACGGGCTCGGCGTCGGTGACGTTGAAGACGCCGTGCCCCGCGTGACGATCAGCGGGCGCGGCGGCCAGCAGGCAGGCCCGGACCAGGTTGCCGATGGAGGTCAGGCTGACGCGCTGCCGCCCGTCGCCCACCGCCAGCAGCCTCCGGCCCCGGACCGCGCCGAGGACCCGGGGGAGCAGGGTCGTGTCCCCGGGCCCGTAGACGGCGTGCGGGCGCAGGACGACCGTCCGGCCCGGCGCCGCCCGCATCGCGGCCCGTTCGGCGGCGGCCTTGGAAGCCCCGTAGGCGTTGACGTACCGGCCGACCGGCGCCTCGTCCTCGCCCGCCATCACGGTCGGCCGGAACGGGTCGTAGACGCTGGCCGTACTGACGTGCACGAACCGCGCACCGGGGAAGGCCGCCGCCGCGTTCGCGGTCCCGGTCACGTTGGCCGCCCAGATCTCGCGGGCGGGTCCCCAGTCGGTGACGCTCCCCGCGCAGTGGATCACTGCGTCCACCTCCGGCAGCTCCGGCCGCTCACCGAGCAGATCCCACGCCCGGTACGGGGCACCGCCGACGTGTCCGGCCCCCACTGAGGCCCGCCTGCCGAAGGCGTGCACCTCCCACCCCTCGGCACGGGCGGCCCGGCACACCGCGCCGCCCACGAACCCGGAGGCCCCCGTCACCGCGATCCTCACCCCGTACTCCTTCCATCACCCGGTGACACCCTCGCGCGCAGGGCGGCGCGGTCGAGTTTGTCGGCGCGGCCGGAACGGGGGAAGACGTCCAGGGAGACGATCCGGTCGGGGAGCGCGGCGGCGTCCACGAGGTCGGGGAGCGCCTTGCGCAGGAGCGTCTCGTCGTATCCCGCCGCCGGGACGACGGCGAGCACGACCTCCTCGTCCCCGGTCCCGGGATCGGCCAGGCCGACGATCGCCGCCTCGGCGACGCCGGGCAGCGAGGTGATCGCGGGCTCGTAGAGACCCGGGTAGATGTTGAACCCGTCGCGCAGGATCATGTCCTTCTTCCGGCCGAGCAGGACCAGCCGGCCGTCCTCGACACGGACCAGGTCACCGGTGGCGACCTCGCGCAGCGGCTCCTCGCCGAGGTAGCCCCGGGCGAGGTGCGGCCCGGAGACGAACAGCTCGCCGTCGTCCGCCACCCGTACCCCTACCCCCGGCAGAGGCGCTCCGAGCAGGTCCCCCTCGCCGTACTTCTCGGTGTGCTCCAGTTTCTCCCGGGCCGAGGCGATCGAGATCGGCAGCGCCTCGGTCATCGCGTAGACCGACAGCACCTCCGGCCCGGCCTCGACCGCCCGGCGGAGCACCCCGGCGGGCGCGGGAGCCGACCCGAGCAGCAGGTAACGCAGGGTCTCGGGCAGGACGGGCGTCTCGCGGAGCATCCGGTCCAGCCGTACGGGGACCGCGAACGTGTGGGTCGCCCGCCGCGCCGCCAGCTCCTCGGCCGGGGGCCCGCCGCCCGGGAGCGACCAGGTGGCTCCGGCCATCAGCGCGGGCAGCCCGAGCATCAGCTGGTCGGTGTGGACGACGTCCCCCGGTCCGAGCGGGAACGCCTCCCGGAACAGCTCCAGTCCCGACGCCAGGGATCCCCGGGTGTGCACCACCCCGCGCGGGCTGGCCGTGGTCCCGGAGGTGAAGATCGCCGCAGCCGGTTGATCCGTGTGGTGGGGGCCGGGGACGCCTCGGCCGTTCACCGTCTTGAGCACCGAGGCCAGGCGGAGGGCGCCGCGGGGGACGCCGGGGAGCCAGGGGCCGGTGTAGAGGTGGCGGACCGGGTGGCCGGGCAGGGGGTCGCGGAGGTCGGGCAGGAGCAGGCCGCGGCGGCGGGCCAGGCCCTTCAGCGGGCCGCTCAGGGTGTGCAGCAGCGACTCGGTGATCACCCACTTCGGCCGGGTCGCCGCCATCCGGGCGGCCAGCACCCCGGGGGCCAGGCCGGGGTCGGCGAGTACGAGCATCCCGCCCGCGGCCACCGCGCCCAGGGCCGTCACGACCGCGTCCACGCCGGGCCGGACCGCGAACAACACGCCGTCCCCCGGCTGGAGCGCGCCGTCGCCCCGGGCGGCCAGGGTGGCGCGGACGGCGTCCACCCGGCGGGCCAGCTCCGCGTAGGTCAGCTCGCGGCCCCGGCCGTCGATGATCGCGGTCCGGTACGGCTCCCGCCCGGCGGTCGCCATGATCCCGGTGATGATGTCGTTCATGGGGAGGAGTCCAGTTCACGGGGGTTGAAGGTGGGGGTGGGGAAGGGGAGCGGGGAGGTGGCGGAGCGGTGTCGCGAGGTCAGGAAGCGGTGATCCACAGGTGCTCGTAGGTGGGGATGAGCACCCCCCGGGCCGCGCGGCGCCGTACGACGCGGACGCGGTGGGACAGCACCGTCGACGCCACCGCCCGGATCTCGGCCAGCGCCAGCGGGTAGCCGATGCAGAAGTGCGGCCCGGCGCCGAACCACAGGTGGCGCAGCTCGGGAGGGTGGGGCCGGGACGGGTCGAAGGGGCCGTGGGCGCGGGCGCAGTTGTGGGTGGCGATCAGCACCCGGTCACCGGGGCGCACCGCCACCTCGCCGACCAACGCGGGCTCCGCAACCGAGCGCAGCATGACCGGTGTCGGGGTGGTGACCCGCATGGCCTCGTCGATCACCCGGTCGAGCCGGTCCGGGCCGTCCACGGTCGTGCCGTGGTCGCAGACGAGCGCGACCAGGCGGGGGACGAAGGTGGCGACCGTCTCGGTGCCGGTCAGGAAGAAGGCGCCGGCCGCGCCCCTCGCCTCGGCCGCCGACAGGCCCTGGACCCGCATCCTGCCCATGACCGTGGACTCGTCTCCGGCCTCGTAGGCGGCCTGGGCGATGTCCCCGATCCGGTCGAGCACCCGCCGGGCGATCGCCACCTGGCGGTCCGAGAGCCGCCGGGAGCGCAGCGAGACCATCGAGACGACCCGCTCACCCTCGGCGAACAGCTCCCTGGCCCGCTCCTCCGGCACCTCCCCCAGCCCGATCGTGCGGCAGATCACCGCTCCGGCCATCACCCGCATGGCGTCCACCAGGTCGACGGTCTCGCCGCGCGCCAGCCGGGCGTCCAGCGCCTTCAGCGGCTCGCGCAGCACGTCCGCCACCAGGCCGGAGACGTAGGCCGGGGTGAACAGCGGCATCAGCTTCCTGCGCAGCGCAAGGTGGTCGGGGCCCTCCATGTTGAGCAGCACCGACGGCCCCAGCACCGGCGTCCACAGGTCTGCGGGCGAGCCGGGCCCGTCCTTGCGGAACCGCTCGTCGTTCAGTACGGCCCGTGCCACGGCGGCGTCGTTCACCACCACGCCCAGCCCCGGCACCCGCACCACCGGCCCGAGCCGGGCCAGCAGGCGCACCAGCGGATAGGCGAGAGGATGCGCGGCCAGGTAGAGCCGGGCCTCGTGGTCCAGCCGGGAGGGCGGCGCGGCGGACGGGGCGGGACTCATCGCACGTCGACCACGTCGGGACGGTAACGGTGGTCGGCGTACCAGGCCAGCGTGCCCGCCAGGCCGTAGGCCCGCAGCCGCCGCACCGAGCCGTAGACGACCACGTCGCGGCGGGAGCCGTACGCCGAGGTGACCTTCCGGACCCGGTTGACCAGCGCGCGGTCCTCGTGGACCTCCTCGATCGCGGTCCGCGGGAAGCCGCCCGCGCGCTCGTAGAGATCCGCGGTGATCGCGAGGGTGCAGCCGGGCATCATCACGTACGGCCCCTTGTAGAGGGGGTCCCGGTTGCCCGGCCGGAACCGGCCGAACGTGGCGGCCACCTGGATCACGAACGGGATGAACCGCCGCTCCCAGAACTTCAGCCGGAACTCGTCGGTCCGGGGCCGCAGCTGCCCGCCGACCATCTCCAGCCCGTCGCCGAACGCGCGCCGGATGTTGCGCACCCAGTCGGGGCGGGGCAGGCAGTCGGCGTCGGTCCTGGCGATGTGCGTCGCCCCGGCCGCGATGGCGTGGCGCACGCCGGTGTCGGAGGCGGCGCCGGTGCCCTTGCGGGGCTCGGAGATCACCTGAACGCCGTGCCGCCGGACGACCTCGGCGGTGCCGTCGGTGCTCGCGTTGTCCACCACGAGGAGCGTGAAGTCCCGGTCGTCCTGCGCCTGCAGCGCGCGCAGCGTCGCGCCGATGCTGCCGGCCTCGTTGTACGCCGGAATGATCACCCAGAGGTCCATCACATCTCCGCCAGCATCACGCCCATGCTGATCCCGCCGCCCAGGCCCAGCAGGGCCACCCGGTCGCCGGGCTCCCAGCGGCCCATGGCGAGCTGGAGCGGGAGTGTGGCCGAGGCGCAGTTGCCGTGCTCGGGCAGACTGACCACGAGCCTGTCCGTGGGGATGTCCAGGGTCCGGGCCAGGAAGTCCAGGTACGGCAGCGCCACCTGGTGCACCGCCACGACGGCGAAGTCGTCCCAGGTCAGGCCGGTGCGCTTGAGCGCGTTGAGGAAGATGTCGGGGCCGATCCGCTCGAAAGCCTCCTTCAGTCGCCGCCCGTCGCCCCGGAAGTAGGAGTACTCGGGGTCGCGGGGGTGTGCGGAACCGCCGCCCGGCAGGGTGCCGATGGCCCAGGCGGTGGAGTCGGCCGAGAAGTCGCGGTAGAAGATGCCCCGTTCGTCGTCGGCGGTGACCAGCACGGCGGCCCCGCTGTCCGACAGCGTGTACCCGGCGAAGGAGTCGACGAACTGCGCCCGGTCCCGGACCTGCCAGCGGATCGCCCGCGACGGGGTCTCGCCGGAGCAGACCAGGACCGTGCGGTGCGCGCCCGACAGGATCAGCGCCTCGGCGACCTGGATGCCGTTGAGCATGCTGTTGCAGGCGTTCTTGACGTCGAACACCGGGCACGACAGGCCGAGCTTGGCCGCGACGATGTGCGCGGTGGCCGGCTCGACCATGTCCTGCGAGGCGGACGCGAAGATCAGCAGATCGGCGTCGGCGTAACCGGGCCCGTCGGCGCCGCTTCCACCGGTCACGCCGTTCTTGCCGGGTCCGGGCCCGGGCCCGGGCCCGGGTCCGCCGAGCCTGCGGACGGCCTCGACCGCCAGGTCCGACGCCTGCTGGTCATCGCGTGCCACGTGCCGCCGGCGGATCCCCGTCATCCGCTCGACGATCCCCCGGTGGGGGACGTATCCCTCGATCCGGTGCTCGACGTCCGTGCTGGTCAGCGTCCGTTCGGGCAGATACGTCGCGACGCCCGTGATACGGGCCTTCATCGCGCCCCCTCGATGTGTCCGGCTATGACCGGAGCGGTCTCCTCATGTTCGCGCAATGTACCCAACGGGATGACGTTTGTCCTAGTTGGAGAAGAGTGAAGATTCCAGGCCCGTGACTCACGATGTCGCGGGGCCCGGAATGCCGGGGCCCGGATCCCGGTGCCGAACGAATGGTTGGTGATACGGGTGACCGAGTTGGTACGATACTCATTATCATTTGAGCATCTGTTCAGGAGTTGAACATGGAAGCCGTCGCCCGTCTGGACGCCTGCACCACCGTGGAGCCGGACGAGGCGCGCGTGGCGGCGACGCGGGACCGGCTGGTCACCCCGGAGGAGGCCGCCCGCCTGGCCGAGCTGTTCCGGCTGCTCGGCGACCCGACCCGGGCCCAGCTCCTGTACGCCCTGCTCGAAGCGGGCGAGCTGTGCGTCTGCGACCTCACCGAGACGGTCGACGTCAGCGACACCGCCGTGTCCCACGCGCTCCGGCTGCTGCGGACCGCCGGCATCGTGGCCAGCCGCCGGTCCGGCCGGATGATCTACTACCGCCTCGCCGACGCCCACGTCCGCATGCTCCTCGACCTCAGCCGGGAGCACCTGCGTCACGGATGAGGGACCAGGCGGGAATGTCACCGGCACGACGTACGATTCGCACGTGACCAGCAGACCCGTCACGGCGCAGCACCTGCGCGACCTCGCGTTGCTGCGCCGTGTCCGCGACCGGATCGACCGGGAGTACGCCCAGCCGCTGGACGTCGAGGCGCTCGCCCGCGGTGTGAACATGTCGGCGGGACACCTCAGCCGCCAGTTCCGGCTCGCCTACGGCGAGTCGCCGTACGCCTACCTGATGACCCGGCGCATCGAGCGCGCCATGGCGCTGCTGCGCCGCGGCGACCTCAGCGTCACCGAGGTCTGCTTCGCGGTCGGCTGCGCGTCGCTGGGCACCTTCAGCACGCGCTTCACGGAGCTGGTCGGCGTCCCGCCCAGCACCTACCGGCGCAAGGCGGCAGGCGCGACGGCGGGGATGCCGCCGTGTGTGGCGAAGCGAGTGACCAAACCGATCAGGAGCCGGGAAGCGCCGGCGGTCGCGCAGTCATAAAAATCTTGGGCGTCGGTGTAACCATCCGCCCCGATCGCCTCTCTTATCTGACGATACCGTCACAGACGACGACAACAGACGATGAGAAAGGCACCACCCCGATGAGCGAGTTCGT
>NZ_BMQP01000017.1 GCF_014648175.1 Planobispora rosea
TCAACGGCGACGGCGTCTCCGACTACACCGAGTACCAGGGCCCCTTCCCCACCGCCTGACACGGGTGAGCGCCGGGTAGCCGGGTGTCCGGATGACCGGGTGACTGGGTGACCGGGTGACCGTCCCGGACTCCGGAGCCGGGCGGTCAGGCGCTCGCGCAGGAGTCGTTGGTGGCGTCGAAGCTCTCCAGGCCGCCGGCGCCGGCCTTGTTCAGCTCCTTGAGCCCCTGCCAGTCGTCGCCGATCGTCAGCACGAGCCGGCCGGTCGTCGCCGCGGGCACCAGCCGGCCGGCGGAGCTCACCAGGTCGCGGGAGAGCGTCGGCGCCTTGGTCGCGCCCTTGGGCGAGTAGGCGATCGTGGTCTTCGGGTACGGCTTGCGCGCGGTGTCGCCGATCTTGGCGATGTGATAGCCCCGCTCCTCCAGCACGGCCGCGACCGAGGTGGCCAGACCGGACCTCCAGGTGCCGTTGCGCACCTCGACGTGGATCTTGGATCGCGCCACCTTGGCCTGCCCGCCCTTGATCCCGGTGTCGGCGATCGGCTTGTCGCTCGCCACGATCTTGAACAGCTGCGTGCTCAGCGGTTCCACCCACTCCACCCTCCCCGGATGGGTGAGCGAGTAGCGCCACGGGGTCGTGATGAAGTGGATCTGCCCGGCGGCCAGGCCCCGGGCGCTGGTCGCGAGGTCTTTCACGACCCCGGGGGTGAGCCCGGGGTCGGTGGTCACCGACTTGGTGGCCGCGTCCAGGAATCCGTAGAGCTTGGTCGGGTCGGTCAGCGTCTCACCGCTCATCACCTTCTTGACCATCGAGGCGATGAACATCTGCTGCCGCTGGATGCGTCCGATGTCGGAGCCGTCCCCCAGGCTATATCGGGCGCGGACGTAGCCGAGGGCCTGCTCGCCCTTGAGTGTCTGCCGCCCCGCGGGCAGCCGGAGCAGGGCCCTGGTGTCGTCGATCGGCTCGGGAACGCAGACCTCGACCCCGCCGATCGCGTCGACCATGCCCTTGAACCCGGTGAAGTCGACCTTGACGAAGTGGTCGATGTGGATGCCGGTGAGCGCCTCGATCGTCTTCCAGGTGCAGGTGATGCCGCCGGAGTTGAACGACTCGTTGATCATTCCGATGTGGGGCTGCTGCCCGGGGAGCCCCTGCCGGGCCCGGCAGGCCGGGAGCTGGACCATCGAGTCGCGCGGGAAGCTGATCACCATCGCGTTGTCGCGCTTCGGGGAGATGTGCGCGAGCATGATCGTGTCGGTCCGCTCACCGGCGAACCTGCCGTACTTCGCGTTCTTGCCGTTGCGCTGGTCCGAGCCGACGACCAGCACGTTCATCGCCTTCGTCGCGACCTTGACCGGCCGGGTCCCCAGGTCCTCCGCGCCGACCTCGATGTGCTTGACGTTCCCGGCCAGCTTGACGTAGGCACCGACCGCCGTCGCGGTCACCGCCGTCACGACGATCATGACGGCCGCCACCAGCCACCACACCCACCGGCGGCGACGCCGGGGCGTGGTCCGGGGGACCGCGTCGATCGAACCGCTGCTCACGTGACTCCAGACGACGACAGGCCGGAGCGCGCTCATGTGTACACCGCGTTACGGCCGTGACCGAGTGTACTTATCCCTCATAAGAGGCGGGTAAGAACTGCGGGCGTGGCGCATCGTGTCGTATGAGGAAAACGGTCCCTGTTACGATCCGCCGATGATTATCCGCAATGGTGGTATCGGTGATGTTCAGGCTGTTCTGAGGATGTTCGACAGCGCAGTCACGTGGCTGGTCTCGCAGGGCCGTACCGGCCAGTGGGGCAGTGAGCCGTTCTCCGCCGACCCCGCCCGCGCGGAGCGGATCACCGGATGGGCCGCCTCCGGCGGGATGCGCATCGCCGAGATCGACGGCGAACCCGCCGGATGCGTCGTCTTCGGCGGGCCGATGCCCTACGTCGCCCCCGCTTCCGAGCCGGAGCTGTACGTCCAGGCCCTCGTCATCGACCAGCGCTTCCACGGCCGAGGCGTCGGCTCCGCCCTGCTGGGACTGGCTCCCTCCGAAGCGGCGGAGCGGGGAGTTTCCCTGGTCAGGGTCGACTGCTACGCCGGGGACGACGGCCGGTTGGTGCGTTACTACGAGAGCCAGGGGTTCACCAGGACGGAGACGTTCACGGTCGGTGAGTGGCCCGGCCAGCTCCTGGAGATGCGCCTGGCCCGGTGACGGGCACGGTGCCCGGCCCGGTGATGGGCCCGGTGACGGATATGGTCAGCAGGGGCTCAGCCCGCCGAGGCCCCCGCGTCCATCGGGTAGATACGGAGCCAGTCCACCTCCATCCACGCCTCTCCGGAACTGCCCTGGCCGGGGAACCAGTCCAGCTGCAGACAGACCGACATCGGGCTGTGCGTGGCGTTGGGTGAGCGGAACCACTCCCGCCCGTCGATGTAGCCGACGACCCCGCCCGGCCCGTTCTCCACGGCGTAGGTGTGCCAGGTGGTCATGTCCACGTTCGCGTGCGCCTGTTCCTGTCCCTGGGGGGTGTGCAGGAAGAAGTTCGGCCGCTGCCTCTCGGGGTCGTCGATGACCTCCAGGAAGTCGATCTCCTCGCCCGTGGCGCTGCGGACGTTCCCCCCGCCGTCCTGCGGCCACAGCAGGGCGACGGGATGGTAGGAACCCGCCCCCGGATACAGGCGGACGCGGACCTCCCACCTCCCATACGGCTGGACGTGGCGCGCGGCCAGCCCCGCGGTGGTCCCGTCCGCGAGACCGTACAGGTAGAGCGCTCCGCCGCCCAGATAGAGCTGGCCGGACGAACGGCGGCCGTTGCCCGCGTGCCCGGGGGAGTCGTAGAACACCCATTCGGACGGGTCCAGATACTCGTCGTCGAATTCGGCGCACCAAGCGGGGACGCCCCAGCCGTGCACCCCGGCGGCGCTGGCGGGGTCCGGGGCGGCGGAGCAGGCCGGGGCGGTCTCGCCCTGTGCCGTGCTGAGCGTGGTCAGCGCCATCGCCGCCACGGCGCTGAGAACGGCGAGCCGCAGGTGAGAGCGGGAGATCATGGCTGCTCCTGGGTTCTGGCGCAGAGCGACGGCAGGCTGAACGCCCAGCACCCGGTCCGGTCCGGGATCACGCGCTCCCCGGCGGTCGCCGGAGGATCACCGGGGTCCGTCCCGCTGTCCGCCTTGACGCGCGTGCCCGCCGGGGGAGCCGAGGGCGGCATGAAGACCCACCGCGGAACCTCCTGTGACGAGCCTCCCCACCCCTGTGACGGGTCCTGCTGCGCCGTCGCCGGAGCGCCGTGAGGGGCCGCGAGGGCATCGACGGGACCGGCTGATCCGGTGGTACGGCCGCGCCAGGGGGCGAGACCCCAGCACATGGCGTCGGCGGAGGACCGGCAGCCTCCGGAGGGCCGTGCCAGGGGCGGGAGCGGCATGACCCGCTTCGATCGCGGTGCCATCGCGAGCACCGACGTACTCGCGGACGGCGCGGAGAGCGGAGCCGCGGTGGCGGTGGACGTGCCGCCGGGCCTGACCGTCGGCGGTGCGGTGGGCTCGGCCGGTCCGGTGGCGGGGGGATCGGTGAGGGTCGGCCGTGGGATGGGTTCGGCGGACGTGGTGGCCGTGGGCTTGGGCGATTTGGTGGTGGTCGGCCGCGCGGTGGGCTTGGTGGTGGGCTTGGGGGATTTGGTGGCCGTGGGTTTGGTCGTGGGCTTGGCCGATTTGGTGGTGGTCGGCCGCGCGGTGGGCTTGGGGGATTTGGTGGCGGTGGGTTTGACGGTGGGTTTGGTGGTGGGTTTGGGGGATTTGGTGGCGGTGGGCTTGTCTGTGGGTTTGATTGGTTCGATGGTGGGTTGGGCCGTTGTGGGCTTCGTGGGGGAAGGCGTCGGCTTCTCGGGTGTGGGCTTCTCCGACGCGGACGGGGTGGGGGTCGCCGTAGGCCGGGGATCCGTTGTGGACGACGGTGACGGGCTGGCCGAGATGGTTCCGGTGGGAGTGGGTGCCCGCCTCTCGCTGGCGGTGGGGGTGGGGGACGGTTTCCTCATCCGATCGCCGGTCGGGCGCGGACTCGGACGCGGCGGCCGCGTGGGACCACCGGTCGGGCGGGACGGGTTGTCCGCCGAAGGCTCCTCTGAGGGCTCCTTTGAGGGCTCCTTTGAGGGCTTCTCTGAAGGCTCTGCCGAAGGCTCCGCCGAGCGCTCGGCGGAGGGCTCGGCCGAAGGCTCCGGTGAAGGTTCCGGGGGATTCTCCGGTGGAGACTCGGATGGGATCTCGGAGGCTGTGGGCTCGGGAGCGTCCGGGGCGGAGGGAACGGGCATGGGCATCGGCTCCGCGGCGGCCGTCCAGGGGTGAGCGATGACGGCGCTGGTCGTCGCCGAGATCGCGGCCAGGAGCAGGCCGGAGACGAAGGTGACGCGCCGCGGGGAGCCGGGCGAGGCGGGGGTGACACGCCGGGAGGGGCTGCGTGCGGGCATGGGACCTTCCTCAGGCTACGGGGTGGGACCGGCGACGGCTTTCCACCCGGCCGCGATGAACTCGGGGGTGCCGGGAGCGGCGATCGGGGGAACGACGGTGGGCAGGGGGTCGGGGGTGTTGAACCAGTCCCCGGTCCCGTCGCGGATCCCGGGCCTCCAGACCATGAGCACGCTCATGGCGAAGGGACTGGAGTACGTCGGCGCGGCGTCTCCCGTGCCCTCGGTGGCGGTCACCCGTACCAGGAGGGAGACCTGCACCTGGTCCTCGGCGCGGTTGTGCCACTGCACGCCGATCGTCCTGGTCCGCAGGGCCGCCCCCTCGGGCAACGGTCCGTCCACGGGCAGGCCGATGGTCTTCCGCCAGCCGCTGACGGTGGCGCCCGCGCCGTCCCGGGCGGCTTCCCGGTGCTCCGGCAGGGCGTACAGCACTGCGGCCTGCTCGGCCTGGACGGGATCGAGCGTCCAGGCGGCCTCCAGGGCCGCAGCCGCCGCCGAGACCGCTCCCAGCTCGGTACGCGGGAACCCGATCGGATATCCGGCGTCCCCGTGGTAGGCGGAGGGCGTGGCGAGGGTGATGCCGGCCGGGCTCCCGGAGGCGGCGGGCCGCTGCGGCTCCGCCCCGCCGCGCAGGACGGACCATCCCGCGAACGCCGTCGCGGTGACCACGGCGGCCGCGGCGGCGACGACGACCTTCCGCCGGAACGCACGGCCGGGAGGGCCCAGGTCGACGTCGAGCACGGACTCCTCGACGGTCGGGGACATCAGCGGCTCCGGGAGGAGTGCAGGCCGAACGCCTGCCCCGCCGCGGCGGCCAGGCGCAGATAGGCACCCCGGGTGGCGGGACGCAGGCGGGTCAGGTCCACTTCCGCGCCCTCTTTGAGGTGGGGGTCGTACGGCACGCGGATCACGGCACGGCAGCGGGCGGCGAAATGGCGTTCCAGAAGCGTCAGGTCCACCTCGGTCTTCGGCTCCACGGCGTTCAGCACGACGATGGCGTTCCTGGCCAGGTCGGCGTGGCCGTGGGCGTTCAGCCAGTCCAGGGTGGCCCCGGCGGAGTTCGCCCCGTCCACGGCGACCATGGTGACCAGCACGATCTGGTCGGCGAGCTCCAGGGTCGCGCCCATCGCCCCATGGAGCAGGCCGGTTCCGCAGTCGGTGATGCAGATCGAGTAGTAGCGCTCGATCAGCCCGGTCACCGTACGGTAGTCCTCCGCGCCGAAGGCCTCGCTGACGGCCGGGTCGGTGTCGGAGGCGAGGACCTCCAGCCGTGCGGGGGACTGCGAGGTGAAGGCCCGCGCCTCGGCGTAGCGGGCGATGTGGGGTGCTTCGGCGAGCAGGGTGCGGATGGTGGCTGCCGTCTCCGACCTGACCTTCAGTCCGAGGGTTCCCCGATCGGGGTTGGCGTCGATCGCGATCACCCGGTCCCCTCGGAGGGAGGCCAGCGTGTTGCCCAGGGCGGCGGTCGTCGTCGTCTTGCCCACCCCGCCCTTGAGGCTCATGACCGCGATCCGGTGGTGCCCGTTCGCCACCGGCGTCTGGGCGTGGGCGATCAGGGTCCGCCGCTCCATCTCCGCGGCGGACTCGGCGGGGATGAACCGTTTGCCCGACAGCAACCAGACGAGCCGTCTCCAGCCGCCCGAGGGCTCCGGCCGCCGGTTGGTGAGCAGGTGCTCCGCGGTGAGCGGGATCGTCTCGGGCCCCGTCTCCGTCTGGGCCTCGGGCCGTTCTCCCGGGCGTGTCCCGGGCGGGAGGCCGGATGGGGACCCGGACGAGGACCCGGGCGGGGATGTGGACGGGGACGGGGGCACGGACGCGGACCCGGACCCGGACGGTGCGGACCCGGCAGGCGACACGGGGTGGATCCGGGGAGAGAGGTCTGTCATGACCGGGGTCCTTTCACGCAGGACGGTGTGACACGGGAGACCTGTCAACAGGTACGCCAGCGAACCGTCGTGGAGATCGAGTCGTTTCCGGGGCCGTGGACGGTGAGCGGGACGGTCATCGGGGCGGGTGCGCCGCACCAGTGCCGGACCCGCAGGGCGCGCAGGGCGAGCACGGTCGTCTCCCCCGGGTTCAGGACACCCGTCGAGGGGGTCACGTCGAGGCCGGGAGCCGATACGCGCCATCGCAGCTCACGTGGCTCACTTGGCTCACGTGGCTCGCGGAGCTCGGCTTCCGAGGTGGCGGTCAGGGTCACGCTGCCCCTGCCGTACTCGTCCAGGGTCACCTCGGCGGGTACGCGCAGCAGCGCCGCCAGGCGGTCCCCGGCGCCTCCCGGAGCGGAGGCGTTGAGAGACGCCGAGGGTTCGCCCGCCGTGGCGGCCCGGGGCAGGGAGGATGGGAGCGCGCTGGGCCCCGGTTCGTTCCCGAGGGCGGGCCCCAGGAGGTTCATCCCGGTCAGGGTGCCCGCCGTACCGGCGACGGCGATGATGACGATCTTGACTGTTGTCGCCCGCGCCCGTTCCCCGGCCGACACGAGCGCCTTGCCGAGCCGGGACTCGCCGCGGGGGCGTTCGGGATCGTGGGCACGGGTCCCGGAGCCGCCGGGGAATCGCACGGTGGAGTCGGGGATGGTGGGAGGGATGTCGAGGTTCGCGCGTTCCGCGGGGGAGGTTTCGCCGGCGCGGGCCCAGCGGGGGGAGAGCAGCGCGTCCGGCAGGGGAGGCGGTTGCGGGCGTGACGCCGGGGCGCGTGATATCTGGGGACGCGAGGTCTGCGCATGTGACGTCTGCGCATGTGGCGTCTGTGGGTGTGACGTCTGCGGATGTGGCGTCTGCGGGCGTGATGTCTGGGGGCGCGACGTCTTCACCGGGCCGGAATCCGTCATCGCGTACGGGGCGGTACCCCGCCGTGGCACGGGCCCGGTCCGGCCCGCCTCCGGGGGAAGCGCTCCGGGGACGGGCAGATCCGACGCGGTGGAGGGCGAAGCGGCCGGAGGCAGGGTGTCCAGGAGCCGCTGCCTCGCCTCGGCGGTGAGGAGTGGGATCGGCGGGTGCGCACTCATCTGCGGAACCGTGTAGCGGATGTTGATCGGCCGCGTGCACGTCGGGCACCTGGCCATGTGGGAGAGCAGGTTCGTCCGGGCGCAGGCGCGCTCGGCGGGAGTCTGCCGCCGCTGCTCGCCGGGGAAGGCCGCCTCCACCAGCGGAGGCAGGTCCGGGCAGGGCCCGCGCCCGTGGGCGAGGGCGTCCAGGGCGCTCACGAGGGTCTCGATGACGTCCTGGGTCCTGGTCGCGAGCCCGTCGATCTCCTCCGCGGGCAGTGCGAGGACGTGGACGAGATCGTCCGGGGTCAGCCCGTGGCGGAACATCAGCCGGAGGATCTCCGCGCCCAGCGGCTCGACCAGCCGCCACGCCCGCTCGATCAGCAGGGCGTCCGGCATTCCCGGCCCGGTGCCGGGCACGTATCCCTCCCGGTGACCGGGTGCGGTGGAGCAATCCCGCCGCAGTACGGCCAGGAGCCACGCGCGCGCCGAGATGCCCTCGGGGACGGTCCGGGCGGCGCAGGCGGCGACGGCGGCGGCGACCGCCCCGGGCGCACGGTCCGCTCCGAGGTGGTATCCGGCGTAGTCCAGCAGGTGCGCACCGTGCTCGCTCACCCACGCCGCCCACTGGCCGGGGCCGAGCACGGTGTTCCCGGTGCCGGTGCGCGAGCTCACGGGCCTGTGTACTCGCCGGGGCCCTGCCAGGGCTCGCCGGGATCGGACTGCCCTGGATCGGACTGCCCTGGATCGGACTGCCCTGGATCGGTGGACTCCCCAGGAGGCTGTTCCTGTTCGGGCCGGCCCGGAATCGTCTGCTCGGAATCAGGCCGCTCCGGGGGCGCGGTGCTGGAACTGGGCGGTGACGGGTCGATCACCACCAGTTCCAGATCGCGCTCGGGCAGCCCGGTGAACTTGGTCCAGTTGCTGACCTCCCCGGGGGCCGGTTCGGCGAAGAGCCAGCGGATGAAGGCGGGCCACTGGCACGAGTCGCGGGGGATGGTCCCCACGGGCCGCATGACGGACGCGCCGTCCTGGGGAGAGCGCAGCGCGCGGAGCTCCTCGGCGGTGTAGTTGCGGCACGGAGGCGTGCCGGGAGGGGCGATGGTGAGGTCCCACACGCCTTCGGAGTCCGTGTACCGCATGTTCCTGTCCAGTCCCAGCTCTCTCTGGATGCGCCGCATCAGCTCGGGATCCTGGAAGATCGGCAGGGAGGGGTCGCCCCGGACGGAGTCCCTGGGTTCCGAGGGACGCGGGTCCTGGGGAGAGGACGGGACCGCGGACGTGTCGTGTTCGGGGGAGCCGCTCGGCTCGGGGTTCTGGACGGGCGGCGGGGCCGGGCTCTCCTCGGGACCGGGGCTCTCTCCCGGGTTCGGGGGGCCGGAGGTCTCCTCGGGGTCGGGGCTCTCCCCGGGATCGGGAACAGGATCCTCTTCCGGGCCGGAGACGTCGGGAGTGGGAGTGACGCGGGGAGGCGGGTTCTGGGCGTGCCTGGACGGGACCACCGGGCGGAGCGTCTCCGTGGAAGGCGGCTCGATCCTGGGAGCCTCCGCGGAGGGGGAGTGGCTGCGGGGATCGTCCGGCGGAGCGGGTGTGCCGGAGTCGGCCGAGGGCGTGGGCCGGACGCCGGAGGGTGTGGGCTGGACGACCGTCCGGGACGGTGCTGGAGGAGGAGGGGAGAGGGTGCCGGAGGGCGGCCGCTTGAAGGTGGCGCTCGCCTCCGGGAGAGGTTTGACGTGGACCCCCTCCGGTCTCGCGGACGGAGGCTTCTCCCCGCTCGGCTTCGGGTTCGGGGTGGATTTCTCGCTCGGTTTCGAGCTGGCGGTGGGTTCCTTGGTCGGTTTCGAACTGGGGGCGGGTTCCTTGGTCGGTTTCGAGCTGGCGGTGGGCTTCTGCTTCGGCGGCGCGGGGTTGGCCGGCGGGGGCTGGACGGGCTTCGGCTGAGCCGGCGGCTTGACGGCGCTCGACTTGGACGCCTTGGGCTTGGACGACGCGGACGGCCGGGACGAAGCGGACGGCTTCTTGGACGGAGCCGGGGCGCCGTTGGGATTGCCGGGGCTGAGGGCGGACAGGGCGTCGCCGATGATGGGCAGCGTGATGCAGCCCGACAGGTCGCCGTCGACCACGCGGCCGTCAATGGTGAGAGTCAGGCAGATCGGGTCGTTCTCCGCCCGTGCCGACTGGGTCGTCCAGGCCGCGGCGTCGGAACTCAGGAGATAGGTGCCCGCGGCCAGCCGCACCGTCTCCACCTGGGCGGGCTGGGACCGCATCGAGACGACGGTCCCCAGCCCCGCGCCGGCCCCGAACACTCCGACCGCGACACCTGCGGTGAGCACCGTCGCGCGCGAGGGCTTACGTGAGGGTGCCATCGTGAACGCTCCTCTCCTTCCGGTTGGACGTCAGGTGCCGTGGCTCTCCAGAACTTCGGACCACTCGCCGAGCACTCGCACCCGCTCGCCGGAACTCGCGGGTGGGATGTAGGCCACGTACATGCGGCCGTATGTCGCGCTCGCCGAGCGGGCGAACGCCGTACCGCCGGTGCGGACACCGGCCGATCCGTTCAAGGTGACCGTCGAGCCGGCCCGCCGGGCCTCGCGCAGGTCGGTGGAGCGGGCGCCGTACCAGACCAGCGCGCCTCCGTCGCTCGTCATCAGCGAGCGCACCGGCCCCACGGGCCGGTAGAAGAGCGACAGCTCCCATCCGGCCTTCTCCAGTTGCTCGCGTTCCTGCCGCCAGAAGGTCACCGCCTGGTCGGTCCAGGGACCGTCGGCGAAGAGGCGGTCCGGCGTGGCGCTCTCCAGACTCGCCAGGTGGGCGTGGACGGCCTGGCGCGGGGTGGCGAGCAGCCCGGATGCGTCCTCCGGAAGGCTCGTGGCGTACCCGTCGGCGTCGATCGCGATCTCGGGGAGCGGCGCGGCGGGGACGTGCGTGTCCGCGGTGAACGCCGTCAGCCGCCACCCGTCGGGGGTCGAGGTCAGCAGCTTGCTGACCCTGGCGACCTCCGGTTCGTGCGCGACGGCGACGAACCAGTCCGTGGTGCCCGCGGTGTCACGGGGGACCCAGATCTCCGGCTTGGGCCAGAGCCCCGCCGCCACCTTCGTCCCCTGCGTACGGGCGGTCTCGAAGGCCGCCTTCGACATCTCCAGGGCCAGTCCCCGCTCCAGCCTGCCCAGCGCGCGGTCGTCCATCTCCTGCTGGGCGAGGGAGAGGTCACGGGCGTAACGATCGTGTGCCCGGCGCGCGTCCTGGACGGTGAGTGCGACGGGCCGGGACTCCGCCGGAGGACTCTCCACCGGCTCCCCGTCCGTCACGGCGGGCGCGGGAGTGGAACGGGCGACGGTGGTCACCGGTTCGGAGGCGCCGGACGTGACGACCCAGACCAGCACGCCGCCCACGGCTAACAGGGTGATTCCGGACAGGACGGTCTTCCGCCCGGTGAACACCGGCAGCCGTTCGGGCTCTGCGTCGTCGTCGATGTCACGTCCAGTGATGGGAGCGATGCGCTCAGAGCGCCAGACGACCTTGTCTGGGGGATCTGATGCATTCCGCGACATAGATCCCGATATTAGACTGACAATAATCTAGGGGGAAGGTAAAGGACAAAAGTTATTTGCGGCCGGGGATCTCATCCTGGAAACGACGCGTGTTCTGGAATACGGACTGCCCCTAATGGAAGATCCGGCGATCTTTGGTAGTCGATGTGCTGGCCGTACCAGCACTTCTCTAGAGACTTGCCGCGATGCCTGCTGTTTATATGTCCTTGACAACCTTTCTTTTGAGGCTTACCGGTCCCCGAATGAATTAAATGATCATTTACTGTTTGCCATCCTGACATCTGGGCTTTCGGTTAGGCGCTATTCGGTGTGAACGGTGATGGGGCGGACACGGGCTGACCGGCACGAAGGAGGGGTGTCTTCTCGTGGCGAGGCCGTTGACCCGGCCGAGCTGAGGCAGGGGAGGTGAACTCCGATAAAGTCCGGCAAGTGATCAAGTTGAGTGGCGCGCGGACCGTACGGCCGGCGCTCGCGCTCGTGGTACTCGCGGGCGGAGCCGCGGCGAGCTCGCCGATGCCGTACGAGTTCGGCCGCTGCTTCTCCATGTCCGTAGGCAACTCGGTCTCGATGTCCTGCGTCGACGCCGCGGGGGCACCGGACCCGGAGGCCGAGGCGGAGCTCCGCGCCCACGCGCTCACCCCGGAGCAGGCACGCGCCGCCGGGTGCGAGCCGGTCGAGTGGGACGACGGCTCGGAGCCGTCCCCTGCGGAGCCGGAGATCGTCACGACGGACGAGCCAGAACCCACCCCCTCCCCCCGGACGCCGGATCCGGCGGTCACCGCCCGGGTGAACCGGGCGTGGGACCGGATCGAGCGCTGGCTGGGCACCCACGCCTCGGCGACCCTGCGCAAGCTCGGGCATCCCGCCGAGCCGGAGGACCTGGCCACCTGGGAGGGCAACGGGAGAAACCGGCTCCCCGACGGCCTGTACGCCTCGTTGCTCCGCCACGACGGCGCCGACGGCGATTTCGGAGAGGGGTTCCAGCTGCCGCCCTCCCACGGCCTGGCCGACGTCTACAGCCACTTCAGGATGCAGGAATCCAACTGCCGGGATCTCGTCATGACAGGCCCGCCCGAGGCGGCCGACCCCGACCACGGGAAGTGGCACGGCAGCCTGTGGCCGTTCGCCGCGGACGGTGAGGGCCGGGAGCTGTTCGTCGACCCGCGCACCGGCCGGGTCGGCGAGAAGGTCTGGGACGGGAACGTCCGCTACGACGGTCCGATGGGCTGGCCGTCCTATCCCGACCTGCTGGAAGCGGTGGCCGCCTCCCTGGAGGGCGGCACGGCGCTGCGCGACTGGTATCCCACCGTCACCCCCGGATGCGAGCTGCGCTGGGCGGACGAACCCGCCGACACGCTTCCCACCGGGTGCGCGGGCGGCCCCCGGCCGTCCCCGACCCCCACCCCGACGGAGGAACCGGAGCCGGAGCGGCCTACGGACGAGGAGATCCGCGCCAGCGGCTGCCGTCCGGACCGGCGCCCGCCCGTCGTCCGCACCCCCGATCCGGCGGTCACCGCCAAGGTCGACGCGGTCTGGCGGCGCATCGAGCGCTGGCTGGCCCGCAGGGCCCCGGTCACCTACCGGACGTTGTACGGGCCCGCCCGGCCCGGAGAGATCGCCAAGGTCGAGGCCGCGATGGGCATGCGCTTCCCCGACGACCTGCGCGCCTCCCTGCTGCGCCACAACGGCGCCCGCTACTGGGGCGGTTTCGGGCCTCCGCCGTTCTACGAGTACATGTCGGCCAAGGCGCTGTACAGGGAGTGGAAGATGCTCTGCGGCATCGTCCTCGACGGACCCGGGGAGATGATCGGTTACTGGTGGGACGGCCATCTGCTCCCGTTCGCGACGACCATCGACGGGGGCAACATGTTCATCGACACGCGCACCGGCAAGACCGGCGACTACTTCAACGAGACCGGACTGAACATGGAGGGCGACGTCGTCTGGCCGTCCTACTACGCGCTGCTCAAGGCCACGGCGGCAGCCCTGGAGAGCGGCAGGCCCGTACGCGGCTGGCGGCCGGCGGTGCGCAAGGGCGAGCTGGACTGGGAGCCGGTCGAGGACGCACCGGCCGCTCGGGACTGACCGGCTGCCCGGGGCTGACCGGCCGCGCCGTCGCGGTTACCGGGAGCTGCCCAGTTTGAACACGGCCCGGCGGGCGACCTTGGCGAGCTTCTTGTCCCTGCTGTTCATGCTGATCGCGTTCAGCACCGGTTCCGCGGCGGGGTGCCCGAGCCGCCAGATCACCTCCAGGAGCGACCCGGCCTCCTCACCGAGCCTGCCGGCGTTCTCGGCGACCTCCTCGGGATAGCCCTGCTCGACGCTGGTTCCCCAGGCGTCCAGGAGCATCCACAGATCACCCGTCCGGTCCTCCTCGGACGTCTCGCCGAGATCCCGCAGACCCCTGCGGGCCCAGCCGCCGAGCGTGAGGTGCCCGGTCAGCTCCCGCCAGAGCGGCGCGGCGGCCCGGCCGAGACCGCCGACGAGGTGCACGACCATGCTCCGGGCGACGTACGCCTCCGGAGCCTCGACCTCCGCCAGCAGCGCGCGGGCGCCGTCGAGGGGATCCCGGGCGGCGAACCAGCCGGCGGCCAGCTCCTCCACGTCGGCGGCGCGGGCCGTACCGAGCACGGAGACCAGCTCCCCCGCGGAGAGCGAGGCGGGGTCCGGCAGGACCCGGACGTGCTGGCCGTTGCGGCGCAGCCGCTCGACCACCGCGTAGACGCCCAGCGGGGTGATCGCGAGCCGCTCGCCGTCCAGCGGCCTCACGGCTCCGTAGGCGGCCAGCCGCTCCAGCGCCGGTACGGCCAGCTCGTCGATCTCGGGCGCCATCGAGCGCAGCTGCTCGGTGACCTCCTTCAGCGGAAGCTCCGGCACGCCGGACAGGAACAGGTTCGTCAGCAGCATCGAGCCGAGCATCGGGGAGGCGGGGCCGGAGGCGGCGGCGTCGAACCCGCCCACCCACACGTCCAGCACCGCGTCGTCGTCGCCGTCCGGCCAGTCGCCCAGGCGCGGACCGGGGAGGACCTCCGTGTAGGAGAGTCGCAGGAGACCCGCGTCCACCGCGGTGCCGAACACCCACGGCCGGTCGGCCACGCCCGCCGCCTCGGCGTCCGCCGCGGAGAGGCCGTCGGCGCCCTCGGCCAGCGGGCGTCCCTGCCCGACCCATCGGGCCAGGTCCAGAGCCGCCCGGAGGGGCTCGCACGCCCGGGCGGCGGCGGCCAGCTCGGCGGTGGGCGCCAGCCGTACCGGGGGGAGCGCCTCGACCGTCTGCCGGGCCCGGTCGACGACGGTCCGCCGGGGGGAGGCCGGACCGCGCATGACCTCGGCGACCCGGGCCGGGTCCCGGAGCAGGCGGTCCATCCAGACCTTGACCGCGTCCTCGTCGTCCGGATCGACACCCTCGGCCATCATCGCCGCCACCAGCTTGCGCGCCCTGCCGTAGTCGCCGGGGGCCGCGCCGATGCCGCGCAGCGCCTCACCGGCCCCCTCGACGAGGGAGCGCAGCTCCCGCGGGGCGGAGCTGGGCGGGGTCAGCCCGCAGGTCTCGACCAGGAAGTCGAACCAGGTCAGCCAGGCCGCGGAGAGCGCCTCGGCGAGCCCGGGGGACAGCTCCCGTTCGGTCAGCGCCTCCATCACGGCCTCGACGTCGGAGACGCTCCACTGCGCGGGGTCGTCACGCAGGCACACCTCGCGGTGGGTCCGGAGCAGGAGCGTGAGGGCGTCGGCGTCCACGTCCCGCCACGCGCGGCACTCGTCGACTTTCCTGGCAATGTCATCCGTGTCGTGCATGTCATCCACACCGTCGTCTACGCCGTCATCCACACCGCGACTGTATCGGCGGCCCGCGATCGCCGCTGCCGTACGGCCGCGCCGCATGAGGTGTTCGGCATGTGACGGGGTGCGGCATGTGACGGGGTGCGGCACGTGACGGGGTACGGCTGCCGTCCCGGAACTGCGCGTTCCCGGACATGAGAAGGGCGGCGAAAGAGAAAAACTTCATCGATTCGGCCGCGTCCCCGCTCTCCCGCCCACCCGGTTGTGATCTTTTCGGGGGAGGTGTGCGAGGAAGAGAGGGTGATGACCGGCAAGCCGGAGAAGCACGACATCGACGAGGTGCTCCAGCAGGCGCTGTCCCGGCTGACGTTGCTCAGCGGCGTGACGGCGGCCCTGTCCAGCACGTTGTCGACCGAGGAGGCGGTGCGTCGGCTCTGCCGGATCCTGGTGCCGCAGCTGGCCGACTGGTGCGCGGTGGACCTGCTGGACGAGCAGGGGCACCCGAACCGGGTGGCGGTGACGCACCGCGATCCCGAGCGGCTGCCCGAGGGCCGGTTCGAGGGGCCGCTGCCGCCGATCCACGACGAGCATCCCGGCCCGCTGGCCCAGGTGCTGCGCGGGGCCGGGCCGCTGCTGCTGACCCCGGTCTCGTCCACGGAGTGGCCCGGCGACCCGTTGCACGCCGTACAGGCTGAGATGTTCCGGAGGCTGGGCTCCGACAGCGCGATCCTCGCCCCGCTCCGCGCCCGGCAGCAGGTCCTCGGCGCGCTGACCATCGTACGGACGGGCCAGGACCGGCCGCTGACGGCCGACGACCAGTCGATCGTCGAGGACCTGGCACACCGGGTGGCCCTGGCCGTGGACAACGGGCGCCTGTACCGGGCGGCGCAGCACATCGCCGAACGGCTGCAGCGCTCGCTCCTGCCGGACCGGCTCCCCGAGACCGGTGCGCTCCGGCTGGCCGCGCGCTACAGCCCGGCCCACGAGACCGCCGAGGTGGGCGGTGACTGGTACGACGCCTTCGTCATGCCCAAGGGCGACATCGCGCTGATCATCGGGGATGTGGCCGGCCACGACCTGCCCGCCGCGGTGGTCATGAGCCAGCTCCGCAACATGTTGCGCACCCTGGCCTGCGACCGGGGGGAACCGCCGAGCGAGATCCTGCGCCGCCTGGACGCGGTCAACGAGACCCTGTACGGCACGCGCACCGCCACCTGCCTGTACGGCCTGATCACCGGGGCGGAGAGCGGCCCCTGGGGCTTCCACCACTCCAGCGCCGGGCACCTGCCCCCGCTGCTGGTCACCCACGAAGGGGAGACCCGCTACCTGGAGGGCGGCGAAGGGCTGCTGCTCGGCGTGGACCCCGGGGTGCCGCGCCGGGACGCCTTCGACGAGCTGCCGCCGCGGTCCACGCTCCTGCTCTACACCGACGGGCTGGTCGAACGGCCGGAGGAGCACCTCACCCACGGCATGACCCGGCTGCGCCAGCACGCCGCCGCCCTGGCCCGGGAGCCCGTGGAGGCGTTCTGCGACGGGATCCTCGCCGGGCTGGGCGGATCCGCCGACGACATCGCCCTGATCGCCCTGCGCGTCTCACCCACCGGGTGATGACCGGTCCCGTCCACGGCGGCCCGTTACGGCCGGGGCCGTGGGGGCATCGAGGGGTGGTAGGAGATAACCGCAGGCAGGAGTGGCTATGAGTCATCACATACCGGAGCGTGATCCACGTTCGACGTTCGAGGACGAAGGTATTCCGGACCTGCAGGACGGCAGCCCGGAGCAGCGGTGGGCGGTGGACCCGCAGGAGGCACCGGTGCCGGGGGACCGTCCCATGGCCGTCGACGACTTCGGGACCACGGTCGACGAGCAGATCCAGGGTGAGTCCCTGGAGGGCCGCCTCGCCCGGGAGATCCCCGAGGAGCAGCCGATGTTCGGTGCCGACGAGGCGGGCGGCGGGGCGAGGATGACCGACGACCGGGACGATCTGGAAGGCACCGACAGGCCCGCCCGGGACGACCTGGACGCGGGGGCTCCCGTCTCGTCCGATCCGTACCGTGCGGGACGGCTGGTCGCCCCGGACGAGGGCGCGCACGAGGACCGCGAGGCCGATCTCGTCGCCGAGGACGTGGGTTCGGACACGGGTGGTTACACGGCCGAGGAGGCCGCCATGCGGGTGGAACCCGAGTAGCAACCGAATGAGGCTCATGTCGCCTCCCTGACAGCCGATGGGGAACCCGGGACGAAATCCGTCCCGGGACAGGCTGCTCTAGGGATCACATGAACCAGACCTTCTCCCCGCTGCTCGAGGCGCTGAAGCAGCTGGGTGTAGACCCGCAGGCGCTCGAGCGCGCGGCCGGGGAGGCCGAGCGCACCGAGCGCTCGTTGCGCGCGGTCCTCATCAACGACAACGTCGTCACCGAGGAACAGCTCACCGAGGCGTCCGCGCTCGCCTTCGGGATCAAGAGCGTTGACCTGGTCGGTTACCCGATCGACCCGGTGGCCGTGGCCAAGATTCCGTTCACCCTGATGCTGCGCCACCGCGTTCTCGGCCTCTCACTGGACGACAACGAGATCACCGTCGGCATCACCGACCCGGGTGACGTGGTGGCGCTCGACGACGTGCGCGCGGCGACCGGGCTGATGGTCCGCCCCGTCGTGGTGGCCCGGAGCGAGCTGCGCCGCATCATCGACCGGCTCAAGCGCGAGGAGAACGACCTCGCCGGCATCGCGGAGATGCTCCGCGAGGAGCAGCAGGCCGAGGCGGTGGTGTCGAACCTGAACTCCGTCGAGGAGGACGCGCCGATCGTCCGGTACGTCAACTCGCTGCTGGAGCAGGCCATCCAGAACCGCGCCTCGGACCTGCACCTGGAGCCGACCGAGCACGACATGCGGGTGCGCTACCGCATCGACGGCGTGCTGCACGAGGTGGACACCGTGCCCAGGCACGTGCAGTCGGCCCTCATCTCCCGCCTGAAGATCATGTCGAGCGTCGACATCACCGAGCGCCGCATCCCGCAGAACGGCCGCATCACCGTCATGATCAACGGCCGGAAGGTCGACCTGCGGACCGCCACCCTGCCGACGGTGTGGGGCGAGAAGATCGTGCTGCGGGTCCTCGACACCGGCGGGGTCAACCTCGCCCTCGACAACCTGGGCTTCACCGAGGACAACTACCGGCGCTTCTCCACCTCCTTCACCAAGCCGCACGGCATGGTGCTGGTGACCGGTCCCACCGGTTCCGGGAAGTCGACCACCCTGTACGGCACCCTCTCGGCGATCAGCAAGCCCACCGTCAACATCATCACCGTCGAGGACCCGGTCGAGTACCGCCTGCCCGGCATCAACCAGGTGCAGGTGGACCACAAGGCCGGGCTGACCTTCGCGGCCGTGCTCCCGGCGATCCTGCGTTCGGACCCCGACGTGGTGCTGATCGGTGAGATCCGGGATCGGGCCACCGCCCAGCTCGCCGTGGAGGCCGCCCTCACCGGTCACCTCGTGCTCTCCACCCTGCACACCAACGACGCGCCCAGCGCGGTCGTCCGGCTGACCGAGATGGGCATCGAGCCGTTCCTCGTCGGCTCCTCGGTCGACTGCGTGCTCGCCCAGCGACTCGCGCGGCGGTTGTGCGACTGGTGCAAGGAGGAGTACGTCCCGACCGAGGCCGAGGTGGCCGCCGCCCGCTGGCCGGTCGCCGAGCTGCCCCGGCCGAGCGTGCTGTGGCGGCCGGTGGGCTGCCGCTCCTGCGCCAACACCGGCTACCGCGGCCGGATCGCGCTGCACGAGGTCATGCCGATGTCCCCGGAGATCGAAGGTCTCACCATCCAGCGCGCCTCGGCCACCGAGGTGCAGCGGGTCGCCGAGGTCCAGGGCATGCGCTCGCTGCGCATGGACGGCCTGGTCAAGGCGGCCCAGGGTCAGACGTCGATCAAGGAAGTCCTGCGCGTCGCGATCTGATCCGCCCGCCGTACGCCTGCTGCACGCCCGCTGTACCCACTCCGCACCCGCCGCCCCGCCGCCCCGCCGCCCCGCCGCCACGAACACGACAGGAAGATCCCCGATGGAGCCAGCGCGCCCGTTCGACTCGCACCCGTTCGATCCGCATTCGTCTGACTCGCGCCCGTTCGACCTGCACGCGGTCGACTCGCGTCCGTTCGAGGCACGTCCCTTCGACCGTCCGAGAGACGGCCGCGCCGAGGCGCTCAAGACCCTGAACGCGATGCTCGTGTCCCTGGTCACCGAGCGCGGCTCGGACCTGCATCTGACGGCGGGGGCGCCGCCCGCGATCCGCGTGGACGGCCGGATGCTCCAGCTGAAGGAGTACGGCCGCCTCGAACCGGCCGACACCGCGATGCTGCTGCGCTCGGCGGTGAACGACGCCCAGTGGAACCGCTTCGAGCGGGACCAGGAACTCGACGTCGCCTACAGCATCGAGGGCGTCTCCCGCTTCCGGGCCAACTTCTACAAGCAGCGGGGATCGTACGGCGCCGCCTTCCGGGCCATCCCGCACGAGATCAAGGCGCTGGAGGAGCTCGGCCTGCCGGACACGGTGGCGAAGTTCGCCCACCTGCCGCGCGGGCTCGTCCTGGTGACCGGGCCCACCGGCTCGGGTAAGACCTCCACGCTCGCCGGCCTCGTCGACCTGGCCAACCGCACCCGCTCGGGGCACATCGTCACGATCGAGGACCCGATCGAGTTCCTCCACCCGCACAAGCGCTGCATCGTCAACCAGCGCGAGGTCGGGGCGGACACCACCTCGTTCGCCGAGGCCCTCAAGCACGCGCTGCGCCAGGACCCCGACATCATCCTCGTCGGCGAGCTGCGCGACCTGGAGACGACGACCACCGCGCTGACCGCCGCGGAGACCGGTCACCTCGTCCTGGCGACCCTGCACACCCAGAGCGCCGCCCAGACGATCGACCGCGTCATCGACATCTTCCCGCCGCACCAGCAGCAGCAGATCCGCACGCAGCTGTCCACGGCGCTGCAGGGCGTCGTCACCCAGGCCCTGGCCCCCCGGGCGGACGGCACCGGCCGGGTGGTCGTCGCCGAGGTGATGATCGCGACCCCCGCGATCCGCAACCTGATCCGCGAGGGCAAGAACCACCAGATCCCGTCCTTCATGCAGTCCGGAGGGAGCGGCGGCATGATCGCGTTCGACCAGCACCTGTCCGACCGGGTCCGCAGCGGGCTCGTCAGCTTCGAGCACGCGCTCGACATCTGCCACTCGGCGGAGGAGTTCAAGCGTCTCGTCGGGAGGAGCTGACCATGCCGGTGACGAAGGAGTTCGAGTACAGGACCATCGGCCGCGACGGCAAACAGGTCAAGGGCAAGGTCGAGGCTCCCAACGAGGCCGCCGCGGTCCAGGTCCTCCGCCAGCAGGGACTCGTCCCGCTCTCGATCACCGAGGGCGGCTCGCTGCTCCAGAAGGAGCTGACCATCCCGGGCCTGGGCGGCCGTACCACGCTCAAGGACCTGGCCGTCTTCGCCCGCCAGTTCGCGACCATGACCGCCTCCGGCATGTCGCTGCTGCGCTCGCTCGCGGTCCTGGAGGACCAGGCGGCCAAACCCTCGCTGAAGAAGGCGATCAGCGAGGTGCGGGTGGACATCGAGGCGGGTCTGTCGCTCTCCGGGGCGCTCGCCAAGCATCCCAAGATCTTCCCCACGATCATGGTCGCGATGGTGCGGGCCGGCGAGACCGGCGGTTTCCTCGACAACGCGCTGGAGCGCATCGCCGTCAACTTCGAGAAGGACGCGGCCCTCCGCGGGAAGATCAAGGGAGCGATGACGTACCCGGTCATCGTCCTGCTCTTCACCGGGGTGCTCGTGGCCGGCGTGCTGGCCTTCATCGTCCCGGTCTTCGAGGGCATGTTCAAACAGTTCGGCGGTGAGCTGCCGCTGCCGACGCAGATCCTCGTCACGGCCAGCCACAGCCTGGCCTGGTCGGGGCCGCTGTTCGTCGCCGTGCTCACCGGCTCGATCATGCTCTTCCGGAGGGAGCTGCGGCGCAATCCGAAGCTCCGGCTGGCCTTCGACAAGGTCAAGCTGCGCCTGCCGGTCTTCGGGAAGCTGTTCGCCAAGATCGCGATCAGCCGGTTCGCCCGCAACTTCGGCACCCTGCTGGGCGTCGGCGTGCCGGTGATGCAGGCCATCGACGTGGTCGGCGCCACCACCGGCAACGCGGTCATCACCGAGGCCATGAAGGACCTGCAGTCGGCCGTGCGCGACGGCCTCCCCATGTCCACGCAGCTCGCCAAGCACGACGTCTTCCCGCGCATGGTCGCCCAGATGATCGAGGTCGGCGAGGAATCTGGACAAATCAGTCAGATGCTCGACAAGGTTGCCGATTTCTATGACAGAGAGGTTGACACCGCGGCGGAGGCCCTGACCGCGGCGATCGAGCCCCTCATGGTGATCGTCATGGGAGTCGTGGTCGGCGGCATGGTCGTCTGTCTCTACCTCCCGATGTTCACGATCTACCAGAACATCCAGGGCTAGTACGGCCCTCCCAGAACTTTCCGTGCGCGCCACGGAAAACCGGCCACCGGGCCGGACCGGCAGCCGGGCGACCGCCCGGAGGTCACCCCACCTCAATGAGTCACAGGAGAAACACCATGAAGGCAGCGCTTGACCGCCTGCAGAAGCGCGCGCACGGCGACCGCGGCTTCACCCTGATCGAACTGCTGGTGGTCGTCGTGATCATCGGCGTCCTCGTCGCCATCGCGATCCCGGTGTACATGAACTACCGCGAGGGCGCGGCCGACAAGGCGGCCCAGTCCGACGTGCGTAGCGCCATCACCGCCGTGGAGAGCTACTACACGATGAACGGCAACAAGTATCCGGCCGCACTGCCGACGGACGCGAAGAAGTCGGAGGGCACCACCCTGACCTACGTCCAGGAGGGCACCGGCTACCTCATCTGCGCCAACAACCTCGGTGGCTCGGGTGACGTGTACATGTACGACAGCAGCAAGGGCGGCGCGGTCGCGAACGTCAAGAAGACCATCAAGGTCGCGACCTGCAAGGCGTGATCCCACCCGGCGGGGCGGCGCATGAACCGCGCCGCCTTGCCGGACCCCTCCGCACAACCCACTGACAGAAAGGAGAGACCCCGATGGACGCGCTCGTGCTCGCCCCGGCCGCCGTGCTCGGCCTCGTGGTCGGCTCCTTCCTGAACGTGGTCATCCACCGGGTGCCGCGGGCCGAGTCGCTGGTGCGGCCCGGCTCGCGCTGCCCGCACTGCGGTACGGCCATCCGGCCCCGACAGAACGTGCCGGTGCTGAGCTGGCTCGCGCTGCGCGGCCGGTGCGCCGCCTGCCGGGCGCCGATCAGCGCCCGCTACCCCCTGGTCGAGCTGGCCACCGCGCTGCTGTTCGCCGCGGTGACCGCCCGGATCGGGGTCGCGCCGGAGCTTCCGGCCTACCTCTACCTCACTGCGATCGCGGTGGCCCTCACCATGATCGACCTCGATGTGCAGCGGCTGCCCGACGCCATCGTCAAGCCGTCGTACGTCATCGGCGCCCTGCTGCTGACCCCCGCCGTGGTCGCCGGCGCCGACTGGACGGCGGCCCTGCGCTGCCTGGCCGCGATGGCCGTGCTGCTCGGTTTCTACTTCGTGCTCTTCGTGATCAACCCGAATGGCATGGGCTTCGGCGATGTGAAACTCGCCGGGCTGCTCGGACTCTACCTCGGCTGGCTGGGCTGGAGCGCGGTGCTCATCGGCACGTTCGCCGCCTTCCTGCTCGGCGGGGTCGCCGGAGTGGCGCTGCTGGCCACGGGGCGGGCCGGTCGCAAGACCGCCATTCCGTTCGGCCCGGCCATGCTCGCCGGCGCCCTGCTCGCGCTGTTCGCCGCCGGGCCGATCGCCGCCTGGTACAGCGGCCTCCTGGCCCCGGCCGTGTGACCCGAACTTTCCTGACTTTTCACGACTACAACGACTTCGATGATGAGGAGCGCCTGATGGCCACGGTCAACCCCATCGGACTGGACATCGGTTCGATGTCGATCCGCGCGGTGGAGATCACCCGTGGCAAGGAAGGCCCGGTCATCACGAACGTCGGGATGGTCCCCCTTCCGCCGGGCGCCGTGCAGGGCGGCGTCATCAACGACGCCAAGGTCGTCACCGCCGAGCTGAAGCGGCTCTGGTCGGCGTCGAAGTTCCGCACCCGCAAGGTCGTGCTCGGCGTGACCAACCCCCAGGTCGTGGTCCGCGAGATGTCCGTGAGCAACCTTCCTCTCCGAGAGCTGCGCCAGGCCCTGCCGTTCCAGGTGCGCGACGCGCTGCCGCTCCCGGTCGAGCGGTCACTGCTCGACTTCTTCCCGCTGGAGAACCCGGGCGAGAAGGAGACCGTGCGCGGACTGCTGATCGCCGCGCCGAAGGACGTCGTCACCACCGCCGTGCACGCCGCCGAGCAGGCCGGGCTGCACGTCGCCCGGGTGGACCTCGCCTCGTTCGCGCTGATGCGCGCCGTGTCGTGCCTGGACGCCAAGGTGGAGGCCATCGTGGACATCGGCGCCTCCGCCACGAGCGTCATCGTGCACACCGACGGCGTGCCGCTGATCGTCCGTACCCTTCCCCGGGGCGGCGCCGAGATCACCCAGGCCGTCTCCGCCCAGCTCGGCATCGACCCGCGCCAGGCCGAGGCGCTCAAGTGCGACCTCGGCCTCCGCCGTGACGGCGGGGAGGACGAGGCCGCGGAGGCGATCCGCGCCGCCGTCCGGCCCCTCGTCAACGAGATCCGCAACTCGTTCGCCTACCTCGGCTCCGGTGACCGGCCGACCCGGGTCTCCCGGGTGACCCTCTCCGGAGGCGGTGCCCTCATGCCCGGCCTCGTCGAGGACCTGAACACCCAGCTCGGCATCGAGGTGACGCTCTCCGATCCCGCGGTGCGCGCCCGGCGCGGTCGTCGCGACAGGCAGGACAACCTCGACCGGTTCCGTACGGCCGCCGCGGTCTCGGTCGGCCTCGCCCTTGGAGCGGCAGCCTGATGACCACCACACTCATTCCCCAGGGTTCCTCCGGTCCCGTTGTACCGGCCCAGGACCCGTTCCGGGCGCTCCCACTCGCGGCCGACCTGCTCCCGCCGGAGATCATGACGGCCCGGCGGGGCCGCCGGGCCCGCACCGTCGTCCTGTCCTTCCTCACGGTGTTCACCCTGCTGCTGGCCGGCTGGTACGTCATCACCGCTCAGCAGACGGCGGCGGCGGAGCAGCAGCTCGCCGAGGCCGAGGACGAGGTGCGGACATGGACCCGCAAGCAGAAAGAGTTCTCCGAGCTCGTCACGACCCGGGGACAGGAGGAGATGATCAACGCACAGCTCTCCGCACTGCTCGCCCGGGACGTGCGCTGGTCCCGCCTGCTCTCCTCGATCCGCGCGGCGGCCCCGAGCGGCGTGCGGATCACCAGCGTCGCCAGCGGGCTCTCCGCGGAGGGGTCCGCGGTGAGCAAGTCCGCTCTTCCGAACACCTCCGGCAAGAAGCTGATCGGGGAGCTCAGCATCGTGGGCGTCGGTTCCGGCAAGCAGGTCGTGGCCGACTACGTCAGCGCGCTGAGCAAGGTCTCCGGCCTGGGCAACCCGCTGCTCAACGACGCGACCGAGGAAGAGGGCGGCGTGAACTTCACCGTGCAGGTCGACATCACCGACGCCGCACTCGACAGCCGCTACCCCGCTGACGTGAAGAAGGAGAACTGATGCTCACCGGACGCGCAGACCGGGTCTGGATTCTCGGTGGCATCCTCGTCGCCGCCGTCCTGCTCGCCGTCGGCTGGTTCTTCTTCATCAGTCCCCAGCACGAAGAGACCGACACCATGCGGGCGGAGGCCGAGAGCACGCAGGTGCGGGCGGCCACCCTGCGCAGCAGGCTCGCGGAGCTGAGCCAGGAGAACGTCAACCTGCCGAAGTACCGGGCCGAACTGAAGGCGGCCCGCCAGGCGCTGCCTACGACGGCGCAGTCGGAGGGGTTCCTGGACCAGCTCCGGCAGGCGGGTGAGGCCGCGACCGTCTCCGTCGATGGGATCAACATCGGCGGAGCCACGGAGGTCACCGCCGGTGACGTGAAGATGCACGCCCTGCCCGTCGCCGTGACCGCCACGGGTAGCACCGCCGGGCTGGACACGTTCTTCGAGCAGCTCCAGCGGGTGCAGCCGCGGGCCGTACTGATCGACAACGTCACGATTGACGGACGCGGCGAGGAGAGCCAGACGTCTGAGATGTGGAGTCTCGTGGTCAACATGAACATCTTCGTCGCCGCACCGACCGGAAAGTAGGCAGCAGTGAGAACCCCCGTCCCTCCTCGTGACCGGGGCGTCCCGGCGCGGCCGGACGCCGGGTTCACACTGGTTGAGATGCTGGTCGCCATCGCGGTGATCGGCGTCGTCATGAGCGCCCTCGCCGTGTTCTTCACCAACTCGATGAACTTCGCCGGCCAGCAGCGCGGCAAGCAGGTGGCCGTCCAGCTGGCCGGCGACGCCATCGAGCGGGCCCGCGCGCTGAAGGGCACCTCCCTGGCGGCCGGTCGCGGCAAGACCAGCTCGGAGGACCAGTGGAAGAGCGCCCACCCCAAGGCGAGCACCTACCTGGGTTCGATGGAGCGCGCGTGGGACAAGGACTCCGCCCTCAACGCGGGTGCCAAGGCCCCGCTGCCGACCAAGCCCAACATCGTGACGGTCAACGGGGTGAAGTACGAGCAGAACTGGTACGTCGGACACTGCGTGCAGCAGGTCGTGACCGCGTCGGCGCAGGAGCAGACCTGCGTCAAGCCCGGCCCGGTCTCGGGCCCGGCGGACGTGCCGTTCTACCGCGTCGTGGTCGCGGTGTCCTGGCCCCACAAGGGGTGCGAGAACGGGCAGTGCGTCTACGTCACCTCGACCCTGATCAGCTCGGTCGGTGACCCGGTCTTCTACATCAAGCGCCCCGCGCCCCTGATCGGCAACCCGGGCACCTCGTACGCCTACCGTACGGTCGCGACGAACCTGCAGCTCACCGCGTCCGGCGGACAGCTCCCGCTGACCTGGAAGGTGACCGGGCAACCGACGGGGCTGAGCGCGTCGGAGAGCGGCCTGATCAGCGGCACGCCGACGCAGCTGGGCACGTCCACCGTCACGGCCACCGTCACCGACCGCCGGGGCGACACCGACACCGTCGAGTTCTCCATGGTCGTCAACGACTTGCCGAAGCTGACCGACGTCGAGGACCAGGTGACGCAGATCGGTACCGCGGTCTCGCTGGCGATCCCGGCATCCGGCGGGCGCACCCCGCTGACCTGGTCGGCCACCGGGCTGCCCACCGGGCTGTCGATCAACGCGTTGACCGGTGTCGTCTCCGGCACCCCGACGACCTACCAGACCAGGTCGGTGACCGTGACGGTCACCGACAAGGGAGGCAAGACGGCCTCGGTGGCGTTCACCTGGAAGGTGCTGACGCTGAAGCTGTCCGACCCCGGAACCAGGACGGACTACATCCGGGACCAGATCAGCGGGGTACGCCTCACGCCGACCGGCGGCAGCGCGCCGTACACGTGGCGCGCGGAGAACCTGCCGGACGGCCTGCAGATCGACGCCTCGACCGGTGAGATCTCCGGGACCGTGAGGTGGGGCACCCGTTACCTGAGCACGGTCTACGTGAAGGACAGGATGGGCGACGAGGTCTCCAGGACGTTCGTCTGGGACATCCTCGCGAGGCAGGTGAACGACCTCAGGGTGACGGCGCCGAGCCCGTCGGCCCCCGACCAGACCGGTACCGCCGGTCAACCGGTCGCGTTCACCGTCAGGGCGTCGGGCGGGAGCAACAGCGGCTACAACACCTGGTCGGCGACCGGGCTGCCGCCGGGGCTCGGCATCGCCCAGTCCGGCCAGTACGACGGGAGGATCACCGGGACGCCCACGACCCCGGGCACCTACGTGGTCGAGCTGAAGGTCGTGGACTCGGCCCAGAAGTGGGCGACCCTGATGTTCACCTGGACGGTGCGGTGATGAGCGGGCCCACGCACCCGCGGGCGGCGCGGCGGCTCTCGCCCCCGGACCGGCTCCGGGCGGCCCGAGCCGTCCGGGCCACCGGGGACGCCGGGGTCTCCCTGATCGAGGTCCTCGTGACCATGGGCATCATGAGCGTGCTGATGGCGATCTTCACGGCCGGCATCGTGCAGGTCTACCGCGTCGTCGGCTCGACGGAGTCGCTGGCGACGGCGCAGGAGCAGATGCACGTCGCGTTCCAGCGACTGGACAGGGAGATCCGCTACGCGTCCTGGATCGGCGAGCCCGGCACCGACGGCGACTACTGGTACGTGGAGTTCGCCTACGCGGAGCTCCCCGACAAGGACGCGACGACCCTCACGAAGAAGTGCGGGCAGCTCCGGCTGGACCTCGGCCGGGGCGTTCTGCAGCTGCTGCGCTGGACGCCCGGCTCGCCGTCCGGTCCGGAGGCGTCACGCGAGACGCTGGCCTCGCACATCGCGACCGATGTCCTAAGGTCGGCGACCGCGACGGCCGAAGAGAAGGCGGAGAACGTTCCCTTCGAGCGGATTCTGGCCGGATCCGAGGCCGATGACGCCGAGGCCGTCGGCGCCGACTTCGTCCCGGACTTCCAGCGGCTCAGGATCCATCTGACCGCCGAGGTGGGCGACGGGGACAAGGCCGGATCCACGGAGCTCGACGCCACGTTCACCGCACTCAACACCTCACGGAACACCGAGCTCGACAACACCTGCGAGGAAGGGAGGCCCTGACCGTGATTGCCATGCTCACCCGCAGGCGCCCGCCACGTGGAGCCTCCGGGACCGCGGACCGGCACCCGCGTCTCCCCTCCGGAATCGCGGACCGGGGCTCGATGCCGGTGGCCCTGCTGCTCACCCTGGTCGGCATGTCGCTCAGCGCGCTGCTGATCCCGGTGGTGCTCAACCAGGCGGCCATCACCCGCACCGCGTCGGAGCGGACGCAGGCCCTGCACGCCGCCGAGGCCGGCATCGACGCCGCCCTCGGGCAGATCCGCGCCGCCGCGGACGCCGAGGGCAACGGCGTGGTGGAGCGGCTGCCGTCGTGCGAGATGACGGGCAGCGTGCTGCCGGTCGGTACGACCGCCCCCCGCTACAAGGTGCGGATCACTTATCGGGACGTCAACGGCAAACCCCTGAGCAACTGCCCCCCGACGGAGGTGCCGGCCTCCGCCACGCTGATCGCCACCGGCGCGGAGAACCCGGACGTCCCTCTCGCCTCCGACGCCGCGGGTACGCGGACGATCCAGGCGACGTACGCCTTCCAGACCACCAACGCCAACATCGACGGCGGGGCGATCCCCGTCGCCCAGCCCACCACCTCCCCGCTCTGCATGGACGCCGGTCAGCGCGAGACGCCGACTCCCGGCACCCAGCTGAAGATGCAGCGATGCGTGCCGGGCCTGAGCCAGCAGCAGTTCGCCTACACCGAGGACCTGACGCTGAAGCTGATCGGCTCCGAGAGCTTGGAGAACCCGGTGGCACGGTTGGGCATGTGCCTGGACACGGATTCGTCGCAGCAGTCGGGTGCGGTCGTGGTGTTCCGGCCGTGTGAAGACCTCCGCACCCCGAAGCAGCAGTGGAGCCTCAACAACAACTCCAACTTCCAGGGCACCACCAACGGTGTCACCCTGAACAGCTTCTGCTTCAACCTGAAGAACCCCGGCCTGGCCGGCAGCCTGGTCGTCCTCGGCGGCTGCACCGCCACCCAGAACCAGAACGTCTTCCGGCCGCAGCCCGGCGTCGGCGCGGGCATGGCGGGCGTCGCCGTCGGGCAGCTGGTGAACTTCAAGCAGTTCAGCCGGTGCCTGGACGTCACCGACCACAACGTGAGCCGGACTTACATGATCGCCTGGTTCTGCAAGCAGGCGCCCGACGGCAACATCAGCTGGAACCAGAAGTGGTCGATCCCGGCGGTCACCGCTCCCGCGACCAAGGCGGAGGGCCGCATCCGGACCAACTACGGGACCGGCTACTGCCTGCGCAGCCCCAACTCCACCGCGTCCAACCAGTACGTCACGGTGACCTCCTGCGCGGCCACCGGCACGCTGGCGGACAACCTCAAGTGGACGGTGTACGGCAGAACCGGCGACTACACCACCAGCTACCGCATCATGGACCACTACGGGAACTGCCTGACCCCGACCGACCTCGACGTGCTGAAGCCCGACACCCACAGCGACGGCACCAGCAAGGTCAAGGTGGCCCCCTGCACCGGCTCCGAGCTGCAGAAGTGGAACGCCCCGGCGAACCTCAACCAGCCGCTGCCGCTGACGGACATCACGGAGACGACGGGGGTGCAGGCGAAAACGCCATGAGGGCCCAGCCGCCCTGACCGGCGGGGGCGGGTGGTGAGCTGGAACGGAGGGCCGGCGGCCACCGGGAACCGGGTCTGCCCGATCAGCTGACCCCGGTGGCCCCTGTCAGCGGAGGGCGAGCCGGGCTTCGAGCCCGTCGAAGATGGCCCGGAGGCCGAACTCGAAGCTGTCGTCCGGGGCTCCGCCGTAGTCGATGGTCTCCATCGCCTGGACGCGGGCGCGCAGCCGGGGGAACCCCATCGCGACCTCGGCCGCCTGCGCCATGGTGTCGCGGATCAGCTCCTCCGGATCGCCGCCGTCCCGGCTCAGCCGCCTCGTCAGCGAGGCCGTGGCCGACTCGCCCAGGGCGTTGCCGAGTACGAACGTGAAGACGGTGGCCGCCGCCTGGTCCGCCTCCGCGCCGACGAACCCGGCCGCCTCGTAGACCGCGAGGCTGTGGTCGTCGTGACGCGCCTTGCCGGGGCCGTGGAAGAGGTAGGAGGGCATCGCCTGCATCAGCCAGGGGTGCCGGGTGAGCATGCCGTACAGGTCGGTGGCCATCGACGTGGCCGCGGCCCGCCAGCCGACCGCGCCGGGGTCGGGCAGCTTGATCTCGTCCCAGACCCGGTCACCGGCGAGGACGACCAGGTTGTCCTTGCTCTTGACGTGCCAGTAGACCGCCGTCGCGGCGGAGCCGAGCCGTCTGCCCAGGCTGCGCATGTTCAGGCCCTCCAGGCCTTCGGCGTCCAGGAGCTCGACGGCGGTCTGGATGATCTGTTCCCGGGTCAGCGTGTCGCGCGGCATCCCTTCACGATAGGGCACGTGAGCCCGTATTGCACAAAGTTCAAGTCGGTGTTCGCGCGGTCAGGGGAACACCACCGCGGCGCACCCCGGACGGGGACGCGCCGCGATGGCCGGTGAATGCGCCGCTGCGGCCGGTGGACGCGCCGTGGCGACCGGCGGGATCAGCCGGAGAAGAAACCGGTCAGGGCGGCGCCGAGCACCTCCGGGTCGAGCTGGCCGTGCGCCTGGCCCTCCAGCCGGTGGACGCGGGCGCCGGGGACGGCGTCGGCGACCGCCTGCGCCGCCGTCTGCATGCGAGGGCTGCTGCCGGAACCGGCCAGGACGAGAGTGGGAACGGAGATCGCGGCCAGCCGGTGCGCCGGGACCGGGCCGGGGCCGACGACGGCGGCCTCGTAGGCCAGGGTGTGGGCGACGGCCTCGATCCCGGCCCAGAACGGCTGGGCCTTCATGCCGGCCACGGCCTCGGCGGGCATCTCGGCGCCCCGGGTCAGGAACACCTCGACCGCCTCGCCCCGGCGCCCCTGCTCCACCAGCGCGCTGAGCTCCTCGTAGGTGGGGATCGGCGAGATGACGGAGTCCGCGACGTACGGCGGCTCGAAGACCGCCAGTTTGCTGATCGGCGCACCCGCGGCGGCGGCCTCCAGCGCCAGCGCCCCACCGGAGGAACCGCCGAACACCATCGCCTTGCCGCCGGCCGCGTCGATCAGGCTCCGGAGGTCCTCGATCTCCCGCTGGACCGCGTACGGCGCGGTGTCCCCGCTGTCCCCGCGACCTCGCCGGTCATAGTTGATCACTGTGAACCGCGACTCCAGCGCCGCCGCGATGCCCGCCATGATCGGATCCGTCCGGGTGGAGAAGGCGCCCTGGACCAGGATGAGGGCCGGCCCCGCCCCGGTGCGGTCGTAGGCGATGCCCGTCCCGTCGGCCGAGGTCACCATGTGCGGCCCGGGACCGTCGGTCAGCACGGTGCCCCCGACCTGGCTGACCCGGCTGACCTGGCCGACCGGGCCTGACTCCACCGGCGGGAGGCCGGTCCCCGGAACGCCCGGCCGAGCCCTCCGGGCCCCTCGATGACCCCGTCCGGGGTCATGAACTGAGAAACGATGATCTTTTGCATGGTCTGTTCCTCTCGCATGGATTTCCGGCTGTCAAGGAATGCGGGTTCCCAGGACAGCGGTCACCGTGCCGAGAAGACTTCTCTCCGGGGGTGCGGTGCGGCCGGGGTCAGGAGAACTCTGTGGCCAACAGCCCGAACAGCACCTCGTCGACGAAGGCGCCCAGCACCCAGGCATGCTCGCGGTGGACGCCCTCGCGCCGGAAACCGGCCTTCTCCGCGGTGGCGATCATCGCGGTGTTGGTCGCCAGCGTCTCCAGCCCCAGCCGGTGCAGGCCGCGGATGCGGAAGGCGTAGTCGCACATCACCCGCAGCGCGTCCAGCCCGTATCCCCGGCCGCGGGCCTGCGGCAGCAGGGAGATGCCCAGGTGGGCGTTGCGGTTGAAGGCGTCGATCCCCCAGACGACGCAGCGGCCGAGCACCTGTCCGTCGGCGAGGGAGGCTATGGTGAAGCGCACGTTGGCCGGGTCCGGCGTGTACGCGTCGTACCGGGCGAGCGCCTGCTCCAGAGTCTCCGGCGTCCAGGGATCCACCTCGGCCAGGACGGCCGTGCCGACATCGTCGTGCAGCCGGTGCAGCACCGCCAGGTCGTCCCTGACCATGGCCCTGAGCAAGACTCTTTCTCCGCGCAGCATGCCCACACCCTAGATCACCGGCAAGACCGGCGCTCTCACCCGGACGGTTCATCGCGGACCCTCACCACCGAGCCGCTGATGTCCTGGGGATGGCGGATCAGATTGAGGATCGGGCACACCCGCTCGACCTCGGCGTGCAGGCGGGCCAGGTCCTCATCCGGGGCGGGCGAGTCGATCAGCACCTGGTACCGGAAGTTCTGCGGATACACCGGGATGCCGGTCCCTTCGGCCCCGCTGGCCTCGTCGGCCTCGTCGGGCCGCTGGGCTCTGGGGTCGTACTCGGCGCGTACGTCCACCTCCAGCGAGTCGAGCGGTATCTCCAGCTCGGCCGCTTTGATCAGGAAGATGTGCGTGACGCAGCTGCCCAGCACGCCCGCCTGCAGTTCGGGGGAGCCGGGGCCGAGGTCGTATCCCGCGAAGTCGGGCCCGCTGTCGCTGAGGATCTGGAAGTCCCTGATCCTGATGCGCCGGACCCCGCTGCGGCCCTCGGCTGTGACATGGGCGTGCAGCGGGACCGGCCCTTGGACGGGGGCGGCACGGCGGGTCAGCAGGGCCGTGCGCTTGTGCGACAGGTAGCCGCGGAGGGTGCTCATGCGGTCGGATCTTTCGTCTCAGGTCGTCGTAAGGCTCAGGTCGTCGTCGTAAGGCTCAGGACAGCGTCACGAGGCCGAGAGGGGTGCTGAGCACCGCCCGGAGTACGGTTTCCGGGCCCTCGGCGACGTCGAGCCGGGCGCCCACCGCGGTCAGGTCACGGCGGAGCGCGGCGGGGTCCGGGTGGACGGCGGTGAAGACGTCCAGGCCCAGCTGCGGCAGTCCGGAGGCGGCCGGGTGAGGTGTCCGCCCCCAGTCGATGAGGAACGGCACCGGCCTGACCGCGGCCGGGTCGTCGCGCCGGGTCAGCCGCCACTCCAGCAGCGTCCCGTCGGGCGTGCGCCGGGACAGCGGCTGGACGTCACCGGGGTCGTAGCCGTTCTCCCGCGCCTGCCGCGCGGCGGCGTCGATGTCGGCGGGGTGGACGGCCCAGGCGGCCAGCCGCGGCTCGCGGAGGGTTTCCAGGCCGAAGGCCCGCGGCCGGGTACCCGGCTCGGCCTCCGGATCGGGACCGATGATCTCCAGATAGGCGGTGGGGCCGAGGCCGACGAGGTAGTTGGCCGTGCCGCCGGGGTGCCTGCCGCCCGCCACCGGAGTGACCCCGGTCCGCTCGGCGAACGCGGCGACGCCGGCGATCAGGTCGGGCACCGCGTAGACGAGGTGGTCGAGGTGCGGATCGATGGTCGTGGTCGTGTCGGCGGTCATCGGCGGGCCCTCCCGGTCGTGGTCGTGTCGGCGGTCATCGGCCGGTCTCCCCGGTCGTTCCGGTGGTCATCGGTCAGCCTCCTTGACGGGCTCCCCGAGGGAGAGCATGAGCCGGTTGGCCCAGTTGAAGAAGGCCGCGGCGTGGATGACGTCGCTGATGGCCAGGTCGTCGAGTCCGGCGGCGCGGAGCGCGGAGAGATGGTCGGGAGTGAGGCCGCCCGGGGTGGCTGTGAGCGCCGCCGACGCGTCGACGATCGCCCGCCACCGGTCGTCCTGGTCCGCCCCGACACCCTCGTCGAGCAGCCGCTGCACGTCGTCCGGGCGCTTGGAGTGGTGCGCGGCGAAGCGCGCGTGCACCGAGGCGCAGAACACGCACCCGTTCCGCCGAGAGGCGGCCGTGGCGGCGAGTTCACGCTCGGCGCGCGGAAGCCCGCCGTCGGCGTTGTAGAAGATGTCGTTGTCGGTCACCGTCCGCGCGTGGAGGACGTGCGGGTCGTGGGCGAGGAGCCGGAAGTACGGCGACGCGGCGCGTGCCTTGTCGACCAGTGCCTCGCGGTGCTCGTCGGTGAGCTCGTCCACGGCCAGCGGCTCCAGCCACGGCGTCCAGCCGAGCTGTTCCCCGGTGAAGCCGTTCATGCGGCGGCCCCCAGCAGGCGCAGACCCGCGGCGACCCGGATCTGGAAGCTGAGGAAGGCCACGAGCTGTGACAGCGTGACGATGCCCGGGGTGTTCCAGCCCGCCCGGGACAGCGCGTCCAGGGCCTCCCGGCTCGCCTCTCGGGGCCGGAACACCAGCAGATGCGCGTGCTCGAACGCCGCGGTGAGCCGCACGCCCAGCGCTTCGGGGTCGCGGACGCGGTAGCGCGGACCCTCGGTGTCCTCCCCCGCCAGGCCGACGCTCGCGGGGTAGGCGCCGTACGGTCCGCTGGCGCTGCCCGCCTCGATCTCGGCCCGTACGGCCTCCAGCAGGCCGGGCGCGAGTTCGGCCAGCCGTCCCGCGTAGAAGCCCGCCGCCGGGGCGTCCCGGTGCACCCCCGCCACGAACGCGGCGACCGCGTCCCGCTCGACGAGCGTGACCTCGCCCTCGGTCTCGGGGGCGAACAGCGCGTCGAAACCGCGCTGGGCGTGCTCACGGCCGTCCGGCCGCCGGCGGCGGAGCAGATCGAGCGGGGAGCCGGGTGCGATCCCGGCCAGCCGGTCGATGACGTCGATGGTGCCGATGGTCATGCGGGGTGCGCTCCTGTCGGGGTCGCCGGGGTCGCCGGGGTCGTCGGGCTCGTCGGGGACATGTCTTCCGTGGTCATGCGGTGGTTCGTTCCTGTCCTGGTCATGGAGACGCCGGCTCCGTCGCGGGCGTCCACCCGAGCGCGGGCGCGACCTCGGTCGCCAGCAGCTCGATGGAGCGGAGGATGAGGGGGTGCGGCGGATCGACGGAGTGCACCTGAAGGACCAGGTCGGTCACCCGGTCGAGGGTCGGGTCGGCCCGGAGGCTCTCGACGACGTCCTGCGGGGTGCCGACGTGCACGTCGAACCCGGCGATCCGCCGGTCGAGGTCGCTGTCGGGAAGCTCGAACGGGAGCCGGCCCCGGCCGAGGCCGCGCTCGGCGTGGCGGAGCGCCTCGGCCCGGCTGTCGGCCACGAACGCGGTGCGGGAGGCCATGATCCGTGGCGTACCGCCCGGCGGCAGGTTCTGCAGGTAGGCGTCCACGATGGGCCGCTGGATCTCCGCGAGGGTCAGCTGCGGCCGGTCGGCGGGCCGGGGCTGGGTGCGCGAGAGCATCAGCCCGTTGCCCGCCCGGCCCGCACGGGCGCCGCCGGAGACGGAGAACGTCGCCTCCCAGACCGCGCCGGTCAGCCGGGGCGCGGGCGGGTGGAGCCGGTTGCCGCCGCCGAGGTCCTCCCCGGACCAGGCCCGGACCAGCGTGGCCAGGTGCCCGGCGTAGACGGCCGAACGGTCGGCGCTGTCGCGGCCGAAGGGGGCGAAGGAGGTCGGTGTGCCCCCGCTGCCCACTCCCACCTCCAGGCGGCCTCCGCAGAGCAGGTCGAGCACGGCGGTGTCCTCGGCCGTCCGCAGCGGCTCCTCCAGCGGGAGCGTGATGATGCCGGTTCCCAGGCGGATCCGGCTGGTCCTGGCCGCGGCGTACGCGAGGAACACCAGCGGGGCCGGCAGGCCGCCCTCGGCGCCGTCGAAGTGGTGCTGCGCCACCCAGGCGGTGTCGAACCCGGCGCTCTCCGCGTGCCGGATCTGCTCGACGGCCAGCCGGTAGCGTTCTCCGGGAGGCACGTCGTCGAGGAGCCGGGTGAAGAAGCCGAGCCTCATCGCACCGGCTCCGGGATCGCGGCGAGAAGCTCCCGGGTGTAGGGATGGCGGGGGCCGGTGAAGACCTCCCGGGTGGTTCCGGATTCCACGATGCGTCCTTCGCTCATGACGGAGACGGTGTGCGAGATCTGCCGCACCACCGCGAGGTCGTGCGAGATGAACAGGTAGGTCAGCCCGAGGTCGCGCTGGAGTTCCTCCAGCAGGCCGAGGATCTGCGCCTGGACGGTGACGTCGAGCGCTGAGACGGCCTCGTCGAGCACGAGCACCTCGGGACCGGCGGCCAGCGCGCGGGCGATGGCCACGCGCTGCCGCTGCCCGCCGGAGAGCTCCCGCGGCCTGCGCGTGCCGGTGCCGGCGGGCAGCGCCACCCGGTCGAGCAACTCGGCGACGCGGGTACGGCGGGCCGCCCGGTCACCGAGCCGGAAGTTGCGCAGCGGCTCCTCCACGATCTCCGCGACGGACTGCCGCGGGTCGAGGGAGCCGTACGGGTTCTGGTAGACGAGCTGGACGTGCCGGCGGAACAGGCGGCCCGGCTCCGCGCCGGGGATCTCCACCGTCCCGGAGGCGGGATCGGCGAAGCGCGCCACCATCCGCGCCGTGGTGGTCTTCCCCGAGCCGGACTCGCCCACCAGCGCGTGGGTGGTGCCGCGGGCGACCTCGAAGGAGACCCCGTCGACGGCCCGGAACGCGTGCCGGCCGACCGTGAACTCCTTGACCAGGTCACGGACCACGATGGCCGGGCCGCGGCCGTCGGATCCGGCGGTCCGGAAGTCGCGAGCCGACAGGGCCGGGGCGTCGTCCAGGAGCCGCGCGGTGTAGGCGGCTCCGGGGGCCGCGACCACGGCCGCGGTCGGGCCCCGCTCCTCGATCAGGCCGTCCTTCATGACGACCAGCCGGTCCGAGCGGGCGGCGGCCACGCCCAGGTCGTGGGTGACCAGCAGCACCGCCGTACCGAACTCGGCGCGCAGGTCGTCGATGAGGTCCAGGACGCGCCGCTGCACGGTGACGTCCAGGGCGCTGGTGGGCTCGTCAGCGATGATCAGCTCTGGTTCCAGGGCGATCGCGATCGCGATGAGCACCCGCTGGCGCATCCCGCCGGAGAGTTCGTGCGGGTACTGGCGGGCCCGCGTCTCCGGGTCGGGCAGGCCGACGCGGGCGAGCAGCTCGACGACCCGTCGCCGGACGGTACGGCGGTCACCGCGCCCGTGGAGACGGAACACCTCGCCGATCTGGGCGCCGACGGTCTTGACCGGGTTCAATGAGTTCGCCGGATCCTGCGGGACCAGGCCGATCCGTGTGCCGCGCACCGACTCCAGACGCCGGGGGGACCACGACGCCAGGTCGGCGTCGCCGAGCAGGATCCGGCCGCCGTCCACGGTCCCGCCCCGGGGAAGCAGCCCGGTGATCGCGTGCGCGGTGGTGGACTTGCCGGATCCCGACTCGCCGACGAGGGCGACGACCTCCTCGGGCTCCACGGTGAAGGAGATTCCCCTGAGCGCGGGCCTGCCACCGTAGGAGACCGCGAGGTCGCGGATGTCGAGCAGACTCATTCCGTGCCCCTTCCGATCGAGCGGCTGATCCGGCCGGCGGCGAGCACCACCGCGACCACCACGGCCCCCGGCAACGTGGTCAGCCACCACGACGTCGCCAGGTAGTTGCGCCCCTCCGAGATGAGCAGGCCCCACTCCGGTGTGGGCGGCTCCGCGCCGTACCCGAGGAAACCGAGCGTCGAGATGGCCAGGATCGCCATGCCGAACTGCAGGGCGGCGAGCGCGACGACGGGCCCGAGCGAGTTCGGCAGCACGTGCCGCCAGAGCACGGCCGGGTACCGGCCGCCGCTGCCGAAAGCGGCCTCCACGTAGTCGGTACGGCGCACCCGCACCACCTCGGACCGTGCGAGCCGGGCGAACGCCGCGACCGAGCCGACACCGACCGCGATCGCCACGTTCACCGTCCCGGGACCGAGAAGGATGATCACGGTGAGGGCCAGGAGCAGGCCGGGCACCGAGAGGAGCACGTCGACGAGCCGCATGATCGCGTCGTCGAGCAGGCCGCCGGCCGACCCGGCCAGCGACCCGAGCAGGGTCCCCAGGAGCAGTCCGACCGTGACGGCGACGAACGCCCCGGACAACGAGTGCACGGACCCGTGGACCACCCGGGCGAACAGGTCGCGGCCCACCGCGTCGGTGCCGAAGAGGTGCCGCGCGTCCGGTGCCCGGAGCTTCTCCGCGGGCACGCCCGCGATGGGGTCGTGCGCGGTGAACAGGCCCGGTACGAGCGCCCAGAGCACGACGACCGCGATCACCAGCACGGCCAGGACGAGTCCGGTCTCGGGCCTGCCTGTACGGCGCCGGCCCGTGCGGAGTCCGACTGTGCGGAGTCCGACTGTGCGGAGCCGGAGCCCGCCCGCGTGGAACTTGCCGGCGAGGAGTTTGCCGGTGCGGATCCCGCTCATGCGACCGCCGTCCTCAGTCGCGGGTCGAGAACCGGGAAGAGCACGTCGACGGCGAGGTTGACCACCACGAACACCACCGTCGCGAGCACCACGACGGCGAGCATCACCGGTGTGTCCTGGGCGTTGACGGCCTGCTCGGTCAGCCTGCCGATGCCGTTGCGGCCGAACACCGTCTCGGTGACGACGGAGCCGGCGATCAGCTCGCCGAACGTCAGCCCGGCCACGGTCAGCGCGGGCAGCGCCGCGTTCCGGGCTACGTGCCGCCAGAGGATCCACCACCGCGAGGCGCCCTTCGCGGCGACCACGGGCACGAACGGCTGCGCCTGGACCCGGTCGATGCTCCGGGCCAGTATCTGGGCGATCGGAGCGGCGATCGGCACGGCCAGCGTCAACACCGGCAGGATGAGCTGCTGGATCTCGCTCCCCCCGATGACCGGCACCAGGCCGAGCCGGAAGGAGAACACCTGGATGAGCAGGATGCCCAGCCAGAACACCGGGACCGAGACGAACAGGGACGGCACCGCCAGCAGCGCGCCCCTGATCCAGGAGGTCCTGCTGTAGCCCGCCGCGAACGCGATCACCACGGCGATCAGCACCGCGAGCAGGAATCCGGCCCCGGCCAGGGTGGCCGTGGCGGGCAGTGCCTCGGCCAGCCGCTCGACCACCGGGGTGCCGGTGTCGACCGAGTAGCCGAAGTCGCCGCGCAGGAACCCGAGCAGGGTGGTGGCGTAGGCGGCCAGGGGTGACGCGCCGCCGTCGTAGCGGGCGCGGATCTCCGCGATCTGCTGCGGGGACAGCCCCAGCTCGGGGTTCTGGAACTTGATCAGGATGGAGTCGCCCGGCAGCAGCTGCAGCAGGACGTACGCGGTGGTGAAGGCGGCCCACAGCACGAGGGTCGCCTGCCCGGTCCGCAGGAGCAGGTACCTGGCCATCTAGTTCCGCGCCGACTTCCAGACCGAGTAGAACCAGGGCCTGGCCACCGCCTCGAAGGCGACCCCGTGGACGTACGGCGCTCCGCCGTACACCTGCGGCTCCTCGAACAGCGGGATGGCGTACCCCTGGTCGATCACGTAACGCTGGATCTCGGCTACCTTGGCGTTGCGCTTGGCGGTGTCGGGTTCGGCGGACTCCTCCTCCAGCAGCCGGTCCAGTTCCTTGTCGTCGGAGAGGATGACGTCGCGGTTCTGGCTGTGGAAGTGGCTCTTGATCACGTCCTGGTCGGCGCGGCCCACCATGCTGTGCGAGACGGCGGTCTTCTCCGCGTCCTTGATGTCCACCGCCTGGGTGCCCGCGTCGGCGGGGCGGATCTCCAGCTTGACGCCGATCTCGGACCACTGCTGGCCGATCAGCTCCAGGGTCTGCTTCGACAGCGGCTGGGGGCCGGAGACGAACACGCCGAGCTGGAGCTTCCTGCCGTCCTTCTCCCGGACGCCGTCGGTGCCGCGGGTCCAGCCGGCCTTGTCCAGCAGCGCATTGGCCCGGCCCGGGTCGTAGGCGAGCTCCTTCGACAGGTCCACGTAACCCTGGGCGAGGTGACTCAGCACCGAGGTGGCCACCGGGTAGCTCGGGGTGAAGAGGGTCTCGACGACCTCCTTGGCGTCCGTCCCGGCCTGCAGCGCCTTGCGGACGTCGCGGTCCTTCAGGAAGCTGTTGCCCGGCCGCAGGTACAGGCCGTTGTTCACACCCCTGGTCGGCTCGGCGTAGAGGGTGAACCCGGCGCTCTTGACGGTCTCCTCGTCGTACGCCTGCACGTACCGGACGAAGTCGGCCTGCCCGGAGGTGAGCGCGCCGACGCGCACGTTGTCCTCCGGCGTCACGATGATTTTGATCTCATCGAGGTAGGCCCGCCCCTGATGGGGGGAGGACGGCGGCGCCCAGTCGTAGTCCTTCCGGACGGCCAGGTCGACCTGCTTGTCGACGATCTGGTTCTTCACCGTGAAGGGACCCGAGCCGATGATGTTCTTGAGCTGGCACTGCTCCTCGTACGGCAGCGCGATGGTCTTCTTCGAGACCAGGCCCGCGCCGATGACGGAGGTGCCCTGAAGGAAGCCGGGCGAGGGCTTGGTGAAGTGGAACTTCACGGTGAGCCGGTCGACGACCTCACTGCGCTCGTAGTTGTTGACGAACTCCGCGACCGGGAGCTTCAGCTTCTCGTCGCCGAGGCCGTAGACGTCGAAGTTCGCCGCCACGGCCTCCGCGTCGAGCGGGGTGCCGTCACTGAACGTCACGCCGTCACGCAGATGGAAGGTGTACTCCGTGGCGTCCTCGTTGATCTCCCACTTGGCGGCGATCCACGGCTCGATCTCCAGCGTCTTCGGGTTCTGCCAGGTGAGCTTGTCGGTGATCTGGTTGAGGATGCCGCCGTTCGGATAGAAGCCGGCGGCCGGCAGGTAGAGGCAGGTCGGGGGCTGGTGTTCCAGGTAGGTCAGCGTGCCGCCGTACACCGGCTTCCCGTCGGCCGCCGCCGGTCCGTTCGAGGAGCCCTCGGCGGGTCCCGTCCCACAGGCCCCGAGAAGTCCCGCGACGGCGAGCATGGCGGCGCTCGCGGCGGCGAATCGCAGTCTGGATGGTGACATGGGGTTGCCCTTCGTGAACGGGTGCGGGATCTCCCGCGAGGTAAATCGCTAATAACCTACCTGAAAACTAGGTAATACGGGAATGTGATGACGATCACAGAGGGGGACGGTATCCCGGAACCTCGAAGGTCCCGAATCCTCGGAGGTCCCGGAGCCGGAGGTCGCAGAGTCCCGGAGGTCGCAGAGTCCCGGAGGTCGCAGAGTCCCGGAGGTCGCAGAGTCGGAGGCCCCAGAGCCTCGGAGGTCTCGAAGTCCGCTGGCCTTACAAGCGTGAAGCCCCCGGAGCCTCAGGTCCGGGGGCTTCAGAGCCGTCGTTCAGGCGCGGAGGGGGCGACCTTCGCCGCGCCCGGCCGCCGACACCGCTCCGGGCGGCGTCCGCCACGCCCTGCTGCTGCTCAGCGTGGCGATCGTTCCCGTGTTGCTCTCACCGGCTCCGTCAGCCGTGTCCGTTGGCTTCGACCGGGTTCTCGGCCCGGGCCGGGAGGAGCAGAGCGGTGACGACCACGGCCACGGACAGCACCGCGCCGATGATGAAGGCCAGCCGCATGCCGTCGAGGGTGGCGAGCTTCACGGCGGTTCCCGCGGCCTCCAGGGCCTCGGCGCGCGCACTCATCACGGTGATCACGAGCGCGGTGCCGATGGCCGCGGCGACCTGCTGCAGCGTGCTCAGGATCGAGCTGCCGTAGGAGTAGAGGTGCGGGGGGAGCGCCCCGAGCCCGAGGGTGAACACCGGGGTGAAGGTCGCGGCCAGGCTCACCATCATCAGCGCGTGCAGACCGAGGAGCTGCCAGTACGGAGTGGTCATCGTGATCTGGGTGAAACCGGCGAGCGCCAGCGTGATCCCGATCGCCCCGGGGATGACCAGGACCCGGCCGCCGAACCGGTCGAACAGGCGCCCGACGACCGGGCCGAGCAGTCCCATCGCGAGGCCGCCGGGCATCACGAGGAGCCCGGTCTCCAGGGGGGAGAGTCCGCGGAGGTTCTGCAGGTACAGCGGCAGCAGGATCATCGAGCCGAGCATCGCCATGAAGGCCACAGCCATCAGGATCAGCGCGACCGTGTAGGTGCGGTGGCGCAGGGTGCGCAGGTCCATCAGCGGCACGCCGCGCTTCTGCAGCGACAGCTGGCGGAAGACGAAGACGCCGATGACGACCAGGCCGCCCGCCACGATCCCGGCGGCCACGCCCGCGTCACCGCCCTCGAACCGGCTGAGCCCGTAGACCAGGCCGCCGAAGCCGGCGGCGGCCGTCACCACGCTGAACCAGTCGATGGTGCTGAACTGGGGCTCACCGACGTTCTTGAGCTGCTTCAGGCCGCTCCAGGTGATCACGGCGGCGATGGGGAGCACCACGGCGAACAGCAGGCGCCAGGACCCGGACTGGAGGATCACCCCCGAGACCGCCGGACCCATCGCGGGCGCGACCGAGATGGCCAGCGTGACGTTGCCCATCACCCGGCCCCGGTCCTGCTCGGGCACAACCTGCATCAACGTGGTCATCAGCAGCGGCATCATCACGGCCGTCCCGGACGCCTGGACGATGCGGGCGCCCAGCAACACCTCGAAGGACGGTGCGGCGGCGGCCAGCGCCGTACCGATCAGGAACAGGCTCATCGCGGTGGCGTACGCCCGGCGGGTGGACACCCGCTGCAGGAACCAGCCGGTGATCGGGATGACCGCGGCCATGGTCAGCATGAAGGCGGTCGAGAGCCACTGCGCGGTCTGCGCGGTGATGTGCAACGCGTCCATCAACTGCGGGATCGCGTTGATCAAGATCGTCTCGTTGAGGATGACCACGAATGTGGCCAGCACCAGCAGCCGGATCACGGTCGGCGTGCGACCTGGAGCAACGGCCGCGGGCTTGGCGGGTGAGTCGAGCAGTTGGCTGGACACGGTACCTCGATCGGTCGTCGGACAGGACGTGGTCGCGGCTGGCATCTGCAGCCCTCGGTCCCACAGGGAGTTGCGGTCATGAACAGAGTGCCGGGCCCCACCGACAAAACTCGTCGACCGCGTCCCACCATCCGGCAAGTTACGCAAAATGTCACCTGATTTTCGCACCGAGGCTTCCGCACCGAACGGCGCCGGAGCCGACCGCCGCAGCGTGCGGGGTCGGGAGCGGCATCCCTGCGCGGGTCGCGTCACCAGCCGCCCTCGAAGAAGGCCAGGAGGGCAGGTGCCGGGTCCATGGCGGTGGCGGTGTTCGCCACCGCGACCACCGCCATGAACAGCGACGAGACCGCGAGGAGAATCCCGTGGAACCCCAGCACGCGCCGGGTGCGCCTGTCGGAGCGCGGTGTCCTCGCCAACCGCCTCCACGACGCCACGCTCAGGCCCGCGAAGACGACCACCACGACCGCGCCCGCCACGGCCACCGCCGCGTGATACCGGGCGAAATCGCTGATCATGACCTCGAGGGGGCCGGTGACGGAGGAGCCGGCCAGCTCCTGCCTGACCTGGCCGAGCGCCTCGCCGAGCCTTCCGCCGCCGCTGCTGCCGTTGTCGTTGCCGACCGCCAGCATCGGCAGCAGAGAGGCGAAGGGTGCCACAGCACCCTGGATGTTGGCCACCACCAGCACCACGGAGGACAGCGCGAGCACCGTGACAAGAGCACCGGCCGAGGCGGAAACGGCCGCCCGGAGACCGCCGGACCTCGAAAACGCCTTCCACAGAACGACCCCGAGGACGACGAGCACGATCAGCGAGATCGAAGCGATCGCGGCCTTGGCCAGGTGGTAGCGGGACCAGTAATCGACGACCGTCTGCAGGCCCGGGGTCAGGGCGCGGTCGCCTGCACTCCAGTACTCGGCGAACGTCTGGCGGAGGGTTCGGCGCAGAGTGCTCACCTCGGAGAAGCCGCCGGTCGCCCGTGTGGCCGCCAGCGGGTGCGGGGCGAGGACGAAGGCGGCGGCGAGGGCCGCCACGAGGGTGGCGAGCACGGCGGGCAGGCGGCCGGACGGCTGGATTGGAGGAGTGCGCAAGGGATTCCTCGACTCGATCGAACGGTGGGGTGGCGGGCGGACCTGCGAGGTGCGCCGGTGCCGTACCGATCACCCTTCCGCGCGACCGCTCACCCGGTCACCGGGGCGGGCCGGACACTTGAAGGTGTGGCCTGCCCCACCTTCCGGGCCCGCGGAAGCCGCCGTTCCGGCCCGGGAGAGCCGCCTTTCCGACCCGGGGTCGAACCGCCGCCGGCACCTGCGCGCGCCCGACGCTCGCCGTGTGCGACCGAGCCCGATTCGTCCCGGTACCCGCACTAGGCTGGGACCATGACCGAGACGCCCACAGGCCGGCGGCCGGGCGTCAGGTTTGTCCTTCGTCTCGGCCGTCGCGTGATCGTGGACTCGCTCTACCTGCTCACCGCCCCCGTGACCGCCGCGGCCGGGCTGCTGGTGGTGCTCGCCGGCCTGGGTGCCGCCGCGGTCGGCCGGCGACCGGCGGAGAGGGCCGACGCGTCCGATCCGGGGCTGTGGCTCGGCGTGGCGCACGCGGTCGCGGTGCTTCCCGTCGCCCTGGTCACCTCGGTGGTGACGGCGATGTGGTGGTTCGTCAGCCTCGCCGCGGCCACCTCCGCCCTGCGCAGTTCCGCCCGGCCCGCCGGATCGATGCGGCCGATGACTCTGACCATGGGCGACGCCGAATCCCATGTCGCCCTGAGCCTGGGCCTGACGTCGCCGGCCGAGCGGTTGGCCTTCGGGACCGTGGCCGGCCTGGCGATGCTGTGCGCCCTGCCGCTGGTGACCCGCGCCTGCGTCGCCGTACAAGCCGGGCTGGGACGGACACTGCTGTCCGACGCGTCCCCTTTGCACCGCAGGATCAGCGGGCTGGAACGGGAACGTGACACCGCCCGCGCGCAGACCGTCGCCGCGGTCACCGCTGAGGCGGCGGCGCTGCGCCGGCTCGAACGCGACATCCACGACGGCCCCCAGCAGCGGCTGGTCCGCCTGGCTCTCGAACTGGGCCGCGCCCAGCACAACTTCGACAGCAGGCCCGAGCTGGTCCGCACGGCTCTGGCCGACGCGCTCCTTCAGACCGAGGAGGCGCTGGAGGAGCTCCGGGCCCTGTCGCGCGGCATCGCCCCGCCGATCCTCGTCGACCGCGGCCTGCACGCGGCCCTCTCCGCTCTGGCAGCACGCTCGACCGTGCCGGTCGAGTTCGACGCCGACCTCCTGGAGCACCGCCTGGACGCCGCCGTCGAGGCGACCGCCTACTTCGTGATCGCCGAGGCCATGACCAACGTGGCCAAACACAGCTACGCCGACCGGTGCACCATCGGAGTACGCCACAGGGAGGGAACGATGCGCGTCTGGGTGACCGACGACGGGGTGGGCGGCGCGGCAGTGAGCAAGGGCCACGGCCTGCGGGGGCTGGAGGAGCGGCTGCAGGCGGCCGGCGGCAGGTTGCTGGTCACCAGCCCGTACCACGGACCGACGACGATCACCGCGGAACTGCCGTGCTGCTGAACCCGCACGAATCAGCGGCGCGCGGCCCGCTCCGGATCGTCCTGGCCGATGACGCCGTCCTGCTGCGTGAAGGCCTGATCCGGTTGCTCCAGGAGGACGGTCACCACGTCGTGGCCGCGGTCGGCGACGGCCCGGCCCTGGTCGAGGCGGTGCTCTCGCATCACCCGGACGTGTCGATCGTCGACGTGCGGATGCCGCCGACCTATACCGACGAGGGCCTGCGCGCCGCGATCGAGGCCCGCTCACGGGTGCCCGGCGCCCCCATGCTGGTGCTCAGCCAGTACGTGGAGGCGTCCTACGCGGGCGATCTGCTGGCGGACGGTTCCGGCGCGGTCGGGTATCTGCTGAAGAACCGGGTCTCCAGGGTCCAGGAGTTCCTGGACGCACTGGATCGGGTCGCCAGGGGCGAAACGGTGCTCGACCCGCAGGTGGTCGCGCAGTTGCTGGCCGGGCAGCGCCGGGACGACGTCCTGGGGTCGCTGACCGCACGTGAACGGCAGCTCCTGGCGCTGATGGCCGAGGGGCATTCCAACACGGCCATCGCCGAGCGGCTGGTGGTCTCCGCCAGCACAGTGGAGAAGCACATCGGCAACGTCTTCGCCAAGCTCGGCCTGCAACCTGACGACGCCCGGCACCGCCGCGTCCTCGCCGTCCTCGCCTACCTCAGAGCCTGACGGCGGCACTCACGACTCCGCCGCGACGTGGCAGGTGGAGAAGCCGGTGGCCGTGTGCGAGGCAGAGGTGCGGACGATAGCCCGGCTCAACGCCGAAGAGCTCGCTCCGGAGAGCGAGCTCTTCATGGGGTAACCCTGTGTCCGAGGGGGGACTTGAACCCCCACGCCCCGCAAAGGGCACTAGCACCTCAAGCTAGCGCGTCTGCCATTCCGCCACCCGGACGTGGTGCCTGCACGAGAGACCGTCATCCCTCGTCGGCGGACCTAGGTTAGCAAACCTTTGGAGCTGCGTCATATCGGAAACCGCCGGGGTCCAGCGGAGATGCCTCCGGGGGGCGGCAACGGCAGGATGGAGGGTGCAAGCCGTACCAAACCGAAGGAGTCGACATGACCGCGCTCAATGGTGAGGACGAGGTCGTCGAGCTGTGCCGGGATCTGATCCGGATCGACTCGACCAACGCGGGTGACAACGCGGGACCCGGAGAGCGGGCCGCCGCCGAGTACGTCGCGGAGAAGCTGGCCGAGGTGGGACTGGAGCCGCAGATCCTGGAGCCGGACAGCCGGCGGGCGAACGTGGTCGCCCGGATCGCGGGGGAGGACTCCTCGCGGGACGCCCTGCTCCTGCACGGGCATCTCGACGTCGTTCCCTTCCACGCCGACGACTGGACCCACCACCCGCTCAGCGGGGAGATCGCCGACGGTTGCATCTGGGGGCGCGGCGCGGTCGACATGAAGAACATGGACGCGATGATCCTCGCGGTCGTCCGGCAGCGTCTCAGCCAGGGACGGCGCCCGCCGCGGGACATCGTGCTGGCGTTCACCGCCGACGAGGAGGCCGGCGGGACGTACGGCGCGCAGTGGCTGTCCGACAAGCACCCGGACCTCTTCGAGGGCTGCACCGAGGCGATTGGCGAGGTCGGCGGGTTCAGCGTCTCCATCGACGATGCGCGCAGGCTCTATCTCATCGAGACGGCCGAGAAGGGCATCGCCTGGATGCGCCTGACCGCGAACGGCCGCGCCGGGCACGGGTCCATGCTCAACGCCGAGAACGCCGTCACGGAGCTGGCCGAGGCGGTGGGCAGGATCGGGCGTTACGAGTGGCCGGTACGGCTGACGCAGACGGTGCGGACCTTCCTCACCGAGGTCTCCGAGGCCCTGAACCTGGAGCTCGACCTCGACGACCCCGAGACGACCGTGGCCAAGCTCGGCCCGCTGGCCCGGATGATCGGCGCCACGCTCCGCAACACCGCCAACCCCACCATGCTGGCGGGCGGCTACAAGGTCAACGTGATCCCGCAGACGGCGACCGCGCACGTGGACGGCCGGTTCCTGCCGGGATACGAGGACGAGTTCTTCGAGACGATCGACGAACTGCTCGGCCCCAACGTGGCCATGGAGTTCGTCTACCACGACATCGCGATCGAGACCGGGTTCGACGGACCCCTGGTGCGGTCGATGGCCGACGCGCTCGTCGCGGAGGATCCGGGTGCGCTGGCGGTGCCGTACACGCTCTCGGGCGGGACGGACCTGAAGGCGTTCAGCAGGCTGGGCATGCGCGGGTTCGGGTTCGCGCCGCTGCGGCTGCCCGCCGACTTGGACTTCTCCGGCCTGTTCCATGGGGTGGACGAGCGGGTCCCGGTCGATTCGCTCCAGTTTGGTGTCCGGGTCCTTGACCGCTTCCTGGACGGCTGCTGAGACGTTCTCCGGAAACTCATTGCACTGACGCGACGTAGTGCTAACGTAACTCTCCGTCGAGAGGACGGGCCGTGCGAGCACGGCCTGTCGGAGCTTCGGGAGGTCGCGTGGCACGCATGCCGCACAGGTGGCGGAGGGCTCTGCCGTCCGCCGTCGTGCACTGCGTGCCCGCGGCCGCCATCTCCGACGAGGCGACTTCCGCGCGGAGCGACCGGATGGCGCGGTTCGCGGCCGGCGTCCGGCGGATCGCCAGGCGAGCCCTAGTGATCGGCGGCGTGGTCGCCGCCGGGTGGCTGCTCGCCATCGTCTTCGGGTTCCTCGGCTCCGCCCCGGCGACCGCGGAAACCACCGCGGTGACAGGAGCGGCAGGCTCCGGTTCCCTCGACGGCGCCGCCTCCGAATCGGCCCTCCAGGTCGATGATTTCCCCACGGAGAGCGGCGATCTCTTGGCCGCGGGAAACGCCGCGGCAATGGCCGGGCGGGGTGTTGACGGGCTGACCAGCCAGTCGTCCCCGGTTGTCCCGGCACCCTCCACCGTCGACCACAACGCTGGCGCCAACGGGTTCGTGCCCCAGACCGGCGGTGGATCCGGCCCTTCCGGGCCGAGCGTGGGAGACGTCGCACGTTTTGTGTACGACCCGCAGATGAGGGCGGAGAACGCCCCGCGGGCCGTTGTGCTTCCTCCCGTCGTCCGCACAGCGGCGGACGACCCTTCTTTCTCTCCTGACTGATCCCGTCTCCTGCTGGCCCTGTCCTTCCATGGACCGGTCGGCCCCCGGACCGTGCCGTGGGTCTTCTCGCCCGGCGGCGCCCGTTCCGGGACGCGGGTGATGATCAATTCCCCCCTCTCGTGACAGCGCAGGGCACCGCTGTGTGGTCTCCGGACGAGACCGGTGCGGTCTCCGTTGAGGCCTCGCATGCCTTCGCGTGCCGTGCACGAGACGTCAGGTAACCCCCCCAATGAGCTACAAGGAGCACTGAAACCATGCGTACATGGGCTAAGAGGACCACTCCCGCGGCGCTGCTCGCGCTGGGCGTCATGACTCTCGGCGGCGGTACGGCCTTCGCCGACACCGACGGCGAGCACTCGGTCGGCGGCGGCAACCAGCTCGACCTCCCGATCAGCCTGCCCATCGACATCAGCGGCAACGCCGTGGGCGTCGCGGGTGAGTCCAACGCCGGCTCCCAGGGCGGCGCGTCCGTCGAGGGCTCCGGCGGCGGCGCCGGCGGCAACAGCACGTCGGGTCGCTCGTCCGTGCTGGGCGGGAACCAGGTCGTGGCTCCGATCACCGCTCCGATCAACGCCTGCGGCAACGCCGTCTCGCTCTTCGGTGAGGCCGACGCGGGCTGCAAGGGCGGCGCGTCCGTCAAGGGCGGCGGCGGCCGGGGCGCCGGCGGCAACAGCACGTCGGGTCGCTCGTCCGTGCTGGGCGGGAACCAGGTCGTGGCTCCGATCACCGCTCCGATCAACGCCTGCGGCAACGCCGTCTCGCTCTTTGGTGAGGCCGACGCGGGCTGCAAGGGCGGCGCGTCCGTCAAGGGCGGCAGCGGCCGGGGCGCCGGCGGCAACCGTACCGACGGGCGGTCCAGCGTCGGCGGCGGGAACCAGGTGGTGGCTCCGATCACCGCTCCGATCAACGTCTGCGGCAACGCCGTCTCGCTCTTCGGTGAGGCGTTCGCGGGCTGCAAGGGCGGCGCCGAGGTCACCGGCGGTGGCGGCCACTACGGCGGGCACAGCCGGGGCGCCGGCGGCAACCGTACCGACGGGCGCTTCAGCGTCGGCGGCGGGAACCAGGTGGTGGCTCCGATCACCGCTCCGGTGAACGTCTGCGGCAACGCGATCGGCAACGCCGAAGCCGAGTGCAAGGGCGGCGCGTTCGCCCCCGGCGGAGGCAAGGGCGCCGGCGGCAACAGAACGTCGGGCCGCTCGTCCGTGCTGGGCGGGAACCAGGTGGTGGCTCCGATCACCGCTCCGATCAACGTCTGCGGCAACGCCGCGGCCGTCCTGGGAGACGCCGCGGCCGGCTGCCTGGGCGGCGCGCACGTCGGCTCCAAGCCCGGCGGACACGGCCACTGGGGCTCGAAGCCCGGCAAGTACCACACCAGCGGCATGCTGCCCGCGCTGCCCGTCATCCCCGGGCAGGGCGACACCCAGCAGGCCGGGACCACCGCCCACAAGGCGAACGGCCCCGCTCTGCCCGTCGTGGGTGACGTTCAGGGCGTTGCCAACCTGCCCGCCACGGGACTGCAGCAGGCCACCGCGCCGGTGACCGATCTGGCGGACTCCACCCCGATCGCGGACATCCTGCCCCTTGAGGGCGCAGGCCTGATGAGCGCCGCCCAGCCGGTGGGGGTGACCGGGATGAACTCCGGCTCCCTGCTCGCCCTGGTGCTCGGCGGCCTGGCCACCATCTCCGCCGCCATGTTCTCGGTCACTCGCCGGGCGCGTCTCGGCAAGAAGTAAGGCGTCCGGTCACCGGCCGGTTGATCCGGCCGGACCGGCGGACAGACCCGTGGGCCGGGAAAACGACGGCCCGCAGGCACACGCGCATCGATCGGTCCCGCGCCAGGCGGGCAGGGCGGCAGCCGGCCGTCCGGCCCCGGCGCGGGACCTTCCCGCTGTCGGCCGTGTCAGAACCCGGACCGCCGGGGCCTGTGTACTATGCCGGACCGGTGGGACCTGTGTCCGATCCCGGACAGGTGGGGGCGGGGTCACATCGTCTTGACCGCACGTATGATCTTTCGGCGCAGCCGTACATCCCTGCGGCCGTCTGGATGCAACCGCAGACGGTCGAGCTCCCATCCGCCGTATTCTGCGTGTTCGGTCAGGATCTGCCGTGCGACATCCCTGGAGGTGCCGCGCGGAAGATGGAGAACCAAGTAGGAGTAGGTGAGCACAGCGGTTAGTCTCCGAGGGGTGGGCTGGGGGACGTCGGTACTCATTGGGCTTTATTCTGCGTCCTTGCGGCTTTCCTTGGGAGTGTCCCCGATCCGTATCGGGTAGCCCTGAGGGAAAGTTAACGGGGAACGGATGCGAACAGCGAGGTAGGAAGCAGCGTGCCAGCCAAGAACGGCAGCGGCGGCGGAACCCGCCTGGTGATCGTCGAGTCGCCCTCCAAGGCCAAGACCATCGCCGGGTACCTCGGCCGTGGCTACGTCGTCGAGTCCAGTATCGGGCATATTCGCGACCTCCCCCAGAAGGCCGACGACATCCCCGACGAGGACAGGGACAAGCCCTGGGCCCGTCTGGGGGTGAACGTCGACGGCAACTTCGAGCCGCTCTACATCATCAACCCGGACAAGCACGCGCAGGTGAGGAAGCTCAGGGCGCTGCTCAAGGACGCCGACGAGCTCTACCTCGCCACCGACGAGGACCGGGAGGGCGAGGCGATCGCCTGGCACCTCCGCGAGGTGCTCAAGCCCAAGGTGCCCGTCCACCGCATGGTGTTCCACGAGATCACTCCCCGGGCGATCCAGGAGGCGGTGGCCAACCCGCGCGATCTGAACCTGCGGCTGGTCGACGCCCAGGAGACCCGGCGCATCCTCGACCGCCTCTACGGCTACGAGGTCAGCCCGGTCCTGTGGAAGAAGGTCAAGCCCCGGCTGTCCGCCGGCCGCGTGCAGTCGGTGGCGACCCGGCTGGTCGTGGAGCGCGAGCGTGAGCGCCTGGCGTTCACCAGCGCGAGCTACTGGGACCTGCAGGCGCTGTTCGACACCGGCCGCGACGAGGTTCCGCGCGAGTTCACCGCCATGCTGACCGGGGTGGACGGCAAGCGCGTCGCCCAGGGCCGCGACTTCGCCACCAACGGCACGCTGAAGAGCGCCGACGTGCTCCACCTGGACGAGGCGGCCGCGCGCGCCCTGGCGGGCCGCCTGGCCGGTACGGCGTACGCCGTCGTCTCCGTCGAGCGCAAGCCGTACACCCGCAAGCCCTACGCGCCGTTCCGCACGACCACCCTTCAGCAGGAGGCCAGCCGGAAGCTGGGCTACTCCGCGAAGACGACCATGCAGATCGCCCAGCGGCTCTACGAGAACGGCTTCATCACCTACATGCGCACCGACAGCACCACGCTGTCGGAGACCGCGGTGGCAGCCGCCCGCAGCCAGGCCATCAAGCTGTACGGCGCGGCGTACGTCCCCGACAAGCCGCGCGTCTACGCCAGCAAGGTGAAGAACGCGCAGGAGGCGCACGAGGCGATCCGCCCCTCCGGTGAGGAGTTCCGCACGCCGGGCGAGACCGGGCTGACCGGCGACATGTTCCGGCTGTACGAGCTGATCTGGCAGCGCACCGTCGCCTCCCAGATGAAGGACGCGGTCGGCGAGTCGGTCACCGTCAAGGCGGGCGGCGACTCCAGCGCGGGCGAGCGGGTCGAGTTCACCGCCTCCGGCCGGACGATCACCTTCCACGGCTTCCTCAAGGCGTACGTCGAGGGCGCGGACGACCCGGCGACCGACCGCGACGACTCCGAGAAGCGCCTGCCGGAGCTGACCGAGGGAGACCGGCTCACCGCGGCCGAGCTCACCGCGCTCTCGCACGCCACCAAGCCGCCCGCGCGCTACACCGAGGCCTCGCTCGTCAAGGAGCTGGAGGACCGCGAGATCGGCCGTCCGTCGACCTACGCGTCGATCATCGGGACGATCCTCGACCGCGGCTACGTGTTCAAGAAGGGCACCGCGCTGGTGCCGTCCTTCCTGGCGTTCGCGGTGGTCAACCTGCTGGAGCGGCACTTCGGTCACCTCGTCGACTACGACTTCACCGCCGACCTGGAGAAGGTCCTCGACGACATCGCCAACGACCGGGCGGAGCGGGTGCCGGAGCTGCGCCGCTTCTACTTCGGCGAGGAGGGCGACGAGGGCCTGAAGGAACTGGTCACCGATCTCGGCGAGATCGACGCCAAGGAGATCAGCTCCTTCCCGATCAGGGGCACCGACATCATGATCCGGGTCGGCCGCTACGGCCCCTACCTGGACCGCGACGGCGCCCGGGTGAACATCCCCGAGGACCTGGCGCCCGACGAGCTGACCGCCGAGAAGGCCGAGGAGCTGTTCGCCCGGCCGAGCGGGGAGCGCGAGCTGGGCCGCGACCCGGTGACCGGCCACCTGATCGTGGCCAAGGACGGCCGCTACGGGCCGTACGTCACGGAGATCCTCCCCGAGGAGCCGGCGCCCGCCGAGGGCGCGGCCAAGAGGCGGACGAAGAAGGCCGACGCCCCCAAGCCGCGCATCAGCTCGTTGTTCAAGACGATGTCGCTGGACACCGTCACGCTCGATGACGCCCTGAAGCTGCTCTCGCTGCCCAGGACGGTCGGGGAGATCGACGGTGAGGAGGTCACGGCGCAGAACGGCAAGTTCGGCCCCTACATCAAGAAGGGCACGGACTCACGGTCGCTGGCCTCGGAGGAAGAGCTGCTGACGGTCACGATCGAGCGGGCCAAGGAGTTGTTCGCCCAGCCCAAGACCCGTGGCCGCCGGGCCGCCGCGGCGCCCCCGCTGCGCGAGCTGGGGCAGGACCCGGTCTCCGGCAAGCCGATCGTGGTCAAGGAGGGCCGCTTCGGGCCGTACGTGACCGACGGCGAGACCAACGCCTCCCTGCGCAAGGGTGACGAGGTCGAGCAGATCACCACCGAGCGGGCGGCCGAGCTCCTGGCCGACCGCCGGGCCCGGGGTCCGGTGGCCAAGAAGCCGCGGACCACCCGCGCCGCGGCGGCCAAGACCGCCACCGGGACCAAGACCGCCGCCAGCGCCAAGACGACCAAGACCGCCACCGGGACCAAGACCGCCGCCAGCGCCAAGACGACCAAGACCGCCACCAAGGGCACCAAGGCGTGACGCGCTGACCGGACCCGGCGGGCTGACCGGACCCGGCGGGCCGGCCGTGCCTCGATCGTGCAGGTCCGTGGCTTGATCGCTCGGACCGCCGGAGCCTGAGAGGGTTCTCAGAACGCCGGGAACGCATCCGCGGTTCCCGGCGTTCTGTCCAACGCGCGCGGCACGGCGGGCGGGTACGAATGGGGCAAGGGTGGCGGTCGTGGGATTCGTGGCAATGGTCTTCAGCGTGGTGGCGCTGGTCCACTACTACCTGTGGCGCCGCCTGGTCCGTGCCACCACGATCCCGGGCCGGACCCGCCGGGTGCTGACCTGGGTCCTGGTCGGCATGGGCCTGCTCGTCCCGGTGACCCTCATCGGCTCGCGCACCGACTGGGGACACTTCCTGGCCTGGCCGGGTTTCTTCTGGCTCGCCGTGATGTTCTACCTGTTCGTCTTCCTGGTGATCCTGGAGATCCCCCGGGCGCTGGCCCTGCTCGCCGTACGCCGTTCGGAGCGCCGCGCCGTCACCGGACCCGCCGCACAGCGCTCCGGCGCCCGCGTCGCCGCCCCCGTCACGGCCGCCTCGGCGGGTACCGGGACGCAGGCCGGGAGCGAGGCCGAGGACGGGAACGGGGAGGGGAACGGGGACCGGCAGCGAAACCTCGCACAGGACGCCGGGCAGGACTCCCCCCGTCCCGGGGCCGGAGCACGCGACGGCGCGCCGACGGCGATCGGCCGCAGGCTGTTCATCGCCCGTACGGCCGCGGCCGTCGCCGGGGCCGGCGCGCTCGTCACGGTCGGGTCCGGCATCCGGACCGCCCTGGGCGACCCGGTGATCGAGCGGGTCGGGGTCACCCTGCCCCGGCTGGACCCGCGCCTGTCCGGCCTGCGCTTCGCCGTGGTCAGCGACATCCACCTCGGCCCGCTCACCGGCATCAGGCACACCGAGCGCATCGTCCGGATGATCAATGAGCTGGAGGCCGACGTGGTCGCGGTCGTCGGCGACCTGGTCGACGGCACGGTGGCCGAGCTCGGCTCGATGGCCCGCCCGCTGGCGGACCTGGAGTCCCGCTACGGGGCCTACTTCGTCACCGGCAACCACGAGTACTACACCGCCAACGGCCCCGGCGAGTGGATCGAGGAGCTCCGCGGTCTCGGCATCCGCCCGCTCCAGAACGAACGGGTCGAGATCGGTCACGCGGGGGCCGTACTCGACCTCGCCGGGGTCAACGACATCGCCGGCGGCACGGTCGACGCGGGCCCCGACTTCGAGCGGGCGCTCGGTGGACGGGACCGCTCCCGCTCCACGGTCCTGCTCGCCCACCAGCCGATCCAGGCGCGGGACGCGGCCGGGTACGGCGTGGACCTCCAGTTGTCCGGGCACACCCACGGCGGCCAGATGGTCCCCTTCAACCTGGTCGTCCCGGTGCAGCAGCCGGTCGTCGCGGGGCTCGGCGAGGTGGACGGCACGCGGGTCTACGTCACCCGCGGCGCGGGCTTCTGGGGTCCTCCGGTCAGGGTCGGCGCGCCCCCGGAGATCACTCTTCTCGAACTCCGCGCCTGAGCGGCGGTACTGCGTGCATGGGCGGCGGTACTGCGTGCATGAGCCGCCACACCGGTCCCCGCCGTACCTGTCGGGAACAAGCGCGACGTACTAGCCTCATGCGGTGAGCACGCAGACATATCAGTCTGGCTCGTGTTTTCCCCAGTCCGGCAAGCACCTGGATACGCTGAGACCATGACCTCCCCTGGCCGGGGCACCGCGCGTCGCAAGCCCCCCCACGTGCTGGCCAACGCCCCGTTCCGCAAGTTGTGGACGGCCATGTCCGTGTGCAGCCTGGGCGACTGGCTGAACCTCCTGGCACTGACCGCGCTGGCGGGCAACCTCACCGCGGAGGAGGACTACCGGACGCAGAGCCTCGCCGTCGGCGGCGTCTTCGTCGTGAAACTGCTCCCGGCGATCGTGCTCGGCCCTCTGGCGGGCGCGTTCGCCGACCGGTTCGACCGGCGGCTGACGATGTTCTTCGCGGACCTGTCGCGGTTCGCGCTGGTGGTGTCGATCCCGCTGACGGACGCCAGCTACCAGTGGCTGATCATCGCCACGCTCCTGGTCGAGTGCGTCAACCTGTTCTGGGTCCCGGCAAAGGACGCCACGGTGCCGAACCTGGTGCCCAAGGAGCGGCTGGAGGCGGCCAACCAGCTCAGCCTGCTGGTCACGTACGGCACCGCCCCGGTCGCGGCGCTGCTGTTCGCGATGTTGTCGGTCGCCGGCGACGGCCTGGGCAACCTCATCCCCTACTTCGCCGAGCGTGACACCCACCTCGCGCTGTTCGTCAACGCCTTCGCCTACCTGATCTCGGCGTTCCTCATCTTCACGCTCCGGGACATCCCCAGGAGCAGCACCGGTGGCGTCGCCACGCCGTCGGTGCTGCGGCAGATCATCGAGGGATGGCGCTTCGTCGGCGGCGACCAGCTGGTGCGGGGCCTGGTCATCGGCATGCTCGGCGCGTTCGCCGCGGGCGGCGCGGTGATCGGCGTGGCCAAGATCTATGTGCAGCAGGGGCTGGGCGGCGGCGACGCGGCCTACGGCGTGGTGTTCGGCGCGGTCTTCGCCGGTATGGCGTTCGGCATGTTCTTCGGCACCCGGCTGCTGCGGGGGTTGTCGCGGCGGCGGCTGTTCGGGCTCTCGATCATCCTGGCCGGTGTGGTCCTCGCCGCCGTCGCGCTCGTCCACAACCTGGTGATCGTGGTCATGCTGACCGTGGTGCTCGGCGCGTGCGCCGGGATCGCCTGGATCATCGGTTACACCATGATCGGTCTGGAGGTGGAGGACCACCTGCGGGGCCGTACGTTCTCCTTCCTGCAGTCGCTGGCCCGCGTCACGCTGCTGGCGGTCGTCTCGGCCGCGCCGATGCTGGCGGGCCTGTACGGCTCCCACGAGGTCGTGTTCGGCGGGGAGGAGGTCTACCGGTTCGACGGCTCCAACCTGGTGATGGTGGTCGGTGCGCTGCTCGCGGTCGGCGTCGGCCTGCTCGCGCTGCGGCACATGGACGACCGCAAGGGCGTCCCGATCGTCACCGACCTGATCGCGGCGGTCCGGGGCGAGCGGCCCGCGACCGGGCACGTCGAGCCGCCACGCGGGGTCTTCATCGCGTTCGAGGGCGGTGAGGGGTCGGGGAAGACCACCCAGTCGCGGCTGCTCGCGATCTGGCTGCGTGACCAGGGCTACGACGTCGTGCAGACCCGGGAGCCCGGCTCGACGAAGGTGGGCATGCGGTTGCGGGCCATCCTGCTGGACGCCGTCCACCAGGGCCTGTCGGCCCGCTCCGAGGCGCTGCTGTACGCCGCCGACCGTGCCGAGCACGTGGAGAAGGTCATCCTCCCGGCGCTCTACCGGGGAGCGATGGTGATCTCCGACCGCTACGTGGACTCCTCGCTGGCCTACCAGGGGGCGGGCCGGTCGCTGGCGAAGGAGGACGTGACGCTGATCAACACCTGGGCCACCGGCGGGCTGGTCCCGGACCTGACCGTGCTCATCGACACCCCGCCGTCGATCGGACTGACCCGGCTGGGCGGGGCCGCCGACCGGATCGAATCCGAGCCGCTGGAGTTCCACGAGCGGGTACGCCGTGAGTTCCGCGCCCTGGCCGCCGCCGATCCCGACCGCTACCTGGTCGTCGACGGCACTCTGGAGCAGGAGCAGATCTCCCGGCTCATCCAGGACCGGGTCCACGAGATCCTGCCCGACCCGGTACCGCGGGAGGCCGAGGACATCACCGGGACCATACCGGCCATCCGCGACTGATCCTCTGCCGGAGCCGCCGAGCCCGCCGAGCCCGCCGAGCCCGCCGACGGCCGGCGGAACCCGCCGTCCACGACCGACCTCGGCGACCGCGACGGTAGGTTTGACCGCGTGGGAGTCTTCGATGACCTCGTGGGTCAGGAACGCGCCGCGCAGACGCTCCGCCGGGCCGCCGCCGCGGCGGCGGAGGTGCTGGCGGGGGGTTCGGGAGCGGGGATGACCCACGCGTGGCTGTTCACCGGGCCGCCCGGATCCGGGCGGGAGGAGGCCGCGCGGGCGTTCGCCGCCGCGTTGTTCTGCGCCGACGGGGGCTGCGGCCACTGCGACATGTGCCACCAGGTGATGGTCGGCTCGCACCCGGACCTGGAGACCGTGCGCCCGCAGGGGCTCTCCTACGGCATCAAGGACACCCGCCAGCTCATCCTCCGCGCGGCCGGGGCGCCGACCCTGGGCCGCTGGCGGGTGGTCCTGTTCGAGGACGCCGACCGGGCCACCGAGGGCGCCTCCAACGCGCTGCTCAAGGCGATTGAGGAGCCGCCGCCGCGGACGGTCTGGTTGCTCTGCGCCCCCTCCCCGGACGACATGATGATCACTATCAGGTCGCGCTGCCGGGTGGTCACGCTCGTCACCCCGCCCGTCGCGGCGGTCGCCCACGTGCTGGCCACGCGTGAGAACGTGCCGCCGGACATGGCGGCCTTCGCCGCCCGGGCGGCCCAGGGGCACCTCGACCGGGCCCGCAGGCTCGCCCTGGACGCCGACGCGCGCGGGCGGCGGGAGTCGGTGCTGTCCATCCCGGCCTCGCTCACCGGGGTGGGAGAGTGCGTGGCGGCGGCCGAGCGGCTGGTGAAGACGGCCGAGGAGGAGGCAGCCGCGGTCACCTCGGTGCTGGACGAGGCGGAGACCGCCGAGCTCCGCAAGGTCTACGGGGAGGGCTCCACCGGAAAGGGGCTCAACAAGGGGCTCGTCCGGGGCGGGGCGGGGGCGCTCAAGGAACTGGAGGAGCGGCAGAAGTCCCGGGCCACCCGGACCAAGCGCGACGTCATCGACGCGGCCCTGCTCGACCTGGTGACGTTCTACCGTGACGTGCTGGCCGTACAGTTCGGGGCGCAGGGGGTGGAACTGGCCACCGAGGACCGTCGGGCCGATCTGGAGAAGGTGGCGCGGTCCTCCACGCCGGAGGACAACCTGCGCAGGATAGACGCGATCATGCTCTGCCGCCGGCGGTTGGCCGCCAACGTCAGTCCGCAGATGGCCGTCGAGGCCATGACCCTCTCCCTGCGCAGTCCCCGACTCCTCCCCTGATTTCTGACCCCTTCCGTACGGTCTCCGGCCGACCGGAGAGGGAAAGGAGCTATCCGTAATCGGATAGCTCCTTTTCGTATTTTTCGCGGCGATGGAACCGATATCCGTTAACGCCCCTCCAAATGAGGGAGAAGATCGTTAGAATCACAGAAAAAATCTACCTTTTCGTTATAAATGATGTCAGTGTGTCCTGCGCTACGGGGATGAGCAGAAGGGGCCAGGAGTCTGTTGGCCAGCAGGGAAACACGTTATGAGACCGTTCCGACGGGGGTCGGGAGAGCCGTGACGAGCCGTGTGGACGATGACGACACACTGAGGATCGAATGGCCCGAACCGGATGACGGGAAGATCCTCCTCCGCAACACGGAGACGGGAGAGGAACACGAGGGCATCGATCTGTCCGGTCTCGCGGCGGGGACGTGGACGGTGTCGAAGCACGGCGCTCCGCTCGTCACCGACGATCCGGGCTTCTCCCTCGACGGGCTGGTCGCCTACGCGGGACGGGCGCGTGACAGGGAGATCCGCGCGGTACGGAGTCCGGAGGGAATCCTCCATGTACTGGTCCGCGAGGTCGGGCCGTACGTCGAGGTGGCCCGGGTCTGCCCGGAGGACGGCATGGTCGGCGTCGAGGGCATGCTCGCGTACGGAGAGCCGCGCCCGGCCGCACGATCGGCCTGGCTCGTGGCCGTGGCCAGGAAGGGCCCCGAGACAGCCGGCGGCGGGACGGTGAGGGGACGCCGGTTCACCGGAAAGGTCCCGATCGCGCAGCTGACCGAGGGCCAGACGAAGCGGCGGGTCTTCTGGGACCTGTTCGCCGAGATCGACGGGGTACGGCTCCCGCTGGCAGCCCGGCTCGACGACGTCACCGAGAAGAAGAGCAGGGTGAGGTTCCCCGCGCAGTACGTGGGGCAGGTGCGGGTGCGGCCGTACTTCACCGACGCCGACAGCCTGGCCGTCGCGTGCACGATCGAGGAGAAGACCTCATGAAGATCTCCTTCCTGATCCTCAACGCCTACGGGATGGGCGGCACCATCCGGGCGACCCTCGACCTCGCCACCGAGCTGTCCGTCCGGCACAACGTCGAGGTCATCAGCGTCTTCCAGCACGCCGACCGGCCCTTCCTCCCGCTGGGCCCGAAGGTCCGGCTCCGCTCGCTGGTGGACCTGCGGCCGGGGGCGAAGGTCCGCTGGCCGTACACGAAACGGGCCGAACGGCTGAGCCAGGAACCGAGCGCGCTGGTCCACCCGGAGGAGCGGGCCTACGCCTCCTTCACCGCCTGGAGCGACGAGGTCCTCCGGCGTGAGCTGAGCAGGCTCCGCACCGACGTGCTCGTGACCACCCGGGCCGGGCTCAACATCCTGGCCGCCCGGTTCGCCCGCAGGCGGGTCGTCACGATCGCCCAGGAGCACCTGCACTTCGAGGCGCACAAGCCGGGGATCTTTGAGGAGATCCGGCAGTGGTACCCGAAGCTGGACGCGGTCGTCACCCTCACCGAGGCGGACGAACAGGATTACCGGGGCATGCTCGACCGGTTCGGCACGGGGGTGTTCACCATCGGCAACGGGCTGGCGGGCGGGCCGCGCCCGGTGTCCCGGCAGGAGAACCGGATCGTCCTGGCCGCCGGGCGGCTGGTGCCGGTCAAGGGGTACGACCGGCTGCTGAAGGCGTTCGCGCAGGTCGTCGAGGTCCGGCCGGACTGGAAGCTGCGGATCTACGGAGAGGGCCGGGTCAGCGACAAACTGGTCAAGCTGGCCACCAAGCTGCGCCTGCACAACAACGTCATGTTCATGGGCTCGACCGGGGACATCGAGGGCGAGCTGGCCAAGGCCTCGATCCACGCGGTCAGCTCGCGGTTCGAGGGCTTCGGCATGACCATCATCGAGGCGTTCGCGTGCGGGGTGCCGGTGGTCAGCTTCGACTGCCCGCGAGGGCCGAGGGAGATCATCACCTCGGGGCACGACGGGCTGCTCGTCCCGCCCGACGACGTCGACGCCCTCGCCGCGGGCCTGCTCAAGATGATCGACGACGAGGACGGCCGCCGCCGGATGGCCGCCAACGCCCGGGAGACGGCCCGCGAGTACGCCATCTCCACGATCGCGGACCGCTGGGAGGACGCCTTCACCGAACTGGTGGGGTGATCTCCGGGAGCTCTGGCGACCCGGGCGGTGGCCGGGGTGATTTCCGCGGGCTCCGGAGATCCGAGCAGCAGACGGCCCGCCACGGCGTCTCTGTGATGTGACCATGTCATTGTCGGGGACGACCCCGGAACCCGAGACAGAACTGCTCTCCCAGACGATGCCGCGCGGTACGGGGCCGCCTGGCCCTACGGTCTCCCGCAGAGGCGGGAACGGCGCGTAGTGTGGGCGTGAGCCGTACCACTCGCTTGGTCTGGGATTGGTCTGGGAGCCGCATGAGCATGATCATGGCCGTGAGCTTCACCCGTTACGGCCGGCTGTACTACCTCGACCCCGGCGAGCACAGTCCCAAGGTCGGTGACAAGGTGCTCGTGCCCACCGACGCCGGGCCCGAGGTGGCCGAGTGCGTATGGGCGCCGCAGTGGACGAGCGAGGAGATCGGCGGCCTGCCGGTCTGCGCTGGCATCGCCACCGAGGAGCACCTGGCCCGCGACGAGGGCAACAGGCGGCACCGGGCGGAGGCCAGGAGCGTCTCCAAGCGCCTGATCAGGCGGCACTCCCTGCCGATGAAGGTCGTCGGCGTCGACTACCTCGACGCCGACAACGTCTACACGGTCTACTTCTCGGCCCCGCACCGCGTCGACTTCCGCGCCCTGGTCCGCGACCTCGCCCGCAACCTGCGGGCCCGGGTCGAGTTGCGCCAGATCGGTCCCCGCGACGAGGCCCGCCTCCAGGGCGGGATCGGCCCCTGCGGGCGTGACCTGTGCTGCGCCACCTTCCTGAAGGACTTCGAGCCGGTCTCGGTCCGCATGGCCAAGGACCAGGACCTCCCCGTCAACCCGATGCGCATCGCGGGCGCGTGCGGGCGGCTGATGTGCTGCCTGAAGTACGAGCACCCGCTCTACATGGAGGCGCACAGCAGGATGCCCCGCCCCGGCCTGAAGGTGGACACCCCGCAGGGGCCGGGGACCGTGGTGGGGCGCAACGTCCCCTCCGACTCCGTCGTGGTCCGGCTGGAGGACGGCGGGCGGCGCTGCGCGTGCCCGTCGGCCTCGGTCTGCTCACCGCGCAAGCAGCACGACGAGATGTACGGCGACGCGGTCACGGTCGCCGAGAGCGGCCCGGAGGGATGACCCGGCCGGCCGGTCCTATTCGGAGTCGTCGGTCTCCACGACGCTGAGAACGTCGGTCACCGCGATGGTCCCTCCTCCGGGATCTCCCTGGTGGGCACGCGAGTCGAGGGCGACGGCCCGGTGGTCGCTCATCAGCCACAACCGTCCGGCGGGGACGGTCACGGCAAAGGGGTAGTCGCTGGGAGCGTCGCCCGGGTACAAGTAGGGCTCTTCCAGAGGAACGCCGTTCACCAGCAGCCTGCCGTCCGAATGACAGCACTCCACACGAGTCCCCGGGCCGCCGATGACGCGGCTGACGAAGGAGTGCTTCTCTTCCCAGTCCGGTGCGTCGAACACGACGACGTCGCCGATCCTCGGAATATACTCACCGCGAATCATAGAGGCGGTGAACTGCCCGCCTTTTATGAGGGTGGGCTCCATCGACTCGCCGGTCATGACGTAGCCCTTCTCCCCGAGGACAGCGGAGGTCGCGCGGTCTATCACGACACTGCAGCCGGAGAGGGCTGTAACCAGGGACGCAGCGATCAGGAGGCGGAACCGGGAGGCAAGCACCCGGACATTATTGATGATTCGTGCATCTAAACGGTTAATTGCCCCTCTAGATCCCCTGGGGGCCTGGGATGCTGATCGTCCCGATGGTGCGCCGGTCTCGGGAAATCCAGTTGTTCGCGGGGATGGCCGCTGGCCATCATCGAGCGCATGAGATTCGCGCTCGTCGGCGACATCCATGCCGACTTCACCCTGGCCGACGCGATGATCCGGCAACACGCGGGCCCCGTCGACGCCATCTTCAGCGTGGGGGACGCCGAGCCGAACCGGGACGAGGCCGAGAGCCTGGGAGTGGGCGGCCCCGCCAAATACCGGAAGGTGGGCGACTTCCCCCGGTTCGCCGAGGGCCTGCAGAGCATGAGCGCGCCCGTGTACTTCATCGGCGGCAACCACGAGCCGTGGCCGGCACTCGACGCGCACGGTCCCGGGGAGTGGGCGCCGGGCTTCCACTTCCTGGGGCGTTCCGGGGTGGCGGAGATCGCCGGACTCCGGGTCGCGTACCTGTCAGGAATCTATTCACGCCACTTCAGTGAGCCCGACCAGCCGCCCGCCGTCACCCCCGAGCGGTTGAAGGAGTACGGCTACTTCACCAAACCGCACGTCGACCACCTCCTCCGTCGGGCGCACGGGAGGCGGATCGACCTGCTGATCACCCACGACTGGCCCGCCGGGCTGTCCTACCGGCACCACGGCAAGACCCCCGTGGGATGCGACCGCATCCGCATGCTGACCGACACCCTCAGACCGCAGGTGCACGCCTGCGGACACACGCACGTGCCCTTCCGGGAACGGATCGGGTCCACGGACGTGGTCTGCCTGTCGATCGTCGCCCCCGGCGTCGCCCCGGCCGACACGGTCGCGGTGCTCGACCTCACCCCCGACGGCACCCTGAAGGAGACCGTCCCCGCGCCGCATCCCGTCTGACAGCCCGGCCGTCCCCCCGGGAACGGTGCCGGCTGCCCGGGATCGGGTGGTATGACGGCGCGAGTAACGCCCGAGACCATGTAGACTGCCTTAGGCCGTGCGAACATGCACGGCACGCCGCCTTAGCTCAGTCGGCCAGAGCACTTCACTCGTAATGAAGGGGTCTGGGGTTCGATTCCCCAAGGCGGCTCCAGGTCAAAAGCCCTCTCGGATCATCCGAGAGGGCTTTTTGCTAACACCCTTGCTAACAGACGTCCTCAGACTCATTCCTGAGGGCTTTCGTGAAGACGTCGGCGGCGGCCTCCGCTGAGCGGATCACGTGGGCGTAGACACGAAGGGTGATCGCCGGGTCGGCGTGGCCAAGGCGGGACGCGACCACGTGAACGGGGATGCCCGCCAGGAGAAGCGTTGTCGCGTGGATGTGGCGGAGATCGTCTAGCCGGGCGTAGGGGAGCGGTTCGGAGGGAGCCTGAACCCGTCCGGCTTTGATGGGTGGTTGCCTACCGGGTTTCTGCTGCCGGGCCGTCCGGGGCGCTGATGCGCAGCGGCAGGTTCAGCAGCTCCGTCAAGTGCTGCAGGAAGGGGGGCACGTTGACCAGCCGGGCCGCGCCCGTGCTGCACAGCCGCACCAGCAGACGCATCCCGGCGGTGTCGATGAAGTGCAGGTCGCGCAGGTCGATCAGGAGGCGATCCTCGCCGTGCCCGACACGTCGCAGCGTCTCCTCCAGTGCGGCGTGGTTGGTGGCGTCGATCTGTCCGGTCAGCCGGATCAGGGTGGCGCCGGGCTGAGGATGGTAGGTCAGCCGCACGAGGCGATCGGCATACAGGACCGCGCCGAGGACGCCGGAGGAGGCACTCTCGGATGCGGGAAGGCGGGAGGCGTCTTCGTGCGGGAGCATCACGGTGCTGCGGACAACGGCCAGACGGGCCAGGCTGTGCCCCTGCGGGCGGGACGGGCGTGAAGGCGCGGAGACGGAGACGCAGGCATGAGGACCCCCACTGGCGGAGGGAGACCGGTTGACTGGCATCATCTCACCCGCGACCTCTTTCAGGAAAGGACATACCGGAAATGAACTTCAGGTAATAATCTTAGGGTAAAGATGTCCCGCCGTCACTCCCGGCCGGATCAGCCCAGCCCTGAAGAGAGGTGACATGGTCGCGACCAACGGTGGTGAGTCCCCTTCCAGCTGGACGTTTCTCACCCACCACGCCCGGGTGCTGGTGGAGATCGCCCGCGATCCGCAAACCCGTATGCGCGACATCTCCGCCCGGATCGGCATCACCGAGCGCGCCGTGCAGAACATCGTGTCCGACCTGCATCAGGAGGGCTACCTGACCTTCAGCAAAGTCGGCCGCCGCAACCACTACACCCTCAACCTCGATCGCGGCTTCCGTTATCCGACCGAGGCCGGCCTGCCCGTCGGGCTGCTGATCGACATGTTCACCCAGCACGATCTGCCGGATGACGCCTCCTCCGAACTCAGTGGAGGAACCAGCTGACCGGACCGTCGGGCTTCCGCACGCCGTTGAGCGGGTCGGCCAGGCGCAGGTGGGCCGCCTCTTCGGCGACGGTGAGCACGGGCGGCTTGGTTGTGGTGCGGGTGGCCTCGACAATGAGGGGCATGCCGCAGATCATTGTCGAGTACTCCGCATCCCTCGCCGAGGCGTTCGACCGGCGCGGATTCGCGCTGGCACTGCACCCGGCCGCGGCCGAGTTGATCGGCAGCGCCCTGCCGGACTTCAAAACGCGCTTCCGTCCCGTCACCGAAGCGGTCATCGGCGACGGCGCGGCCACCGAGGCGATGATCCACGTAGGGATGTCGATCCTGCCCGGCCGCAGCCCTGAGATCAAAGCCCGGCTGGGAGAGCTGACCCTCGCGATGCTGTGTGACCACATCAAGCCCGGAACGGGGCTGAACACCCAGGTCACCGTCGAGGTCCGGGACATCGGGGGCTACCACAAGCGTGTCCTGGCGCGATAGCTGGATGCGCGGATCGAGGCCCGCCAGGGGAGCCCGGGAAGCCATGGGGAACCACGGGCCGTCGATGGGAGCCTTCTCCGCGCCTTTCGAGCTGATCATCGGAAGGCGCGCCGTTCGCGGCGGAAGCTCCGTCTCGACCTCGCCGCGGGGCTTCTCCGCGGCACCGATCACCAGGACTCGACGATCGGTGCGTCGTGCTCCTGCTCCGACCACATCGCGGTGAGACGGCCGAGCCGCTTCGGGGAGGCGATGCCGTGACCGAAGGCGATCTTGCCCTCGCGCATTTCGAGCACGAGGAGGCCCACCACCCGGTTGCCGAACACGGCGATCAGGGCGGGAGAGCCGTTGACCACACCGGCGTGCAGCGCGGGGGAGCCGCCGACCCGCCGCCGTTTGCCTTCACTCGGCTTGAGCGCGCCCCGCGCCGCGGCGGCCATCCGTTCCGGAGTGGGGAACAGCAGCAGCTTCTCGGTGAGCCCGGCGCCGTCCGAGATCGCGGTCGCGTCCTCGGTGAGCAGCGCGATCAGCCGTTCGGTCTGCCCCGAGGCGGCGGCGTCGAGGAAGGCCTCGACGATCCGGCGCGCGCCGGCGTTGTCGGTGATGCCGCCGCGGCGCGCGGTGGCGACGCGTCGCCGGGCCCGGTGGAGGTGCTGCTGGCTGGCGGACTCGGTGATGTCGAGGATGTCGGCGATCTCGGCGTGGCTGTACGAGAATGCCTCGCGCAGCACGTAGACGGCACGCTCGTTGGGGGAGAGGCGCCCCATGAGGGTCAGCATGGCCAGCGACACCGACTCGCGCTGTTCGACGGTGTCGGCCGGGCCGAGCATCGGGTCGCCGTCGAGGAGCGGTTCGGGCAGCCATGCGCCGACCGCGCGTTCGTGCCTCGCCCGCGCGGAGCGGAGCCGGTCGATGCACAGGTGGGTGACGATCTTGGTGAGCCACGCCTCCGGCACCTCGACCCGGTCGCGGTCAGCCGCCTGCCAGCGCAGGAACGCGTCCTGTACGGCGTCCTCGGCGTCGGCGGCCGAGCCGAGCAGGCGGTACGCGAGCGAGGCCAGCCGGTTCCGGCTGGCCTCGAACTGCTCGGTGGCGAGGGCGTCCACGCGGCCGACTCTAGGCGACGGCCGCCTCGGCGGAGCGTCCGGCCGCGGCGGTCAGGCGATGCCTGCGGGCCGGCATGCCGTAGGTCGGGTGACCCATACCCCAGGCGGCGCCTTTGAGGATGGCGTTCTTGAGGTACGCGGCCACGCGGCCCCGCAGGTACCAGGATTTGGCCCGGGTGTCGCCGTCGACCATCTGGATGATCGCGTCGCGCCGCCCGAGGCTGATGTGGTTGCCGTAGTACTTCAGCGCGGCGGATGGGATCGTGCGGCCGGTCAGGTGCCTGATGATCGCACCGGTCGCCCGCATGCCCGTGAAACCGGCCGAGGCGCACGACATCGGCAGCGGCCGGCCGTTCTCACCGATGGCGTAGGCGCTGTCACCGGCGGCGTAGACGTCGGGGTGCGAGACCGAGCGCATGGTGTCGTCGACGACGATCTGACCGGTGCCGGTGACGTCGAGGCCGCTGCGGGCCGCGATGGGGTGGACGGCGAACCCGCCGGACCACACGGTCGCCTCGGACACGAAGACGGTGCCGTCGGCGGCGATCGCCCGTGTCGGCTCGACGCGTTCGACGGACGTGTGCTCGTGGACGGTGATACCGAGACGGTCGAAGGCCCGGCGCAGGTGGCGGCGGGCTCCGGGGGAGAGCCAGGCGCCCAGTTCGCCGCGGGCGGCCAGCGCCACCTTCAGGCCGGGGCGTGACTCGGCGATCTCGGTGGAGGTCTCGATGCCGGTCAGGCCCTCACCCACGACCAGGACGCGTCCGCCCTCGCCCAGGCCGTCCAGGTGATCGCGCAGTCGCAGCGCCGCGGCCCGGCCGGTGACATGGAAGGCGTGCTCGGCGACACCGGGGACGCCGTGGTCGGCGACGGTGCTGCCGAGCGCGTAGAGGAGGGTGTCGTAGGCGAGTTCGCCGTCGTCCAGCGTGACGGTCTTGTGCTCGGCGTCGACCGCTTCGACGCGTGCCAGGCGCAGCCGTACCCCGGTGCCGGCGAACATGCGGGCCAGCGGGCGTTTCCTGAGGTCCTGGCCGGCCGCGAGCTGGTGGAGGCGCAGCCGCTCGACGAAGTCGGGTTCGGCGTTGACGAGGGTGATCTCGGTGTCGGCGGGGTCGAGGCGGCGGGCCAGGCTCCCCGCCGAATGGGCCCCGGCGTAGCCGGCGCCGAGGACGACGATGCGGTGCTTCATGGTCTTGCTCCTGTCTGTCCGCTTGCCGATTGAGCGAGACAGCGGGCCGATCCATGACAGGGCCCGGTTGTGAAACGGATCACACATCGCCTGTGGGGTCCACCCGGCGGCTCCCGGCGGCCGGTCCGGGCCTCGGTCAGCGGAGGGAGCCGCGTTCGTCGACGTACCGGGTGGGGGTCCCGAGGAACACCTCCCGCTCCGCCGGGCCGTACGCGACGTTGAGAGTGTGCAGGTGGTAGGACCAGTCGGCCATGCCTGCCGCGCTGCTGAAGCGGTAGTTGAGCTGCCATCTCAGCCACTGCCCCGGGGCCAGCCGGATCGCGGGAGGACGCCGCCGCCGGGGCGGCAGGGTGAAGAGGGCCGGGATCAGCGGCTGGACCAGCAGGCGCCCGTCGGCCTCCCTCAGGCGCACGCTTCTGACGTCACCGGTCAGGGGGTGTACGGATGACGCGGGGCGGAAGGCGTCGGCTTCGCGCATGGAGATCTCGTGCATGAACGGACGGGGGACATCCGGCAGCTCGAACCCGACGGCGAGGGCGTTGCGGGATGCGGCGGCGGTCCCTCCGCGCGACTGCTTGGTCCACGATGTGCGGACCCACTGCACGACCACGTCCATGAGGGAATCGTCGCATCGCCACGTCACGATGCCGCTCTCGCGATGACCAGGGCGGGAGCTACTGCAGGGCGGGGGCCATGCCGTAGACGTCCGCCAGCAGTTCGAAGGAGCGCAGCCAGGCCCGCCGGTCGGGGGCCGCGGAGACGACGATCAGCTCGTCGGCCCGGGCCTGCTCGGCGAAATCGTCGAGGTAGTCCTTCACCTGGTCGGGGGTCCCGACCGCGGAGTACTTGGTCATCTGCAGGATCTGCCGCCCGGCCGGGGAGCCGAGGATGTCGTCCGCCTCCTCCGGGGTGAACGTACGGCCCCGGCCGAGGAACAGGCCCACCCGCCTGCGCTGCGCGTCCAGGAACTGCTCCTGCGCCTCCTGCGCGGTGTCGGCCGCGATGACGTTGACCCCGGCGATGACGTACGGCTCCGCGAGCTGCGCGGACGGCCTGAACTCGCGCCGGTAGAGGGCGACGGCGTCGTGGAGCGCGCCCGGGGCGAAGTGGGAGGCGAAGGCGTACGGAAGTCCGAGCACGGCGGCGAGCTGGGCCCCGAACAGCGAGGAGCCGAGGATGTAGAGCGGCACATCGGTGCCCTTCCCCGGTGTCGCGTCGATCCCGGGGATCCGGGACTCGCCGGTCAGGTATCCCCGCAGTTCCAGGACGTCCTCCGGGAAGGCGTCCGCGGCAGCCGGGTCACGGCGCAGGGCCCGCGCGGTCTGCTGGTCGCTGCCCGGCGCCCGGCCGAGGCCGAGGTCGATGCGGCCCGGATGCAGGGTTTCGAGGGTGCCGAACTGCTCGGCGATGGTCAGCGGGGAGTGGTTGGGGAGCATGATCCCCCCGGCGCCGAGGCGGATGCTCCGGGTGTGCGCGGCGACGTGCGCGATGAGCACGCTGGTCGCCGAGGACGCGATGGTGGGCATGTTGTGGTGCTCGGCGTACCAGATCCGCCGGTAGCCCCACTCCTCGGCGCGCTGGGCCAGCGTCACGCTGGCGTTCAGGCTGTCACTGGCCGTCTCTCCGCTGCCGATGTACGCCAGATCGAGGATGGAGAGGGGAAGAGCCATGGAAGGCGGGCCTTTCGCGGAGGACGGGGACGTGCATCCCGGCCGTGGGAGGTCGTCTCGATGCACGCTGTGCAACCGCCGCGGCACCGCGATTATTTCGCGGTGCCGCCTTCAGGGATCGTCGTGGTCCCGTACGGAGGTCACGCGCGGAGCGAGGGGCGGGGGACCGTGATGCTCAGCGGGCCTCTCAGGTTGACGTGGTCGCGGTACGGGGGCGGATCCTGGAGCAGGGCCGGCTCCGGGAGCCGCTGGACCAGGCGGGTCAGCGCCAGCCGGGCCTCCAGGCGGGCCAGCGGGGCTCCCAGGCAGTAGTGCGGGCCGAGCCCGAAGGCCAGATGCTTGATCTCGGGGCGGTACGGGTCGAAGGCGTCGGGGTTGTCGGTCTCTCCGGGGTCGCGGTGCGCGGCGGCCAGCAGGAGGACCACCATGGCGCCCCGCCGGAGCCGTACGCCGGACAGCTCCATGTCCTCGGTGGCCACCCGGGCGGTGATGTGCACGGGTGGGTCGTAGCGCAGCGTCTCCTCCACCACCGCGTCCGCGAGCTGCGGGTTCTCGCGTAGTGCGGCGAAGTGGTCCGGGTGGCGCAGCAGCGCCAGCGCACCGTTGGCGATCAGGTTCACGGTGGTCTCGTGCCCCGCCACCAGCAGCAGGGCCACGATGGAGACGAGCTCGTCGTGGCTGAGGGAGTCGCCGCCCTCCCGGACCGCGATCAGGGCGGAGACCAGGTCGTCGCCCGGATCCGCCTGACGGCTCGCGATCAGTTCGTTCAGGTAGACGTTCAGGGCGAGCAGGCCGCTGACGGACTCCCCGGTCGGCGGGGCCCCGAAGCCGTCGATCAGCCGGGTCAGCCGGGACGACCAGTCGCGCACCTGTTCGTGGTCGGCCGCGGGCACACCGAGCATCTCGCAGATCACCGTCATGGGCAGCGGGTACGCGAGGTCCTCGACGATGTCGAACGGCGCGTCCCGTTCCGCGGCCCGGTCAAGCAGCTCGTCGACCAGTTCGGAGATCCGCTCCGAGAGCCGGCCGATCCGCCGTGCCGTGAACGCCGCCGAGACCAGCCGCCGCAGCCGCGTGTGGTCCGGCGGGTCGAGTGAGAGGAACCACCGCTGCCGCACCGAGGACGGGGCGCCGGACGGCATCAGGTCGGCCAGGTTCCGGTCGCGGCCGCGCTGGCTGCTCATCCGCGGGTCCCGCAGCACCGCCTCGCACTCCCGGTAGGAGGAGATCACGATTCCGGGGTTCTCCCAGAGGGCCAGGTCCAGCACCGACGGTCCGAGCTCCCGGATACGGGAGTAGAGGGGGTAGGGATCGGGCCGCGCCGCCGGATCGATCAGCATGCCGATCAGTTCCAGGAGAGTGTGGTCCCGCGTGGTCGCCGTCATACCCGCTCCCGCCCATAGAACTTTGTTCCGCCCATAGTGCGGCGGATCCCGGCGAAGCTCAAGGTTTGCGGTCATCGTCCCCCGCGTCATGGAAAGACGGGCCCATCTTGACCTGTCCCTGCTTGTTCACGCCCGCTCCCCGGGCGTGGAGTCGATAGTGACGGCCGCGTCGACAGTGACGGCCGAGGGGAAGGACACGGAGGAGGCGAGTCCGATGAGCTTCGTTCAGGTCATCGAGTTCGACACCCAGCGCGGGGAGGACGTCCAGCGGTTGATGGACGAGTGGCGGGAGACGACGGCGGGAGAGAGCACGGCCACGCACACGACTCTCACCCGAGATCACGGCGGTACCGGTCACTACGTGGCCATCGTGCAGTTCCCGTCGTACGAGGAGGCGATGCGCAACAGCGACCTGCCGAAGACCCAGGAGATGTCCCGCCGGATGCAGGATCTCTGTGACGGGCCGCCCCGGTTCCTCGACCTCGACGTCGTACGGGACGAGGATCTCTAGCCCGTGGGATCTCTAGCCCGTGGCCGGGTTTCCCTGCCCGGGGCCCTGATGATCGAGGGCATACCGGGAACTGACGGCGGCGGCTTCAGCGGCTGAGGTCGACGACCTGTCCGATCTCCGCGACGCTGATCTGACCGTCGAACGCGTCACGGGCCGCCCCCCGGGCGGCCTCGCGGTCGGTGTCCGGCCACAGATGCGTCAGCATCAGCCGTTCCGCGCCTGCCCGGGCCGCCTGCACGCCTGCCTGCCGGGCACTGGTGAGATAGCGGGCATGCCTGTCGGGTACCGCGTCGACGTACGTCGCCTCGGCCACCAGGAGATCGGCATCGCGGGCCAGCTCGACCACGCCGGGGCTCGGCCCGGTGTCTCCGGTGTAGGCCAGGGCCGTGCCCCCCGCGCTCAACCGGACGCCCGCGTTGGGAACGTGGTGCGGCAGCAGAAGGGTGTCCACCCGGAACGGGCCCACCTCGAACGGTTCACCGGGGACGACGTCGTGAAGGACGTAGGCGTCGCTCAGCCCGCCGGGCCCGTCGAGGGCGAGAACCGCATCCAGCGCGCCGGGTAACGCGAACACGGCAAGCGCCGGCGCGGGCTCGTCCCGTAGGGTCCGGGCACGCAGCAGGGGGCTCAGGTCCGCGCAGTGGTCGGGGTGTCCATGGCTGATCCACACCGCGTCCACCCGTTCGGCCGGCACATGCTCGAGCAGGCGGGGAAGGGCGGCGTAGCCGAGGTCCAGGAGCATCCGGAACCCGTCGCGCTCGACGAGGTAACCACTGCACGCCTGACCGGCCGCGGGCCACGCTCCACAGGCTCCCAGCACCGTGAGCTTCACGAGTGCGACTTTACCGACTAACCGTTCATATAGCTGTGGCACAGGAACGGTTCGAGTCTGACGGCGGCCGGTGGGATCAGGCGGCCGGTTCCGGAACCGCTGCGAGCGAGGGCGATGTGCCGCTCGGCCTGGGCGAGCATGGTGTCGGCGTGTTCCGGTTCGGCGGCACCCGCTCCAGTCGACCCGCGTCCAGCATCGCGTCGATCCGGTCGCGTCCTTGCATCCACCTCATGGCGTGCTCCGGTTCTGAATCAGGGGGTGGAGGGGTTTGCTCCGCAGAGATGTCACGAACGGGTCGCTCTGGTCGGCGTTCCACGACACAGGTGAGATCCGGCTGATGTTCACCTCGCGGCCGAGGACGTGTTCCGCCGCTCGCGCCGCGCCGTACAGCTCGTCTTCGTCGGCGGCTCCCACCACGAGGACATCGACGTCACGTGGGAGCGGTCCGGGCTGGTTCGCGTGCCGGGCGGCCCAGGAGCCGTAGATGTACGCCTCCTCAATGCCTGGAACCGGCTGGAGAAGGGGCGGCAGGACGGCTGCCGGTCCGAAGGTCACCGCCAGCAGGTCGGTGAGTGGCTTGGCGACGATGGTGTCCGTGTTGGCGCGGATGAGACGGAGGTTGCCGTGCCGTCTTTCCCTGGTCAGGCCGGCGGCGGCGAACCGGTCCGCCTCGCGGCTCACCGTCGGCTGGGATATACCCGTCCGCCTGGCAAGGTCGGTTGTCGAGTACTCCTTCTCCGGGTGGAGGTAGAGCCGGGCGAGCAGTTCACCGACGGCGTTGGACCGGATCAGGGGAAGGAGCGGGGGAGGAAGATCCCTCATAGATGAATAATACTATGCGTCTATAGCATGATTGCAACCCTGTGTAGTTGCCGGATTTCAATCTGTTCTCATTTTGGGGCGCGATCACCTCCCCGCGGTGATGTCGATCATGGTGCTCTGTCATCGCGGCGGAAATCGGATGCCAGTGCTCGAAACCGGCATGTACCCTGCGCGAGGATCGCAGGAGGGGAATTGTCGTGGGACACGTCGAGGTCGGGCATCTGACGTATGTGCTGCCGGATGGCAGGCCGCTGCTGGACGATGTGTCCTTCCGGGTCGGCGAGGGGGTGAAGGCGGCGCTCGTCGGGCCCAACGGGGCGGGGAAGACGACGCTGATGCGGCTGGTCGCGGGGGACCTCCAGCCGGTCGACGGGACCGTCGCGAGCTCCGGCGGACTGGGGGTCATGCGGCAGTTCATCGGCAACCTCCGGGACGGGCGGAGCGTGCACGACCTGCTGGTCAGCGTGGCTCCCGAGCGCGTACGGCGGGCGGCCGCGGCGCTGGAGACCGCCGAGCTCGTGATGATGGAGCGCGACGACGAGAAGGCCCAGATGCGCTACGCGCAGGCCATCACGGACTACACCGACGCGGGCGGCTACGACATCGAGGTGCTCTGGGACACCTGCACCATGGCGGCCCTCGGCATGCCGTACGACCGGTGCAAGTACCGGGAGGTCAACACGCTGTCCGGGGGCGAGCAGAAGCGGCTGGTGCTGGAGGCGCTGCTGCGCGGGCCGGACCAGACCCTGCTGCTGGACGAGCCGGACAACTACCTGGACGTGCCGGGCAAGCTCTGGCTGGAGCAGGCGCTGCGCGAGACGCCCAAGACGGTGCTGCTGGTCAGCCATGACCGGGAGCTGCTGGCCAACGCGGCCGACCGGATCATCACCGTGGAGTCGGGGAACGTCTGGGTCCACGGCGGCGGCTTCCGCACCTACGCGCAGGCCCGCAGGGAGCGCAACGAGCGCCTCGACGAGCTGAAGAAGCGCTGGGACGAGGAGCACGCGAAGCTGAAGCGCCTGGTGAACATGCTCAAGCAGAAGGCGAAGTACATGGACACCATGGCCGCCGCCTACCACTCGGCCCAGACCCGGCTGCGCAGGTTCGAGGAGGCGGGCCCGCCCGAGGCCGCGCCCCGGGACCAGCTCATCAGCATGCGGCTCAAGGGCGGCCGGACCGCCAAGCGGGCGGTGATCTGCGAGCAGCTGGAGCTCACCGGCCTGATGAAGCCGTTCGACCTGGAGATCTGGTACGGCGAGCGGGTCACGGTGCTGGGCTCCAACGGTTCGGGCAAGTCGCACTTCCTGCGGTTGCTCGCCGGCGAGGAGGTACGGCACGGCGGCGTGGCCAGGCTCGGCGCGCGGGTCGTCCCCGGGCACTTCGCGCAGACCCATGCCCGTCCCGAACTCGTCGGCCGGACGCCCTGCGAGATCGTCATGACCGAGCACGCGAAACTGAAGAACGAGGCGATGAAGGTGCTGGCCCGCTACGAGCTGGCCGGGTCGATCGCCGAACAGCGGTTCGAGACGTTGTCGGGCGGGCAGCAGGCGCGGCTGCAGATCCTGCTGCTGGAGCTGTCGGGGACCACGCTTCTGCTGCTGGACGAGCCGACCGACAACCTGGACCTGGCCAGTGCCGAGGCGCTCCAGGAGGGACTGAACGCCTTCGACGGGACCGTGATCGCGGTCACCCACGACCGCTGGTTCGCCGAGGACTTCGACCGCCACCTGGTCTTCGGGTCCGACGGGCGGGTGTACGAGTCGCCGGAGCCGGTGTGGGACGAGACCCGGGTGGTCCGCCGGCGTTAGGGGCGTCGTCCCGGAGTGCGGGGTCAGGGTTCCCGGGCGCTCTGGAACGCGGTGGAACGGGATGGAACGCCGTACGGGTGAGCGGGCCGCGCTCCGGCCTTCCCCGGAACGCGGCCGGTCGCGTCCCATGCCCCTCGATCGCCCGGCCGCGAGCCCGGCGACCGCAACCGGAGAGACACATCATGAAGAACAGGATCCGTACCAGACTGGCCGCCGCCCTGGCGGCCGCCGCCGGCGTCGTCGTGCTGGCCGTGACGCCCGCCCACGCGGCGACCGAGATCACCGCCCAGCTCGAGATCGGCTTCAACACCGGTGTTCCCGCCGCCCGCACCATCACGCTGGACGTCCACGTGCCCATGAACGAGTACGACGCGAACGGCTATCTGATCCACGGCGCCAAGATCCAGGTGCGTTTCTACGGCAGCGACCCGGGCACCGACCAGTTCCTCCACGGCCCGATCACCTGGTACAGGGGGGACCACGGCCTGACGGCGGGGCCGGACGGCATCCGGCTGCAGTACACCTGGGAGGTGCCCCCGGGGTCGTTCCTCAACGAGGACAACGGCTGGGCCAACAACGGCGACGAGGTCTACATCACCGCGAAGTTCATCGACGGCGACGGCGGGACCATCAGCGACGACTCCAACATCGAGGAAGGTTTCTTCTAGGACCGCCGGCGAACCACCGGGGGCCGCCGGCCACGGCGGGCCCGGCGCGGTGGCCGGTGTCGTGGCTGGCGTTGTGGCCGGTGCTGTGGCCGGTGTCGTGACCGGTGCTGTGGCGGGCTCGCCCCTCCGGCCGGGGCCGTACCGCCGCAAGAGCCCTTCTCATGGAAAGAGCCGTGCTCCTCAAAAGAGTTTGCCTGGCCGCGGCGTGCCCGGGACGGAGGCGCCGCGGCCGGAGGTTATGACGGCTGGGTGACGCACAGGACGACGCACAGGACGGCGCACAGGACGGCGCACAGGACGGCGCACCGGACTCGGGCCGCCAGCGCCCTGGCCATGATCCTCCTCGCCGCTCTCCCGACCACCGGATGCTCCGGGGAGGACCGGGAAGACGCCCCGGAGCTCCGGCCGCTCATGGTGAAGGAGCAGGTCTCCTCCATCCTCAAGGGCGGCGACGAGTACGACGGTTATGTCGTGAACTGGGCGGGGGTGCTGGCCAACCCCAACCCCTGGCACTTCGGCGAGCACGTGGTGGCCACGGTGGTCGCCAGGAACGCCGAGGGCGAGGAGATCGTCCGGATGGAGCAGCCGCTGGACGCGGTGCCTCCGGCGGGATCGCTCCCCTTCACCGGCCAGGTGCTCGCGACGGAGCGGCCGGCCAAGGTGACCATCGAGTATCGCCCGGCCCAGTGGCGTCCCGCCGGCCGGATCGTCTCGGCCTTCAAGCCGTTCCCCGTGTCCGGGGTGCAGACCGAGAAGCAGCCGGACGGCACCTATCTGGTCATCGGGTACGTCGGCACGCCGTACCGGCAGCCGGCCGGGACCCTGGCGGTCACGGCCCTCCTGCGGGACAAGGACGGCAAGCTGCTCGGCGGCGGGAGCACGTTCGTGGACGACGTCCGCCGGGGCGGGAAGCGCCGTTTCCTGCTCGACGTCGAGAGCGTCGCGGGCACCGGCAAGGTGGCCGAGACCGAGCTGGTCGCGCGGACCTGGGGATCGAGCGGCCGTCCCTACGAGGACCTGGCGATGGGCGGCGCGATCCCGGTTCACACGGTCAAGCCCACCATGCCCCCGTTCGAGACGGACCGGGGACGGCAGCTGCCTCCCGGAGGGGACGCGCGTCCCTGACCCCGACCCCCATGGTGGTGCTGGCTGCGACATCAATAGAAATGTCAGGACCTAACCCTTAATTCGGACAAATGATTATCCATTAATGCTTATCGGGTTCAATACATGTAACGCGGTTTACTCGCCCGGTTAACATTCTGAATACAGTCGCAGTCGTCTCCGGCGAAGCGGTGGAACTTGTAGTTATAGAGCGATTACCGTCGGTCATATGAACGACAGGGACCTGGTCGAAGCACTCTGCGCACGCGATTCGAGTGCGCTCTCCGCTCTCTACGACAGGTTCGCCGAAGGCATCCATCGATATTGCCGGTCCATGGTGGCCGATGTCGACGGCGCCCAGGTGGCCCTCCGCGACACCCTGATCGTGGCCGAGGCGCATATTCACGCCCTCGCCGACGCCGACCGGCTCAAGGTGTGGCTCTACACGCTGGCCCGGGGAGAGTGCGTACGGCGGAGCCTGGTGGCGGACTCCGGTGCGCCGGCCGCGGTCACCGAGCCGCCGGCCGCCGGCCGCGGTGGTTCCGACCTGGGGGTGATGGCCTGGAACGCGATCCGGAGCCTGCCGCCGGCCGACCGGGAGGTCCTGGAGCTCCGCACCGGTCACGGCCTCTCCCTCGCCGACGTGGCCACGGTCCTGGGGGTTCCGGTCAAGACCGTCGAGACGATGCTGGAGACGGCCAGGGAACGGCTCCGCGACGCGATCACCGCCGAGGTCCTCGCCCGCAAGGGCCCGTATGACTGCGCACAGCGGGCCAGGATCCTGACCGGCTTCTCCGGGGAGCTCACCCCGGCGATGCGCGAGCGGGTGATCCAGCACGTCGGGCACTGCGACACCTGCGCGCCGCACCGGTCCCGCCAGGTCTCCGAGGGGAAGGTCTTCGACCTGCTGCCGCCGGTGCCGCTGCCCGAGACGCTCCGGGTCCGGGTGATGAGCTGCTTCAGCGACCCCGAACTCGTCGCCTACCGCCGCTACGCCGCCCAGCGGATCGGGCTCCTCGACGCCGCCGGGTTTCCCGTCGCGAGGATGGGCCGGCGCTCTCGCTGGACTCACGCGATGGCCGGTGCTGCGGCTGCGGTCGCGGCGGCGGCCGCCGTCATCCTGATCTTCGCCCAGTTCGGCGGACGGCCCGGCGAGACCTCCGGCACCGCGTCCTCCACCCTCCCCTCGGCGGAAGACCCCCCCGGTGTCGGCCTGCTGTGGGATCCCGAAGTCGAGCACGGCCCGATGGCACTGGAGCTCATCCCGCGCAGGCCGGTCGCGCGCGTGGAGGCCCCGGAGGAGCCGATCACGGCCATGAGATCACGAGACCTCCCTGGCAGCGGCGTCTCCGCGCCGCGGCGCGATCCGGCGGACCCCGCGAGACCCCCCTCCCCGGTCCGGCCGGTTCCCACGGGTGAGACCCCGCCCAAAGACACGTCTCCCCCGAGCCGGCCGCCGCGCGACCACCAGGGCGGACGGCCGAACCCCCGGCCCTGCCCGGCTCCTCCCCGTCCGGATCCGGGGCCGACGCAGACGCCGGCTCCGACGCAGACCTCGACGCCGACGGTGACTCCGACCGCCACCCCGACGTCGACGCCCACCCCGGCCGAGACACCCACGGCTTCCCCGTCATCCGCTCAGTCCGCCCCGGCGTACGGCTACGCGGCCGGTGGGCAGTGACGTACCGGCGACGTTCCGGCGGTGAGGTTCCGGCGGTGACGTTTCGGCGGTGAGGTTGCAGCGGTGACGTTTCGGCGGGCGGCGGGGCTCTGACGGGTGTGAGACCCGGCCCCGCCGCCCTCCGCATGAGCGGACCGTACGTGACGGTTCTCCACCCGGGAGCCGTATGCACTGGTTCTGCCCCGGGTAACCCGGGGTTCCCGTTCCCGGCAAGACATCCTCTCCCTCAATATCGCTACCCGGCGTGTACGGCGCATGTGCGTAGTGTGACCGCAGGGAATCTTGAGTGCGACCACCTGCCCTGCCGAGGGCGCGTGGCGGCTCGGGAAGGGGATGAATGCATTCCGTCGGGAGCAGGTACGCGCGCGCCGCGATGGTGGCGGGACTGGTGTGCGCGCTGACCGTGGGGACGGCGATCCCCGGCGGCGCCGTACCGGGCGAGCCGGGTCCCTCCGCCGACGAGGTCACCAGGGCCAGGGCCGAGGCGCGGGAGCGCGACGCCCGGCTCGGTACGGCCACCGCCCGCCTCGCCGAGGCGCAGGCCGAGCTGGAGGAACTGACCGTCCACGCGGAGAAGCTGGTCGAGGCCTACAACGGAGAGCTGGTCAAGGCCGCCCACGCCGGGGAGCTCAGCCGGCTGGCGGGCGAGCGGGCGCTGGCGGCCGGAAGGCAGGTGGAGGAGGCCCGCAAGGCGGTGGTCGCCACCGCCGTCCAGAGCTACGGCGCGATGGATCCGGCGATGGAGCTGATCACCAGGCTCGGGAGCGGGATGGACCCGACCCGCCTGCGGGGGGCCGGGATCCTGGCCCACCTGAGCCAGGGCCAGGCGGAGACCCTGAAACGGTTGCGCGGCGCCGAGGAGGTGGCCGTCATCTTCCAGGAGCAGGCGCAGGCCGCCTACGCCGCGCAGCGGGCGGCGGCCGGGCGCATGGCCGTGGCCAAGGCGGCGGCGGAACAGGCGGTGGCCCGGCAGGTCGCCGAGACCCGGCGGTTGAAGGCGGTCCAGGCGGTGCTGGAACACCAGGCGGACGCCGCGCGCGGCACGGCCGAGCGTCTGGCCAGGGAGCGGAGGGCGGCGCTGGAGCGGGCGCGGCTCGCTCGCCTGCGGGAGACGTGGGGAAGGCGGGGGAGCGCATGGAACCCGGTCGCCGCCGGGCTGGTCCCCCGCTGGGCGTTCAGCCCGGAGACCTCCTCGGGCCCGGGTGACGTCGCCGTCGACTGGGCGCTCACGCAGCTCGGCAAGCCGTACGTCTGGGCCGCGGACGGGCCGGACAGCTACGACTGCTCGGGGTTGACCATGCGGGCCTGGGAACGGGCCGGCGTCCGGCTGGACCACTGGACCGGCACCCAGTGGACCTCCGGCCCGCGGGTGCCGCTCGGCCGGCTCAGCCGTGGCGACCTGCTGTTCTTCGGACGGATCACCCAGAATCCCGGCGACATCCACCACGTGGGGATGTACGTCGGCCGGGGCTTGATGATCCACGCCCCGCAGACCGGGGACGTCGTCCGGATCGCACCGATCTGGCGCGGAGACCTCGTCGGCGCGATCCGGCCCGCCTGAGGATCAGTGCCCCTCGTGCCCCTGCTCCTGCGCCCGCTTGATGGAGCGCGCGATCTCCTCCTCGGCGTCCACCCGGCCGACCCAGTTGGCGCCCTCGACCGACTTGCCGGGCTCCAGGTCCTTGTAGACCTCGAAGAAGTGCTGGATCTCCAGGCGGTCGAACTCCGGAACGTGGTGGATGTCGCGGATGTGCTCCATCCGGGGGTCGTTGGCGGGGACGCACAGGACCTTGTCGTCGCCGCCCTTCTCGTCGGTCATGCGGAACATGCCGACCGCGCGGCACTTGATCAGGCAGCCGGGGAAGGTCGGCTCCTGCAACAGGACCAGGGCGTCGAGGGGGTCGCCGTCCTCGCCCAGGGTGTCCTCGATGAAGCCGTAGTCAGCGGGGTACTGAGTGGAGGTGAACAGCATCCGGTCGAGCCTGATGCGCCCGGTCTCGTGGTCCACCTCGTACTTGTTCCGCTGTCCCTTGGGAATCTCAACGAGAACGTCGAACTCCACCGCGGTTCCTCCGCTCAAGCCCCCGGGAACTCCCGGCCGGGCGTTAATGTCTCGTAGGCGTTGTTATCCGGGTGATTACCCGGATCGATGAGAGGTCGGCGACATGATGCGGCGCGATCGGTGGGTGGCCTTGGCCACTCTCGTCATGCTGCAACTGTTCGTCGTCGCGGCCGGTGTGCACCTGCTCGCCAGCGATGAGCTGGTCGAGAAGAAACCCGTGCCGGTCGCTTCGCCCGAGCCGCCGCCCGTCCCGGTCATCACCGCGGGTCCGGTGCTGGCCGCGGGTGGGAACGGACCTCTCCCCACCAAGGGTACTTTGACCGCAAGGCTCGCCGAGGCGCTGGGTGACCCGGCGCTGGGGGACAGCGTCGGCGCGGCGGTCGTCGACGCCGAGACCGGCACGTCGCTGTTCGCCAGTGAGGCCGGCACGGGAATCACCCCCGCCTCCACCACCAAGATCGTCACGGCCGTCGCGGCCCTGGCGTCCCTGGGGCCGGACGCCCGGCTGAGCACCCGCGTGGTCCGCGGCCCCTCGCCGAACTCGATCATCCTGGTCGGGGGCGGCGACCCGACGCTGACGGCCAACCGGATCGATCCCTCCGTCTATCCCCGCCCGGCCTCGCTGGCGACTCTGGCCATGCGCACGGCCAAGGCGCTCAAGGCCGCCGGGACGACGAGGGTGAGCGTGTCCTACGACGACGGTCTCTACACGGGACCGCGCACCGCCGCCAGCTGGAAGCCCGGATACGTGCCCGAGGGCAGCGTCGCCCCGGTGACGGCGCTCATGACCGACTCGGGCAAGGTCGCCCCCGGCAGCCGCCAGCGGGTCTCCGACCCCTCCAGGAGCGCGGGCGCGGCGTTCATCTCCCAGTTGAAGAAGTACGGCATCAAGGTCGCGAACAGGACCGCCCGGCGGACCGGGGCCGCCGCGAACGCCGAAGAGATCGCCCGGGTCGAGTCCGCACCCGTCTACGCCCTGGTGGAGCGGGCGCTGACGCTCAGCGACAACGACCTGTCGGAGGCGCTGGCCCGGCACATCGCCCTCAAGGAGGGGCAGGCCGCGTCCTTCGACGGCGGCGCGGCGGCCGTCCGTACGGTCCTGACCCGGCTGAGGGCGGCCGACGGCATCACGGTCTTCGACGGCAGCGGCCTGTCACCGAAGAACCGCATCACCCCCCTCGCCCTGGCGCGGCTGGTCGCGGTGGCCTCCTCGCCCGCCAACCCGAATCTGCACCCGGCCATCAGCGGCATGCCCGTCGCCGGGTTCACCGGCACCCTGGGGTACAGGTTCGGCAAGAGCGACTCCGCCTACGGCCTGGTCCGCGCGAAGACGGGCACGCTCGACGGGGTCAGCACCCTGGCCGGGGTGACCACCACGAAGGACGGCAGGCTGGTGGCGTTCGCCTTCATGGCCGACGACGTCCCGCCGGGCTGGGGCAAGGCCGAGGCCGCGCTCGACCGGCTCGCCGCGGCCGTGGCGGGCTGACCCTCCCCGGCCCTCATGGGCTACGGGGCTCCCACGCGTAAGTGAAGCGCTCTCGCGGGAGTGGAGGACTCTCGCGGGTAATCCGGGTAATTCACGCGATGAGGGTGGAGAGCACGTACGGTGGACGGTATGCAGGTGATCGACTGGGATCTGGCCGTAGCGACCGGGACGCGCCTGGTGCGCCCCGGACCGCAAGTGAGCCGAGAGGAGGCCCGGCACGCAGTCGCCGAGCTGAGGCGGCTTTCCCGTGAAGCCGAGGGCCACGTCCTCGAATTCACCCGGATCGACACTGAGAGCGCGCCGCAGCCCGCCACGATCGTCGACCGGCCCGGCTGGATCAAGGCCAACGTCGAGGGGTTCCGGGTGGTGCTGGAGCCGCTGACGGAGCGGATGGCGGCCCGCAAGGACCAGGCTCCGGCGATCGTGAGCGCCGTGGGGTCCCGCATCACCGGTGTCGAGGTCGGGGCGGTCCTCGCCTTCCTCGCCTCCCGTGTGCTGGGGCAGTACGAGCTGTTCCTCCCGCCGGACCCCTCCGGGGCGGCGCCGGTCGGCCGCCTCACGCTGGTCGCGCCCAACATCGTCCACGCCGAGCGCGAGCTGGGCGTCGACCCGCGTGACTTCCGCCTCTGGGTCTGCCTGCACGAGGAGACCCACCGGGTGCAGTTCACCGGCGTCCCCTGGCTGCGGGAGTACGTCCGGTCGCAGATGACCGAGTTCCTCCTCGCCGCGGACCTGGACCTGCCCACCCTGCTCGACCGGCTCCGCTCCGCCGCCGACGCGGTGGCCGACGTCGTCCGGGGCGGTGAGGGCAGCCTGATCGACGCGATCCAGACGCCCGAGCAGAAGGAGATCCTCAACCGCCTCACCGCGGTGATGACCCTGGTCGAGGGGCACGGCGACTACGTGATGGACGCCGTCGGCCCCGCCGCGGTCCCCTCGGTCGCCGACATCCGCGCGAAGTTCCAGCACCGCCGCGAGGGGGGCTCCCGCATCGACCGGACGATGCGCAGGCTGCTCGGCATCGACCTCAAGATGAAGCAGTACGCCGAGGGCTCCGCCTTCGTCCGCACCGTCGTCGACCGCGTCGGCATCGACGGGTTCAACCGGGTCTGGACGTCCCCCGACACCCTCCCGACCCAGGAGGAGATCGCCCGGCCGGACCTGTGGATCGCCCGCGTCGACGGCGCCCCCGCCCTCCCCGAGGCCGACGGCACCACCGGCTGACCCCGAAGACCCCCGGCGACCAACCATGGGTCCTCATCCCGCCGTGGCCGACGTCCGCCGTGCCGTACGGCTCGCGCTGGCCGACCTGGAACCCGGAGACCTCGTGCTGGCGGCCTGCAGCGGCGGCGCCGACTCCCTGGCGCTGGCCGCCGCCCTGGGGTTCGTCGCGCCCAGGGCCGGGCTCCGCGCCGGGTTGCTGACCGTCGACCACGGGCTCCAGGAGGGATCGGAGCGGCAGGCCGCCGAGGTGGTGCGGCTCCCGCTGGGCCTCGACCCGGCCGAGGTGCTCACCGTCGAGGTGGGCACCGCCGGGGGACCGGAGAACGCCGCCCGGCAGGCCCGGTACGCCGCGCTGGCGGAGGCGGCGGACCGGCTCGGGGCGGTGGCCGTCCTGCTCGGGCACACCAGGGACGACCAGGCCGAGACCGTGCTGATGCGGCTCTCCCGGGGGAGCGGGACGCGCTCGCTCGCCGGGATGCCGGCGCGGACCGGCGTCTACCGCCGGCCGCTGCTGGAGCTGGGACGCGCCACGACGGTCGCGGCCTGCGCGGCGCTCGGGCTCGTGCCGTGGGAGGACCCGCACAACCTCGACCCCCGCTACACCCGGGTGCGGGTCAGGGAACGGCTGCTCCCGGCCCTGGAGGAGGAGCTGGGCCCGGGGGTCGCCGAGGCGCTCGCCCGTACCGCGAGCCTGTGCCGGGACGACGCCGACGCCCTGGACGCCTGGGCCGACGCCGTCTACGCCCGGGCGGCGGTCACCGCCGGTGGGGATTGCGCTCTCAGCGATATTCCGGGTGATGTCCCCATCATTCCGGGTGCTGTCCCAAGCGACGTCCCGGGCGGTGCTCCGGGCGACGGGCCGACGGTGACGCTGGCCGTACCCGAGCTGGAGACGCTGCCCCCCGCGGTGCGGCGGCGGGTGCTGCGGCGCGCGGCCATCACCGCGGGAGCGCCGCCGGGCACGCTCTCGGCCGCGCACATCCTCCAGGTGGACCGCCTGATCACCGGCTGGCGGGGACAGCGGCGTGTGGAAGTGGCGGGAGGGGTTGGAGCGCTCCGCCGGTATGGCACCCTGATATTCGCCGCGACGCGGACAGCAGCCCCATAACCAGCAGCCCCAGTAAGGAAACCCCAGGTGGACGCAGCCGACATGGGTAAGGACCTCGAGAAGGTCCTCATCTCGGAGGAAGAGCTCCAGGCGAAGATCAAGGAGCTCGCGGGTCAGATCGACACGGACTACGCGGGCAAGGAGCTGCTGATCGTCGGCGTGCTCAAGGGCGCGGTCATGGCCATGGCCGACCTCGCCAGGGCGCTGAGCCTGCCGGTCCAGATGGACTGGATGGCCGTGTCGTCCTACGGCGCGGGCACCAAGTCGTCGGGCGTGGTCCGGGTGCTGAAGGACCTCGACACCGACATCGCGGGCCGGCACGTGCTGGTCGTCGAGGACATCATCGACTCCGGCCTCACCCTGTCGTGGCTGATGCAGAACCTGAAGTCGCGCAACCCGGCCTCCGTCGAGATCTGCACCGTGCTGCGCAAGCCGGAAGCTATCAAGGTCCCGATCGACGTGAAGTATGTCGGTTTCGACATCCCGAACGAGTTCGTGATCGGGTACGGCCTCGACTACGCGGAGCGGTACCGCAACCTCCCCTTCATCGGGACGCTCGCCCCGCACGTGTACGGCGCGAGCTAGACCGAAAATACGCCCTGGGCGAATTAGGGCCCTTCACGACCGCTCCAGAACATCAACATTGGCCACAGCGTCAGGGAACAGGGTTCCCTTGACGTACGTTGGTTAAGGAAGAGCCGGTGCCGCCCGGGCGGTTACTCTGCGCGGCGCACCGGTGTACCTTCGGACGCCAAGAGGTGGCTTCGCGCCATCTCTGGGTAGTCAGTTGGAGCGGTTAGGGATGCCGCGGCCTCGGGTCCGCCCGGGGCTTCCAGGCCTTGGTCAGGAAGGGACGGGCCCGCCGGGGTTCCGCATCGGATGGATCTCAAGCGATTTACACGTGGGCCACTGCTGTGGATCCTGGGTATCGTCGTGCTGCTCCTGCTCGTCACCACGATGTGGGGCAGTGACGGCAACTTCACGAAGGCCGACACCTCGGTGCTGTTCGAGCAGATCCGCTCGGGGAACGTCAAGAGCGCCAAGGTCATCGACAAGGAGCAGCGGGCGGAGCTGACGCTCGTCAAGCCGGTGGCCGTCGCGGGCAAGTCGACGGATCGCATCCAGGCCTTCTGGGTCGAGGGTCAGGGCACCCAGATCATGAAGGAGCTGGACGACCAGAAGAAGGCCGGGAGCGTCAAGGAGGGCTTCACCGCCGACGTCCCGCAGGACAACTTCCTCCTCGGCCTGCTGGTGAGCTTCCTGCCCATCGTCTTCATCGTGCTGCTCTTCCTGTTCATCATGAACCAGATGCAGGGCGGCGGCTCCCGGGTGATGAACTTCGGCAAGTCGAAGGCCAAGCTCATCAGCAAGGACACCCCCAAGACCACCTTCGCCGACGTCGCGGGCGCCGACGAGGCCATCGAGGAGCTCCAGGAGATCAAGGAGTTCCTCCAGGCCCCGGCCAAGTTCCAGGCGATCGGTGCGAAGATCCCCAAGGGCGTGCTGCTGTACGGCCCGCCCGGCACCGGTAAGACCCTGCTCGCCCGGGCCGTCGCCGGTGAGGCCGGCGTGCCGTTCTACTCGATCTCCGGCTCCGACTTCGTCGAGATGTTCGTCGGTGTCGGCGCCTCGCGCGTCCGCGACCTGTTCGAGCAGGCCAAGGCGAACGCCCCGGCGATCATCTTCATCGACGAGATCGACGCGGTGGGCCGCCACCGCGGCGCCGGTCTCGGCGGTGGCCACGACGAGCGCGAGCAGACGCTGAACCAGCTCCTCGTCGAGATGGACGGCTTCGACGTCAAGGGCGGCGTGATCCTCATCGCCGCGACCAACCGTCCCGACATCCTCGACCCGGCGCTGCTGCGCCCGGGCCGCTTCGACCGGCAGGTCACCGTCGACCGTCCCGACCTGGAGGGCCGCAAGGGCATCCTGAAGGTCCACGGCCGGGGCAAGCCGTTCGCCGAGGGCGTCGACCTGGACATCATCGCCCGCCGGACGCCCGGTTTCACCGGCGCCGACCTGGCCAACGTGATCAACGAGGCCGCGCTGCTCACCGCGCGCGCCGACCAGAAGCTGATCACGATGGAACTCCTGGAGGAGTCCATCGACCGCGTCATGGCCGGTCCCGAGCGCAAGACCCGGGTCATGTCGGACCAGGAGAAGAAGATCATCGCGTACCACGAGGGCGGTCACGCCCTGGTCGCGCACGCGCTGCCCAAGTCCGACCCGGTCCACAAGATCACGATCCTGTCCCGCGGACGCGCCCTCGGTTACACGATGACGCTGCCGATGGAGGACAAGTTCCTGGCCACCCGCTCGGAGATGATGGACCAGCTGGCGATGCTGCTGGGCGGACGCACCGCCGAGGAGCTCGTCTTCCACGAGCCCACCACCGGTGCCTCCAACGACATCGAGAAGGCCACCTCCATCGCGCGCCGCATGGTCACCGAGTACGGCATGAGCGAGCAGCTCGGCGCCCGCAAGTTCGGCAGCGGTCAGGCGGAGGTCTTCCTCGGCCGGGAGATGGGCCACGAGCGCGACTACTCCGAGAAGATCGCCTCCACGATCGACGAGGAGGTGCGCCGCCTCATCGAGACCGCGCACGACCAGGCCTGGGAGATCCTCGTCGAGTACCGCGACGTGCTCGACAACCTGGTGCTGGAGCTGATGGAGAAGGAGACCCTCTCCCGCGAGCAGGTCCTGCAGATCTTCGCCCCGGTCGTGGTCAAGGAGCACCGCCCGTCCTACTCCGGTTACGGCAAGCGGCTGCCCTCCAACCGCCCGCCGATCCTCACCCCGAAGGAGCAGGCCGGCAACGGCGCGCTCCCGGCGGGCAGCCACTCCGACTCCACCGCCGTGGACGGAAACTGACGTGGACCGGGAACCCCTCCAGGACGACGAGATCGGGAGTGAGCCGCTCCAGGTGGACCACGCCCGCATCGAGAAGGCCGTCCGGGAGATCTTGATCGCGATCGGGGAGGACCCCGATCGCGACGGCCTCCAGGACACCCCGGCCCGCGTCGCCCGCGCCTACGCCGAGCAGTTCGCCGGGCTGGGACAGGTCCCGGAGGACGTGCTGACCAAGGTCTTCGACGTCGACCACGACGAGATGATCCTGGTCCGGGACATCGAGGTCTACTCGACCTGCGAGCACCACCTGGTCCCCTTCCACGGGCTCGCCCACGTCGGTTACATCCCGAACGACAGGGGCCAGGTGACCGGGCTGTCCAAGCTCGCCCGCCTGGTCGACGTCTACGCCCGGCGCCCCCAGGTTCAGGAGCGGATGACCTCGCAGATCGCGGACGCGCTCATGCGGGTGCTGGAGCCGCGCGGGGTGATCGTGGTGATCGAGTGCGAACACCTGTGCATGACCATGCGCGGTGTCCGCAAGCCCGGCGCCAAGACCACCACCTCGGCGGTCCGCGGAATGTTCCGCGACAGCGACAAGACCCGAGCCGAGGCGATGGCCCTCATCCTGCGCTGAAGACCGCGTCTCCGCGCTGAGGACCGCCCCGAGCGGTTTCCCGCGCCGGGCCGCCGGTGGATCCGATCCGTTACCGGCGGGCGCCACCCGCCCGCCGGTTCGCCCTTTACGAGCGCCTAGGCTTGATATATGACGACCTCCGCCCCTCGTGACACGCCGCGTCACCAGCCCCCGGGCGCCGACGCGTCAGCGTCGCCATTGGCACCGTCACGGTGCCTGGTGATGGGGGTGGTCAACGTGACGCCCGACTCCTTCTCCGACGGCGGGCTCTGGTTCGATCCGGCGGCGGCCGTACGGCACGGCCTGGAGCTGGTCGAGCAGGGCGCCGACATCGTGGACGTGGGCGGGGAGTCCACCCGGCCGGGCGCGGCGCGCGTGTCGCTGGAGGAGGAGCTGGCCAGGGTCGAGCCGGTCATCCGGGAGCTGAGCCGCCAGGGTGTCACGGTCAGCGTGGACACCATGCGGGCCGAGGTCGCCCGGGTCGCGGTGGAGGCCGGGGCGAAGCTGGTCAACGACGTCAGCGGCGGCCTGGCCGACCCCGACATGCCGAGGGTGGTGGCCGCCTCGGGTGTGCCGTACGTGGTGATGCACTGGCGCGGGCACAGCCACACGATGGACAGCCGGGCGGTCTACGGCGACGTCGTGGCGGAGGTGCGCGAGGAACTGTCCAAGCGGGTGGCGTCGGTGCTGGCCGAGGGGGTCGCGGAGAGCCAGATCGTGCTGGACCCGGGACTGGGCTTCTCCAAGAACCCCGAGCACAACTGGGCCCTGCTCGCGGGCATCGGCCAGCTGGCCGAGCTGGGATACCCGCTGCTCATCGGGGCCTCGCGCAAGCGTTTCCTCGGCCGTCTGCTGGCCGGTCCCGACGGCTCCCCGCGTCCCTTCGACGGCAGTGACGACGCCACGCTGGCCGTGACCGCCATCGCCGCGCACGCCGGGGCGTGGTGCGTGCGTGTCCACAACGTGGCCCCGAACGCGGACGCCGTCCGCGTGGCCGCCGCAGTCCGAGGAGCGAGGGCGAGAGCATGAGCGTCGACACCGCGGCCGTCGAGACGGTCAACCAGGCGTTCTACACCGCCATCGAGAACGCCGACCTGGATCGGATGACGGAGATCTGGGCCGAGGAGTCCGGGGGTGGCCGGGTGAGCTGCGTGCACCCGGGCTGGCCGATCGTGAGCGGCCGGGCCGAGGTGCTGCGCTCCTGGGCGCTGATCATGGCCAACACCCCCTACATCCAGTTCGTGCTGACCGACGTGCGCGTCACGGTCCTCGGCGATGTCGCCCTCCTGACGTGTGAGGAGAACATCCTCACCGCGGGGGACGAGGGTGACGCCAGCTTCGCCGCGGGCAAGGTGGTGGCGAGCAACACCTTCGTCCGGACTCCGGAGGGCTGGCGGCTCTGGCTCCACCACGGCTCGCCGGTGCTGCAGGGTGACGACGAGGAGGAAGAGGAGACGCCGTGACGAGGACGCTGGACCGGATCGCTCTGCGGGGGCTGCGTGCCCGGGGGCGGCACGGCGTACTGGCGGCCGAGCGTGAGCTCGGCCAGGAGTTCATCATCGATGTCACGCTTTTTCTGGATACGGCGCCTGCCGCGGCGGGGGACGACCTGACCAAGACCGTGCACTACGGCGAACTCGCCGAAGATCTGGTGAAGGTCGTGGAGGGGGAGCCGGTCGACCTGATCGAGACCCTGGCCCAGCGGCTGGCCGACGTCTGCCTCGCCCGGGAGCCCGTCGAGTCGGCCGAGGTGAGCGTGCACAAACCGGCCGCCCCGATCCCGCTGCCGTTCGGCGACGTGGTCGTGACGATCATCCGGAGCCGGTCATGAAGGTCGTACTGGCGCTGGGCAGCAACCTGGGCGACCGCTTCGAGACGCTGCAGGGTGCGATCGACTCGCTGTTCGACGCCCCGGGCCTGGACTTCGTCGCGGTGTCGCCGGTCTACGAGACCGATCCGGTCGGCGGCCCCGAGCAGGGCCCGTACCTCAACGCGGTCGTGGTCGCCGAGAGCTCACTGGAACCCCGGACGATCCTCGATCGTGCACAGGGTGTGGAGAACGCTTTCGGCCGCGTCCGGGCGGAGCGCTGGGGCCCGCGCACCCTGGACGTCGATGTGATCACGATGAGCGGCCCGGCGGCCGGCGCGCCGGGCGAGGTCGTCTCCGACGACCCGCGGCTCACCCTCCCGCACCCGCGCGCGCACGAGCGCGCGTTCGTGCTGGTCCCGTGGGCTCAGGCCGACCCCGGCGCGACCCTCGGCGGGCGGCCGGTGGCCGAACTGCTGGCCGGGCTGGACAAGAACTCCGTACGGCTCCGCGCCGACCTGACCCTGCAGGAGCCCGCGTGAGGCCGAGCCGCCCCGGAGTGCTCGCCGGGATCGTGATCGTCGTGGCGGCCCTCACCTGGGTGCTCCTGAAGCAGCTGTACGGTTCCCTGCCCATCGTGCCGTGGACGGCGATCCCGACCGTCCTGCTGCTGGCGATCGGGGAGGCCCACACCGGCTGGATGGCCAGGGCGCGGATCCACCGCAAGCCGGGCACCCGGCCGGTGGAGCCGCTGGCCGTGGCACGCCTGGTCGCCCTGGCCAAGGCCTCGGCGCACGGCGGAGCCGTCTTCGCGGGCGTGTTCGCCGGATTCGCGCTCTACACGGCCGGCCAGCTCGACAAGGAGACGCCCCGCCAGGACTTCTTCATCACCGGCGGCTCGTTCGTCGCCTGCGTGGTGCTGGTCTGCGCGGCCCTGTACCTGGAGCACTGCTGCAAGGTGCCGAAGGATCCCGACGACGACCTCAACAGGACCCGCCCGGCGGGCTGAGACGGCACCGCCGACGCCCCGCCGACGCGCCACAGGTGCCCCGCCGACGCCCCGCCGGCCCACCGGGCACCGGCCGCCCGCCGTCACTTGTCGATGTCGCCGACCACGAAGAACATCGAGCCCAGGATGGCGACCATGTCGGCGACCAGGTGACCGGGGAGCATCTCGCGCAGCACCTGGACGTTGTTGTAGGAGGCGGAGCGGAGCTTCATCCGCCACGGGGTCTTCTCGCCGCGCGAGACGAGGTAGTAGCCGTTGATGCCGAGCGGGTTCTCCGTCCAGGCGTAGGTGTGGCCCTCCGGGACCTTCAGCACCTTGGGCAGGCGCTGGTTGACCGGGCCCGGCGGCAGCGCGCGGAGCCGCTCCAGGCAGGCGTCCGCCAGGTCCAGCGAGACCTTCACCTGCTCCAGCAGCACCTCGAACCGGGCGAGGCAGTCTCCGGCCGTCCGGGTGACGACCTTCACCGGCAGCTCGCCGTAGGCCAGGTAGGGGTCGTCGCGCCGCAGGTCGAGGTCCACCCCGGAGGCGCGGGCGATGGGGCCGCTCACGCCGTACTGCATGACCTGCTCACGGGAGAGCACGCCCACGCCGCGCGTGCGGGCCAGGAAGATCTCGTTCTCGACGAGCAGGGCCTCGATGTCGGGCAGGCGCCGCCGCACGTCGGTGACCGCCTGGGAGACCCGGTCCAGCCAGCCCTCGGGGAGCTCCTCCTTCAAGCCGCCGACCCGGTTGAACATGTAGTGCATGCGGCCGCCGGAGATCTCCTCCATGACGGCCTGGAGCGTCTCGCGCTCCCGGAAGGCGTAGAAGATCGGGGTCATCGCGCCCAGCTCCAGCGGGTAGGACCCGAGGAACATCAGGTGGCTGAGCACCCGGTTGAGCTCGGCCAGCAGGGTCCTCGTCCAGACGGCCCGGACCGGCACCTCCATGCCGAGCATGCGCTCCACGGCGATGACCACGCCGAGCTCGTTGGCGAAGGCCGACAACCAGTCGTGCCGGTTGGCCAGCACGATGATCTGGCGGTAGTCCCTGACCTCGAACAACTTCTCGGCCCCGCGGTGCATGTAGCCGACGATCGGCTCGGCCGAGCTGATCCGCTCACCGTCCAGCGTGAGCCGCAGGCGGAGCACCCCGTGCGTGGACGGATGTTGCGGCCCGATGTTGAGGATCATGTCCTCGGTCGCGAGCTCCTTGCCGCCCACCGCGTCCGCGCCCGCACCGACTCCCACGACCCGTTCCGTCATAGGGCCATGCTGCCACGCCCCCGCCGCCCCGCCCATACACCGGCTCGCCCCGCTCACCCGCTCCCGGCGCCGCCGTACGGCGTGGACGGCCGTCAGCCGCGGGAGGTCAGGTCCTTCAGGGCGGTGATCAGGCGGTCGACGTGCTCGTCGGTGGTGCCGATGCCGATGGAGGCGCGGACGGCGGAGGCCGTGACGTCGTCGCAGCCGCCGTCCTTGGAACCCAGCAGGTACCGGACGAAGGGGTGGGCGCAGAACTTGCCGTCGCGGACGCCGATGCCGTACTCACCGGACAGCCTCTCGGCGATCTCACGGGCGGTGAAGCCCTCCACCACGAAGGAGACGATGCCCACCCGGGGGTGGTCGTGGTCCCACAGGGAGAGCTGGTGCACGCCCTCGATACCGTCCAGCCCGGCGCGCAGGCGGGCGAGGAGCCGCTCCTCCTCGCGGACCAGCGCGGTCCAGCCGGTGGCGGTCAGTGCGTCGCAGGCGGCGGCCAGGGCGACGGCGCCCAGGACGTTCGGGGTCCCCGCCTCGTGGCGGGCCTCGGGGTCGTCGTACCACTCGATCCCGGCGGCCTCGCCGTCCGCGTCACCGACGGCCTTCACCGCGCCGCCGCCCCGCAGGTACGGCTCCGCCTCCGCCAGCCAGTCGGCGCGGCCGACGAGCGCTCCCGAGCCGAAGGGGGCGTACAGCTTGTGGCCGGAGAAGACCACGTAGTCCAGGTCGAGCGCGGTCAGGTTGAGGCGGCGGTGCGGGACGAGCTGGGCGGCGTCGACGAGGATGCGGGCGCCGTGGCGGTGGGCGATGTGCGCGAGGGCGGCGATCGGCCAGAGCTCGCCGGTGACGTTGGAGGCGGCGGTCACGACGAGCAGCGCGGGCCCGTCGATCCCGGTCAGGGCGTCGTCGACCGCGCGGACCGCCTCGCCGGGGAAGGCCGGCGGCGCGAGCCGTACGGCGTCGGCCCAGGGCAGCAGCGAGGCGTGGTGCTCGGTGTCGAAGACCACCACGGTGGTTCCCTCGGGAACGGCACGGGCCAGGAGGTTGGTGGCGTCGGTGGTGTTGCGGGTGAAGATCACCGCATCACCGGGGCGGGCGCCGACGAAGGCGCGGACCGTGTGCCGGGCACGCTCGTAGCGGGCGGTGGTCAGCTGCGAGGCGTACCCGGCGCCGCGGTGGACGCTGGAGTAGGCCGGGAGCGCGGCGGCGACGGCGGCGCTCACCGGCTCCAGACAGGGCGCGCTGGCGGCGTAGTCGAGGTTGGCGTAGGGGACGAGCCTGCCGCCCTTGACCGGGACCTCCAGGTCGGCGCCGAGCACCGCGGGGATCTCCCGTCCGCCTGACGGCCTGGTGGCGGGGACGGCGCAGGCGGACCGGAGGGCGCCGTCGGGACCGGCGGCGGAGGCGGTGAAGATGCTGAGTGCGGACACGCCAGACTCCTTCGGGGTCATCGGACCCCAAGCCGTGGCGTTGGTGCGTGGAGCCCGCGCTTGCCCGGCACACCTCGTGCCGGACCAGGTCCTCACCCGGGGCACCCCGCCGCGAGCGCGAGGGTTGCCGGCCAGCTAGCCGGGGCTTGTCGCTGGCACTCATGACCTACGGCCGAACTATAACCATCACCCGGCATGCTTTTGCAAGTCCGCGATGGGATAACCCGATCACGTCGGGCAGGAACTCGTGGCGTCTCCCGATCGTCTTGTGACGTGATGCTGCGGATGCGTGGCCTGCGTGGTGTGGTTCGGCGGACGCACGATGCGGCCTCGTCGCGGTCTCGTTGTGGATTCGCAGCCGCTCCCCAGCGGCCTCACAGCGGTCCCGCGGCGACCTCGCAGCTGGCTTCACAGTGGCTTCACAGTGGCTTCACACGGCTTCCCGGAGGAGAGAACGATGGACTGGGTGACCGACCCGCAGATCTGGATAGGGTTTTTCACCCTGGTCGGCCTGGAGATCGTCCTGGGCATCGACAACGTCATCTTCATCTCGATCCTGGCGGGCAAGCTCCCGCCCGAGCAGCGGGACAAGGCACGCAGGCTGGGCCTGGCGGCGGCGCTGATCAGCCGCCTGGCGCTGCTGCTCGCGCTCTCCTGGGTGGTGCAGCTCACCAACCCGCTCTTCGAGGTCCTCGGGCAGGAGATCTCGGGCCGCGACCTGATCCTCATCCTGGGCGGCCTGTTCCTGCTGGGCAAGAGCGTCTTCGAGATGCACGACAGCCTGGAGGGCAAGTCCGGTCACGCCAGCGGCAAGGTCGCCGCCTCCTTCACCGCGGTGATCATCCAGATCATGATCCTGGACATCGTGTTCTCGCTCGACTCGGTGATCACCGCGGTCGGCATGGTGGACGAGATCGGCGTCATGATCGCGGCCGTCATCGTCTCGGTCGTCGTGATGCTCGTCGCCTCCGGGCCGATCAGCCGTTTCGTGGAGAAGCACCCGAGCATCAAGATGCTCGCCCTGTCCTTCCTGGTCCTGATCGGCGTCGTGCTCCTGGCCGAGGGCTTCGACCAGCACATCCCCAAGGGCTACATCTACTTCGCGATGGCCTTCTCCCTGGTGGTGGAGCTGCTCAACATCCGCGCGCGGACCAAGGCCGGCCGCGCGGAGCCGGTCGAGCTGCACCACCGGTACGACGGGGGCGAGCGCACCACGTCCTGACGCGTCCACCCGGGTTCTTTTCTGCCGAGCCGGAATTACGATGGCTTTGTGCACTTTGATCCCTGGAATCCGGAATTCGTCGCCCATCCCTACGGGGTCTACGCCGGGCTCAGGCGCGAGCGGCCGGTCAGCTTCTTCGAGCCGACCGGCCAGTGGCTGATCGCCCGGCACGCCGACGTCAACGCGCTGCTGCGCGACCGCAGACTCGGCCGCTCCTACCTGCACCTGGCCACCCACGCCGAGTTCGGCAGGCCGGACGACCCGGAGTTCCAGGAGCCGTTCTGGCGGGTGATCAGGGCCGGGATGCTCGACGTCGAGCCACCGGTCCACACACGACTGCGGCGGCTGGTGTCCAAGGCGTTCACCCCCCGCATGGTCGAGGCGCTCCGGCCCAAGATCGCCCAGATCGCCGGGGGCCTCGTGGACCGCTTCGTCGAACGCGGCGGGGGAGACCTGATCGCCGAGGTGGCCGAGCCGCTCCCGGTGACCGTGATCGCCGAGATGCTCGGCGTGCCCGAGGCCGACCGGCACCTGCTGCGGCCGTGGTCGGCGGACATCTGCGGGATGTACGAGCTCAACCCCTCGGTCGAGGCCCAGCACACCGCCGTGCGGGCCGCGTCCGAGTTCTCGGACTACCTCATCGGGCTGGCCCGCGCCCGCCGGGCGGACCCCGGCGACGACCTCATCAGCGCCCTCGCGCAGGTCACCGATGAGGGGGACACCCTGACGGAGGAGGAACTGGTCGGCACCTGCGTGCTGCTGCTCAACGCCGGGCACGAGGCCACCGTCAACGTCACCGGCAACGGCTGGTGGTCGCTGTTCCGCAACCCCGCCGAGCTGGAGCGGCTCCGCGCCGACCACGGCCTGCTGCCGACCGCGATCGAGGAGCTGATGCGGTGGGACACCCCGCTGCAGATGTTCGAGCGCTGGGTGCTGGAGGACATCTCGGTCGGCGGAGTGGACATCCCGCGCGGCAGCGAGGTGGCGCTGCTGTTCGGTTCGGCCAACCGCGACCCCGAGGTGTTCGACGACCCCGACCGCCTCGACGTGGGGCGGGCCGACAACCCGCACATCTCCTTCGGCGCCGGCATCCACTTCTGCCTGGGAGCGCCGCTGGCCAGGATCGAGCTCGCCGAGTCGTTCGGGGCGCTGCTGCGCCGGGCCCCGAAGATGGAGCTCGCCGCCGAACCGGAGTGGGGCCCCGGCTACATCATCCGCGGCCTGCGGTCCCTGGAGGTCGGCATCTCCTAGAGGGAGGTCGGCATCTCCTGGAGGCGGCTCTGGGCGAGCCAGCCGAAGCCGCCCAGGCCGTCGGGGGCGATCAGCTCCGCCTCCTCCGAGGCTCGCGCGAGCGCTCGCAGGTAGCCGGACGGGTCGGTCCGCGCGAGCTCGGCGGGCGGGCGCTCGCCGGTGACGCCCAGGGCCCGCAGGGCCGCGCGCTGCGTGGTCAGAGTCGTCGCGACGGCCCCGGCCCGCTCTCCGGCTGCCGCGCACGCGTCCAGGGCGACATGCGCGGTGATGTCGCACGAACCGTCCGGGACCGGTGCGACGGCCGCGCCGTCACGGTAACCGGCCAGCGTGCCGTACGGGGGGCGCTCCCCCGACAGGTGGGCGTAGTCGATCGCGATGGCCCGTCCGCGCGCGAGCCGTACGATCACCGATGCCCAGGCCTCGTCGCGCGGCCTGCCGATCTCCGCCCGCCCGCCCGCCGCCCGCATCGGCCACCAGCGGGCCAGCCAGGCGAGATCGGCCTCGTCCGGGCTCCCTCCCAGCCGCTCCTCGCCGGTCGCCGGATCGACCTGCACGAGCCGGGGTCCCTGCGGGGTCTGCTCGGCGATGTCCACGGGAACGTTGTCCAGCCACTCGTTGGCGACCACCAGGCCGTGGATCTCCTCCGGCGGGGTCTCCGCCCACACGACCTCCTCCGGGAGCCGGGCGGGCCGGGGGGCCAGATCGACCGCCGTCACCCGTAGCCTGGCCCGGAGCTCAGGCGGTACGGCGGCCATGATCCCGGTCGCGAGCATGCCCTCGCCCGCGCCGATGTCCACCAGGTCGACGGCCGGCGGCCGGCCGAGCGCGTGGTCCACCGCGACGAGCTCGCGCGAGAGGGCCTCGGCGAAGACCGGGGAGGCCCCGACCGAGGTGCGGAAATGCCCGGAAGGGCGTTCGTGGAGATAGAAGCCTCTCTCGCCGTAGAGTGCCCGCTCCATCGCCGCCCGCCAGGTGAGCCACATGACAGCAGACGTTACCCGCCCGAGCAGGACGGACGATGGGATCCCCATGACACGCGCGGCGGATCGATGACGGCGTGTTGTCATCGCTTTGCGTTATCGTTGCCTTACCGGCGGCGACAGTCGTCCCGGCCCGCTCCCCCAGCGGGCGCGGTCCGCGTCGTCTCGGCCGGTCGGATTCCCGGCGGGCGCCGGGCCCGTGGCAGGGTCCGGCGCCCGCCACCGGCTTTCTCCGCGCGGTCCGGGCGTTCCCCCGTGGGGTTTTCCCGCTCCCGCATCGCGCCACCACCGCTCCTGCGCATGCCGCCGCACGGCTGGGGAAGTGCCGCCCATTACGCTGGTCAACTGGGTCCGGAGCGCTGGACAGCGGAGCCCCGGTACCGCGACCGGCAACATCGCTCCCAGAGGAGCACCGCCCCGGACGACGTGACGGGGCAGAGGTTGCGCAGTTCGGCGGGAGAAGCCCTGAGTAGTCGGAGGACGGGACGTCGTGGACACAGGTGATCGCCCGGCGCGGCTGGCAGTCGGGGTGCTCGGAGCCGGACGGGTCGGTTCGGTGGTCGGGGCCGCGCTCGCGCGCGCGGGCCATCGGATCGTGGCCGCGAGCGGCGTCTCCGACGCCTCCAGGCAGCGGGCCGCCGACCGGCTCGGCCTGGCCCCCAGCAGCCCCGAGGACGTGGTGGCCAAGGCCGACCTCGTCCTCCTCACGGTCCCGGACGACGTCCTGCCCGACCTGGTCACGGGTCTCGCCGAGACGGGCGCCGACCTGCGGGGCAAGCTGGTGGTCCACACCAGCGGCGCGTACGGCCTGGCGGTGCTGAACCCGGCGACCCGGGCGGGGGCGCTGCCGCTGGCCCTGCACCCGGTCATGACGTTCACCGGCAGGGACGACGACCTCGCCCGCCTGACCGGCATCTCGTTCGGGGTCACCGCGCCCGACCAGCTCCGCATGGTGGCCGAGGCCCTGGTCATCGAGATGGAGGGCGAGCCGGTCTGGATCGAGGAGAAGGACCGGGCGCTCTACCACGCGGCTCTGGCGGGCGCGGCGAACCACATGGTCACGCTCATCGCCGAGTCCTCCGACCTGCTGGAGAAGATCGGAGTCCAGGAGCCGGGCCGGATGCTCGGGCCGCTGCTCGGCGCGGCCCTGGACAACGTGCTGCGGCTCGGCATCGCCGGACTCACCGGCCCCGTGGTGCGCGGTGACGCGGGGACGGTCCGCAAGCACGTGGACGCGCTGATCCTGGCGGCACCCGAGGCGGCGGACGCCTACGTGGCCCTCGCTAGGCTCACGGCGGACCGGGCGCTCGCGGCCGGGCTGCTGAAGCCCGAGGCCGCGGAACGCCTCCTGGACGCGCTGGGAGGGAACATATGGACGTGATCGTGGCCGATGACCGCGCCGGGCTGGCCGAGGCGCGCAAGGCGCTCGGAGCGGGGCGGGAGGGCGCCACGCTGGCACTGGTGCCCACCATGGGGGCGCTGCACGAGGGGCACCGCTCGCTCATGCGGCTGGCCCGGGAGCACGCCGACCACGTCGCGGTGAGCATCTTCGTCAACCCCCTCCAGTTCGGTCCCGGCGAGGACTACGCCCGCTACCCGCGGACGTTCGAGGCCGACCTGGAGATCTGCGCCGCCGAGGGCGTGGGCGTCGTCTTCGCCCCCTCCGCGGAGGAGATGTACCTGCCGGACCGTCAGGTCGGCGTCTCGGCGGGCCCGATGGGCACGGTCGCCGAGGGGGCGTTCCGGCCGGGGCACTTCGACGGCGTGCTGACCGTGGTGCTCAAGCTGTTCAACCTGGTCCAGCCGGACGTGGCGGTGTTCGGCCGCAAGGACGCCCAGCAGCTCGCCCTGATCCGGCGGATGGTCGCCGACCTCAACCTGCCGATCTCCATCGTGGGCGCCCCCACGGTCCGGGAGGCGGACGGCCTGGCGATGTCCAGCCGGAACCGCTACCTGTCGGCGGAGGACCGGGCCGTGGCCCTCGCGCTGTCCCGGGCGCTGTTCGCGGGAGCGGAGCGGAACACGCCCGCGGAGATCCGGCGGGCGGCGCGCGCCGTACTCGACGCCGAGCCCGCGGTGGACGTCGACTACCTGATCCTGGCGGACCCGGCGACCTTCGCCGAGGCGGGCGACGACCACCGGGGAGAGGCGATCCTCGCCGTCGCGGCCCGGGTCGGGACTACCCGCCTGATCGACAACGTTGTCCTCACGCTGGGCTGATCGGCGGTATCGATCGGCGGCATTGTCCTCGTACAAGGTCGATCTATACCCTGGCATCTCTTCTGTCCGGCGTGCACGCCCCGTGGCGAAGTGATCCTGAGCCCCATGGCGACACGACCCTGAGCTCTACGGACGACCCTGAGCCACACGGCGACGCGACCCTGAGAAAGGCAGACGACGCATGCTGCGAACCATGCTGACCTCCAAGATCCACCGGGCCACCATCACCCAGGCGGATCTGCACTACGTGGGATCGATCACCATCGACGAGGACCTGATGGACGCGGCGGGGCTGCTCCCCGGCGAGCAGGTCCACGTGGTGGACATCGACAACGGCGCCCGGCTGGTCACCTACGCCATCACCGGGCCGCGCGGCTCGGGGGTCATCGGCATCAACGGCGCCGCCGCCCGTCTCGTCCACCAGGGCGACCTGGTGATCATCATCGCCTACGGCCAGATGGACGACGCCGAGGCCCGGGTCTTCCGCCCCCGCGTCGTCCACGTCGACCGGGAGAACCGGATCGTCGACCTCGGCGACGACCCCGCCGAGCCCGTCCCCGGCTCCGCCGATCTCCGGGGTGACCTGGTCACGGGCTGATCCCGCCGGCCGGGGTACCCGGGGAAGATCCGTCTCCTGCGGGGCGTTATCGTCATGTTGACGAATATGTGGTCCCTCGCAGCGTCGCCACGAACAGGAGACGATCATGAGCATCCCCGCCATCCCCCAGCGGCTGACCGCGCCCGAGCCGGGCTGGACGGTCGAGGCAGACGTGGCCGTGGTGGGCTCCGGGATCGCGGGCCTGACCCTGGCGCTGCGCCAGGCCGTGCTCGACCCCGGGGCGCGCGTCCTGGTCGTCACCAAGGACGTGCTCTCGGCGGGCTCCACACGCTGGGCGCAGGGTGGCATCGCCGCCGTGCTCGACCCCGAGGACAGTCCCGCCGAGCACCTGTCCGACACGCTCATCGCCGGAGTCGGCCTCTGCGACGAGGAGGCGGTCCGGGTCCTGGTGACCGAGGGCCCGGACGCGCTGCGCCGCCTGATCGCGGCGGGCGCGCGCTTCGACACCGACGCCGCGGGCGAGCTCCAGCTCACGCGGGAGGGCGGCCACCGGCGCGACCGGATCGTGCACGCGGGCGGCGACGCCACCGGGGCCGAGGTGCAGCGGGCCCTCATCGCGGCGGTCCGGGCGACGCCGGGCATCGAGGTGATCGAGCACGCGCTGGTCCTCGACCTGCTCAAGGACGCGCAAGGCCGTACGGCCGGAGTGACCCTGCACGTGATGGGGGAGGGCACGCGCGACGGCGTGGGCGCGGTCCGGTCCCCGGCGGTGGTGCTCGCCACCGGCGGCATGGGGCAGGTCTACGCCGCCACGACCAACCCGCTGGTCTCCACCGGGGACGGGGTGGCGCTCGCGCTGCGGGCCGGGGCCGTCGTCCGGGACCTGGAGTTCGTCCAGTTCCACCCGACCGTGCTCTGGCTCGGCGAGGGCTCCACCGGCCAGCAGCCGCTGATCTCGGAGGCGGTGCGGGGCGAGGGCGCGGTGCTGATCGACGCCGGCGGGGTCCGCTTCATGAAGGACGTGCACGAACTCGCCGACCTCGCGCCCCGCGACGTCGTGGCCAAGGCGATCATGCGGCGGATGCGCGAGACGGGCGCCGACCACATGTACCTCGACGCCCGGCACTTCGGCGAGGAGAAGTGGCGCATCCGCTTCCCGACCATCCACGCCGTCTGCCTGGAGCACGGCATCGACCCGGTGACGCGGCCCATCCCGGTCGCTCCGGCCGCCCACTACGCCAGCGGCGGCGTCCGCGTCGACCTGCACGGCCGTACCAGCGTGCCGGGCCTGTACGCCTGCGGCGAGGTGGCCTGCACCGGCGTGCACGGCGCCAACCGGCTGGCCTCCAACTCGCTGCTGGAGGGACTGGTCTTCGCCGAGCGGATCGCCGCCGACATCCACGCGCGGCGGGCTCCGGGGGCGGACGAGGCCGTACGGCTCTCGCCCCGTGAACCGGTGGCCGACGGCCGCCCCACCGGCCTGGTGGACCCCCGGGCCCGGTCCAGGCTCCAGTGGCACATGAGCCGGGGCGCGAGCGTGCTGCGCAGCGGCCAGAGCCTCGACGAGGTCAGCCGGGCGCTGGTCAACTTCCGCTGGACCCCGGTGGCGGTCGAGCCGTGCACCGAGGCGTGGGAGACCACCAACCTGCTGACCGTCGCCTCGGCGCTGGTGGAGGCCGCTCGCACGCGTCAGGAGACCCGCGGGTCACACTGGCGGGAGGACTTCCCCGAGCGCGACGACGCCCGGTGGCTGAGCCACCTCGACACGACCCTGACAGGAGAGGGACTGACGATGAGCTACCGCCCGCACTCCGCCGCCCGGCAGGCCCTGCCCGCGCACGTGGCCGACGAGCTGACCGCGGCGGGGCTGGACCCCGCGGAGGTCGGCGCCGTGATCGAGACCGCGATCCGGGAGGACGTCCAGGAGGCCGGCGACGTGACGAGCATCGCCACGATCCCGGCCGGCCAGGTCGCCACGGCCGACGTGGTGGCGCGGGCGGACGGCGTGGTGGCGGGCCTCGCGGTCGCCGAGGCGGTGTTCGCGCGCTTCGGCGTGAGCCGCGCCGAGCGGCACGTCAAGGACGGCGAGCGGGTGAGCCGGGGGGACGTGCTGATGACCGTCACCGGCGCCACCCGCGACCTGCTGACGGCCGAGCGGACCGCGCTGAACCTGCTCACCCACCTGTCCGGCGTCGCCTCGCTCACCGGCCGGTGGGTCCGGGCGGTCGAGGGGACGGGGGCCCGCATCCGGGACAGCCGCAAGACCCTGCCGGGCCTGCGCGCGCTGGAGAAGTACGCCGTCCGCGCGGGCGGCGGGGTCAACCACCGCATGTCCTTGTCGGACGCCGCACTGATCAAGGACAATCACGTCGTGGCCGCGGGCGGGGTGGCCGAGGCCTTCCGGGCGGTCCGGGACGCCTACCCCGGCCTGCCGATCGAGGTCGAGGTCGACCGGATCGACCAGATCGAGCCCGTGCTCGCGGAGGGGGCGGAGGAGATCCTGCTGGACAACTTCACGGTCGCCGAGCTGACGGAGGCCGTACGGCTGGTGAACGGCAGGGCACGGCTGGAGTCCAGCGGGGGGTTGACCTTGGAATCGGCCCGTGACGTAGCCGAAACTGGCGTTGACTACCTTGCCGTGGGCGCCCTCACGCACTCGGCGCCGGCCCTGGACATCGCCTTGGACCTTCGGGGGAATTGATGCTGCTCGCCATCGACGTCGGCAACACGCACACCGTTCTCGGCCTGTTCGAGGGCGAGGAGGTCATCGAGCACTGGCGGATCGCGACCGACGCCCGGCGCACGGCCGACGAGATCGCCGTCGTGCTGCAGGGTCTGCTCGCCCAGTCGCCCCTGCTCAAGGGGGCCGACGTCGACGGCATCGCGATCTGCTCCACGGTCCCCTCCGTGCTCAACGAGATGCGCGAGATGTGCCGGCGCTACTACGGCGACGTCACCGCGGTCATCGTGGAGCCCGGCGTGCGGACCGGGGTGCCGGTCCGGATGGACAACCCCAAGGAGGTCGGCAGCGACCGGATCGTCAACGCGCTGGCGGCCATCCAGCTGTACGGCGGGCCGTGCATCATCGTCGACTTCGGCACCGCCACCTCCTTCGACGCCGTCTCCGCCAAGGGGGAGTACGTCGGGGCCGTCACCGCGCCCGGGATCGAGATCTCGGTGGACGCCCTGGCCGCCGCCGGGGCGCAGCTGCACAAGGTGGAGCTGGTCCGGCCCCGGTCGGTGATCGCGAAGAACACGGTCGAGGCGCTCCAGTCGGGCATCATCTACGGTTTCGCCGGTCAGGTGGACGGGATCGTGGAGCGGATGGCCGCGGAGCTGGCCGAGGACCCCGACGACGTCACCGTGGTCGCGACGGGCAGCGCGGCGCCGCTCGTGGTCGGCGAGGCCGCCACGGTCGACGTGCACGAGCCGTGGCTGACGCTGATCGGGCTCCGGCTCATCTATCACCGCAACACCGCCTGATCGCTACCTGTCCGTGCGAATCAGCGTCAGTTCCGTGATGTCGGTACCCTTGGCTGCGTGACCGACCATGTGACTCCAGCCGAGGATCTGCCCGAGCAGATGCGCGTGCGCCGGGAGAAGCTCGACCGCCTCCGCTCCGAGGGCGTCGACCCCTATCCGGTGAACTTCCCGCGCACCGCGACCAACGCCGAGATCCGCGAGAAGTACGCCGATCTCGCTGCTGACACCGCGACCGGCGACAAAGTGGGCGTCACTGGCCGCGTCATGCTCTCCCGGACCGGCGGCAAGCTCTGCTTCGCCACGATCCGGGACGGCTCCGGCGACCTCCAGGTCATGATCTCGCTGGACAAGGTCGGCGAGGAGTCCCTCGCCGCCTGGAAGCGCGACGTCGACCTCGGCGACCACATCGGCGTCGAGGGCGAGGTGATCACCTCCAAGCGGGGCGAGCTGTCCATCCTGGCCGACCGGTGGATGATCACCTCCAAGTGCCTGCGCCCGCTGCCGGAGAAGCACGCAGGGCTCACCGACCCCGAGGCGCGGGTCCGGCTGCGCTACGTGGACCTCATCGTCAACGACGAGGCCCGCAAGATGGCCCGGCTGCGCAGTGACACGGTGCGGGCCGTGCGCGACTTCTGGCACCAGGAGGGCTACCTGGAGGTCGAGACGCCGATGCTGCAGCCGATCCACGGCGGCGCGGCGGCCCGGCCCTTCAAGACCCACATCAACGCCTACGACATGGAGCTCTACCTCCGCATCGCGATCGAGCTCTACCTCAAGCGGCTCGTGGTGGGCGGTGTCGAGAAGGTCTTCGAGATCAACCGCAACTTCCGCAACGAGGGCGCGGACGCCACCCACAACCCCGAGTTCACCATGCTCGAGGCGTACGGGACGTATCTCGACTACAACGACATGGCCGACCTGACCCAGCGCATGTACCAGAAGGCCGTGGTCGCCGCGCTGGGCAGCACGGTCGTGGTGCACGAGGGCCAGGAGGTCGATCTCGGGCTGCCCGAGTGGCCGCGGATCACGCTGTACGGCTCCGTCTCGGAGGCGGTCGGCGAGGAGATCACCACCGAGACCCCCCTGGAGACGGTCCGCAAGCTGGCCGACGCCCGGGAGATCCACTGGGACCCCAAGTGGGGGCAGGGCAAGGTCGTCCAGGAACTGTTCGAGGCGCTGGTCGAGCACAGGATCATCCAGCCCACGTTCGTCATGGACTACCCGCTGGAGACCTCCCCGCTGGCCCGCCAGCACCGCGACAACCCGCTGGTGACGGAGAAGTGGGACCTGATCGGGTTCGGCACCGAGCTGGGCACCGCCTACTCGGAGCTGAACGACCCGATCGAGCAGCGCCGCCGGCTGGTGGAGCAGTCGCTGCTGGCCGCGGGCGGTGACCCGGAGGCCATGCAGCTTGACGAGGACTTCCTCACCGCCCTGGAATACGCGATGCCGCCCACCGGAGGCGTGGGGGTCGGCATCGATCGTATGATCATGGCCTTCACCGGTAGGAACATCCGCGAGACGATCCTGTTCCCGCTGGTCAAGCCGGCTGGATGAGTTCGGGGCGAGCCGCCCGGCCCGATCACGGGCCGGGCGGCTCGTCGTTGTCCCCCACGGTCCGGAGTAGATCATGACGTGGCCGGGGCCGGATCGGTGTGCGGTTCGCGGGGAGCCGGGGCACGCCTCCGGGCGGATTAACGCGCAGTTCGGAAACCTCATTTGCGCGTGCGCATATCACATGAGTCGTGTATCTAATCCGCTTAACCGGAAAGGCGTGGACATATCGTGAGTAGTTCATGGGCTGTCTGTTATGTCAACGTTGCGTATCGGCTCTATGGAGAACGAAGCTTGACGACCTTTGAAGAAGGCGTTTAACGTTCCTGACGGTACCGTTCCCGGCGGGCGGCGTTTCACCCGAGCACACTCGGCTGGGTTCCGGTGCGGGGGGAGGATCTAGAGATGGCATATCCAGAAGCTGTTGTGGATTCCCATCGCAGTGACAGTCTTCCGGACGCGCGTGCGGCCGGCCTGAGTAACGACGACCTTGTGCTCCTGGCGGAGCTCGCCAAGGGGGTCACCGTGGACCGTGTGGGGAGGCGCCTGGATATCAGCGGGCGGACGGTCCGGCGCAGGCTCCGCGGCATCTGCGACCGCATCGGCGTGGCCACCGCGATCGAGGCGGTGGCCTGGGCGGCCCGCCGCCGCCTGATCTGAAGCCGCCCGATCCGGACCCGGGCCGTCGTCGTCCGGGTCTCCGTTATCCGGATGTCCGGCGCCCGAGGGTGTCCGGATGTCCGGCATCCCGGTGGCCGTCGGCTGAGTGCCCGCTGTCAGGGCGTCAGGCGTCCTGGTGCCCGATGGCGGGATCCGCTCCGCGGACCCCGTGGCGCCCCGCGTCACTCCGCGATCCGGACGCCTCCGGCGAACGGGCGCCCCGCGATCGGGGCGATGTGGATGACGTCCCCGGTCCGGGGCGCGTGAACCATCAGGCCTCCGCCGATGTAGATCCCGACGTGGTGCAGGTCGCTGTAGAAGAAGACCAGGTCGCCGGGGCGCAACTGCTCCTTGGAGATGCGGGTGCCCGCGGTCCACTGGTCACCGGTGTAGTGCGGAAGGCTGATGCCGACCTTCTGGTAGGCCCACATGACCAGGCCTGAGCAGTCGAAGCCGTTGGGACCCTCGGCACCCCAGACGTACGGCTTGAGCTGCTGGGTGAGCGCCCAGCGGGCGGCCTCCGCGGCCTTGCCGTCGCCGATGATGGGCATGTCGACCTTCACGCGGCGGCCCCGGCCCCCGGCCTGCTCGCGCACCTCCCTGAACAGGTCGCTCTCGACCCTGGCGACCAACCGTTCGATCTTGGTGCGCTTGGTGCCGATCTCGGAGAGGAGCTCCTTGACCTCGGTGGTCCGGGCCTTGGCCGTGACCTTCGCCTTCTCGGCGACCTCCATCGCCCGGCTGACCTGCGCGACCTCCTCGCTCTGCCGCTGCTGGAGCGCGTAGGCGGTGGTGGCCTGGTCGAGGAAGGCGTCGGGGTCGCCGGAGGAGATGAAGGTGAGCCCGGGGCCCATGCCGCGGGTCATGTAGTTCCGCTGCGCCACCAGGCGGGCCTTGCGTCGCCGTTCCTCCAGCTCGGCCTCGCTGATGGACAGGGTCTTCTTGGCCGCCTCGGCCACCCGCTCGGCCTGCTTGAGCTTGACCCGCTCGCCGTTGTACTGCTCGGTGAGCCGGGCGATCTCCGTGTGGAGCTTGTCGGCCTGCTTGGCGAGCTCGCGGATGCTGGGCTGGGGATCGGCGACGGCCGTGCTCAACGGGGTGCCGAGGGTGAGAGAGGCGAAGGCGATCCCGATGATCGCAATCTTTCCGGAGAACCTCCGGGAGAATTCGTGCGGGCCGCGTTCTCGGCAGCGGGCGCGCTTGCCCGCATGCCTTCCTCCACGATCGCGCGTGCGCTTCACCAACAGGCTCCTCTCCTCTGCCGCCTACCGGGTTAGCTGACGGGTTCGGGCCGGGAGACAGCCCTACCGTGGCGCGCGGGCGCACCACGGATTCACCCCGGAGGTATGGGTCCCCGGTTCCCCAGGTTCGGAGATTCGGCGAACCGGCCCTTCGGGCAGGCCGGTACCGAGCCTGGACATTAGTGCAATGGAGGTTCGTGCTCAACCAGAACTGCTAACTGGGTAGAGGTTCCACAACCGGAAGATCACGGACAGATCACATGAAAGATTGATCAACATGGGTATTACCCTGGGCTGATCTGCTCACGTCTGTTCACGGCCGGACTTCGCCCAGGTCTTCGCAGGTCCGTCCGCCTTCTGCGGGCTGATAGCCGGGTACGGCCGGTGCGGCCAGCGCATCGTGATCGGCTGTCCACGCGTCGTCACGGATAACAATGGGACGCGAGTTAGGGATGGGCCGTAATCCAGGTGCTCCGAGGACGTACTCTGATCAGTCATGGAGCAGGTTGTGGAGCAATCGCCGGGTCAGGAGGCTTCGGAGCGGAGGGACTCCGGCGCGATCACGGTCCGGCGCGCCCGCACCCCGGACGTACGCGCCATCCGGCGGCTTGTCGACACCTACGCGGGAGCCGGCCCGCGCCTGCTGGAGAAGGCCACGGTCACGCTGTACGAGGACGTCCAGGAGTTCTGGGTCGCCGAGCGGGAGGGCGAGGTGGTCGGCTGCGGGGCGCTCCACGTGCTCTGGGAGGACCTCGCCGAGATCCGGACCGTCGCCGTCGACCCCTCCTGCCGGAGGATGGGCGTCGGTCACCTGATCGTCGCCGCCCTCATCCGCACCGCCCGCGAGCTCGGCCTGCGCCGGGTCTTCTGCCTGACTTTCGAGGTGGCGTTCTTCGCCGGGCACGGTTTCCGGGAGATCCAGGGCACGCCCGTGTCACCCGAGGTCTACGCGGAACTCCTCGCCTCCTACGATGAAGGGGTCGCCGAGTTCCTGGACCTGGAACACGTCAAGCCCAACACCTTGGGAAACACCAGGATGCTGCTCCATCTGGAGGCGAGTGAACCGGGCGCTGACTCATAGGAAAAGGTGACTGTTGTTACCTATATCGATACCTTGTGCACCAGCACGCATGTGCCTGGCATAAGTCACATGCCCAGTCGAAGTGAGGTGACGCGGTGAGCACCGGACAGCCGCCGTATCCGCAGGATGATCCCGACCGCGATCGCACACCGTCGGGGCAGCCGGAATACGGACAGCAGAACGCGGGTCGCGCCCAGGGCGGGCTCGACCCCGATGTGACGATCGTCGGATACCGGTCGGAGAACACCGGACCCGGGCAGACTCAGCCCGGCTACGGCCAGCAGTCCTACGGTCAGCAGCAGGAGTACGGTCAGCAGCAGGGCTACGGCCAGCAGCAGTCCGGTTATGGGCAGCAGCCGCAGCCCGGCTATGGCCAGCAGCAGGGCTACGGTCAGCAGGCCGCGTCCCAGGAGCAGCCCGGCTACGGCCAGCAGCCCGGTTACGGGCAGCAGGGCTATGGCCAGCAGCAGTCCGGTTATGGGCAGCAGCCGCAGTCCGGGTACGGCCAGCAGCAGGGCTACGGTCAGCAGGCCGCGTCCCAGGAGCAGCCCGGCTACGGTCAGCAGCCCGGTTACGGGCAGCAGGGCTATGGCCAGCAGCCGCAGTCCGGCTATGGCCAGCAGCAGGGTTACGGTCAGCAGCAGTCTGGTTACGGTCAGCAGCCCGGCTACGGCGACCCGTCGGCCTACGGCCAGCAGCCCGGCTACGGTCAGCAGCCCGGTTACGGGCAGCCGCAGTCCTACGGCCACCAGGCGCCCGCCTACGGCCAGGGTTACGGTCCGCAGGGCGCGATGGTCCCGGGTGCTCCGGCGCCCCTCGCGGAGTGGTGGCAGCGCCTGGTGGCGCGGCTCATCGACGCCGTCATCCTGGCGATCCCGCTGTTCATCCTGACCTTCGTGCTGGCAGCGATCCTGATCACGAGTCCTGACTTCAACCTGGAGACCGGCGAGGTCACTCCGGGGGGTGGGTACTTCCTCGCCAGCCTCCTCACGGCCATCATCTCGGGCTTGATCTTCATCGCCTACGAGTTCTTCATGCTCAAGCAGAAGGGGCAGACCGTCGGGAAGATGGTCATGGGCATCAAGGTGGTCCAGGTGGGCAGCGGCTCGACCGCCGGCGGCCTGCCCGCCGACGCCGCCCTGAAGCGGGCGGGTGTGCTCTACGGCCCGCAGCTGCTGCGGGGGTACATCGGCATTCTCGACGCCGTCGTCGGCCTCTTCAGCCTGCTGAACGTGCTCTGGCTGCTGTGGGACAAGCCTCTCCAGCAGGCCCTGCACGACAAGGTCGCCTCGACGGTGGTCGTCAAGGTCAAGTAGTCCCCTGGTTCGGTGATTGCCGGGGCCGGTGGTTCGTCCACCGGCCCCGCTTTCATATGCGCTTTCATATGCGGGCGGGCTCTTGAGCGGTTCGCGGGCGGGCTTCAGAGGTTCGCGGGCACGTCCCCGCCGACGCACGTATCAGGTCGTGCCGACGTGGGCACGTATCGGACTACGGCCGCGGAGGCACGCATCGGGCCGCCTTCACTTCCCGGCGGGAAAACCGTGTGGAGTAACGCTCCGAGGGCAGGCTCGGTCCGAAGGGCAAACCCATTCACGTCGGTGAGAGGAGTGTCATGGACTCTTCCTCGCGCTCCGGAGGCGAGAACCGTCACCGACCGTCCGGCGCTCCTGATGCCCGCCGTGAGGCTCCAATAGGCCCCGGCGCGGCGGCAATGAGCTCAACGCCGATCGGGCCGGAGGCAATGGACCCGGCCGCAATGGGACCGGCCGCAATGGGATCGGCGGGCCTCCCGGAAGCCCCGATAGGCGGGATACCGCCCCCCGGAGTTCCCGCACCGCCGGCCGGGTGGCGGGAACGATTGCTCGCCCGCATCATCGACGGCGCCCCCTTCGTGGTGCTCCACTGGATTCTGTCATTCCTCTTCTACGCCGCCTTCGCGCCGGAGGGTGGAGATCAGGTGAGGGACCCCCGGGTGCTTCCGGGGTTGTTCGCCGGACTGATCGCCTTTGGCGCTTATACGCTCTATGACTATGCGCTGCACCGCCGGAGCGGCCGCACCCTCGGCAAGAAAGTGATGGGGATCCGCGTGGTCCCGTGCGGGGCGGCTCCGGAACCCGGCGGGTTGCTGAAGCGGGCGGTTCTGTATCCGGGCGTTCTCCTGACCGTCGGCATTCCCGTGCTGAACCTGCCGGCGGCCGTCTTCGGCTTCCTGATGGGTCTGTCGATCCTCCTCGACGGGCCTCTTCTGCGGGGGTTCCACGATCGGGTGGCGGGTACTCTCGTGGTCAAAGACCTGGGCTGACATTGGCTCAGGCGGCATAAAGATCATCGTGTGACCACTCCGCCGGACTTTTCTGGAGCACTTTACGAGTGCAACCGGTAAGACGTCTGGAGAGACGTATTAGAGTGGACGGAGGAGCGGTAGAGTTGCCCCTGGGACGCACATCGCTCCTGGAAGCCGCTATGGTCATAGGTGAGCGGATACGCCCGCGCGGGTGTGTTCCCGGTCAGCCGGGGCCCTGTGGCCGACGATTTCGCGGATCCTGAATGCCGACCCTGCGGAGCGAGGACATGTACGACGTAATAGCGGCGCTGACGCCCCCCGTGGTGGTCGGCGGGGTTATTGTGTATGCAGTTTTCAAGCTCTTCCGCAGTGAGGCCGCAGGTCGCCGGTCGTCGAAACCAATCGATCAAGCCGACTCTCAGAACGGCTGATCCCCCCTCCTTCCTTCCTCCCGGTTTGCCCGAGGAATCGCCCGGGATCCTGGAATTGCTGCCCAGACAGCGCGGGTATATGTTTAGCTAGCAATGAAACAATGCCCCGTGAAAGGGTTCCTTACATGGCCAAGCAGATCCAGGAGATTCTCATCGACGACCTCGATGGAGGCGAGGCCAATGAGACCGTCAGCTTCGCGATTGACGGTGCCAGCTATGAGATTGACCTGAGCGACGTAAACGCGAAGAGGCTCCGCGACTCCCTCGCTCCTTTCGTCAGCAGCGCCCGCCGTTCCACCGCTGTGGCCCCTCGGCGCCGTCGTGGTGGCAGCGCCCGTGCCCTGACCCGGGAGAAGAGCGCCGACATTCGTGCGTGGGCGAAGTCCCAAGGTATGAACGTCAGCGAGCGCGGCCGGATCGCATCCTCGATCGTCGAGAAGTACGAGCAGGCTCACTGAGGCACGGCCGGCGAAACGGTTCGCCGTTCGTGATCATGCGGTTATGGCGGCCACGGTGGGGTCCGGTGGCGGCCATGACCGCATGATGCATTTCGGGGTCGTCCGTTGCCCCGGCTTTCCTGTCCGGCCGTCCTCGCTTTCCCGGCGGCCGTCCCGCTTTCCCGTTCCCTTCCCCGGCTCTCCCCGCCGGATGACCGCCGTACGGGGCCCTGTCGCGCCCCCTTCTTCCGCTCCGAGCCGTCCTTCCGGATCGCCGTTGACGGCCGATGAGCTTCACGACGGCTCTCGATGGTCAATAAACGTCGTTCGCTTGCGGCGTAGTGGGAACATCACACCCCCGACAAGTAGTTGGATGGAGCGTGAACGCCCTGCTCTCGGGGAACGTCCTATGGCATAGAGCGGTCTCCGGGTCAGGGCTACCATGCGGGAGGACAGGGCCCGGATATCCCGGACCTGCCTGACCGCTCTGTGAGGAGCGACGAGATGTTCGAGAGGTTCACCGACCGCGCACGGCGGGTTGTCGTCCTTGCCCAGGAAGAGGCAAGGATGCTCAACCACAACTACATCGGTACGGAGCACATTCTTCTTGGTCTGATCCACGAAGGTGAAGGCGTTGCCGCCAAGGCTCTGGAGAGCCTCGGCATCAGTCTTGAGGGTGTGCGGCAGCAGGTCGAGGAGATCATCGGCCAGGGCCAGTCGGCGCCGTCGGGGCACATTCCCTTCACCCCGCGCGCCAAGAAGGTCCTTGAGCTGTCGCTCCGCGAGGCCCTGCAACTGGGGCACAACTACATCGGCACCGAGCACATCCTGCTCGGCCTCATCCGTGAGGGCGAGGGCGTGGCGGCCCAGGTGCTGGTGAAGCTGGGCGCCGACCTCAACCGGGTGCGGCAGCAGGTCATCCAGTTGCTCCACGGTTACCAGGGCAAGGAGCCGGCCGCCTCGGGCGGGCCCCAGGAGGCCGCGCCCTCGACCTCGCTCGTGCTCGACCAGTTCGGCCGCAACCTGACCCAGGCCGCCCGCGAGGGCAAGCTGGACCCGGTCATCGGCCGTGACAAGGAGATCGAGCGGGTCATGCAGGTCCTCTCCCGGAGGACCAAGAACAACCCGGTCCTGGTGGGCGAGCCCGGCGTGGGCAAGACCGCCGTCGTGGAGGGCCTGTCCCAGAAGATCGTCAAGGGCGAGGTCCCCGAGACGCTCAAGGACAAGCAGCTCTACACCCTGGACCTGGGCGCGCTGGTGGCGGGTTCGCGCTACCGAGGCGACTTCGAGGAGCGCCTGAAGAAGGTCCTGAAGGAGATCCGCACCCGGGGCGACATCATCCTGTTCATCGACGAGCTGCACACGCTCGTCGGTGCGGGCGCCGCCGAGGGCGCGATCGACGCCGCCAGCATCCTCAAGCCGATGCTGGCCCGCGGCGAGCTGCAGACCATCGGTGCCACCACCCTGGACGAGTACCGCAAGCACCTGGAGAAGGACGCCGCCCTGGAGCGGCGCTTCCAGCCCATCCAGGTGGCCGAGCCCAGCCTCAGCCACACGATCGAGATCCTCAAGGGTCTGCGTGACCGCTACGAGGCGCACCACCGGGTCTCCATCACCGACGGGGCCCTCGTGGCCGCCGCGCAGCTGGCCGACCGCTACATCAGCGACCGGTTCCTGCCGGACAAGGCGATCGACCTCATCGACGAGGCCGGCTCGCGCATGCGCATCCGCCGCATGACCGCCCCGCCGGACCTGCGCGAATACGACGAGAAGATCGCCAACGTGCGGCGCGAGAAGGAGTCCGCGATCGACGCGCAGGACTTCGAGAAGGCCGCGGCCCTGCGTGACCAGGAGAAGCAGCTCCAGCTCAAGCGCGAGCGCCGGGAGAAGGAGTGGAAGGCCGGCGACATGGACGTCGTGGCCGAGGTCACCGAGGAGCTCATCGCCGAGGTCCTCGCCACCGCCACCGGCATCCCGGTCTTCAAGCTCACCGAGGAGGAGTCCCAGCGGCTGCTCCGCATGGAGGAGGAGCTGCACAAGCGGATCATCGGTCAGGAAGACGCCGTCAAGGGTCTGTCCCGCTCGATCCGCCGCACCCGCGCCGGTCTGAAGGACCCGCGCCGCCCGGGTGGCTCGTTCATCTTCGCCGGCCCGTCCGGTGTCGGTAAGACCGAGCTGTCCAAGTCGCTGGCCGAGTTCCTGTTCGGGGACGAGGACGCGCTGATCATGCTGGACATGTCCGAGTTCATGGAGAAGCACACCGTCTCCAGGCTGTTCGGCTCCCCGCCCGGCTACGTCGGATACGAGGAGGGCGGCCAGCTCACCGAGAAGGTGCGGCGCAAGCCGTTCTCCGTGGTCCTCTTCGACGAGATCGAGAAGGCCCACCCGGACATCTTCAACTCGCTGCTGCAGATCCTGGAGGACGGTCGCCTGACCGACGCCCAGGGTCGTGTGGTGGACTTCAAGAACACCGTCATCATCATGACGACCAACCTCGGCACCCGGGACATCTCCAAGGGCATCGGGGTCGGGTTCGCCAAGTCCAACGACACCGAGTCGAACTACGACCGGATGAAGGCGAAGGTCCAGGAGGAGCTCAAGCAGCACTTCCGGCCCGAGTTCCTCAACCGCGTCGACGACATCGTGGTCTTCCACCAGCTGACGCCGAAGGAGATCATCCAGATCGTGGACCTCATGCTCGGCCAGGTCGCCGAACGCCTGAAGGACCGCGACATGGGCCTGGAGGTCTCGCCGGAGGCCAAGCAGCTGCTGGCCGACCGCGGGTACGACCCGGTGATGGGCGCCCGTCCGCTCCGCCGTACGATCCAGCGCGAGCTGGAGGACACCCTCTCCGAGAAGATCCTGTACGGCGAGCTCCGCCCGGGCCAGACCATCAAGATCACCATTGAGGGTGAGGGCGACAACGCCAAGTTCATCTTCAGCGGCGAGGCCACCAACCCGGTTCCCGACTCGGCGGCGTCCATCGCGGAGCCCATCCAGCACTGACGCCACAAGCACGAAAAAGCACAATAGGCAGACCCCGCGGTGACCAGGCTCACCGCGGGGTCTGCCTATTCGTTACCCAAGGAACACCTTTCCGCCACCACAAGTAGTACTACACTCTGTAGAGCGAACTGGGTCACGTCCTGTCCCGCGGCTCACCAGCCGCCCGCACGGGACCGGAACGTTCCCGAGATCAGCCCAGCGGCGTACGGCGGAATCCGCTCCAGGAGTGACGCGGAGACCGGTGTGCACGCGAGATGCTCTCGGCGGACGGGGCCGAGTTCCCGGCAGGAGAGGGACTCCGGCCCATGAGGCCGGGACCACGGGTGTGGGGCGATCAAGCCTCTTACCCAGAGCACGCCTGGGAGGCATCGGATGCGTTTGCGGCACGAGGATGGAACGCTCGTTCACCTGGCCTACAACGCGGGTGTGCACCCGGCGGAGGACCTGGAGAACCTGATCGCCCACCTGACCCGTTACGCGGTCCCGGTGCGCAGGCGCCTGGGCGTGGAGCGCATGGGCATCGGCCTCTGGCTCTCCCCGGGCGTCGCCGACCACCTCATCGCCGACCGGATCGAGCTGGTACGGCTCCGCCGCTCGCTGGAGGAGCGCGGCCTGGAGGTCGTCAGCCTCAACGGCACCGGCGGCCGGAACCAGGAGGCGCCGGGCCCCGACTGGGCCAAGCCCGAGCGTTACCGCTACACGATGGCACTGGCCAAGATCCTGGCCTTCCTCCTCCCGGAGGACGTGCGCTTCGGCAGCATCTCCACCATCCCCATCGGCTGGCGCCGTGACTGGCCCGCCGACCTGCACTCCATCGCCTCACGACGGCTGGAGCGACTCGCCCGCGAGCTGCGCGGCCTCTACAGCGTGACCGGCAAGACCATCAGGGTCGGCTTCGAGCCGTGGCCCGGATGCGTGCTGGAGACCACCGAGCAGGCCCTCGAACGGGTCTGCGACATCGACTCCGAGCACCTCGGGGTCTGCCTGGACGCCTGCCACCTCGCCGGGGGCGGCGAGGAGCCCGGAGCGGCGCTGCGCGGCCTGGCCGCGGCGGGGGCGCCCGTGGTCAAGCTCGGCCACGTCCACAACCACATGGGGGACGCCTGTCAGGAGCTTCCCAGCACCCGCCCGGTGCTGGAGGACACCCTGACCGCGATGCTCTCCGGCGCGGTGAACGGCACCGCCCACATCGAGGTCGAGACCCACGACCTGGCGGTGCCGGTGCGGGCCAAGGGCCCCGGAGCACTGGTCAGCATGCTGGCCGACGAGCTCGACTGGGCCCGGGTCAACCTCACCGCCCTCGGCTTCCGCCTGGCCGCCTGAGGCTCAGCCGGGGCTCATCCGGCCCTGCCCGGCCTGCCCGCCGGACACTCCCTACGCGGACACGATGCGGGGACGGAGCAGGGCCAGCTCCCTGCGCGAGGAGACTCCCAGCTTCGGATAGGCCTTGTAGAGGTGGTACTCGACGGTCCTGGGGCTCAGGAAGAGCTGGGCGGCGATCTCCCGGCTGCTGCGGCCCTCCACGGCCAGCCGTACGACCTGGAGCTCCTGCGGTGTCAGCCGGTCGAGCAGGTCGGCGGCGGTGGCCTCGGCGGGCATGAGCGACTCCCCGGTGGCCTTCAGCTCGGCGCGGGCACGATCGGTCCAGGGCGTGGCGCCCAGGCGCTCGAAGACGCGCAGTGCCGAGCGCAGCGGCACCCGGGCCTCGCTGCGCCGCCTGGCCCGCCGCAGCCACTCCCCGTACAGCAGTTCGGTGCGTGCCCGCTCGAACGGCCTGCCCCCCTGCTCGTGCAGCCGTACGGCCTGCGCGTAGAGGTCGCCGTCGTCGTCCACGAGGGCCCGGCAGCGCAGCGCCACGGCCCGCGCCCACGACTGCCCGCCCGCCTGCGCCCAGGTCCGGAACCTGGCCAGCGGTTGCGCGGCGCGTTCGGGCTCGCCGAGCCGTACGGCCGCCTCGACCTGATCGGGAACGGCGGCCATCAGGACCGTGGTGTGGCGGCCGGGACCGAGCCAGGCGCGCTCCAGCCGTTCGAGGGACGGCCGGTGGCGGCCCATGCCGAGGTCGAGGAGGCTCAGCCCGCACTCGGCGGGCACGCCCCCGGCGTCGGGGCGGTGCTCGGTGAGCTCGCGCAGGCGTGCCTCGTTCCCCTCCATCGCCGCGATCCTGGCCAGCGTGGTGTTGATCCGGCCGATGCGCCGGTGCTGCCCGGTGTCGGCGGCGATCGCGATCCCCTCGGCGGCGGTGGCCTCGGCGTCGCGGCGCAGGCCGTTGAGGAGCTGGGCCTGCGCGAGCTGGTGCAGGACCCGGGGGAGCCGGCCCGCCAGTCCCAGCCTGCGGCAGCGTTCCGTCTCGGCGGCGGCGAGCTCCTGGGCGACGTCGTCGGCGCCGAGGATCACGGCGGCGTGCACGCGGTGCATCCAGTCCGTGTCGTCCCGCGTCAGCAGGTCGGCCAGGAGGGGCAGACCGGCCGCGTAGTCGTCGTCCACGAGACAGGTCAGCGCCCGGACGAGGGGATCGGCGGGCGACAGCGCGGACGCCGCCCGGATCGACGGGGCGTCGCCCGCGAACCACGCGTAGGTGGCGGCGGCGCGCGCCATGGCCTGCGCGCCGTCCGGGACCGCCGGAGTCCCGCGATCGGCGGGAACCGCACCGCCCGGGGAGCCGGGGTGGTGGGCGGGGTCGAGGAGGAGACGGGCGGCCGCGAGCGGGTCCCCGTGCTCGAACTCCACCGTCGCGTTCACCAGGGCCGCCCGGGCCCGGTCCACCGGATCCCCGTCCAGCACCGCCGCCCGCCCGGCCAGTTCGGCGGCGCGGTGCGTGTCCCCGGCACGCAGGGCCAGCTCCGCCGCCCCGGCCAGCCGCCGGGACCTGGCGGCCGGGGCGGGGGTGAGCTCGGCGGCCTGCTCGTACAGCCGTGCGGCCTCGGCGAGGCCGCACTTGGCCCGGGCCCGGAGCGCGGCCCCGTCCAGCTCCGCGGCGACGCTCTCGTCGGGGGCCACCGCCGCGGCGGCCCGGTGCCGGGCCCGGCAGTCGGGGTCGGTGGCGGTCGCGGCGAGCGCCTCGTGCACCGCCACCCGCCGCGCGAGCGGCACCCCCTGATAGGCGGCGGCGAGGATCAGCGGGTGCCGGAAGACGGCGGCTGTGCCGGTGACCCGGCCCGCGATCCGCACCAGCCCGGCTTTCTCCGCCTCCTCCAGGTCCTCCAGGCCGACGCCCAGGGCCGTGGCGGCACCCAGGACGGTGGGCAGGTGGCCGCGGGCCTCGGCGGCCAGGATCAACAGCATGAGCCGCGCGCGTTCGGAGAGGCGGCCGATCTGACCCTGGAAGGAGGCGAGCACCCGGTCGGTCACCGCCGGCCGCCCCAGGGCCCGCGGCTCCTCCAGCTGGGCGGCGCCGAACTCGATGAGGGCCAGCGGGTTGCCCGCGGACGCGGCGACGATCCGGTCGCGTACGGCGGGCGACAGGGGCCGCCCGCCCCGTTCGGCGAGGAGCGCCCGGGCGTCCTCGGGCCCCAGCCGGGAGAGTGCGATCTCCGGCAGGCCGGAGGCGGCGAACCCCTCGTCCTCCCGGGCCGCGAAGATCATGACCACTCCCTCGGCGGCGAGGCGGCGGGCGACGAACGGCAGGGCCTCGGCGGTGGCGCGGTCGAGCCAGTGGGCGTCGTCGACCAGGCACACCACCGGACCCTTCTCGGCGAGATCCGCCAGGAGCGTCAGGACGGCCAGCCCGATGAGGAACAGGTCGTGCCCGTGGGCGGCGCCCGAGCCGAACGCCTCGCGCAGGGCTCCCGCCTGGGACGGGGGCAGCCGGTCGAAATGGTCCCGTACCGGCCAGACGAGCTGGTGGAGCCCGGCGAAGGCCAGGGTCGCCTCGGCCTGGACGCCGGTGGCCCGCAGGACGCGTGTCTCCGGCGACATCTCCGCCGACAGGTCCGCGACGCGGTCGAGCAGCGCCGACTTGCCGATGCCCGCCTCGCCCCGGATGACCAGCGCACCGCTGCGGCGGTGCGCGCACGCCTCCGCGACCGTCTTGGTGATCGCCGCCAGTTCGGTGGCCCGCCCGTACAGCACGGATCAAAGGTACGTGGTCCAGTACCGCAAGATTACGGATTCGCCCCGTAGATCCCTACTCGTACCTTCGTGACCTGCCGGAACACCATACGGAGGGACGAAATGAACGAGCTGTTCGAGCCGCTGACCGTCGGCAAGCTGGACCTGCCCAACCGCCTCGTGATGGCCCCGATGACCCGCAGCAGGGCCTACGGCGGGCTGGTGACCGAGCTGACCGCCGAGTACTACGCGCAGCGCGCGGACGCCGGCCTGATCATCACCGAGGGCACCCAGCCGAGCGTGATCGGCCAGGGCTACGTCCACACACCGGGCATCCACTCACCCGAGCAGGTCGAGGCGTGGCGCGTGGTGACGGGCGCCGTCCACGCGAAGGGCGGACGGATCTTCCTGCAGATCATGCACACCGGCCGGGTCGGGCACCCGTTCCTCTACCCGGACGGCGCACTCCCGCTCGGCCCCTCGCCGATCGCCTCGGGGGAGAAGCTGTTCACCGGCCAAGGACTGGTCGACCACCCGGTCCCCCGCGAGATGACGCTCGAGGACATCGCCCGGACCATCGAGGACCACGTGACCGCGGCACGCAACGCGATCGAGGCCGGGTTCGACGGGGTGGAGCTGCACGGCGCCAACGGCTACCTGATCCAGCAGTTCCTCGCCGACGGCAGCAACCGGCGCACCGACGCCTACGGCGGCCCGGCCGAGAACCGGATCCGCTTCGCCGTCGAGGTCACCGCCGCGGTCGCGCACGCGATCGGACCCGACCGGGTGGGCATCCGGATCTCACCGGCGAACACCAACAACGGCGTCACCGAGAGCGACCCGGAGGAGGTCTACCCCGCGCTGGTGCGAGCCCTGGCGCCGTACGGCCTGGCCTACGCGCACGTGATGGAGACGGGCCCGCGGGAGATCACCGAGCTGGTCCGGGCGGCGTGGCCCGGCGTGCTCCTCCTCAACCCGGTCACCGCGCCGGACGCCGCCCCGCACACGTCCGTCGAGGCGGGAACGGCCGCGCTGCGCGAAGGACTGGCCGACGCGGTCTCCCACGCCCGGCTCTGGCTGGCCAACCCGGACCTGCCCGGCCGGATCCGGGCGGGCGGGCCGTTCAACGACGCCGACCCCGCCACCTTCTACGGCGGCGACCGGCGCGGCTACACCGACTACCCCACGCTGGAGGAATCCCGCGACGACCGCTGAGCCGCCCCGCCGAGGAAGGCGCGCTCCACACGGTCAGGACGGGAGCCGGTAGGTGCCGTCGTCCAGGACCTCGGCCAGCCCGTCGGCGACGAGGCCGTCGAGGGCGCGCTCGCGCTGCGGGGCGTCGTCCCAGACGACGTCGAGGGCGGCCTTCGGGACGGGGCCGTGAGCCTGGCGGAGGACGGCCAGGAGGCGGCCCCGGCACTGACGGTCGGTCCCGGCGTAGGTCTGCCCCTTGCGCGCGGGCCCGTCGTAGGCGGGCTTGCCCGCCAGCCGCCACGCGCACTGGCCGCTGATCGGGCAGTCGGCGCAGCGGGCGGCGCGGGCCGTGCAGACCAGGGCGCCCAGCTCCATCACGGCGACGGCCCACACGGGCGCGTCCTCCGGGCCGGGCAGGAGCGACTCGGCCAGCGCGCGCTCGGCGGCCGTGGTCGCCTTCGGCGGATACTCCTGGCCGGAGACGGCACGGGCGAGGACCCGGCGCACGTTGGTGTCGAGCACGGCGTGGCGGCCCCGGAAGGCGAAGCTCGCCACCGCCGCCGCCGTGTACTCACCCACCCCCGGCAGGGCCAGCAGGGCGGCGTGGTCGGCGGGCACCTCGCCGCCGTGGCGCTCCACGATGGCCCGGGCGCAGGCGTGCAGGTTGAGCGCCCGGCGCGGGTAACCGAGACGGCCCCAGTGCCGTACGGCCTCCCCGGGCGGTTCGGCGGCCAGCGCGGCGGGCGTCGGCCAGCGCTCCATCCACTCGGTCCAGACGGGAAGCACCCGGACCACCGGCGTCTGCTGCAGCATGATCTCGCTCACCAGGATCGACCAGGGGGTGGCGTCCGGGACCCGCCACGGGAGATCACGGGCGTTGGCGGCATACCAGTCGAGGATGGGACGGAGCAGCGGGCGGGACTTGGACACCTCTTGACGATAGTGCGGCACACCCGCAGCTTTGCCCTCGGAAACGGTATAGACGGTATAGGGCGCGGCGGGTCGCCTCTTGCGGCCGAACATGAATCCCCATACTGTGCGCATGGATCCGGACACGTTCCGCAGCGACATCGGGGTGGATGTCTACTGGCGACGCCGCCTGGCGGCCCTCATCGCCGTCCTGGTCGTGGTCGCCGTCGTGGCATGGGCCTGCTCGTCGTCGGAAGGGCCGCAGGACGTCCAGGCGGCCCAGGTCGCGCAGACCACGTCTCCCGGCCCCGACCCGCTGCTGGCCGCCCTGCCCACGGTCACGGTCACTCCGACGCCCCCGCAGAACGCCGCCTCGGCACCGCCCTCCCCGGCTCCGACTCCCAGACCGGCCAAGCCGTCCCGCCCGTCCAAACGTCCGGGAGAGCTCTGCGACAACGCCGATCTCGTGCTGGGCCTGCAGGCGGACGGAGAGGTGTACGGCGCGGGCGCCCTGCCCGGGTTCATCCTCACGCTGGTCAACACCGGCAAGGTGATGTGCGTGGCCGACGTGGGCCCCCGCTCCCTGGAGATCCGCATCACCTCCGGCAACGACCGCGTCTGGTCGTCCTCGGACTGCGTGAGCGGTGAGACCGAGAACCTCCGCAAGCTCGAACGGGGAATCCCGCACGTCCAGGTGCTCAAGTGGGACCGCCACCGCTCCGCCGCCGACTGCCGCGCCGAACGCCTCAGGGCCCGTCCCGGCACCTACGTGGCCGCCGTCCGCGCCACCGGCATGAAGAGCCGTAAGGTCGTCTTCCACCTCCGCTGACGACCCGCGCCGGTACGGCGCGCAACCCGGGCTCCCGCACGAGGGCGCGCGACCCGGGTCCCGGGACGGGGTGAGCTGGAGCGGGTCCCGGGACGTGACCGAGTTGGGGCGCCTGCCGCAGTTCCTGCCGGAGATCCACACGGGCGGCCCGTCAGGTGCCGACAGTGCCTGGAACCTCCGCGGCCTCGGCGGGTGCGGATTCCGTAACCGGTGGCTGTCTGCGGAGGGTCACCAAGGCGAGTACGGCCAGGGCCAGGGCGGCGGCGGCACCGATACCGGTGACGAGGTTGAGACCTGTGGTGAACGCCTCCCGGGCGGGGGCCAGCACGGCTTGCGCCTGTGCGGGCGGAAGGTGCGCGACGGAGGTGACCGCGGCCTCGATCGAGTCGCGGGCGGCGGAGGCCGCCTCCGGCGGGAGGCCGGAGGGAAGCGTGGCGGACACGGCCTGACGGTAGACGGCGGAGCCGGCACTGCCCAGGACGGCCACGCCCAGGGCCAGGCCGAGTTCGGTACTCGTCTCGGACATGGCCGCAGCGGATCCGGCCTTCTCGGGAGGGACAGAGCCGACGACGAGGTCGGTGCTCAGCGCCATGATCGGACCCTGGCCGACGTAGATGACGACGACACCGGTGATCAGGAGGGGGAGCCCGGCCGCCTGGTCGAGCAGGGCCAGCAGCAGGAAACCGGCCGCCGACACCGTCAGGGACCCGGCGACCACGACCCGCTCGGGTAGTCGCCGCACCAGGACGGGGGCGGCCAGGGAGGTGAGGATCATGGCGGCCGACGAGGGAATCAGCCACAGACCCGCCGCAAGTGGGGACAGGCCCTCGACTCCCTGGAGGAACCGAGTGACGAACAGGTAGGTTCCGGCGATGACGGCGAGGCCCAGGAGCAGGACGAGCAGGGCGCCGGTGAGGGTGCGATTCCGGAAGAGCGTCACGTCGAGCACCGGATCGGCGAGCCTGCGCTGCCGTCGCCAGAACGCCGCTCCGGCGGCCAGACCGGCCACGACGATCCCGCCGCTCAGGATCGGGTCACCTCCGTGGGACAGGAGCTTGACGCCGTACACGATCGTCAGCATGGCGATCAGGGAAAGCGCGACGCTGGCCGGGTCAGGCCGCCCTGCGGCGGCGTCCCGGTACTCCGGGAGCAGCAGCGGCCCACCCGCCAGCAACAGCGCCATCACCGGCACGGCGATCAGGAACACCGCCCCCCATCCGAACGATTCCAGCAGCGCCCCGCCGACCAGCGGCCCGAGCGCGACTCCGCCGGACATGCTCGCCGCCCAGATGCCGATGGCGGTTCCCCGCTGGCGTGCGTCCCGGAACATATTGCTGATCAGCGCCAGCGCGGAGGGCATCAGCGTCGCTCCGGCGATCCCGAGCAGCGCCCGGGCGGCGATCAGTGCCTCGGCGCTGGGGGCGTACGCAGCGGCCACCGATGCCACGCCGAACGCTCCCGCTCCCCACATCAGCAACCTGCGTCGCCCGATCCGATCTCCCAGCGTCCCCATCGGCACGAGGAATCCGGCGATCATGAACCCGTAGACGTCGGTGATCCACAACATCTGCTCGCCGCTGGGCCGCAGATCGGCGGCCAATCGCGGTACGGCGAGATAAAGCACGGTGACGTCCATGGCCAGCAGCGATGTGGGCAGGGCCAGTATCGCGAGCCCGGTCCACTGGCGCGCCCCGGCGACGTCCGGTCGCCGGGCTGGGGTTTCTCGTCCAGATGTCGATGTCATGCGGCAAAGCTAAAGTGTCACATGGATGTGATAGTCAAGCCGTACATCGGAGGAACCATGCGCATCGGGGAGCTCGAACGCCGCAGCGGGGTCAACCGGCGCCTCCTGCGCTACTACGAGGAGCAGGGCCTCCTCCGTCCCGAGCGCAAACCCAACGGCTACAGGGAGTACGCCGAACCGGACGTCGCAGCGGTCCGTCACATCCGCAATCTGCTCGCTGCCGGACTGTCCACGGCCACCATCGCCGATCTGCTTCCCTGTATGGGCAAGGACGGTGACGACCTCATCGCCGACTGCCCCGAACTCCTGCTCGATCTCCACCGGGAACACGCCCGCATCCAGGCCGCCATCCACGAACTGGAGACCGCCCGCACCACCCTGGAGGCGGTCATCGCCACCGCACCCCCCGAGGCCGAGCGGGCCGCCCGCGCCATGCTCGCCCCGGCGTCCTGACGGGCCCTGTACGGCAGGCGCAGGACGGCCCGTCGCGGATCTCGCTACCCGCCCATCGCATGCTCGATTCAGGGCCGGGCGCAGCTACGGCGAGTGCGCGCCGCAGGCGCCAACGCGCCGTAGGCGCATCAGACGTAGCGTTCCAGGATCGACGACTCGGCCAGGCGGGACAGGCCCTCGCGGATGTGGCGGGCGCGCGTCTCGCCGACTCCGCCGACTTCCTGGAGGTCGGTGGTGCTGGCGGCCAGGAGCTTCTGGAGGCTGGTGAACTGCTCGACCAGGCGGTCGACGATGGTGGTGGGCAGGCGGGGGACCTTGGCCAGCAGGCGGTAGCCCTGCGGGCTCACCGGGCTGTCCAGGGCCTCGGCGCCGGTGTGGCCCAGGATCTGCGCCACCTGGGCCAGGTCGAGGAGGCCGCCGGAGGAGAGTCTGTCGAGCTCGTTCAGGGACTCGGCGACCGTGCGCACGCGGCGGCCCGTCGTGGGGAGGTAGTCGCGCACGATGAGTTCGCGGTCGGTCTCCGTACCGGCGACCAGTTCGTCGAGCTGCAGGGAGAGCAGACGGCCGTCGGTGCCGAGCTCGACCACGTAGCCCGCGATCTCATCGGAGATCCGGCGGACCATCTCCAGTCGCTGGATGACCACCGCGACGTCGCGGACCGTCACCAGGTCCTCGATCTCCAGTGCCGACAACGTGCCGGAGACCTCGTCCAGGCGGAGCTTGTAGCGTTCGAGGGTGGCCAGGGCCTGGTTGGCCTTGGACAGGATCGCCGCCGACTCCTCCAGGACGTAGCGGACGCCGTCCAGGTAGAGGGCGATGATCCGCATGGACTTGCTGAGGGAGATGACGGGGAAGGACGTCTGCACCGAGACCCGCTGGGCGGTGCGGTGCCGGGTGCCGGACTCGTCGGTGGGGACGGAGGGGTCGGGCATCAGATGGACGGCCGCCCGTACGATCTTGTTGTCGTCGCAGTCCAGCACGATGGCGCCGTCCATCTTGGCCAGCTCGCGCAGGCGCGTCGCGGAGAACTCGACGTCCAGCTCGAACCCGCCGCTGCAGATCTTCTCGACCGTGCTGTCGTAGCCCAGCACGATCAGGCCGCCGGTGTGCCCGCGGAGGATGCGCTCCAGGCCGTCGCGGAGCGCGGTGCCCGGGGCGACCGCGGCCAGGACGGCTCTTCGGCGCTCGTCGAGCCCCTTGTAGGTTGCTGCCACCTGACCCCCGTGGTCTGCGCTGCGAGCCCGCTCGTGGACAGGGACCCTCGGTCGGGTCCGGAGACTCAGCTTACCGGCGTGCCCCTCTCCGGGGCCGGAACCGCTGGACGATCATCTTTGCGCGGTGGGCCCGCCGACGGCCACCGGGAGGGAGCCGGGTGGCCTCTCGGGGCGGCCGGGACTGTCCCCTCAGGTGATGTGGGACAGGGCGTCCCAGACGTTCTCCGCCTCGATGACGTCGAAACCGGGGGCGAAGCTCGCACGGCCGTTGACGCGGACCAGGGAGGCCTCGCCCCGTTTCCCCTTGCCGGTCTCCAGGGAGCCGGTCGGGACGAGGGCGCGGGTGAAGCCCAGGCGTGCCGCCTCCGAGAGGCGGCGGCGGACGTCGCGGACCGGGCGGAGCTCTCCGGCCAGACCCACCTCGCCCAGCACCACCAGGCCGGGCGGGAGGGCCTTGTCCCCGGCGGCGCTGGCCACGGCGAGCATCACCGACAGGTCGATCGCGGGGTCGCTGAGCTTGATGCCGCCCACGGTCGCGGTGAACACGTCGCAGCCGCCGAGGCGGGCGTTGAGCCGCCGTTCCAGCACGGCCAGCACCATCGTGACCCGGTAGGGGTCGAGCCCGGAGGAGGAGCGGCGGGGCTGCTGGGCCTCGGTCCGGGCGACCAGGGCCTGGACCTCGGCGGGCAACGGGCGGGTGCCCTCCATGGTGACCGTGACGCAGGTGCCGGGGACCGGCTCGGCGCGGTGGGAGACGAACAGGCCGCTGGCGTCGGCGATGCCCTCGATGCCGTTCTCGTGCAGGTCGAAGCAGCCGACCTCGTCGACGGGGCCGTACCGGTTCTTGATCGCGCGGACCATGCGGAGCCGGGAGTGGCGGTCGCCCTCGAAGTGCAGCACCACGTCGACGAGGTGCTCCAGCGTCCGGGGGCCGGCGATCGAGCCCTCCTTGGTGACGTGGCCGACCAGGACCGTGGACATGCCGCGTTCCTTGGCCATCCTGACCAGGTTGCCGGCGACCTCCCGGACCTGGGTGACCCCGCCGGGGACACCGGTCGCCTGGGTGGAGCCGATCGTCTGGACCGAGTCGACGACGAGCAGGCCCGGCTGGACCTTCTCCACGTGGGTCACCAGCGCGCTCAGGTCGGTCTCCGCCGCGAGGTAGAGGGAGTCGTGGATCGCGCCGATCCGGTCGGCCCGGAGCCGGACCTGGGCCGCCGACTCCTCGCCCGTCACGTAGAGGACGGTCTGCTGCCGTGCGATCTTGGAGGCCGCCTCCAGCAGGAGCGTGGACTTGCCGATGCCGGGCTCGCCGGCCAGCAGCACCACGGCTCCGGGCACCAGGCCGCCGCCGAGCACCCGGTCGAGCTCGGGGACGCCGGTGGTGCGCGCGTGCGCGACCTCCGCCTTGACCTGCCCGATCGGGACGGCCGGGGCGGTGACCGCCCCGCCGGTGGCCACGCTCACGCCGCTGCGGGCGGTCTCCTCGTCGACCGTGCCCCAGGACTGGCACTCACCGCAGCGCCCCACCCATTTGGCGGTCTGCCAACCGCACTCACTACAGCGATAGCCAACCTTCTTCGCCATGGCCGCACGCTACCGGCCCGCACCGACAACTTTCACCCGGTACGGCATGCCGTACCGGGTGGAAGCCCGACGGATCAGGGAGTGACGGGTGCGGCCGGGCGGGTCAGCGGGAGGGTGACCGTGACGCGCAGGTCCAGGTCGGCGGTGGCGCGCTGCGGGGTGTAGAGCGCGGTTCCGGACGTGATCTGCAGGGTCAGACGGCTGTCCCGCGCGGCCCGCCAGGCGATCGTCTCCAACTCGCGGGAGACGAGGTGGGCCCGCCCGTCCAGCCGGACCGGGATCGGGGTCGCCTGGTTGCCGACGACGACGCCGGTGCGCTCATCCACGAGCTGGGCGTACACGAACGTGGTGGTGGGGCTTCCCGCCTCGGCCTCACCCCGGTAGGCGAGGATGACCCGGGGCGCCCCGACCAGCTGGCCCTCGGTGCGCGGGGCCTTGATCTGGACGTTCACGGCCTTGGCGGCGGGCCTGGCGGCGGTCGGCAGGCCGGAGGTGTCGCCCGGGCGTACCTGGAGCTCGCCCTTGCCGGATCCGTGCAGCAGGCCCGAGGGGAACAGCGGGTAACGGGAGGCGCCGCGCCACACGCCGGTGTTGTCCACGTACTCGAAGGCGGGACCGGTGTCGGTCCGCCGCTCGCCCTTCAGGTGGCGGGAGAACCAGGCGAGGCTGATCTTCTCGATGTGCCCGGCGGGACCGGGGTCGCTTGCGCAGGCGCCGTGGCCGCCGCAGAACCAGGCCATCTTCACCGGGGTGCCCGCCCGGCGCAGCCGCTCGTAGTTGGCGACCGCCTCGTCGAGCGGGAACAGGGTGTCGACGGTGCCCTGGAGGATCAGGGTGGGCGCCTCGATCCGCCGGACGAGGTCGCCGGGGCCGCGCTCGGCGTACCACGCTTCGTCCTCGGCGGACATGGTCCCGGTGGTCGCCCCCGAGACGCAGGAGCTGCGCACGGGTGCCGCGACGCGGTTGGTCCCGGCCATGCCTCCGGCGCACAGGATGCCGGCCCAGCCCGCCTTGTAGGCGTCGTCGGGGTAGAGGCTGCCGGTCAGGGAACTCCAGGCGATGGAGGGGATGATGGCGTCGACGCGGCGGTCGGCGGCGGCGGTGATGAACTGGGCGCCACCGCCGTAGCTCCCGCCGGCCATGCCGACTCGGGGGTCGCCGGCCCGGTCCAGCCGGGCCTCCGGCTGCTCGGCGATCCAGCCGATCAGCGCGGAGACGTCGCGGCCTTCGAGGTCCGCGTGGTTGACGTTGGCCTCGCCGCCCGACCCGCCGAAGCCCCGGGGGTCCCAGGTGACGACGTTGTAGCCGTTGTCGCGCAGCGTTCCGGTGCCGACGACTCCGCCCGCGTCGCTGCTGCGGGTCTCGCCGGTGCGGTCGCCGGGGGCCGACCAGCCGGGACCGACGAGCACCGTCGGCGCCTGCTCGCCGGCGCCGAGGTTCCTGGCCGGGAAGAAGTTGGTGACGATCTCGGTGCCGTCGAAGGACGTCACTTTGACCGTGCGGGCCTCCGCCGCGGCGGCCGGCCCGGCGGTGGCGGACCCGGCGGTGGCCGCCGGAGCCATGCCGACGGCCAGGCCGAGCGCGGCCGCGAGGGCCGCCCCTGCACGCATGCGCATCCTGCCTCATCTCTACCGATTAGAACGATGTTCGGTGGCAATGATGACAGTTTGTCCGGTTCGGAGAAAGTGGTTGCTTGCCGTTCGGAGGGTTTTCGTGAGACCTGCTTCAGATGTGACCTTCGAGGTCGGCCAGGAGGAGGCGCTTGGGCTTGGCCCCCCTGATCTGCTGCACGACCTCGCCGTTCTTGTAGAGGTTGAGCGTCGGCAGCCCGAGGACCCCGTACCGGCTGGAGATCTCGGGGTAGTCGTCGGCGTTGAGCTTGGCGATCGTGACGCGGTCGCCGTACTCGGCCTCGATCTCCGCCAGGACCGGCGCGATCATCTTGCACGGCCCGCACCACTCGGCCCAGAAGTCCACCAGGACGGGCTTGTCGCTGCCCAGCACCTGCTCGTCGAAGTTCTCGGCGGTCAACGTGATCATGTCTTGTCCTGCTCTCTCGGTAGGCATCCAGGGCAGGCCGTGGTGAGCTGCGCGGCCACCTCGGCCCGGCGGGCCAGGAGGGTGCGGATCTCGTCGTCGATCTCGGCCAGCTTCCGCCGGTAGACCGCGACCGACTCCGGGCACGAGCTGCCCGACGCGTGCCCGGCCCGCAGGCAGGCCACGAACGGCCTGGCGTCTTCCAGCGTGAACCCCACGGTGAGCAGCGAGCGGATCTCGGTGACGAGCTTGAGGTCCTCCTCGCTGTACTCGCGGTAGCCGTTGGCCGCACGCCGCGCGGTGATCAGTCCCTGCTGCTCGTAGTAGCGCAGCGCCCTGGTACTGATCCCCGCCCGCCGTGCGAGCTCCCCGATCCGCATCCGGCCCTCCTCACGCGGTCACCGTAATCGTTGACGTCAGCGTCAAGGTCAAGCCCGGCTGCGATGTTCCGCGCCGGAGGGAACCGTAACGCGGAGGAAAGATCTAGGATCGTCTGTTCATGTTCCGTTCATCGCCGTTCAGGGAGCCGGACGTGTATCACGACATCGTCGAGTTCGCCCAGGGCACTCCCGGGTGGCTGCACGCCTTCGCGGAGACGGGGACGGACGCCGGGCTGTTCGTCTTCGCCGCGCTGTACGTCCTGGCCGGGTGGAGGGCGCGCGCCCGGCAGCCGCGTGACATGGCGCTGGTCCTCCTCGGCCCGGTGGCCGTGACCCTGGTCTACCTGCTCAGCGAGGTCATCAAGATCGTTGTCCGGGAGGACCGGCCCTGCCGGGGACTGGTGACCATCGCGGCCTGTCCCGAGGCGGGGGACTGGTCCTTCCCGAGCAACCATGCGGTGATCGCGGCGGCCGCGGCCGGCACCCTCGCCCTCGCCTGGCGCGCGCTGGCCCCCTTCGTGCTGCCGCTGGCCGCGCTGATGGCCTTCTCGCGCGTGTTCGTCGGGGTGCACTACCCGCACGACGTGGCGGCCGGATTCCTGCTGGGCGTGATCCTGGCGCCGTTGCTGGTGCTGCTGCTGGTGGGGGCGGGCACCCCGGTGGTACGCCGGTGGGGCTCCCTGCTGATGGCCCCCGCGGGCGACCGGAGCGGTCAGTAGAGCCGCCAGCGCAGGAGGTTGGGGTAGGCGATCTCCAGGCCGGGGGTCTCGGCGATGGCCCGTTCCGCGATCGCCGGGGTGAACTCGATGCGCAGGACCGCTTCGAGGTCGGCCCGGCGCTCGAAGGACATGCGCAGGTCGAGGCGCTGGGTGGTCCAGCCCTGGGCGGCCCAGAAGTTCTCCACGGACCTGGTGGAGTAGGCCGGGATGGACTGGCTGAACCAGCGGCCGAAGGCGCCCCGGGTGGCGTCGATGTCGATCACGAAGGCCGCGCCGCCGTGCCGTACGACCCGGGAGAGTTCGGCCAGGCCGGGCTCGCAGCCGGGACCGAAGAAATAGGCCCAGCGGGCGACGGCGACGTCCACCGAGGCGTCCGGGAGGGGAAGGGCCTGCGCGGTGGCGGCGTGGATCTCCACGTTGGGCAGGGCGCGGCAGCGGCGCCTGGCGAGTTCGACGAGATCGCCGTGCGGCTCGACGCCGATCACCCGCGCCGCGGTGGCGGACGTCGCGGGCAGGTGGTAGCCGGTCCCGCAGCCGATGTCGAGGACGGTGGAGCCGGTCCACGGGCGGATGGCGGCGATCGCCGCCTCGATCCGGCCCTCGGGGTCGACCGCCCGGTTCTCCAGCTCGTAGATGTGGGGGGTGTTCCAGATGTTGGGGCTGGGGATGGCGCCCTTCACGAACCGCGGCATCCTTCAACCGTAGCCATGAGCCCGGATGCGCGTTCCGCGTGCGCTGTCCGGATATCGTGCGCCGCCCGGATATCCGGTCCAGAGTGTGAACCGGACCCGGATCCGGGTAGCGTCCGGGCAAGTGGCCCGTGTCTCCGCCGGTCGTGTGATCTGGACCGCACGGGGGTGGCCGGACGCCATTCCGTAACGGGCCCGCTTAGTCTGGCACTGTGAGGGATCGAAGCGAGCGGGCAGACGGACAGGCGGGCATCGAGTCGTTCGCGGTCGAGAACGCGAAGGCGAGGAGTTTTCGATGAGCGTCATCCGGGTGCCCAGCGCGAAGGTCGCCCTGTCCACGGCGTCGGTCTATCCGGAGCGCACCCCGGACGCCTTCGAGCTGGCGGCGCGCCTGGGGTACGACGGCGTGGAGATCATGGTGGGCGCCGACCCCGTGAGCCAGGACATCGACGTGCTGGAACGGCTGGTCGACCACTACCAGCTGCCGATCCTGGCCATCCACGCGCCCTGCCTGCTGGTCACCCAGCGGGTGTGGGGCAAGGACCCGTGGGCGAAGCTGAAGCGCGCCCAGCAGGCCGCGGAGCGGGTCGGCGCGAAGACGGTGGTGGTGCACCCGCCGTTCCGCTGGCAGCGCGACTACGCGCGTGACTTCGAGGTCGGCCTGGCCAGGATGCGCGAGGAGACCGATGTGGTCTTCGCGGTGGAGAACATGTTCCCGCTGCGGGCCCGGGGCAACAAGGTGGTCCCGTACTCCCCGGACTGGAACCCCGTGGACTACGACTTCCCCCAGGTGACGCTCGACCTGTCGCACACGGCGGTGTCGGGGTCCGACGCCTGGGAGATGTTCACGAAGCTGGGCGACCGGCTGGCCCACCTGCACCTGGCGGACGGGGTGGGCATCCCCAACCGGGACGAGCACCTGGTCCCGGGACGCGGCAGCCAGCCCTGCGCGCCGATCCTGGAGCGGCTGGCGAACAGCGGGTTCGACGGCCTGGTCGTCCTGGAGATCAACACGCGTAAGGCGGCCAGCCGTACCGAACGCATCGACGACCTCGCCGAGGGGCTGGCCTTCGCCCGCCTCCACCTGGCGGCCTCGGCCAACGCGTGAGCGACGTGACCGCGGAGAGCGGTGTGGCGGCCGGGAGCGGGATCACGGCGGGGAACAGCGCGGCGGCCGGAGACGAGATCGCGACGGCGGGCGGTGTGACGGCGGGGAGCAAGGCGGCGGGCAGGCGGAGGCCGGGACGCAGGCCGGGGTCCGCGGACACGCGCGGTGAGATCATGGCGGCGGCGCGCAGGACGTTCGCCGAGAAGGGGTTCGACAAGGCCACGATCCGCGGCATCGCCCGGGAGGCGGGGGTGGACCCGGCTCTGGTCCACCACTACTTCGCGAGCAAGGAGGGCCTGTTCGTCGCGGCGATGGAGCTGCCGGTCAATCCGGAGGACGTCATCCCGCTGCTGGTGGCGGGGCCGCGCGAGGAGACCGGCGAGCGGCTGGTCAGGTTCATCCTCACGATCACCTCCGACGCCCGGGCCCGCCAGCCCGTGCTGGCGCTGATGCGCACGGCGATGACCAACGAGCAGGTCGTCGGCATGATCCGGGAGTTCATGACGCATGCTCTGCTGGAGAAGGTCGGAGAGGCGCTGGGGGTCCCGCCGATCCGGATGGAGGCGGCGTTCGCGCAGTTGTTCGGCGTGGTCCTCGTGCGATACGTGATCAAACTCGAACCGATCGCCTCGGTCGGCGTCGAGGAACTGGTCGCACTGCTCGCGCCCACGATCCAGCGGTACATCGACGGATCCTGAACCGGCGGATCCTGAACCGGCGGATCCTGAACCGGCGGATCCTGAACCGGCGGATCCTGAACCGGCGGATCCCGGGCCGCCCGCTCCGGGCGGTTCGCCGCGGCCGCCGCGCCGCGGCTCACGGCTCACTGTGCCGCGTCTCACGGCGTTTCGACGTGTCCAGAGCATTGTTCCGGAGTATGAATTAACCATAAGGTGACCACCGTTGCCGAGGGTCCCATCCCGGAAAGAAGTTACTCGCGGGTAGGATTTGGGGCGACCCCTTGTCACCGTGGATGACCGGCGGTCGTACGCTGGCAGCCAACGCCGTCTGTGGGAGGACCCGTGCTCTGGGTAGCCATCATCGGGCTCGTCATGACAGTCGTCGCGCTCGCGCTCGCCGCGCGCCGCGTCGTGTTCCTGTACAAGCTCGCCACCATCGGCCCGCCCGCCCCCGAGCGGATCGAGTACGCCAAGAACAACGTGGGCGCCGAGGTCAAGGCCCAGCTGGTCGAGGTCTTCGGGCAGAAGAAGCTGCTGAAGTGGACGCCCTCCGGCGTCGCGCACTTCTTCGTCATGTGGGCGTTCTTCATCCTGGCCACGGTCTACGTCGAGGCGTACGGCGCGCTGATCCAGGGCGCGATCACCGGCACGCCGGACTTCCATATCCCGATCATCGGCACCTGGCCGGCCCTCGGCTTCCTGCAGGACTTCATCGCGCTCGCCTGCCTCCTGGGCCTGGCCGCCTTCGCGATCATCCGGATCAAGAACTCCCCGAAGAAGCTCGGCCGCGGCTCCCGCTTCTCCGGCTCGCACCTGGGCGGCGCCTGGCTCGTCCTGTTCATGATCTTCAACGTGATCTGGACGCTCTTCCTCGCGCGCGGCGCGGCGGTCAACACCGGCAACTTCCCCTACGAGTCGGGGGCCTTCATCTCCGAGGCGGTGGCGCGGGTCCTGCCGACCAGCACGCTGCTGGAGGAGATCGGGCTGCTCCTGCACATCGGCGTCATGCTGGTGTTCCTGGTCATCGTGGTGAACTCCAAGCACATGCACATCTTCACCGCGCCGATGAACGTGCTGTTCTCCCGCCGCCCCGACGCGCTGGGCCCGGCGCAGGAGATGCGCATCGACGGCAAGGTCGTCGACTTCGAGGACGAGGACCTCGACGGTGACCGGCTGGGCCGGGGCAAGATCACCGACACCACCTGGAAGGGCTTCCTCGACTTCTACACCTGCACCGAGTGCGGGCGCTGCCAGTCGCAGTGCCCGGCGTGGAACACCGACAAGCCGCTCTCGCCGAAGATGCTCATCCTCGACCAGCGCGACCACGTCTTCGCGATCGCGCCGTACCTGATGGCGACCGAGGAGCAGCGCGCGCACGCCGGCCAGGACGTGCTGGCCCTGCTGGAGAAGCCGCTGGTCGGCGAGGACGGCGTCATCCACCCGGACGTGCTGTGGTCCTGCACCAACTGCGGCGCCTGCGTCGAGCAGTGCCCGGTGGACATCGAGCACATCGACCACATCCTCGACATGCGCCGCTACCAGGTGATGGTGGAGTCGAGCTTCCCGTCCGAGGCCGGCGTCATGGTCAAGAACCTGGAGAACAAGGGCAACCCGTGGGGCATGTCCGAGATGAAGCGGGCCGACTGGATCGAGGAGCTCGACTTCGAGGTCCAGATGGTCGACGAGAAGATGCCCGAGGACACCGAGTACCTCTTCTGGGTGGGATGCGCCGGCGCCCTGGAGGACCGGGCCAAGAAGACCACCAAGGCCGTCGCCGAACTGCTGCACATCGCGGACGTGAAGTTCGCGGTGCTCGGCCCGATGGAGGCCTGCACCGGTGACCCGGCCCGCCGCCTGGGCATGGAGTTCCTCTTCAACATGCTGGCCCAGCAGAACATCGAGACGCTGAACGAGGCCGGGGTCAAGAAGATCGTCGCGACCTGCCCGCACTGCTTCAACACCCTCGCCAACGAGTACCCGCAGCTCGGCGGGCACTACGAGGTCGTCCACCACACCCAGCTGCTGGCCAAGCTGGTCGACGAGGGCAAGCTGGTCCCGGTCACCCCGATCGAGGAGAAGATCACCTACCACGACCCGTGCTTCCTCGGCCGCCACAACAAGGTCTACTCGCAGCCGCGCGACATCATGTCCAAGGTCCCCGGCGTCAAGAGCCAGGAGATGCACCGCCACAAGGAGCGGGGCTTCTGCTGCGGCGCCGGCGGCGCGCGGATGTGGATGGAGGAGCGCATCGGCAAGCGCATCAACACCGAGCGGGTGGACGAGGCGCTGACCACGGACCCGGACACCATCTCCACCGCCTGCCCGTTCTGCCTGGTCATGCTGGGCGACTCGATCAACGAGAAGAAGAACGCGGGCGAGGCCAAGGAGACACTGGAGGTCGTGGACGTGTCCCAGCTCCTGATCAAGTCCATCAAGGGCGAGCCGGTGGAGGCCTCCTGAACCACCGGGTTCACCGGCTCCGGATGATCTCGCGCTGACCGCGTCCACCGGGGTTTCCCGATCGAAAGTCAGGCACGGCCGTATTTTGCGAGCCGTGCCTGACTTTTTGTCAGGCTTTCACGAAAAGGACAACTGGCCCGAAAACACTTCTCCACATCACAGTAAAATCACGGTAACCTCAACGTCGCGTAGCTCATTCGACGGGGAGGGGCTGGCGGTGCGCGTCGTCGTCATGGATGCCGAAGTCACTTTGGCCGACGTTCTGTCCCTCCGGCTCACCGTGGACGATCCCCTCACCGAAAGTGCCACGCTTGTGCTGCGCCACCGGACCAGCTGCGAGGAACGCGCCGTGGCGCTCGGCGCCCCCGAGGCGTCCGGCGCGCAGACCCGCGACATGACGCTCGCGGTCTCCCTCGCCCCGCTCGACCTCGGCTCCGGCCGCTGGGACGTCTACCTGGAACGGGCCGGACGGCGCACCCGGCTGCGCAGCATCGATCCGGGCTTCTCCCTGGACCATCTCGACGCCTACGCGCTGAGCCGCCGCACACGGGCCTACCGGGCCTACCGGACACGCAACGGCTTCCTCGCCCTCAAGGTCGACCAGGTCGAGCCGGCCGCGGAGGTCCGCGCGGTCTGGTTCCGGGAGGGCCGCTTCGAGGTCACCGGGCTGCTGGCGTTCACCGGCCTCGACGACGACGAGTCGCGGCACGAGGCCCGCCTGGCGCTGCGCCGCAGCGGGACCGACGCCGAGCTGACCGCCGTCGCGACGGTCCAGGGCGTGCGCTTCCACGCCGCGCTCTCCCTGTGCGACGTGGTGGGGGCCGCATCCGAGGAACCGGGCACCTGGGAGCCGACGCTGAAGGTGGACGGCCTGGCCGAGCCGCTCCGCCTGGGCTCACAACTGGACGACGTGGACGGCAAACGCCGCCGCCTGCACTATCCGGCCGCGCAGATCGACGGGGTGCCGATCCGGCCCTGCTACACCGCCGACGACAAGCTCATGATCGAGGTGGGTGGGTGAGGATCTGCCTGCTCGTTCCCTCGGCGTACGGCATGCGGGGCGACGTCCGCTCCGTCATCAACCTCGCGGGGGAGCTGGCACGGCGGCACGAGGTCGAGATCCTCAGCGTCCGGCGGCACAAGGAACGGCCGTTCTTCCCGGTGGAGACCGCGGTGAAGCTCTCCTGGGTGGTCGATGCCAGGCCGGGTGTGCGTCACCTGCTCCCACGGGGGCAGATCCGCACCGAGGTCGCCCTGTGGCGGCGGTTGCGCGCCCTCCGGGCCGACGCGCTGATCACCACCAGGCCGGGGCTGGGCGTGCAGGCCGCCCGGCACGCCCCCCGCGACATGGTGCGCATCGCCCGGGAGTGGGGCCGACCGCCGGTGCCGGGGCCGATCAAGAAGTTCTACCCGCGCCTGGACGCGGTCGCCGCCGCCACCGAGACCGGGCGTCAGGAGTGGGAGCGCCTGATGGACGGCGGCGTCAAGGTCAGCCTGATCCCGGACGCCCTGCCACCGGCGCCCTGGCCGCGTTCGCGCATGGACAACCGCATCATCGCCGCGGGCGGCCGTCTGGTTCCGGTGAAGGCCTGCGACCGGCTGATCCGCGCCTTCGCCGTCATCGCCGACAAACGCCCCGACTGGCGGCTCCGGCTGTACGGCGGGGGCCCGGAGGAGAAGCGCCTGCGGGCCCTGGTCCGCGAGCTGAGCCTGCACAACCACGTCTACTTCATGGGGACCACTCCCGACCTGGCAGGGGAGTTCGCCAAAGCCTCGATCGTGGCGGTGACCTCGCGGACCGAGGTGCTCGGGATGACGGTGATCGAGGCGATGGCCAGCGGGGTGCCGGTGATCGGGTTCGACAGCTCGCGCGGACCGGGGGAGTTCGTGACACACGGCCGCAGCGGGGTCCTGGTCCCGGAGGGGGACGATGAGATCGAGGCGTACGCCGCCGCCCTGCTCGCCCTCATCGACGACGAGCGCAGGCGCCGGACGCTGGCGGCGGGCGCGCTCGGAGCCGCGGCCGTCCACGAGGCGCCCGTGGTGGCGGAAAAGTGGGAAGAGCTGATCACGGCTGCCTCCCGGCGCGCCTGACGAGGGTACCGTTGGGTCATGCATGGGTACAGCGGGGACAAGCAGGCCTATCTCACCCGGTTGCGTCGGATCGAGGGGCAGATCAGGGGCCTCCAGCGGATGGTCGAGGAAGACGCCTACTGCATCGATGTCCTGACGCAGGTGTCGGCCGCGACGAGGGCCCTGCAGGCGGTGGCGCTGGGCCTGCTGGAGGACCACATCGGCCACTGCGTCGCCGATGCCATCGGCACCGGGGGACCGGAGGCGGCGGAGAAGGTCAAGGAAGCGTCGGCGGCGATCGCCCGGCTTGTCAGGTCGTGACTAGTTACCCGAGGGTCTTCACGAACCACGTCCCGGACCCCTTGGAGGGGGTCCGGGACTAGGTGGTGCAGATAGTTCCTTCAGCGCTCAGCACGTAGCCGGAGCGCTCAATCCGAGCGCGTTGTCGAGCTCCGCCAAGGTGAGCGGCCGTTCGCTGCCAGCGACGGCACTGAGAACCTCGGCATAGAGCGCGATCTCGTCCAACGCGTCACGGTCGTGGACCCGTAGGTCCAACTCGTCGTGCCCCACCGCGTCGTCCTTCCTTCCGCAGCCCACACCCACTTCGAGGTTACGGCGGGGGGTCTTGGGTGCCCATGGCCCATCGGGACCATTCGACACAGTCCGGTGCGCCCCCACCGCGCACCCTGAAGGGTCATTTCCCGAATGCGAGATCACGATTCAGCTAATTGTGTGACACGGTAGGTATTAGAAGGATATAGGGGGAGTAAGGATGAAATAACTGGATCTGCGGTTTAAGCCCGCTTTGGCGAGGCCGGTCCGCTTCAGAAGTGACGCGGGTATGTTCCTGATACCCCTGGGACTTTCGATACTCCTGGGAGGGGATCGTCCCGCTCGTGCGCCAGACGGTGCACGAGCGCCGAGGCCGTCGCGAACCCCCGCTCCGGTACGGACGTCCCGGTCAGCCGGCACCAGGCCAGCCCCGTGGCGTAGGCGGCGCCCAGCAGCGCCGCCGCCGAGGCCCGGTCCGGCGGATGGAGGGCGGAGGGCAGGACGGCCGGTCCTGCGGGGGGCGGCGCCGGAGAGGACCCCGTGGAGAAGCCCCCGGAGCCCGCAGGGGACGCGGAGGACGCGGAGGACGCGGCGCCACCGGAGCGCGGCCAGCAGCCCCGCAGCGGGTGCCCCGGATCGGTGAGGACGACGTGCAGGATGTGGCGGAGCTCCGGGTCCAGCCATGGGTAGAGCCCGTCGGCGGCCCGGGGCGCGTGGGCCGCGACGTCCGCGGCGAGCAGCGAGCCCGCCACCGCCCGGGGGTCGGCGCCCTTCGGAGCGAGGAAGGCCAGAGCCTCGACGAGATCGTAGAGAGCGTGCTGGAAACGGTCCCCGGGGGAGCTCTCGGCCAGCGCCACGTGGACCGGGCAGCGCGACAACCACAGCCGCCGCACCTCGTCGTCCCCGCGATGGGCGGCGGAGACGTCCTCCCCGGTCCGGCGGAGGATCGGCGCCACCATCGCCGGCAGCGCCTCGGCGCGGGGCCGGAAGCGGCGGTCGCCCCGGACGGCCTGGGCGGTGTCGGCCATCAGCGCGACCAGGCGCAGTCCGGCCTCGGGGTGGCCCGCGCGGACGCGCTCGCCGTACAGGGCGATCAGATCGTCGAGCGGGACGGGCGCGAGCCAGCGGACCCACTCGTCGCCCGGGAGCGGACGGGTCAGGAACTCCCCGAACATCGACAGCAGTACCTCGTTGCCGTCGAAGGCGGGAGCGTAGGCGCACCACATGAGCGTGCCCCAGACGGCGGCGACCGGGCTGGCGACCTCCGGGGCGAACAGCTCGGCGAACGAGCCGTGCACGGGGAAGTCCTCCCTGCGCCGGCCGCGCTGCGCGACGACCAGGGCCCGGACCCGCTCGGTGATCTCGTACGGCACGTCCGGGCCGACGAACCCCTGGACCGACCCCCGGTCCACGGCGAAGTCGGGACCGGATGGGACGAGGTGCGGCATGATCATGGAGGTGGTCCGGACGATCCGGGCTCCGGCGCGCGTCTCCCGGTCGGCCGGGGGCGGGGACAGGTGCCAGCGGCCGTCGGCCGGGTCCTGCCGGTACCACCGGGCATGCGCGCCGAAGAGCCACCGGCCGCCGTCCGGCGTGTCCAGCACGCGAAGCGCCACGGCCTGGGCGCGGGCAGGCGGGGGCAGCGCCGCCCACCGGGGGTCGGCGACTATGGCGCGCACATCGCTCTCGATGGCGGCGAAACCGTCCCACTGCCGCACGGCGGTCATGTTACTCACGACCCCGCCCCGCCGCCGGGCCCGGTGACGGGACCCGGAGGCGGGGAGGGTCGTCGTGGTCCGGTGAGAGGGCTCAGGCCGGGGGGAGGGCCTGCGCGGCACGGTGACGGGCCGCCTTGGCCATGTAGTTGTCCGGGGTGCGGGCGAAGGAGGCGCGGTCGTCGTCGGTGAGCTCCCGGACGATCTTCCCGGGGACTCCCGCCACGAGGACTCCGGCGGGGATGCGCTTCCCGGGGCCGACCAGGGCTCCCGCGGCGACCAGCGTTCCCGCGCCGATCCGTGCGCCGCCCAGCACGATCGCGCCGATGCCGATGAGGGCCCCGGTCTCCACGTGCGCCCCGTGCACCATGGCCTTGTGGCCGAGGCTGACCCTCGGCTCCAGTACGGTGGGCTGGCCCGGATCGGCGTGCAGGCAGCACAGGTCCTGGATGTTGCACTCCTCGCCGACCTCGATGGCCTCGTCGTCGCCCCGCAGGACCGAGCCGTACCAGACGCCGGCGGCGCGGCCGAGCCGTACACGACCGACGATCACCGCTCCGGGAGCTACATATGCTTCTGGGTGGATATCAGGGGATGCGTCATCGTCGAGTGAGGCGATATAGGGGGTGCTCGTCATGGGATCGATGTTACGGGGAGTGAGTGTGTCCGGTATTTCCGCAAGGAGGTCGCGCGTTCCGGTTGCGGTCTGGAGTAGATGGCAGCAGAGTCGTTTCCTGACGTCTCCTTTTCCGCCACACGACCTCTAACGGGCATCGCAATGACAAACCAGCATGAGAGTTTTCCCGACCTGATGCATGAGGACTCGTTTGAGGTCGTCATGCGTGGCTACAGCCGCCGTCAGGTCCATGACTACATGATCCGGACGCGCAACCAGATCCGCGATCTGGAGGAGAGGGTCGCGCGGGCGATCGACCAGGCGGAGCAGGGCAGACTGGAGCTCGCCGAGGCGCGGCGTAGACTCTCCGAGGCTCCGCAGGACTACGACGAGCTCGGCCAGCGGCTCAGCCAGATCCTCAAACTGGCCGAGGAGGAGGCGGCGGCCAAGCGCGAGGTCGCCTCGGCCGAGGCCGGCAAGCTCCGGGAGGAGGCCGCCGCCGACGCCGATCGCATGCTGACCTCCGCCCGTGAGCGCGCCGAGGGCATCCTGGGCTCCGCCCAGCAGGAGGCAGAGCGCATGCTGACTTCCGCCCGTGAGCGCGCCGAGGGCATCCTGGGCTCCGCCCAGCAGGAGGCAGAGCGCAGGGTCGGAGAGGCCACCGCCAACGCCGAGCAGATGCTGGCCCAGGCGGGCAACGACGCCGAGGAGAAGCTCAACGCGGCCCGCACCGAGGCGGACGAGACACTGCGGAGTGCCCGGGCCGAGGCCGAGGCCACGCTGACCTCCGCCCGGGCCGAGGCCGAGGCCACGCTGACCTCCGCCCGGGCGGAGGCCGAGTCGACCCTGACCTCCGCCCAGCAGCGTGCCGCCGTCCTGGACGAGAGCACGGGCCGGCGGGTCACCTACCTCACCGACACCCACCGCGAGGTCATGCGCCGTCTCAACGAGATGAGCACGGTCCTCGGTGACCTGATCCAGCGGGAGGACGTCGCCGGCGCCCTGATCGACGAGGACGCGGTCCTGCCTCCCGCGCCCGCCCAGGCCGCCATCGCCCCGGCCGGGACGGTCGTCCCCCCGGCTCCGCAGCGCTCCCCCGAGGTGGAGGCCGTCCGGGTGATCGTGGAGGACGACGAGGACGGGGCGGAGACCCCCGCCAGCGGTCACCCCGTCGCGACCGCCGACGACACCGACACGGACCTTGAGCCCGTGCGGCATGACGACGAGGAGTTCGCCGCCCGCAAGTGAGGCCGTGAGCGGAAGCCCCCGCCCCCGATAGGGTCAGAGGCTTCCGCGATTGGGGGCCCGGCGCCGGAGCCGCATGAGCGTGGCTGACTCCGGCACCGGGCGGTCGTCAAGGGAGCGTGCCGTCGAATCGCTCCCCCTGGTCATGGAGCTGCTCGCGCAGTCCTTCCGGGTCGTCCGCGTCGATGGTCATCGCGCAGCCCGCCTCGCGCTGCGAGGGAGTGAGCGGGTGATGACGAGTGGCCCACCATCGTCCCGCGTCACTCCGCCAGATCGTCCAGTCGGGAAACTCCCGGGCTATCTCCGCCAGATGCCGGTCGAAAGACATCCACGCACCTTCCCCGCGCCCAGGGCCGCCGCTGTGACGTTCCATCTCCGAAGGTGGGACACATCTCTAGAGAAATCAATGATCGCGAAGGTCAGGTCAACCTATCGGTTGACGAAAGGCCTTGATCTATGCGTCGAAGTCATACTGGAGTACATATGAGGCCGAGTCGAGGATCATCTCGTTGACCTCGACGGGGACGCCGTTCGCGGTGTAGGCCGTCCGCATGATCACGAGGACCGGGGTGCCCGCCGGGAGGTCGAGCAGCACGGTCTCATGGGGGTGAGGCATACGGGCCCGCAGTTCCTCGGTGAAATGGGCCGGAGCGTGTCCGAGGTCGCCCAGCCGCGCGTAGACACCGCCGGGGCCGGTGTCCTCCCGCACGACCGCGGTGCCCTCGACCAGGGCGGCGGGAAAATAGGAGACGGCCAGCTGGACCGGCCGCCCGTCCACCGAGTAACGCCTGCGCCGCACCCAGACCTGCGCGCTGTCCAGCACGCGGGCGATCTCCTCCTCCGCCTCCTCCCTGTCGATCTGCATCTCGTCCACGGTGTACGGCCGGCCCCTGGTGTCGGAGTCCCAGATGGCCTGCCCTCGCCCCCACCGTTCCTGGGAGAGCCGCCGGGAACCGTGCCGCCTGAGGGGCCGGAACTGCCGGACGTAGACTCCCGAGCCGCGTTTGGGTACGGCCAGCCCTTCGTTGATGAGCACGGAGAGCGCCTGCCTGGCCGTCGCACGGGCGATGCCGTGCTGAGCCATGAGGGCGTTCTCGCCGGGAAGCCGATCCCCGTCGCGGAACTCGCCGGACAGGATCGCTTCGCGGAGCCCGTCGGCGATGCGCCGGTAGATCGGGGTCTCGGGAGGTACGGGGGATTGCTGCACGTTTGATCACCCTCTGTCACCAGCCAGGTTTGGCGTCTCCAGAGAACTTGCCCCGCCTTGTCCACGATCGCACAGATACAGAGGTTGGTCCCGTGCTTCTTTTGAGCGGATCGTGCCTCTGTGGCGATCTACGAGAGTTTTCTCGGACCGTTACCTTGGAACGATCCCGACCGGTATCGGCGGGCCCACCACCGGCGAGTGACGGCGGCCGCGCACACGGCCCCCGCCGTGTTGAGGAGGACGTCGTCCACGGAGCTCACCCGGCCCAGGCCGAGGCCGTACTGGAGGAGCTCGACGGCGAGCGAGGCACACGCCGCCACGCCCGCCACCGCACCGATCGAGGCGAGGCGCGGCGAGCGGACCGGGAGCATCGCACCCAGTGCGGCGAAGACCAGAAGGTTGCCTCCGACCTGCACGAACGCCGCGCCGGGTGACATCAGGACAAGCTGATCGAACAGGTCGGCCAGCGGGATGAGGTTCACTCCCGAGCCTGTCCCGGGGGTGAGGATCATCCAGATCCAGGGGGCGGTTCCGGTCACGATGGCCACGTCGGCGAGGGCCGTGCGACGGGGCGAGGGATGACCGGAGCGGGTGCGGAGACGGGCGAGGAGAAAGGCGGCGAGGGCGGCGAGCGGGACGGTCAGAACGGCCGCGGCAACGACGCCTCCCCATGTCTCCCACGCCTGCCTCATAACGCAATCATCCCGGGCCGGAACCCCCGGATCGACCCGTGTCCCGGGCGTCCCGGGGTACAGGAAGGTGACCTTCAGGCAAGGTCCTCCCGCGCGATCAAGCCCGCGTTGTTGCCCGGAGGTGACGGGCCGATCTATACCCGTAGGTAAAGGGAGTGCTCCGATTTCCGAGGGTCGCGAGGAGGAGCCGTGTCTGACCAGGTCGCCCACTTCATCGGCGGGGTGCCGGTCGCGGAGGGCGAGGTGTTCGCCGGCCACGACCCGGTGACCGGCCGTGAGGTCCGCCGGATTCACGAGGCGGACCGTTCCGTCGTCGACCGGGCGGTGGCGGCGGCCCGTTCCGCCCTGCCCGGCTGGTCGGGACTGCCGGTGGCCGAGCGGGCCGCCTGGATGCGCCGCCTCGCCGACGCGATCGAGGAGCGGTTCGAGGACCTGGTCGCGGCGGAGATCGCGGACACCGGGAAGTCGATCACGCAGACCCGCACCCTGGACATTCCCCGCGGCGCGGCCAACTTCCGGTCGTTCGCCGAGATCGCGGCCCAGCGTCCGGAGGACGCCTTCCACCTGACGGACGTGGTGAGCTACACCGTGCGCAGGCCGCTGGGCGTGGTCGCGGTCATCGTTCCGTGGAACCTGCCGTTCCTCCTGGCGACCTGGAAGATCGGCCCCGCGCTCGTCGCGGGCAACACCGTCGTGGTCAAGCCGTCGGAGCACACGCCGGGCTCGATGGCCGTGCTGGCCGGGATCGCCGCCTCGATCGGGCTCCCGCCGGGCGTGCTCAACGTCGTCAACGGCTTCGGTCCCGGCTCCACCGGGCAGTTCCTGGTCGAGCATCCGGGGGTGGACGCGGTCACCTTCACCGGCGAGAGCCGTACCGGATCGGCGATCATGAAGTCGGTGGCGGACCGGGTCAAGCCGGTCTCGTTCGAGCTGGGCGGGAAGAACGCCGGGGTGGTCTTCGCCGACGCCGACCTGGAGGCGGCGGTGGAGGGCGGTGTGCGGTCGGTGTTCACCAACGGCGGCCAGGTCTGCCTGTGCACCGAGCGGCTCTACGTGGAGCGGCCGGTGTTCGGCGAGTTCGTCGCCCGGCTGGCCGGGCGGGCACGCGAGCTGACCTTCGGCCGGCCGCGGGACGAGCACACCACGATGATGCCGATGATCTCGGCGGAGCACCGGGACAAGGTGCTGTCCTACTACGCGCTGGCGAAGGAGGAGGGGGCCGAGATCCACGCGGGCGGCGGGGTCCCGAGCTTCGGCGACGATCGTGACGGCGGCTACTACGTCGAGCCGACCGTGCTGACCGGCCTGCCGCCCGGCTCCCGGGTGAACCGGGAGGAGATCTTCGGTCCGGTCTGCCACGTCGCGCCGTTCGACTCCGAGGCCGAGGCGGTCGCCCTGGCCAACGACAGCGAGTACGGCCTGGCCGCGACCGTCTGGACGTCCTCGCTCAGCCGCGCCCACCGGGTCGCCCAGTCACTCCAGGCGGGCCTGGTCTGGGTCAACACCTGGTACCTGCGGGACCTGCGCACCCCGTTCGGCGGGGTCAAGCTCTCCGGCATCGGCCGTGAGGGCGGCACGCACTCGCTGGACTTCTATTCCGAACCGACCACAATCACGATCAAACTGGAATAAGGCTGGGATAGGGGAGGGCCGGTATATGACCGACGAGTGGAGCGATGCCGTCGACGTGTTCAGCGAGGCGGCCGATCAGTTGCTGGAGGCGGCCAGGAGCGGCAAGCCGTGCCCGCCGGTGCGCGAGATGTTGCCCGGCCGGACCGTGGAGGCCGGCTACGCCGTACAGGAGATCAACACGCGCCGGGCGCTGGCGGAGGGGCGGAGGCTCGTCGGCCGGAAGATCGGCCTGACGTCGGCGGCGGCCCAGCGCCAGCTCGGCGTGGACCGGCCCGACTTCGGCATGTTGTTCGCCGACATGGCCTGCCTCGACGGGCTGCCGATACCGACCGGGCGGTTCCTGCAGCCCAAGGCCGAGGCGGAGGTCGCCCTGGTGCTCGGCGGTGACCTGACCGGCGGGCCGTTCACCGTGGTCGACGTCATCCGGGCCGTGGACTTCGTGCTGCCCGCGATCGAGATCGCCGACAGCCGGATCACCGGATGGGACATCACGCTCGTGGACACGATCGCGGACAACGCCTCGGGCGGCGCCTTCGTGCTCGGCGCCACCCCGACCCCGCTGGCCGGTCTGGACCTCAGGCTGGCCGGGATGACCATGAACCGGCGCGGTCAGGAGGTCTCCAGCGGCGCGGGCGCGGCCTGCCTCGGGAATCCGCTGAACGCCGCGGTCTGGCTGGCGAACGCGCTGGACGGTACGGGTTTCCCGCTGCGGGCCGGTGACATCGTGCTGACCGGAGCCCTCGGGCCGGTGGTGGACGTCGAGCCGGGCGACGTGTTCGAGGCCCACTTCGACGGCATCGGCTCGGTCCGGGCGGTCTTCGAGTGAGCTCCGGGGAGCGGTGAGCGAGGGTGAGGATCGGGGAGGACGGGATCGTCGTCCGGGGCAAGGCCGTCCCGCGCGGGCGCTTCCCGCACGCCAGACGGGCCGGGGACTTCATCTATGTCTCCGGCACCAGCGCCCGCCGTCCGGACAACACGATCGCCGGGGCGGAGGCCGACGCGTTCGGTACGGTCACGCTGGACATCGCCGCGCAGACGCGGGCCGTGATCGAGAACATCGGGGACATCCTCAAGGCCGCCGGGGCCGACCTGAGCGACCTCGTCCAGATCACCACCTATCTGGTCAACATGAATGACTTCGGGGGGTACAACCAGGTCTACGCCGAGTACTTCGACGAGACCGGTCCCGCGCGCACCACCGTGGCCGTGCACCAGCTGCCCCACCCGCATCTGCTCATCGAGATGCAGGCCGTCGCCTACCGCCCTCCCCGAGAGGACCGCCCATGATCCCCCCCATCGACTTCGCCGCGTGGATCGACGAGCACGCCCACCTGCTCAGGCCCCCGGTGGCCAACAAGGTCCTCTTCGAGGAGGCCGGGGACTTCATCGTGATGGTCGTCGGCGGGCCGAACGCGCGCACCGACTTCCACGTCGACCCCTATGAGGAGCTCTTCTACCAGGTTCGCGGGAACATGCACGTCGACGTCATGACCCCGGACGGGCCGGACACCGTGCACATCCGCGAGGGCCAGATGTGGCTGCTCCCGGCGAACGTGCCGCATTCGCCGCAGCGCCCCGAGGAGGGTTCGGTCGGCCTGGTGGTCGAGCGGATCCGGCCGGAGGGCGTGCTGGAGAAGTTCCGCTGGTACTGCCGGGAGTGCGACGCGGTCGTCCACGAGGTGGAGCTCCAGGTGCGTGACATCGTGGCCGATCTCCCGCCGCTCTTCCAGGCGTTCTACGCCGACGAGAAGGCCCGCACCTGTGAGAACTGCGGTGCGCTCCACCCGGGCAAGGGATGACGGGTGATCGTCGACGTCCACACCCACCACGTCCCCCGGGGCTGGCCGGAGCTGGGCTGGGCGGGCGCGCCCCGGCTCCGGGTGGACTCCGAGCGGGAGGCGGTGATCCTCCTCGGTGACCGGGAGTTCCGGCGGATCCGGGACGACTGCTGGAACCCGGCCCGCCGCCTGGAGGCCATGGACGCCGACGGGGTGGACGTGCAGGTCGTCTCACCGACCCCGGTGTTCTTCTCCTACGAGCGCCCGGCGGCGCAGGCCGTACGGGTCGCGAGGATCTTCAACGATCTGGCCCTGGAGATCTGCGGGGACGAGCGGCTGGTGCCGTTCTGCCAGGTGCCCCTCCAGGACCCGGACCTGGCCTGCGCCGAGCTGGACCGGTGCCTGGCCTCCGGCCACGTGGGCGTCGAGATCGGCAACCACGTCGGGGACCGCGACCTCGACGACGCCGGGATCGTGCAGTTCCTCCAGCACTGCACCGCCGTGGGGGCGCCCGTCTTCGTCCACCCGTGGGACATGCCGGGCGGTCCCCGGCTGGAGCGCTGGATGGCGCAGTGGCTGGTCGGCATGCCCGCCGAGACCCACCTGTCGGTGCTGGCGATGATCCTCGGCGGAGTCTTCGACCGGGTGCCGGAGTCGTTGCGGATCTGCTTCGCGCACGGCGGCGGCTCGTTCGCCTTCTGGCTCGGGCGGTTCGAGAACGCCTGGCACCGCCGGGGCGACCTGGTCGGGGTCTCGGAACTGCCGCCGTCGCACTACGTGGAGCGCTTCAGCGTGGACTCGGTGGTGTTCGACGAGCGGGCGCTGCGGCTGCTGGTGGACACGATGGGCGAGGAGCGGGTGATGCTCGGCTCCGACTTCCCCTACCCGCTCGGGGAGTCGCCCGTCGGGTCGCTGGTGCGGGGCGCGGGGTTCCTGTCCGGTACGGCCCGCGCCAAGCTGCTCGGCGGCAACGCCGTACGGTTCCTCGGCCGCTGAGCGGCGGAGACGGTCCGGCGGCCGGGGTCCGCGTCCCCGGAACCCGCTGTGCTCCGGCCGGTGGGCATGCCCGATGATTGAAGGGTCGGTAAGGACCCACTCTGGAGACGACTCGTGACAATCAGCCGCAAGGACTGCGTCGCGCTCGACGCCGCCGATCCCCTCAGGGATTTCCGGGACGAGTTCGTCCTGCCCGAGGGGACGATCTACCTGGTCGGCAACTCGCTGGGCGCGCCGCCGAAGGCCGCCTCGGCCGCACTCACCCGGGTCGTCGAGGACGAGTGGGCCGGTCGGCTGGTCGGCGGCTGGAACGCCGCCGGGTGGTTCGACCTGCCGGAGACCACCGGCGACCGGATCGCCCCGCTGATCGGCGCGGGCCCCGGCCAGGTCGTGGTGGGCGACACCACCTCGATCGCGGTGGTCAAGGCCGTCTCGGCGGCCCTGCGGCTCCGCCCGGGACGCCGCGTGATCGTCTCCGACCTGGCGAACTTCCCGACCGACCGTTACATGGTCCAGGGGCTGGTCAAGGCGCTGGGCGGCTACGAGATCCGCGACGTGAACGGCACCGACGGCCTCGACGAGGCGCTGGGCCGCGGTTCCGGCGACGACGTCGCCTGCGTGCTGCTGTCCGAGGTCGACTACCGCACCGGCGACCGCCACGACACCGCCGAGGTGACCGCGCGGGTGCAGGCGGCCGGCGCGCTGATGATCTGGGACCTGTGTCACAGCGCGGGCGCCTACCAGGTGGACGTGGCCCCGGCGGACTTCGCGATTGGCTGCACCTACAAGTACCTCAACGGCGGCCCCGGCGCCCCGGCGTTCGTCTACGTCCACCCCCGCCACCAGAACGCGACCGAGCACCTGCTGTCCGGCTGGCACGGCCACGCGGCCCCGTTCGCGTTCGAGCCGGACTACCGGCCGGCCGAGGGCATCCGGCGTTTCACGGTGAGCACCCCGCACGTGCTGTCCTTCGCCGCGCTCAACGCCTCGCTGGACATCTGGGAGCGGGTGGACCTCGCCGTGCTGCGGGCCAAGAGCACGGCGCTGACCTCGCTGTTCATCGATCTGGTCGAGGAGCTCTGCGCGCCGTACGGACTCACGCTCGTCACCTCCCGTGACCCCGAGCGGCGCGGCAGCCAGGTCTGCTTCGCCCACCCCGACGGCTATCCGGTCATGCGCGCCCTGATCGACCGGGGGGTGCACGGGGATTTCCGCGCCCCGGACGTCCTGCGCTTCGGCTTCGCCCCGCTCTACATCCGGTTCGCGGACGTCTACGACGCGGCGGTCACGCTGGCCGAGGTGCTGGAGAAGGAGCACTGGCGTGAGGAGAGGTACCAGCAGCGCCTCACCGTCACCTGAGGGCGGCTGCGGGCGCTCCCAGGATCGTGAAGGCCGTGGTTGCGGGTTCAGGCCGTCGGGGCGGCCTGAACCCGGGTGGCCGCCGTGATGCGCCAGCCGAAGGTGACGCACCCGACCAGGAGCACCACCCCGGAGAGCACCCCGCTGACGAACGGCACCCAGTCCAGGGCGCCGGTGGACACCATGACGAGGCCGGCGACGCCGAGCAGGGACAGGATCGTGCCGGGTACGGCGATCATCCAGTCCTTCCACACGGGCGCCAGCGCGATGAAGTGCACGCCGACCACGAGGGCGATCCAGGCGACGTTGGCCTGCACGGGACGGTCCCAGGCGGCCAGCACCTGGAGCCCGCCGTAGAGCAGGACCACCTCGGCGACGAGGATGATCAGGTAGCCGCGGCCGTACATGCCCGGCGTGCCGGGCCGGGCGGCCCCGGTGGATGTGGCGGTGGGCTGGGCGGCCCCGGCGGACCGTTCCCATCGGACGGCGAGGAACCACATGGCGAGGACGCTCGCCGCCGCCAGGCAGGCGGCCACCCGCAGGAGGCCGGCGGTCAGGGTGTTCAACGGGCTCTGCGCGTTGACGACGACGAAGACCGCGCCGAAGACCGCGCCGACCAGTAATCCAGTCATACGTTGCATGACGTCCATTGAAGTCCGTAATCGATCTCGCCCGCATGGGGGCTGGGGCGAGAACGGGGTGGGCCTGTCCCTACCCCGTGCCGCTACCGCACCGATCCGCGCAGATAGGTCAGCACCGCGAGCACCCGCCGGTTGTCGTCCTCGGTGTGGGGGAGTTCGAGTTTGGCGAACACGCTGGCGACGTGTTTGCCGACGGCGGCCTCCGTGACGGACAGGGCACGGGCGACGGCGCTGTTGGAGCGTCCCTCGGCGATCAGGGCGAGGACCTCGCGCTCGCGCGGGGTCAGCCGGTACGCGGGTTCGGTGGCCTCCCTGCTCCTGGCCCAGGTCTTCTCGAACAGGTCGACGAAGGCGGCGATCAGACTCTGCTGCCTGATGAGGAGGGCGCCCGGTGCGTGGGCGACGGGGGTGATCCGGAGGAACGCCACGGAGCGGTCGAAGACGAGCAGCTGCTGGACCGGCTCGTCGGTGATCCGGTACAGGGTGCCGCCGGCGTGCATCTCCCTGATCCGGGCCGTGCTGACCGGGTCGTCCATCATGCTCGTGTGCACGATCAGCCGCGCCCGCATGCCGCGTCGCAGGGCGTCGAGGAATTCGGGCATGTTTCTCCGCCCCCGGCGGCCCACCTCCGGCGTGCCCGCCGGGTACATGGCGCGCACCTCGTCGGAGGTGTCCATGGCGTGGGCGATCTGCTGCAGGATGAGTTCGCCGTCCTCCAGCCGCTCGACGCCGACGGGGATGCCGCGCAGCTCGCCCACCACCTCCTCCAGCCGGTGGGCAAGCCGGGCCAGTGACACGTTCTCGTCCACATGTCTCCTTCGCCGCCGACGCCGCCTTCGTGCCCGCTGCGGATGTCCCAGCGGACTCTGGCCGGTGTGATCCACGCCGGGGGACATTCCTCCGTCGATTTTCTCAGGCCGGGTGAATCTCGGGGTATTCGGATGAATAGGATGAACGCGCCCACAAGGCATTTGTTTCACCACGCGTTCAGGGAGACCCCCGTTCCATGCTGACGACCTTCGCGGTCACGGCGTTTGTAATGATCATGATTCCCGGGCCCGACCAGGCCCTGATCACCCGCAGCGCCCTCGCCTTCGGCCGTACCGCCGGCCTGCTGACCATGTTCGGCGGCCTGATCGGCCTGACCGTCCACGCCACCGCCGCGGCCGTCGGGCTCTCCGCCCTGCTGCTGGCCTCCGCCACCGCCTTCACCGTTCTGAAGGTCGTGGGTGTGATCTACCTCCTCTGGCTCGGCGTGCAGTCCCTGCGCGCCAGCCGCCGTACGGCCTCCGCCGCCCTGACCCCGGACGCCGCGCCGGAGCGGTGCTCCCCGTTGCAGCACATCCGCAACGGCCTGCTGTCGAATGTGCTCAACCCCAAGGTCGCGCTGTTCTTCGTGACGTTCCTGCCGCAGTTCCTGCCCACCCACGGCAACACCCTGGGCCGGGCCCTGCTGCTGTCGGCGATCTTCGCCGGGCTGTACCTCCTCTGGTTCAGCCTCTACAACGTGATCGTGGCCCGGGTCGGGGCGCTGCTGCGCACACCCCGGGTACGGGCCAGGATCGAGCAGGTCACCGGGGTGCTCCTGGTCGGCTTCGCCATCCGTCTGGCCTGGCAGCAGCCCTGACCCGCGGAGCTCGCGGAGCTCGCGGAGTCCGGGGCGTCCGGGGCGTCCTCAGCGGGGGATGATCGGCAGGGTGATGTAGGAGGCGGGGAAGACGGCCTGGTGCTGGAGGACCGGCTCGTGCGCGGCGGTCTCGGCGGAGGTGCGGCCGGTGCCGGGGTTGCGGTCGAAGCGCGGGAAGTTGGAGCTGGAGATCTCCACCCGGATGCGGTGACCGGCCTTGAAGACCTGGCTGGTGGCCACGAGGTCGATCTCGTGCACCCCGGACGGTACGGAGGTCCGCACGATCCCGTCGATCACGCTCATGGCCCGGCCGTCCGGGTGCACGTCGACCAGCTTCGCGGTCCAGTCGGTGCTCGCCGCCGAGGTGGAGGCGTGCAGCGTCACCGACAGGGGCCCGGTCACCTCGACGTCCTCGGTGAGGACGTCGGTGGTGAAGCAGAGCACGTCCGGACGGAGCTCGACGTCGCGCTGGTCCTGGGGGCCGACGTTCGTGGGATCGGGCAGCAGGAGGGGGCCGCCGACCGTGGGGACCGGGTCGCGCGGGTCGAAGGTGAACGTGGCCGGGTCCGTGGCCGTGGGGACGGCGGGCGACAGCAGGCCGTCGGCGTGCAGGTGGTAGCGGGTCTCCACCGCGCGGGCCAGGGGCCAGGACTCCTCGTCGCGCCAGACGTCGTCACCCATCACGAAGATCTTCACGGCGGGACCGGTGTCCTCGCCCTTGAGGAAGGCCAGCTGCCGCTGCTCCAGCCGGATCGCCTGCGCCGAGGCGAAGAACCCGAAGCCCAGCCGTCCGGCGCCCGAGGCGCCCGGTGCCAGATGGGTCCAGGGGCCGATGACCAGCGGGCCGCCCAGGCGGCGGTGGTTCTCCAGCGTCCCGGACAGGAACAGGTCGAACCAGCCCGCCACGTGCATGACCGGCACCTCGATCCGGTCGTGCCGCAGCGTCTCGGCCAGTTCCCGCCAGTACGCGTCGCGGTCCGGGTGGGAGATCCAGTCGTGCCACCACGGGATGCCCGGGATGTCGCTGAGCGGCAGGGTGCGCGCGGCGGCGGCCTGGTCGCCCAGGACGGGCAGGAGCGTGCCGAACCCGGCGCCGACGTCCTCGCCCGCCTCCATGCCGTGCAGCAGTCCGAGCATCGCCTGCATCGATCCCCAGTTCAGGGCCGAGCCCAGCGCGAACGCCCCGCCGTGGTACTTCAGCCCGTCGTGGAAGTCGTGCGGCGTCATCGAGGCGACCACCGCCTTCAGGCCCGGCGGGCGCGTGGCCGCCGCCTGGAGGGCGCACCCGGCCAGGTAGGACATGCCGCTCATGACGACCTCGCCGTCCGACCACGGCTGCGCGGTGATCCAGGCGATCGTGTCGTGGCCGTCGGCGCCCTCGTCCAGCCACGGCCGGAACTCCCCGTCGCTGCTGCCGCGTCCCCGGCAGTGCTGGAGCACCACCGCGAACCCGGCCTCCAGCGCGGGGACGACCGGGACCGACCGGAACGTGCTCTCCCCGTACGGCGTGCGCACCAACAGGGTGGAGAACGGCCCGCCCCCGGCCGGGCGGTGGACGTCGCCGCGCAGGATCGTGCCGTCGCGCATCGGCATGGGGGTGTCGTGCTCGGCGGTCAGGGGGAGCGGGGAGCGGTTCAGCTTCGGCATCGCGGGTTCCTCGGGAGGAGGCGGAACGGGGGCGGGACGGCGGCCGGTCAGGTGGGGGCGAGACGGATCAAGCGGGGGCGAGACGGATCAGGTGAGGGTGTAGGCGTCGTAGCGGACGGCGTCGGCGGTGCGGATTCCGGAGGCCACGGCGAGGGTCCGGTTGAGCCACAGGTAACGGTCGTCACCGGTCTCGAAGCGGCAGAACAGGCGGAAGTAGTACTCCGCCGGATCCACGGTCTCTCCCCGGGCCAGGCGGTCGAGGACCTCGCGGGGGCCGTGCCGTACCCCGGAGGTGGAGATGTAGAGGTGGGCGCCGTCGTGGGTGCGCAGCGTGTAACGGGTGTCGATGCTGGCCATGCCGTCGGGGTGGACGACCTGCCAGTCGGCCCCGCCGGGCAGGATGTCACCGGACAGCCTGGGGCCCTCGAACGACCCGCCCACGATGTTGATCACCCGGCGGCGGCCCCACGGCGAGTCCCCGAGGTCGAGGATCGGGTCGAGTTCCACGTGGAACGTGGCGAGCGGTTCGAGGTTCACCGGGGCGGCACCCGGACGCGGCACAGAGGACGGCGCAGCGCACGGCACAGCGGACGGCGAAGGGAGCGGCGCAGAGGACCGCGCGGAGGAGGGCGAGGGCTCGGGGGACCGTCCGGAAGACGGCCCGGGGCTCATCGCGTCACGCTCCACGAGGGCCGCCCGTTGAGGGAGGCGGGGTCGAACCCGGCCGTGCGCTTGTAGGAGGCGGCGATCTCGGCCCGCTCCGCGTAGGGGACGACCTTCTCGATGTCGTCGAAGCCCTCGGGCGCCCGCTCGTGGGCGAGCTTCATCACGACCTCCGGTCCCATCCGCCGGTTGGACAGCTGCAGGGCGGTCGTGGCGGGGCGCCGGGCCGCCTCGTAGGCCGCCAGGTCACCGTGGGCCAGGGAGTGCGCGAGCACGCGGGCGTCGATGATCGCCTGGGAGGCGCCGTTGGACCCGATCGGGTACATCGCGTGGGCCGCGTCGCCCAGCAGGGTGACGTTCCCCGAGGTCCAGTACGGCAGCGGCTCGCGGTCCACCATCGGGTACTCGTAGGCGGCCTCCGCCCCGGCGATGATCCCGGGCACGTCGAGCCAGTCGAAGCGCCAGTCCGCGAAGTGCCGCAGGATCTCCTTCAGGTCCGCCGGGCGGTTCCAGTCGCCCCGGTCGGGGGCCTCGCCGTCCAGGGGCCGCTCGGCGATCCAGTTGATCAGGGTGCGCCCGCCCGTCTCGATCGGGTAGGCGACGAACTTCTGCGTCCCGTCCCCGGCCATGATCATGGATCGCCCGGTCAGGTACGGCTCGCCGTACGTCATGCCGCGCCACAGGACCAGCCCGTTCCACGGGGGCGGTCCCTCGCCGGGGAACAGGTGCGCGCGGACCGCCGAGTGGATGCCGTCAGCGCCGATGAGCAGGTCCTCGTCACCGGGGCCGGTGATCCTGCTCCCGGTCCGCACGGCCCGCGGCCCGAGCCGCTCGACGACGGCCTCCAGCAGGAGCATCTGCAGCCGCCCCCGGTGCACCGAGTACTGCGGCCAGGCGTATCCCGCGTCCAGGCCCCGGGGCTCGGACCAGATGGCGGTGCCGTACCGGTTGAAATAGGCCAGCTCGGCGGTGGCCACCCCGATCTCCGCCAGCCGGTCGGCGAGTCCCAGCTCGGTCAGCTCCCGCACCGCGTGGGGGAGCAGGTTGACGCCCACCCCCAGGGGCCGGATCTCCGGCGCGGCCTCGTGGACGGTCACGTCCTCGAACCCGGCGGCGTGCAGGCTGAGAGCGGCGGTCAGACCGCCGATCCCGCCACCGGCGATGACGATGCGCACGAGGACCTCCCGAACATTGTTATGGCCGTAACAATATTCACGTCGTACGGGCGGCTGCGCAAGACTTGCCCGGTGGAAACGGTGAACGGCGGTCCTGGACCGGAGGCCGCGGGAGCGGTGGGCCTGGAAGGCGCGCAGGGGCGGACGTCCGGAGGCGTGACCGGCCTGGCGGGTGCGGAAGCTCCGGGGGGCAGGGCGGATCTGCTGTACGCCGCATACGCCAGGGAGCGTCTGGCCGCCATGCCGCCCCCGGCCGACCCCGAGGCGTTCGAGCTGGCCTACAGCCTGCTCCAGCTGGCCTACCTGCTCGTGACCGACCTGGAGACGCGCATCCACCGCCCGCGCGGCTGGACGCTCCCCGGCTTCCGCCTGATGTTCAAGCTCTGGCTGCTGGGACCGACCCAGCCCGCCCGGCTCGCCGAGATCTCCGTGATGTCCCGCTCGGCGGTGACCAACGTGGTCAACACGCTGGAACGGGACGGCCTGGTCGAACGGCGCCCGGTGCCCGAGGACCGGCGTGCGGTGACGGTCGCGCTGACCGCCAGGGGCGAGGCCGCCGTCCGCGAGACCTTCGCCGAGCAGACCCGCCGGGAGCAGGAGTGGTTCTCGTCACTGGACGCCGGCGAGCGGGCCGGCCTCACCGCCCTGCTCACCCGCATCCTCGCCGCCCGCCCGGACGACAGCCCTTAGGAGGCCGCGGAAGGAGATCGTGGACGGACGGGTGCTTCGCGTGATCATCCTCGCTACGCTGGCGGCGCCCGGCTCGCCGGACCCGCCCGGCGAGGGCGGGCACGAGACGTCATCGAACAGGCGGCGCCGGCCGCGCTGAGGAGGTCCGGGGATGAGTGACCTGTTGGATCGACTGGCCACCGGCCGCCGGGTGGCCTGGCTGCTGGCTGCCCTGGTCGCCCTGCTGGTGGCGATGAGCGTGGCGGCGACGATGTTCGCCGACGCGAACGGGGGAGTGGGCATCCTGGATCTGGCCGGGGGCCGCAACCTGTTCGACCCGCGCCCGGGCGGCTACACCCCGCAGGAGGCGTACGCGATGCTGACCGCCTACGGCCCCGACGGGCGCCGCGGCCATCTGCTGATCCTGCTCTGCGGCGACCTCCTGTTCCCCCTGGTGTACGTGGGGTTCACCGCGGCCGCGCTGCGCCTGGCAGTCCTGCGGCGCGGGGCGCCCGGCTGGCTGCGCACCACCTGCGTCGTGGTCCCGGTGATCTATCTGGTGGCCGACTACGGAGAGAACGCCGGCATCGCGACGCTGCTGCTGGCCTACCCCTCCCGGCTGGATGCTCTGGCGGCGGCGGTGAACACGGTGACCTCCGCCAAGACGATGCTGGGAGCGGTGATGCTGCTGACGGCGCTGACCGCGTGGGCCCTGACCGGGCGGGCGCGTCCGCGGCCGGGGCTGACGTCGCCGTGAGCGCCGCGCCCCCGCGGAGTCAGTCGTGGGCGGTGGCGTCGAGCGTGGCGACGAGTTTCCTGGGGGCCACGGCCCGGTAGCTCTCCTCGACCCAGTCGAGCAGCACCTCGGTCTCGGGCAGCGCGCCCATGAGCGGGATCGTCACCCACCCGGCCTTGCCGAGGCCGTATCCGGAGGGCTCGACGCCGTCGAGGGCGAGCGCGTGGCCGTGTGACTCCGGGAGTTTCACCCCGAGGGCGGGGTTCCACTTCTCGGTCGGTTCCTCGACCCCGAGGAAGACGAAGATCTTATTGTTGACCTTGATGACGGTGTCGCCCCAGGGATGGTCCTCATGGGCCTCCGGGAAGCGCAGGGCGAACTCGCGCACCGTCTGGCGGACCTCACGCCACTTCTCCATGCGGTCCATTGTGGGCCCGGGGTCCGACAGTTTCGCCCGGATCGGGCGGGGCCCGCCTTCGCCCGGATCGGGCGGGGGCCCGCCTTCGCCTGGATCAGGCGGGGGCCCGCCAGGCGCCGAGCACCCGGTCGATGTCCGTCCGGATCCGGTCGCGGGCCTCGGTCCGGGGCACTCCGGACATCAGCATCCGGTCGTAGTCGGTGTCGAGGTGCCGCACCGAGGCGATCACGGCGAGTGTGACGGCGTTCTCGTCGAGGACGCGGGCGGCGGCGGTCCGGCCCACCCGGCCGCTGCCGCGTTGACCGGCGTGCCGGGCGATCTCCCCGGCCCGCTCCGGCGGGCAGCCGGGGAAGAGCCTGACGATCTCCGCGGCCATCCCGGCCTGGAACCGCACGTCCTCCTCCGCCCGCCGCTCGCGGTCGCGCTCCCGGCGGCGCAGCCGTACCTCCTCGTCGGCCAGGCACTGCTCCTCGGCCAGCGCCAGCGCGGCCTCCTCCACCAGGATGCCCAGGCGCTCGTACCTCCTGCGCCGGGAGTTGAAGCGGACCACCACGGCGGCCAGCCCGCTCTCCTTCTTCGCCCGGCGGCTGAGTGCCGCGTTTCCCGCGGGAAGGAAGACCAGGTGGTCCAGGTCGGCGCAGGTCAGGCAGTGGGGAGCGCCCTCCTCCATGATCAGGTAAGGGCCGGTGTCCCGGCACTCCGCGCACTCCCAGGCCTTCAGCGGCTCGACCACCATCAGGTCGGGAGCCTTGGCCTGCCGTTCGGCGAGCTGCCTGCGCCGGGCCTCGCTCATCTCCGGGGAGATCCAGTGGATCCGGAAGGCGGCGTCGTCCCCGTCGGTGAGGAAGCGCAGCGGGCCCCGGTCGCGGGAGGCCGACACGTAGGGGGTCTCGCTGGGCACGAGACCCCGCTCCTCGGCCCACCGCCGCAGGATCGCCACCGCGTCGGCCATCTTCGCGCCGTCCACGGCCGCGAGCTGCTCCAGCGTGTCCGCCCTGCCCTGCCGCCAGGTGTCCACGTGCCGGGTGTGCAGCCAGCGCACCCCGGTGAGCACGTCGATCGCGGTCACGAACTTCCGCTGCGCGAGCGCGGCCTCCGCCGCCTCCACGACCCTCCGGTCAAGCTTCGCCACCGCTCCAGCTTGCCGGAGTCCGGCGGAGGCCGCACCCGCGGCGGGAGCACCCGCGGCGGGAGCACCCGCGGCGGGCGCGGCCTGCGAAGGCCCCGGTCAGAAGTACCAGGGGAAGGGGCTCCAGTCGGGGTCCCGCTTCTCCAGGAACGAGTCACGGCCCTCGACGGCCTCGTCGGTCATGTAGGCCAGGCGGGTGGTCTCGCCCGCGAAGAGCTGCTGGCCGACGAGTCCGTCGTCGATCAGGTTGAAGGAGTACTTCAGCATGCGCTGGGCCATGGGGCTCTTGCCGTTGATCTTCCGGGCCCACTCCAGCGCGGTCCGCTCCAGTTCCGCGTGCGGGACCACGGCGTTGACCATGCCCATCCGGTGGGCGTCCTCGGCGGTGTAGGTGTCGCCGAGGAAGAAGATCTCGCGGGCGAACTTCTGGCCCACCTGGCGGGCCAGGTAGGCCGAGCCGTACCCGCCGTCGAAGCTGGCCACGTCGGCGTCGGTCTGCTTGAAGCGGGCGTGCTCGCGGCTGGCGAGCGTCAGGTCGGCCACCACGTGCAGGCTGTGCCCGCCCCCCGCGGCCCAGCCCGGCACCACGCAGACGACGACCTTCGGCATGAAGCGGATCAGCCGCTGGACCTCCAGGATGTGCAGGCGGCCCGCACGCGCCGGGTCGACGCTCTCGGAGGTCTCCCCGGCGGCGTACCTGTAGCCGTCGCGTCCCCGGATGCGCTGGTCGCCGCCGGAGCAGAAGGCCCACCCGCCGTCCTTCGGCGAGGGCCCGTTCCCGGTGAGCAGCACGCAGCCGACGTCGCTGCTCATCCGGGCGTGGTCGAGCGCGCGGTAGAGCTCGTCCACGGTCGAGGGCCGGAACGCGTTGCGGACCTCGGGCCGGTTGAACGCGATCCGTACCGTCCCCTGGTCCACGGCGCGGTGGTAGGTGATGTCGGTGAAGTCGAAGCCCTCGACCTCACGCCATGCCGCCGGATCGAACAGCTCCGAGATCATTCCTGTCATCCGGGAAAGGTTAGTAGGCGACGGCGCGGTCGGCGAAACGCTTGACCATGAAGGGCGCCTTGAACTTCGGGTAGGCGACCGTCTTGGCGTCGCCGTCGGAGGTGAAGCGCTCGCCGGGGTTCTTCTTCAGCCAGTCGAGCCAGGCGGTGGAGCAGAACTTGGCGCAGTCGCCCTTCTTGTCCATCGCCCGGATCCGGGGGATGCCGACCGCGTTGAAGTCCTTGACGTACGGCGACGGCGCGGGGGTGTATCCGGCGAGGAAGACTCCCCCGTAGTTGTAGCTGACGTCCCCGGCGCTGCCCTTGAGGCCCCACGTCTTCGTGCTCGGCTGGTTGCCGTACGGCAGCGCCAGCGTCACCGGGGCGGTGTTGATCAGCTTGGTGATGAGCTGGTGACCTCGGACGATCTCCGCGGTCACCTCCTTCTTGGACCTGCCGAGGAGGTTGACGTGGTCGTAGGTGTGGTTGCCGATGTCGAACCCGTTGTCGTGCAGCCACGTGAGCATCTGCGTCTGCTCCTCGGGCGTGGCCTTGCCGAACATGTCACGGGTGACGTAGAAGGTCGCCACCGGCCGGAACCCGGGGTACCGCTTGGCGACGTCCTGCAGGATGGCGACGGCGGTGTTCGGCGCCGGCGCGCCGCTCCCGTCCAGGGTGAGTTGCGACGGCGAGGCGTCGTCGAAGGTGAGGACGACCGGGTGGCGCCCCTCCGGGATGCCGATGTTGCCGGTGACGTACTCGGCGGCCGTGATCGGGACGTAGCCCTCCTTGGCCAGCCGCTCCAGCTCCGTGCGGAACTGCTTGGGGGTGCGGTCGTCGGTGTTCGACGGTTTCTCGATCACCCGGTGGTACATGAGAACGGGGATCTGACCCAGTTCGTTGGCCTTGGCCTTGGCGGCCCTGTCCTTCTTCGCCTTGAGGGCGGCGGCCTTCTGCGCCGCCGCGGCCTTGGCCTTGGCGGCGGCCGAGACCACCTTCTCCTCGTCGTCGCTGTCCCATGGCATGCACCCGGTCAGCACGGCACCCGTCACCACGGCCGCGGTGGCGGCCCTGCCAATCTTCAGACGGCTCATCGCGTCTCCCCAGCTCACTGATGATACGCACCTTGTCCCCGCCGTCCCGTGAGCTGATCTCCGTGTCAGGCAAAGAGTTCGTCGGCGGCGGGTGTGGCGGGAGGGACGGCAGGGGGGAAGGGGCGCGGGGAGAGGACGGGTCGGTGGGGGGAACCGGGGTCACGGCAGACGGGAGGCCGTACGGCGGGACGACGTGTCCCTGCCGCGTCGTCCGCGGTACGGCACGGCGTTCCCGGGTTACGACGTGGCGAGCGCGGACGTGACGAGAGACTTGTTCCCCGCGACCCGCGTGGTGGGGGCCTTGATGGTCTTCGGCCGGGGCGCCCGCTCGCCGGGTGCTTCAGCGATCTCCACCGGGGGCGCCTGCACCGTGATCGCGTGCAGGTGTCCGCCGTGGTGGTCGTGGCGGTCGGCGTCCTCGTCGTCGAACCACACGCCGCCGTGGGCGAGGTAGCGGAAGCAGATGTCCCGGTCGGCGGGGACGGTGACGTTCACCTGGTAGGCGCCGTTCTTCCGCTGCATCGGGTGGGAGTACGGGTCCCAGCCGTTGAAGTCGCCGACCAGGGAGACACCACCCGGGGCCCGCTCGGCCGGCACGGAGAAGGTGAGCTTGACCTGTCCGTTCTTGGTGGGCTTACCACGCTTGATCACTGAAGTCCTCCTGAACTCGCTGCCTGATCGGCTCATGGCCGTGGCCCGGGCTCCGGAGGACGGGCGGGGGCACCCTCGACCTGACGCGCGGCCTTCCCCGCGAGTCGCGGGCAGGGCCGTCCGTGCCGGTTGCGAAGGTCGTCACGCAGGACCGGAATCCGCGGTGCCCGAGCCGGGCGGACCATGAGAATCTTCATTTCTGGTCCCCTGCGGACGGTGGGGACACACTGGTCCTTGGACAGGATTTACGTCGGCGTGCCGCTATCCGGACATGAATGGACCAGACGGGCTTCGGCGGCAGGCTGGGCCGGGGTGCCCGGCCGGGGTCAGTAGGCGCCGGTGTTCTCGAAGTAGCGGCGGGGGACCTCGACGAGCATCGTGGTGATCTGCTCCTCGGTGACACCGTGCTTGCGCAGGTAGGGCAGGACCTCCTGGTCGATGTGGAGGTAGTGCCACTGCGGCAGGAAGGCCAGGACGTCCGGGTCGATCCAGTCGATGTAGCAGGAGGCGTCCTGCGAGAGCACCATCTGCCCGGCGAACCCGCGCCGGCACATCTCCACGACGATGTCGGCGCGCGCCTCGAAGGTGGTGTCCAGGTTGATGCCGAAGCGGTCCATGCCGAGGATGAAGCCGGCCTCCGCCAGCTCGGTGAGGTGGTCGGCGTCGGTGGTGTCACCGCTGTGCCCGAGCACGACGCGGCGCGGGTCGACGCCCTCCTCGTCGCAGAGCACCCGCTTGACCTCCAGCCCCGTACGGCTGCCCGGGTGCGTGTGCACCGTGACGGGGGCGCCGGTCCGGCGGTGGGCCTTGGCCACGGCCCGCATCACCCGTTCCACGCCGCCGGTCATCCCGGCGTGGTCGATGGCGCACTTGAGGAAGGCCGCCCGCACCCCGGTCCCGGCGATGCCGTCCTCGATGTCCCCGACGAACATGTCGACCATGGGGTCGGGCAGCTCGGTGCCGAGTGCGGCGGCGAGTCCCGGGCCCCGGTAGTGGAAGAAGAAGGGGACGTCACCGTAGGTGTAGCAGCCGGTGGCCACGACGATGTTGAGCTCCGGGACCTGCTCGGCGATGCGCTGGATGCGCGGGATGTACCTGCCGAGGCCGATGACGGTCGGATCGGCGATCGTGCGCACGCCCTGCGCCGCCAGCGCGCGGAGCTTCTCGACCGCGTCGGCGACCCGCTCCTCCTCGTCGCCCCACTCGCCGGGGTGGTTCTGCTGGACGTCGGCGGTGAGGACGAACACGTGCTCGTGCATGTAGGTGCGGCCGAGCTCGGCGGTGTCGATCGGGCCGCGGACGGTGTGGACCTGGGGCATGGGCGATCCCTTCCGTCGGGCTGGGCGGTCCCTCCCGGTGGAGCAGCCCTTCCGGTGAGCGTACCGACCGTTTGGTATGTTGTCATCGGCCCCGACGAAGGAGTTTCCCGTGCCCATCGCAACCGCCGCCCTCCGGGACGCCGCATGAGCGGCTCCACGAGATCCCCGGGCCGTGAGGAGGCCGGAGAGGTCCGGCAGGAGGACGCGTTCGACGTCGCCGCCCTGCACGCCTGGCTCGCGGACCGGATCCCCGGCCTGGACGGGCTCCCCGAGGTCCGCCAGTTCGCCGGGGGCGTGTCGAACCTGACCTACCTGCTCCGGTACGGCGGGCAGGACCTGATCATGCGCCGCCCGCCGCACGGCCACAAGGCGGCCTCCGCGCACGACATGCGGCGCGAGTTCACGGTGCAGCGGCAGCTCAAGCCGCACTTCGCGGCCGTCCCCGAGATGCTGGCCTTCTGTGACGACCCCGCCGTGCTGGGCAGCGAGTTCTACGTGATGGAGCGGGTCGAGGGCACGATCCTGCGCCGCGAGCTCCCGCCCGGGATGGTGCTCGACGAGGCGGGAGCCAGGGCTCTGGGCCACACCGTGGTCGACACCCTGGCCGACCTGCACGCCGTGGACCCGGAGACGGCGGGCCTGGGCGGTCTCGGCAAGGGACCGGGATACGTGCGGCGGCAGGTCGAGGGCTGGTCGCGCCGCTACCGGGGCGCGCTGACCGACGACGTCCCGGACGGCGAGGCCGTGATGGCGTGGCTGGCCGGGCACCAGCCGGACGACGTGGCCACCCGGCTGATCCACAACGACTGGAAGCTCGACAACCTGGTCCTGGACATGAGCGGCCCGCCGCGGGTCGTGGGCGTCCTGGACTGGGAGATGGCCACCGTCGGCGATCCGCTGATGGAGCTGGGCTCGGCCATGGCCTACTGGATCACGGCGGACGACGAGGAACTGTACGCCCTGCTGCGCCGCCAGCCCACGCACCTGCCGGGGATGCCGACCCGCGAGGAGTTCGTGGCGCGTTACCTGGCCCGGACCGGCCTGCCGATGGGACGGTGGGAGTTCTACGAGGTGTTCGGCCTGTTCCGGCTGGCGGTGATCGCCCAGCAGATCTGGTTCCGCTACCGCGCAGGCCAGACCACCAACCCGGCGTTCGCCGCGTTCGGTGACGCGGTGCGGATCCTGGTCGCCCGTGCCTCGGCGCTCGCCGGGGCCGGGGCGCCGGGCCGTACCGGCTGACCGGCGGGTCGGGCGGCCGGAACCCGCACGACCGGCGGACGATTCGCCCGGGGCCGTGCGGGTGCCCGGCCGCCGACACGCGGTATGACCAGGTTGGTGGCTTTGGCGACTTCGATGCGGGATACCGGCTGGCTACCCTCGTGCGCATGATCGTGACAGCGCTGACGGGGGCGGGAATCTCCACGGAATCGGGGATCCCGGACTATCGCGGCCCGGACGGGCTGTGGCGCAGGGACCCGGACTACGAGAAGCTCGTCACCTACGACCACTACATGGCGGATCCGGAGATCCGGCGCCGCTCGTGGCTGTTCCGCCGCGACAGCCCCGCCTGGCGGGCCGAGCCGAACGCCGCGCACCGCGCCCTGGCCGCCCTGCCGGACGCGTGGATCGTCACCCAGAACGTCGACGGCCTGCACCAGCGCGCCGGATCGCCGCCGGAGCGGGTGCTGGAGCTGCACGGCAACATGTTCGGCGCGGTGTGCACGGCGTGCGGCGCCCGCTCGACGACCCGGGAGGCGATCGACCGGGTCCTGGCGGGGGAGAACGACCCCGCCTGCCACGAGTGCGGGGGGATCCTGAAGACGACCACGGTCATGTTCGGCCAGGCCCTCGAACCTGCCGTCCTCATGCGGGCGATCAAGGCGGCCGAGGAGTGCGAGCTGTTCCTCGCGATCGGCACCTCGTTGCAGGTGCAGCCCGCCGCCTCCCTGGCCCGGGTCGCGGTCGAGGCGGGCGCCCGGCTGGTCATCGTCAACGGTGAGCCGACGCCGTACGACCACATGGCCGATGAGGTGATCAACGAGCCGATCGGCGCCGCCGTGCCCCGCCTCTGCGCCGCTCTCACCTGACGTCTGGGAGAGCACCTGACGCGTGGAACGGGCGGCGGGAACGGGGATCCGGTACAGGCGGCCGTACGGCGGGCCGCCCCGCCTCCCCGCCCCTCCTCGCCCTGCCTCCTCGCCCCGCTTCCCGTTCGGGCTCCCTGGCGGACCGACCGGTCGGTACGGTAGGAATGCAGGTGACCGTTCCCTGCGGGCCGTCCTGAAGGGGTTCCCATGGCCATCGACTTCACCCTCGCCCCCGAGCACGAGGAGATCCGCCGGCGAGTGCGGACCTTCATCCAGGAGACCGTCATCCCCGCCGTCAAGGACTTCGACGACGAGGGAAGGGTCACCAGCCGGGAGGAGTACATCCGCACCATCCTGGAGCTGCGCGGCAAGGCGCAGGCCGAGGGGCTCTGGCTGCCGCACATGCCCAAGGAGTGGGGCGGCATGGGCCTGGGCCACGTCGAACTGGCCATGGTGCAGTCCGAGGCGGCCAAGACCCGGCTGGGGCCGTGGATCCTCAACTGCGCGGCCCCCGACGAGGGCAACATGCACACGCTGCTGCACTGGGGGACCGACGAGCAGAAGGAGAAGTACCTCAAGCCGCTCCTCAAGGGCGTGAAGATGTCGTGCTTCGCCATGACCGAGCCCGAGGTCGCCGGCTCCGACCCCACGCTCATCCGCACGCACGCCGTCAAGGACGGCGACGAATGGGTCATCAACGGGCACAAGTGGTTCATCTCCAACGCCCGCCGGGCGAGCTTCGCCATCCTCATCGCCAAGACCGAGCTGGACGCGCCCGAGGGAGCCCGCGGGGCCAACACCGCCTTCCTCGTCGATCTGCCGCAGGAGGGCTGGAACGACGTCCGGGAGGTCGAGACGATGCACGGCTCGACCGGGCACAGCGAGATCGTCATCACCGACCTGCGGGTGCCGGACAGTCAGATCCTCGGCGGCCGGGGCAACGGCCACCGCCTGGGCCAGTACCGCCTGGGCCCGGCCCGGCTGGCCCACTGCATGCGCTGGATCTCGCAGGCCGAGACGGCGCTCGACATGATGGTGGACCGGGCGCTCAACCGCTACAGCCACGGCTCGCTGCTGGCCGAGAAGCAGGGCGTCCAGTGGCTGATCGCCGACTCGGCCATGGAGCTCTACCAGTGCAAGCTCATGGTCCTGCACGCCGCCTCGAAGATCGACAAGGGTGAGGACTTCCGCACCGAGGTCTCGATGGCCAAGCACTTCGTGGCCAACAGCCTCAACCGGATCGTGGACCGGGCGATCCAGGTGCACGGCGCACTCGGCTACTCCACCGACACGCCGCTGGCCCACATGTTCCAGCACGCCCGCTGGGCCCGCTTCGCGGACGGTGCCGACGAGATCCACCAGATGCGCATCGCCGAACGCACGATCGCGGCCTACCGGGCCACCGGATCGACCAACGCCGCCACGGGAGGGCTGCCGCTTTGAGCCAGACGGATTCGAGTCAGACGGACAACCGGTTCGCCGGGGACGGCGCGGGGATGCTCAGCGGGGTCGGCGGGAACCGGCCCGCCGAGGCGGCCGGCGCCGTCCGGAGCGACCGGCTGGAGGGCAGGGTCGCCCTCGTCACCGGCGGCGGCAACGGAATCGGAGCGGCCGTGGCCCGCAGGCTGGCCGCCGGCGGGGCGAAGGTCGTCGTCGCCGACATCGACGACGCCGCGGGCAAGGGCGTCGCCGAGGAGGTCGGCGGGGTGTTCGCCCGCTGCGACGTGACGCGGCTGGAGGAGAACGAGGCCGCCGTCGCCACCGCCGTCGACCGGTACGGCCGGCTCGACCTGGCCTTCCTCAACGCCGGCATCTCCTCGGGCTGCGGGCTGGGCGAGGACTTCGACCTCCGGCGTTACCGGCTGGCGATGGGCGTCAACCTCGACGGGGTGGTGTTCGGCGCGCACGCCGCGCTCCCGGCGCTGCTGGCCTCCGGCGGCGGCACGATCGTGGCGACCGCCAGCATGGCGGGCATCGTCGGCATCCCCTCCGATCCCATCTACGCCGCCAACAAGCACGCCGTCGTCGGGCTCGTCCGCTCCCTCGCCCAGGACCTCGCCCCGCGCGGCGTCAAGGTTCAGGCGCTGTGCCCGTCGTTCGCCGACACGGCGATCCTGGGTGAGGGGAAGGCCCTGCTGGAGCAGATCGGTTTCCCGATCCTGGAGGTCTCGACCGTCGTCGACGCGTTCTTCCGGCTCCTCGACAGCGACGGCACGGGCGAGTGCTGGTTCGTGATCCCCGGCCGGGAGAGCCAGCCCTTCGCCTTCCGCCGGGCCCCCGGCCCACGGGCGTGATCCGGGCTCCCCGCCCGGAGCCGGCATCGCGCGGCCGGTCCGAGGCGCCGTGAACCCGGACGGGGAGTACCCGTGAACCCGGACGGGGAGTACCCGTGAACCCGGACGGGGAGTACCCGTGAACCCGGACGGGGAGTAGTGGCGAGACAGGGCTGACCATGTTCCCCACGGGAAGGCCGGCCTCCATGCCATGGTGCTCACGATGACCGCACCGCCCACCGTCCAGCTCGGGGACTCCGACCTCGTCAAGGAGTCCCTGAGCCGCCCGGAGGCGTTCGCGGCGCTGTTCGACCGCTACTCCGGCATGCTGTACCGCTACGTCTCCCGCCGGCTGGGCCCCGAAACCGCCGACGACCTGGTCGGCGAGACCTTCCTGGTCGCCTTCGCCCGGCGGGACCGCTACGACCCGGCCTACGCCGACGCCCGGCCGTGGCTGTTCGGCATCGTCACCAAACTCCTGTCCCGGCACCATCGCACCGAGGCGGCCCGCTACCGGGCGTTGCTGCGCAGCCCGACGGAGGAGCGCGTGGAGTCTCCCGCCGACCGGGTGGCCGCCGGGGTCACCGCCCGGGCGGCCCGTCCGGCGCTCGCCCGTGCGCTGACGACATCGCCCGCAGCCTGGAGAAGGCCGACCTGGCGTCCACCATGCGGTTCCTCGTGGTCCCGAACCGGCCCCACCCCACCGAACCCGGAAACCTCGTGTGGGCTCAGCCCGCCGCGGACCAACTGTTCGCGGCCCTGCGGAACGGCACCCGGTGAAGCCCCTCTCCTGGAGGACCACCGGTCGCAGAGACGGGCAGGGCGGTACGGCACGGGAGACCGCGAGGGCAGGAGTCGACCGCATCCGTTACTACTTTAAGTAATTTATATGTCACTCTCAGTTTCCCTTGGGTGGTTCAGGTGCGTAGGATCGGCTCCATTCCAAGGTCGGATGCCGGGAGAGGAGCCGGAAATGCGTGGACGGCCCGAAGCCGAACGACATCATCTGTCCTGCCCGGTGTGCGGAGCGCTGCCGGGCACGAGCTGCCTGCAGGAGGGCGCGGAACGGGAGAAGATCCACCCCTCCCGGCGGATGCCGATCGCCGAGCGCAACTGGCGGTCGGCGACGGGGTGGATCCCCCCGGAACTGCAGAGCTCGCCCTGAGCCCGGTTCACCCGCCTGCGTCCGGTTCACCCGGCGGACTCGGTCTTCATGGCCCGGCGGGTGGAGTGAGATCAGGTGATGCCGAGTACGGCCAGCAGCGCCGCCGCGGCCGCCGTGCGGGCCGCCGTCTTGCTCGGACCTGTGCCGGTTGCCGACGCCGGTCCGGGCCGTCCGGCCGGCTGGGTGGCGGCGGTGACGGTGAAGGACGGCGCGTGCGCCGGCCCGGTCACCGCCGTCTCCCATGTGACCGTGCTGATCAGGCCCTTCTGTGCCTGCTCGTTCAGCACGCTCACCGGATTCCGGCCCGGCGCGACGGCGGACTGCGCTGACGCCGGGGCGGCCTGCGGCGACGGCACGGTGATCTGGGCTGGCGGCGTGGCGATCTGCGCCAGTGATGCGGTGGCCTGCGTTGACGACGGGCCGGCTCCCGCCGTGGGTGCGGAGGCGTCCGTGAAGATGACCGGGGGCACGGCGGCCCTTCTCCTCCCTTGCGATGCGGGGACCGCCTCCTGCGGCGCGGGGGCGGTTGCCCGTGGCGGGGGAGTCGTCTTCTGCGGCGCGGGGGCGGTTGCCCGTGGCGTGGGGGCCGTCTTCTGCGGTGTAGGGGCCGTCTTCTGTGGCGCGGGAGCGGGGCCGGGCTCCAGGTGGACCCCGGCCTCCTTGAGCCAGACCTTGAGGGTGAACGTCGGCACGTTCAGGGAGTCGGCGGCCTGGCGGACGGTCATCCCACCGGCCAGCAGCGTCTGGGCGGTCTCGACGGCCCGGTTCCGCTCCCGCCGTACCTGCTCCTCGGTGGGCAGGCCCAGCCGGGCGGCGTGCTCGGCCGCGCCGGCCTGGAGCATCTCCCCGGCCCGCACCAGGCAGGCCACGCTGCAGTAGAGCCCGAGCCGGATGTGGCGGCCCTTGCCGCCCGGGGCGCGCTCCAGCAGATACCAGCCCGCGGGCACCCACAGGCCGTTCTCGCACCGATGGCAGACGCGGCAGAAGAATGACCGGGGGTTGTCCTGGCCGTCGCCGCGGATCGCGGCCAGCCCGCCGCGCCGCCGGGAGGGCGGAACCTCATCCGCGGGGGGCTGCTGATCGGTCCTGCTCACGGCTTACCACCCTGCCAGAGAGACCGGGTCCTGTCAGGGAATCCGCCGAATATTGTGATGGGTCGATGACACTCCGTGTCTGCGATGAACGGTCGTTGTGGGAGGCGGTGTCCGGCAGGGGCGGGAAACTCCTCATCCCGGACTCCGGGCGGCCGATGGTGCTGTGAAGTACTGCGGAAACACGCGGCGCCGGAAGGGGGGCGGGACATGGACGTGGAGCCGTTGGCCCTGCTGCCTCTCTTCGGGCTGTCGACGGTCATCGCCTTCACGGTGGGAGTCATCGCCTGGCGCCGCCGGCACGTGGCGCCCCTGCTCGGTTCGCTGGCGGTCGTCTCGATGGCGATCGCGGAATGGTCCTTGATCAGCGGGATCCTCACCCAGGTCGAGGTCGGTATGACCCGCCACATTCTGGCGACCCTCGCGTTCGTCGGCGTGTGCCTCGTTCCTGCGGGCTTCTTCGTCGTGTCCCAGGCCATGGTGAACCGCGCGTGGCGGCTGCCGCGCCGTACGGCCCTGCTATTGGCGATCGAACCGATGTTCGTCATCGTCGGGGGCGCGACCAACCCCTGGCACCACCTGTTCTTCCTCCCGGGCACGGGGACGAGGATGGCGGAGGGCGGCCCGCTGATATGGGTGCACATCGCCTACACCTACGTTCTTCTCATGGTCGCCATGGTGCGCGTGTTCAGTGCCTGGGCGTGGGGACCGCGCAGCCAGCGGAGACTGTACGGCTTCACCCTCCTGGGCGCTGTCCCTCCGTTCCTCGGCAACCTCCTCAACGTGATGAAAGTCGTGCAAGGGGTGGACCTGGCCCCGGTCGGGTTCTGCGTCTCCGTGGTGGTGATCTACTTCCTCCTGGTCCGTTTCCCCATGTACGAACTGGTGCCCGTGGCCCGGCAGAACGTCCTCGACATGATCGACGACATGATCGTGACGGTCGACGCGTCGGGCCGGATCCTCGACCTCAACCCGGCGGCGGACCACCTGGTACGGGGGCTGATGCCGGAGCCGCCCGCCCGGCTCACCGGGTTGCCGCTGAACGACGTGCTGTGTGACGTCACCCTCAGCGAGGGGACGGAGGCGGACAGGATCTACGCGAACTACAAGGACAGCGGGGTGGATCTGAACGTCCGGATCAGCTCGCTGCGCGACGATCGTGACGGTCATGTCGGCTGGGCCGTGGTCGCGCGGGACATCACCGCGCTCAACGAGCAGCGGCGGGAGCTGGAGCAGGCCAACGTCCAGCTGCACGGTCAGCGGCGGGAGCTGGAGCAGGCCAACGCCCGCCTGCACGAGCAGTTGCGCACCATCGAGCTGCTCCGGGCCGATCTGGCCGAGCAGGCGGTGCGCGATGCGCTGACCGGGCTGCACAACCGCCGTCATCTGATGGAGGAGCTGGCCCGGCTGGCGGCCGAGTGCGCGCTCCAGGGCCGGCCGTTGAGTG
>NZ_BMQP01000018.1 GCF_014648175.1 Planobispora rosea
GGTGCGCTGGTAGCGGGCGCGGCCGAGGAATGCTTCGACCTCGGCTTCCACGGCGGTCTGAATGATCAGGCGGGCGCCCAGGCGGGCGACGTCTTCGAGGACCTCGACGAGGTCACGGTCAGCGGTGAACAGGGCGTCGATCTCGGCGCGGATGGCCTGGGTGGGCGATAGTCTGCGTGCCACGGGCGTAGGTCTCCTGCTGTGCGAACTTTGGTCGGTTCAACACGGCAACCTACGCCCGCTGTCTTTTACACCGCATCCGGGACGCCACCATGGGCTGTGCGTGGCAGCGCTGGTGGTCTCGGCCCGGCGGCGGCATCCGAGCTCGGCGGGGTGGTGCGTACTGGCGATCGGGCAAGGACTGAATGCCGCCGCCTGGGCCTGTTTCTACCTGTACCCGCTTGCCACCGGAGTGACGTTGGCGGCGCCGTCGCCCGGGGACGTGCTGTGGCTGTCGTCGTACGCGGTCTCGGCGCTGGGGCTGACGTTGCTGGCTCGGGCGCAGGGCGCCGATCGGGCGTCGGTGCTGGAGACGGCGAGTCTGACCACGGCGGCCGCGGTGGTGGTGTGGGTGTTCTTCGTCGCCGACCACGCCAGCGCGCCGGGGGTGAGTCTGGCCGCGCGATTGGTGAACGCGTCCTATCCGGTGCTTGATGTGGTGCTGCTGGCCGCCGCCACCCTGCTCGTGTTCACCGGGCAGCGTTGCCTGCGCTCGCTGTTGCTGGCCGGTTGGATACTGCTGCAGCTGGCCGGGGACGTGGTCTATAACATCGCGGTGCTGGACGGCTCGTTCAATCTCGGCGGCCCGGGATTCGCCTGGTGGCTGGTGTCGTTCGCAGCCTTGAGCGCGGCGGCTCTGGCGCCCGAGAGCGGACGGGCGACCGTCATGCCCGGATGGGCGCGGCACGCGGCGCTGCTGCTCGTGGTTCTGCCGCTGCCGGTCCTGCTGGTCATCCGCGCGGTGCAGGGTTCCAGCGCGGACGTGGCCGTGATCGCGGGCGGCTCGCTGGTGGTGACGGCACTGACCGTGGCACGGCTGTCGGTGTTCGACCAGGATGCCAAGATCAGCTGTGTCGCGCGGGCGGCTCTGCGCCGCGCACTGATGCGCCTGTGCGCGGCCATCATGGTCCTGGCATTGCTGCCGCTGGCCGGACTGGCCTACCTGTCGGTGAGCCAGGCCAGCGTGGCGGCCGAGGCGGACGTCGACCGGCGTCTGAGCACCAGCGCCGAGGTGAGCGCGACCCATCTCGGCGACAAACTGGCCTCGTTGCGCGCTCTGGTCGCCTCCTACGCCGAGCGGCGGTTGCTGGCCGCAGAGCTGGCCCGGGGCACGCAGGCCGACCCCGCGGCACTGCAGCAGCACGTGGCGGCCCTGGAGTCGCGCGACTCCGCTTTCATCGGGGCGTGGGTGCTGGATGCCTCCGGCATCATGCTCGCCTTCGACCCGGCCCAGCCCAGCGTGATCGGCAAGAGCTTCGCCCACCGCGACTACTTCCAGGGCGCCGTCTCCACTCGCCGGCCGTATGTGTCGCAGGCATTCGAAGCCGCGCTGCCCGGCCGTCCGAAGATCGTGGCCGTCGCCGCGCCGGTGTTCTGGGAAGGGCAGGTCGCCGGGGTGATCGGTCTGGGATACCGGCTGGATGCGATCGCGGCCTTCACCGGCCGACTGGCCGACGTGCAGAACGTGCGGCTGCGGGTGGCCGACCGCCACGGCGTGCTGCTGGCCGGCTCGAGCAACCGACAGCCGGACCTACTCCCAAGCCTGGCCGATGAGCATATCCAGGCCGCGTTGACCGGTGGCAACGGCACCGCCCGCACGATCAAGGCCGGTGCGGACACGGTCACCGCTTACCGGACCGTCCCCGACCTGGGCTGGGCCGTGGTCGCCGAGGTCCCCGCCGCCGAGGCCTTCGCCGCCGTGAACCAGTTCACCGGCCGGGTGCTGGCGATGGCCTCTCTGCTGGCCCAGGTGCTGCTAGGTGGGCTGCTGCTGGCCGCGCGCACCGAACGGCGCCGCCGCGCCGCCGAAGCCGACCTCCTCCAACGTGAGGAGCAGGTCAGCGCCATCTTGGAGGCGGCCGGTGACGCATTCGTGGCCGTCGACGCCGACGGTCGCGTCATCCGGTGGAACTCCCGTGCCGAGATCGTCTTCGACCGGCCGGCACCTGAGGCGCTGGGCCGTCCGTTCAGCGACGTGATCGCTCCCGCCGACCGGCGTGAGGCCTACCGGTCCAGGTTCGCTCTTCTTCACGCTGACAGCCAGTCTCACATGATCAACCGGCAGAGTGAGGTGGAGCTGTGCCGCCGGGACGGCACGCTTTTCCCTGCCGAGATGACCCTGTGGGCCTCCACCGCCGGCGGAGAGATGACCTTCAACGCGTTCGTGCGTGACATCACCGATCGCAAACGGGCCGAGACCGAGCTGGCCACCGCCCGTGACGCCGCCCTGGCCGCCTCCCGGATGAAGTCGGAGTTCGTAGCCAACATGAGCCACGAGATCCGCACCCCCATGAACGGGGTCATCGGCCTCACCAGCCTGCTGCTGGAGACCGATCTCGACGATCGGCAGCGCGACTATCTGACCACGGTGCAGAACTCCGCCGACGCGCTGCTCAACGTGATCAACGACATTCTGGACTTCTCCAAGATCGAAGCCGGGAAACTCGACATCGACCCGGTCGACTTCGACATGCGGGCCTTGGTCGAGGACGTCGTCAGCCTGAACGCGCCCGCCGCGCAGGCCAAGGGCCTGGAGATCGCCGCCCTGGTCGCCCCCGTCGTCCCGCCGGCGGTGTGCGGGGACGCGCACCGCATCCGGCAGATCCTGACCAACCTCGTCTCCAACGCCGTCAAGTTCACCGAGCACGGTGAGATTGTCGTCACGACGGACATCGGACCGGCTGTCGGTGATGACCGCATCCGGCAGGTGCACTTCGCCGTCATCGACACCGGCATCGGCATCCCCGCCGACCGCCAAGCCGATCTGTTCGATGCCTTCACCCAGGCCGACGCCTCCACCACCCGCCGCTACGGCGGCACCGGCCTCGGTTTGAGCATCACTCGCCAGCTGGTCGAACTCATGGGCGGCACCATCGGGGTCGACAGTGAACCCGGCCGGGGCAGCCGCTTCCATCTCACCCTGCCGCTGCCTGACGCGAACGCACCGGTGAACGCCGTCTCCTCGGCGACTGATCTGGCCGGGGTGCGGGTGCTGGTCGTCGACGACAACGCCACCAACCGCACCGTGGTGACCGGCCTGCTGACCACCTGGGGCGTGCGTGTGGATGCCGTGCCCGATGGACACAGCGGCCTGGCCGCGCTACGCGAAGCCACCCGGGTCGGCGACCCGTACGCCATCGCGCTGCTGGACATGCATATGCCCGGCCTGGACGGTCTGGACCTGGCTCGGATCATCACCGGTGACGCCACCTTGACCGGCACCCGCCTGGCGATGCTGACCTCCACCAACCAGGCCGGTGAGGCTCACACGGCCCGTGACTGCGGCATCGAGGGATATCTGACCAAGCCCGTCCGCTCAACGCAGCTGCGCGCCATCTTGCTGCAATTGCTCGGCCGGGCCGCCGATCCGGGTGCGGGCAGCACGTGGCCGGCGCCCGCTGCCCGCGCGTCCGTACCCACCGCCTCGGCCCAGCTGATTCTCGTCGCCGAGGACAACGAGGTCAACCAGCAGGTCGTCGTGGAGATGCTCACCAGCCTCGGCTATACCGCCGACATCGCCGCCGACGGCGAGCAGGCCCTGCGGATGGTGCAGGACCGGCCCTACGACGCCGTGCTCATGGACTGCCAGATGCCCGTCATGGACGGCTTCCAGGCCACCGAACACATCCGGCGCCTGCCCGCACCGCTGAACGCTGTTCCGGTCATCGCCCTGACCGCTTCGGCCCTGGCCTCTGACGAGCAACGCTGCCGGGCCGTCGGCATGGACGACTTTCTCAGCAAACCGCTGCGCAAACAGCACCTCGACACCGTCCTACGGCGGTTTCTCACCACCCGTCCACCGGTCACCACCACTACCGGATCCGGTACGCCGCAGGTCCGCCCATCGCAGGTCGGTCCGGCGCAGAGCGGTTCCGCTATCGGGCAGCCGTCCGATGGCAGGCTCAGCCATCTGCTCGATCCGGTGATGGTGGATGAGCTACGGGAGACAGGAGCGACCTTCACCGATCTCATCCTGCCCCGCTACCTGCACACCGCACCCGAAACCGCCGCCGCGATCCGCCTGGCCGCTGCCCGCCACGACATGACCGAGCTCGCCCGCCTCGCCCACAAACTACGCGGCAGTAGCGGCACCCTGGCCGGGAAACTGCTCTCCGGCACCTGCGCCGATCTGGAGCAGGCCGCCAACGGCGGTGACCTCCCTGCGGCTGCGGCGCTGGCCGCCGTTGTCGAGCAGCAGACTCATGCCACCTGTCAGGCGCTGCGTGAGGCGTTCACGCCCAGCAACGGCTGATGAGCTCTGGCCCGCAGCCAGCACTGCGGTGAGCGGCCCGTGTCTCTTCTCGTTCGAGTTGGCGAGGTCGAGTGCGACCGACCTGGGGCCCTTGCCCCAAGGCCGGGTAGTTAAGGCGCTCGTGGCCCTGTCAAGCACGTGAGTCCCCGGGACGTGGGAACGGAGATCCAGTAGACAGGTGATCTTCCACAACCGTCTGCCGAAGAACTGGGTCTCCGTTGATCACCGAGTCTGCCAGGCCCGTTACCTCCAGCGCTACCGAGACAGGCCACTCACCCCCGCCCCGTGGCCGATACGTATTCGCTCCCGGGCACCTGGGCGAGCTGACCACTCTCGCGCCCTTCGAACTCGTCGATGCCATCCTTGACGAGACGCGCACCGTACAGCGGCGCCTGCGTGAGCTCCCTCGCGGGTCGGGCTCTACTTCCTGCTGGCGATGTGCCTGTTCCCCGAAGTCGGCTACCAACTGGTCTGGCGGAAGCTGACCGCGGGACTGACCGGCCTCGCGGTGGCGACGCCCACCGCCAAAGCCCTGCGCGACCTGCGCCGCAGAGTCGGTAGCGCGCCGATGCGCCGCCTGTTCGAAGTACTGCGCGCACCCGCTGGCCCGACTCAGGACCCCGGAAGTGAGGTTCGGGCCCTACCGCATGGTCTCCTTCGACGGCTGCAGCTTTCTGAAAGCTCCCGACACCAACCGCAACCGGACGTGGCTCGGCTCCGCCAGCCACGGTGGCTACCCCTTGGATGTGGCCGGTGCTCACGCTCTACCAACCGCTGCGCATGGCGATGGTCGCCGCCGCCGAATCCCGGCCCGGCACCGACCCGGGGAGCACCGGGCGATCTTCACCGGGTTCCACCGCGCCGCCGACGCCACCGCCTACAGCGGCACCGGACTGGGCCTGGCGATCTGCCAGCGGGTCGTCGAGCGGCACGGCGGCACCATCATCACCGGTGACAACCCCGGCGGCGGCGCCCGGTTCACCTTCAGCCTGCCCGCCGCCTCCTCCTGAAGCGGCGCGCGGGGCCATGGCGCTCGTGCGGAGCGCCACCGGTGCTTTCCGGGCCGGTCCAGGACCGGCGATCAGGCGGCCTGCCGGGGAGGGGCACCGTACCGCCCTGGGCGGATCGCGTCGTGAGGAGGGCATGACGTCCCGCTAGGGCGGGGCCTTTGCCTCGGTGTCGTGACCGGCGGAAGGAACCGGCAGGGTGAGGGTGAAGGTCGAGCCCTCCCCCGGCGTGCTGGTGGCGGTGATGGTGCCGCCGTGCGCCTCGGCGATCGTTTTCACCAGCCACAGGCCCAGGCCGACGCCTTGGATGGCGTTGTCGTGGGCGTAGCGGGTGCGGTAGAAGCGCTCGAACGCACGCGTCAGGTCTTCGGCGTCGATGCCGACCCCGCGGTCGATCACCGCGATCGTCACCCGGTCGCCGCCGGCGGCACGGTCGCCGTCACCGCCGCACCCGCCGCGGTGACTGAGACCTTGATCCGGTGCGGGTAGCTGTCGACGACCAGGTACCAGTAGCCGTCGTGGGGCGTCTCCAAGACGACGGGGCTGAGGCTGTAGAAACCGCCGTAGAACTCGTAGGCCTGGAACTATCCGGCACGTCGGGCCAGGCCGTACGGCTCAGCCTCCCCGAATACCGTCCGCGGCTCGGCTGGCCTGCGCTGAAGAGTGGCGCGCCGTCGGGCCTGCGGTGCATGGCCGGATCGGGCCGGGCCGGGGCGCAGCCGGAACACTCCGTGCGGTGATCATCGCGGGCAGGAGCACGGCATGACCGAGGGGCACCCTCCCCGGGCCGAGGTCCGCAGTTGGCGCCTCGGGCCGGATTCGTGGATCTTGCGTCTGGTGGGCGAACTGGACGCGTTGACCGTCCCGGCCTTCGAGACCAAGCTGGCCAACCTCACCGACAGCAGCGGGCCGCTATCACTGGTGGTGGACCTGACCGCGGTGACGTTCGCCTCCTCAGCCGCGCTGGGTGCCCTGGTCCAGGCCCGCCTGGCCGTCGAGGCAGCCGGCGGGAGGCTGGTGCTGGTGGTGCCATCCGAGGGCCGGGCCCGGCGGCTGTTGACGCTGACCAACCTGCTGGCCTACTTCGAGGTGCGCGAGGTGTTGGAGGATGCGCTGCTGGTGGCGCGCCGGCCGGGCCCAGAGGCCTCTGGTGATGCTCCGCCGCGATGACGAAGGCGGCCCTCGCCGGAGAGGCCGCCTTCGTCGCACTCAACTACAGGCCGCGGTTACAGCTGGCCGCCGATGGCGAAGGAGAAGTCGATCGCCGCGCCGTACTGGGTGAGCACGACCAGCACGACGACGATCACGATAACCAGCCAGATACAGCGGCGGGTCAGGGCGTCGGGAGCAGGCAGAGCGATCGTGAGCACGGTGTTCCTTGCGGGTTGCAGTGACGAGCTGTCAGACCCGGGAGACACACACCGGCTCAGTAGACTGAGGCCTGCTACGACGCAGTGCCAAGCCGATGACCTACATGCTCGATCCGGCTCACCTTGGACGCCGACCATTCCGATCATGCGGGAAGGTTTCCGTCCCGGCCGCCAAGCACGTTCGCCGGAATGCAGAAGAGCGCGGCAGGGCAGCCTCGCGGGTGCTTTCATCGAGGCGATCTGTTGAATGGTTCTCACAGGTAGCGCATCCGCATGCGTCCTGAAAACGATCGTTTTCGGGACGTCCAGCGTGCGTCGTCTGCCACCTATCGTTGGGGGCATGACGCGCAGGGAGATCGATGTTCAAGCCTACGAGCGCGATCTGATCCCGATGTTGAAGCAGATCCTGCAGGATCAGCCGTTCGGTCTGAGCCTGGAGTCGATCGAGTTGCAGGGCACGGGGTCGCCAGGCGAGATCGTCGTGCTGTTCGAGCACGAGAACCGTCCGGGATGCCGCTTGGGCTTCCGGTTCCCGGCCCGGGGCACCGAATCCCTGAACGGGCCACTGGCTTGGGCGTGGTTCGCATGGGTGCATCTCGATGAAGTGATCAACGAATCGGAGTGCGGCCGCTTCATCGCCCCGTCTCCCGTCTCCCGCTACGGCGGGTGCTCACCGGTCGGCTGGCTGTACAACCGTATCTTCCCCGAGGGGTGACATCTCCACTAGCTGCGGCCAGGGGCAAAGTAGGGCTGGTCAGACAGAACGTCCACTCTGTCCGGTCCCTGAGACGGCGTCTGCCCAGGCCAGCGCAGCCAGGCCGCTGCGAGAACCGATCCGGCCCTACCTCGGGACGGCTACCCACAGCCGAAACCCGACCCCTACCTCCAGCCCCTAGCCTGCAGTTGGTCCCTTCCCGCGTACTCGGTCTGTCCCCGTTCCGGGCCGTTGCGGGTCGGCCAGGTCAGGCAGCCATGAGGGTGGGCCCGTTCCCCTGGGACACTTGGGACACTTGGGACACCTGGGTCATCGTGCCGCCAGCAGATCCGCGGTGACGGGCAGGTCCGGTAGCGCGGTGTTGGTGACCACCGCGAGGTCGTGCCCGTGGCGGGTCTCCTGCCACTGGCCGCCGACCAGTGGAACGAGGGCGATGTTCGGGGTGGGACCGCTCGTCCAGTCCAGCGGCCCGGCTATGGTCTCGATGCGGGTGCGGGCGATCGCCTGGGCGATGGCGCGGCGGTCGGTGGGATCGGCGGCCTCGGCCAGGGCGTGGCGGGCGACCTCGACGAGGGCGTGGGCCAGGCCGAGGGGCTGCAGCCAGGGGTTGCCGGTGTCGCGCTGGTAGGCCTCGGCCAGGTCGGCGGCGGTGGCGCCGTCCAGGCTGGAGCGGTAGGGGTGGTTCGGCGTCCAGTAGACCAGGGTGGCCACTCGCGCCTGCGCCAGTCCTTCGTCTGCGGCGCAGGAGCCGGCGACTCCGGCGTGGGGGTAGGCCAGCCACCGCGAGCAGGTGATCAGCCGCGGATGCAGCCCGGACCGGCGGGCCTGGCCGTGGAACAGCGCCAAGTCGGCGGCGGTGGCCGCGCTGGTGACGACCTCGGCGCCGTGACGGCGCAGATGGTCGATGTGAGCGTGGAGGTCGGCGGCGGGTTCCCGGTAGCCGCCGGGATCGATCAGGGTGTGGCCGCGTCTTTCGGCCACGGGCGCGAACCCGTCGCGGTCGTGGCGCAGCAGCCGGCCCTGTAGGTCGTCGTTCCACAGGCAGCCGACCGTCCGCGCGGGACCCAGGCGTTCCCACATGTCGGCGAACACGGCGGCGATGTCGTCCAGGCCCCAGGCGAAGTGGTAGGTCCATTCGAAGCGTTTGCGCTGCCTGGCACCCGGCCGGTGGACGTAGGCCTGCCAGGGGAACGTGGTCGACACGCACGGCACCTGGAGTTCCTCGCAGGTGTCGACCACCGCGGGCAGTACCTGGGTGCCGGCCATGGTGAGCACGATGTGCGCCCCCTCCTCGGCCGCGAGTTCGCGTACGGCCTGGCGGGCATGGGTCGGGTCCGACTGGCTGTCGCGGACCGCGATGCGCAGCGGGAGGCGTCGGTTTCCGTTGCGCACGTGGGCCAGCTGCGGCGTCAGCCGCCGCAGGACGAACGCCAGCGGATCGCCGAGCCGGGACAGCCGCCCGGTCTGCGCGATCACGACGCCTACGCGCAGCTGCGGATCGGGTTCCATCGTCATCACCTCGGTGTACGGCCGTCGCGGGAGGAGTGCGGGGGCCTGGGCGGGCAGGCCCCCGGGCGTGTGCTCGGCGGTTACTCGTGCACGGTGATGCAGGTGGTGCGGCTCATGATGGAGATCGTCTCGTTGCCGCAGTTGTTGCTGTGACCCGAGGCGTTGCGGGCGAAGAGCAGGTTGGACAGCACGCCGCCGCTGGGACCGGTGATGTCACCGCCCCCGCCGGGGTGGTGACGGTCCTCGGTAATGCAGGTGCGCTCCTTGAGCAGCGCGAGCTTGCCGGTACCGCAGAGGTTGGCGTGACCGGAGGAGTTTCTTCCGGAGATGTTGGACAGCAGTCCGCCCGGACCGGCGTCGCGGTCGCCCGTCCCGGCGCTGGCGGAGGTGATGCCCGCGGGCGCGGCCGTGATCGCCGCCATGGCCGCCGTGATCACAGCGATCCTTCGTATCGTCTGCATTGTTCCTGCCTCGGTTGGGGGAAGGTGGGCAAGCCGGTCGCATCGCGCGGCCAGCCGATGCAGATAGTAATGGATCTGTCACTCACCGTCATCGGAATGGTAAAGGTTGTGGATCTCCGATCGGACGCAGCGGCGGGGAGGCGGACCGAGTAAGCGTCAAAGACGCAGTCCGCAGGTCAGCGGGGACAGACAAGATGAGCACCGAGCGCAACGGCCCTACTGCTCCACTTCAGGAAACGGCCCTTCCGTGAACTGAACTGGCGTTGCACGAAGCCGAGTCCCATGCCGACCACAGCCTCCGAACAGACGGATCGCCCGGAAGTCACTTCACGAAAGGTTGGTCAATCGCTATCCGCGTTCCGGTTCCATGCACGGGTGCGACAGGCGTTCCACGCGAAAGGTTCGCGCCCGCGGAGGGGAGATCCACGGTCGGACACGGTGCACCCGTTACCGTTGCCGAATGCACACCATCGAGCTGACCTGCGACGACGTGCTCGACTCGGCGGTGCGCGCGGCTTGGGACCGGCTGGCGGCCGAGGGACTGCCCAGCCAGGCGCGGCACCCGCACCCGACCAACCGTCCCCACCTGACGCTGGCGGTCTGCGAACGGCTGCCGCCCGACACGCCGGCCGCGTTCGCCGAGGCCTTCGGTGACCTGCCGGTGCCGGTCAGGCTGGGGCCGCTGCTGCTGTTCGCCGGCCGGGCGCGGGTGCTGGCCTGGGGTGTGGTGCCGGAGACCCGGCTGCTGGCCGTCCACGCGGGGGTGTGGCGGGTGCTGGGCGGCTCCTGCGGCGGCAACCCGCTGCACGCGCCGGGACGGTGGTTCCCGCACGTGACGCTGGCCCGCAGCCTGGACACCGCGACCCGGGCGCAGGCGGTCACGGTGCTCGACGGACTGGCCGAGGCCACCGGGGCGTTCTCCGGCGCGCGCAGCTACGACAGTGCGCTCCGCACGACCGTCCCCCTGGCGGGGCAGGGCTGACCAGGTCTGTCACCGCCGCCCCTCGTGCGCGGGGCCGATGAGGGCCGGCCCGTCAGGCGACGCCGGACCAGGCCGCGGTGACCACCTCACGCCACGGCAGGACAGCCGTGCCGGGAACATCCTGCCGCAGCAGTTCCCCCGGAAAGGAGAACGGCGGGGCCTTGGCCGGGTTGCGCGCGGCCTGGCCGACGATGAGCTCGGTCAACTCGACGCCACCGCCCAGCCTCGGATAGGCGGCGTGCACCCGGTCGGCATAGCCCGCGGGGAGTTCCTCGGCGCCGAACGCCGCCACGTCCGCCCCCGCGCCGGCATGGGTGAGGGCGATCTCGGGCCGCATCCTGTCGGCGATGCCGAGACTGGTGTGCAGGGCGATCGCCTCCCAGGCCAGGCGGGTCCGGTCCGCGGCCAGCCCGTGTTCGGTGAGGAACTCCGCGGCCAGGTCCGCGCCGTCCACCTCGAACCGTCCGCCTCGCTCGCCCCGCTCGGTCAGCCCGACGTCGTGCAACACGCACGCCAGGAACAGGACCTCGTCGTCGTAGTCGTGCTCGGCCCGGAGGCCGTGTCGCTCCCCGATGGCCCTGCCGAACAGGTAGCTGCGCACGCTGTGGGTCAGGACGGCCTGCGTGGTGATCCCCTGGACGAACCCGTGCGCCTTGCGGGTCAGCGGGGTGTCGGGAATCGCGAAGCCGGTGAAGTGATCTGTCATGGCTTTGATCGTGGCCACCGGGAGACCGTGCGGAAAGTGGCTGTAATGCCGTACTGCGCTAGATTCTGGCCATGCATGTGGTCGGTGTGCTGGCGATGAACGGAGTGGTCGCCTTCGACATGGCGGTGCCCGCCCAGGTCTTCGGCAGTTCCACTGGTGATCGGTACCAGCCGCTGTATGAGACGCGGGTGTGCACCGTCGGCGGTGCCGTCCGGACCTCGGAGCCTTTCGGCGCGATGCGGCTGGAGACCGCATGGGGCCTCGATGACCTCGCAGCGGCCGACACCCTTGTGCTCCCCGGTCACTGGAACTTCCTGGAGGAGCCGCCCGGGGAGGTCCTGGAGGCGGTGCGGGCCGCGGCCGGGCGCGGCGCACGGATCGCCTCGATCTGTGCCGGGGCGTTCCTGCTGGCCGCCACCGGGCTGCTCGACGGACGGCGGGCGACCACGCACTGGACCTACGCCGCCGAGCTGGCCCGGCGCCACCCCGCCGTCGAGGTCGACGCCGCGGTGCTGTTCACCGACAACGGCGACCTGTTCACCTCGGCCGGGGTGGCGGCCGGAATCGACCTGTGCCTGCATCTGGTCCGGCGCGACCACGGCTCGGCGGTGGCCGCCGAGACCGCTCGCCGGATGGTGATGTCACCCCAGCGCGACGGAGGCCAGGCGCAGTTCATCCGGCATACCGACCCCCGCGACCCGGGGACCGCGCTCCAACCTGTCCTCACCTGGATGGAGTCCAACCTGCACCGGCCGCTCAGCCTCGGTGACATCGCCCGTCACGCTTGCGTCAGCGTGCGGACGCTGACGCGCCGGTTCCGTGCGCAGATCGGGACCACTCCCCTGCAGTGGCTGTTGCACGCTCGCATCCGCCGCGCCCAGCACCTGCTGGAAAGCACCGATCTGCCGATAGGCCAGATCGCCGAAGCGGTGGGCATGGGCTCTCCCGCGACACTGCGTGCCCACTTCGCCCGCGCCGTCGGCACCTCCCCGCAGACCTACCGCACCACCTTCCGCGCTCGTCCCTGAGCTGCCGGGCATGACGGCTACGGAGCGAAACGTTTCCGCCCCGGACACCACAGCATCCCGGAGCGGGACCCGGTACCGCCGAAGTTCCCGGATGCTCCTCCCCCGAAGACGCCGCCGACGTCGTGGCCGAGACCTATGCGATCGCCTGGAGGCGGATGGCCGAACTCCCCGACGGCGAGGCCGGCAAACTGTGGCTGTACGGCGTGGCCCGCCGGGTCCTGGCCAACCACCGCCGGAGCGAGCGGCGCAGGCTCACCCGGCACACCGAACTCACCGGTGAGATCGAAGAGCTCTACACCGCCCCCTCCCGCCACAGCGGACGGCACGATGTGGACGAGGCCATGGGCATGCTCTCCGGCAGCGATCGTGAGCTCCTGGCCCTGGCCCTGTGGGAGGGGCTCGATCCCGGCGAGATCGCCACCGTGCTGGACTGCTCCCGCAACGCCGTCCGCATCCGCCTGCACCGGGCCCGCAGGCGCTTCGCCGAGGCCCTGGAGAAGACCCGCCCATCGGCCGCCGGTTTCGCGTCACGGCCGCTCGTCGAGAAGGAGTCAGGGTGAACAGCGACCAGATCTTCAAGGACCGGGCGCGGGTGCTGGACGAGGACCTGGCCGGCCGGGCGTCCACCGCGGGGGCGGACGCGCTGCTGGCGGAGATCGTCTCACTGGAGCGCGTTCCGGCGCGGCGGCGGTTCCTGCCCTCTCCCGGCCGCGCTCTGCGTGGATCCGCCAGTATCTGGGCACCCGGCCCGCGACCCCGCAGGACGAGGCGGCCTGGCGGGCGGCGGGCGCGCCCACCCGCTGGCGGTACCCCGAGAACTGGCGAGACCCCGAGGACAGGTGGGAGCAGACGTCCCCCATCCCCTCGCCGCAGGAGGCCGCGGCAGGTGAGCGGACCGCCGAACGGCTCCACGGCAAATGGAAGGGCTCGGCGGGTGATCTGCTGGGGGAACGGATGACCTGGAAGCAGGTGCGTACGATCCCCGGCGAGCCCGCCGAGCTCCGCGGCTACCTGCAAGAGCGCATCGACCGCATCACCCGGCGGCTGGAAGCGGCGGACCCTGCCCCCGGGACGGACATCGAGCAGCTGAGGGCGTCCCTCCTCCGGCAAGGCTGCGTGGACGTCATCAGCCGCCTGCCCGCCTCGTCCGGGGCTCGGGCGTCGGCGTACCGGATCCTGGCGTCGCTGCCCGGCATACGGGCTGAGGGGGAGGTCACAGATCCGCTGGGCCGGCGTGGGCAGGCGCTCGGCTATCAGGTGGAGGCAGAGCCGGGCCTGTTCAACGAGATCCGCTTCGTGGTCGATCCCGGCACCGGCCTCCCCCTCGCCGAGGTGTGGACGCACGCGGGCAGGCTCGCGGACGGACGGCAGGTGGAGATCGGCCACTCCACCTCGTTCCAGGCCATCGGCTGGACCGACGAACGCCCGGAAATGCCCGGGCACCGGGACTGAACCGCTCACCCGTCTCGGCGCGAAGGCCAGCGCGGGGACCCCGCGCCGGTGCCTGCCGGTCAGCGGCAGTTCGTGTCGTCGCAGCCGTACACCTTCCCCGTCACCCCGCCTGCGGGACGGGGAAGAAACATGACACAGGGTGTCGGGTTTCGGGCCGAGCATGGTTTCCCCGGTCGGCGACGGACGCGGACCGGGCCGACGAACGGACGAGCATGCCCGCAGGACGAACGGGCGGGCGCGTCCGCCGGCAGATGACCACTCCTACGGATAGGCAAGGACCTCGATGCACGAAACGCCAGAGGAGCTCGGAGAGCTCCAGGCGCTCCTCGACTCCTCTCTCTCCCGCTCCACCTCACACCTCCGCTCGATCATCAACCGGGAGCGCACCCTGACCGCGGAGCAGCTCACCCGGGTCCTCACCGGCATGTGCACCCTCGCCCTGTCCACCGTGACGGCGAAGGGCGAGCCGCGGATCAGCGGCGCGGACGGGCACTTCCTGCACGGGAAGTGGCACTTCGGCACGGCACGCGACGCCGCCAAGGCCCGTCACCTCGCCGCCCGGCCCGCCGTCAGCGCCGCGCACATGCGCGGAGAGGACCTGGGCGTGTTCACCCACGGCACCGTGGAGATCCTCAACCCCCGGGACGGCGATCCGGCCGCGGACTGGCCCGGCCTGCTGGCGTACTTCAAGGGCTTCTACGGCGACGACGCCTTCGACTGGGACAACGACGTGGTCTACTACCGGCTGCACCCGCACTGGATGACCGTCTACGCCCCCGACGGCGCGACGCTCACGGCGTCCCGGCCCTGACCCGCACCGGATGGCGTGCCCGCCGGCGGCTCCGCGGCCGCCGGCGGGCCCACGCCCGCCCGGCGGAGGGTCAGCGCTGATCGACGACCCGGCCGTTCAGCACGGTGCCGTCCCTGGTGAGGGCCATGGTCAGGGGAGCCTCGGGGAAGGTGGCGACGGCCGCCAGCGCGGCGTCCATCTGCTCCGCGGTCTCCCAGTACCAGGTGTCGTCGTAGGCCCCGTCCTCCAGCCGGATCAGCACGGCACGGGTGAGACCGGGGTGCGTCTCGCGGACGGTCGCGATCAGCGAGCTGCGGCGGGCGAGGAACTCCTCCAGGTCGGACTCGGCGACGGAGTAGCGGTGTGAGCGGACGGCAGGCATGGTGGTCTCTTTCTCGCTCACCAGGAGCCGGCGATCTGCCGGATCGGGGCGTTGAGCCGGTTGAAGAGGTTGGTGACGGCGGTCATCAGCAGGATCGAGGCCAGCTGCTTGTCGTCGAAGTGGTCGGCGGCGTTGTCCCAGACCTCGTCGGGGACGGCGTCGGCGCGGTCGGCCAGCCGGGTGGCCGCCTCGGCCAGCTCCAGCGCGGCGCGCTCCGTTTCGGTGTAGTACGGGGCCTCCCGCCAGGCGGCCACCAGGCCGATGCGCTCGTCGCTCTCACCGAGCTTGCGCAGGTTCTTCAGGCCGGCGTCGACGCAGAAGCTGCAGCCGTTGATCTGGCTGACCCGCAGGTGGATCATCTCCATGAGCTCCTGGGGAAGGCCCTGCGACTGGGCGGCCCCGACCAGCTCCATGATCGGCTTCATCGCCGCGGGGATGATCGTCGCCGGGTTCTTCATCCGGGCTTCCATTCCGTTCTCCTCTGTCGTGGTTGGCGTGAGATCAGACTGGTCGCCCGGGTTGATAGATTCGCTATGCGACGACGATGGAGGGACGATGCCGCGCTTCACGCTTCTCGGGCCCGTCCAAGTGATCGTCGACGGGGCGCCGCTGGCGGGCGTCGCCCCACGTCACCGTGCGGTCCTGGCCTATCTGCTGCTCAACGCCGGACGGGTGGTCAGCATCGAGCGCCTGATCGAGGCCATGTGGGGCTACGACCAGCCCGACACCGCCCGATCGCAGGTCCACGCCTCCATCACCGCGATACGCAAGGCACTGCGCGGCGCGGGCGGCGGAGAACTGCTCGAGACGCGAGCCGGTGGCTATGTCGCGAACCCGGCGCCGGGACAGGTGGACGCCCAGGAGTTCACCGAGCTGGTGGCGGCCGGCGAACTGCGCAGGGCGCTGGAACTGTGGAACGGTGAAGCGCTCGAGGACGTGCACGCCAACTACGTCGCCGGGGCCCGGGACCTCTGGCACGACCGGCGGCTGTCGGCCTACGAGCGCCTGGTGGAGGCCGAGCTCGCCGCCGGACGCCACGGCGACCTGCTCGACGAGCTGGCCGCCCAGGTGGCCGCCAACCCGATCCGGGAGAGGCTCACCGGCCACCTGGTCCTGGCCCTGCACCGCTCCGGGCGGCAGGCCGACGCCCTCGCCGCGGCACGTGCCTACCGTGCGGCTCTCGCGGAGGAGCAGGGCCTGGACCCCGGCCACGCGTTCACCGAGCTGGAACGGGCCGTCCTGGCCGACGATCCGGCGCTGCGCCTGCCCGGCGCCGCGACGCCACCGGCCGTCCAGCCGGCCGGACCACCGCCGCCCGCGGCACCGCGCCGCTCCTTCCTGCCCTACGACATTCCGGACTTCTCCGGACGGGCCACCGAGCTGGAACGGCTCGCGGGCGGACACGAGGCGACGGTCGTCACGATCGACGGCATGGCCGGGATCGGCAAGACCACCCTCGCCGTCCACGCGGCCCACCGGCTGGCCGGCCGCTACCCGGACGGGCAGCTCTTCCTCGACCTGCAGGCCCACACCGCGGGCCGGACGCCCGTCGATCCCTCCGCCGCGCTGGAGTCCCTCCTGCGCCAGCTGGGAGTGCCCGCCGACCTGATCCCGGCCACGCTCGCCGAGCGGAGCGCCCTGTGGCGGGCCGAACTGGCCGGTCGCCGGGTGCTCGCCGTCCTGGACAACGCCCTCGACACCGACCACGTACGCCCTCTGCTGCCGGGTCTGTCCGACACCCTCGTCCTGATCACCAGCAGGCGGCGGCTCGTCGACCTGGACGGCGCCCACGCCCTGTCGGTCGACGTCCTGACAGCCGGGGACGGCGCCGAACTTTTCGGCCGGATCGTCGGCGAGCGCGCCCACGACGAGCCCGACGCCGTACGCGAGGTGCTGGAGCTGTGCGGGCACCTCCCGCTCGCCATCCGGATCTCGGCCGCCCGTCTCCAGCACCGGCCGCGGTGGAGCGTGTCCTACCTGGCCGGCAGGCTACGGGACCGGCGGCGGCTCCTGGACGGGGTGTCGGCCGCCTTCACCGTCTCCTACGAACAGCTCAGCACCGCGGAACAGCACATGTTCCGCCTGCTCGGGCTGGTACCCGGCCGCGACATCGACGCCTGCGGCGCCGCCGCGCTGGCCGGGGTCCCCGAGGACGAAGCCGAGGACCTCCTGGAAGGCCTCCTGGACGCCCACATGCTGCTGCAGTACGAACCGGGCAGATACACCTTCCACGATCTGCTCCGCGAGCACGCCCGCTCCATCGCCGACGACGACGGCGCCGTCCTGCGGCTGCTCGTCTACTACCTGCACCGTGCCCGTGCGGCGATGGACCGGCTCTTCCCCGACAGCGTCGTCCAGCGCGAGGGCATCCCCCAGCCCGCCTCCCCCGTCCCGCCCGTCGGCAGCCCCGAGGAGGCCCTCGCCTGGCTCGACGCCGAGCGCTCCAACATCATCGCGGCCGCCGTCCACGGCCCCGAGATCTGCCTGGGCCTCCTGGGCCTGACGATGCGCCCCTACCTCGACCGGTACGTGCACCACGACGATGCCGTCACCCTGCACACCCTGGTGCTCCAGCGCAGCCGCAAGCTCGGCGACCGCGCCGTCCAGGCCCGGGCGCTCACCGACCTGGCCTGGACCCACTGGCGGCGCGGCGAGTACGGACAGGCCGAAGAGTACGCCGGCCAGGCCCTCGAAGCGTGCGAGGAGGCCTCCGAGCGGGCGCGGGCCCTGCTGACCCTGGGAAACCTCGCCCTGCGCAGGCGGCACGACGCACAGGCCGAGCAGTACCTCAAGCGGGCGCTCGACCTCACCCGCATCGGCACCGACACCTGGGGCGAGGCACACGTGCTCGGCATCCTCGCCCTCGTCCTCGACCGGGCCGGGCGTCCCGACGACGCCCGCCGGCACCTCGACCTCGCGCTGGCCCTCCACCGCAAGATCGGCAACCCGGCCGGCGAGGCGCTGATCCTCAACCACCTCGGCGTCGTCCTGCGCCACCAGGGCCTCCCCGACCAGGCGCGTACCCGCCACGAGCAGGCCGCCGCCCTCTACCGGAAGATCGGCAACCCGGCCGGCGAGGCGACCGCGCTCAACGGGCTCGCCGAGGCCACCGGCGACCCCGGCCGGGCGATCGAGGAGCACACCGCCGCGCTCACCCTCTCCCGGGCATCCCGCAACCGCCCCGAACAGGCCCGCGCCCACGACGGCCTGGCCCGTGCCCACCTCGCCCTCGGGCACTCCGCCCAGGCCCGCGAGCACGGACGGCTGGCCCTGGACCTCTACGGGCAGCTCGGCGTGCCCGAGGCCGACGAGGTGCGCGCCTTCCTCGAACACGCCGGATAGGACCGCATCACGAGCACACCCCGAGCACACCCCGAGCACACCCCGAGCGCCGCACCCGGGGACCCGCGCCGCCCGGCTGCCCCGGCTCCCGGCGGCGGACGAATGATCGTCTGGCATGATTCGTCCATGGACGATCCCCTCAACGACCTGGAGGCACTGCGGGCGCACGCCGCCGCCCGGCTGTCGGCCCACCGCCACACGACCCTGCCCGACACGCCGGGCATCCGGCGGGCCGCAGTGGCGCTGTGCGTCGTCGGACACGGGGGCGCCCCCTCGGTGATCGTCATCAAGCGGGCCTACCGGGGCCGCAACGCGGGCCAGTGGGCACTGCCGGGCGGACGCCTGGAGGCCGGCGAGACCCCGTTGCAGGCGGCACTGCGCGAGCTGCACGAGGAGATCGGGCTGACCGCCGCCCCGGACGCCGTGCTGGGACGGCTGGACGACTTCCCCGCCGCCTCGAACTTCACGATCACCCCGCTCGTCGTGGCGGTGCGGGATCCCGGACCGCTGACACCCAGCGCCGAGGAAGTCCACTCCGTGCACCACGTGCCACTGCACCGGCTGGCCGCGCCGGACGCGGTGCGATGGGTGCCGCAGCCGGACGGCGGACAGCTGCTGCAGATGCACCTGGGCCCGCGGATGGTGGTGCACGCTCCGACCGGAGCGCTGCTGTGGCAGTTCCGCGAGGTCGTGCTGCTCGGCCGTACCGCACGGGTGGCCGACTTCCTGCAGCCGGAGTGGACGCATCGCTGAACGGAGATCGATGCCTTTCAGGCGGGCGGTCCCGCCGCGGTTCCCCGGGCCGCGGCGACGAAGTCCCGGATGAGCCCGGCGTCCTTGATCCCCGGCGCGCTCTCCACCCCGCTCGACACGTCCACCCCCCACGGACGGGCCGCGGCGATCGCCTCGGCCACGTTCGACGGGGCGAGCCCTCCGGCGAGCATCCAGCGGCCCGACGGGCGCCCGCGCACCGCCGCCCAGTCCCAGGGCTCCCCCGAGCCGGGCCGGGGCGCGTCGATGATGAGCAGGTCCTCGTCGAAGGCCCCGCAGCGCGGGTCCACCTCCGCGGCTCCGGCGCGCACCAGCGTGACGCCGAGGTCGCGCAGCGCGGTGAAGTCCCCGTGCGGATGGTCGCCGTGGAGCTGGACGGCGCGCACCCCCGAGGCCAGCGTGGCCGCCCGCACCTGAGCGGGGGCCTCCCCCGCGAACACCGCCACGGTCAGCACGTGCGGGGGCACCGCCGCGGCCAGCTCGCGCGCCCGCTCGGGGGTGACGCGCCGGGAGCTGCGGGTCAGGACGAAGCCGATCGCGTCCGCGCCCGCCTCGACCGCGGCGGCCACATGCTCGGGCTCGCGCAGCCCGCATATCTTCACATACATCCTGCGCAGGGTAGCGGCAACACCGGACCCGGGGAGAGATCCGCAGCGGGCCGGGACCGGTGACCGGGGTCCTGCGGCCCGCGAGGAGCCGCCGGACCGCTCCGTTCTGGCATTCGGCAACCCGTGGGATGTATGGTGCGATTCTCGGTTAAGGGGCCCAAAGGGAAATCGACAACGGTTGAGGATACGGTGGCCGACGATCTGGCGGGGGCGTTCCTCCGACAGCACCGCCGCTACACAAGCCGCCAGGTGGCCGCGATGGCCGGCATACCGATGTACCGCGCGCGGCGGTTCTGGCGCGCCTTCGGTTTCGCCAACGTCGCCGACGACGCGGTGGAGTTCACCGATTCCGACGTCGAGGCGCTCCTGACACTGGTCGGCCTGGTGCGCGACGGGACCTACGACGAGGAGCACGCCCTCCTGGTGACCCGGTCCCTGGGCAGGGCCACCGCCCGGCTCGCGGAGTCGCAGGCCGTGATCGGCGCCGAGGCGCTCGACCAGGCCGGGGTCCCCCGGGAGGAGCGCGTGGACACCTGGCGCGCGCGGGCCGACCGGGTGGTGCCGGACCTGGAGCGGCTCCTGGTCTACGCCTGGCGGCGGCAGCTGGCCGCCGCCGCGGGCCGCGTCGTCGAGCAGGAGACGGGCACCGTACGGCTGGCCGTGGGCTTCGCCGACCTGGTGGGGTTCACCCGGCTGAGCCGCCAGATCTCCGAGAAGGAGCTGGCCGCCCTCGTCGAGCGGTTCGAGAGCCGCTCGGCCGACGTCGTCACCTCGGCGCAGGGCCGGGTCGTCAAGACGCTCGGCGACTCCGTGCTGTTCGTCGCCGACAGCGCGGCCACCGCGGCCGACATCGCCCTGCGGCTCGTGGAGGCCCACTCCCGGTCCAAGAGCACGCCCGCGCTGCGGGTGGGGCTCGCGATCGGCCAGGTGATCGGCCGTATGGGCGATGTGTTCGGCACCACGGTCAATCTGGCCAGCAGGCTCACCGCCCTGGCAGCCACCGGCGCCGTGCTGGTCGACCCCGCGATGGCGGAGGAGCTGACCGGCGACGACGCGTTCACGCTCCGGCCGATGGACCGTCTCGTCGTGCGGGGGCTGGGCGAGCTGGTGCCCTCCACCGTCACCAGGAACCCGCGCCGGTAGTGCGGCGCGGCCACCGCGCGAGGCCCGGGTGGCCGCTCGCGCCCCGCAGCTCCGCGGTCAGGTGCGCGGCCCGCCGGCCACGTAGATGACCTGGCCGGAGACGAATCCGGCGTCCTCGCTGACGAAGAACGACACAGTGTGCGCGATGTCCTCCGGCCGGCCGGTCCGCCGCACCGGGATCTGGGACGCTGCCGCCAGTTTGAAGTCCTCGAACGGCACGCCGAGGCGGGCGGCGGTGGCGGCGGTCATCTCGGTCTCGATGAAGCCGGGGGCGATGGCGTTGACGGTCACACCGAACTTGCCCAGCTCCAGGGCGAGGGTCTTGGTGAAGCCCTGCAGACCCGCCTTGGCCGCGGAGTAGTTGGCCTGGCCCCGGTTGCCCAGCGCCGAGGTGCTGGACAGGTTGACGATCCGGCCCCACCCGGCCTCGGTCATGAACGTCTGCGCGGCCCGGCTCATCAGGAACGCCCCGCGCAGGTGCACGCCCATGACGGCGTCCCAGTCATCGGTGCTCATCTTGAACAGCAGGTTGTCGCGGATGATGCCGGCGTTGTTGACCAGCACGGTCGGCGCGCCGAGCCCGTCGGCCACGCGCGCCACCGCATCGGCCACAGCCTGCTCGTCGGAGACGTCCGCACCGACGGCCAGCGCCCGCCCGCCGGCGGAGGTGATCTCGTCGACGACCGGCTTGCAGGCGTCGGCGTTCAGGTCGAGGACGGCCACGGCGAAGCCGTCCCGGGCCAGGCGCCTGGCGGTCGCGGCTCCGATGCCCCGGGCCGCGCCGGTGACGATGGCCGTACGGGGTGCCTGCTGGGTCATGGGGTCTCCCGGTGTGCTCGAGAGGGAACGCCTGCTCTCAAAGGGTGGGACAGCCGTCGCCTCGGGGCAAGATCTTGTCTCTCCCGAAAGTAGACGCTCTCCGGAGGGCAGATCGCCCGCACGGCGGCCTCCCGGCGTGTCCTCCGGGAAAGTCACCGTGGCGGATCGGCCGTCCTGAGGCTTTTCCGCTGTGGGAACCATCACGGTCTCATTGCGACCAAAACGGTCGCACAGCGCCTATCCTGGTCTCATGCCTCGCCAGACCCGGGAGCAGATCGATGAGGAGATCATCGACTGCGCCGCCCTGCTGTTCGCCCGCCACGGCTTCGCCGAGACCTCGATCCAGCGTGTCGCCGACGCGGTCGGCTACTCCAAGAGCGGCCTGCTGCGCCACTACCCCTCCAAGGAGGCGCTGCAGGAGGAGGTCGTCGTCCGGTGCCTGGCCGAGCTGCGCGACGCCCTCGGCGAGGCGAGCGGTCAGGCACCGGGGCCGCGGCGTGACCGTACCGCGCTGACCGCCCTGGCACGACTGGCGATGCGCCGCCCGGGATTCATCGCGTTGCTGCTGGCGACGCTGCTGCGTGACCCCGTGGGTGGCGAGAGCGTCCCGCTGCAGCCCGTCGCCGATGTGATCGTCGAGGCGTTCCTGCTCGATCCCGACGCGGACATGGACAGAGTGGTCCGGGTCGCAGGCGCGATCGGCGCGCTGGCGGTGGCCCGCACCGCGCTGGGCGAGCACCTGCTCCCCGACACCGCCGCAGGCCACCTCGTGGACGTCAGCTACGACGCCCTGGGCCACCCGGGCCGCCCCGGCCACTGACCCCGGCCCTCGGAGAACACCGGCTCCTCGGAAGACGCCGGTCCCCGGAGAACACCGGGAGAGCACCGGGAGAGCACCGAGACGCGCCGCCGCACGCGGTCGTCCCGGCATGGACTTCACCCCCCCGACCACAGCCCCTCACGACCGACTGTCGTTCTTCATCGAAGGTGTCCCACAGTGGCGATTCTGCTCTACCGGCTCGGCCGGTCCTCCTTCCACCGGCGGGGCCGGGTGGTGGCCGTCTGGCTGCTGCTGCTGGCCCTGCTCGGCGGCGCCGCCGCGGCGTTCAGCGGCTCCACCAGCAGTGAGTTCAAAATGCCGGGGACCGAGTCCCAGCGGGCGATGACCACCCTGCGGCAGCAGTTCCCGCAGGCCGGCGGTGCGACCGGCACCATCGTCATCGCCTCGGCCACGGCGCAGAAGCTGACCCCCGACCAGGTGGAGCCCGTGGTGAGCCAGGCGGCGGCCGTGCCCGGCGTGCTGGCCGCCGTCGACCCGTTCGCCGCCCGGTCGATCTCCCCCGACGGCCGTTACGCCCTGGTCCAGGTGCAGTTCTCCGCCAAGGTCACCGATCTGACCGACGCCCAGCGCGAGGCCTACGAGAACGTCGGCCAGGGCCTGGAGGGTCTGCGCGTCGAGCCCGGCGGCGAACCGGTCGCCGGCGGCGCGCCGGAGGTCGGCTCGTCCGAGGCGCTGGGCGTGCTGGTGGCCGCGGTGGTGCTGGTCGTCACCTTCGGCTCCCTGGTGGCCGCCGGCATGACGATGGTGAACGCGCTGGTCGGTGTGGGCGCGGGCATGGCCGGGCTGTTCGCCCTGACCGGCGTGGTGGAGCTCAACAGCGCCGCCCCGACCCTGGCGCTGATGCTCGGCCTGGCCGTGGGCATCGACTACTCGCTGTTCATCACCTCCCGCTACCGGCAGTTCCTGGCCGAGGGCATGGACGCCCGCGAAGCCGCGGGCCGCGCGACCGGCACCGCCGGATCGGCCGTGGTCTTCGCCGGCGTCACCGTGATCATCGCCCTGGCCGGTCTGTCGGTGGTGGGCATCCCGTTCCTGACCGCCATGGGCCTGGCCGCCGCCGCCACCGTGGCCGTGGCCGTGGCCGTCGCGCTGACCCTCCTGCCGGCCGTTCTCGGCTTCGCCGGTGAGCGCGTCCTGCCCCGTAAGCACCGCGCCGGGCAGGCCGAGTCGTCCCGGCGGGCGCCGCGGGAGGCGTTCGGGTTCCGGTGGGGCCGCATGGTCATCCGCCTGCGCGTGCCGATCCTGCTGGCCGGCGTCCTGGGCCTGGGGGCGCTCGCGCTGCCCATGCAGGACATGCGCCTGGCCCTGCCCGACGCCGGCACCGCCGCCGAGGACTCCCCCGCCCGCCGGGCCTACGACCTGACCAGCGAGGGCTTCGGTCCCGGTTTCAACGGCCGTCTGATCGCCGTCGTCACCGCCGCCGACAAGGAGGCCACCACCGCCGCGGCCGCCCGGGCCGCCAAGCTGATCACCGGTACCGAGGGGGTGCTCGCCGTCGCGCCGCCGCAGCTGAACGCCTCCGGCACCGCCGCGCTGCTGGCCGTCATCCCCACCGGCGGGCCCACCGACGCCGCGACCGAGGACGCCGTCCACGCCATCCGCGACAAGGTCGCCACCATCACCGGCGCCGACGTCTCCCTCACCGGCGTCACCGCGATCGGCATCGACATCTCCGAGAAGCTCTCCGACGCGCTCCCGGTCTATCTGCTGCTCGTGGTCGGGCTCTCGGTCCTGCTGCTCATGCTGGTCTTCCGGTCCATCCTGGTGCCGATCAAGGCCGCGGCCGGGTTCCTGCTCACCGTCGGCGCGACCTTCGGCATCACCGTCGCGGTCTTCCAGCAGGGCCACCTGGCCGACCTGGTCGGCGTCGACACCCCCGGCCCGCTGGTCAGCTTCCTGCCGATCCTGCTGATCGGCATCCTGTTCGGCCTGGCCATGGACTACCAGGTGTTCCTGGTCTCGCGCATGCGTGAGGACTACGTCCACGGCGACACCCCCCAGCAGGCCACCGTCAACGGCCTGGGCCACAACGCCCGCGTCGTCACCGCCGCCGCCCTGATCATGATCGCGGTCTTCGGCGGGTTCGTGCTCATGGACGACCCCATCATCAAGTCCATCGGCTTCGCCCTGGCCATCGGCGTGTTCATCGACGCCTTCGTCGTCCGGATGACCCTGGTGCCCGCGGTGATGTCCCTGCTCGGCCGGGCCGCCTGGTGGCTGCCCCGCGGTCTGGACCGGGCCCTGCCCAACCTCGACATCGAGGGGGAGAGCCTCACCACCGCCCCCGCGACGGCCGAGCGCGAGCACTCCATGGCGTAGCACGCCGGACGCCCCACGCGGGCACGGCACCCGGCCGGGAAACCCCGGCCGGGTGCCGTGCCCGTTCGCCGTAGCGGCCTTCGCCGCCGCCGACCTCGGGGTTGCCGGCATTTGCCGTACGGCGGGCGATTGATCGGACTCTTCGGGGTAGGCGCCGGGGTACCGGCATCCATCCCTGGAGGCTCCATGGCCACCACGCGCCCGACCATCACCCTGCCCGGCATCGTCCTGGGCGTCGGTCTCGGCGGGTTCCTCGACGGCATCCTGCTCCACCAGATCCTGCAGTGGCACCACATGCTGACCAGCACCGACACCGACAACATCGGCGTGGCCCCCTATCCGGCCACCACCGTGCACGGGCTGCGGATCAACACCCTGTGGGACGGGCTGTTCCACACCTTCACCTGGCTGGCGGTGCTGACCGGCCTGGCGCTGCTGTACTCCCGCATCACCCGCGGCCGCGGCCGCGTCTGGGCCTCCCGGGTCCTGTGGGGCTGGGTGCTGGTCGGCTGGGGGCTGTTCAATCTGGTCGAAGGCGTCATCGACCACCACCTGCTGGGCATCCACCACGTGCGCACCGGTCCCGGCCAGCTCTGGTGGGACCTGGGATTCCTGGCGCTGGGCGCGCTGCTGGTGGCCGGCGGCTGGCTGCTGCAGCGCGGCGCCCGTCCCCCGGCCGCCGACCCGGCCGAGACCGGCGTCGCGGCGCGCTGACCACCGTGTCCGCCCCTCACGCGCACGCCGGGCCGGACGCGCTGGCGGCCTTCGCGCCCCTCCTGGCGGCGGCCGCCTACCTGCTCCTGGTGGCCCGGCGCCGCGCCCTCGGGCGGTCCTGGAGCCCCTGGCGCAGCTCAGCCTTCCTGACCGGCTGCGCGCTGCTCTCCCTGGCCCTGGGACACGTGCTGCCCTTCGGCGAGGGCGACTTCCGCGGGCACATGCTGCAGCACCTGCTGATCGGCATGCTGGCGCCGCTCGCCCTGGTGCTGGCCGCGCCGTTCACCCTGGTGCTGGGCGTGCTCCCGCCGCACCGGGGCCGCCGGCTCACCCGTCTCCTGCGCAGCCGTACGGCCCGCCTGATCGCCCATCCGGTCACCGCCCTGCTGCTCACCCTGGGCGGGCTGGTCGTGCTGTACTGCACCCCGCTGTACGGCCTCACCACCGCCACCCCGTGGGCCCACCATCTGGTGCACGCGCACTTCCTGGCCTCCGGCTACCTGTTCGCCTGGGTGATCGCCGGTCCGGACCCGGCCCCGCACCGGCCGTCGGTCCCCTCCCGCCTGGTCGTGCTCGGGGTGGCCGTCGCCGGGCATGCCGTGCTGTCCCAGCTGATGTACGCCGGCATCGTGTTCATTCCGGGCGTTCCGGACGCGCAGCGCCGGGGCGGCGCCGAGCTGATGTACTACGGCGGCGACATCGCCGAGCTTCTGCTCGCCCTGGCGCTGCTGGTCACCTGGCGGCCCGCACCCGGCCGGTCCCCCCACGGCGCGCCGGGTGAGCCGGCGGCCGGGCCGCGCCTCACTCGCCGGTGGCGGCGTCGAGCCGGGTCAGCACCTGGGTGGCCAGCCGCTGCAGGGCGTCGACCTGGTCGGGGCTGAGGACGTCGAAGAACAGGTTCCGGACGGTCTCGACGTGGCCGGGGGCGGCGGTGGTGATCGCCTCGCGGCCGGCCTCGGTGAGGACGACGAAGGCGCCACGGCCGTCCTCGGCGCATTCCTCTCGTTCGACCAGGCCGCGGCGGTGCATCCGGCTCAGGTGGTGCGACAGGCGGCTCTGCTCCCAGTCCAGGGCGCGCTGCAGCTCGTAGGGGCGTAATCTGCCCTCGGCAGCGTCGGTGAGGTGCACCAGCACGTCATAGTCGGCCAGCGACAGGCCGCAGGACGCCTGCAGCTGCCGGTTGAGCGCAGCGCTCAGCCGCCCCTGCATCCGCAGGTAGGCGCGCCAGGCGCGCTGCTGGTCGTCGTCGAGCCATCGAGGGGCGCTCATGCCGTCACCCTACCCAAGCATGCATGACACATCATGAAGTCTCCGGAATACATGACACGTCATATGGGTTGAGGCAGATACATGATGCATCATCTTCTGTCGGTGGCGCCGCCGGTCCCGGTTCGCCCGCCCCTGCCTCTGGAAGGACCCCTGCCATGCGTACTCCGCTGATCCCGCAGACCGACGTCCGCCGCGCCGCCGACCGGTTCACCACCGAGATCGGCTGGCTGGACTCCAAGCACTCCTTCTCCTTCGGCCACCACCACGACGCGGCCAACACCCACCACGGGCTGCTGCTGGTCAACAACGACGACGTCGTGCGCCCCGGGTTCGGCTTCGACACCCATCCGCACCGGGACATGGAGATCGTCACCTGGGTGCTGCAGGGCTCCCTGGTGCACCAGGACTCCGAAGGCCACAACGGCGTCATCTACCCCGGCCTGGCCCAGCGCATGAGCGCCGGGACCGGCATCCTGCACTCGGAGAAGAACGACTCCTGGCGCCTGGCCGGCGACGTCCACGACGAGCCGGTGCACTTCGTGCAGATGTGGGTGGTGCCCGACGAGGCCGGCATCACCCCCGGCTACGAGCAGCTGGAGATCGACGCCGAGCTGCTCGGCGGCGGTCTGGTGCCGGTGGCCTCCGGCATGGACAAGCACGGCGGGGCCGCGGCCATCCGCATCAAGAACCGCTACGCCGCGCTGTACGCCGCCCGCCTGCAGCCCGGACAGCACGTCGAGCTGCCCGAGGCGCCGTTCGTGCATCTGTTCGTCCCGCGCGGCACCGTCGAGCTCGAAGGCGCCGGGCGCCTGGAGACCGGCGACGCCGTGCGCTTCACCGCCACCGGCGGCCAGAGGGTCACCGCCGCCGAACCGGCCGAGATCCTGGTGTGGGAGATGCACGCCACCCTCGCCTAGAGCAGGATCGGCAGCAACAGCAGGAACCATACGGCCACCACGGCGACCAGCGTGCGCACCGTCGTGCTCACCGGTCGCCGGAGCCGGGGTCGGGGTCGAGGCGCCGCTCCAGCCGCTCGATGCGCTCGATGAGCGGTTGCACCTGCCGGCGCACGGCAGCGGCCAGCGCCTGCATGGGGTCGGCCCCGGCGGCGCCCCCGGCGGCCGTCCCGGTGGTGGGCACGGTCTGGGCGCGCAGGTGCACGTAGCCGGCCAGGGCGGCCGTCACGGCCCGGCGGGTCAGCCGGGGTTCGGCTCCCAGCGCCCGCAGCACCTGCCCGGCGACGCCGTCGGGCTCGGAGACCAGGCCGATCAGAAGGTGCTCGCACCCCACGTAGTTGTGCCCCAGCGCGGTCGCCTCCGTCACCGCCAGCTCGAGCGCACCCGCGGCCGGACGGCTGAAGTGCGCCGACGAGCCTTCACCGCCCCCTTCCTCCTCGGGGGGCGTCTGCCGCTCCAGGTCACGCCGCGCCTGAGCGGGATCGATCTCTATCGCCCGGAGCACGTGCAGCGCCAGGTTCTGGCCCTCGGTCACCATGGCGGCGAGCAGGTGCCCGGTCCCGACGTTCGGCGCGGCGTCGGCGCGCGCCTGGTCGATCGCCATTTTGATGACGGCGCGGGCTCGGGCGGTGAACTGGGGCAGCCGCTCGCTCAGGTCGTCGGACCCCAGCTCGCCCAGGGCGGTCTGCCGGATGGCGGTGATCCGGCGCACCGCCTGCTCCAGAGCCCGCTGGCAGACCGCCGACACCGGCACGCCGACGTCCTTGACCGCCTCCGCCAGTTCGTCCGGCAGGTAGATGTTGACCTTCGGCATGGACAACTCCGCCGTTCTATGGGGTTATTAAGGGGTTACGTCATATGTATAACCCTTACAAGCGATTCTTGTCCATACCTCATAACCCCATTATTGGCACTCTGTAGGCTCAGGGGTACGGCGACCGCCGTCCGACCGGCCGTACGGGAGGCGCGATGGGCAGCTCCACTGCGCGCGACGAGCGTCTGCGCCGCTACTGGGACAGGGCGTCCGCCTCCTATGACCGGCAGATGGACTTCTGGGACCGGAGACTGTTCGGTGACACCCGCTCGTGGATCTGCGGGCGGGCCCGCGGAGACACGCTCGAGGTCGCCGTGGGCACCGGCATCAACCTCCCCCTCTACCCCGCTGGGGTACGGCTGACCGGCATCGAGTGGAGCCCCGGGATGCTCGCCCGGGCCCGGCGCCGGGCCGCCGGCCTCGGCCTCGGGGCCGATCTGCGGGAGGGGGACGCGCAGGCGCTGGACTTCGGCGACGCCGCCTTCGACACGGTCGTGTGCACCTTCTCCCTGTGCGCGATCCCCGACCATCGGCGGGCGATCGCGGAGATGGTCCGCGTGCTCCGTCCCGGCGGGGTCCTGCTGCTCGCCGACCACGTGGCCGGATCGTCCTGGCCCGTGCGCGCGGCGCAACGCCTGCTGCAGGCGGTGACCGTGCCCATGGCGGGCGAGCACTACCTGCGCCGTCCCCTCGATCACCTCTCCGCCCACGGCCTGTCCGTCGAGCTCCGCGATCGCTTCAACCTGGGCATCGTGGAACGGCTGGCCGCCCGGAAGCCGGCCGGGCAGCCCCGGTGACGGCGGCGGGTGGGCCGCGGCCGGGAGACCGGACCCCGTTCACCGGCGACCGCGCACCCACCGCGTCACGAGGACTCCACCGTGGCGATGGGGAGACGGACGGTCAGCACGGTGCCGCCGCCTTCGCGCGGGCCCGCGGCGATCGTGCCGCCGTGGGCTTCGACGATGGCCTTGGTGATGGCCAGGCCCAGGCCGGTGCCCTTGATCCCGGCCTCGCGGGCGGTGGAGGCGCGGAAGAACCGGGAGAACAGCTGGCCGTACTGCTCGGGCGGGATGCCGATGCCGGTGTCGGAGACGGTGACCACCGCGCTCTGCCCGGCCGGGTCCGCGCCGCCGGAGTACGGATCACCGAGCTCCGCGAATTCCACAGGCTCCGCGTACTTCGCCAACCCCGCGGAGTACGGCGCGGCGGTGACGGTGACGGCACCCCCCTCGGGGGTGTACTTGATCGCGTTCGACAGCAGATTGTCCAGCACCTGGCGCAGCCGCAGCGGATCGGCGTGCACCGGCAGGGGCGGGGTCGTCTCGACGGAGACGGCCAGGCGCTTGGCCTCGGCGGCGCCGCGGTGGTCCTCGACCGCTTCGCGCACCAGCCGGGTCAGCGACACCGGGCGGGCCTCGACACTGATCTGCCCGGCGTCCAGGCGTGTCAGGTCCAGCAGGTCGTCGACCAGGTGCAGCAGGTGAGCGCTGGTGCGGTCGATGACGTCGGCGAACCTGCGCTGGGTCTCGGTCAGACCGGCGGTCTCCAGCAGCATCTCCACATAACCGCGGATGGTGCCGATGGGATTGCGCAGTTCGTGGCTGACCAGCGCCACCAGTTCGTCTTTCACCCGGTCGCGTTCGTCGGCCAGCCGGTGGCGTTCGGTGACGTCGGTGGAGATGCCGTCGACGAAGGTCTGCTCCCCCTCACGGCGAGGGGTGCCCCGTATCCAGATCCAGCGGGTGACGCCGTCCAGGCCGATGATGCGGAGCTCGGCCTGCGCCGGCCGCCCGGCGATCAGCTCGGCCCGGAAGCCCGCCCACAGCGCCCGGTCCTCGGGGTGGGTCCGCTCGCTGATCAGTATGCCCACGTTGACGTCTCCGGGCGGTTCGACCCCGAGCACGGTGCCGATGTTGGAGCCCCGGAACGTCGAGCGCAGTTGCCCGTCGGACGTGACCTGCGCCGTCCAGATGTTGTCGTCGAGCTGGGCGACGACCCGGGCGAAGTGGCGGCGGCTCTCGGCCAGATCCGTGGCCAGCTCCTCGGCGCGGCGCCGTTCCAGGTAGCGGCCCACGTGCGCGCAGGTGCCGTCCAGCAGGTCGGCCAGCTGGTCGTCGGGTTCCTGTACGGTGTCGGCGCAGAAGATCAGTACGCCGAGGACCTGCTCGCCGCTGCGCACCGGCAGGGCGATGGCCGCGCGCAGGCCCGCGTCCAGGGCGGCCTGTTTCAGCAGGAACGGCCGCGGCTCGGCGCCCAGATCGGGGATCCATGTCGTCTCACCGGTGTCCCAGACCCCTCCGGGCAGGTCCTCTCCGCGCCGGACGCGGGCGTGCCGGTCGCCGGCGAAGCCGGACACGTCCCGATCGGGCCGGCTCCACCAGCTGGTGCGGACCATGCTCTGCCGGTCGGTGGCGACCTGCCAGTACTCGCCGTAGGTCCATCCCAGCGCCCGCACCACCGCGATCAGCACCCCGGTGGCGGCCGCCTCGGCCGACGAGGCCTCGGCCAGGGCCTGGGCCACGGCGTGCTGGGCCTCCCGCTGCACCTGGACGCGGTGCTGGTCGGTGATGTCGCGCATGGCCAGCACCGCGCCCAGATGATGCCCGTCACGGGTGATGATGGGCCGGGCGTTGACCAGGCAGCGGCGCGCCCCCTGCCCGGGCGGGCAGATCATCACCTGCTGGCCGTCGACGTGCTCGCCCGCCAGGGCCCGGGCCAGCGGCACCTGTTCGGGACGGAGCCGGGTGCGCCCGTCGGGGGTGAACAGGTGGTAGGTCTCCGGCCAGGCCTCGGGAGGCACCGGTGAATCGGATATGTCTCCGTAGATCTGGCGCGTCGTCTGGTTGGTCACCGTCGCCCGGCCCCGGGCGTCACAGGCGACCACCCCCACGTCCAGGCTGTCCAGCAGCGCCTGCAGGAAGGTGCGCTCGGCCTCCAGCTGCCGCTGGGCCTCCTGCCGGGCGCTGATGTCGTGGACGAACGCGTGCACGGCCGTCGCGCCGCGGGCGTCGTCGTCCATCTGCAGGGTCATCTCGATGGGGAACTCCCGGCCGGAACGGTCGGCCACGACCAGTTCCACTCTCCGGTCGGGCAGCACACCGGGGCCGTGCTCGTACAGGACGCTCAGCCCTTCCCGGTAACGGCGGCGCAGCGCGGGCGGGGCGATCAGGTCGCTCACGTCGCGGCCGATGGCCTCCTCGGCGCTCCAGCCGAACAGCCGCTCGGCCGCGGCGTTCCACGCCCGCACCGTGGCGGTGCCGTCCAGGGAGATGAACGCGTCGTGCGCCCGTTCCAGGATCGACTGCAGGACGGCGCTCTCACCCAGCTGCGCCACTGATCCCATGAGCACCCTCCTGCGGCTTCCGGTCACACCATTACATCAAGTGCCCGGTCGCACACATTGTGTGCCGCAGGAGGAGGCGTGCCGTCACCCGGCCCGTCTGCGCCGCCAGAGCCGGAACACGGCCTGCACGGCCGCGAGCACCGCCGATCCCACCGCGCCCACCAGGGGTTCGCGTTCCTGCTCGGCGGTGGGACCGGGGTCGGGCGTGCAGGGCGTGGAGTCCCCGGCCCGGCAGGCCTCCAGCTGGGCGGCGAAGGCCAGGCCGAGGAACAGGGCCATCGAGCCGAGGAAGGACCACAGCAGCAGGGCCATCACGGCGGTGAGCGGGCCGTAGGTGGCGCCGAAGGTGCCGCTGTTGACCGTGTAGAGCGCCAGCAGGAACGTGAAGGCCGTCCACAGCACCAGGGCGACCAGCGCGCCGAAGGCCAGCCAGGTGTGGCCGGGCTGCCTGCGGCGCGGGGAGGCGCGGAACAGCACGGAGGTGGACAGCAGCGCCAGGACGAACCCGGCCGGCCACCGCACCAGGGCGAAGGCGTCCCTCATGCCCTCGTCCCAGCGGTAGACCTCGGCCAGGGCCCGGCCGATCGCGTCGCCGCCGACCATCGCGACGAAGCCCGCCGTCATGAAGGCGCCCGCGCTCAGCGCCAGCAGCAGGGCCCGGCCGTACTTGCGGTGGAAGGGACGGTCGCGCTCGACGCCGTAGATGCGGTTGGCCCCGCGCTCGATCTGCGCCATGGCGCTGGTCAGCGAGGCCAGGGCGGTGATCAGGCCGAGCCACAGGGCCAGGGTCCCGCCGGCCCGGCTCGCCTGCGCGTGACTGCCGCCGAGCACGTCCTGGACGGCCGCGACGCCGGGTCCGGGCGACAGGTGGCTCAGCGTCAGCCCCAGCACCCGGCCCAGTTGCTCCTGGCCGATCACCGAGCTCAGACCGACCAGGGCGATGGCGCCGGGGATGATCGACAGGCAGATCTGGAAGGCCAGCGCGCGGGAGTTGGTCAGGCCGTCGCCGTACCGGAACCGCGTGTAGGAGTCGCGGACCAGATGCCAGCCGCCGTACGCACGCAGTGTCGCCCAGGCGTGGTCGGCGGAGAGTTCTTCGCCGCTCATACTCCGGGTCTGCGGCACCTGTGTTGCGGTTCCCATATCGATGAGCAGGATGCCGGAAAAATCGTGAAATGCCCATTAAATCGAGAAACAGGGCGTCTTCGGCAGGGCCGGGATCACACGTCCCTCCGGCGCAGCAGGAGGACCGCGAGGCCCAGGGCGAGCGCCGCGTAACCGCACAGCACGGCCAGCCCCGCCCACGCAGGCAGGGGGTAGTAGCCGGCCGCCGGCACGTAGTGGTAGGTCACCTGCGGGTACCGCGGGATGCTCTGCAGGGCCGCGAAGGCCGCGGCCGGAGTGAGCCGGAGCAGCCACTGCGCCGCCTCCGCGGGCAGGACGGACGCGATCGCGAGGACGTGGGGAACGACGATCAGCACGATGGCCGCGGTGACGGCCGCGACGCCGCGCCGGAACAGCAGGCCCAGTGCCAGGGCGAGGACGGCGGTGGCGCCGAACAGCGCCGCGCATCCCGCGATGACGCGTATCTCGGTGAGCGTGCCCACCGGCAGGACGGGGGTGCCGCCCCCACGCAGGATCCGCGTGCCCAGCGGGACCGTGACCCCGGCCGCGGCGAGCCCGGCGACGGAGGCGACCGCGCCGATCACGACGGCCTTGGCCGCCGGTACCCGGCCGCGCCGCGGGCTGGCCAGCAGGGTGGTGCGGATCAGTCCTCTCCGGTACTCGGCGGTGACGAACGTCACCGCCACGACGATCACGACGATCAGCCCGATCACCACGCCGATGAGCGGAGTCTCGATCCTGGCGCCGTGCAGCAGGGGTGCGATGTCGCCGACTCCGGTCACGGTGAACGTGCCGCCGGACTCGGTGAGCCCGCCCGGATGGTGGGGTGAGCCGTCGGGCCCGATGGTGACCCCCACGTCCTGGCGGTTCCACCCGCCGCCGGAGGCCGTACCCTCCAGGCTGACCCGGTCGAAGACGGCGGTGACCTCGGCGAAGCGCTCCGCCGCACCGGAACGGCCCGTCGCCGTGATGTCGCCGGGGGACGTGGCGAACATCCCGATCCGCACCGTGTCCGGCAGCCCGGCCAGGCGGGCCGTGCCGACCACCGCCCAGGCGGCGCCGTCGGCGGACTCGTAGCCGGTCAGCGTGCCGCCGGTGCGGGTCAGCCGCAGCCAGCGCGGTGACTCCCCGGACACCTTGCCCGGCCGGCCGGCCGTGTCGTGGGTGAAGTCGTGCTGCATCCGCACCCCGTGCTCGCCGGTGACCATCACCGCGGCGTACGGTGATCCCTGCTCACCGCTCTCCTTGACGATGACTCCGGCCTTGGCCCACGGCACGACGCCGGGGACGACGTTCCGGACCCCGGGGATGGCGTCGGGCCGGCGGATCTGGCCGGTCATGGAGGTCACCCGGACGGTGATGGAGCCGTCCCCCGTCAGCTGCCGGTACACGAAGTAGAACTTGTCCTCCACCGCCTCACCGCCCGGGCCCGTCGGAGGGGCGGGGCAGGCGATCTCGGCCGAGCCGTTGCTGCACGTGGCGCGCATGCCCGTGGCGAGAAGCGCGCCGAGCAGTACGGTGACCAGCGCCGCGCCGCCCGTGGCGAGCACCCAGCCGCGGACGGTGCGGAACTTGGTCCACTCAGCGCGCAGCAGGCAGGCGAAGCCGTCGCGCCCGGCCCGCGGAGACGATCGGTACGGTGTGACGGTCCCGGTGCTCATCGTGCCGCCTCCCGTCCCCCGGCGGTGCCCCCGACGGGATCCGTCTCACCGATGAGATCCGTTTCTCCGGCGAGATCCATGTCCCTGGTGAGATCCATGTACGCCTCCTCGATCGTCGCCCGGTAGGCCGCCACCCCGGAGAACGGCACCGCGTCCGCGGTGAGCAGCGCCGTGACGCGCTCGGCCGCCAGCCCGGAGACGACGAGGGTGTCACGGCCGGTGGCGGCCACGGTGGCCCCGGCGTTCGCCAGCGCGGTCATCGCCGCCGGGCGGTCGGTGGTGCGCACCTCGACCCGGCGGGCCGAGGCGATCGCGATCAGATCGGCCACGCCGGCGTCGGCGACGGCCCTGCCGCGGCCGGCCACCACGAGATGGTCGGCGGTGTCCTGCAGCTCGCCCATCAGGCGGCTGGAGACCAGGACGGCGCGGCCCTCGGCGGCCAGCGACCGCAGCAGGCCGCGCATCCACACGATGTCCTCGGGGTCCAGGCCGTTGAACGGCTCGTCGAGCATGAGCACCGGCGGGTCGCCGAGCAGCGCCGCGGCGACCCCGAGCCGCTGCCGCACGCCCGCAGAGCAGCCACCCGCCCTGCGCCGGGCCGCGGTTCCCAGGCCGGCCAGCTCCACCACCTCCTCGACCCTCCGGGCGGTCAGGCCCTGGGAGTGGGCCAGCCAGAGCAGATGGCCGCGGCCGGTGCGGCCGGGTTGCAGCGCGCCGGCGTCCAGCAGCGCCCCCACGTGCCGCAGAGGGGGGCGCAGACTGCGGTACGGCCGGCCGCCCACCAGCGCGCTGCCCTCGTCGGCCGCGTCCAGGCCGAGGATCACCCGCATCGTGGTGGACTTGCCCGCGCCGTCGGGACCGACGAAGCCGGTGACCTGCCCCGGTCCCGCGGTGAACGACATCCCGTCCAGGGCGACGACCCGGCCGAACCGCTTGCGCAGCCCGGTGACTTCGATGATTGCCTCCATGCCTCGGCACCCTAGGCAGCGGCGGGGGCCGCGGTCGTCCCGGAGCGGAGCCATCTTCCCCGTCGCTCGTGTGCGGGATGCTCCGTCCCTCACGCGAGGGATGCCGGAGTCTCCCGCCGCGGGAACAATGATCCCCGTGGAACGAGCGCATGACCGGCGGCACGGGCGGGCCGCCCGCTGGGCCGGCGGGGGGCGGCGGATCGCCGCAGCCCCGCACGCTCCCGTCGTGGCCGCCGTCCTGCTCGCGGTGCTGGCGGTGGCCGAGTCGGTCACGCACGTCGCGGGCACGCCGCCCTCCTGGGCCGTCGGGGAGACCGTGAGCGCGCCTGCGGGGGAACCGGCCGGCGAGACGGTCGTGCGTCCTGCGGACGCGCCGCAGGACCGGGGTCCCGGCGCCCCGGCGCTTCTGGTGGTCTCCGGTCTGCTCGGCCTGGCCGGCACGCTGCCCGCGGCGCTCGCGCGGGCGCAGCCGGCCGTGGCCGCCGTCGCCGTCTCCGCGGCGGGCCTGCTGACACTGGCGGCCTTCCACACGCTGACCGCGGCGGGCGTGGCCGCGCAGCTGGTGTGCGGGTACCGGCTCGGCCGCGCCGGCTCGCAGCCGCTGGCCGTCCTGCTGGCGGTGCCGTTCGTGGCGGCCGCCCTGGCCGGTACGGCGCTCGGCGTGACGGACGTCCCCATCCTGCTGGCGGCCTGCCTGGCACCGGCGGCGGCCCTGGCCGGGATCGCCCGGCGGGCGCACACCCGGGCGCTGGGTGAAGACGCCGCCCGCCGGGCCATCGCCGACACCCTCCTGGAGCACACCGCGCGCGGTGAACGCGCGCGCATCGCCCGTGAGCTGCACGACATCGTCGCCCACCACATCTCCATGGTCGCGGTGCAGGCGGAGACCGCCCGGCTGACCACCCCGGGGATGCCCGCCGCCGGCGCGGAGCGGCTGTCGGCCATCGGCGACACCGCCCGGGCGGCGCTGACCGAGATGCGGCGGCTGCTCGGCGTGCTGCGCGAGGACGCGGGAGCCGAGGCGGCGGACCGGCGGCCCCAGCCGGGCCTGCGCCTGCAGGAGCTCAACGAACTGCTCGACGAGGCGCGGGAGGCCTCCGGGACGGGCACCCGCCTCATCCTGAGCGGTCCGCCGGTCCCGCTCGACCCCGGCGTCGAGCTCGCGGCCTACCGCATCGTGCAGGAGGCCCTGACCAACGCCCGGCGGCACGCGCCGGGCGCGGCCGTCGATGTGGAGCTGCACTACACCGGTGACGCGCTGCGCCTGGTGATCCGCGACAACGGGCCCGGTCCGGCCTCGGCGGCGCCGGGCGGGCAGGGGCCGTCCGGCGCGCGCGAACCCGCCACGGCCGCCGCCGGCCGGACCGGCGCGCGTGAAGGCTCCGCGGTTACCGGAGGCGGACACGGGCTGTCCGGCATGCGCGAGCGCGCCATGGCCGTCGGCGGCGGGTTGCGCGCCGGTCCGGCCGCCGGCGGCGGCTTCCTCGTCGAGGCCCGTCTGCCGGCCCGGGACGGGGTCCCCGGAACGCCGATCAGGGGCGGGGTGCCCGGACTGCCGGCCGGGGGCGGGGTGTCCGGATGAGCGTCTCTCCCCCGGCGGTCCGGATCGTCGTCGCCGACGACCACCTGGTGGTCCGTACCGGGTTCGCCGCGCTGCTCGACACCCAGCCGGACTTCACCGTCGTGGCGACCGCCTGTGACGGGGCCGAGGCCGTCCGGGTCTGCCGCGAGCTCTCCCCCGACGTCGTCCTGATGGACGTGCGCATGCCGGGCATGGACGGCATCGAGGCCACCAGGCGGCTCGCCGTCTCGGCGGAGGCCGGGCCGCGCGTGCTCATCCTGACGACCTTCGACCTGGACGAGTACGTCTACGACGCGCTCCGCGCCGGGGCCAGCGGGTTCCTGCTCAAGGACGTCACCGCCGAGCGGCTCTTCGACGCGGTGCGCGTCATCGCCGCCGGTGAGGCCCTGCTGGCCCCGGCGGTCACCCGCCGCCTCATCGGCGAGTTCACCCGCCTGCGGGCCCGGACCGTCGCCGCAGCCGACGCCCCGGTCTCGACCGCCCTCGCGGCGCTCACCCCCCGCGAGACGCAGGTCCTGCGCCTGGTCGCCGAGGGCCTGTCCAACCCGGAGATAGCCGGCCGGCTGACGGTCACCGAGGAGACGGTGAAGACCCATGTGAGCCGCGTGCTGAACAAGCTCGGGCTGCGCGACCGGACGCAGGCGGTCATCGCCGCCTACGAGACGGGCTTGGTCGTCCCCGGCTCCCGGGGGCCGGGGCGTTCCGCCTGAGAGGGCGTCCCGCCCACCGGGGGCGACGAGGCAGACCGTTCCCCGCCCTTCATCACATGCCCGGGAACGTCCATCTCCATGGGACAGAACCCGATGTCCGCCGGAGCCGCCTTCGGCGTGGGCCGATGTCCGAGCAGCCGGACCGGTTCACCGGCCCCCTCATCCGGCTGTCCGGATAACCGTTTGCCCGCCGCGGCGGCCGCCTGTTCTACTCGTGATCAGTGGATCCGTCTGCCGAGGAGGCGAAATGAGGCACACGTTCATGTCCAGCCGAAACACCCTGATCACCCATGCGAAGGACATGACGTTTGTCGGCCTCATCACCATCGAGACCATCATCGAGGAGGGCGGCCCCCGGTAGGCACGCCCTCGGTTTCCACCGGTTCCGTTTCCGGCGGCTCCGTTCCCTCTGGCCGGGACCCGGCCCCGCCGTACTGCTGGCTCTCGCCATCGCGGTCACGACGGCCCTGCCGCTGGCGGCGCCGCAGCTCACCCGCCGGTTCGTCGACGACGCGGCCGCCGGCGCCGGCACCGACCGGCTCACGCTCATCGCGCTGGGCTACCTCGGCCTGGCCGTCGCCGGGCAGGCCGCCCGGATCCTCACCGCCTGGCTGGCCGCCCGACTGGCCTGGACCGGGACCGACCGGCTGCGTGAACGGCTGGCCGGGCACGCGCTCGGCCTGGACATGGCCTTCCACGGCAGGCACACGCCCGGCGAGATGATCGAGCGGGTGGACGGCGACGTCGCCGCCGTCGCCGGTTTCGTCGTGGCGTTCCTGCTGGACGTGGTGGCCGGTGTGCTGCTGCTGTGCGGCGTGATCGCCGTGGTGACGGCCACCGTCGACCCGGGCGTCGGCGCGGTCCTGCTGGCCTACTGCGCCCTGATCGGCCTCGGCATGGTCCGCGCGCAGCGGCTGGCCGTCCCGTCCGCCACCCGGGCGCGGGAGATGAACGCCGCGCTCTCCGGTTACCTGGAGGAGCGGCTGGCCGGGGCGGAGGACCTGCGCGCCAACGGCGCCGGCGAGCACGCCGTCCGCCGGTTCCACCAGCTCAGCGCCGCGCTGTGGCGGGCCGAGCGGCACGGGGACGCGGTGGGCAGCTCCGTGCTGGCCGCCACCGGCGTGGCGTTCGCCGCCGGCACGGCGCTGATGCTGGCCCTGTCGGGCACGCTCAGCGCCGGGACCGCGGTACTGCTCCTCCAGTACACGCTGATGATCCGCACGCCGTTCGAGCGGCTGGTCAACCAGTTGCGCCACTACCAGACGGCCCTGGCCGGGCTGGGGCGCATCGGCGACCTGCTGGCCGTACGGAACACCGTGCCCGAGCCCTCCCCCGCCGCGGAACTGCCCGGCGCCGGGCCGCTCAGTCTGGAGCTGGACGCCGTCGACTTCGCCTACGGCGATGACGAACCGGTGCTCGCGGGCGTCACGATCCGTCTCGCGCCGGGCGAGACGCTCGGCCTGGTGGGCCGTACCGGCAGCGGCAAGAGCACCATCGCCCGCCTGGTGGCGCGCCTGTACGACCCGACGGCGGGGACCGTCCGCGTCGGGGGCCTGGACCTGCGTGAGGCCGACACCGCGTCGGTACGCAGGCGGATCGGCATGGTCACCCAGGACGTGCAGGTCTTCACCGCCACCGTCCGCGACAACCTCACCCTGTTCCGGCCGTACCCCGGCGACGACCGCCTGCTGGAGGCTCTCGCCGAGGTGGGGCTGGACGACTGGGACCTCGACGCCGAGCTCGGCACGGTCTCGGCCGGGGAGGCGCAGCTGCTGGCCCTCGCACGGGCCTTCCTCGCCGACCCCGGCCTCGTGGTGCTCGACGAGGCCTCCAGCCGGCTCGACCCGGCCACCGAGCGCCGCGTCGACCTCGGCATCACCCGGCTGCTGACCGGTAGGACCGGCGTGCTCATCGCGCACCGGCTCGCGTCGTTGTCGCGCGTGGACCAGATCGCCGTCGTGTCCGACGGGAAGATCATCGAGTACGGCAGGCGCGAGGACCTGCTCGCCGACCCGGCCGGCCACTTCGCGCGGATGCTCGCGGGGGTACGCCGATGAGACCACTGATGAAAGTGGCCGCCGCGCTGGCCCGCTTCGAGCTGCGCCGCTACCTCGTCGGCGGTCTGCTGTGGCTGCCGGCCAGCGTCCTGCCGCTGGCCGGCGGGCTGATCCTGCAACAGCTGTTCGACCACCTCGTCGCCGGCCGGGTGCCGCTGCTGCTGTGCGCGGCCTTCGCGGGGATCGAACTGGTCCGCGGCGTGACGATCGTCATCGCCTGGACCTACGGAGACTACTGGTGGAGCGCGGCGGCGGCCCTGCTCCGGGCCAACGTGCTGCGCTCGGTCCTGGCCGGGCGGGGACGGGCGCCGCGCTCCCCCGGTGAAGGGCTCTCCCGGCTGCGCGACGACACGGGCGACGTGGTGCAGTTCGTCGACGAGTCCGTACCGCTGGCCGGGGCCGTGCTGTTCAGCACCGCCGCCCTGACGATCATGGCGTCCATCGACCCGGCCGTCACGCTGGTCCTGGTCCTGCCGGTGATCGCGGTCGGGGTGCTGAGCCGCCTGCTGAACCGGACGATCAGGCGGCTGCACCGGCACTCCCGCGCTCTCGGCGCGGCCGTCACCGGCCACCTCGGCGAGATCTTCGGCGGCGTGCTGGCGATCAAGACCGCCGGGGCCGAGGAGGCGGCGCTGGAACGCCTGCGCCGGCACAACCGCCTGCGCCGCGAGGCGGCGGTCAAGGACCGGCTCGCGACCGACCTGCTGGACGCCGCGACCGGCGCGACCGCCGAGATCAGCATCGGTCTGGTCCTGCTGCTGGCCGCCCCCGCCATGCGCCGCGGCGACTTCACCGTGGGCGACCTGGCACTGTTCACCACCTATGTCGGATGGCTGACCGCGCTTCCGCGGACCATCGGCGTGATCATGTCGCGGATGCCCCAGGCCGGTGTCTCCGTCGAGCGGCTCACGCAGCTGATGGGGCCGGAAGAGGACCTGTCCCGCGACACCGGCGCCCGGCTCCACCGGGACCACCCCGCCGCGCCCCGCCCGGCCCACGACGATCCGCTGCGGGTGCTGCGGGCCCGGGGACTCACCACCGGGCACGGCCTGCACGGGGTGGACCTGGAGGTCAGACGGGGATCGTTCACGGTGATCACCGGTGCGGTCGGTTCCGGCAAGACGACACTGGTGCGCGCCCTGCTCGGGCTGGAACCGCTGACGTCCGGGACGATCCACTGGAACGGCGGGCCGGTGACCGACCCCGGCCGCTTCCTGGTGCCCGGCCGGACCGCCTACGTCGGGCAGGTGCCACGGTTGTTCTCCGCCTCCCTGCGGGAGAACCTTCTGCTCGGCCGGCCCGCCGACCACCTGGAGCGGGCGCTGGAACTGGCGGCGTTCGACCGCGACCTGGCCGGGATGCCCGATGGCCTGGACACGGTCGTCGGCCCCCGGGGCGTGCGGCTCTCGGGCGGCCAGGCACAGCGGGTGGCCGCCGCGCGGGCCCTGGTCCGCACCCCGGATCTGCTCGTGGTGGACGACCTGTCCTCGGCCCTGGACGTGGAGACCGAGCGGCAGCTGTGGGAGCGGATCACCGGAGCCTGCACGCTGCTGGTCGTCTCCCACCGGCCCGCCGTACTGGCGCGGGCCGATCAGGTCATCGTCCTGGACCGGGGCCGGGTGACCGGCCGGGGCCGGTTGGAGGAACTGCTGGAGACCTGCCCGGAGATGCGGCGGCTGTGGTCGCTCACCCCGCTGGAGGAGCCGCGCCCCTCGGCCGGGGCGAGAGCGGCGGCCATACAGGCCGACGCGCCCGGCGACCACGGAGATCACCCTTCTTCAAGACTCACGGTGACAGACTGATGACTATCAGTAACAAAGGGGGGGAAGCCGGTGCCGTACGGCAATGAGAGCAACGAGACTCGGGCGCACGACTGGCGGCCGTACCTGACCGCCGGTGCGGCCCTCGCGGCCACCGCCGTCGTCATCGCCGCGTTCGCCGTGGACTCCGGCAGATACGGATCGGCCGGATCCGCGATGGCCCCGCCCGCGGCCGCCGGGCTCCTGGAGCGGCCCGCCCCCCGGGCCACCGGGCTCCCGGCCCTCCCGCTCCTGCCGCAGCTCGCCTCCGCCGTCCCCGCCGCCGTGGCCGCCGAACCGCCGCCCGGGCCGGAGCCGCGGAAGCCGTCCGGCCGCTCCGGCCTGCCCGTCCTCCCCTCCGGGCACGGGACGGACGTACGCGCGCCCGCCGTCCAGAACGGCGGGCGGCAAGGAGTGGACCGGCGGCCGGGGCAGGCGGCCGGAAGGGACGACGACCGGCCGGCCACCCGCGCCGGGCGCGCCGGCCACTCCGAACGGCCCGGCCGGAACCGGGCCGCCGCCCGCTCCGGGCACCGGTCCCAGACCGCCCGGCCGGCGAAGGACACGGCCCGCCCGGCGGAGACCGGCCGGCGCCCGTCCGGCGGGACACATGAGACCACCGGCCGTCCCGCCCGGCCCAGCAGGCCCGACAGGAGCACCTCCTGCGCCCGCATCCCCCTGACCGACGTGCGCTATCCCTACTGCGGCACTTCCTGGAGCACGTCCGAGGGGCGGGGGCTCGTCGAGACCATCCTGCGGTTCGTCGCCCCACGACGCGGCCAGCGGTGAGAGGCCGTCGCCGGAGACCCGCCCCGGCGACGACGCCGTCGGCCGGCAGGACCGGGAAACATCCCGCCCGCCCACCGGCCGGGACCCCCGGCCGTCACCGGCCGAGGGCCGCCGGATAGGTCACCTCCGCCAGCAGGCGCTGCCCCGCGGTGTTCGGGTGGAAGTAGTCCCACGGGCTCACGTGGGACAGCTCGAACGGATAACCGAACACCGCACCGCCGTCATAGCGGCACATGACCTGCTCGGCGCAGACCCCGGCCAGCACCGCGTTGAAATCGGCCACCCGCTGGCGCACCCGCGCGCGCCGGTCCACATCGGCCTGGTCGGTCGAGCGCGGCCTGGCCAGCAGCGACTGGCAGATCCCGAACGCCGCCCACGCCGCGCGGGCCGACGAGTCATCCTTGCCGACCTCCCACAGCCGCCCGACGTCGGGGATGCTCGCCACGAAGATCGACGCCTCCGGCAGGCCCGTGACGAGCGTCCGCATCGCCGTACGGAACGACGCCTCGAAATCCGCCACCGATGTCATGCCCGCCTCCGAGGAGGTGCAGGCGTCGTTGGCGCCCATCAGGATCGTGACGTAGCCGGCCCGCTGCGAGACGGCCTGTTCCGCCTGTCCGGGCAGATCGGCGATTCTGGCCCCCGAGCGCGCGTCGTTGTAGGCCACCAGAGAGGAATCGTCGGCCCGCAGGCGCAGGTAGTGGCTGTTGACCCGCGCGCTGGTGCCGGTGGACCACGACCTGGAGGGGCAGTCGACGTAGAAGCCGCAGGCGTTGAACCCGCGGGTGATGGAGTCGCCCAGCGACGCCATCACGGTCTGCGCGACCGCGACCGGGGCCGTCCGGACGGCCGCCGGGCCCCGGGCCGGCGCACCGCCGGCCGCGTGCGCCGGGACCGGCGCCACGGCCATCACCCCGGCGAGGGCCGTCAGAAGGACGAGGATCCGGCGCGGGACGTTCATACATGCCTCCTCGGGCTGTCTCCCCCGATCGGCTCATCGCTCAAATGTCCGCCCGCACCACGAGCTTGACAAGCCGACATCACACACCCGTTACCCGCCAGTAAGGTCGGTTCCCGGGTCCCGGAGTCTCACGACCCGGACGGATGCAGCCGCATCCGCAGCCGGACCCGTGAGCCGTCCGGCCCCTGATGGATGTTGAGCTGGTCACACAACTGGCTCATCAGCCACAACCCGAACCCGCGCGAGGCGCCCCTCTCCGGGCGGCCGCGCACCGCGTCCTGCGGCTTCAGGCTGCCCACGCTGTCGGTCACATCGACCGTCAGGAAGGAGTCGTCCTGCCAGATCGACACGGTGCCGCTGCCTCCGCCGTGCTCCAGCACATTGATCGCCGCCTCGTTCGCGGCGATCAGCAGGTTGTCCAGCCGCTCCCCGCTCAGCCCGGCACGGGTCGCGGAAAGCTGAATGCGCTCGCGCAGCCCCGCGAGGTCAGAGGTGATCGGCCAGCGCCGATCGCCGGTGGCGGTCATGATCCCTCCTGCCGGGGCCCCACGGCTATCGCGACCGGAGAAAGTCGACCGCGTCCGGCACCGTGGGCACCACCCTGAAGAAGTGCATCAGCCCCGTCGTACGGAAAATCCTGATCAGGCGCGGCTGCATGCCGGCCAGGGCCACCACCCCGCCCCGCTCGCCCACCAGCGTGCGCAGTCCCAGGAAGACCCTGATCCCCGTGGAGTCGCAGAAGCTCAGATGGGTCAGGTCCACGATGAGGTCGCGACCGTCGGCCGGTAACGCCTCGACGATGTCCTGACGCAACTGCTCGGCATTGGTGTAATCCAGCTCCCCCGCCAGCGCCAGTACGGCCACCCGCTCCAGTGCCCCCTCGGGGACGACGGCGAGCTCGACGGCAACGGTCACCGGGACACCTCCGGCCTCCCTCGGATCCAGCCACGCAGCGGCGGCAGAGACCCCGCCGGCACCCCTCCCGCCGGCGAACCCCGAGCCCTGCTCACCGCCTCCAGGGTGTCACGATCCATCCACCAGTGGGAGTCATTCCCTTGTCATCACCCCCGCGCTCACCCCCCAGTCGGCGAACGGTCCGTCGCCACCCGCACCGCCAGCCCGCCCAGCACGGTGCCCATCACGTACCGCTGCACGCGCGCCCACAGCGGCCGCCCGGAGAAGAACGCCGCCACCGACCCCGCGGCCAGCACGATCATCCCGTTGACCATCACCGCGATCACCACCTGGGTCATCCCCAGCAGCACGCTCTGCAGGGCGACGTCACCCCGCGCGGGATCGACGAACTGCGGGAGCAGCGACACGTACAGAATCGCGATCTTGGGGTTGAGCAGGCTGGTCATCAGCCCCATGGCGAAAAGCCTGCGCGGCCGGTCCACCGGCAGCCGTCCCGGCGCGAACACCGCCCGCCCACCGGGCCGCACCGCCTGCCACGCCAGCCACAGCAGGTAGGCCGCACCGGCGAGCTTGAGCGCCGTGTAGGCCGCAGGAACCACCGCGAAGACCGTCGCGATCCCCGCCGCGGCCGCCACCACGTACACCAGGAAGGCCGTGCCGACACCGGCCAGGGAGATCAGCCCCGCCGCCCGCCCCTGCGTCACCGACCGCGACACCAGATAGATCATGTTCGGGCCCGGGGTGAGAACCATGCCCAGGGCGACCACCGTGATCCCGAGAACCGCACTGACAGACACCATGAACACATCGTGATCAACCCTTCGGTCCCCCGAAAACGGCCAATTCCCGGTAGTGGCCCTTAACCGCGGGCCCGTCTTCCTCTCGCTGCGGTCGGAGCGATGAGTGGATCCAAAAAATCTCCTGCCTTTACAATGTAGATTAACATCGCGGGATAAGATCGGGCGGGTGAGCCTGCCCGCCGTACCCGAGTCGCCCGATCCCGCCATCGAGCCGGCGCGCGACCCCTACCGGGTGTACCTCGACTCCCTCACCAGCGCCGAGTCCCGCCGCACCATGCGCGGCTGCCTGGACCGCCTGGCCGCCCTCGTCTCCGGCGGAGAGGCCTCCTCCGGCGCGGGCCGGCCCTGGCACCTGCTGCGCTACGAGCACACCGTGCGCCTGCGCGCCCTCATGATCGAGCGCGGCTGGTCCCCCGCCTACGTCAACAAGCACCTCGTCGCGCTGCGCCGGGTGCTGCGCGAGGCCTGGCGGCTCGGCCAGATGACCGCCGAGGACTACCAGCGCGCCGCCGACCTGCCGACTCTCGACCACACCCGGCTGCCCACCGGCCAGCACGTCCCCGCGGAGGTCGTGGGCGCGGCCCTGGCCGCGTGCGACGGCGACGACTCCCCCGCCGGAGTCCGCGACGCCGCGCTGCTCGCGGTGCTCTACTCCACCGGCTGCCGTCGCGCCGAGATCGCCGGGCTGACGCTGGCCGACTACGACCCCGGGGCACGCTCACTGCGGGTGCGCGGAAAGCGTGACAAGGAACGCATGGTCTATCTCACCGCCCAGGCCGTCGGGCGGATGGAGCGGTGGCTGGCGGTACGGGGCCGGCCCGCCGGAGCCCTGTTCTGCCCCATCAACAAGCACGGGTTCCTGCGGATGCGCGGGGGCGGGCCCGCCCCGATGACCGGGCAGGCCGTCGCCGACATCCTCACCCGGCGGCTGGCCCAGGCCGGGGCCATGCCGCGCACCCCCCACGACTTCCGGCGGACCTTCATCGGCGAGCTGCTCGACGCGGGCGTGGACCTGGCCACCGCCCAGGCCCTCGTCGGCCACTCCTCCCCCGCCACCACGGCCCGCTACGACCGGCGCCCCGAACGGCGCCGCCGCGAGGCCGTCGACCGGATCACCCTGCCGGCGTCCCGGCCACTGTGAGAACGCCCGCCTTGTGAACACGCCCGCCTCGGCGCCGGAGGCCGGCCTTCAGCCGCCCTCCGGGGTCAGGGAGTCCAGCCAGCGGGTCAGGCGGGCGCCTTGGCGGGTCATGACGTCGGGGTCGCGCAGGGCGTTGGCCAGCAGGGACATGCCCTGGTAGCCGGCGACGAGGGTGAGGGCGAGGTCGTCGGAATCGGGCAGGCCCAGCTCACGGAACTGGGCTCCGGCCCAGTCCAGCAGCTGCCGGATGGCCCGGCCTGCCTCCTGGTCGAGGGTGCCGTCGGCGCGTTTGTCGAGCTCGACGGCGAGGGTGCCGGTGGGGCAGCCGTAGCGGGCGGCCACATCGCGCTGCTCGATCCAGGCGGCGACCAGGGCCTTGAGGCGCTCGCGGGGGTCGGGGAGCCGGTCGAGGCGGCCGGTGAGCTCGGCCAGGTGGCCGGTGTGCTCGGCCAGGGCGGCCTGGACCAGGTCGTCCTTGGTCTTGAAGTAGTAGTAGACGTTCCCGACGGGCACGTCGGCGGCTCTGGCGATGTCGGCGATGGTGGTGCGCTCCACCCCCTGCTCGTGCAGGACGCGGGCGGCCGCGGCCGTCAGCCGCCGCCGCTTGTCGGTGCTCCGTCCCCGGGATGCCGCTGAGTCAGTCACCCGACTGACTATAGACAACCGTCCTGGGCCGCATGCTAGGGTCTTACTTAGTTAGTCAACTTACTTAGGAGATTGACATGATCGTGGTGACAGGCGCGACCGGCAACGTCGGGCGTTCGCTCGTGCAGGCGCTGGCGGCGACCGGTGAGCCGGTGACGGCGACGTCCCGGGCGATCTCGGAGACGGACGTGCCGGAGGGCGTCCGGCACCTGCGGGCGGACCTGGCCGACGCCGAGAGCCTGCGCCCCCTTCTGGACGGCGCCGACGCGCTGTTCCTGCAGAACGGCGGGCCCAGCGCGCACTCGCTCAGCCCGCAGGACATCCTCGACGTCGCCAGGACCGGCGGAGTCCGGCGGGTGGTGCTGCTGTCCTCCCAGGGCGTCGCGACCCGGCCGCAGTCGGCCTCCCACGGAGTCCTCATGCGGTCCATCGAGGACGCCGTCCGGCAGTCGGGCATGGACTGGACGATCCTGCGGCCCGGCGGGTTCGCCTCCAACGCCTACGCCTGGGCCGAGTCGGTCCGCACGGCGCGGACCGTCGCCGCGCCGTTCGGCGACGTCGGCCTGCCGGTCATCGACCCGGCCGACATCGCCGGGGTCGCCGCGGCGGCGTTGCGCGAGGACGGCCACGCCGGGCAGGTCTACGAGCTGACCGGCCCCGCCCCCGTCACGCCCCGGCAGCAGGCCGAGGCGATCGGCGACGCCATCGGCGAGCCGGTCCGGTTCGCCGAGCAGACCCGCGACGAGGCCCGCGCGCAGATGCTGCGGTTCATGCCCGGACCCGTGGTGGAGACCACCCTGTCCATCCTCGGCGAGCCCACCGCCGCCGAACGGCGCGTCAGCCCCGACGTCGAACGCGTCCTCGGCCGCGCGCCCCGTCCCTTCACCGACTGGGCCCGGCGCAACGCCGCCGCCTTCCGCTGAGCCGATCCGTGATCGGCCCGCCCGTTCCGGCCGTCCGGCCGATCACGGAAAATTTCTTCTCTCCCTTGTCGATTCCGGCGGGGGCCGTACGTCATAGAGGCGCGGGACACAGACCCGGACATCGAAGGGAGATTCCATGAGATACGTGCTGCTGGCCGTCGGGGACGAGAAGCCCTGGGCGGAGGCCGGGCCGGCCGAGCGGGAGGAGATCTACGCCCGGTGGGGCCGCTTCGAGGAACTGCTGACGGCCAGGGACGCGGGCCGGGGCGGCAACGAGCTGGCCCCGTCCGGCACCGCCACCACGGTCAGGAAGACCGGCGGCAAGGCGGTCGTCACCGACGGCCCCTACGCGGAGGCGGTCGAACAGATCGGGGGATACGTCACGATCGAGGCCGCGAGCATGGACGAGGCGATCGAGTTCGCCGAGGCGTGCCCGTCGGAGATCGTGGAGATCCGTCCCGTTCCGGATCAGGGGTAGGGAACCGTGAAATACGCACTGCTGCTGTACGGCAACGAGAAGGCCGGGGCCTCCGCCACCGAGGAGCAGATCAAGGAGGCCTACGCCGCGCACGGCCGGTTCACCGAGATGCTCACCGAGCGCGGGGCCTACCTCGGCGGCGAGGCGCTCGACTTCTCCTCCGCCGCCGTCACCCTGCGCGAGGGCGCGGGCGGGACGCTGCGCACCGACGGCCCCTACGCCGAGACCGTCGAGCACCTGGGCGGTTTCTACCTCGTGGAGGCCAGGGACCTGGACGAGGCGATCGAGTTCGCCACGGCCTGTCCCGAGGAGATCGTGGAGATCCGTCCCGTGGTCGAATACCAAGGGTGAGTGCGAGCATGACAGCGGTCGAGCAGGCGTACCGGGAGCACTGGGCACGCCTGCTCGCCCTCCTCACCGCCGAGGTCCGCGATCTGGACCTGGCCGAGGAGGCCCTGCAGGACGCCTTCGCCGCGGCCGTCTCGGCCTGGCCCCCGGTGCCCGGCAACCCGCCCGCCTGGCTGCTCACCACGGCGCGCCGGCGTGCGCTGGACCGGCTCCGGCGCGGCGCCCTCGCGGCCAGGAAGCTGCCGCTGCTGATCGTCGACGACCCGGAGCCGCCCTCCGTCATCCCCGACGAGCGGCTCCGGCTGATCTTCACGTGCTGCCACCCGGCCCTGTCCATGGACGCCCGGGTGGCCCTCACGCTGCGCTGCGTGGGCGGCCTGACCACACGCGAGATCGCCCGGATGTTCCTGGTGCCCGAGGCCACCATGGCCGCCAGGATCACCCGCGCCAAGAAGAAGATCGCCCAGGCGGGCATCCCCTACCGCGTCCCGGCCGGGCCGGAGCTGGCCGAGCGCCGCGACGGGGTGCTGGCGACGGTCTACCTGATCTTCACGGAGGGGTACGCGGCGACGGGAGGGGACCGGCTCATCCGCGCCGACCTCGCCGCCGAGGCGGTCGCGCTGGGCCGGATGCTCCGCGAGCTGCTGCCCGCCGACCCCGAGGTGGACGGGCTGCTGGCACTGATGTTGTGCCACCACGCCCGGCGCGACGCCCGGCTCGGCCCCTCGGGCGAGCTGATCCGCCTGCCCGACCAGGATCGCTCCCGCTGGCACCGGGAGGAGATCCACGAGGCGCTGTCGCTGCTGGCGGCGGTCTCGGAGCGGGCAGATCCGAGAGGAGCGGGATCGGGGCAGACGGAATCAGGAGGAGCCTCCGGCGGGGATCCTTTCCCCGGCCCCTACCTGCTGCAGGCCGCGATCGCCGCCGAGCACGCGGCCGCCGTACGCGCGGAGGACACCGACTGGCCCGCCATCGCCCGCCTCTACGGCGAGCTGGAGCAGATCACCGGCTCCGCGGTGGTCCGGCTCAACCGTGCCGTGGCGGTCGCCGAGGCCTCCGGGCCCGGGGACGGGCTGAAGCTCCTCGACGGGCTGGACCGCATGCTGGGCCGCCATCACCTGCTCCACGCCACCCGCGCGGAGTTCCTGCGCCGCCTGGGCCGGGAACGGGAGGCCCTGGACGCCTACGAGCGGGCGCTGGAGGTCGTCGGCACCGACCCGGAGCGGGCGTTCCTGCTGTCCCGCCGGGCGGATCTGTCCATCCGGTGAGGGACGACCCACCGGTGAGCGCCCGGCCACCGCGCTGGGCCGGCACCCCGGAACGCGTCACCTGCGCCGTCGTCACTGCGGGGCCTTCGATTGTCGGCCCCGGTCGTCATACTGCGGGCATGGTGACATGGCAGCAGTTCGAGAGCGAGGCCGGAGACCTCGCCTCCGCGGTGCGGGCCCGGTTCGAGGCGGCGGAGAGCCACGTCCTGGCGACGTTGCGCAAGGACGGTTCACCCCGCGTGAGCGGGAGCGAGGTCGCGTTCCAGGGACCGGACCTGATGTTCGGCTCGATGGCGGGCGCGGTCAAGGCGCTGGACCTCCGGCGCGACGGCCGGTGCGCGATCCACGCCCACCCGAACCCCGATCCGAAGCAGGGCGGGGACGCCAAGGTCTCCGGGGTCGCGATCGAGGTGAGCGGCCCCGGGGACGATGCCGGGCACACCACCGAGGCGCAGCCCCCGGACGGCTCCCACGCCTTCCGCCTCGACCTCCGCGAGGTCGTGCTCACCTCCGTCGAGGGCGACGAGCTCGTCATCCGGTTCTGGCGCCCCGGCCGGCCGGTGGAGGTCGTCCGGCGCAAGTGATCCCCGCCCCGCCGCGGACCCGTCCCCGGTGGGAACGGGTCCGCGGCGGACCGCCTCATGCGGGGGCGCCCGGTCCTGAGGTGAGCTCCTTGTAGAAGAAACTGCAGTCCTTCAGGGAGCCGTCCGGCGAGGCGGCGTAGGCGGGGACGATCCCGTAGCGGGTCCAGCCCTCGGCGAGATAGAGGTGCTCCGCGGCGCTGGCGGTCTCGGTGTCCAGGATCAGGAGGGTGATCCCGGCCGCTGCGGCGGCCGCCTCGGCGGTGGCCAGCAGGGCGCGGGCCAGCCCCCTGCCGCGCGCGCCGGGGTGGACCATCAACTTGACGATCTCGGCGCGGTGCCGTCCGTTGGGCTTGCCGGTCAGGGCCAGGCTGACGGTGGCGTTGATGCCGCCGGCGTCGCGGCAGACCCAGACGGCGAGGCTCCCGTCGGCCACCGCCGGAGCGCGGGTCCGCCACCAGGCGGCCGCCGCCTCCTGGTCGAAGGGGCTCACGAAGCCCAGCGAGGCGCCGTCGGCCACGGTGTCGGCCAGGAGCGCGGCGAGCTCCCCGACGCTGCCGGAGAACTCACCGGCGGACAGGCGGTCGACGGTGCCGATGGAGGTGCTGCTCACGGAGGGGATCCTTTCCGGGTGGGGCGGGTGAAGGCGGCGCGGCGGCGCAGGGGGGAGCCGCTCGGGGCGGGAAGCCGGTGGGGGAGCCGCTCACGGCAGGACGACCAGCAGCACGTAGCGCGCCGGGCCGGAACCCAGGCAGCGGAACCGCGAGCGGCCCCACAGCCGGAAGCGCAGGCAGTCCCCGGCCGCCAGCTCGTGCGCGCGGCCGTCGGCGGTGATCTCCACCGCCCCCTCCAGCACCCAGATGTGCTGTTCCAGCCCCGGGACCGGCGGCCCGTCGTAGGCGATGTCCGCACCCGGGCGGAGGTTTCCCTCCACGACCTCGCCCCGCAGGCCCGGGTGGGGCGGGGAGACCGACCTGCGCTCGAAACCCGACGCCTCGTCCCGCCACACCGTCTGCGTTCCGGCCCGCACCACCTGCGGCGGCTCCGGCTCCACCTCGGCCAGCAGCCGCGACATCGTGCGCCCGTAGACCACGCACAACCTGCCCAGCAGCGCCGCGGTCGGGCTGATCTCACCGCGTTCCAGCCGCGACAACGTCGATCGGCTGATCTCCGACCGCCGTGCCAGCTCCTCCAGCGGCCAGCCCCGCTCCGCCCTCAGCTCCGCCAGGCGTGCGGCCAGCCGGGCCTCCACGTCGTCCCCCGGGGCCGGAGTCGTGGAGTCCTCAACGTTTCCCATATATGAGAAAATATCTCATAAATCGGGTCATCTTCCCTTCATGTCGGAGACCTGACCGGCATGACGGAGACCGGCCCGGCGCCGGTCGCGCCACGCGTTCAGCGGGGCAGGGCCCGGCGCCTGCGCTCCAGGAAGTCGCGCTCGGCCGCGTTCCCGGTACGGGCCATCGCCGCCTCGTAGGCGACCGCCGCCTCTCCGACGCGGCCCAGGCGCCGGAGAAGCTCGGCCCGGACGGCGTGGAACGAGTGGTAGCCGTCGAGGTCGAGGCCGTCGACCAGGGCGAGCGCCGCCTCCGCTCCCCGGGTCTCGGCCACCGCGACCGCGCGGTTGAGGGCGACGACCGGAGTCGGGCTGCAGGAGAGCAACTGGTCGTACAGCCGCACGATCTGCTCCCAGTCCGTGGCGGCCGCGGACGGCGCGTCGCTGTGCACGGCGTTGATCGCCGCCTGGATCTGGTACGGCCCCGGCCGGCCGCGCCGCAGGCACCGCCGGACGATGGCCTGGCCCTCGGCGATGAGGTCACGGTCCCACAGGCCCCGGTCCTGGTCGGCCAGGAGCACGAGGTCACCGTCCGGGGTGGTACGGGCGGCCCGGCGCGACTCGATGAGCAGCATGAGGGCGAGCAGGCCCATGACCTCCGGTTCGTCGGGCATGAGCTCGGCCAGGAGCCGCCCGAGGCGCACGGCCTCGGCGCAGAGGTCGTCGCGGGCGAGCGACTCCCCCGAACTGGCCGTGTACCCCTCGTTGAAGATCAGGTAGATCACGGCCAGCACCGCCCGGAGCCGGTCCGGGAGGTCGGCCTCGGCCGGGACCCGGTAGGGGATGCGCGCGTCGCGGATCTTCCCCTTGGCCCGGACCAGCCGCTGTGCCATGGTCGCCTCGGGCACCAGGAACGCCCGCGCGATCTCGGCGGTGGTGAGCCCGCCCAGGAGCCGCAGCGTCAGGGCGACCCGGGCGCCGACGGCGAGCGCGGGGTGGCAGCAGGTGAAGATCAGGCGGAGGCGGTCGTCGCGCACGGGACCCTCCTCGGGTGGTTCGTCATGGGCGTGCAGCAGGGCCGCCTGGGCATGCCGGTCCTCCCGGGACGCCTCCCGGCGCAGGCGGTCGATCGCCCGGTTGCGGGCGGTGGTGATGATCCACCCCGCCGGGCTGGGCGGCGGCCCGTCGGACGGCCACCGCCGTACGGCCTCGGTGAACGCGTCCTGGATCGCCTCCTCGGCGATGTCGATGTCACCGAAGCGGCGGACGAGAACGGCCACCGCGCGGGCGTATTCGCGGCGGAACACGTCCTCGATCTCCGAGGCGGGAAGGACCGGCATACCGATGATCAGCCCTCGGCCTCGTCGTGGAACGGCCGGACCTCGATCGGGAGGGTGGTCACCTCGCTGAGCCTGCGGCCCCATTCGAGCGCGGCGTCGAGATCCGGCGCCTTGATGACCGTGAACCCGCCGATGTGCTCCTTGCCCTCGGTGTACGGGCCGTCGGTCATGAGCGTCTCACCGTCCCGGGCACGCACCACGGTGGCCGTGCTCGGCGGGTGCAGCCCACCGGCGAAGACCCACGCGCCCGCGGCCTTGATCTCCTGGTTCAGGGCGTCGAGGTCGCGCATCACCCTCTCCAGGAAATCGGGCGGAGGCGTCCCTCCGTCGGGCTGGTAGATGTTGAGCAGATACTGCTTCATCTCGGTCCCTTCCTGAACGTCGGCGCGCGGCCGTACGGTCTCCCGATCCGCCGGTGCGGCCGGCGCCGTCTTCGGTCTCTCACCCTCTACACGAACGGCTCCGGCCCGAATCGACAGGAGACACGAGCGCGTCCCGGAAAATTTTCCACCGGCGCCGCGCCGTGCCACCCGGGTCCGCCCAGTGGATATTCGATGGATCCGTCCGCCCGCCTCCCCCTACAGTCACCGCAACGCCGCATCGTCACCGGGAGCAGATATGCGAGTGCACTACCCTCGCACCCCCCACCTGCCCTGGTCCCCCGGAGCGGCCCCGGACGACGTGCGCGCCGGCAGCCTGGCGGGGCTGGCGGGCCGGGAGGTCGTCGTCACCGAGAAGCTCGACGGGGAGAACACGACCCTGTACCCGGACGGCCTGCACGCCCGCTCCCCCGACTCGGCGCACCACCCGTCCCGCGCCTGGATCAAGGCCCTGCACGGCAGGATCGCCCGGTCCATCCCGCCGGGCCGGCGGGTGTGCGGGGAGAACCTCTACGCCCGGCACTCCATCGGGTACCGGGACCTGGACAGCTGGTTCTACGCCTTCTCCGTCTGGGACGGGAGCCACTGCCTGGACTGGGACCGGACCGTGCGCTTCGCCCGGCGGCTGGGCGTCCCGGTCCCGCCGGTGTTGTGGCGCGGCGTCTTCGACGAGCGGGCGCTGCGCGCCCTGCGCCTGGACACGGCGCGGCAGGAGGGGTACGTCGTGCGCACCGTCGAGGGCTTCGACCGGGAGGAGTTCCCCGGCCGGGTGGCCAAGTGGGTGCGCCCGGGGCATGTGCGGACGGACGAGCACTGGATGCTCGCGCCCGTCGTCGAGAACGGCCTGGGCCCGGCCGCCGTCCTGTGGGAGGTCCGCTCCGGGGGAGCGGCGGACGTGCCATCGCTGCTGGCCGCGACCGGGATGTCCGCGGACGACCCGGCCACGGCGGCGATGCCAGGGGGCGCTCCGGCCGCCGAGCATGCCGAGGCGGTCGCGGCCGACGTCTCCGCCCGGCTCGACCTCCTGGAACGTTCCGGGGACGCCCGGCTGGCCGGCGTGCTGGCGGCCCTGTTCCACACGGCGCACCGGGCGTGGCTGGCGCCCCGGCTGGCGGCCCCGCTCGGCGTGCCCCTGGCCCGGCGGATCGCCGACCTCGCCGGGCTCCACGCCCGCCTGCACCTCCCCTTCCCCGACGAGGCGCGCAGGACCGGCCTGGTACGGCTGGCGGCAGCGGCCGACCTGGGTGTCCTGCACGCGGTCGCCGCCGCCGTCCTGACCGGGCGTGACGACGCCGGGGCCGCCCAGGCACGCGAGCAGGTCGCCTGGTCCGAGCTGCACGCCGAAGAGGCCGGGCTGTTCGGCGAGGCCCCCCTGGAGCCGCTGCGCGCGGGACTGCGCCGGGCGCTGCGGGAGCCTCCCGACGTGGCGGACCGGTGCTGGGCCGAGGCCAGGGACGCCTACGCGCTGAGCCGGATCACCACGCCCGAGGGGGCCCTGGCGCTGACCCGGCGCTGGCGGTCCGGCGCCTTCCCCCGGCTGGTCGTCACGGTGGGACCGGCGGGCAGCGGGAAGAGCACCTTCGCCCGGCGCCTGGCGGGCGCCGACGCCGTCATCTCACTCGACGACCTGCGCGAGGCCCGGGGCTCCCGGGCCGACCAGCGGGCCAACCAGGCGGTCCTGCGCGAGGGCCTGGACCGGCTCGACGCTCTCCTGACGGAGGGCAGGGCCGTCGTCTGGGACGCCACGGCCCTGAACCGGCACCAGCGCTCCCTGGTGCACGCGGTCGCCCGCCGCCGTGACGCGCTGACGACGCACGCGGTCATGCTGGTCCCCGGCGACGTCCTGGCCCGGCGCAACCGCGGCCGGGCCCACCCGGTGCCGGAGGAGGTGCTCTCCGCCCAGCTCCGCCGCTTCGTCCCGCCCTATCCCGGGGAGGCGCACCGTACGTGGTACATCGGGGTGGAGGGGGACGTCCGCGACACCGCCGGGACCCTGGACGGCGACGAGGGGGGATGAGCATGCGGACGAGCGAGGAGATCTACCACCGGATCCGCTGGGACCCGCGTTTCGACCCGGCCCGGTTCATCCTGGGGATCAACGTGCGCGGGGCCGCTCCCAAGCGCGTGCCGCTGCCGGTCTTCGTGCCCGGGGGCGACATCCCCTGGCACCGGATCCTGTTCGTCGAGGCGGACGGCGAGGTCGTCTGGGACCGGGCGACGGGTCTGGACCGCATCGACGCGACGCGGGCCGGGCGGGTGCGGGAGCCGCGCAGGCTCCGGGCGCCGTTCTTCACCGCGAGCACGCCGTTCGCCTGGGACCCGGTCGCGGGCTGGCGGCCGGCGCAGGCCGTACCGGCCGGGCGGGCGCCGGCGGCCGGTGCCCGGCTGCGCGTGCTGACCTGGAACACCCTGTGGGACCGCTACGACAGCGACCGCATCTCCACCGCCCGGCGCAGGCCGCTGCTGCTGGAGGCCCTCGAGCGGGCCGACGCCGACGTCATCGCTCTGCAGGAGGTCGAGACCGGGCTGCTGGAGGCGCTGCTGCGGGCCCGGTGGGTGCGCTCCGGCTACACGCTGGGCACCGACCCGGCGGGCCGCGACGTCGACGACAGCGGGCTGCTCCTGCTCAGCCGCCTGCCCGTGCGGGAGGCGGGCCACCACGTCCTCGGCCCGCACAAGGCCGTCACGGCGGTCACGGTCGAGTCCGCCGCCGGACCGGTCGTGGTGGCCGCCACGCATCTCACCAGCGACCACACCGACGACGGCCCGGCCCGCCGCGAGGCCGAGCTGACCCGGCTCGCCGAGGTGCTGGCCTCCGTGGACGGCGAGGTGATCCTGCTGGGCGACCTCAACGACGGCGGGAGCGGGCCCGCCCGGGTCCTCGGGCTGCGCGACGCCTGGACGGAGGTGCACGGGCCCGGTGACCGGACGCCCACCTTCGACCCGCGGGCCAATCCGCTGGCGGCGCTCTCCTCGTTGTCCGGGCGCGCCTCCCGGCTCGACCGGGTGCTGCTGCGCGGGACCGGCCTGCGGGCCGGGACGGCGGCCCTGCTGGGGGACTCCCCCGCGACCCCGGACGGCCTGTTCGTCTCCGACCACTACGGCCTCACCGTAGATCTCGCCGCCGACCTCGCCGCCGACCTCGCCGGGGACGGGCACGGGTCCTCCGGCGTCCTCGACGCGCGGCCGACGGCGCGCACGGCGGTGGTCTGGATCCCGCCGGAGGGGTTGTGGCCGGTGATCCAGGAGATCCGCCGGGAGCACGACCCCGGGGTCCGCAGGTGGCCGCCGCACGTCACCGTGATGTTCGGGTTCGTCCCGGAGTCCCGCTTCGAGGAGGCGGTGCCGCTCCTGGCCGCCGCCGCGGCCGAGACCGCACCGTTCACCGCCCGGCTCGACGGCGTCCAGGCCTTCCCGCACCGGGACGGCTTCACCGTCTGGCTCGATCCGGCCGCGGCCGGTCCGGAGCCGTGGGCCGGGCTGCGCGGTGCGCTGGAGCGCCGCTTCCCCGGCTGCCGGGGCCGTTCCGGGGGCTACACCCCGCACCTGACCCTGGGCCGGACGCGGGACCCCGAACGGCTCACCGCCGATGCCGGGGTACGGCTCGGCGCGCTGTCCGCGCGCGTCGGCGAGCTGGTCCTGCTGTCACGCCGGGGGGAGGAACCCATGCGGCCCCGGGCCGCCGTCGCCCTGGGGACGGGCGAGGTGCGCTGGCTGGACCAGGAGACGGGCGGGGCGGAGGGCGAGGCGCGGGCGGACGGTGAGACGGGCGGAGTGGACGGTGCGGCGCGGGCGGACGAGGTCCGGGCCCAGGAGGTCGTGGGACGGCTGCGGGACGCGCTGGGCGAGGGGGTCGTGCATGTGACCGGGTCGCGGCGGCTGGGCTGTGCGCCGCCCGGCGCGGATCTGGACCTGGTCGCGGTGCTGCCGGGGGCGCCGGATCCCGCCGCCGTCGGGGCACGGGTGCGGGCGGCGCTGCCGGAGGTGACCATGATGCGCCGCGTGACCGGCGCCCGGGTGCCCGGCCTGCGGCTGCGGCTCGCCGGGCGGGAACCGGGGGCCGCCCCGGGCGGCGTCCCCGGCACGGGGCTGGACGTCGATCTGGTCGTCGTCGCCGCCGGGGAGATCGCCCCCGCCGAGGCGGTGCCGCGCCGTGCCGAGCTGGGCGAGGCCGCCGCGATCGCGCTGAGCGCGGTCAGCGACGCCGGCGCGGTGCTCGCCGCAGCCGGTGCGAGCCGTACCGCCTTCACCGGGCTGGCCCGGCGGGTGAAGGCGTGGGCGCGGGCGCGGGGACTGGACTCGGCCCCGTTCGGCGGACTGCCCGGCCTGGCCTGGACCGTCCTGGCGGCCCGGACGGTGCGGGAGGCCGGGGACCTGCCCCCCGACGAGCTGCTGCGGCGCTTCTTCGGCACCTGGGCCGCATGGGACTGGAGCCGTCCTGCCGGGCTCTGGCCGGACGATGTCCTGCGGGACTCTCCCTCCCGGGACGCTCTCTCCCCGGATGCGGACGGCGGTTCCGGCGCGGCCGTGCGGATCCTGACCCCGACGGCCCCGGTCCGTCTCTGCAGCGAGCAGGTCGGCGCGGGCTGGAGGGACCTCCTGACGCAGGAGCTCTACGCCTGCTGGGAGGCTCTCGACGCGGCGGCGGGGAGCGGCCGGGACCCCTGGCCCGCCCTGGTGTCGCCGCCGCCGATGCATCGCCGGCACGCGGCGTGGGCGGTCGTCACCGTCCGGGCCGGACGGGATGAGGAGTTCGACGTGACGCTGGGCCGCGTCCGGGGCCGGGTGCGCGCGCTGCTCACCTCCCTGGAGCGTGCGGGAGTGCCGGACGCGCACGCGTGGCCCCGGCCGTTCGAGATCGGGCCGGATCTGGCGCGGTTCGCGATAGGGCTCGGCCGCACGCCCCCGGACGCGGCCGGGCTCGCCGCGGTCGCCGCTCCGTGGGCCGCGGGCCTGCGCGGGGCCGGTGTCGCGTGGGCCGAGGGCGGCGAGGTGCCGACATTGCGCTGATCACGGCCGCTCTCCCGTCCCGCGCGCCGGTGGCCGGACCCGTGCCGTACGGCGGGCGGAAGCGTGGCCGTACGGTGTGCGGATCACCGGAACGGGCGCCGGATCCCGCACGGGAAAGGACCGGTGCGGACCCGTCCGCCACACCGGCAACGCGGGAAGTGGAATAAGCACCCCCCAACGTCCGTTAGAGTCATCGTGCCGATGTGGTTTGTGTCCCCCGGGCCGCAAATTACCGCCTTCACGGAATACCGTTCGGCTGGAGCCGTGTTGTGCCTCTCGCCGAGGAGGCGACCGCCACATCGGCCCTAAACGTTTCCGGCCCCGTGAGCGCTCCGCGCTGACGGGGCCGTCCCCGTTCCGGGGCCCGCCGTCCCCCGGCCGGGCCGCCGCGCAGGTCCCTCCAGGCTTTGGAGGAGCCCTACAAACACCCGGATCGTGCTTGTCGATTCCCCACACCCGCAGGCCGTGTGATCACCGCCTAATGTGGTGACCCCGCCCTGTGAGGAGAGTCCGTGCTCTATCGCCTGACCAAGATCGTCAGCGCTCCCTTCCTCCACCTGCTGTGGCCGACGGACGCCACCGGTGTCGAGCACGTACCCGCCTCGGGCCCGGCCATCCTGGCCTCCAACCACCTGTCGGTCCTCGACTCGACCTTCCTGCCGCTGGTCCTCCCCCGCCAGGTGCGCTTCGTCGCCAAGGCCGAGTACTTCACCGGCAACCCCGTCACCGCGGCGTGGATGCGGGCCACCGGGCAGATCCCCATCGACCGGCAGAGTCCCACCGCCGCCCAGGACATGCTCGACGCCGCCGCCCGGGTGCTCGCGGAGGGCGGGCTGTTCGGCATCTATCCGGAGGGCACCCGCTCCCCCGACGGCCGGCTGTACCGCGGCAAGGTCGGCGTCGCCTGGCTGGCCCTGGCGACCAAGGCGCCGGTGGTCCCGGTCGCCATGTCCGGCACCGACAAGGTGCTGCCGATCGGCGCCTCGCGGCCGAGACTGGGCCGCGTCGGGGTGCGGATCGGCGAGCCGATGACCTTCACGGGCTCGGAGACCAGCGCCCGCGACCGGCGCCGGGTGGCCGACGAGATCATGGTGGCGATCCAGAAGCTCTCCGGCCAGGAGTACGTGCCCAGCTACGCGCCCAGCCGCGCCCAGGGCGTCTGACCCCCGCACGACGCGTGCCGGGTGGCCCGCCGGACGACGCACGGCAGGCGACCCGCCGGGTGCCGTCGCGGAGCGTGGCGGGCCGGCCGGGTCGGGTGACCGGTCCGACGCGCCCTGGTGCGTCCGGTGGATCTTGGCCTACGCTGCAGAACTCGGGCGGACGCCCGCGGGGTCCCCCGATGGCCGGGCCACGGCCGGAGCGGCGGGCCGCGCGACGCGTCCGCGCAACCGGACGATCTGGGGGTGGACGGGGTGCCGAGCGGCAGAACGATCGCGATCACGGCCGTGAGCGTCGCACTGGTGGCGGGGGCCGCCGGCGGCGGCGCCTGGTGGTACCTGCACACCCGGGGAACCCCGCAGGAGACCGCGCAGCGCTTCGCCCAGGCCTGGCAGCGCGGCGACCTGGCCGCCATGCGCGCCGAGCTGGGCGCGCCCGACCCCGCCTTCGACCGGACCTACGAGGCCATGCGCGAGGGCTGGGCCGTGGAGGGCACCGCGGTCCGGCTCGGCACCGTACGGGAGACCGGCGACGACACCGCCCAGGCCGCCTACAGCGCCACACTGACGATGAAGAACGTCGGCGAGTGGAGCTACTCCGGGACCATCGACCTGGCGGTCGTCGACCGGCACTGGCGGGTCCGCTGGTCCCCCGAGGCCGTCCATCCCGACCTGGCCGCGGGCTCCTCCTTCGCGTTGAAGGCCAAGTGGCCGGAGCGGGCGGCGATCACCGCCGCCGGCGGGGAGCGCATCGACGGCGCCGACGTGAGCGGCTCGATCCAGCAGCTCGTCGGGTTCCTGGACAAGGCCACCGCCAAGGACGTCAGGAAACTGGGCCCCTCCTACAAGGCGGGTGACGCGATCGGGCGCGGCGGCCTGCAGGAGACCTTCCAGGAACGGCTGGCCGGGACGCCCACCACCGAGATCCAGATCACCGGCGCCGACAAGAAGACCGTCAAGGTCGTCGGCAAGATCGAGGGCGAGAAGGGCGAGCCGCTCCAGACCACTCTGGACCTGCGGGTCCACCAGGCCGCGGTCGGCGCCGTCCGCGACCTGGACAAGACCGCCTCGATGGTCGTGATCAGGCCTTCCACCGGCGAGATCCTCTCGGTGGTCAACAACAGGGGCGGCTTCAACCGCGCCCTGGACGGCAACTACCCGCCCGGCTCCACCTTCAAGGCGATCACCGCCGTCGGGCTGCTGCAGGCCGGGATCGACCCCGGCGAGCGGGTCACCTGTCCCAAGGACGTCAACGTCGGCGGCCTGCCCATCCGCAACTCCAACCACTCGGCCTACGGCTCGGTCACCTTCACCGACTCCTTCGCCCACTCCTGCAACACCACCTTCGCCCCGCTGACCAAGGAGCACCTGGGCGCCGACGAGCTGCTGCGCACGGCGGAGCTGTTCGGCTTCAACAAGCCGCTCGACATCGGCGTCCCGGCGGCCAAGGGGAGCTTCCCCCGGGCCGAGAGCGACGCCGAACTGGCCGCCGAGTCGTTCGGCCAGGGGCGGATCACCGCCAGCCCGCTGCTGATGGCCTCGGTCGCCGCCGCGTTCGCCGACGGCACCTGGCGTCCGCCCACCCTGGTCCCCTCCATCGAGCAGAAGAACCAGCCGCAGGAACTGCCGGAGGGCGTCACGGAGGCGATGCACCGGCTGATGTCGGCGGTGGTCACCAGGGGTACCGCCAAGGACGCGGGACTGCCGCGGGGCACCCGCGGCAAGACCGGAACCGCGGAGTTCGGCCCGGCCGGCGACCTGAAGACCCACGCCTGGTTCATCGGCTACCGCGACGACCTGGCCTTCGCGGTGATCGTCGAGGAGGGCGAGGGCGGCGGCGCGGTCGCCGCCCCGGTGGCGGCGGACTTCCTGCGCGCCCTGGGGTGATCCGCCTCCCGCGGTCCTGGAGGTGATCCGCCTCCCCGCGCGCTCCGGGGTGATCCACCTTCCCGCGCGCTCCGGGGTGATCCGCGTCGCCGGCCGTCGAGGATCTCCTCCGCCGCGTCGGCCTCCGTCCCCGGGTTTCGCCGGCGACGGACGGTTAACCTCCCGGCACCGGGGGAAGGCGGTCGTCTCCGGGGACGACCGCACGCGCGAGGAGGATGCGACCATGAGCCGGCCGTACACATACCGATCGGGTGGAACCCGGCTGTCGCCCGCGACGGGCTCCGACCAGACGCTGGTCGGCTCCTACGACAGCTACGCCGGTGCCGAGCGCGCGGTGGACTACCTGTCGGACAAGCGCTTCCCGGTCGAGCGCCTCACCGTCGTCGGGCGCGGGCTCGACAGCGTCGAGCCCGTCACCGGCCGGTTGACCCCGGGCCGGGCGGCGGTGCAGTCGGCGCTCCCGGGCGCGGTGGCCGGTGCGCTGTTCGGATGGTTGTCCGGCGTGCTCGGCTGGGTCAGCCCGCTGATCTCCGGTCCGCTGCTGGTCCTGTACGGGGCCGTCCTCGGCGCGCTCATCGGCGCGGTCGTCGGCGCGCTGCTCGGCCTGGCCGGGCACGCGGTCACCGGTGGCCGGCGGGACTCCGGGCCGGTCGCCGGGGTCCGGGCCGACAGCTATGACGTGCTGGCCGACGTCGACGTCGCCGAGCAGGTCGCGCAACTGCTGGAGGCGCCGAACGCTCCCGGCCGGGGCCGGCTCAGCGGTCAGACTCCGTGACGCGGCCTCTCCGGGGGGCGCGGCCGCTCCTGCGCTGTGGCGCCGCCGCTTCGGAGAGGCGCGGCGGAGGAGGCACGGCTCCCGTGCCCCGGGCGGACCGTCACAGCGGGAACGCCGCCGCCTCGTGCCGCAGGACCAGGACGAGCAGCGTCGCGATCAGGGTCGCGATGACCAGCCAGCTGATCATGATGATGATCGTCGAGCGTCGCGGGCGCCTGCGCGAGGGCGGCTCCTGATCCCTGGCCTCCCGCCTGCGGCGGCCGTCCTCACGGCGCCGGGCGCGCTCGTTGAACGAGTCCAGCCGCGCGGCCAGCCGCGGATCCTCATCGATGAGGTGACGCTCGATCTGCAGCAGCATTCGCTCCTCGTCTTGCGACCAGGCCATGCCGCACCTCCCCGGAACGCAAGGCGTGTGCCGACGTTCTGCCCAATCGTAAAGATCATTATCCTTTCCGAGGGCTGCGATTTACCTCTTCTTTCCCCGGCCGCCACCCGCCCCGAAAACACCCGCCGGCCGTCTTCTGGACGACGGGTGATTGATGTCCGCAAAGGGTATTAACGGCCTCGATGTATCCGATCGGGCACATCGCCACACGACGTTCAACGGGGGAAACGTGACAGAGAAGAAGAAACCCGCCAAGGCCTCAGGCAAGCAGAAGAAGGCCGCGATCAAGGCCACCCGCCAGGCCAAACAGGCCAAACAGGCCAGGCGTTCCGACGCCGAAGAGTGACGGCCCCGGGTGACGACACCCGGTGATCGCCCGGCGGCGCCCCGGACCGGTACCCCGGCCGCGGCCGGGGTACCGTCGCGACCAGCCGGCCGCCGTCACGGTCAGCCGGCCGCCGTCACGCCCGCCCGTCCATGGAGTGGACCGCCCATCACGGAGTGAGACGATGTCCGCCTACGTGCGATTCCCAACGATCTTCGGTGACGTGGTCGTCTTCGCCGCCGAGGACGACCTGTGGATGGTGCCCGCCGCCGGCGGGCGGGCCTTCCGGCTCACCGCCGGGGTCGCCGAGGCGGGCTACCCCCGGCTCTCTCCGCGCGGTGACCAGCTCGCATTCGCCGGCCGGGAGGAGGGCCCGGAAGAGGTCTACGTCATGCCCGCCGACGGCGGCTCGGCCCGCCGCATCACCTACCACGGGGGCCGGTCCACGGTCGCCGGCTGGGACCCCGACGGCGCGATCGTCTACGCCAGTGACGAGGGCCAGCCGTTCGACGGCCACAAATGGCTGCACCGGGTCCTGCCGCACGACGTCGGCGTCCCCGAGCGCCTGCCGTACGGCCCGGCCAACTCGATCTCCTACGGCCCGCGGATCGTGCTCGGCCGCAACACCGCCGACCCGGCACGCTGGAAGCGCTACCGCGGCGGCACCGTCGGCGACCTGTGGATCGGCGTCGGAGCGGACGGCTTCCGGCGGCTGATCGCGCTGCCCGGCAACCTCGCCTCCCCCTGCTGGGCCGGGGACCGCGTCTACTTCATCTCCGACCACGAGGGCGTCGGCAACGTCTACTCCTGCACCGCCGACGGCACCGACCTGCGCCGCCACTCCCACCATGACGGCTACTACGCCCGCAACCTGTCCGGCGACGGCCGCAGGCTGGTCTACCACGCCGGCGGCGAGCTCTACCTCGTCGAGGACGGCGAGTCCCACCACGTCGAGGTCACCTTGCGCAGCTCCCGCACCCAGCGCAACCGCCGGTTCGTCCCGGCCGCCGACTTCCTCGACAGCGCCACCCTCAGCCCCGACGGCAGCAGTCTGGCGATCACCACGCGGGGCAAGGCGTTCTCCTTCCCCGCCTGGGAGGGCTCCGTCCGCCAGCACGGCGCCGCCTCCGGCGTCCGCTACCGGTTGCTGACCTGGCTCAACGACGGGGAACGGCTGATCAGCGCGGCCAGCGACGACGGCGATCGCGAGGTCCTGACCGTGCTCACCGCCGACGGCAGCGCCCCGCCCGTCCGGCTCGACCACCTCGACACCGGGCGGATCGCCTCGCTGGAGATCTCTCCCACGGCCGACCTGATCGCCGCCACCAACCACCGCAACCAGCTGCTCACCGTCGACCTGAGCGCCGAGCCGGCCGTTCTGACGGTGATCGAGTCCAACCGGTTCGGCGCGGTCGAGGACGTCACCTGGTCGCCCGACGGCCGCTGGCTCGCCTACGCCTGCCACGACACCGCGCAGACCATGGCGATCAAGCTGTACCGGGTGGAGACCGGCGAGGCGTTCCCCGCCACCCGCCCCGTGCTCTGGGACACCTGCCCCGCCTTCGACCCGGCCGGCAGGTACCTCTACTTCATCGGCCAGCGCGTCTTCAACCCCGTCTACGACGAGCTCCAGTTCGCCCTGGGCTTCCCGCTCGGCTCGCGCCCCTACGCCGTCGCGCTGCGCGCCGACGCCGCCTCCCCGTTCGTCCCCGAGCCCCGCCCGCTCAAGAGCGACGGCGACGACGAGGAGGACGAGGAGGTCGAGTTCGTCATCGACACCGACGGCATCCAGGACCGCCTGGTCGTCTTCCCCCTCCCCGAGTGCCGCTACGAGGCCGTCGCCGCCGTCAAGGGCAAGGCGATCTACCTGACCTTCCCGGTCGAGGGCGCCCTCGGCGACGAGTACGCCGAGTTCTCCGACGGCACCCTGCACGCCTACGACTTCGCCAAGCAGAAGCAGGAGGTCCTGGCCACCGACGTCTCCGAGTTCGGGCTCAGCCGCGACGGCAGCACCATGCTCTACCGGTCCGGGAACCGGCTGCGAGTGATCAAGGCGGGTGAGGAGCCCGACGACGACGGCGACGCGCCGAGCCGCTCCAGCGGCTGGATCGACCTGTCCCGGGTGAAGGTCTCGGTCTGCCCGGAAGCCGAGTGGCGGCAGATGTTCCGCGAGGCCTGGCGGCTGCAGCGGGAGAACTTCTGGACCGAGGACATGGCCGGCATCGACTGGGACGGCGTCTACGAGCGCTACCTGCCCCTGGTGGACAAGGTCACGACCCGGGGGGAGTTCTCCGACCTGCTGTGGGAGCTGCTCGGGGAACTCGGCACCTCCCACGCCTACGAGAGCGGCGGCGCCTACCGGGCCCGCCCGCACTACCGTCAGGGCAAGCTGGGCGCCGACCTGTCCTTCGAGGGCGGCGTCTACACGATCCGGCACATCGTCGACGGCGACCGCTGGGATCCCGAGTGCACCTCGCCGCTCAACCGGCTCGGGGTGGACGTCCGGCCCGGCGACACCATCCTGGCCGTCAACGGCCAGCCCGTCGGCCCGTCCGTCAGCCCTGGCGAGCTCCTGGTCAACCAGGCCGACCAGGAGGTCCAGCTCACCATCGGCCGCGACGGAGAGAAGCGGACCGTCGTCGTACGGGCGATCTCCGACGAGCGGCCGGGCCGCTACCGCGACTGGGTGCGCCGCAACCGTGCCCGCTGCCACGAGCGCAGCGACGGCCGGATCGGCTACTTGCACATCCCCGACATGGGGCCGGAGGGCTACGCCGAGTTCCACCGCGGGTTCCTGACTGAGTACGACCGCGAGGGCCTCGTCGTCGACGTGCGCTTCAACGGCGGCGGCCACGTCTCCTCGCTGCTGCTGGAGAAACTCTCCCGGCGCCGCCTGGGCTACAACTTCCCCCGCTGGGGCACGCCCGAGCCCTACCCCGGCGAGTCGCCCCGCGGCCCGATGGTCGCCATCACCAACGAGTGGGCCGGTTCCGACGGCGACATCTTCAGCCACACCTTCAAGCTGCTGGGCCTGGGCCCGCTGATCGGCAAGCGCACCTGGGGCGGCGTGATCGGGATCTGGCCCCGCCACCAGCTGGCAGACGGGACCGTCACCACCCAGCCGGAGTTCTCCTTCGCCTTCGACGACGTGGGCTGGAAGGTGGAGAACTACGGCACCGACCCCGACATCGAGGTGGACATCACCCCGCAGGACTACGCCAGGGGCGTCGACGCCCAGCTGGAGAAGGCGATCGACGTCGCCCTGGAACGCCTGGCGACGCATCCGCCGCACACACCCGACCTCGCCGACCGGCCCCGCGTCTCGGTGCCCACCCTGCCGCCGAGCTGAGCGCCGGACGATCCCGGCCGTCCGGGACGGTTTCCGCACCCGGGACGACCTCGGCGTCCGGGGCGGCTTCCGTACCCGGGACGGCTTCCGTGACCGGGGCGGCTTCCGTGACCGGGACGGCGACCAAAGTAGGTGCCGGCGTCGACCTCCGCACGAAGCGGCGCGGCCCTCACGGCTGCCAGGCTGTTCCTCCATGAGAACGGTTACGAACGCCCGCCGGGACCGGCCCAGGGCCGGGGCGGCGGCGATGCTGCGCCCGCCGCGCGAGCAGATGGACCGGCGGGCGGTCCCGGTGTGGACCATCGAGCTGCTGTTCCTGACCGTGCCCGTGGTGGCCGCGGCCGTGGCCGCCTACTGGGTCTTCACCTCCCGTCCGGTGTGGCTCGGCGTCCTGACCGCCGGTTTCGCCCTCCTCCTCCTGGGGCTCGCCGTCGCCGCCCCGCGCGCCTACCACCGGCTGAACCGGTGGGAGGTGACCGGCGAGGCGGTCTACACCCGCACGGGCTGGTTCACCCACGTCTGGCGGGTGGCCCCGATGTCGCGCATCCAGACGGTCGACACCGAGCGGGGGCCGGTGAAGCGGCTGTTCGGGCTGGCCGACGTGACGGTGACCACGGCCTCGGCGGCGGGGGCGATCAAGATCGAGGCGCTGGACCACGAGCTGGCCGCCGAGCTGGTGGAGCGGCTGACCGCGATGACCCAGGCCACGCCGGGTGATGCGACGTGACGGCCTGGCGGTCCCTGCACCCGCGGAGCCTGGCCGCCTCGGCGGTGATGTCGACGACGATCGTGGTTCCCGTCGTGGCCGTCCTCATCAGGGCACTGCCCGGCGACTGGCCGGTTGCGGCCCGCACCGGCGTGATCGCGGGCGCGGCGGTGCTCGTCGTGGCGGGGGTGCTGGTCTTCGACCTGGCACGGCTGCGCACCACGGCCTGGCGGCTCACCGACGAACGGCTGGAACTGCGCTCGGGAATCGCCTTCCGCACGCACCGTTCCGTCCCCCGCGACAGGGTGCGCAGCGTCGATCTCACGGCCGATCCCGTACGGCGCCTACTCGGCCTGGCAGTCGTCAAGATCGGCACGGGCGAGCACGCCTCCGGTGAGCGCACGACGCTGACCCTCGATCCCCTGTCCCGGAGAGAGGCCGAGGAACTGCGCGGCGTCCTGCTGCGGGGCAGCGGGGAGGAGCCCGGCGACGCCCCGTCCCGCGACGTCCCCCTCGCCGAGCTGGACTGGTCGTGGCTCAGGCTCGCGCCGCTGACCGTGTGGACCGCCGCGGGCGGCGTACTGATCATGGGAATCGCCTACAAGCCGCTGGACGCGCTCGGCGTCGACCTGGTCGAGTCGGGCGCCGCCGCGGAGCTGTGGGACTGGGTCACCACCCGCCCGTGGTTCGCGGTCCCGCTCCTCCTGGCGGTCAACGTCCTGGCCGGGCTGGCCGGCGCGGTGGCGACGTTCGCCACCGCCTGGGGACGCTACCGGCTGGAACGGGAGCCCGGCCGGCTGCGGCTGAGCAGGGGCCTGCTCACCACCCGCTCACTGACGCTGGAGGAGCGCCGGCTGCGCGGGGTGGAGCTCACCGAACCCCTCCTGCTCCGGCTCGGCGGCGGCGCGCGGGTCAAGGCGGTGGCCACCGGGCTGCGGAAGAAGGAGGAGAACGAGGCCGACGACGTCGCCATGCTCACTCCCCCGATGCCGCGCGAGGCGGCCGGACGGGTGGCGGAGCAGGTCACCGGGGCCGCGACCCCGGGCCTGCTCTCCTCCCCGGCTCCGGGTCCGCCCTCCCACCCGCGCCCCGGCCTGCGCCCGCACCCCCGGGCCGCCATGACCAGGCGGCTGCGGGCGACGGTCCTGTCCACCGCGTTCCTGGCGGCGGTGACGGCGGCGGCGGCCTGGTCGTGGTCCTGGCCGTCCCCCTGGGCCTGGTCGTGGACGCTGCCGGTGCTCGCCCTGCCCTTCACGCTGTGGCTGGCGGTGGACGCCGCACGGGGACTCGGCCACGCGCTGGGCGAGCGGCACCTGGTGACACGCGCGGGTTCGGTCGCGCGGCGCACCGTCGCGCTCGACCGCGGCGGCATCGTCGGCTGGACCGTCAGCGAGTCGTACTTCCAGCGGAGACTCGGCCTCATCACGGTCTCGGCGACGACGGCGGCGGGCGACGGCCACTACGACGTGCTGGACGCGGGCACGGAGGACGGCCTGGGCCTGGCGGCGCGGGCCGTACCGGATCTGCTCGGCCCCTTCCTCCGCACGCCCGGGCCCGGAACGCCCGCTCCCGGGACGCCTGCCTCCGCAACCCCCGGCCTCGCAACGACCGAGGCGGGAACGCCCGTGTCCGGGGCCCGGCTCACCCGTCTCCCGGATCCGCGTACCCCGCCAGCCGGGCGGCCAGTGCCCTGACCTCCGCGCGCAGGCCGTCCGGCTCCAGCACGGTGAAGGGCCAGCCCAGTCCGGCCAGCATCTGCGCCATCCCGTCCAGCCGCTCGGCCCGCGCCGTCAGCAGCACCCCGCCGGGGTCCTCGGCCAGCGTGGCGGTCTCGGCCGGGATCCGGCGGCGCGCCCGCTCCAGCGTGGTCTCCAGCAGCACCCGCACCTCGTGACGGTACGGAACCGCCGACAACGACCGCGCCACGTGCTCCGCCGCGTCGAAGCCCTCCGGCGGGGTGAAGGCCCGCCCGGTCCGGGCGGCCTCCGCCACCCGGTCCACCCGGAAGGTGCGGACCTCCCCGCTGCGGTGGTCGAGCCCGGTGACGTACCAGCGGCCCGAGTGGAAGACGATGCCGTACGGGTCCAGGTCCCGTTCCGAGGGCTCCCCCCTCCAGGACCGGTAGGCCAGCCGTACCGTACGCCGCCTGCGGACGGCGTCGGCCAGCGCCAGCAGCGGTCCCGCCCGGGGCGTGCTCGCCGCCGCCGGGGCGCGGGTGTGCTCCAGCGTCCGCGTGACCGCCTCGACCCGCTCGCGCAGCGCCTGCGGCAGCACGCGCTGGATCTTCGCCAGCGCGCTCCCGGTGGCCGTCTCCCCCACCGCCAGTCCGGTCCGCTGACCGGCCAGCAGCCCCAGCAGCACGGCCGTCGCCTCGTCGTCGGTGAACATCAGCGGCGGCAGCTTGTAGCCCGGCAGCAGCCGGTAGCCGCCGTACCGGCCCCGTTCGGCCTCCACCGGCACGCCGAGCTCGTTCAGCTTCACCGCGTAGCGGCGCACGGTGCGCTCGTCGACCTCCAGCCGTTCGGCCAGCTCCGGCCCGGTCAGGCCGGGACTGGCCTGGAGCAACTCCAGCAATGCGAGTACGCGGACGACTGTCATGAAAATCCCTGAGAAATCCGGACCGGAACTGCCCGGATTCGATCATACGGTGGAACCACAGCGAGAACGACGAGCGGAAACGCCGTGAGGAGAGAGCATGAACGAGCACGCCGACGGGACCGTCCAGCCGCACGCGAAGGGCACCTACGTCCTGGTCCCCGGTTTCTGGCTCGGCGGCTGGGCGTGGGAGAAGGTCACCTCTCACCTGCGCGCAGCCGGCCACGACGTCCACCCCGTCAACCTCACCGGGCTCGGCGACCGGGCGCACCTGGCCACCCCGGAGACCGACCTGGAGACCCACATCCAGGACATCGTCAACACCGTCGTCTACGCCGACCTGCACGACGTCATCCTCGTCGGGCACAGCGGCGGCGGGGCGCCCGTCACCGGCGCGGCCGACCGCATCCCCGAGCGCATCGCCCGCGTGGTCTACCTCGACAGCGGCCCGCTCGCCGACGGCATGACCCAGATGGACATGAACGAGCCCGAGTGGAACGCCTTCGTCGAGGAGCGCGTCGCCGGACCGGGTGGCGGCACCGGCTATCCGCTGATCTCCTGGGAGGAGCAGGAACGGGCGGGAGCCAGCCTGGAGGGTCTGGGCGAGGCCGAGCGGGAGTGGTTCGCCTCCCGTGCGACGCCGCAGCCGTACCGGACCATGACCCAGCCGCTGCGGCTCACCGGTGGCGCGGACAAGCTTCCCAAGACGCTCATCACCTGCTCCTTCCCGCTGGAGCAGGTCCACGCGATGATCGAGGCGGGGCATCCGTTCTTCGCCGCGCTGGCCGGCCCGGAGTGGAGCTTCGCGGCGGTGCCCACCGGCCACTGGCCGATGTTCTCCGAGCCGGAGCGGACCGCCGCCGCCCTCACCGCCCTGGCGGAGTAGCCGGTCCGCCGCCGGTCAGCCGAGGCCGGCGAGCTTGCGCTCCAGCACCGTCCGCTCGCGCTCGTTGCCGCACAGCCGTACGGCGCGCTCCAGCTCGGCGCGCGCCTCACCGGCGCGCCCCAGACGGGCGAGCAACTCCCCGCGGACGCTCGGCAGCAGGTGCGAGTCCGGCAGCGCCCCGGCGTCCGCCAGCTCGTCCACGATCGGCAGCGCCGCGGCCGGTCCCCGCGCCATGGAGACCGCCACCGCCCGGTTGAGGTCGATCACCGGTGACGGCGCGAGCCGGCCGAGCGCCTCGTAGATGAGCACGATGCGTTCCCAGTCCGTCGCCTCGACCGACGGGGCGACGGCATGGCATTCGGCGATCGCCGCCTGCAGGCCGTAGGCGCCCAGGCCCCGGCCGGCCTTCTCGGCTCGGGCCAGGGCGGCCTGTCCCCGGCGGATCGCGGCGCGGTCCCAGCGGCGGCGGTCCTGGCGCTCCAGCAGCACCGGCTCACCGTCCGGGCCGGTACGGGCGGGGAAGCGCGCCGCGGTCAGTTCGAGCAGCGCCAGCAGGCCGTGGACCTCGGGCTCCTCCGGCATCAGCCGGCTCAGCACCCGCGCGAGACGCTGGGCCTCGCTGGCGAGGTCGAGCCGGATCAGATCGTCACCGGAGCTGGCCGAGGACCCTTCGGTGAAGATCAGGTAGATCACGTTGAGCACTGAGCCGAGCCGTTTGATCCGCTCCTCGGCCGGCGGCACCTCGAACGGCACCCGGGCCGCCCCCAGGGTCTTCTTCGCCCGCGTGATGCGGGCCTGCACGGTGGCGGTCGGCACGAGGAACGCCTTGGCGATCTCGTCGCTCGTCAGACCGCCGACCACCCGCAGGGTGAGCGCCACCCTCGCCTCCCGCGGCAGCACGGGGTGGCAGGAGACGAACATCAACGCGAGCACGTCGTCGTCGATCTGGTCCGGATCCCACAGCACGTCCTCGCCCTCACGGGCGGGACCGGCGGGGGCGCCCCCCGAGACGACGCCGCCCTCGCCCAGGCCGTGGGCGAGGGCGGCGTACCTCTCGTCGAGGGCGGAGCGCCGGCGGAACGCGTCGATGGCACGGCGCCGGCCGACGGTCAGCAGCCATCCCGCCGGGTTGTGCGGGACGCCCTCGCGCGGCCAGTTCACGAGCGCCTCGGCCAGCGCCTCCTGGGCCAGGTCCTCGGCCAGTGCGAAGTCCCCGGTGTACCGCGCGAGCGCACCGACGATCCGCGCGGAATCGATCCGCCAGACGGCGGCGACGGCCTCGCGGCCGGTGTGGTCGGCCATGCCCGGTCAGCCTCCGTCGGTTCCCGTCGGTCCGCTCAGAGCTGGCCGGTGGCCTCGCGCCACGCCCGCTCCTTCTGGATCCACTCGTTGTCCTGCGGGAACTCGTCGATCGTGGGGATCCGGCGGATCTCGGTCTTGAAGCCCGGACCGGTGAGCGGCGCCCGCTTGGCCCACTCGACGGCCTCCTCCTTCGAGGACACGTTGAGGATGTAGAACCCGTTGAACAGTTCCTTGGTCTCACCGTACGGGCCGTCGGTGACCACAGGCGGCTCGGAGGAGTAGTCCACGACGACACTCTCCGAGGGGTCCTCCAGCCCCTCCGCGGCGACCAGCACACCGGCCCGGATCAGCTCGTCGTTGAACCTGCCGACGGTCTCGAGCATCTTGCCGAAGTCGACGTCCGCCATCCCCGCGAGGGCCTCGTCGGTGGCGCGCCAGATCAGCATGTACTTCATGATCTCTGTCTCCTGGACTGTCCGGGCCCGTCTCCCGGGCCCTCTCATCCCTAGGTCGAACGGGAGCGGCGCGGATCAACACGACCGCCGATTCTTTTTTCGAGGATCTCCGGCAGCGTAGTTGATCGTGTTTTCGTCCCTCACCTTCACCGACGGTCCCGCGGGCGACCGGGTGCGGCGGTGGCTGCGGGACAGCGGCGTCGACGTCGCGGAGGCCACCGCGGCGGGGCGGCTGGACATCCGGTCGGCCGACGACGGCTGCCTGGTGTCCGGCCGGTTCGATCCCGACGCGATGATCACTGCGCTGCGGGATGAGATCGGCCGCAGCCTGTCGGCGGGGTTCGCCGGGTTCCGGGTCGGCGGGGAGATGGGCTGGGATCAGACGACCGGCCTGGTCGCCGACTCGGAGGTCCTCCCCTCATGACGGCCGGTCAGGGCTCCGCCGGCTCCGTGGCGGGCGCGCCGACCCAGTCGTCGACCGCGGCGAAGGTCTGCGCGGCGATCAGCCTCTGACCGTCGGCGTTGGGGTGGAAGTAGTCCCACCGGCTCACGTGGTCCAGCGTGAACCGGTAGCCGAACACGGCGTTGCCGTCGAAGCGGCAGGCCGGGCCGTAGTCGGCGCAGACCCGGGCCAGGGCCGCGTTGTAGGCGGCCACCCGGGCGCGCACCCGGTCCCGGCGGGCCCGGTCGGCCTCGGTCGTGGAGGTGGGCCTGGCCAGCATGGTCGGGCAGATCCGGGCGACCGACCAGAACCCGCGCGCGATCGGATCGTCCTTGCCCACCTGCCACAGCCGCTTGATGTCGGGAATGCTGGCCACGAACACCCGTCCGGCGGGCCGCCCCTGGCGGAACAGCCGGAGTGCCTCGGCCACCCGCCGCTGGTAGACCTCGACCGGCGTCATCCTCCGCTCCTCCGGCACGCAGGCGTCCTGGGCGCCGATCAGGATCGTCACGTAGTCGGCCCGCCGCGCGACCGCCTGCCGCATCTGACCTGCCAGATTGGCGCTCGTCGCCCCGGGGACGGCGAGATTGACGTTGTTGCCCTCGATGGCCCCGTCCGCGGCCCGCAGCCGCAGATAGTGGCTGCGCACGTCGGTATGGTCCCCCGCCGACCAGGAGCGGGAGGTGCAGGAGACGTACCAGCCGCAGGCGTTGAACCCGGCGCTGATCGAGTCTCCCAGCGCCGCCATGACCGCGGGCCGCCACGGCCGCTCGGGGACGGCCGCCGCCGGGCCCGCCGAGACGGCCGTGACAGACAGGAAGGCCGTCACCGTTGTGAGTGTGGTCACAGTCCTGCGGGTCATCGGGCCTCCGGTCATGAGATCACTTCTGGTCTGGATGTATCACCGCAGTACAGAGACGCGCCGAAGGTTGACCAACTGCTTTGGTTTCCTTGACAGCCGTCGGTGCGCATGCTTGCCCAGGGGCGCTTCTCGAACACGTTCAGTTTCCGCATAGAGTGGTGTAGGTGAGAGTCGCGCTCGGATCGACCCGTCCTCTCGTGGCGAAGACCACCCTCGTCGGCGACCCCGGCGACTTGGTCTCACGTCTTCCCGGATCGGCTCCCTACGCCTGGATCAGGCACGGTGAGGGGCTGGTGGCGTGGGGTGAGGCCGCGCGGGTGACGGTGCCCCCGGGCCCCGGGCGCTTCGAGTGGGCCCACGACTGGCTCTCGGCCACCTTCGGCGAGACCGACGTCGAGGACGAGGTGCGCGCACCCGGCTCCGGCCCGGTCGCCTTCGGTTCCTTCACCTTCGACCCGGCCTCCCCCGGCTCCGTGCTCGTCGTCCCCCGGGCCGTCCTCGTCCGCCGCGACGGCCAGGCATGGCTGACCACCGTCGGCGAGGATCTCCTCGACCCGGTCCTCCCGTTCGACGACCCCGGCAGGATCCGCTACGGCGACGGCAGCCTGACCGCCCCCGAGTGGGAGCACGCGGTGGCCCGCGCCGTACGGCTGATCCGCTCCGGCCGCCTGGCGAAGGCCGTCCTGGCCCGTGACCTGACCGCCGTCGCCGAGCGGCCCATCGACGTCCGGCTGCTCCTGTCCCGCCTGGCCCAGCGTTTCCCCGAGTGCTACACCTTCTCCTGCGCGGGCCTGGTCGGCGCCACCCCGGAGCTGCTGGTCCGCCGGACCGGCGAGACGATCGAGTCCCTGGTCCTGGCCGGGACGGCCCCCCGGGGCACCGACGCCTCCGACGACCTGGCCCGCGGCGCGGCGCTGTTCGCCTCGGAGAAGGACCGGCAGGAGCACGCCTGCGCGGTGGAGTCGGTCCGCGAGGCCCTCACCCCGCTCTGCTCCGAGCTGAAGGTGCCCGAGGAGCCCGAACTGCTCGTGCTCCCCAACGTCCAGCACCTGGCCAGCCCGGTCACCGGCCGTCTGGCCGCCGGCGCCTCGGTGCTGGATGTGGTGGCGGCCATGCATCCCACGGCCGCCGTGGGCGGCACGCCCACGGCCACCGCCCTGGAGGTCATCCGCGAGCTGGAGGGCATGGACCGGGCCGGATACGCCGGGCCGGTCGGCTGGATCGACGCCCGGGGCGACGGCGAGTGGGGCATCGCCCTGCGCTGCGCCCAGATCACCGGCACCCGCGCCCGGCTGTTCGCCGGCTGCGGCATCATGGCCGGCTCCAACCCGGCCTCGGAACTGGCCGAGGCCCAGGCCAAGCTCCGCGTCATGCAGTACGCCCTGGAGGGCTGACGTCACAGGGCGGCGTAGACCGCCTCGATCAGCGCCATCTTCCGGGGGTCGTCGGCGATCAGTGAGCCCATGCGGTTCATCACGTAGCCGATCGAGACCCCTGCCTCGGGGTCGGCCAGCCCGAACGAGCCGCCGTAGCCGTCGTGCCCGAACGCCCGGGGGTTGGGCCCGTAGGAGGCGCGGGCCCCGCTCAGCCAGTAGCCCAGTGCGATCTCGGTCTCCCCGCCGAAGCCCGCGCCGAGCACGAGGTCGACGCAGGAGCCCTGGCCCTGCCGGGCGCGCTCGACCGCCTCCGCCGACAGCAGCCGGCGGCCGTCCCAGCTCCCGCCGCACGCCATGATCCCGTACAGCGCGGCCACCGCCCGTGCCGTGCCGTGCCCGTTGGCGGCCGGGACCTCGGCACGCCGCCAGGCCGGGGCGTTGGCCCCCTGCGCGCCGAAGAGCGGGTTGGCCAGGGCCGCGATCGCGGCCGGATGCATCCGGGCGTAGATCTCCGCCTGCTCGCTCCCGGCGGGCGGGGGCTCCTGGGCCAGCTCGGCGACCCGGCCGTCCTGCGACTCCGGCAGCCCGACGGCGAAGTCGAGGCCCAGCGGGCCGGTGACCTCCTCGCGCAGGAAGTGCCCGACGGTCCGGCCGTCGACGCGCCGGATCACCTCTCCGACCAGGTATCCGTACGTCAGCGCGTGGTAGCCGGACCGGCTGCCCGGCTCCCACCACGGCTCCATGGCGGCCAGCCGCGAGGTCATCAGCTCCCAGTCGAGCAGGTCGTCGCCGGTGGTCGGCTCACGGGGACCGGACAGGCCGGCCCGGTGCGAGAGCAGCCAGCGCACCGGCAGGTCCTGCTTGCCCGCGGCGGCGAACTCCGGCCAGTAGGAGGCGACGGGCGCGTCGAGGTCGAGCAGGCCCCGGCCGGCCAGCATGTGGGCGCAGAGCGCGACGATCCCCTTGGTGGTGGACCAGGCGTTGACCAGGGTGTCACGCTCCCACGGCCGGGTGCGCGCCTCGTCGGCGTGCCCGCCCCACAGGTCGGCGACGGTCGTGCCGTCCACCGTCACCGCGACCGCCGCGCCGAGCTCGCCGCGGGTGGAGAAGTTCTCTTCGAACGCCTTGCGGACGCCGTCGAAACGGTCGTCGCAGTCGCCGTGGATGGTCACCATGATCCGCCTCCTTGCCGTTCGCCTTACCGTACCGACTAGTCGGTTTGTAGAGAAGGGGAAAGTGTTCGCACATAAGGGGCTATGCGGTGAAAACAGCCGCCGGGTGCCGTGGTATCCAGTTCTCTCGGGCGACCGGGGTGCCCGCCCCGGCGACGACGCCGCACAGACGACGAGGCAAGGACCACGCAGTGACGCTTGAGGACCAGCGCGCCCACATCCTGTCGGGGCGGATGTACAACGACCTCACCGACGAACTGGTCCAGGCGCGGCGACGCACCGTGCTCCTGACCACCGAGTACAACGACAGCTTCGGGCGACCGCAGCACGAGCGCGAGGCGATCCTGCGCCGCCTGCTGCGCGATGCCGGGCGTGACTGCTACTTCGAGCCGACCTTCCGCTGCGAGTTCGGCTTCAACATCAGCATCGGCGACCACTTCTACGCCAACTTCGACTGCGTCATGCTCGACGGCGGCGGCATCACCATCGGCGACCACGTGCTCTTCGGGCCCCGCGTCGGGATCTACACCACGAACCACGCCCTCGACGCGGCCGAGCGCGCGGCGGGCGCCTGCTACGCCAAGCCGGTGACGATCGGGAACCACGTGTGGATCGGCGGCGGCGTCACCATCAACCAGGGGGTGACGATCGGCGACAACACGGTCGTCGGGTCCGGCAGCGTGGTCACCCGCTCACTCCCGCCCGGCGTCGTCGCCGTCGGCTCTCCCGCCCGGGTGCTGCGTGCGATCACCGAGGCCGACAGGACCGGCTACCGCCCCTGACCTCCATCGATCGGCCCCGCCCCGGATCGAGACGATCCCGGGGCGGGGCCCGCCGGAGCCCTCGCGGCTCGCGCCGTCAGCGGGCGTGGTGCTTGCCCTTGCGCCGGTCCATCAGCCGGACCCAGATGAAGATCACAATGGCGAGCAGGACGATGCCCAGCACGGCCTTGGAGACGATCCCCATGTACTGCTCGATCAGGTGGTAGTTCTCACCGAGGGCGTATCCGGCCATGATGAAGGCCGTGTTCCAGATGAGGCTGCCCGCCAGGGTGAGGATGGTGAAGATCGAGATCGGCATGCGCTCGACCCCCGCGGGGATCGAGATCAGACTGCGGAAGATAGGGATCATCCGCCCGAAGAAGACCGTCTTCTTCCCGTGCCTGGCGAACCACGCCTCGGTCTTCTCGATGTCGGAGATATTGATCAGCGGCAGCTTGGAGGCGATGAGGATCACGCGTTCCCGGCCGAGCAGCGCGCCGACCCCGTAGAGCACCAGCGCGCCGATCACCGAACCGAGGGTGGTCCAGAGCACGGCGTCGAACAGGGTCATGTTCCCCTTGCTGGCGGTGAACCCGGCCAGCGGCAGGATCACCTCGCTGGGCAGCGGAGGGAACAGGTTCTCCAGGGCGATCGCGATTCCGGCCCCGGGCGCCCCCAGGGTCTCCATGATGCTGATCGCCCACCCGGCGACCCCGTCGACAGTCGATGAACTCATGCCTCAAGGCTAGGGACATCGGGATACGCCGCGCATGAGGCGTGCCGCCATTCTCTCCTGGCGGAGCCCCCAGCGCGCGGGGTGCGGAAAACCCCAGTGGCGGCCCGTACGGCCACTCCGGCGGGCGAACCCGCCCGGCCATCCCTCAAACACCGACATTTCCGCAGGTCAAGGATTGATCATCCGTAGCGAGAGAGTATTCCGGGGAAATCCACCGGGCCGGGCCGTCACCGCTGGCGACCGCCTCCGCCGATCGATACCGTCACACGACCGCAGCCGACTGTGACCCATCTCATAGTTTCGGTCGACCGCCCCAAGATCCGGCCCGGAGGCTTCCCGGACCGCCCTCCCCGCCGAGGCCCCGAGCTGTCGATCATCCGCAGCAGACTCCACGACGGCTGGAAAGCCCGCAGGGACAGCCGGGAGAGAACTCCGGGGACGGGCGGAGAACAAGATCGCCCCCTGCCCGCCGGACGATCTACTCTGTACATCCGGCGCACGCCAGGAGGAACCATGCCCCAGAGAACCGCCCCGCCCGCCGAGGGGGCACCCACGGCGACCCCGCACGAGGTGGCCCTGCTCAGACTCGCCGCCCAGCACATCGCCGGCCCCGGCCTGCCCACCCCCGCCGAGGTCGTCCGGCGGCTGACCGCGGTGCAGGCGCAGGACCACGGCGGGGCGCTCACCTCGGTCGCGCTGCGCACCGCCGCGGGCACCCGCCAGGCCGTCGAGGCCGCACTCGACGCCGGCGAGATCGTCAAATCCTGGCCGATGCGGGGCACCCTCCACTTCGTCGCGGCCGAGGACCTGCTCTGGATCCTGGACCTCACCGCACCGCGGATGCTGGCCTCGTTCGCCGCCCGCCGCGACCAGCTCGGGCTGGACGCCGCGACGCTGGAGCGGGCCCGCCTGCTGGCCGCGGAGGCGCTGGCGGGCGGGAACCGGCTCCGGCGCGACGACCTGCTCGCCGCGTGGCGGGAGGGCGGCCTGGAGACGACGGGGCAGCGCGGCTATCACATGCTCGGCTACCTGGCCCAGGCCGGGGTGCTCTGTTTCGGGCCGGTCCGCGACGGCGAGCACCTGCTCGTGCTCGCCGAGGAGTGGATCCCGCACCCCCGCCGCCCCGAGCGCGAGGAGGCCCTCGGCGAGCTGGCCCTGCGCTACTTCACCGGCCACGGCCCGGCCACCGTCAAGGACTTCACCCGGTGGACCGGCCTGCTGGCGGCCGACGTCCGGACCGGGCTCGCGCTCGCCCGGCCCCACCTCGCCCGCCTCGACGTCGACGGCGTCGAGCACCTCATGGACCCCAGGGCGCCCGCCCTGCTCGCCGCCTGCCGCGACCGGGCGCGGGGCGTCTTCCTGCTCCCCGGGTTCGACGAGTTCATCCTGGGCTACCAGGACCGCGGCGCCGTCCTGCCCGCCGAGTTCGCCGGCCGTATCGTCCCCGGCGGCAACGGCGTCTTCCAGCCGACGGTCATCGGCGACGGCCGCGTCCTGGGCACCTGGAAGCACACCGGCCGCGGCGCGAAGCGGACGATCGCGACGGCGCCGTTCGAGTCCTTCCCCGACGAGGTCGCCGCGGCGATCCCCGGTCTGTACGTCGCCCTGCCGTGACCGGGCGCGGCTCCCCCGGGCTCCCGCCGGCCCTCCCGGGACGCCCGGGGCTCAGCGGGACTCCCTGAGGTGGACCGCCGCCCCCGGCTCCACGGCGGCCCGGCCGGCCGTCAGGGTGGCCACCCAGGCGGAGAACGCCTCCAGCTCCGGCTCGCGCACCAGCACCTCCAGGCCGACGCGCGCGCCGTACGCGACCTTCCCGACCTCGTACGGCGAGGCCCGCAGGCTGTTCTCCAGACGCCCGGCCAGCACGTGGTCCACGGTCACCGTCATCACTCTCGCGGGCACCATCGTCACCGTGGCCGCCAGGTCCAGCGTCTTGGCGACCGCGCCGCCGTAGGCGCGCACCAACCCGCCCGCGCCCAGTTTCACCCCGCCGAAGTAGCGCGTCACCACCGCCGCCACATCGCTCATCCCCCGCCGCAGCAGCGTCTCCAGCATCGGCGCCCCCGCCGTGCCGCCGGGCTCGCCGTCGTCGTCGGAGCGCTGGACCCTCCGGTCCCCGCCGATCACGTAGGCGGAGCAGTTGTGCGTGGCGTCGGCGTGAAGCTCCCTGCGCCCCGCCACGACCGCGCGAGCGGCCTCCTCCGAGGAGACGGGGGCCAGGACGCAGATGAACCGCGATCCCTTGATCTCGATCTCGTGCTCGATCCGCTCTTCCAGCGTCAGGTACGGCTCTGCCACCCCCGAAGGGTACCGGCGGGCCGTACGGCCACGACCGGGGCGGGCCGGATCCCGCGGCCGCGCCCACGAGGCACCTCACGGGTCGCGTCCGCGGAGGCCGGTTCACGAGGCCGGCAGCTCCAGCAGGAGCAGCGGCGTGGAGGTCGGCTGCCACGACCCTCCCGCGGGCTCGACCGTCACCCCCATCGACTCGGTCCCGCCGATCCCCTCGACGACCACGGGCGGCGACTCCCCCGACTCGCCGGGCCGCAGCAGCCCCGCCGAGGTGATCCCCGAGGAACCGATCCGCCACAGCTGGTACGTCCGGCCCTCCGGCAGTTCCTCCAGCCCGGAGGGGACGAACACCAACCTGCCCTGCTCGCGGGAGACCACCGCCCCGCCACCGCCGCCGCCCTCCGCCGTGCCCGTGACCGACCGGGCGTCCGGCGCCGCCAGCACGGAGGCGATCCGCCGGGTGTCCTCCCGCGACCGCTCCAGCAGATCCTGCGTGCGGACCGTGACGACCCCGAGCACCACCGCGGCGGCCAGGCTCGCCGCCGCGAGCCCTCTCGTCACCTGCGTCCACCTCCCCGCCTTCCGCGCCGGCCGGCTGCGGGGGACGGCCGGCACGGGGGACACGGGGGACACGGGGGACACGGGGGACACGGGGGACACGAGGGACATGGGGGCCCGGAAGCGCCCGCCGGGCCGGCGGACCCCCTCCATCACCCGCCGCCGTATCCGGGGCGGGGGCGCCTGGGCCAGGCCCTCCCCGAGCCGTGCCGCCGCCTCGGCCAGTTCCCGCACCTCCCACGCACATTCGGGACAGCGGCCCAGGTGATCCTCGAAGCCCAGCCGCTCGGCCTCGTCGACGGCGTCGAGCGTGTATGCCCCCGCCAGAGCGTGCCACGGCTCCTGCTGCGATCTCATGGGGCCTCCTCTCCGCCGACACGGGCCGATACCCGTACTTCGGAGCCGATCAGCGGGTGGATCAACCTGTGGCGGCATCGTGATTTCCGCCTTTTCCTGTCGCATGATTGGTTTCCATCGTTGATCGGATGGGGTCCGTCAACCCATCGCCTTTACACTGTAGATTTCCTGAGGAGCCCCGATATGACCGCGCGACTCGAGACGATGCCCACCGACTGGCAGCGGGCCCTGGCGATCGTGGCCCACCCCGACGACCTGGAGTACGGCACCGCCGCGGCGATCGCCGGCTGGACCGACGAGCGCCGCGAGATCTCCTACCTGCTGGTCACCCGCGGCGAGGCCGGGATCGACACCCTCGACCCCGCGAGGGCGGCCAAGGTGCGCGAGCGGGAGCAGCGGGCGAGCGCCGCGGTGGTCGGGGTGACGTCGGTGGAGTTCCTCGACCACCAGGACGGGGTGATCCAGTACGGCCCGGCGCTGCGCCGGGACCTCGCCGCGGCGATCCGGCGCCACCGGCCGGAGCTGGTGCTGACCATCAACCACCACGACACCTGGGGCGGGACCTTCTGGAACACCCCCGACCACCGGGCGGTGGGCCGGGCGGTCCTGGACGCCGCCGCCGACGCGGGCAACCGGTGGATCTTCCCCGAGCTGGGCGACCGCGGTCTCTCCCCGTGGAACGGCGTGCGCTGGGTGGCCGTGAGCGGGTCCCCGCACCCGACCCACGCCGTGGAGGTGAGCGGCGGCATCGAGCGCGCCGTGCTGTCCCTGCTGGAACACCGCACCTACATCGAGGCGCTCACCGACGAGGACCCGGAGAGCTACTGCCGCGCCTTCATCGACCAGGTCACCTCCACGGCCGCCGACCGCTTCGGCGGCCGCCCGGCCGTCAGCTTCGAGCTGTTCCCCCGCTGACCCCGGGCGGCTCCTCACGGCTTCACGGGCGGCTCCTCACGGCTCAGCTCGTGGGCGAGCTGCTCCAGCTCCGCTCCCCCGGCCATCAGCGAGATGAGCTCCTGACGGGTCACCTCCGCCTTGCCGTACTCCCCCATGCTGCCGCCCCGGTTGAGCAGCAGGAAGCGGTCGCCGACCGGGTAGGCGTGGTGCGGGTTGTGCGTGATGAACACCACGCCCAGACCGCGGTCGCGGGCCTGGGCGATGTAGCGCAGCACCACCCCGGCCTGCTTGACGCCCAGCGCGGAGGTCGGCTCGTCGAGGATGAGCACGCGGGCGCCGAAGTACACCGCGCGGGCGATGGCCACGGACTGGCGCTCCCCGCCGGACAGGGTGCCCACGGGCTGGTCCACGTCGCGGATGTCGATGCCCATGGAGCGCAGCTCCCGGCGGACCGTCCGTCTGGCCTCGGCCACGTCGAAGCGGCGGAACGGGCCCCAGCCGCGCGACGGCTCGGAGCCGAGGAAGAAGTTCCGCCAGACCGACATCAGCGGGATCATCGCCAGGTCCTGGTAGACGGTGGCGATGCCCCGGTCCAGGGCGTCGCGGGGACTGGTGAAGGCCGCGGGGGCGCCGTCGACCAGGTACTCCCCCGAGTCGGGCGGGTGCACCCCCGCCAGGATCTTGATGAGCGTGGACTTGCCCGCGCCGTTGTCGCCGAGTACGCAGGTGACCTCCCCCGCGCGCACCCGCGTCGAGACGTCGCGCAGCGCGATCACCCCGCCGAACGTCTTCCCGCACCCGCGGGTCTCCAGCAGCGGTACGGCCCCGTCCGCCCCGGGGCCCGCGCCCGCCCCGGACGGCGTCCTGTCCGCACCGGCCGGCGGCTCGCCCGTCCCGGTCAATGCCGCACCTCCTCCGCGTAGCGGCGGACCAGCCGGTTGGCGAGGGTGGCCAGCAGCAGCATCGCCCCCAGGAAGAACCGGAACCAGTCGGCGTCCCAGCCGAGGAAGACGATGCCCTTGTCCGCCATGCCGAAGATCAGGGCGCCGACGGCCGCGCCGATCGCGGAGCCGTACCCGCCGGTGAGCAGGCAGCCGCCGATGACCGCCGCGATGATGTAGACGAACTCCTGGCCCAGCCCCGCGTTCGCCTGCACCGAGGTGAAGCGCAGCGCCAGGATCGAGCCGACCAGCCAGGCGGCCCCGGCGGTCGTCATGAACAGCGCGATCTTGGTGCGCTCGGCGGGCACCCCGACCGCCCGCGCGGCCCGGTCGTCGCCGCCCACCGCGAAGATCCAGTTTCCCGGCCGGGTGCGCATGAGCACCCAGGTGGCCAGCGCGGTGACGCCCAGCCACCACAGGATGGCCACCCGGAAGTCGGCGCCGCCGAGTGAGAACGTCCCGGCCAGCACGGCCCGCGCCTGTTCGTACCCCTCGGCCCTGCGCAGCCCGCTCACCTGGACGGTCCCGGTGAGGGCCTTGGTGACGCCCAGGTTGATCCCCTGCAGCATCAGGAACGTGCCGAGGGTGACGATGAAGCTCGGCAACGTGGTGCGGACCACGATCAACCCGTTGAGGAACCCCACCAGCAGCGCGACGGCGAGCGCGACGAGCATCGCCGTCCAGATCGAGAAGCCGTACCGGGTGGCGAGGATGACCGTGATCAGGCCGGTGGTCCCGGTGAGCACCCCCGCCGACAGGTCGAACTCGCCGCCGATCATCAGCAGGGCGATGGCGACGGCCATGATGCCGAGCGTGGAGGCCGGGTCCAGCCAGTTGGCCACGCCGTCGACGGAGCGGAACGTCTCCGACTGGCCGGCGAAGAACGCGAACACCACGACCGCCCCGACCACCGCGCCCAGCTCGGGCCGGATCAGCAGCCTGCGGGCCAGGCCGGTGGAGGCGAGGCGCTCGTCGGCCCCGGGCCCGGCGGTCTTGACGGTCATGCCCCGCTCCCCGCGCCGTTCCCGGCCGCCTGGCGCTCTCCCGCCGCGCCGTACGGTCCCTCGGTCACCGGGTGCCGCTCTCGGCGAGCCTGGCCACCTGCTCGGCGTTGTCCTTGGTGACGAAGCCGGGGCCGGTGTTCACCGGAAGGCCGCCGCCGACGGTGTTGAGGTTCTGCTTGTAGAGGGTGAGGAAGGTGACCGGCAGCCAGCCCTGGAGGTACTGCTGCTGGTCCACGGCGAACAGGATCTCGTCGTTCTGGATGGCGGAGACCACGTCGCCCGAGAGGTCGAACGTGCCGAGCCTGGCCTTCGAGCCCGCGTCGGCGATGGCGTCGCGGGCGGCGACGGCGACGGCCGGGTTCAGGGTGAGCACGCCGTCGATCGAGGTGTCGGACTGGAGCCTGGCGGTGATCTTGGAGGTGGCGTCGGCGAGGTTGCCCACGTCCACCTGGAGCCGCTCGACGCCACCGCCGAGCCCCTCGGTGGCGCCGTTGCAACGCTGGTCCAGGCCCACGTTGCCGGCCTCGTGGATGACGCACAGCAGTTTCCTGACGCCCGCGGCCTTGAGCTGCTCGCCGGCTCCCCGCCCGGCCACGTCCTCGGACTGGCCGACGTGGGTGATGGCGCCGAACTCCTTGGACCTGTCACCGCCCGAGTTGATGGTGATCACGGGGATCTTGGCGGTCACGGCCTTGGCGACGGACTCCTTCAGCGCGTCCGGGTTGGCCATGGAGACCACGATCCCGTCGACCCGCTGGCTGACGGCCTGGTCGATGAGCTGGGACTGCCGGGCCGGGTCGCCGTCGCCCTGGTAGCTCACCGAGACGCCGTACCGCTTCCCGGCGGCCTCGGCGCCGTTCTTGACCACGTCCCAGAAGGCGTCGCCCGCGGCGGCGTGGGTGATGACGGCGAAGTTCGCCCCTCCGCCCGCCGGGGCGGGCGCGGTGGCCGCGCCGGTGGTGGCGCCCGCGGTCTGCTGACCTCCCTCGGCGCCCGAGCAGCCGCCCAGGGCCGCGAATCCCAGCATGGCCGCCACGACCAGCCCTGTCGTCCGCTTCATCGGTAGCCTCCCGGGCGTCGCTCCACTGGACCCCCCGTCCCTGGTTTGTAACCGCGGCATTACCTCTGTGTCAACAGTTTGTCGTGACATTAGGACCTATGGTCGCGCTCCCCGCCGGCCACAAGCTCAGCATTCATCGCTATGTCATGACATCCGTATGTTCTATTGCTCAGTCATTAACCGCTCGTTAACGTGACATCACGATGATCGGGCACCGATCATCCCGACCCCCACCGTGGAGGCGCCATGCGTCCCCTGTCCCGTCCCGTCCTGACCACCCTGGCCGCGTGCCTGGCCGGCTGCCTGGCCGCGACCGTCCAGCCCGCGGCGCACGCCGCGGACGTCCCCACCGTCCACCCGGAGGTCGAGACCCCCGCCCTCTTCGACGACGCGGCGGGAGGCAACGCCAACGGCGACGACCCGGCGATCTGGGTCCACCCGGGAAGGCCGGGCCGGAGCCTGGTGATCGCCACCGCCAAGGAGGGCGGCCTGTACGCCTATGATCTCAAGGGCGCCCAGGTCCAGCACATACCGGCCCCCGCCGCTCCCGGCGAGGACGACGAGCCCGGCCGCTTCAACAACGCCGACATCGTCTACGGCTTCGGCGGCAGGGACCTGGCCGTCGTCTCCGACCGGGGCCGCGACCAGATCCGCTTCTACGCCGTCGACGCCTCGCTCGCCGCGGCCGGCCGCGCCCCGCTGACCGACGTCACCGACCCGGCGGCGCCGTTCGTCTTCAACACCACCCAGGAGCAGGTCAACGACGCCGAGACCGCCTACGGCCTGGCCGCCTGGAAGGACTCCACCGGCACCTACGTCCTGGTCAGCCAGCGGCACAGGACCACCGTCGCGCTGCTGAAGCTCAAGGCCGCCGCAGACGGGAAGATCGGTTACGACAAGGTCCGCCAGATCAGCCTGCCCGCCTCCTTCACCCTGCCCGGCGGGACCACCTGGAGCCCGTGCCTGGAGCCGGACGAGCTCCCGCAGGTCGAGGGCATGGTCGTCGACGTCGAGCGGGACGTGCTCTACGCCGCGCAGGAGACGGTGGGCATCTGGAAGATGCGTGCCGACCTGACCGGCACGCCGGTGCTGATGGACAAGGTCCGCGGGTACGGCGTGCCGGGCACCTACGACGCCGAGACGGAGGAGTGCACCTTCGGCGAGGACCCGGGCTTCGGCGGCGAGAACCTGACGGCCGACGCCGAGGGCCTGACCATCTACTACCGCAGGGACGGCAAGGGCTACCTGCTCGCCTCCAGCCAGGGCGACAGCACCTTCTCGGTCTACCGCCGCGAGGGCTCCAACGCCCACCTCGGGCGGTTCCGCGTCGGCGCCGACGACGGCATCGACGCCGCCGAGCACAGCGACGGGGCGATGGTGCTGAACGTGCCGCTCGGCGAGGACTTCGACGAGGGCATCCTGGTCGTCCACGACGGCGCCAACCTCCCCGCCGACGGCGACCGGGAGAACACCAACTTCAAGTTCGTCGAGTGGGACGACGTCGCCGACCTGCACGATCTGGCCGTCGACACCAGGGGCTGGAACCCCCGCCGCTGATCTCCACCGCTCTTTCCGCCCGTCCCGCGCGGCGCCCGCGGCACGGCCGCCGGCGGCCCGCGCGGGGCGGGCCCGTCTCAGGCCGCGCCGCGGATTCCCGGCCGTCCCGCGGGTTCCCGGCCGTCCCGCGGGTTCCCGGCCGTCCCGCGGAACGGACACTCAGGCGTGGCACGTTTGTCATGACATTCTGATGTCCGCTAACCTCGCTACGGAGCGCATCCACCGGGAGGGGCCGATGACCGCCAAGCTCGCCATCGATCTGGATCGGTCCAGCCCCGTGCCACTGTACTTCCAGGTGGCCGAGCAGATCTCCGAGGCGATCCGGAGCGGTGACCTGCCGCCCGGATCCCGGCTGGACAACGAGATCATGCTCGCCGACCGGCTGGGCCTGTCCCGGCCGACCATCCGCCAGGCGATCCAGTACCTCGTGGACAAGGGCCTGCTGGTCCGCAAGCGCGGCGTCGGCACCCAGGTCGTCCACGGCCAGGTCAAGCGATCGGTGGAGCTCACCAGCCTCTACGACGACCTGCGCCGCGCCGGGCAGGAGCCCGTCACCCGGGTGCTCGCGCTGGAGGCCGTACCGGCGCAGGAGGAGGTCGCCGCCGTTCTCGGCCTCGAACCCGGCGCCGAGGTGCTGCGCATGGAGCGCATCCGCTACGCGGCGGGCGAGCCGCTGGCGCTGCTGCACAACTGGCTGCCCGCGGGCCTGGCGCCGCTGACCGCCGAGAACCTGTCCGAGCGCGGGCTGTACGAACTGCTCCGCTCGGCCGGGGTGCGGATGCGCGTGGCCAACCAGCGGATAGGCGCCCGGGCGGCCACCGCGGTCGAGGCCCGTCTCCTGGACGAGCGGCGCGGCGCGCCGCTGCTCACCATGGTCCGCACCGCCTACGACGACCAGGGCCGGGCCGTGGAGCACGGTTCCCACATCTACCGCGCCTCGCACTACTCCCTCGAGGTCACCCTCATCGAGCGCTGATCCGCCCGCCCTCAAACGGTCCCGTGGTTGTCCTCAGAAGCCGCGCGGCGGAGCCGACGGAAAGGCAGACGCAGAGGACGGGACCACCAATGTCGAACGAGTTGAACGAACTGTGGCGTCGTCGCTCGGTGTTCACCAGCGAGACGCCCTCCATCCTGCTGGTGGACGACGAGCCGACCGTGCTGGAGACGCTCGGCCACCAGCTGGGCACGGACTACCGTGTCGTCACCGCCACCGACGGGCACGGCGCCCTGGAGGCGCTCGACCGGCAGGGCCCCTTCGCCGTCGTCATCAGCGACATGCGCATGCCGGACATGGACGGCATCGAACTGCTCGGTCACGTACGGCTCAAGCATCCCGGCGTCACCCGCATCCTGCACACCGCCCAGGGCGACCTCGCCTCCGCCATCTCCGCGATCAACACCGGGCAGGTCTTCCGCTTCCTGTGCAAGCCGTGCCCCACCCGGGAGCTCCGCGACACCGTCCGCGACGCGATGGAGCAGCACCGGCTGGTGGCGGCCGAGCGTGAGATCCTGGACAAGACCCTCCGTACCAGCCTGCAGGCGCTCTTCGGCTGTCTGGAGCTGGCCAGCCCGCAGGCGTTCGCCCGCGCGGGGCGCATCCGCGACCTGGTCGGCGCGCTCTGCCGGGAACTCGGCCTGGACAACGTCTGGGAGATCGAGGTCGCGGCCATGGCCTCCCAGCTGGGCGCCGTGACCCTGCCCCCCAGCGTGCTGGAGAAGCTGGACCGGGGGCTCCCGCTGCCGGACGACGAGCAGAGGATGATCGACGCCATGCCCGGCATCGCGGCCCGGCTGCTCGGTGAGGTGCCGATGCTCGAGGACGTCGTCGAGATCGTCCGCGGGCTCCGGCCCGCCGGCGGGCAGCACACCCTGGTGGCGGTCGACAAGCCGATGGTGACGATGGCCGTCGGCGTGCTGCGCGCGGCGATCGAGTTCGAGAGCTTCATCAGCCGCGGTGTGACCGCGGAGAACGCCATCGTCGCCATGGGGGGTCAGGGCGACCACGAGGTCGCGGCGCTGGCCGCGCTCCGCCGGATCCGCGGGATCACCACGGAGCAGGAGGAGGCGCGCGCCTTCCGCGTCGGCGAGCTGGAGGTCGGCATGCGCATCGCCGAGGACATCGTGGCCGTCAACGGCCTGGTGCTCATCGGCCGGGGGATCACGGTCACCGAGATGCTCCTGGACCGGCTGACCAACTACAAGCACATCGTGGAACTGGTCGAGCCGGTCTGGGCCGTCGTCCCGGACCCGGCCGCGCCGGCGGTGGCGGCGTGAGGCCGCCCCGCCTGCCAGCCGCACCCGTGACCGGTGGCGGCGCCCTCCCCCACCTCCCCGCCGCACCCGTGACCGGTGGCGGCGCCCTCCTGCCCGGGAGCCCCCGGTGACCGCCCGCGGCACCGCGCCGGGCATCCGCGCGCGCATCGCGGACCTGCTGGTGGACGGCGACGAGCGCGAGATCGCCTTCATCGAGCGGCTGGTCGCCTCGTTCCTGGAGCGCGCACCGGTCATGCTGGCCGATCTCGACGCGGCCATCGCCGCCGGGGACTCCGCCGTGGCGGCCCACCGGGCGCACGCGTTGAAGGGCGCCGCGGCCAACCTCGGGGTGAGCGGCGTGGCCGGCCTGTGCGCCGAGGCCGAGCGCCTGGCCGACGCGGGACGGCTCGGCGAGGCGCTCGGCCATCCCGGCCTGCTGAGGTCGGCCCTGGCCGAGGCGGGCGACCGCTTCACCGAGGTCCTCGGCGACCTCCGTTCGGGTCTGCCGATCGTTCCCCGGCCCGCCTGACGGCGGAGCCCGTCGGGACGCACCCGGGCGGTCCGCCCCGGAGCCGCGGCTCGGTCCCGGCATCCGCCGGATGGACTGGCCGGTCTTCTGACGTAGGGCTCGTCATGCCGAGCAGGCTCAAGGGTCTGCCCGATCCCGGCGACTGTTCCCGCGTGTCCGCCACACGCCGGTCAGGCCGGTCGGTTCATCCCTGTTCACCATGTCCGCTGGTCCACGGTTCCCGCCGGTCCACGGTTCCCGCCGGTCCACGGTTCCCCCGGGGCGGGAAGCGGGTCACGCGCGGGACTTGGCGCCGTTCTTGGACTTCACCTTCTCGACGACTTCCTTCTCGGTGAGCCGCAGCAGGTCCTCGACCGTCACCGTGGGCGCCGTCTCGGCCTGGACCCCGAGGTCGGTCGTGGTGCCGGTCGCACCGCCGAGGGTCAGGATCACTCCGGCGACCACGGGCAGGCCCAGGACGTTGACCAGAACCCGGAGGACGAGGCTGAGAGTGGCGGTGAGAGTCATGGCGGAGATCCTTTGCGGAGGCGGAACATCTCGTTCTTCCTCCAGTGAGCCGCTCGGACGTAGCGGCCAAAGTGCACTAAAGGTGCAGAAAGGTTGCCGACCCTCGAGAACCCTCATATCCCGGCAAAGTCAGCCGATAGTCGCCCTTCATCTCCGCCCTGCCGATCGAGCGGGCGAGTGCGCGCGGGCGGGCGAGTGCGCGCGGGCGGGCGAGTGCGCGCGGGCGGGCGAGTGCGCGCGGGCGGGCGAGTGCGCGCGGGCGGTCAGCTCTCGTCCGGCGTGAGCCCGTTCCGGAAGGCGTAGGTGACCGCCTGGGCCCGGTCGCGCAGGCCCGCCTTGGCGAACAGGTTGTTGATGTGCGTCTTGACCGTCGCCTCCGAGATGAACAGCTCCCCGGCGATCTCCCCGTTGGACCGGCCGGCCGCGATCAGCCGCAGCACCTCCGCCTCCCGCGGAGTCAGCCCGTCCGGCAGCCGCGAGGCCCGCCGCGGGCCCGTCACGGCCCCCGTCGCGGCCCCCGTCGCGGCCTCCGCGAGCCTGCGCTGCACCTCGGGGTCGAACTGGGTCCTGCCCTCCGCCACCGCCGACAGCGCGAAGGCGAGCCCCTCGGCGTCGGTGTCCTTGGTCAGGTAGCCGCGCGCCCCGGCCCTGATCGCGGCGAACACCGACTCGTCGTCGGAGTAGGTCGTCAGCACGAGGACCTGGACCTCCGGGCAGGAGGAACGGATCCACCCGGTCGCCTCCACCCCGTCCACCCGGGGCATGCGCAGGTCCATCAGCACCACATCCGGCCGGGCCGCCTCGGCGGCCCTGACCGCCTCCTCCCCGTCGGCCGCCACGCCCACCACCTCGACGCCGGGCAGCAGGCCCAGCAGGAGCACCAGCCCCTCCCGCACCACGGTCTGGTCGTCGGCGACCACCACCCGCACGCGGCGCTCCCGCCTGCCGTCCTCGCCCCGCCTGCCGTCCTCGCCCCGCCTGCCGTCCTCGCCCCGCCCGCTCACGTCGCCCCGTCCTCCCCGGCACGCCGTACGGGCACCCGCAGCAGCACCCCGAACCCCTCCCCGGAGGGTCCGGCCGTCAGCGAGCCGCCGATCAGCTCGGCCCGTTCCCGCATGCCCACCAGGCCGTATCCGGACCCCGCCGGCGACGGCCGCCCCGCCGCTCCTCCGGTGTCGCGCACCTCCAGCTCGCACCAGTCCCCGCCAAGACGCAGGTCCACCGTGACCGGCGCGCCGGGAGCGTGCTTGCGCGTGTTCGTCAGCGCCTCCTGCGCCGTCCGCGCCACCGCCAGGCGGGCCTCGGCCTCCAGCGGTCCCGGGTCTCCCGCGACCGAGACGGTGCAGGCAGCCCCGGTCACCGATCGGTACTCGACCGCGAGCCGCTCCAGCCGTTCGGCCAGCGACAGCTCCTGCCCGCGCAGCGCGTCGAGCGCCCGGCGGGTCTCCTCCAGGCTCGTCCTCGCCAATGCCGCGGCGCGGTTGACCCGGTCCAGCGCCGCGGCCCGGTCCCGTCCCCGTTCCAGCAGCAGCCGCGCGCCCTCCAGGTACACGATCTGCGCCGACTGGGAGTGCGCCAGGATGTCGTGCACCTCACGGGCCAGCCGGGTCCGCTCGGCGAGCACGGCCTCCCGCGCACGGGCCTCGGCGGCCTCCGCGCTCCGCTCCCGGGTCACCACGAGCTGCCGGATCAGAAAGGCCAGGATCGCCGCGTACCCGAGGCCCAGGAGGTTGCCCACCAGCTCCCAGCCCGCCAGGCCGGACAGCGGGGACGCCGTCGCGAAGGCCGCGACGCCCGAGACGATCAGCGCCACCGCCGGCGGCGGCCCGGTCCGGAACGGCAGCGCGTAGACGGCGATGTAGAGGAACGCCATGCCGCTGTAGGCCTCGGCCGCGTTCAGGGCCAGCCCGCCCAGCAGGGTGAGGCCGAGCAGCGCCGCGTTGCGCCGTTCCCCCTCCCGCGCCAGCGCCAGCAGGCAGCAGGCGGCCGCCGCCGCGCCGGCCGCCGCGACCGCCGCGGCGCCGGGCCATCCCCACCGCGCCGCCGCCGCCACGGTCGCGAACCCCGTCCCGTAGAGCATCTGTCCCGTGAGCAGCACCACGAAGGTCCAGCGCACGAGGGGGCGACGGAAGAAGGCCACGGCCGCACGGTAGCGCCGCCCGAACGGCTCCGCCATGGACCCGTGGGTGGAGATCGTCTCCACCCTCACCGGCGGCGGTCCCGCCCCGGCCGGAGACGGAGACGTCCGCCCCGGGGGTCATGAACCGCCCCGGCCCGATCCGGCACCGTCGAGGGCATGTCAGCCATCACCGCCACCCGTCTCAGCAAGTCGTTCGGGACCGTACCGGCCGTGGACGACCTGTCGTTCACCGTCGAACCCGGCACGGTCACGGCCTTCCTCGGCCCCAACGGCGCGGGGAAGACCACCACGCTGCGCATGCTCCTCGGCCTGGTCACCCCCACTTCGGGAGCGGCCCTCATCGGCGGCAGACCGTACCGGGACCTCGCCGACCCGGTCTGCGAGGTCGGCGCGGTGCTGGAGGCCGCGGCCTTCCATCCCGGCCTGACCGCCCGCACCCATCTGGAGATCCTGCGCACCGCCGCCGGGCTCGCCGCGGACCGCGTCGGCCACGTCCTGGACCAGGTGGACCTCACCGGCGCGGCCGGCCGCAGAGCGGGCGGGTTCTCCCTGGGCATGCGCCAGCGTCTCGCCCTGGCCACCGCGCTCCTCGGCGACCCGGCCGTGCTCATCCTCGACGAGCCCGCCAACGGCCTCGATCCGGCGGGCGCCCACTGGCTGCGCGGATTCCTGCGGGCCTACGCCCTGCAGGGCCGTACGGTCCTGGTCTCCACCCACGTGCTCACGGAGATCCAGCAGATCGCCGACCACGTGATCATCATCTCGGAGGGGCGGATGGTCTTCACCGGCCCGCTGGCCTCCGGCTCCGACTTGGAGGAGCTGTACCTGGAGGCGACCCGGTGAAGCGTCTCGTCCACGCCGAACTGATCAGGGCCCGCGCGAGCCGTACCGTCCGGGTCCTCGCCGCCCTGGCCCCGGTGACCTGCGTGCTCTGGGCGGGGCTCGGGGTCGCCCTGATGGGGCTGGAGGGCGGGATGCCCGCCGAGGACCGGGTGCGCAACGTCTACGCCATGGCCCAGCAGGCCTACGTCTTCACCCTCCTCCTGGGGATCCTCGGCACGGCCGGGGAGTTCCGCCACCAGACGATCACCTGGCGGTTCCTCCTGACCCCGGACCGCGGCCGGGTGGTCAACGCCAAGCTGGCCGCGTACGGGATCGCAGGACTGGCCGTCGGGGCCGTCTCGGCGCTGGCCACCGTCGCGGCCGGGGCGCTGCTGCTGCACCTGGGCGGGCATCCCGTCATGGCGCCGGGCGTGCCGGGCGTCCTGCTCGGCGCGGTTCTCTCCGTCACCGGGTACGGCCTGCTCGGCGTCGGCCTCGGCGCGCTCATCCGCAACCAGACGGCGGCGGTCGCCGTGGCCCTGATCTGGTTCATGTACGCCGACTACCTGCTCACGATGCTCCTGCCCGGCCTGGGCCGCTGGCTGCCGACCGGCGCGGCCCGCGCACTGGCCGGGGTGAGCATGGAGAACGCCGAGCTGCTGCCCGCGTGGGCGGGCGGGCCGCTGTTCGCCGCCTACGTGCTGGCCGCCGTCCTCGCCGCCCGCCTGATCACCCTCCGCCGTGACATCACCTGACCCTTCTTCTCCGGAATTGGGCATCGACGCGGCATCCCGTCTCGGTTAATGTGCTCGAAAGGGCACCCACGGTAACCATGCGGTCCGTCCAGGGGAGCGATCATGTCTGACAGAGAAGAGCGGTCTCTCAGCAAAGAAGAGATCCAGAACTATTTCAGGGACAACACCGACTTCTTCTTCGGCGCCCTGCGCCAGGCCCGGGAACTGGTGGACGGCACCCGCGAGGCGGAGGGGTCCGAGCAGGTCACCGTCCCGGTGGACACGCTCAGGACGATGCATCAGGCGATGACGGTCATGTACAAGATCATGGGTGACCAGGAGATGCTGCCGCCGTTCGGCAACCACGGCAACCGGGGAGCGGGCGCCGACTGGAATCCCCTCACCCCGCACGGCGTCGACGTCGGCGACCTCAGCCCTTTCGGCTGACCCGGCGAGCAGGTGCCAGGGCATGAGCATCCTGAAGAAACTGCTGTATCCGCACGACCCGCAGACGTTCTTCTCCCGCTTCTGGGAACAGGACTACCTGCACATCCGCCGCGCCGACAATCCCGCCCTGCGTGAGCTGCTGCCCGCGCTGGTGTCGGTCGAGGATCTGGACGAGCTGCTCACCGTCACCTACGCCACCGGCTCCCACCGCTCCGACGCCCTGTGCCTGACCCGGGACGGGCGTGTCCTGACGCCGGGCGACTACCTGCGGTCCACTGCGGGGCAACCGCTCGTGCAGATCGATGTGGAACGCGTGCTGACGCTGTACCGCCACGGCGCGTCGATCACGCTGAACCGGGTCCACGAGGCCCTGCCCGCGGTGGGCGGGCTGTGTGATGAGCTGTCGGCGTTCTTCGGGGTGCGTGTGCACGCCAACGCCTACCTCACGCCGGCCGACGCCCAGGGCTTCCCCACCCACTTCGACACCCACGACGTGATCCTCCTGCAGCTCGCCGGCGCCAAGAGCTGGCGCGTCCAGCCGCCGCCGGTGCAGCTGCCCACCCCCGCGATGCACGACCACGGCGCCGCCCCGGCCGGTCCCGTCACCGAGGTCCCGCTGCGCTCGGCCGAGCTGCTGTACATCCCCCGGGGCTTCGTCCACCAGGGGATCGCGACCGATGCCGCGTCGGTGCACCTGACCCTCGGCATCACTCCCTATCCCTGGTCCTGGCTGCTGCACCGGGTGCTGGACGAACTGGAACGCGACGACGTCGATTTCCGGCGGACGGTGGCCCCGCAGCTGGGACGCGCCGCCCTCGACGAGGAGCGGCTCGCCGAGACCCTGACGATGCTGGCGGCGCGGCTGGTCGACGCCGGACGCGCCCGTCGCGCCCTCCACCGCCAGGTCGCCACGGTCGATCGGACGGGCGGCGTGCCGCTACGCGGGCTGCTGGCACAGCTCACGCACGCCGAGCAGGTCACGCTGACGACCCCGGTCCGGCTGAAGCAGCCGGTCGAGGTCGACCTGAGCCGGTCCGGTGATCGCGTCATGCTGTCTTTCGGGCGCACGGCGCTCACCCTCCCCTCGTTCACCGAAGCGCCGCTGCGCGTCCTGTGCAACGGCGCCGCCGTCTGCGCCGCCCAGCTTCCCGCCGGGATCGACGACAGCGGGAAACTGGTGTTGATCAAACGGTTGATCCGGGAGGGGCTGCTGGAGTTCGCCGACCCCCTCGTCCCGGCCTGATCGGCTCGTCCCCGCCGGTGAGGCGCCGGGTGCACCGCGACGGCCCGCGCCGCCCCGCGTCCCCGGGGCTACACGGCGCCGAGGACCGCGGCCCGCGCCGCCTCGCGCATGGCCGCGTGCAGGGCGGCGTTGGCCTCGCGGTCGGTGCGGACCTCCACGATCCGCACCCCCTCCCCGCGCAGCGCCTTGGGCAGCTGGTCCGGATCGCCCACGAACGTGTACGGCGTGCCGGTCGCCGCGGCCGCGTAGGCCAGGTCCACCCCGTGGGCGGTGCCGAAGACCCGTTCGAACGGGTCCCGCAGCGACGCCTGCGGCAGCAGCGAGAAGATCCCGCCGCCGTCGTTGTTCACCACGACCAGGCACAGGTCCGGACGGGGCTCGCGGGGACCGAGGACCAGCCCGTTCTGGTCGTGCAGGAACGTCAGGTCCCCCATCAGCGCGAACGACGGGCCGTGGTGGGCCAGCGCCGCGCCCATCGCCGTCGAGACCGTCCCGTCGATCCCGGCGGCGCCCCGGTTGGCCATGACCCGCAGGCCCCGCCGGGGACGCATCGCCTGGTCCAGGTCGCGGATCGGCATGGAGGAGCCGGAGATCAGCAGCGACCCGTTGGGCAGCGCGTCGACCAGGTCGCGGGCGAGCCTGGGCTCGCTGAGCCCCGAAGCGTCCATCACCTCGTCGATCGCCTCCCTGGCCGCGGCGTCGGCGCGGCGCCAGGAGTGCAGCCATTCGTCGTCCCCGGCGGCGATCGGGATCTCCACGGCCTGCGCCACCTGCGTCGCCGAGCGGGTGGGGTCGGGCCAGCGGGTCAGGTCCGGGGTGACCACGATGTGCTCGGCCGCGTGCCCGAGCCAGGCCAGCAGGGGCTTGGACAGGCCGGGGCGGCCCAGGGTGACGACCACCTCGGGGCGGTGCGCGTCGGCGAACTCCGGCGTGCCCAGCAGGAAGTGGTAGGCCGACATCGCGTGGTCGCCGTAGCGGGCGCCGCCGTGCGGCTCCGACAGGACCGGCCAGCCGGCCATGCCCGCCGCCGCCACGTACCTGCGCACGTTGGGAGCGCCGTCGCCGACCACCAGCACGCCCCGCCGGGTGGGCGGCAGGTGCAGCGCGACCGCGGGCGGCGCCACCCGGGCGCGCACCCACGGCCCGCCCGGGCCGCCGTCCAGCGGCTCGCACCAGGAGGCGTCCCCGTCGGGGATCAGCGGCTCACGGAAGGCGAGGTTCAGGTGGACCGGGCCGGGATCGGCCGGGCCGAGCGAGCGCTGGTAGGCGCGGCAGGCCAGGGAGCGCCAGTAGGCCACCTGGCCGGGCCGCTCCTCGGGGACGCCGACCTCGTTGAACCAGCGCACCGCGGTGCCGTACATCTTGATCTGGTCCACCGTCTGGTTGGCGCCGGTATGACGCAGCTCGGGCGGCCGGTCGGCGGTGAGCACCAGCAGCGGCACCCCCGACTCGTGCGCCTCCAGGACGGCCGGGTGGAAGTTGGCCGCCGCGGTGCCCGAGGTGCAGATCAGGGCGACCGGGCGCTCACCGCGCCGGGCCAGGCCCAGCGCGAGGAAGGACGCCGAGCGCTCGTCGATGCGCACGTGCAGCCGGACCCGGCTGTCGGCGTGCGCGGCCAGAGCCAGGGGAGCCGAGCGCGAGCCGGGCGCGAGCACCACCTCCGTGAGGCCGCAGCGCACCAGCTCGTCGATGAGCACGGTCGCGAGCGCGGTCGCGGGATTCACGGGCTTGCCTCCTCCAGGCGTCGCACCCAGGCGGGCGACTCCACCTCATAGCGTGCCAAAGCGGCCTCGTCCACGGTGGGACGCCGCACCGGGAGCACCCCGTCGACGGGGACGAGCGGGTCGGTCACCACGTCCCCCTCCAGCAGCGACAGGGTCCCCAGGCCGCAGGCGTAGGGCAGTTCGGGCAGGGCGGCGGCCAGCGCCACCCCGGCCGCCAGGCCGACGGAGGTCTCCACGGCGCTGGAGACCACTGCGGGCAGCCCGCACGCCTCCACCACGCGCAGCGCGGCGGCGACCCCGCCGAGCGGCTGGACCTTGACCACCGCGATGTCGGCGGCCCCGGCGGCCCTGACCTTCAGCGGGTCCTCGGCGCGGCGGATCGACTCGTCGGCCGCGACCGGGACCTCGACCTTCCTGCGGACGCGGGCCAGTTCCTCCAGGGTGGCGCAGGGCTGCTCGACGTACTCCAGGCCGAAGCGGCCGAGCTCGGTGATCCGGGCCACCGCGGTGGCGACGTCCCAGGCGCCGTTGGCGTCCACCCGGATCCGGCCGCCCGGTCCGAGCGCGTCGCGTACGGCCTCCACCCGGGCCATGTCCTCGGCGAACGCCTGGCCCCGCTCGGCGACCTTGACCTTGACCGTTTCGCAGCGGGCCCGCCGTACCATCGCGTGGGCCTGCTCGGGGCCGACGGCCGGCACGATGGCGTTGACCGGGATCCGGTCGCGCAGCGGCGCGGGCCAGCCGGTGAAGGCGGCCTCCTCCGCGCAGGCCCGCCAGCGCGCGCACTCGGCGGGGCCGTACTCGGGGAACGGGGAGAACTCCCCCCAGCCCGCGGGGCCGTGGAGCAGGATGCCCTCGCGCACGGTCTGCCCGCGGAAACGCGTCCGCATCGGGATCCGGAAGACCCGGAGCGCGCCGACCGCCACGATCGTTATCGCCCTTCCGTCACGCCGGGGCAGCCCCCGGCTGCTGTCCGCATTGCCCGGACTAACCTTACGACTGTGATGATTGCCCCCGTGCACGCGGAGTCGCCTTCCGCGCCACCGGCCGGTTCGTCCCCCGGGGAGCGGGAGCTGCAGGCCCTCACGCTGCCGCCCGGTCCCGAGCTGTTCCGCGCGGTCGCCGCGGCGCTCGACGGCGACGGCCCCGCCGTCCTGCCCCTCTCCCCCGGCCTGCCCGCCCCCGCGCTCCGGGCGACTCTGGAGGCCCTGCGCCCCACCCGCCTGGACGGGGTACGGCAGGCCGGCGGCGTCGGCGTCCCCGCCGAGGTGGCCGTGGTCATCGCCACCAGCGGCACGACCGGCGTCCCCAAGGGCGTGCAGCTGTCGGCCGCCGCCCTGCGCGCCTCGGCCGCGGCGTCCTTGGAGCGCCTGGCGGCCCGGCCCGGCGAGCGCTGGCTCTGCTGCCTGCCCCCCTCGCACGTCTCGGGCCTGCAGGTGCTGGTCAGGTCCCTGCTGGGCGGGACCGAGCCGATCATCCACGACGGTTTCTCGCCGGAGGCGGTGCTCGGTTCCGGCGCATCCCACGTCTCCCTGGTCCCGACCCAGCTCCGCCGGCTCCTGGCCGTCTCGGCGGACCTGTCGGCGTTCCGCACGATCCTGCTCGGCGGGGCCGCCGCTCCCCCTGACCTGCTCGCGGCGGCCCGCGCGGCCGGTGCCCGGGTCGTCACCACGTACGGCATGAGCGAGACCTGCGGCGGGTGTGTTTACGACGGCCACCCCCTTTACAAAGTAGATCTGAAGATCGGGGACGACGGCCGGATCCGCATCGCCGGCCCCGTGCTGTTCTCCGGCTACCGGCTCCGCCCCGACCTCACCGCCGCGGCCCGCGAGGACGGCTGGTTCGTCACCTCAGACCTCGGCGCCTTCGACGGCGACCGGCTGCGCGTGCTGGGCCGGGCCGACGACGTCATCAACACCGGCGGGCAGAAGGTCGTCGCGGCGGCGGTGGCCGAGGTGGTCGCCGGGCACCCCGCGGTGGCCGACGCCGTCGTGGTGGGCCGGCCGGATCCGGAGTGGGGCGAGCGGGTGGTCGCCGTCGTCGTCTCCCCCGACCCGCCCTCCCTGGCCGAGCTGCGGGCCTTCGTCAAGGAGCGGCTGCCCGCCTACGCCGCCCCCGCCGAGCTGGTCCTTGTGACCGAAATACCACTTTTGGCCAACGGCAAGCCAGATCTGGCGGCCCTCCGTTATGGTCGTATACGGGAACCATGACGGCGCCTGAGCACGTCATAGAGGTAACCGAGCCAGGAAGGACGGGCCTGATGAATCCAACCCGCAAGATGTGGGCCTCCGCCGGAGCCGTCGCCGTGATCCTCATCGGCGGCGTGTCCGTCTCGGCGGCCGCCTCGGCGGGCAGGCTCGAGAAGGACGGCAAGCCCGTGCCAGCGATCGAACCGAATGACCCCGCCGCCCGGGACCAGGCCCCTCCGGCCGCGCCTCCGTCCCCGGAGGAGACCCCGACGGCGGAGGACTACGTGGTCACCAAGGACGTCAACCCCGACCCCGACGACGTCGCCCGTTACTGGACCGACGACCGGATGGAGGAGGCCGAGCCGATGCCCATGCCCGAGGGCCCGGTGGACGTGAAGCCCGGCAGCGGGAACTGACGGGGACCGGTGGGCGGCCCCGCGGCGCGCGGGAGCCCACCGGGGTGATCGCGGGGGTGATCGCGGGCGGGCCGCGGGCTCATCGGCGGGTGGATCGGTACGCGGCCGATCCACCCATCATATTTTCCGCGTCAAGTCGGGAACAGAAAGACCTCTGACGGGGTTATTGGTACTGGTGCGCCGAGCGGCTCCCCAGCCGCCCCACCCAATCCAATCCGACAACCTGTAAACGACGACTCCGTGATGGAGGAGGTGTCCTCATGCCCCAAATCGCCGCCGCGACCTCATCTCACCCTGAGGCCCCGACGACCCTCGACCAGCTTCTTGAGCGAGGGCGAGTTCAGGGTCACCTTTCTCTCGCAGAGTTGCGTCACGCCTTCGCCGAGGCGGGCATCAGCCCCGTCGAGGGCAGGTCGATCCTGCGCGAGCTCACCGAGGCGGGGGTGAGCCTGGCCGCCGAGAACGAGCCCACGCTCGCCGCCGCCACCAAGCAGACCGCCGCCAAGAAGACCGCCACCCGCAAGCCCGCCGCCAAGAGCACCACGAGCACCGCGCGCAAGGGCACGGCCCGCAAGGCCGCCTCCGCGGCCGAGGCGCCCGCCAAGGGCAGGGCCGCCGAGGACAAGGCCGGGGCGGTCACCCCGGACGGCGAGCCGGCCGACCTGCCCGCCGACCTCCTCGACGCCGAGGTGGAGCTGGACGGCGAGGAGTGGGCCGCCCCCGACCAGGCCGAGCTGGAGGCCGAAGCCTCCACCGACCTGGACGACCAGTCCTCGGCCATGGGTGACTCGGTGCACACCTACCTCAAGTCCATCGGCCGCCGGACACTGCTCACCGCGGCCCAGGAGGTCGAGCTGGCCAAGCGGATCGAGGCCGGCCTGTACGCCGAGCACAAGCTGGAGTCCGAGCCCGGCCTCCCGGCCGACGTCCGCGACGAGCTGGAGTGGATCGCCGAGGACGGCCGCCGCGCCAAGGACCACATGCTCGAGGCCAACCTCCGGCTCGTGGTCTCCGTCGCCAAGAAGTACACCGACCGGGGCATGGCCCTGCTCGACGTGGTCCAGGAGGGCAACCTCGGGCTGATCCGCGCGGTGGAGAAGTTCGACTACACCAAGGGCTACAAGTTCTCCACCTACGCCATGTGGTGGATCCGGCAGGCCATCCAGCGCGGCTTCGCCGACTCCGCCCGCACCATCCGGCTGCCCGTGCACGTGCTGGAGATGCTCTCCAAGCTGTCGCGCGTGGAGCGCGACATGCACCAGCGTCTCGGCCGCGAGCCCACGCCCGAGGAGCTGGCGGTCGAGCTGGACAAGACTCCCGACCAGATCGAGGAGCTCCTGCGCACCAGCCGCCAGCCGATCAGCCTGAACGCCACCATCGGCGAGGACGGCGAGACCACCATCGGCGACCTCATCGAGGACGTCGACTCCCTGGAGGCCTCGGAGGTCGTGGACCGCCAGCTGCTGGGCGAGCAGCTGCGCGGCGTGCTCGGCAACCTCTCCCCGCGGGAGGCCCGGATCATGGCGCTGCGCTTCGGCCTCGTGGACGGCAAGCCCCACACGCTCGACGAGATCGGCAAGCACCTCGGCCTGACCCGCGAGCGCATCCGCCAGCTGGAGAAGGAGTCCCTGTCCAAGCTGCGCCACCCGAGCAACACCCGCCCGCTGCTCGACTGGGCCAGCTGAGGCCACCCGGGCCCGGACGGACCGGCTGACACGAGCCGGCCCGTCCGGCCCCGGAGGACGTCCGCCGCCTACTCGCCCGTACGGCCCCCGCCTCCGGCCGCGGCCAGGCATCCCCCGTCCCCGGCGTACGGCGGCAGCAGCCGTTCGGCGGCCTCGCCCAGGGCGACGATCTGGTCCGTGTCGAGCCGTACGGCCTGGCCGGTGATCCAGGGGCGTACCCTCGGCGCGCGCATCAGCAGGACGCCCGACGCCCTGATCGCGCCCCAGCGGGGCAGTCGCGCCCCGTGGACCGCCAGCAGCGGCACCGCCTCCACCCGGCGGCCGTACTCGCCGCTCAGAGCCTCGGCGACCTCCCGCGCCGCGGCGGCCACCGCCCGGACCTCGCGGTCGGCGGGGTTGCGCCCGATCCACAACCGGCCCCGGCCTACGGCGACCCGGACGCACCGGCGCCAGCGCCTGGACTCCACCACGTAGATCCCTCGCGGGCCGATCACCAGATGGTCGACGCGCTTCCCCGAACACGGCAGGGCGCGGTCGTGCAGCACCACGTAGCCGCGGTGGAGCAGGGGACGCAGCATCCGGGCGGTAGCCCGCTCCCCGGACAGCCCTCCGCGCCGGATCACCGCCGGCAGGTCCATGCAGCGGCGGTACACCACGTCGGCCGGGGCGGCGAGCCCCGCGGCGACGAGACCGGCGTGCCAGTCCCAGACCAGCGCCAACGCCGCGAAGGCGACCACCGTGGCCGCCGCGCGCAGGGCCAGGCGCCCCCGCCACCCCAGGTCCTGTGACTCTCTGTAGCGGTTTTTGAATCTGATCCCCGATGTCAGCATCGATGAGTTGATCATCGCCGGACTCCCCCCGGAGCGGCCGCACGGCCGTGCGAGCGACTGGATCGGGCGTCACCGGCCCGAACTCTCCGCACACACCGTGCGTGTCCGGCCCCCTCCGGCGATCACCCCTCATTAACTCCATATCGTGACACGGCAAGTACAATGGGTATCCATCGGGGTCACACGTGGGGCGTCAGATGTTCTCCGGCTCGTCGCACCAGCGCGAGGCGGCCGGATCGCCGAGGTCGGCGCCGCCGAGTCCGTAGCAGAACTTCGCCCGCTCGATCGAGCCGACGACGACCGAGTCCTCCACGCACCCCCGGCCAGGTCCGGCCTGCACGACGACCACCCGGCCCATCGTCGTGCGATACTGCACCGCCACCCTGCGATCGTCGGTCGAGTGGTCACACAGCGTCACATTCTCGCGGTCGCCGCTGATCTCCACTTCCCCGACGCCGTCGAGCCCGCCGATCCAGGGGGCCCGGCCCGTCTCCGCGTGAGCCGATGCACTGGCCAGCAACGTGCCCGTCAGCACGGCGGCCACCACGACCCTGTCCTCCACAGATGAACTCCTCTCCGTGACCAGGAGAAGCCATGGTCTCACCTGGAGTAAAGGATTGGACACTCTTCGTCATGGATGCGGGCGGTCCTCACCCCGGAGGGATACCGCGCACAGCACTCGGCCCCGGCACGGCGTGCCGGGGCCGGAGAGCAGACCTCAGCGGAGAGCGGAGATCGGTGGAGAGCGGAGATCGGTGGAGAGCGGGGCTCAGTGGGCGGTGCCGATGGGGAGGATGTCCTTGGGGATGCCGGTGAGCCGGTTCTGCTCGCGCAGGGTGCGCAGGCGCTCGACCTCGGTGGTCCACATGGCGCCCGTCGGAGTCGCCCTGGCCTTGCGGCGGCGGATCCGGTCGTCGTATGCCTTGACGCCGAAGGCGGCGCGCCGGCAGGCCTCGGCGGCGCGCAGCGCCTCGGTGATCGCCCGGTCCAGGACCAGGCCCGCCGCCCGCAGCTCACCGGTGGAGGCCGGGAGGGACTGCAACCGGCGCAGCTCGGCCTCCGCCGCCCGCGCCTTCTCCAGGAGCTCGGGGAAGCTCTTCCCGACCTCCCGGTCAGCGTGGTAACGGACCTCCGCCTCACGGCTCACCCGCGGTCGGAAAAACGCCATCGTCTGCCCTTTCTCACCCCGGCGCCGGACATCCCGGCGCACATCATTGCGCAGCCTACGCCGTCGGCGTCCGCCCCACGCACTCAGGCCGTCCCGGGCCCCGCGGGCGGGTCGTGTCACGTCGGCGCGCCTCCCTTTACACAGTAAGGCATCACCTGGCAGGATGATCGCCCATGCCTGCCAAGCGACCTCCGATCCCGCTCTCCCGGGAGCGCATCATCGAGGCGGCCCTGCACATCGCCGACAGCCAGGGGCTGCGGCGGCTGACGATGCGCCGGCTGGGTGACGCCCTCCAGGTGGAGGCCATGGCCATCTACCATCACCTGCCCCGCGGCAAGGACGCGCTCATGGACGCCCTGGCCGAGCACGTCACCGCCGTCCACGCCGAACCCGCCGACAGCTGGCAGGAGACCGCGCGAGCGTGGTGCCGGGCGAGCCGGGAGGCGCTGCGGGAGCACCCCGGGGTGCTGGCGCTGGCCCTCACCAAGCAGCCCAAGGGCCGGGCCGCGATGGCCATCAGGGAGCAGACGGAGCAACTCGCCGAGGGCGGGCTGGAGAACGCGCCGGAGGCCGTCCGGGCGCTGCGGGCCTACGTCCTGGGCGCCGTCGCGGTGGAGGTCCAGCAGTCGGGCTGGGCCGAACCGCCCGGTGACGACGACGAACCCTGGCGGCCCCCGTCGCGGGGCGGCGGCAGCACCGCGTCGGACGCCGACTTCGAGCGCGGCCTGAACGCCCTGCTGGCCGGCCTCGGGACCTGAACACCGCCGGCCTCGGGACCCGAACACCGCCGGCCTCGGCGGCTGAACGCCCGGCGCGGCGCGGGACCGGGCTCGCCCCCCTGTCGCGCCGGGGAGCGGGGCGCCCGTGCCGGAGAAGTGGTTCGCGCGGTGTGCTCGCGCCGTAGGGGGCCGCTGCGGCGTCATCCTGCTCTTCGGGGGTAGGGAGGGCGGGCCGGGGTCCGTCCGGCGCAGCGACGGATCGCACTACCGTCTACCGTACTACCCGGAGTAATTGGCTGATAATGTATTGTGACATCGGCTTTGCCTTCCCCGCATTCCGTCGGCCGCGGACACCTCCGCCCTCCCGGCTCCGTAGCACGGCGGACCGTTCCACCTCCCCTCCCACTCTGACCGCAGTCCACAAGGAACTGGTAATCGATCATTTACCGAATTACGGTGTGTCGCACTTGGCCTGTTATGTCGCGATAGGGCAGTCTGTGGGGAGAGGGCAGATGTGTTACAGGTCACCCCCCCGAACGGGTCTTGACGGGCCACCCCTCCAGTGGTTCTGAAACGGTCCTAACTGACTATGTCGCCCGGGCGTGACCCATCGCACACTTGATCTGTCCATCGTGTGCGCCTCACCCCGTTCGAGACGCGCACGGCCATATGTCAACCCAGATGCTCGTCCCCCGTCATGCGTGGGAACGGGGTCCCATCGGTGACGGTGCCCGCCGAACGCCTGATGCCGACCCCGGCGAGCCGATACGAGATCCGGAGGCACGCCGATGTGCCCGCACGAGCCGTCCTGTCCGCCCGCCGAGGCACGGGACCGCGAGGCCGCCAGAACCATGGCTTCCCACCCCGAGCAGGGCTGGAGCCTGCTCTGCAACGGTGTGGTGCTGTTCGAGGACACCGGCGAGCTGTTGCCCGACGGTGGCGTCATCGAGCCGCACCGGCCCCTGGCCGAGGCTGTCTGAGCACCGGAGCCGGCGACACCGCGGCCGGCGCTGCCCGGCCCCGCGGTGTCACGCCGGACCCGGCCGCGTTCCCTTCCGCCGCATCCTCTCCCCCAGCCAGTCCGCGACGACCTCGCCGACCCGGGCGGGATCCCGGTTCAGATCGTGCCCCTCACCCGCCAGCACCACCAGACGTGCGGCGTCGGCCGCCTCGGGCACGCCGAAGGGGTCGCGATCCCCGTTGACCACCAGCACCTCCGTCCCCGCCGCCCGCAGTTCCGGCGCCCGCGAGCGCTCCGGCTTCCTCGGCGGGTGCAGCGGGAAGGCCAGGGCGACGACCGCCTCGGCCCCGACCGCGCGAGCCGTACGGCAGGCGACCCTGGCCCCGTTGCTCCGCCCGCCCTGCGCGAGCGGCAGCCCGGGGTGACCGCGGCGGATCTCCTCCACCGCCGCCGTCCACGCCTCGTCCTGTTTGACGGCCGATCCGGGCGCCCGCGCCCCCCGCAGCCGGAACGGCTGCGTCACCCTGGCGACCACACCGCCGATCTTCAGCACGGCGTCCCGTACGGCCAGCAGGTCCGGCGCGTCCACTCCCCCGGCCGAACCGTGCGTGAGGACCAGCAGGAACCGGGGGTCCGGCACCCCGTCGACCTCTACCAGGGCCGGGCCGTGCGGCGTCGTGAGCTCCATGGGGCGACCGTACAGGGTGGAGACGAATATCCTCCGGTTGGCCGATGCCCGGCCGCGCTCCCCGGATGCAGACTGGGGGCGTGCAGGATTACAACGACATCCGCCAGGACATGCGCGCCACCATCGACGCCCGCCGCGACCTCGGCCCGGAGTACGAATCCGCGCTGGTGGAGTCGTTCGCCGAGCGTCTCGACGCGACCATCGCCGCGCGTGTGCGCGCCGAGGTCCAGTCCGCCGGGGTCGCGCCGCACTACCCGGACTACTCCTATCCCCCTCAGCAGTACTACAAGAAGCAGAAGCAGCGCGCCAACCCCTCGATCCCGATCGCCCTGGGCTCGCTGGGCATCGGCGTTCCGCTGACCGGCATCGCCGCGGCCGAGGGCGGTCTCGCGGGGCTCCTGATCGCCTGGGGCGGCATCGCGGTGGTCAACATCGCCCACGCGCTCGGCAACCTGCGCCACCGCGACCACCGCGACTGACGGCCCGCCCGGCCCGGTCAGACGTCGCGGTCAGATGTCGCGGTCGAGGCGCAGGCGCACCTCCGCGGCGAGTTGCTCGTCGGCGTGGTCGAGCCCGTAGCGCCACACCCGCTCGGCGTCCTCGTCGCGCCCGCGCAACGGGAGCGTGCGGGCCAGGAGCTCGATGGCCAGGGCGCTGGTCTCGGCGTCCCCGCCGTCCTCCACCGCCGCGGTGAACTCCGCGCACGCCAGCTCCAGATGCGCGATGCCGAGCAGCACCCGCAGGCGCGGCCCGTCGACCGCCTCGGGGATCTCCAGAGCCTCCAGGAGCGCCTGAGCCGCCTGCCCGGCCTCTCCGTCCGCCAGCAGGAGTTCGGCCAGCCACAGAGCCGCCTGGGGGGCGATCTCGGGGTCGCCGGTGGCCAGGGCGGCCCGCAGGGCCTCACGCGCCTCCTCCTCCCCCGCGGCCAGGCGCGCGAGCGCCAGGTGCGCCACCGGCACGTAGGCCGGGTTCCCCAGGCCGAGCGCGGCCTGCCAGGCCGCGCGGGCCTGGTCGGGCCGGTCCTCCGCCTCGAAGCTCCGGGCGAGCAGGCACGCCGCCTGGGGGGCGAACTCGGGGTGCCCGGTCGCCAGCGCGGTCCGCGCGGCCGCCCGCGCGCCCGGTACATCTCCTCGCTCCTGGAGCACCGCCGCCAGGCCCACCGCGGCCTGGGCGCGATCGGGCCCCTCGGCGTCGGCCGCCAGTTCCGCGAGGATCGTCGCGGCGCCGTCCAGGTCGCCGTCCTCGGCGAGCCGGCGCGCGGTCTCCAGGGGACGCGTGTCCACCTCAGGCATGCAGGGTCCTCCCCGGGTAAGGAATCGCCCCGAGCCTAACGACTCGGGGCGGTGTTCGTCCCCCTGCATTCGCCTTCGGATGCGCGGCCCGTCCCCGGCCGCGCCCCGGCGGCGGGATCAGTCCTCGTAGGCCGCCAGGGGCGGGCAGGAGCACACGAGGTTGCGGTCGCCGTAGGCCTGGTCGATCCGGCGCACCGGCGACCAGTACTTGCCCTCGCGCAGCGAGGGCACCGGGTAGGCGGCCTCGGTGCGGGTGTAGGGGTGGGACCACTCGTCGGCCACGACGCAGTCGGCGGTGTGCGGCGCGTTGCGCAGCGGGTTGTCCGCCCTGTCGTAGGCGCCCGAGGCGACCTTCGCTATCTCCTCCCGGATCGCGATCATCGCGTCGCAGAACCGGTCGAGCTCGGCCAGGTCCTCGCTCTCGGTCGGCTCGATCATCAGCGTGCCGGCCACCGGGAAGGACATGGTCGGCGCGTGGAAGCCGTAGTCGATGAGGCGCTTGGCCACGTCGTCCACGGTGACGCCGGTCTCCTTGGTGATCTGGCGCAGGTCGATGATGCACTCGTGGGCGACCAGGCCGTCGCGGCCGGTGTAGAGGACCGGGTAGTGCGGGGCGAGCCTGCGGGCCAGGTAGTTGGCCGACAGGATGGCCTGCTCGGTGGCGGCCCTGAGGCCCTCGCCGCCCATCATCCGGATGTAGGCCCAGGAGATGGGCAGGATGCCCGCCGAACCGTACGGCGCGGCCGAGACCGGGCCGACCGCGGTGCCCTCGCGGAGCGGGTGGCCCGGCAGGTAGCCGGCCAGGTGGGCGCGGACCGCGACCGGGCCGACGCCGGGGCCGCCGCCGCCGTGCGGGATGCAGAAGGTCTTGTGCAGGTTCAGGTGGGAGACGTCGGCCCCGAACTCGCCCAGCTTGGCCAGGCCGACCAGCGCGTTGAGGTTGGCGCCGTCGACGTAGACCTGGCCGCCCGCCTCGTGGACCATCTCGCAGATCTGGGTGATGGTCTCCTCGTACACGCCGTGCGTGGACGGGTAGGTCACCATGATCGCGGAGAGCCGGTCGCGGTGCTTGTCGATCTTGGCGGCGAGGTCGGCGAGGTCGACGTTGCCGTTGTCGTCGCAGGCGACGACGACGACCTTCATGCCCGCCATGACGGCGCTGGCGGCGTTGGTGCCGTGCGCCGAGGACGGGATCAGGCAGACGTCGCGCTCGCCCTGGCCCCGGTCCCGGTGGTAGGCGCGGATGGCCAGCAGGCCGGCGAACTCGCCCTGGGAGCCCGCGTTGGGCTGGATCGAGACGGCGTCGTAGCCGGTGACCTCGGCCAGCCAGCCCTCCAGCCCCTCGATCAGCTCGATGAAGCCCTCGGCCTGGTCCTCGGGCGCGTACGGGTGCAGCCCGGCGAACTCCGGCCAGGTGATCGGCTCCATCTCGGTGGTCGCGTTGAGCTTCATGGTGCAGGAGCCCAGCGGGATCATCGACCTGTCGAGCGCGATGTCCTTGTCCTGCAGGCGGCGCAGGTAGCGCAGCATCGCGGTCTCGGAGCGGTGGTCGTGGAAGACCGGGTGGGTCAGGTAGTCACCGGTGCGCAGCAGCTCGGCGGGGAGCGCGTCGTGCGCGGCGGCGTCCAGGTCGGTCAGGACGGCGCCGCTGACCTCGAAGGCGGCCAGGACCTGCTCCAGGTGGAGCAGCTCGGTCTTCTCGTCGCAGGAGACGCCCACGTGGTCGGCGTCGACCAGGCGGAGGTTCACGCCGTTGTCGCGGGCGGCCGCGACGATCCGGGCGGCGCGGCCGGGCACCCGGGCGAGCACGGTGTCGAAGAAGGACTCGTGCACGACCTCGACGCCGCCGTGGCGCAGGGCCTCGGCGAGCACGACGGCGTGCCGGTGCACCCGCTGGGCGATCCGGCGCAGGCCCTCGGGTCCGTGGTAGACGGCGTACATGCCCGCGATGACGGCGAGCAGCACCTGGGCGGTGCAGATGTTGCTGGTCGCCTTCTCGCGGCGGATGTGCTGCTCGCGGGTCTGCAGCGCCAGCCGGTAGGCGGGGCGCCCGTCGGCGTCCTGGGAGACCCCGACCAGGCGGCCCGGCATCTGCCGCTGCAGACCCTCGCGGACCGCCATGTAGGCCGCGTGCGGGCCGCCGAAGCCGAGCGGGACGCCGAAGCGCTGCGTGGAGCCGACCGCGATGTCGGCCCCCAGCTCACCGGGAGAGGCCAGCAGGGTGAGGGCGAGCAGGTCGGCCGCGGCCACCACGAGGGCCCCGCGCTCGCGGGCCGCGGCGACGAGGGCGCGGACGTCGCGCAGGCGGCCGCTCGCGCCGGGGTACTGCACCAGGACGCCGAAGCACTCGGGCAGCTCGCCGGACAGGTCGCTCTCGGCCAGCTCGATGCCGAGCGGCTCGGCGCGGGTGCGCAGCACGGCCTTGGTCTGCGGCAGGGCGTCGGCGTCCACGACGAACACGTTGGAGGCCGCCTTGCCCGCGCGGCGGGCCAGGGTCATCGCCTCGGCGGCGGCGGTGGCCTCGTCCAGCAGGGACGCGCCGGCGACGTCGAGACCGGTCAGGTCGGACACGACGGTCTGGAAGTTGAGCAGGGCCTCCAGCCGGCCCTGGGAGATCTCCGGCTGGTAGGGGGTGTAGGCGGTGTACCAGCCGGGGTTCTCCAGCAGGTTGCGGCGGATGACCGCGGGGGTGATCGTGTCGTGGTAGCCGAGACCGATCATCGAGGTGAGCACGGTGTTGCGGGCGGCCAGAGCGCGCAGCTCCCCGATCGCCTCGGTCTCGCTCGCCGCGTCGTGCAGGGCGAGCGGGTCCTTGGCCCGGATGGACTCGGGCACGGCGACCGCGATGAGGTCGGAGACGGAGCCGAAGCCGACCGCCTCCAGCATGCGGGACCGGGCGTCGGCGTCGGGGCCGATGTGGCGGGTGGCGAACGGCGGAGAAGCGAGTTCGCTGAGGGGCGACAGATCAGTCATGGAAAGCCTCCCGAGGCGGTGGAGACCGGCGCTGGGCGCAGGCGTGTGCCGTCTCCCCCTCTGTCATCACGACCTGAGAGTTTCACCTGCCCCGCGAAGGGCGGCTTTCACCGTCGGTGAGACACGCCTGGCGGGCGCACCTGCTTTCCAGAGTCGCCTCGTCCGTGCGGTACAGGGTGCCTGAGAGATTCCGGGGAGGTTGCTCCTTCGGCGCCCCGGTCGTGCCGGGGTCTCTCCCGCACAGGGTCGTCAGCGAGATTTACTTTACCCCGTACGGCGCGCCCTGCGGCGGCGGGCCAGTTCATCGGCGTGGTGCCCGGCTAAAGGGTCGTCGCCGGTCTCCGCGCGCTCACTGGGGAGCTCCGCCAGGGAGCCCTCCACCTCCTGCCACACCCGGCCCAGCGCGATGCCGAACACGCCCTGGCCGCCCTGCAGGAGGTCGATGACCTCATCGGGCGAGGTGCACTCGTAGACGCTGACGCCATCGCTCATCAGAGTGATCTGGGCGAGGTCGGCGACCCCGCGGGAGCGCAGGTGATGGACGGCGATGCGGATCTGCTGCAGGGAGACGCCCGTGTCGAGCAGGCGCTTGACGACTTTCAGCACCAGGATGTCGCGGAAGCCGTACAGTCGCTGGGAGCCCGAGCCGTGCGCAGCCCTCACCGTGGGCTCCACCAGGCCGGTCCGTGCCCAATAGTCCAGTTGCCGGTAGGTGATCCCGGCAGCGGCACAGGCCGTAGGGCCTCGATAGCCGACGTCGGCGGGCAGGTTCACCGCCTGTCCCTCGAACAGCAGACCCTCTTCTCCGGCACGCTGGCGCGCCGACCGGCGCCGCACCGGATCATCCTGGCCGGCCGCCTTTCCTTCGCCGCTGCTGACCGCCACTGCGGACCTCCGGCTTTCTCTCATCCCATGGCCTGATCTGGGGGTTTGCACACGGCCATAGGTTCACTCGCACCGTAAGACTGGGACTCACCTCAGTCAACGACCCCACTCGGCGCGTCGTGAAGCGTAAATGCACCGAAATTCCTACCCCGCGCGGCCGAAGTCCTCCGGTGAGATCTGGTCAAGGAACTCCCTGAACTTCTCCACCTCGTCTTCCTGGCCCTCCTGGTCGTCCGGAATGATCACTCCGGCCTCGCGGACCACGTCCTCACTGGCGAAGATACGCGCACCGGTGCGCAGTGCCAAGGCGATCGAGTCCGAGGGACGGGCGCTCACCTCGACCCCGTTGGAGAACACCAGGTCCGCGAAGAAGATGCCCTCCCGGAGCGCGACGATGTTCACCGTGCGCAGCCCCACTCCGAGCGCGTCGAGCACGTCCCGGAACAAATCATGGGTGAGCGGCCGGGGGGGCGGCTCCTCCGCCTGCGCCATGGCAATCGCGGTCGCCTCAGTCATGCCGATCCAGATGGGCAGGTAGCGTTCCCCTTGCGTCTCTTTGAGCAGGACGATCGGCTGGTTGGAGGGCATCTCGACCCGAACGCCCACGACCTCCATCTGCAACACGGGCTGCTCCGTCTTTTCGCTGGGTTCCGACCGGTTCCTTCAACGTAACACCCGGGGGACGGCCGACGCCCCGCCAGGTCCTCTCACCTGCCCAGAATCTCACGCACACCGGAGCGGAGCAGGGACGCGTGCAGGTCCAGCAGGAGGCCGGATATCTCCCTCGCGGTCTCGTCGGCCCGATCGATGGCGCCCGGGGCGCGACGGCGCAGCAGGGGGGCGACGGCCTGCTCCACCAGCCCGGCCTCCCGCTCCGCCGCCGCCTTGACCGCCCGCAGGTGACGGGCGCGCAGGCCGAAGGCCGCCAGGGCGCCGACGCTGCGGGCCACGGCCAGCGCCTCGGCGTCGTAGTGGCGGGCCACCGCGGAGAGCAGGCCGTAGTCCTCGAGCTCGGCCAGGGTCTCCTCGTCGATCTCGGCGGCGGCCAGGAGCTCCTCCCGGCTGAGCCGGACCTCCGGGGTCGGATCCGCAGGCAGGGCGCGCGGCCGGGCGACCGGCCGCTCCTCGCGGTCGGCCGCCTCCAGCCGATCTTTGATCACCCGCAGCGGCAGGTAGCGGTCACGCTGCTCGCTGAGGATGTAACGCAACCGCTCGACGTCGGCATAGGTGAACTTCCGGTAGCCGGAGGGACTGCGCTCCGGCTCGATCAGCCCCTCGCCCTCCAGGAAACGGATCTTGGAGATGCTGACGTCGGGGAACTCGCCCTGCAGGAGGGCGAGGACCTCCCCGATGCTCATGTGCGCACGAGCGGCCTGGGGGCTCATCATCCTCCAGCGGTGCCGCGGGTGAGGAACACCAGGCGGAACTTGCCGATCTGCACCTCGTCCCCGCCGTAGAGCGGAGCCTCCTCGATCCGCTCACGGTTGACGTAGGTGCCGTTGAGGCTGCCGACGTCGCGGACGGTGAAGACACCGCCGCCGCGGCGGTAGAACTCCACGTGGCGCCGCGAGACCGTGATGTCGTCGAGGAAGATGTCGCTGTCCGGATGGCGGCCCACCGTGGTGAGGTCGCTGTCCAGGAGGAACCGGCTGCCGGCGTTGGGACCGCGCATGGCCACCAGCAGGGCCGTGCCCGGAGGCAACTGCTCGACGGCCTGCCGCTCGGCGAGAAGCGCCTCTCCCGTCTCCGCCTCGTATGCCTCGATCCCGGAGAGGGAGATCGTCGACGTGCTGTCTCCAGGGACCTCAGCTCTGGTCAGCGGCGCACCGCATCGAGAACAGAAACGGGCGTCCTCGGGGTTCGCATGACCGCACTGCGTGCAGTAGACGCTCGGCATCGATCGGCTCGGCCTCCTACCGCGAAGACGCGGCAACGGTGCTCGGGGATGCGCGCCTCGCTTCTTCGCTTCTCAAGTGTGTGTTCAAACTGCGAATGCCGCAACTTACGCTGCTGAGGCGCAAAGGTCAAGGCGAGCGGTCGACCGGGGTCGGTCGTGTCAAAACTACAGCCGGGCACGGTCCACGGTCTATATCTGTGTTCATGGCGACGCTGCGCGTCGCGGCTCGGGGGCTGATAACCGGTGCCTTCCCTCGTCGTGCTCCGTCGCTGCGCTCCCTCGCCCTCCTCAGTCCAGCGCACCGGCGCCCCCTCGCGGGCCCATGGCGACGCTGCGCGTCGCGGCTCGGGGGCTGATAACCGGTGCCTTCCCTCGTCGTGCTCCGTCGCTGCGCTCCCTCGCGGCCGTCGTCACGTTCCGGCGGCGTTCTCCACGACCTGGGCCCAGTGTTCCAGGAGCGCCTGGGCGGAGTCCGCGTCCGAGGCCTCCGCCCACAGGTGGGTGACGGCTTCGGAGGGGTCGGGCAGCACCAGCGCCCAGCCGCCGTCCTCGGCGACGACCCGCACGCCGTCGGTGGTGTCGACCCGGTAGCCCTCGGCGGCCTCGATGACGGAGCGCATCACCGCTCCCTTGGCCGCCCAGGGCGTCGGCACCGTACGGCGCAGCAGCCTGGCCGCGGGGATCCTGGCGTCGATTTGGCTGAGCGAGAGCCGGGTCCGGGCGACCAGCCCCAGCAGGCGCAGGAACACCGCCAGCCCGTCCACCGCGGGCCCGAACTCCGGCACGATGAACCCGCCGCGCCCGTCCCCGGCGAAGACCATGTCGTGCCCGCGCGAGGCGGAGGTGAGGGCGTCGATCGCGGTGGAGGTCCACTCGACCTGGACGCCGTGGAACCGGCAGACCTGCTCGGCCACGCGGGTGGTGGTCACCGGCAGCGCCACCCGGCCGCCCCGCCGCTCGGCCGCGACGAGGTCCAGCACGACCAGCAGGGCGCGCTCCTCACTGATCAGCTGACCCGCCTCGTTGACCAGCGCGACCCGTTCCCCCACCGGGTCGAACCGTACTCCGAACGCCGCCCTGGAGGAGCTGACGAGCTCCGACAGGCGTTGCAGGTCCCGGCGGCGCTCGGCGAAGGTCTCGGTGGGCGAGGCCTCGTCCAGCCTGTTGTTGACGGTCAGCACGTCCACGCCCACCCGGCCGAGGAGGCTCGGCAGCACCAGCGACGAGGTGCCGCCCGCGCAGTCGACCACGACCTTCATGTCGGCGTCGCGCACCCCGTTCATGTTCACGCAGCGCAGCAGCTCGTTCGTGTAGTCCTCGATCACCCGCGGGGGGAAGCTGAGCTCGGCGATCTCACCGGGGAAGGCGCGGCGGAACTCCTGGCGGGAGAAGACCCGCTCCAGCCTCCGCTGGGCGGACTGGGACAGGTCGGCGCCGCTCTCGTCCATGAAGACGATGTCCACGCTCTGCGGGTCGCCGGCGGTGGTGCGCAGGGCGATCCCGCCGACGGACCCGTCCTTGGCGGTGTGGAAGCGGGAGACCGGCAGCGGGACGGCCTCCAGGTCGAGCACGTCGATGGCGCTGGCGTTCAGGGCGCTGATCACGGCCCGTTTCAGGGCCCGGGCGGCCCGGGAGGAGTCACGGGAGGTGACGACCGAGGCGCCCTTCTTCAGGGTGGTCGCGTAGGCGCTGGCCAGCCGTACACACAGCTCGGGGGTGATCTCCACGTTGACCAGCCCGGAGACCCCGCGCGGGCCGAACAGGTTGCGCTGGCCCCTCGACTCCCAGATCACGCTGGTGTTGACCAGGGCGCCGGCCTCGACGGTCTTGAACGGGTAGATCTTGACCCCGGAGGAGACGTACGCCTCGGCCTCGATGATGCACTCGTCCCCGACGACGGCGTTCTCCTCGACCCGGGCGCCCGTCATCAGGTCGGTGTTCTTGCCGATGACGCAGCCGCGCAGGTTGGTGCTCGGTCCCACGTAGACGTTGTCGTGGACGACGGCGCGGTGCAGGAAGGCGCCCTCGCGGACCACCACGTTGCTGCCGAGCACGGTGTACTCGCGCAGCTCGGCCCCGGCCTCGACCTTGGCGTAGTCGCCGACGTAGAGGGGGCCCTTGAGGATCGCGTCGGGGTCCACCACGGCGCCCTCCGCCACCCAGACGCCGGGAGAGAGCTCGAAGGCCCCGATGTCCACCTTGACGCGGCCGGAGAGCACGTCGGCCTGGACCCGCATGTAGCTCTCGTGGGTGCCGACGTCCTCCCAGTAGCCGTCGGCCACGTAGCCGAAGAGCGCGGCCCCCCGCTCCAGCAGCCTCGGGAACACGTCCGCCGACCAGTCGACCGCCCCGGTCCCGGTGACCTCGTCGAGGACCTCGGGCTCCATCACGTAGACGCCGGTGTTGACGGTGTCGGAGAAGACCTGGCCCCAGGTGGGCTTCTCCAGGAACCGCTCCACCCGGCCCTGTTCGTCCACGATGACGATGCCGAACTCCAGCGGGTTGGGCACGCGCTTGAGACCGATGGTGACCAGGGCGCCGTTCTCGCGATGAAACTTGATCATATCGGTCAGGTCGATGTCGGTGAGCGCGTCACCGGAGATGACCAGGAAGGGCTCGTCGCGGAGCCGGTCGGCGGCGTTCTTGACGCTCCCCGCGGTGCCGAGCGGCCTCTCCTCCGTGGCGTAGTAGAGGTTCATGCCGAGCTCGTCGCCGTCGCCGAAGTAGTTGCGGACCAGCGCGGCCAGGAACTGCACGGTCACCACGGTCTCGGTGAGCCCGTGCCGTTTCAGCAGGCGCAGCACATGCTCCATGATCGGCCGGTTGACCACTGGGAGCAGGGGCTTGGGCTGGTTCGCGGTCATCGGCCTGAGCCGCGTCCCCTCACCGCCCGCCATCACGACGGCCTTCACAAATCACCTCTTACGGCGTTTTGGCTCCTTTAAGGAGTTGCCGCACCTGTACCCAATACAGCACCCCGGACCACCAGTACAGCCCAACACCCCAGATCGCCAGCGACCAGCCCACGATCCGGGCCGGGTCCCCGTACCACGCGTCGTGGTGGGCCAGGAAGAGCAGGGGGAAGGAGTAGAGCAGGTTGGCCGTGGCGGCCTTGCCCATGAAGTGCACCGGCAGCGCCGGGCCGTACCCGAGACGGCGCAGGATCGGCGGGATGCCCAGGAGCATCACGTCCCGGAGCGGGATGATCAGCGCCAGCCACCAGGGGATGATGTCGCGCAGGGCCAGGCCGAGCAGGGTGGCCAGGATGTAGAGCCGGTCGGCCAGCGGGTCGAGCAGCCGGCCGAGCTTGCTGGTCTGGTTCCACGCCCGCGCGAGCTTGCCGTCGAGCCAGTCGGAGAACCCGGCGAGCATCAGCAGCGCCACCGCCCAGCCGTCGGCCTTCGGGCCCAGCACCAGCCAGAGGAAGACCGGCACGCCGAGCAGCCTGGCCAGGCTCAGCGCGTTGGGAACCGTCCAGATCCGATCCTCGGTCCCCGGCACTTGCACGTTCACCCGCACATCTCCCCTCCCACAGCTGATAGTGACACTACTGCGTTGACGGTGACGCTTCGCATCGCGGCTCGGAAGGGGTGGTGATCGGGCCGGGGACCCGCTATGGTTTCCGCCGACCAACGCGGGAGCCCGGAGAACCGGGCTGAGAGGACGGCTGTGACGGCCGCCGACCGCCAGAACCTGCTCCGGATAATGCCGGCGAAGGGAGTTTGCGCGATGACTGACGCGCGTCCGTCCAGCTCCAAGATCTACCGGGGTGACCTGCGCGTTCCCATGCGCGAGGTACGGCTGACCAACGGGAGGTCGGTCACGCTCTACGACACCTCGGGGCCCTACACCGACCCGGCCGTGACGGTCGACGTCACGCGCGGCCTGCCACGCCTGCGCGAGGACTGGATCCTCGGCCGCGGCGACGTGGCGCGGTACGGCGGCCGCCCGGCCCGGCCCGCCGACGACGGCTACCGGGACCAGGACTCGTGGGCACGCGACCTGCGCTCCCTCGACGCGGTCTTCACCGGCGGCGACCACAGGCCGCTGCGCGCGGCGGGGGCGCCGGTGACCCAGCTCGCCTACGCGCGGCGCGGCCTGATCACCGAGGAGATGGAGTTCGTCGCGCTCCGCGAGGGCGTGACGCCGGAGTTCGTCCGCGACGAGGTGGCCGCCGGGAGGGCGATCATCCCGGCCAACGTCAACCACCCGGAGAGCGAGCCGATGATCATCGGCCGCAACTTCCTCGTGAAGATCAACGCCAACATCGGCAACTCCGCCGTGACCTCCACCATCGAGGAGGAGGTGGACAAGATGACGTGGGCGATCCGATGGGGCGCCGACACCGTCATGGACCTGTCCACCGGGCGCAACATCCACACCACCCGCGAATGGATCATCCGCAACTCCCCGGTCCCGATCGGGACCGTCCCGATCTACCAGGCGCTGGAGAAGGTGAACGGGCGGGCCGAGGACCTCTCCTGGGAGGTCTACCGCGACACCCTGATCGAGCAGTGCGAGCAGGGCGTGGACTACTTCACCGTCCACGCCGGGGTGCGCCTGGCCCACGTGCCGCTGACCGCGCGGCGCAAGACCGGCATCGTCTCGCGGGGCGGCTCGATCATGGCGGCCTGGTGCCTGGCCCATCACCGCGAGAGCTTCCTGTACGAGCACTTCGCCGACATCTGCGAGATCATGGTCGCCTACGACGTGGCGTTCTCCCTCGGTGACGGCCTGCGCCCCGGGTCGATCGCCGACGCCAACGACGAGGCCCAGTTCGCCGAGCTGCGGACACTGGGCGAGCTGACGAAGATCGCGCACGCGCACGACGTCCAGGTCATGATCGAAGGTCCCGGCCACGTCCCCATGCACAAGATCAAGGAGAACGTGGACCTGCAGCGCGAACTCTGCGACGACGCGCCGTTCTACACCCTCGGCCCGCTCACGACCGACATCGCCCCCGGCTACGACCACATCACCTCGGCCATCGGCGCGGCGATGATCGGCTGGTACGGCACCGCCATGCTCTGCTACGTCACACCCAAGGAGCACCTGGGACTGCCGAACCGGGACGACGTGAAGACCGGCGTGATCACCTACAAGATCGCGGCGCATGCGGCCGACCTCGCCAAGGGGCATCCGGGCGCGCAGGCCTGGGACGACGCGCTGTCCGACGCCCGGTTCGAGTTCCGCTGGGAGGACCAGTTCGACCTCTCCCTCGACCCGGACACCGCCCGCTCCTTCCACGACGAGACCCTGCCCGCCGCCCCGGCCAAGACCGCCCACTTCTGCTCCATGTGCGGGCCGAAGTTCTGCTCGATGAAGATCAGCAGGGACATCGCCGGCACGTACGGCGCCGCCATGGGCCTGCCCGCCGACGAGATCGAGGCGGGGATGCGGGCCAAGGCCGAGGAGTTCGCCGCCGGCGGCAACCGCCTCTACCTGCCCCTGGCCGACTGACGGGCGGCGGACCGCGGCCCGGAACCCGCCGGGCCGCGGTCCGCGTGTGCCCGGCCCTGTGGCGGCCTCCGGTCCGGGGTGACCTGTGTCGCATCGCCGCGGCTCCCCTCAGGCTCTTCTCCCCTGCGCCGATGGGGCGGGGACGGCTCCGCCGGGAGCGTCGTGCAGCCCACCGGGCTCCCATCGAAAAAGGACCTGTCGTGAACCCTCCCCTTGACCACGTCGCACAGCCCGTGGTGACCGTACGCCGCAACTCCCTGCGCAGCCGCTTCGCCGACCTGCGCATCAGCACCAAAATGCTCGTCGCCGTGGCTCTGGTGGCCGTCATGGCAGGCGTGATCGGGGTGACCGCGCTGAGCCGGATGTCGACGATGAACGACAACATGCAGATGATGGGGAGGGCCAACGCCAACCAGGCCCATCTGGGCGAGGTCCGCGCCCGGCTGACCGACATGTACAACACCTCCGTGGGGGCCGTCGTCGAGCCGAATCCCGAGAGGCGGGCCGAGCGCGTCCGGCAGGTCCATGACTTCACCGAGCAGGTGACCGCCGTGTTCGAGGCGTACAAGGCGGAGGTCGCGGGCTACCAGCCCCTGCGGCAGGACGTGGCCGCCTTCGAGAAGGCGTGGCAGGAGTTCTGGCCCCTGCGCGACGCCGTGATGTTCGGCGCGCCCCTGCCCGCCGGATCGGACGTGGACTCCGCGGCGGCCGCCGCCCGGCTCGGCGAGCTCTCCATGGAGCTCAACGTCCTCATGGACAACCTGGCGGGCAAGGAGCTGGAGGCGAGCAAGGCGATGGCCGCCGACGGCAACGCCAGCTACGACAGCGCCCGTCTCTCGGTCCTCGTGCTGCTGACGGTCGGCCTAGCGCTCTCCGTGGTCGTGGCGCTGCTGATCGCCCGCACGATGGTCGGCACGCTCCGCAAGCTGTCGCAGACCCTCGCCGCGATGGCCCGCGGGGACCTGACCCAGGCGGCCGAGGTGACCTCACGTGACGAGGTCGGCCAGATGGCGGTGGCGGTCAACCAGGCCAACGACTCCATCCGGCAGGCCATCGGCGCACTGGCCTCCAGCGCCGACACCCTGGCCGCCAGCTCCGACGAGCTGTCGGCGGTCAGCGACCGCATCGCGGCCAGCGCGGAGGATGCGTCCCTCCAGGCCGGCAACGTCGCCGCCGCGGCCGGCCAGGTCTCCTCCAACGTGCAGACCGTGGCCGCCGGGTCGGAGGAGATGGGCGCCTCCATCCGGGAGATCGCCCACAACGCCAACGAGGGCGCCAAGGTCGCCTCCCAGGCCGTGTCCGTGGCCGAGTCCACCAACGGGATCATCACCAAGCTGGGCGCCTCGTCGGCGGAGATCGGCAGCGTGATCAAGACCATCACGAGCATCGCCGAGCAGACCAACCTGCTGGCGCTCAACGCCACCATCGAGGCCGCCCGCGCCGGCGACGCCGGCAAGGGCTTCGCGGTGGTGGCCGGGGAGGTCAAGGACCTGGCCCAGGAGACCGCCAAGGCCACCGAGGACATCGCCCGGCGGGTGGAGGCCATCCAGGCCGACACCGAGAGCGCGGTGGCGGCGATCGGCGAGATCTCCACGATCATCGGCAGGATCAACGACTACCAGCTGACCATCACCTCGGCGGTGGAGGAGCAGACGGCCACCACCAACGAGATGAACCGCAACGTGGCCGACGCCGCCTCCGGCAGCGCCGACATCGCGGCCAACATCTCGGTGCTGGCCGGCGCCGCCCAGGTGACGGCCGAGGGCGTGGCCGACAGCCAGCGGGCCGCGGCCAACCTGGCCGAGCTCTCCACCCGCCTGCACGAGCTGGTCTCGCGCTTCCGCTACTGAGACGCGCCCGCGCCCGCCCCCGCCGGTATCGCGGCGGGGGCGGGCGACGGCACGCGGCCGGAAGCCCGGCTCAGGAACGCCGCACGGCGGCGCGGGGCGACCAGGCCCAGACGAGCACGGCCAGGGTGAGCCCGAACAGGGCCAGGCCGCTGGGCACGTGGGTGCCCAGAAGTTCCCAGGTGAAGTGCTGGCCCATGCCGATCAGGAACAGGCCCAGGCTGGCCAGCGCGGGCCAGCCCGCGCCGCGGCCCGGACGCCAGACCAGGACGGCCGCCACGATCTGCAGCAGGGCGATCAGGTGCACCACCATGCCCGCCATCACGTGCGTCTCGGCCAGCATTCCGTCCGCCGGCAGGGCCTGGCCCGCGGCGAGGAGGTCCTTGGCCTTCTGCACGGACTGCCCGGCGAAGGAGGCCGCGGCGACCAGCCCGGCCGCCTGGGCGACGACGAGGACGCGCAGGGCGTACAGGAGTCCGGAGGGGACGGGGCGGCCCTGTCCGGCGGCGGTGGGGCCTGAGGTGACGACCTCCTGCATGGGATGTGTCCTTCCTTGCGGTGAGCTGTTGGGAGCACATCGTGTCCGCCGGCGGCCCGCCGCGTCGTCAGCCTGCGGGCTGACCTCCCGGTCCGCCCCTCGGGGGATTTCGTACCGGCCGGAACCCCGCGTCGACCAGCCCGATCCGATGGGCGACCACCGCCGCCTGGATGCGATTGCGCAGCCCCAGCTTCTCCATGGCGGTGGAGACGTGGGTCTTGACGGTGGTGACGCCGACGTGCAGGGCATCGGCGATCTCGGCGTTGGACAGCCCCGTCCCGACCAGGGCCAGCACCTCCAGTTCCCGCTCGGTGAGCCCGGCCGGGACCCGCGGGGCCTCCTGCTCCTCGGCGGCCAGGGCACGTTCCACCACGCGGCGCAGCACCGAGGGGGCCAGCAGCGGCTCCCCGGCCGCGGCCCGGCGCACGGCGTCGACCATCCGTTCCGGCTCGTCGTCCTTGACCAGGAACCCGATCGCCCCGGCGCGCAGGGCGGCGTAGACGTTCTCATCTTCGGCGAAGGTGGTGAGGATCACGATCCGTGCGGCGGGCCAGGCGCCGAGGATCCGCCGGGTGGCCTCCAGCCCGTCCGTCCTCGGCATGCGCAGGTCCATCAGCAGCACGTCGGGGCGGAGCCGTTCCGCCAGTTGCACGGCCTGGGTCCCGTCGACCGCCTCGCCGCACACCTCCATCTCCCCCGCGGCCTCGAGCAGCATCCGCACACCCGCGCGTACCAGAGCCTGGTCGTCGGCGACGACGACCCGGATCACCGGAGCCACTCCGCCGGCTGCGCGGCCCCCGGCCCGTTCTGCTCCCCCACGGACTCCCCTTTCTCCTCCTCCCGCCGCCAAGGCAGGATCCTGCGCTGCGGTGTCATACCACACGAGTGACCGGCTCGCTCAAGTGGAAGCGTCGCGGCCAGCCGCCATCCCCCGGCCCCGTCGGGTCCCGCGGACAGGTCCCCGCCCAGCGCGCGGGCGCGCTCGCGCATGCCCGCGATGCCCTGTCCCGAGGAGGGCAGCGCGTCGCGGAGCCCTCCCCGGGGTTCCGTGTCCGCTCCGGGCGCGTCACCGGGCGGCGGGCCGCTGAGCACGTCCACCTCGAGCGCGTCCTCGGTGACTCTCAGCTCCACCAGCGCCGAGGTGCCCGGGCCCGAGTGCTTGAGCACGTTGGTCAGGCCCTCCTGGACGATCCTGGCGGCCGAGGCGCGGGTCACCAGGGGGACGAGCTCGGCCTCGGGAGTGGCGCGGAGCTCGGCCCTGAGGCCGGCGGCGTTCATCCGCTCCACCGCGTCGCGGACCACCTCCTCGGGTGCGGCGACCGGAAGGTGGGCCAGTTCGGGGTCGCGGAGCACGTTGAGCAGGCCGCGCAGGTCCTCCAGGACCTGGTGCCCGGTGGCGCGGATGTCGGAGAGCGCCTCGGCGACCGGTCCCGACGGCGCGGCGTACTGGGCGGCGCCGGCCCGCAGCACCATGGCGCCGACGTGGTGGGCCACGATGTCGTGGACGTCGCGGGCGATCCGCTCACGCTCGGCCAGCAGGTCGGCGCGGGCGCGTTCGGCGGACAGCTGCCGGGCCTCCTCGGCCATGGCCAGTTGCAGGTCGGCGGCGTCCTTGCGGACACCGAGGTAGCGGCCGATGATGATCGGCGCGGCCACCATGGCCAGCAGCGCGGCGATCCGCGTCGGGGTCACCTCCGACATCTCGTCACCGACGATGTTCAGGGCGGTCACCGCGGTGGCCAGGAGGTAGGCGACGGCGGTCCAGGACCACGAGGCCCGCGTGGCGAACACGCCGAGGGTCACCAGGAAGAGTCCCTGGAGCGAGTTCGCGGCGAACCCCGCGTCCGGGCCGGCCAGGAGCACCAGCATGCCCTGCAGGGCGAACGCCGTACCCGGGAGTCTGCGGACCAGCCCGGCGGTGAGCCCGCAGCCGATCACGAACCAGCCCACCGCCCAGACCGGCCACGGGCCGTCGCTCCACTTCGTCCAGGTGTCCAGGACCATGAAGGCCACCCCGCCGCCGGCCAGGAGCAGGTCGAGGACGGGCCGGCGCCCGCCGCCGGCCACGGGCTCGATGGGGTTGCGCAGGTAGCGGCCGACGATGACCGGGATGACGGCCATCCCGGTGGGGAAGTACCAGGTGCCGGTCGTGAACGCGACCCCCGGATCGGCGAGGTTGACGGCGGTGGCGGCCCCGGCCAGCACCGCGCCGAGCACGATCCGCCACCATGTGCCTCGATAGGCCAGAACCCCCACGGCGAGCGGGATCAGGGTCTGCACGGTGTTGTCGGCCGCGAAGAAGCCGGCCATGTCGCAGAGGATCAGCAGTCCCGACTGGTAGACGCAGACCGCCAGCGGCCGGTGCAGAACGAACCCCATGGGAAGCCCCGCCAGCAACGACAGGCCGATCATGGCCGGCCAGGGCATCGATCCTCCGGTCTTGCCCGAGACGAACAGGCCGAGGGCGACCCCGGCGAGCGCCAGGAGGCCGCCGGGCATCCGATGGCGCGGCCTCGTCTCCCGGTCCCGATCGCGGTCTCGCTCCCCGTCCCGGTCTCGCTCCCGGACCCGGTCTCGCTCCCGGACCCGGTCTCGTTCCCGGACCGCGGAGTGCGCGGGCGGCACCGCCTGCGCCCGGCCGGAGGGGGGAGGGACCCGTATCCGATCGGAGGACGGCACAGGCTGCGCGTCCGGTGCCTGATCATGGGACTTCATAGGCGAAAGGTATCCCGCTCCGCACGGGCCTCCATCCTTCCCCAGGAGGGGCCGCCTCCTCCTAGTGGCCGGAAGATCGGCCAAACGGCTGGGTCGTAAACGGCAAAAGAGACCTTAATCTTCACTCCATGGCCAATGACACCACGCTCTTCCTGGGGCAATGGATGCGCGCCCCGGGAACCACCGGGGCGGTGGCGCCGAGCTCGCGCAGGCTCGCCGAGACGGTGACCGCCCCGGTTCCCCAGCGGGGCGAGCCCGTGATCGTCGAGCTCGGTCCCGGCACGGGCGCGTTCACCGCCGAGATCCAGCGGCGCCTGGGCGGGCGGGGGCACCACCTCGCGGTCGAGATCAACCCGAGGCTGGCGGACTTCCTCTCCGCCCGCCATCCGGGGGTGGACGTCACGGTCGCCGACGCGGCGAAGCTGCCGCAGCTGCTCTGGGAGCGCGGACTCGACCAGGCCGACGTGATCGTGAGCGGGCTCCCGTGGGCCGCGTTCTCCGAGAGAACGCAGACCTCCCTGCTCGACGCGGTCGCCGCGGTCATGGGCCCGAACTCCGCGTTCACCACCTTCGCCTACAGCTTCGCCAAGCCGTTCCCTCCGGCGCGGCGCTTCCGGCGGCGCCTGCACGACTCCTTCGAGGAGGTCGTCACGGGCCGCACGGTGTGGGGCAACCTTCCGCCGGCCTTCGTCTACCACGTGCGCCGGCCCCGTCCGTAGGCCCCCGCCGGAAGGGTCCGCCGAAACCCTCGCCCCAGAACCGAACTTCATTCTACGATTGCGCGTGCAACGGGATTGGAGTTGATCAGGGTGGACTTCACGCTTCCGGAGAGCGCACTCGCCGTCCAGCGCGGCATCGCCGATATCTGTTCCCGCTACGACCTCGACTACTGGCAGCGTTGCGAGGCTGAGAAGCGCTGGCCGGAAGAGGTCTGGGCGGACCTGGCCAAGGGCGGCTGGCTGGGCCTGGCCGTCCCGGAGGAGTACGGCGGAGGCGGCCAGGGACTGCTGGAGCTGGCCGTGGCCACCGAGACCCTCTCGGCGTCCGGCTCCGCGGGCGGGTCGGCGTTCACCTACGTCCTCACCCCCGGCTTCGGCGCGATGACCCTGGCCCGGCACGGAACCGCACGACAGCGCGCGGAGCTGCTGCCCGGGCTCGCCACCGGCGAGATCGAGACCTGCTTCGCCCTGACCGAGCCGGACGCCGGTTCCAACGCGCTGGGCATCTCCACCTTCGCCCGGCGCGACGGCGACGAGTTCGTCGTCAGGGGCCAGAAGATCTGGATCACCGGGGTGCAGCGCGCCACCTGGATGCTCCTGGTCACCCGTACCGTCCCGGCCGCCGAGGCCAGGCCGCGCACCCACGGCATGACCGTCCTGCTGGTGAACGTGCCCGAGGCCGTGGCCGCCGGGCAGCTCTCCTTCCAGCCGATCCCCAAGATGGGCGCCAACACCACCCCGTCGAACATGGTCTTCATCGACGACCTGCGGGTGCCGGCCGCGAACGTCGTCGGCGAGGTCGACCAGGGCGCCGTGGTGCTGTGGGACATCCTCAACCCCGAGCGCATCCTGCTGGCCGCCTCCGCCCTCGGCGGCGCGGAGGTGGCGCTGAAGGTGGCCGTGCAGTACGCCAGGGAGCGTGAGGTCTTCGGCCGCCCGATCGGCGCCAACCAGGCCATCGCCTTCCCCCTCGCCCAGGTCAAGGCCAAGATCGAGCTGGCCAGGCTGATGCTCTACAAGGCCGCCTGGCTCTTCGACCGCGAGCAGCCGTGCGGGACCGAGGCCAACATCGCCAAGCTGACCGCCTCCCAGGCGGCCTGGGAGGCGGCCGATCACGCCTTCCAGACCCACGGCGGCATGGCCTACTCCCTGGAGTATCCGGTCGCCCGCCTGCTGGCCGACGCCCGCATCGGCAAGGTCGCCCCGGTCACCGAGGAACTGCTGCTCAACTATCTCGCCACCCAGGTGCTCGGGCTGCCCCGGAGCTTCTGAGGTGATTGCGCCGCGGGCCCGGCGGGCGGACCATGGGCTGGTCCGGAAGCGAACGCGAAGGAACGCGAAGGAGCGTCCATGTCCGCCTACGCCAGCACCGTGATCAACGCACCGGCCGACGAGGTGTGGGACTACCTGAGGGACTTCGGCAACCTGGCCGAGTGGCTGCCCGGGGTCACCAGCTGCGAGATCGAGGGAGCCGGGACCTCCGAGCCCGGCGCGATCCGGCGGGTCGAGGGTGCCGGAGGCCTGTTCCGGGAGCGGCTGGTCGTCCTCGACGACGCCTCCCGGACGGCGACCTACGAGATCGTCGAGTGCCCCCTGCCGGTCCGCGACTACCGGTCCACCTACCGGGTCGCCCCGGTCACCGACAGCGGCCAGTCCTTCGTCGAGTGGTCGGCCGCCTTCACCTCCGACGACGAGGCGAGGATGACCAAGATCTTCACCCGCGGCGTCTTCGAACCCGGCTTGGCCGCCCTGCGCAAGCTCTTCTGACGCTCCCCGCCGGTCACCTCCGCCTCCCCCGGGTGACCAGCATGCCGACCGCCGCCAGCCCGGCGGGCACCAGCAGGTACGGCCCGCAGGCGGCCAGCAGCACCACGGTGAAGGCCGTGGCCACGACGGCGACCCGGCGCCCGGCTCCGGACAGCAGCCGGGCCGCCGCGGCGACCCCCACCGCGGTGACCGCCGCCAGGCAGGCCGAGGTGGCGCGCATGAGCGGGTCGAGCCCGATCCCGGAGGCCACGGCCGCGGCCGTGAGCGCGCCGGACAGCACGGCCAGCAGGGCGAGGCTGCGGTGCGGCACCCGGCCGGGGGCCGCACCGCGGGCCAGCGGGGCGGGCAGGGCCCCGTCGCGGGCCAGCGCGGCGCCGAGCCGCGCGCCCCCGGCGATGTAGGTGTTGATCGCGCCGAAGCTCAGCAGCACCGCCGCCCCGGCGGTGACCGGTCCGGCCAGGCTCCCGGCGCCCTCCTGCAGCAGCAGCGCGAGCGGGACCGGCGAGGTGGCCGCGCGGGGACCGAGCACGCCGACCGTGGCCACGGCCAGCCCCAGGTAGAGCACGCCGACGACCGCCAGGGTGAGGACCGTCGCGCGGGCCAGGTGGCGGCGGGGGTCGGCGAACTCGGCCGACAGGTGGCTGGCCGCCTCCCAGCCGACGAAGGCGAAGAACAGCACCCCGGCGGCCCGGGCGATCCCCTCCCAGCCGTACGGGGCGAACGGCGTGAAGTTGCCGGGCCGTACGGCGGGCAGGGCCGCCGCGACGGCGGCGACCAGGAGCGCGGCGAGCAGCCCGGCCAGGAGCAGCTGCACCCCTCCCGAGAAGCGCAGCCCGGCGTGGTTGGCGGCGAACGCCGCGGCCAGCAGCCCGCAGGTCAGCGCCACCGTCCCGGTGTCGCCGAGCCCCAGCGCGGGGGCGACGTACCCGGCGCCGATCATGGCTCCGGCCGGCGCCCCGACCGGGATCGCGAAGTAGAACCACCAGCCGGTCACCGCCGACGTCCGGGGGCCGAAGGCCCGCGCGGCGAACGTCGCCGCCCCGCCGCCGTCGGGGAACCGCCCGCCCAGCGCGGCGAAGGTCAGCCCGACCGGCACGCTGAGCGCCAGCAGCGCGACCCAGGCCACGATCGAGGCCGGTCCGGCCGCGGACGCGGCCAGGTGCGGCAGGGCGAGCACGCCCGGCCCGAGCACCCCGCCCAGGAGCAGCGCCGTCCCCTGCGCGGTCCCGATCCGCGCCCCCGGTCCGGCCGTCCCGGGGTACCCGGTCTCCGTTTCGCACGTCGTTCCCGACATCGGCCACCCTTCTCCGCATCGATCGGCGACAGGGATGAAAGGTAACCAGTTGATCGCTTGAATGGTTTCCTTATCGAACGAATGATTGCAATCAGGGCAGAATTACCGTCATGGACGAACTTGATGCGGAAATCATCCGGCTTCTCCAGACGGATGCGCGGCAATCGAACCGCGAGCTCGCCCGGGCCCTGGGCGTCGCCCCCTCGACCTGCCTGGAGCGGGTGCGCGCGCTCACCCGGCGGGGTGTGATCCGCGGCTACCACGCCGACATCGACCACGCGGCGCTCAACCGGGGGGTCCAGGCGATGGTCTCGGTCCAGGTCCGCCCGCTGAGCCGGACCGTGATCGAGACGTTCAAGGACTCCGTCAGCCGCCTGCCCCAGGTGCTGAGCGTGTTCGTGCTGGCGGGCGGCGACGACTTCCTGCTCCATGTCGCCGTACAGGACCTGGAGCACCTCCACGGTTTCCTGCTCGACGAGCTCAGCCAGCGCCGCGAGATCGCCGGGTTCCGCACCTCGGTGATCTTCCAGCGGGTGCAGAAGACCGTTGTCGGCCGGCTGCCCGCCCCCTGAGAGACGGTTCCGGCCGCCGCCGCCCGCGCCGGGACGGTCCCGGCACGGGCGGCCCGGCCGTCGTCAGGTGAAACGCGGCGGGCGCTTGTCCCGTACGGCCTGCAGGCCCTCGGCCACGTCCGGCCCGGTGAAGCCGAGGAACTCCATGGCCAGCGAGGCGTCGAAGGACGGTCCGGCCAGCCGGAGCCAGTTGTTCAGGGAGTACTTGGTCAGGCGGATCGCCTCGGCCGACCCCGCCGCCAGGCGGGAGGCGATCTCCAGCGCCCGCTCGTGCACCCGGTCGTCGTCGACGCAGAGGCTGACCAGGCCCATCGCCTCGGCCTGCGCGCCGGTCACCGGCTCGCACAGCAGCAGGTGGTACTTGGCCTTGGCCAGACCGCACAGGAGCGGCCAGATGATCGCCGCGTGATCGCCCGCCGCGACGCCGAGCCGGGTGTGCCCGTCGATGATCCTCGCGTTCCGCCCGGCGACCGAGATGTCGGCCAGCAGGGCGACCGCGAGCCCGGCGCCGACCGCCGGGCCCTGGATCGCCGAGACGATCGGCTTGGAGCAGTTGAGCACGTTGTAGACGATGTCGCGGGCCTCGGCGAAGACGCGCATGCGCGTGCCGTGGTCGCGCATCATCTCCTCGATCATCGACAGGTCGCCGCCCGCGGAGAACGCCTCGCCCTCCCCCCGGACGACGACGGCGCGCACGTCGTCGTCGCGGTCCGCCTCGCGCCAGATCTCGGCCAGCTCGCGGTGGCCGGTCATGTCCACCGCGTTCAGCCTGCGTGGTTCGCTGATCACGATCCGGAGCACCCCGTCGGCCGCCCAGTCGACCTTCAGCTTCTCGTAACCCTTCACCTGACACCACCCCTCATCCGACGGACGCCCGTCGCCCGGACACCCTTCGCGTGAACGTTCCTCACCCGAACGCCTCCTTCAGCCGCGCGGCGGCGTACTCGCGCGCCTCGATCGCCTGGTCGAAGAAGCCGGGCAGGCCGAAGAAGCCGTGGACGGCGCCGGCGTAGCGCCGCAGCTCCACCGGGACCCCGGCCTCGGCGAGCCGGGCGGCGTAACTCTCGCCCTCGTCGCACAGCGGGTCGCACTCGGCGGTGATCACCGTGGCGGGGGCCAGGCCCGCCTTGTCGGCCAGGCGGAGCGGGGCCAGCCGGGGGTCGGCCGGGTCTCCGCCGTACTGCGCGACGAACCAGGCCATCTCGTCGGCGCCGAGCCCGAACCCGGTGGCGTAGGCGCGGTAGCTCGGGGTGTCCATCGCCACGTCGAGCACCGGGTAGACCAGGACCTGGTGGGCCAGGCGGAGCCCGGCGTCCCTGGCCAGCCAGGCGGCGACGGCCGCGACGTTCCCGCCCGCGCTGTCGCCGCACACCGCGATCCGCTCCGGGTCGGCGCCGTACGCCCCGGGACGGGCGAAGACGTCCCGGACCGCGGTCCACGCGTCGTCGGCCGCGGCCGGGAAGGGGTGCTCGGGGGCGAGCCGGTAGTCCACCGAGACGACCACCGCGCCGTTGCGCGCGGCCAGGTCGCGGGCGAGGGCGTCGTTGCGGGCGACGCTGCCGAAGACCCACCCGCCGCCGTGGAAGTAGACGATCGCGGGCAGCGGGCGTCCGTCCTCCTCGGGCCGGTAGATCCGGACCGGCACGCCGCCGGCGGTGTCGTCCCGCACGACCGGCAGCGGCACGGCCGGGCCGCGCTGCTCGGCGAACCCGTCCAGGGTCCGCATCCGGGCGATCGCCTCGGGGGTGAGCTCGGACAGCGGCGTGCCGAGATCGGTGGGGAACAGTTTCAGGTAGGCCTCGGCCTGGGGGTGCAGCGCCATGATCGCACGATACCCGTCGCAGGCGCCCAGGTCAGCGGGCCCGCTCCCCGGCCGGAGGACACCCCGCGCCCGAACACGGCGGCCGGAGGACGTCCTGCGCCCGGACGCCGCAGCCGGAGGACACTCCGCGCCCGGACGCCGTGGTCAGCGGGCGGCCTCGACCAGCGCCTCGACGAGCCGGTTGTCCGGCTCCCGCTCGGGATGCCACTGGACGCCGACGCAGAACCGGTGGCCCTGGAGCTCGATGCCCTCCACGATCTGGTCGTCGGCCCAGGCGACGGCGAGCAGGCCGGCGCCGAGCCTCTTGACGGCCTGCCGGTGCGGCGCCGTCACCTCGACGCGGTCGCCGAGCGCCTTGCCCAGCTTGCTGGAGACGCTGATCTGGATGTCGTGGGCGCGCCCGCCCTCCGCGTGCCGGTCGTGGTCGACCACGTCGGGCAGCCACGGGATCAGGGAGCCGCCCTGGGAGACGTTGAGGACGTGCATGCCCCGGGCGACGGCCAGCAGCGGCAGGTCGGACTCCACGGCCGCGCGGGCCAGGGCCAGTTCGGAGCGGTCGCGGTGGGCCTGGGGCTCCTCGGCCCGCTCCTCGCGGGGGGCGCCGTACAGGCCGGGGTCGAGCTCGACGCCGCCGGCCAGGATGAGGCCGGACAGTCCGCGCACGTAGTCACCGGTCGCGGACGGGCCGAGCGGCGGCAGCAGGACGGGGGCGCCGCCCGCCTTCTCGACCGCGCGGGCGTACGCCGGAGGGGAGAGGACGGCCTCCCGGACCCAGTTGCCCCACCGGGCGGCTTCGAGGTAAGCGGTGATACCGATCAGGGGACGGGACATGCGATCTCCAGGGGCCGTGCGCAAGGTCGTGCCACCCGTGCCGGCGGCACCCCTCCCTCCAGTAGCAATCCCATAATGGCGTACGCCATTTCCCCCATGTCACGTATCCCAAGTATCAGTGTCGTCTCGTCGGGAACCGACCCCGATCGGCACCGGGGCGAGGTTGCGTCATCGATGCCGGTTCGGCCGCCGTCGCCGGTACGGGACCGGGACGACGAGGACGGCCGCCACCGACCGCGACAACGGTTTTCAGAACGGGATAAATCTCACCGTTGACCCGAATGCGATTTATATTCACTTATCAAATCGCATCCCGGAGTTCTGATTACAGAAAATCATCGAGGTGCTACAGAGAGTTCGATCCCGCACCATATTGGAGGGAATCGGTTGTGACGCTCAGATAGTGATGGAAGACTCAAATTCGAGCGTTCCGGTGAGCCGGGACTACCGGATGCTCATCACCCGGAGCCGTCAGGGAGGTGGATCTTCTAGGCTGGGCATCACCCAGCCAATTAGGTGGGTTCTGGTATATGTCTTTGAATCCGCATCTCGTCAAGGAGAGCTTCGCCGTCATCGAGCCCGTCGCGGACAAGGCCGCGGCATACTTCTACGGCCGCCTGTTCGCGGAGAGCCCCCATCTGCGGGGAATGTTCCCGCCGGCCATGGACGTCCAGCGCGACCGCCTGTTCGGCGCGCTGACCAGGATCGTCTGGAGCCTCGACAGCCCGGACGGCCTGGCGGCGTACCTCGGGCAGCTCGGCCGCGACCATCGCAAGTACGGAGTGATCGCCGAACACTACACCGCCATCGGAAACGCCCTGCTGGCGACGGTCAGGCGCTTCGCCGCCGAGATCTGGAACTCCGAGATCGAGACGGCCTGGGTCTCCGCCTACACCGCCGCCGCCAACGCCATGATCGAGGCCGCCGAGGCCGACGCCGGGGTCTCCCCCGCCTGGTGGCTGGCCGAGGTGATCGACCACGAACGCCGCACCCGGGACATCGCGGTGATCACCCTGCGGCCCAGCCAGCGGATGCCGTACCTGCCGGGGCAGTACGTCAACGTGCAGACCGCACGCTGGCCCCGCGTCTGGCGCACCTTCTCCATCGCCAACGCGCCGCGCGCGGACAACACCGTCCGCCTGCACGTGCGGTCCATCCCGGGCGGCTGGGTCTCCACCGCACTGGTCGACCACACCCGGATCGGCGACACCGTCATGCTCGGCCCCCCGGTCGGCATGATGACCCCCTCCGACACCGGCCGCGACATGTTGTGCGTGGCCGGCGGCACCGGGCTGGCCCCGCTCAAGGCCATCATCGAGCACGTGATCTCCTCGGGCCGGCGGCCCAACATCCATCTGCTGTACGGCGCCCGCCGCCGGGAGGAGCTCTACGACCTGCCGGACCTGATCCGGATGGAGTCGAGCTTCCCCTGGCTGCGAGTGCTCCCCGTCGTCTCTGACGACCCCGGGTACGACGGGATGCGCGGCCGGGTCCCCGAGGTCATGGAACGCTTCCACTCGTGGGCCGAGCACGACGTCTACGTCTGCGGCCCCGCCCCCATGGTCAACGAGACGGTCCGCCGGCTCCTGTGGAGCGGGGTCCCGCTGGCCAACATTCGCAGGGATATCGCATTGGGCGAACTCTGACAGGTATCGGGCCCCTCCCCGAATCAGATATCGGGCCCCCTCCCCCGATCCTCTACCGAAGAATCGTTCGAACACGCGCCACGTATCAGGTAATGCGTGCGAAACATGCGACGCCGTGAAACCATGGGGAGCCGGATTGAAGGGAGAAGAGCATGCGCGACGCACTTCTTGCGGTCGGCACCCGCAAAGGCCTGTTCCTTGCCCGCTCCACCGGCGGCGGCCCGTTCGAGGTCGAGCCGGTCCATTTCTCCACCATCGGGGTCCCCTCGGTGGCCATCGACACCCGGGGCGCCGCGCCCCGTCTCCTGGCCGGGATCGAGTACGGCCACTTCGGCCCCTCCGTGATGTGGTCGGACGACCTCGGCGCCACCTGGCAGGAGGCCGACAGACCTCCCGTCGCCTTCCCCGAGGAGACCGGCGCGGCGCTGACCCGCGTCTGGCAGCTGACGCCCTCCCCGAGCGAGCCGGACGTGGTCTGGGCCGGCACCGAGCCGGGCGCGCTGTTCCGCTCCGAAGACCGGGGCGCCACATACTCCCTGGTCGAGGGGTTGTGGAACCACCCGCACCGCGCCCAGTGGCAGCCCGGCGGCGGCGGGCTCTGCATGCACACCGTGCTGCCCCATCCGACCGACCCGAAGACCATCGGGGTCGCCGTCTCCACCGGCGGCTTCTACCGCAGCACCGACGCGGGCGCCTCCTGGGAGGCCGCCAACCGGGGGATCCGCGCGCCGTTCCTGCCCGAGGGGTCTCAGTATCCGGAGTTCGGCCAGTGCGTCCACAAGGTCGCCGTGCACCCGTCCCGGCCGGAGCGGCTCTTCCTCCAGCACCACTTCGGCGTCTACCGCAGCGACGACTTCGGCGGGTGCTGGACCTCGATCGGCGACTCCCTCCCCTCCGACTTCGGCTTCCCCATCGCCGTCCACCCCGACCGGCCCGACACGGTCTACGTCTTCCCGCTCCAGGCCGACATGGACCGCACCCCCGTCGACCACCGCTGCCGGGTCTTCCGCAGCGACGACGCGGGCGGATCCTGGCAGGCGCTGAGCAGGGGCCTGCCCGAGGACCCGGTCCACGCCAGCGTGCTGCGCGACGCGATGACCGCCTCTTCCGCCGGTGTCTTCTTCGGCACCCGCGACGGCGAGGTGTACGGCTCCCGCGACGACGGCGAGACCTGGTCCCTGATCGCCCGGCACCTGCCCGACGTGCTGAGCGTCCGCGCGGCGCTGCTCTGACCCCACCGTCCCGACCGCCGATCGGGCGCGCCTCCCGCCCCCGGGAACCGGAGACCGTCCGGTCCCCGGGGCTCTCACACGGAAAGGACGCCAGGCGGCCCGGTGACCGTCAGGGGGCGACGCGGCCGTTGGCCACGAACGCCGCGTGGGTGAGCGGCATCAGCTCCGCCCAGGCGGCCTCCATCTTCTCGGCCACCATCTCGATCTCCCGCTGCGGGAACGACGGCACCTTCGCCTGATCGTTCTTGGTCCGCAGGGACAGGAAGTGCATCAGCGAGCGGGCGTTGCAGGTGGCGTACATCGACGAGAACAGCCCGACCGGCAGCACGGCCCTGGCCACCTCGCGGGCGATCCCGGCCTCCAGCATCTCCCGGTAGGCGGCGTACGACTGCCGGTAGGCCGCCTCCATCGCCTCGGTGACGACCTTGTGCTGCTCCTCGGTGCCCTCGACGAAGACGTATTTACCCGGCCGCCCCTCCTGGACGAGCTTCCGCTCCATGCCCGGAATGTAGAAACTGGGCTGGAGCTCCCTATATCTCCCGCTCTCCTCGTTATAAGACCAGCCCACCCTGTGCCGGTGGAATTCGCGGAAGACGAAGATCGGGGCGCTGACGAAGAAGGTCATCGAGTTGTGCTCGAACGGGCTGCCGTGCCGGTCCCGCATCAGGTAGTTGATCAGCCCCTTGGACCGCTCGGGGTCCTTGCCGATCTCGTCCAGGGACTGCTCCCCCGCGGTGGACACCCGGGCCGCCCAGAGCACGTCGGTGTCCGAGGCGCTGTGCTTGACCAGTTCCACGGTCACGTCGTCGAGAAAACGCGGCTGACTTTCGTCCACGGCGGGAACCTTCCGGTGTCGGGATCGGGGCCGCAGGCAAGCCTAGCGCCGACCGCCGGCACCTCCCGGCGACACCGGGGAAGCGCCCGGCCGAGGCCGGGACGCCCGATGCGGGATGCGAGCACGACGGATGGACAACACGGATGACAATGCGAATGACAACGCGGTGCGGGTCAGGGCTCCCGGCCGGCGCGGCGGTAGCGCAGCATCACGGCCCGGGAGTCGAAGGTCCGGGTCTCGACGAGGCGCAGGTCGATGCGGTTGCCCGGGGCGGCGAGCAGCGGCTTTCCCCCGCCGAGGACGACCGGGTGGACGACGACGCGGTAGTCGTCGATCAGGTCGAGCTCCGCGAGGGCGGTCGCGAGGCCGGTGCCGCCGGTCAGCAGGAGTCCCTTTCCGGGTCGCCGCTTCAGGGCGGCGATCTCCCCGGCGATGTCCTCCCGGATCACGCGGGCGCCCCACTCGGCCTTCTCCAGGGTCGTGGAGAAGACGATCTTCGGGGTCTCCCTCCAGACGGGGGCGAACGCCAGATCGTGCGGGTGGTCCGAGATCGACTCCACCTGCGGCCAGTACCCGGACATCATCTCCCACACGACACGCCCGTAGAGGAAGGTGTCGACCTCCTCCTGCATGCCGCAGATCGAGTACGCCGACAGCTCCGGTCCCATGGCCGGCCAGTCGAACGCGCCGTTCGGCCCCTCGATGTGACCGTCGAGCGAGGTGTGGACCCAGTAGATGAGCTCGCGCATGTCGAAAACCCCTTCAGACCTCTCGGTGCCGGGACTCCGCCGGGCGTGGTGCCCGGCGGGTGCTCTCACCTGGAGGGTCGGAGCCGCTCCGGCGTCCTCGACGTCCTCCGGCGGATTTCTCCGGGGATTTCCGGGGTTTCTCGCCGCGGGCCGTACGGCGGTCGCGGAAGCCGTACGGCCCGGCCCGCTCAGGTGATGTCGCGGCGGACCGTGGTGAGCGAGGCGACGAGGGCGAAGACCAGGGCGTAGGCCACGAGCACCGAGGCGCCCGCCCAGGCGGGCAGCAGGTCGGGCGCGCCGAACCCGCTGTCGACCTCGACGGCGATCAGGCTCTGCGCCGCGCCGGACGGGGTGAACTTCCCCACGTCCTGGAGCGCGGGGATGGCCGTGAGCAGCGACTCGACGACGAAGACCCAGACGATCGCGCCGACGACGGCCGCGATCTGGTTGCGGACCAGCGCGCCCAGACCGATCCCGAACAGCGCGTACAGCGCCGAGGTGGCCACCACGCCGAGCATGATGCGCGGGACGCCGCCGTCGAGCAGCGCGACCTCTCCCCCGGCGATCAGTACGGTCGGGATCACCGCCGCGGCGGTGAGCAGCAGCGCCGCGACGCCGAACAGCACTCCCACCAGCAGTCCGGCGACCAGCTTGGCCGTCACGACCCGGCCGCGCCGGGGGGTGGAGAGGAAGGTGGTGGTGATCGTCTGGTAGCGGTACTCGCCGGTCATCATGACGATGCCGAGGATCATCACGAAGATCGACGACCCGGCGCCGGCGGTCCAGGCCGCCTGCTGGAACTCCAGGGTCCCCCTGCCGGGCAGGGCCGGGCCGCCCTGTGCCTGCACCCCGGCGAACCCGATCGTGACGGCCAGGGTGATCCCGGTGAACAGCAGCATGACCAGGAGCATGACCCACCACAGCCGGGTGGTGAACAGCTTCTGCAGCTCGGAACGGACCAGTGCCGTCACTCATGCCTCCCTGGTCAGTTCCATGAAGATCGCCTGCAGGTCCGAGCGTTCCCGTACCAGCTCGGTGACCAGCACCCGCTCGTCCAGCACGGCCCGGCCGACGGTCTCGGCGTCGACGCCGTACACCCGCAGCACCCCGTCACCGGGCCGCTCCACCCGGGCGCCCTCGGCCTCCAGGGCGGGCACGAGCCGGTCGGCCTCGGCGCTGTGCACCCGGACCGGGCGCTCGCCGTTGCCGGTCAGCTCGTCCAGAGAGCCCTGGTGGACGAGCCTGCCGCGGGCGATGATGACCACGTTGTCGACGGTCTGCTGCACCTCGGCCAGGACGTGGCTGGAGACCAGCACGGCCACGCCCCGATCGTGCGCGAGGTGGCGCAGGAAGCCGCGGAGCCACTCGATCCCGGCCGGGTCGAGGCCGTTGGCCGGCTCGTCGAGGATCAGCACGCGCGGGTGGCCGAGCGTCGCGGTGCCCAGGGCCAGGCGCTGGCGCATGCCCAGGGAGAAGCCTCCGACCCGCTTTCGGGCCGCGTCGGCGAGCCCGACCTGTTCCAGCGCCTCGTCGGCGCGGCTCGCGGGCAGCCCGGCGGCGGTGCAGATCACCCGCAGGTGGTCGCGGGCGGTGCGGCCGGGGTGGAAGCTGGTGGCCTCGAGCACCGCGCCGACCTCGGCGAGCGGATGTTCCAGGGCGGTGTAGGGCCGGCCGTCGACCAGGGCGGTGCCGCCGTCGGCGGAGACGAGCCCGAGCAGGCAGCGCAGGGTCGTGGTCTTGCCCGCCCCATTCGGTCCCAGGTAACCGGTGATCGTGCCGGCCTCGACGGAGAAGGAGACATCGTCGACGGCTTTCACCGGACCGAACGCCTTGGACAGATTTCGGATCTCGATGGCAGTCATCACTCGCATTATGCGAACGCGCCGCAGGTCACACCTCCTCCTCTGGGAGGAAATCCGATCACAGCCGGTAGACGCGTCGGGCGTTGCCGGACCCGATCATGTGGGCCACCCGGGCCGCGTCGGGGACGCTCCACTCTCCGGCGGCCAGCCGCTCCGCCAGGATCCCGGCCAGAGCGCGCCGGTGGTAGAGCGCCCCCAGGTGGCAGGTCTCGGCGACCCCGCGGGCCCCGGAGCCGAACAGCAGCTTGTGGAAGGGGGCGACTTCCAGCAGCTCCGCCACGGCGGCGGCCGACCCGGCCGCGGTGGCCGGGAGCGCGAGACCGGCGTCCACGTAGACGTGCGGGAAGGCGGCGGCGAGGTGGGCCGCCTGCCGGTGGAACGGATAGCAGCGCAGCAGGACGACCGGCACGCCGACCGGCTGGAGCGCCCGGACGAGGCCGGCCAGCAGCGCCGGGTCGGCGCGGTGCGGGTCGGACCCGGGACCGCCGCGGCCGGTGTGGAACTGCAGCGGGAGGTTCCGCTCCCTGGCCGCGTCCACGGCCGTCCAGAGCAGGTGGCGCAGGAGCACCGGGTCGGTGAGGCGCTCCTTGGGGTCGGCCAGCCGCCGGTTGGCCGCCGCGATCACCGAGCCCCGGCTCGGCCGGGCGGGGTCGAGGTCCAGGCCGCACCGGTGGGCGACGACCGAGGTGAGGCCGGCGGCCCGGGAGAGCCGGGCCGCCAGCTCCGTCTCCAGATCCGAGATGTAGGAGACCCCGGAGGAGGCCGCTCCGGCCACCTCCTCCTCGATCCGCTCGATCCGGACGATCTCACCGGTGACGGCCCCGCCCAGCCTGCCCAGTTCGGCGGCCGAGAGCGATTCGGCCCCGCCGTTCCCGGCGTCCGCCCCGGTGTCCACCAGAAAGGCCGCGATCCCGGCCGCGCCCAGCAGCCGCCGGTTGACCTCCGCCGGTCCCAGCTCGGAGCGTCGGGCCAGGTAGACCGCGGCGGGCGCGTGCGGGTCCAGGTCCAGGACCGGGGCGCACCAGCGGCGGATCGCGGCGCCGAGAGGGGTGTCGAAGTGGGTGGCACCCGGCGGGGCCGGGGCGCCCGACTCGGTGATCAGCGGCTCGAACTGGGCCCGTACCAGCTCGTCGCGGCGCACGCCGTGGCAGTGGTGGTCCACCAGCGGCGCCAGCAGGGCCTCCCGGACGGGGTCGGGCAGCTCCGCGGGGAGTCCGGCGGGCAGGACGGACAGACTCGACAGGGCCGGCAGGGCCGACGGGGCATCGTCCGGTCGCATCGGGGCTCCTCCCCACGTCTCACAGGGCCGCGGGCGGGCCGGTCGACCGGCCCGCCCGCGATCTCACGGCAGGAGCACTCTACGGCTACGGAGCGTGATCACACTGCCGTTTCGCCCCGGGAGAGGCGCAGGACGTTGGCGATGATCCTCGCCCCGGCGCCGCCCTCGGCGGTGAGGATGGACTCGGGGTGGAACTGCACGGCGAAGCGGCGCCGCTGGACGTCCTCGATCGCCATGACCGCGCCGTCCGGCGTGAGGGCGGTGGAGGCGAAGCCGACGACCCCCGGCTGCTTGGCGTGGAGCGAGTGGTAGCGGGCGGCGGTGAACTCCTCGGGGAGCCCGTCCAGCAGCGCGCTGTCACCCATCCGCTTGACCTGCCCGCGCTTGCCGTGCTCGGGGTAGGACAGCAGCTCCAGCGTGCCGCCCGCCTGCTCGACCATGCCCTGCAGGCCGAGGCAGACGCCGAAGACCGGCAGGTCGCGGGCGTAGAGCTCGCCGACCAGGGCGGGCAGGCCGAAGTCCGACGGCCAGCCGGGCCCGGGCGAGAGCACCACGAGCGACGGCGCGATCTCGTCGATCATCCCGACCGGGAAGCCGTGCCGGAGGGTGACGACCTCGGCGCCCTGCTGGCGGAAGTAGTCGGCCAGGGTGTTGACGAAGGAGTCCTCGTGGTCGACGAGGAGGACCTTCATGCCCTCGCCGGGCAGTTCCGCCTCCGCCTCCGGCTCCGGTACGGCCTCGTCCGCGTGCCCGCGCCCCACGGCGGCCAGCGCGCCGAGCAGGGCGCTGGCCTTGAGCTCGGTCTCGCGTTCCTCGGCGTCGGGGTCGGAGTCGAACAACAGCGTGGCGCCGGCCCGCACCGTGGCCACGCCGTCCCTGATCTGCGCGGTGCGCAGGGTCAGGCCGGTGTTCATCGAGCCGTCGAAGCCGATGTAGCCGACCGCGCCGCCGTACCAGCGGCGGGTGGTGGCCTCGTGGTCCTCGATGAACTGCATCGCCCAGGTCTTGGGCGCGCCGGTGACGGTGACGGCCCACATGTGGGTGAGGAAGGCGTCCAGCGCGTCGAACTCCGGCCGCAGGCGGCCCTCGATGTGGTCCACGGTGTGGATCAGCCGGGAGTACATCTCGATCTGGCGGCGGCCGATGACCTGGACGCTGCCGGGCACGCAGATGCGGGACTTGTCGTTGCGGTCCACGTCGGTGCACATGGTCAGCTCCGACTCCTCCTTGACGCTGGACAGGAGGGTGCGGATCGCCTCGGCGTCCTCGACGGGGTTGCCGCCGCGGGCGATGGTGCCCGAGATCGGGCAGGTCTCGACCCGGTCGCCGCTGACCCGGACGTACATCTCCGGGGAGGCGCCGACCAGGTGCTCGCCCTCGCCGAGGTTGAACAGGAACTCGTAGGGCGCCGGGTTGGCCTTGCGCAGGCCCCGGTAGAAGGCGGCCGGGTCGGTGCAGGCGGCGTGGAAGACCTGGCCGGGGACGACCTCGAACAGGTCGCCGCGGATGAACTTCTCCTTCGCGGCGGCCACGACCTCGGCGTAGGCGCCCCTGACCGGGTCGGCCGGGATCTCGGCGGGGGCCGCCGGGAGCGGAATGCTCTCGCCCTCGCGGGGCAGGCCGTGCGTGGAGGCGCCGTCCACGGTGAACTCGTAGCGGTACTCCTTGCTGGTCTCCCGCTTGCGGTCGATCACCATGATCCGGTCGGGCAGGTGCAGCACCAGGTCGCGCTGGTCGGCGGGCCGGGTCAGCACCTGCCGGATCGGCTCGAACTGGAAGGCCAGGTCGTAGCCGAAGGAGCCGTACAGGCCCAGGTGCTCGTCCTCGCCCTTGAACGCGGCGATGACCTCGCGGATCGCGGTGAAGACCGTGGGACGGCGGCTGCGCATCTCCTCGGGGAGGATCTCGTCGGACTCGGCGACGTGGACCTCGACGGCGTCGGCCGTGCTCTCCCCGGTGGGCGTGCCCGCGGCGAGCAGGCAGGAGGCGACGGCGGGCAGCACGATCCTGCCGCGGGCGTTCAGCGCGCGGGCGGAGATCCGGCGCCCCCGGGCCACGATCTCCAGGCAGGGGTCGACGTAGGCCAGGTGCCATCGGCTGTAGCGGCCGGGATACTCCATCCCGGAGGAGAGGACGCCGCCGCGCCGCTCACCGAGCGCGCTGACGACGTCGTCGAGGACGGTCTCCGGCACGTCGGCCGTCGAGACCTCGACCCCGATGCCACCGGCGGTGGTATATCCGCTCGTCTCCACTGCTGTCTCGCCCCTTGTTGATTTCCCTGACGCCCAGGGGGGCGGACGCAGAAAAGGCCGCCTCCCCGGGCGGCCGTCCGTCTGATCGCGTGTATGCGAAACCCGCGCCGCCTAGAAGCGGCGCCACCACTGAAGGGTATCGGAGGATCGCATGTGGGTCAGCGTACCGGCGGCTGACATGATCATGCAACGTGAACCCGCCGACGGGAGTGCCGTCAGGTCCTCCCGATCAGTACGGCCAGGCCGTCCAGGAGGCCGCGCAGCCCGAACGCGAAGAGAGTGTCCAGGTCGAAGTCCAGACCGGGCTGGGTGAGGACGTGGCCCAGCACGGGGAACCGGCCGGAGGCGAACACCTCCGCGAAGGACGGTTCCTGCGCCCGGATCCACTCGTCCCCGTCGACGCCCGTGTCCTGCCGGGCCTCGGCCTCGGACTCCAGGTTGACGGCGACGCCCCGGACGTAGGCGGTCAGGGCGGTGCCGATGTGCAGCACCGTGTTCGCGTCGAGGCCGAGACCGGAGACCGCGCGCATCGCCCATTCGGTGTGGGCCATCGCGTTGGGCACCATCACCGGCCGGGTGAAGGAGACGACCTGCGCCAGCCAGGGGTGGCGGCGGTAGAGCGCCCACTCCAGGCGGGCGAGGAGCTCCAGCTGGGCGCGCCAGCCCGGGGGCGGCGGGTCGGGCAGTCCGTCCTCACCGTAGGCCAGGTCCGTCATGAGCAGGACCAGCTCGTCCTTGTCGCGCACGTGCCGGTAGAGCGACATGGTGGCGACGCCGAGTTCGGCGGCCAGGCGGCGCATCGACAGCGCCGCGAGCCCCTCGGCGTCGGCGATCCTCATGGCGGCGCGGGCGATCCGCTCCCGCTCGCTCTCGTCGCTCATCTCCGGCGGGGGCGTCGCCGGCCCCGCCCTGGCCCACTGGCTGCGCCGTACCGGCTGCCGCGTCACCGTGGTCGAGCGGGCCCCCGCCCTCCGCGAGGGCGGCCAGGCCGTCGACTTCCGCGGCCGCGCCCACCTGGGGGTGCTGGAGCGGATGGGCCTGCTGGAGGAGATCCGCCGCCGGCGGACCCGCATCGACGGGATCACCTTCGTCGACGCCGCGGGCAAGCCCCGGGCGCACATGCCCGCCGCGTTCATGAGCGGCGAGATCGAGATCTTCCGCGGCGACCTGAGCCGCGTCCTGTACGAGGCGACCCGGGACGACGTCGAGACGGCGCGAGCTTCTCCGTCCCGGCCCGCCCCGGGCTGCGCGGCCGGGGGCTGATGTTCAGCGTCCCCGGCAAGTGCGCGGGCGTCTACGACTACGGCGACCGGACCGTGGGCACGCTCGACTTCGCCTCCCCGGTCCTCGACGTCGACCACCGGGACCCGGCCGCGCAGCGCCGCCTGCTCGCCGGCGTCTTCGCCGGCGAGGGCTGGCACGTCCCCGAGCTCCTGGAGGCCATGGAGCGGGCCACGGACTTCTTCTTCGACTCCGCCGCCCAGCTCCGCCTGGGGCGCTACTCCACCGGCCGGGTCGTCCTGCTCGGCGACGCCGCCTTCGCCCGTTACGAGCAGCGGATGCGGCCCTACGCCGCCGCCTGCCAGGAGCAGGCCGAGGGAGCCGACAGGTTCCTGGTGCCGCGGAAGCGTTCCCAGATCCGGATGCGCGACCTGAGCTTCCGGATGCTCTCCCGTCTGCCGGGCAAGGGGATCATCAACCGGATGACCACCAGGGTCGCCGACTCCGTGGCCCTCGAGGGCTATCCGCTGGACCTCGCCCGCCGGTGAGCCTCAGCCCAGCGGGGTGAGGTCGGGCCGCTTGGCGTTCAGGCCGTCGCCGGAGGAACGGCCGTGCAGGCGCCGGTTGATCCAGGGAGCCAGGAAGGTCCGCGCCCAGCGCAGGTCCTCCTTGCGCGCCTCGGCCCACACCGCCGGGACCAGCGGCGGGTACGGCTCCCGCCAGTCCTCCTCCACCGTCAGCCCGAGGGTTTCGGCGGCGCGCAGCGCGATCCTGCGGTGGCCGTCGGCCGACAGGTGGAGCCGGTCATCGCTCCACGCCCGGCGGTCGCGCAGCGCACCCATCGCCCACAGGTCCACGAGCGTGCACCCGTGGCGGCGCGCGATGTCGTGGATGTGCAGGTTGTAGACCGCGATCTTGTGGTGGACCAGGCGCATCACCGGGACCTGCCGGAGGTCGAAGCCGGTGAAGAGCATGACCCGGGCGCCGGTGGCGCGCAGCCGGGCCACGGCGGTCTCCAGCAGCGCGGCGATCGCGTCGGGGTCTCCGCCCGGGCGCAGGATGTCGTTCCCCCCGGCGCACAACGAGATCAGGTCGGGCGCGAGCGCCTCGGCCTGCGGCACCTGCTCGTCCAGGATCTGGCGGATGAGGCGGCCCCGTACCGCGAGGTTGGCGTAACGCAGCCCCGGCTCCCGCGCGGCCAGCCGCTCCGCCAGCCGGTCGGCCCAGCCCCGGTAGCGGTCGCCGCCGATGTGGTCGTTCAAGCCCTCGGTGAAGCTGTCCCCAAGAGCGACATACGAGGTGATCACTGACATGTCGCGACAGTCTGCCGCGCCGCACCTCCCCTACGCGACCGTAATAAGCCCCCGCACGCCCACGGGCCGCGAACCTGCCGCGAACCCGCCGACGCCGGAACGCCGGAGGCACCGGGCGGCAGTGACCCGATCAAAAGTGAAAGATGACACTCATCACACCCGGGGGCGGTGGTCAGAGTGAGCGTGATTCTGTTACCAGTAAGTAAGAAGCACGGGGAGGAAGCATGGCGATCGCCTGGCCACGGACCGCCCACCGGGTGGCGGTCCAGCGGAACCTGCCGGTCCCGATGCCGGACGGGGTAACTCTCCTGGCCGATCGCTATGTCCCGGTCGGCGCCGTACGCCCGCCCACCATCCTGGTCCGCTCGCCGTACGGCAGGCGCGGGGTGTTCGGCCTCGTCTACGGCCGCGCGTTCGCCCGCCGGGGCTTCCAGGTCGTGATGCAGAGCTGCCGGGGCGGCTTCGGCTCGGGCGGCGTGCTCGACCCGCTCGGCGACGAGCACGAGGACGGCATGGCCACGCTCGCCTGGCTGCGCAGGCAGTCCTGGTACGGCGGGAGCCTGGCCATGCAGGGCCCCTCCTACCTCGGCTACACCCAGTGGGCGCTCGCCCCGTTCGCCGGTCCGGAGCTGAGGGCCATGGCCACCTCGGTGACCGCCTCGCAGTTCCGCGACGCGGCCTACGTCGGCGGGGCGTTCGCGCTGGAGTCGTCGCTGATCTGGACCACGCTGACCGCCTCGATGGGCAGCCCGCTCGGCGGCGCCGGAGCGCTGCTGGCCCCGCGCCGGACCCGGCGGGCCGCGCTGTCCGGGCGGCCCCTGACCGAGCTGGACGTGCTGTCGGCGGGCCGGGACATGCCGTTCTTCCAGGACCTGCTGGCCCATCACGCCGAACCCGCCGCCTACTGGGGCAGGCGCGACTTCTCCGCCTCGGTGGGCGAGGTCGGCGCCGAGGTCACCATGGTCGGCGGCTGGTACGACGTCTTCCTGCCGTGGCAGGTGAAGGACTACATGGCGATGCGGGCCGCGGGGCGCCGGCCGTACCTGACGATCGGGCCGTGGTACCACGCGGACATGCGGCAGATGCGGGCGGCCGCCGCCGACGCGCTGGGCTGGTTCCGGGCGCACCTGATGGGCGACCCGTCGGGACTTCGGGAGCAGCCGGTCCGGATCTACGTCACCGGCGCCGGGCAGTGGCGCGACTACCCGGACTGGCCGGTGCCCGGCATGCGGGAGCAGCGCTGGCACCTGCGGCCGGGCTCCGGGCTCGCCCCGGAGAACCCGGTGGAGTCGGAACCGGACCGCTACCGCTACGACCCCGCGCACCCCACCCCGGCGGTGGGCGGCCCGGTGCTGCTGGGCAACTCCGAGCCGCGCGACAACCGGCGGCTGGAGGCCCGGCGCGACGTCCTCGTCTACACCGGTCCCGAGCTGCGCCGGGACACCGAGATGATCGGGCCGGTCCGCGCGGAGGTCTACCTGCGCTCCAGCACCGAGCACACCGACGTGGTCGTGCGGGTGTGCGACGTGCACCCGGACGGGGCGTCCTACAACGTGTGCGAGGGGGTGCGGCGGCTCCTCCCCGGCGCACCGGTGGCCGACGCCGACGGGGTGCGCCGGGTCGAGGTGGACCTGTGGCCGATCGGCCACCGCTTCCGCCGCGGCCACCGGATCCGGGTCCACGTGGCGAGCGGCGCCTACCCCCGCATCGCCCGCAACCTCGGCACCGGCGACCCGCTCGGCACGGGCAGCGCGATGGTCGCCGCCCGGCAGGAGGTCTTCCACGACCCGTCGCGGCCCTCGGCGGTCATCCTGCCCCTGATCTCGCCCTGACCCCGCGCCGGCCCCGGCGTCCGCGCGATCCTCGCCGGGCGCGTCCCGGCACCGGGTGGCCCGCACACCGCCCCGGAGCGGGATCCTCTCCGGGCGGGTCCGGGCGCTAGGGTCGACGGGTGCGTGCGGCCAGGTTGATGTCGTTGATCCTGCTGCTGCAGTCACGCGGCGGCATGACCGCCGCCGAGCTGGCGCGGGAGCTGGAGGTCTCCGAGCGGACCGTGCACCGGGACGTGCTCGCCCTGTCGGAGGCGGGCGTCCCGGTCTACGCCGACCGCGGGCGCGGCGGCGGCTACCGGCTGCTGGACGGTTACCGCACGCGCCTGACCGGCCTGGACCGGGCCGAGGCGGAGGCGCTGTTCCTGTCCGGGGTGCCCGGGGCGCTGCGCGAGATGGGGCTGGGCGAGGTCGCGGCCACCGCCAGGCTGAAGGCCGCCGCGGCGCTCTCCCCCAGCCTGCGCGACGCCCCCGCCACCGCCGCGCAGCGTTTCCATCTCGACGCCCCCGGCTGGTTCGCCAGCGACACTCCCCCGCCGCCCGCCCTGTCGCCCCTGGCCAGGGCGGTGTGGGGGGACCATCCGGTCACCGCCCGTTACCGCGAGGCCGAACGCACGCTGGAACCGTACGGGCTGGTGCTCAAGGGAGGGATCTGGTACCTGGCCACCCGGACGGCGATCTACCGGGTGGACCGCTTCGGCGACGTCGCCCCCCATCTCGACCGGCGCTTCGAGCGCGACCGGGACTTCGACCTGGCCGCCTTCTGGGCAGAGCGGGCCGCGCAGTTCAACCGCTCCCTGCTGAGGACGCACATCACCCTGCGGCTCAGTCCGCACGGGCGGCGCATACTGCGCCACGTCGCCGACCCGGCGGCCCTGGACGACGCGCTGGCCTCCATCGGGGAGCCCGACGGGCGGGGATGGGTCACCGCCCGCCTGCCCGTCGAGTCCCACGAGGTCGCCTACGGCCAGGTGCTGCGCTTCGGCCCGGACGCGGAGGTCCTGGACCCGCCCGGGCTGCGCGCCCTCGTCGCCGAGGCCGCCGCCCGTACGGCCTCCCTCTACGGCTGAGGCCGGGCGCCGTCCCGCCGGTCCCGCCGGGGGCCCGGCGGGACGGCCGTCACCGGTAGCCGGTGGCGTCGGCGGGCTTGCCCGCCGACGCCACCTCCACGATGTAGCGCCAGGCGTCCGGCCTGCTGCCGTCGACGTCGGTGAAGCCGTACTCCCGGGCGAGCTGCCCGCTGGAGAGCGACTGTCCCGACCAGCGCTCCCGCTCCGGGTCGGTGGCCAGGGCGACGACCGCGCGGCCGGTGAACGCGGGCGACTCGGAGATGACGAAGTGCGGCTGGTGGACGGTGGCGTCGCGCCAGTTCTCCTCGGTCACCCCGAAGCCCTCCAGCATCGCCTCCGAGCGCAGCCAGCCCGGGGTGAGGGAGACCGCGGTGCAGCCGTACGGGCGCAGCTCGTGGGCTTGGGAGAAGGCCAGCCGGTTCACCGAGATCTTGGCCAGGTCGTAGAAGGCGCACAGCCGGTAGTTGGCGGAGTTGTACTCCCAGGTGCCGTCGGTGACCTCGACGAGCAGGCCGCCCGGGTTCCTGATCAGCAGGGGCAGGGCGTGGTGGCTGGTGATGAGGTGGGTGTCGACCGCCAGGCGGAGCAGGCGCAGGCCGTCGTCCAGCGGGTGCTCCCATATCGGGGTGCTCCAGGCGGCGAGCTTGTCGGCACCCCAGACGTCGTTGACGAGCACGTCGAGCCGGCCCTGCTCGGTGTCGATCCGCTCGACCAGCGCGCGCACCTGCTCCGGCTCCAGGTGGTCCACCCGGACCGCGATGCCCTCGCCGCCCGCCCGCGTCACCAGCTCGGCCGTCTCCTCGATGGTCTCCGGCCGGTCCATCTCCGAGCGCCGCTCCCGCGTGGTACGGCCGGTGCAGTAGACCGTGGCCCCCGCCGCGCCCAGCTCGACCGCTATCGCCCGGCCCGTCGCCCGCGTCGCCCCGGCGACCAGGGCGACCTTTCCCTTCAGCGTCGTTTCCATGACCACGATGCTTCCGCGAAAAGAGGACATCCAATGTCATGTTTTCGTGGCGATCCTCGGTGATCCGGGGTGTCCCTCCGTGATCCGGAGTGATCCGCGGTGCTTGAGGGTGCCGCGCGGTGTCCGGAGACGATCCGGACCTCCAACCGATCTCTGACCCTGCGGCCCGTCCCCCGCACCGGCCCACCGTGATAAGCAGTTCATTACTTCGACAAGGAGGAGAGCATGGCCGACAACACCGAGTTCGAGCTGCGCGGGGTCAACCACGTCGCGCTGGTGTGCTCCGACATGAAACAGACCGTCGACTTCTACTCCGGCGTCCTGGGCATGCCGCTGATCAAGACGATCGAGCTGCCGATGGGCTGGGGCCAGCACTTCTTCTTCGACTGCGGGGGCGGCAACGCGCTGGCGTTCTTCTGGTTCCCCGACGCCCCCGAGCCGGTCCCCGGCGTCTCGGCGCCCAGGAACCTGCCCGACCGGGGCGAGCTGCTCTCGGCGGTCGGGTCGATGAACCACATCGCCTTCGACGTCGCGCCGGAGAAGATCGAGGAGTACCGGGAGAAACTCGTCGCCAAGGGCGTGGACGTCGGGGTGATCCTCAACCACGACGACAGCGAGTTCGGTGTGGCGCCGAAGATGCAGGAGGGCGTGTTCGTCCGGTCGATCTACTTCAAGGACCCCGACGGGATCCTGGTGGAGTTCGCGGCGTGGACACGGGCGCTCGACCGCCCCGAGGACGTACGGCACGAGCCGAAGACCGCCGCCGAGCGGACCGTGTGATGCCGCGGCTGCGCCAGGTCCCCCGCGACCAGGTCACCGACCCGCTGACCCTGTTCTTCTACGACCGCCTCTTCGGCCCGGACCGCGACCCGGTCGCCGAGCCCGGCACCGCGACGGGGTCCCCCGGCGACTGGTGGACGGTCTTCGCCCTGCACCCGGTGATCCTCAAACACTGCGTGAAGGGCTTCCAGCTCTACCGTGAGGCCGCGCTCGACCCGGTCCTGCGGGAGCTGGGCCAGGCGCGGGCCGGGTGGGCGCGGGGCAGCCAGTTCGTCTTCTCCCAGCACTGCAAGCAGCTGCGGGCGATCGGGGTGCCGGACGAGAAGGTCCAGGCGGTCGCGCACTGGCAGGTCAGCCCGTGCTTCGACGAGCTGGAGCGGGCCGTGCTCGCCTACACCGACGGGCTGGTGCTGGACGGCGGCCGGGTGCACGACGAGATCTTCTCGGTGCTGAGGGCGCACCTGACGGACGAGGAGATCCTGGAACTCACCTACATCACCTGCCTGTACGAAATGCACGCGACCATGTCGAGAGCGCTCCGCCTGGAATTCGACGACCGGCCCGAACCCGTCGTCGAGGTGGCCGCACCAGAGGGGTACGGCACCCGCGACATCGTCGACGACGTCGTCACCGGCGGCAACGGCGGCAACGGCGGCAACGGCGGCAACGGCGGCAACGGCGGCGGCGACGGCTGAGAACCGGCCGTGTCCGGGCGGCCGGACGACCGTTCGCCGCATCAACAGGCCCGCTCGGCGATCGGTGACCACAACGCGATCGACCCCTGATTACTCTGCCGGTCAATCCGCACGGGCCGGCCTGCCCGGCCCTTCCGAATTGGGAGACTGCGTTGACCGTGCCGAACGGGGACCAGCGCGACCGGAGTGACCGCAGCCCGTGGAACTGGTTGCTCCTCGTGCCGATCGCCCTGCCCCTGCTGCCCTTCCTGTTCAACTCCGACGAGCCCCGGCTGTTCGGTTTCCCGGCGTTCTACTGGCTCCAGCTGGCCTTCATCGCGGTCGGCGTCACCTGCACCACGATCGTCTACCAGATGACCAAGCGGAGGCGCTGACGCCATGGAACAGCACCTCACCGAGATCATCATCTTCACCGCCCTGTTCCTCCTGGTCAGCGGCATGGGCTTCGTCGCCGCGCGCTGGCGCCGCCCGACCGACCTGGCCAGCCTGGACGAGTGGGGCCTGGGCGGGCGCAACTTCGGGTCGTGGATCACCTGGTTCCTCGTCGGCGGCGACCTCTACACCGCCTACACCTTCGTGGCCGTGCCCGCCCTGCTCTGGAGCGCGGGCGCGATGGGCTTCTTCGCGGTGCCGTACACCATCGTGATCTACCCGATGGTGTTCCTGGTGCTCATCCGGCTCTGGTCGGTCTCGCACGTCCACGGCTTCGTCACCCCGGCCGACTTCGTCCGGGCCCGCTTCGGCTCTCCCACGCTGGCGCTGCTGGTGGCGATCACCGGCATCGTGGCGACCATGCCGTACATCGCGCTGCAGCTGGTCGGCATCGAGGCCGTGCTGAAGTCGATGGGCGTCACCGGCCACCTGCCGATCATCATCGCGTTCGCCATCCTGGCCGCCTACACCTACCAGTCGGGCCTGCGCGCCCCGGCGCTGATCGCTTTCGTCAAGGACACGCTGATCTACATCGTGATCCTGGTGGCGGTCGTCGTCATCCCGATCAAGCTGGGCGGCTGGGACCTCATCTTCGACAAGGCCCAGGAGAAGTTCGCCGCGAGCCCCGCGCTCAGTGACGGCACCCTGCTCAACGCCAACAACCAGCTGCAGTACGTCACGCTGGCCTTCGGTTCGGCGCTGGCGCTGTTCCTGTATCCGCACAGCATCACCGGCGTGCTGGCCTCCCGGAACCGGGACGTGATCAAGCGGAACATGTCCGCGCTCCCGGCCTACAGCCTGCTGCTCGGCCTGATCGCGCTGCTCGGCTACATGGCCATCGCGGCCGGGACCACGCCGATCGGCAAGGACAACAACACGATCGTGCCGCGGCTGTTCGACCAGATGTTCCCCGACTGGTTCACCGGCGTGGCCTACGCCGCGGTCGGCATCGGCGCGCTGGTCCCCGCCGCGATCATGTCGATCGCCGCGGCGAACCTGTTCACCCGGAACGTCTACAAGGAGTACCTCAAGCGGGACGCCAGCGACGCCGACGAGGCCCGCGTCTCCAAGATCACCTCGCTGCTGGTCAAGGTCGGCGCGGTGGCCTGCATCCTGTTCCTGGACACCGGCTTCTCCATCGACCTGCAGCTCATCGGCGGCGTCATCATCCTGCAGACGCTCCCGGCGGTGGCGCTGGGCCTGTACACCCGCTGGTTCCACCGCGGCGGCCTGATCGCCGGCTGGGTCGCGGGCATGACCGCGGGCATGGTCCTGCTCTACAACATCGGCAACCCGGTCACCGGCAAGCTGCACTTCGCCGGGTCGGCGTTCCCGCTGGAGAAGCTCGGCCTGGACACCAAGATGACCGTCTACGCGGGGATCCTGGCCCTGGCCGTGAACCTGATCGTGGCCGCTCTCGGCACGGTGATCGCCCGGGCGGTGAACGCGCCCGACGGCGACGACACCACCCGTCCCGACCACTACCTCGCCGACGAGGGCGACCCCCGCATCAAGGACCTCGACTTCTCCCCGGGGGCGCCCCGGTCCCACTGACCCCGTACGGGATCATCCCCCGTCGAGGTAGGCCGGGTTCGCCACGGCGAGCTTGTCCCGGACGGCCTCGGTCAGTGCGGCGACCAGGGCCGGGTGGTCCAGCCCCTCGCGGACGGCGGCGGCGAGCTCGGCGTCGGAGCCGAAGCCGAGCCCGCCGAGGCGGGCCGCGTGCGCGGCCGCCTGCTCCGGCCCGAGGTCGAGCTCCCGCTCGACCATGCCGAGCACGTTGACCGCGACCCGGGTGTGGAAGCGGACCCTGCCCTCGACCGCGGGAAGCACGTCGCTCTCCAGGAAGTCGCGAACCGCGGCGACGAGCCGGGCCGCCGACGGGACGTCGTGCGGGCCCGGCGGCGTGGACGGCCCGGACGGCCCGGACGGCGCGGATGGCGTGGGCGGCGCGGATGGCGTGGGCGGCATTCCGTTCTGCGGCATAAGTATCCCCTTATCCGTTGACCCGGCAACGAATCTCGGGTGAGATCCTTGCATGACCTTCGCCGTTCCCGACAGCGTCCGTCCGCTCCGCGACGCCGTCCACGCGTTCGTGATCGAACGGATCGAACCCGCCGAGGACGTCCTGCACCGGGGGGGAGCCGAGGCCCAGGCGGCCCTGCGCGAGCTCCAGAAGGAGGCGAAGAGGGAGGGCCTGTGGGCCCTGGGCCACCCCGAGGAGCTGGGCGGCGGGGGCCTGCCGTTCCTCGACTACGTCTACGTCAACGAGGTCCAGGGGCGCAGCGAGTTCGGACAGCTGGCGCTGGGCACGTTCACGCTGCAGGACTCGCTGATGCTCCACGAGTTCGCCGGGCCCGAGCAGCGCGAGCGATTCCTGCGGCCCCTGGTCCGGGCGGAGATCTGGCCGAGCTTCGCGATGACCGAGCCCCAGGTCTCCAGCAGTGACCCCACCCAGCTGCGGACCTCGGCCGTGCTGGACGGCGACGAATGGGTGATCAACGGTCACAAGTGGTTCACCACCGGCGCGAACCGGGCCGCGTACACGACCGTCATGTGCCGCACCGAGCCCGACGCCCCGCCGCGCCTGGCCTTCTCCATGATCCTGGTGCCGACCGACACGCCCGGATACACGATCGTCCGGGACACGCCGGTGCTGGGCCTCGACGGCGGCCACTGCGAGGTCCTCTACCAGGATGTCCGCGTCCCGGCCGGCAACCTGCTCGGCCCGCGCGGCCAGGGGTTCGTCATCGCCCAGCGGCGCCTGGGCCCCGGCCGGATCTTCCACTGCATGCGCTGGCTGGGCCAGGCCCAGCGGGCCTTCGACCTGATGTGCCGCCGCCTGCACGACCGCAGCGCGTTCGGCCGCCCCCTGGCGGACAAGCAGCTGATGCGCCGGCACGTGTTCGACTCCTACACCGAGATCCAGTCGGCCCGGCTGCTGACCCTGCACGCCGCCCGGGCCATCGACCGGGGCGAGCAGGCACGGGTGGAGATCGGCGCCGTCAAGGTGGCCGGCGCCCGGATGCTGCACAACGTGATCGACCGGGCCATCCAGGTGTACGGCGCCGCGGGCCTGACGCCCGACACGCCCCTGGACCGGATGTACCGGCACGCCAGGGCCGGGCGCATCTACGACGGCCCGGACGAGGTGCACATCGACACGGTCGGCCGCCGCATCCTCGGCGAGTACGCCGCCGGGGGCAACTGGGAGTTCGGTCTCCGCTGACGCCCGGCCCCGGGTGAGGTCCGGCCCCCGGGCAGGCGGGAGGAGGCGGAAGGAGATCGATGGACGCGACGGGCAGGCAGGCGATCGTCACCGCGGCGCTGGGCGAGGGGTCGGTGGTCACGGCGGGCGTGCGACTGCCGGGCGGGGCGTCCCGGGAGACGTGGGCGATCGACGCGCTGGACGCCGGCGGCGCCTCCCACGAGCTGATCCTCCGCCTCGACTCCCCGGGCGCCTCGCCCGGCGCGGGGATCGGGCTGTCCGGGGAGGCCGCGCTCATGCGCGCCGCCGCGGCGGGCGGCGTTCCGGTCCCCCGGATCCTGTCGGCCGGTGACGGGCACGTCCTGATGACCCGGGTGGCCGGGGAGACGATTCCCCGGAAGATCCTCCGGGACGAGGCGTTCGCCGCCGCACGGCCCCGGCTGGCAGGCCGGTGCGGGGAGATCCTGGCCGCGATCCACCGCATGCCGCTCTCCTGCCTGCCCCAGGCCACGCCCCGTCCGCAGGCCGTACCGGATGATCCGCTGGCGACCTGGCGTGACCTGCTGGACCTGACCGGGCAGCCGCACCCGGTCTTCGAGCTCGGCTTCCGCCGCCTGGCGGCCTCCCGTCCCGTCAGCCACCGGGTCACCGTCGTGCACGGCGACTTCCGCAACGGCAACCTCGTCGTCGGGCCCGACGGGGTCGAGGCGGTGCTCGACTGGGAGCTGGCCCACGCGGGGGATCCCCTGGAGGACCTCGGATGGTTGTGCGTGAAGGCGTGGAGGTTCGGCTCACCGCTGCCGGTCGGCGGATTCGGGGAGTACGCACAGCTGGTCGAGTCCTACGAGAAGGCCTCCGGACATCCGGTGGATCCGGACGCGCTGCGCTGGTGGGAGACCTTCGGCGTGCTCAAGTGGGGGGTCATCTGCATCATGCAGACCATGCGGCACCTGAGCGGCGGTGCGCGATCGGTCGAGCTCGCCGCGATCGGCCGCCGCGTCTGCGAGACCGAGTGGGATCTGCTTCACCTCCTCCAATAAACCCGTATTACCTACCTCTTTAGTTGACAATGCGGGGTGTCGGACCTACGGTGATCGCGTGACCGCCGCGCCGCACCTCACGACGCGCGGCCACGTGGACCTCTGCCGCGTGGCCAGCGCCCTGTGTCCCTCCTGACGCGCCCTTCGAGAACATCGCCGTCAGGAAGGAGAACCCCTTGTCCCCCCTCCCCGCCGCCTCCGGCCCCTCGCCGGGGCGGGACACCTCCCACGGGCGGCGCTTCGCCGGACACGTCGGCCGTACGGTGGCCGACTCCACCCCGTGGTGGCCCGAGCCGGCCCGCGCCCCCGAGGGCGCGCCGAACATCGTCGTGGTCCTCCTCGACGACATGGGCTTCGCCGACGTCGGCCCGTTCGGCTCGGAGATCGAGACCCCGACGCTGGACCGGCTGGCCGCATCGGGGCTGCGCTTCACCAACTACCACACCACCCCGCTCTGCTCACCCTCGCGCGCCTCGCTGCTGACCGGGCTCAACCACCACCGCGCCGGATACGCCTTCGTCGCCAACGCCGACCCGGGCTTCCCCGGCCACACCTTCGAGATCGCCGAGGACGTGCCGACCCTGCCGGAGGTCCTGCGCGAGGCCGGATACGCCACCTTCGCGGTCGGCAAGTGGCACCTCACCAAGGACGCCACCATGAACGACGGCGCGCCCCGCTCGTCGTGGCCGACGCAACGGGGCTTCGACCGCTTCTACGGCATCCTGGAGGGCCTGACCAGCCTGCACCACCCGCACCGGCTCATCCGCGACAACTCCCCCGTCGAGACCGACGCCTACCCCGAGGGGTACTACCTCACCGACGACCTCACCGACCAGGCCATCGGGATGATCAAGTCGCTCCGGGCGCACGACGCGCGCAAGCCGTACTTCCTCTACCTCGCCCACCCTGCGGTGCACGGCCCGCTCCAGGCCAAGTCTTCCGACATCGCGAAATATCGCGGGAAGTACGCCGAGGGGTGGGACGCGCTGCGCGAGGAGCGCTTCGCCCGGCAGCTCGGCACCGGGCTGTTCCCCGAGGGCACGGTGCTGCCGCCGCGCGACTCCGAGCAGTTCCAGGACGTACCCGCCTGGGACCCGCTGCCGGAGGAGGAACGCGAGCTGTTCGCCCGCTACCAGGAGGTCTACGCCGCGATGGTCGACAACGTCGACCAGAACCTGGGCCGCCTGCTGACGGTGATCGAGCAGTACGGCGAGCTGGACGACACCATCGTCATCTTCACCTCCGACAACGGCGGCACCGGCGAGGGCGGGGTGCGCGGCACCCGCTCGTACTTCAAGCAGTTCGTCAACCGGGCGAAGCTGCCCGCCGACTGGACCCCCGACGTGCCCCGCAACCCCGAGCTGATCGGCGGGCCGCAGACCATGGTCCACTATCCGCGCGGCTGGGGCATGGCCTCCAACACGCCGTTCCGGCTCTACAAGGGCACCACCCACGCGGGCGGCGTACGCGTGCCGTTCGTGCTGTCCTGGCCGGGCGGACCGGTCGAGCCGGGGCTGCGCGACCGCTACCAGTACGTCACCGACGTGCTGCCCACCCTGCTGGAACTGGCCGGGGTGACCCGGCCGGACACGTGGCGCGGCGGGGAGGCCGCCTCCCTCGACGGGAGCTCCTTCGCCGACGCCCTGGCCGACCCGGCCGCGCCCAGCACCCATCCCGAGCAGTACGCCGAGATGACCGGGAACCGCGCCTTCTACCGCGACGGCTGGAAACTGGTCACCCTGCACCGGCCCGGCCGCCCGTACGACGAGGACCCCTGGGAGCTGTACGACCTGCGCACCGACCCGACCGAGGCCCGTGACCTCGCCGCCGAACGGCCGGAGCTGGTCGCGGAACTGGCCGCGGCCTGGGAGAGGGCGGCCTGGGACAACCAGGTCTTCCCCTTCGACGACGGCACCGGCTACCTGTGGACGGCCCGCCCCCCGGCGGAGGACGCCTTCCGGGAACCGGTCGTGCTGCTGCCCGGCACGCCCACCCTGGAGCGCTACCGCGCCGCCCAGCTCATCGCCTTCCGGGACTTCCGGGTGGAGGTACGGCTCACGCACGGCCGCGGCGACCAGGGCGTCCTCCTCGCCCACGGTGACCAGGGCGGCGGCTACGCCCTCTTCATCGAGGACGGCCGCCTGCGCTTCGCCTACAACGAGTACGGCGTGCTGTGGGAGACGGCGGGCGCCGTCGTCCGGCCGGGCACGCGGGTGGTGTCGCTGACGGCGAAGGCCCTGCCCGGTTACCGCTGGGACTTCACGGTCGAGCAGGACGGAGCGCGGACCGCCCGGCTGGAGAGCGTGCAGATGTTGATCGGCCTGGCCCCCATGGAGGGCATCGACATCGGCGTCGACCGCCGGTCCCCCGTCTCGTGGGCCCTCTACGAGCGCCACGGCGCCTTCCCCTACAGCGGGGACCTGATCTCGGTCACCTACCGTCCGGGAGAACCCGCCGACTACGACCCGAAGGAGGTCCTGGCCGCTCTGCGCGCGGCGGCCGAGGCCTACGACTGAGAGCCCACCGGCCGGAACCGTCCGCCGGCCGACCAGGGCTCCCCCCCCCGCCGGCCCGCCCGGACCCCTCTCCCGGGCGGGCCTCCTCGTCGGACGCGCCGTCAGGCCTGCGATTCGTCGACGTCGGTGAAGTACCGGCGCACCCAGTCGACGGACCGTTTCCGGACCTGGGCGAGACCGGCGATCTTCGGGTCGGGGTGCCCGCACAGCTCCTCCAGCAGGGCGAAGGCGGAGCGCACGTCCCGCGACGGCGGCCTGCGCTTCTCCTTCTCCCACTTCGCGATCTCCCCCGCGTCGCCGATATGCCGTTCGAGGCCGAGGACGACCCCCCGGTGAACACGCGGCCGGTCCGACGAGAGCAGCTCGCCTATCTCGGTCCACCGGCCCTCCTCCGCCAGTCGCGCCACGAGGCCGGCGGCACAGCGCTCCGTCACGACCGCCCGGCCGCCCAGACCCGCGCGCAGTGCCGCCTCGGCGGCCGGCCTGGTCTCCGGGTGGCGCATGAGACCGCCCAGGGCGAACGCGGCCTCCCGCCCGGGATCCATCGTGAACCGCACCTGCCCCCCGTGTTCGGGCGCGTGCACCGCGGTGCCGGAGGCCAGCAGGGCGGACAGCTCCTCGACGACGTCGAGTGCCATGCCCTCACCCCGGGAGAGATCCGCCGTGGCCCGGCACGCACGGTGCAGCACGAGCAGCGTGTCGTCCCCGAGCAGGCGCCGGAGGAGTTGCCCGGTCGCGGCCCGCTGCAGGCCTCCGCCTTTCAGCGCCTCCCAGACCCATGCTCCCGGACGGCGGCCGTACAGTTCGACGGCCTGCTGCGCCTCTCCGCGGCGCAGGTGCTCCCGCAGGGCCGATGTACGATCGACGGCGGGCGGCCGCGGCTCGACGGCGGGGGGATCCCCGTCGAAACGCGCCGAACCGATGGCCGCACCGCCGAACACCGCCCCGTCGAGGAGGACCCCGGTGAAGTCGGCTCCGGTGAGATCGGCCAGGCTGAAGTCCGCGTCCCGCAGGTCGGCCCCGCGGAAGTCCGCCCCCGGCAACACGGCGCCCCGGAACGACGCGCGGACCGGCCGGGCATCCCGGAAGACCACCTCCTCACCGTCGGCCAGGTCGAACATCGCCTCCTCCAGTCCCGCCCCCTGGAAGTCGGCGTGGGAGAGCAGCGCCTGGCGGAAGCCCGCCCGGGGAAGCTCCGCCCGCCGCCACTGGCTCATCGTGGAGCGCACACCGGAGAAGGAGACGCTCTCACCGACGGCGTCCTCGAAACCGCACTGGAAGAGCGTGGCTCCGCTGAACCCCGCCCGGTCGCACCTGACACCGATGAAGTCGCAGTCCATGAGGTGAGCCCCGGAGAGGTTGGCTCCGGACAGATCCGCCCCGGAGGCGTCCAGGAAGTCCGCCTCCAGGCGGGGGAGCCACGCATCCGCGAGGTCGAGGCCCCGCGCGGCGACGTCCTCAAGCCGGGCCCGTCCCCGGGCGGACTTCTCCAGTTCCTCGCGCGTGACCGCGCGCCGCTCACCAGGCATCGTTCTCCATCCACCGTGCTCCGTCCACCGTGCTCCGTCCACCGTGCTCCGTCCGCTCCGGACACCGCAGCTTCCAGCCTCCCGGACGAACCCGCTTCCCGCGCATCGCCCCTCCGCGGGAGAACTCACGCCGCGGACTCCTCGTTGGGTGAGGAGAGCACCGGGATTCCGGTGTCCCGGGAGGAGAACCGAGAGTGGACCCGACGGTGGACCCGACGAAGGACAGCCGAACGACGACGGCACGCGCTGGGGCGCCCGCAGAGGTGCCCGGGGAGGCACCTGCGGAGGCGGCACCCGCAGAGACACCCGCGAGGGCGGCACCCTCCCGCCGACCGGAGCTCGACGTGATCCGCGTCCTGGTGGTGGTGGGGCTGATCTTCTTCCACTCCGCCCTGGTGTTCGACGCCCGTGACGACTACTACGTGAAGAACCCCGAGACCACCGAGGTCACCACGATCATCGCCGGTCTCGCCGTGGTGTGGGCGATGCCCGTTCTCTTCCTCATCTCCGGACTGGGCTCACGGCACTCGTTGCGCCGCCGCGGTCCCGGCGGGTTCGCTGCGGAACGGCTGCTCCGGCTCGGCGTGCCGCTGGTCTTCGCCACCCTCACGATCATCCCGGTGCCGCAGTGGCTGCGGCTCCGGGCCGATCCCGGCTACCACGAGTCCTACCCGGACTTCCTCCCGCGCTTCTTCGCGGTGCGGCTGGACCCGGCCGAGTTCCCCTTCGTCCTGCAGGGCGAGCACTTCGAGACCGGCCATCTGTGGTTCGTGGTGCTGCTGCTGGCCTTCTCGCTCCTGCTGGCGCCGCTGGTCCGCCTGTTCCCCCGGGATCGGGGACGTCGCCTCGTGGACCGTCTGGCCACGGCGGTGAGACGGCGCGGCGTCATACTGCTCCCGGCGATCCCGGTCTCGGCGATCAGCGCGCTGGCGGGGCTGGAGGAGTCCTACGCCGGGTGGAGCCGCTGGGCGTACCTGCTGTTCTTCCTGTACGGGTTCGTGCTCGCCTCCGACGAACGGTTCCGGACGGCGATGCGCCGCGACGCCATCCCGGCGGCTGTCGCCGGCCTGGTGCTGTTCCTGGGCGCCATGCCCGGATTCCTGATCACGTCTGAGGCTCCCGGCGGTGATCCCCTCACCGACCTGACCCCGCTGGCGATCGGCTCGCGCGCGCTGTACGGCGCGGCGGGATGGTGCTTCCTGGCCGGAATCCTGGGCCTCCTCGACCGCCGCCGCGCTCCGGCTCCCGGCTGGTATTCCGCGGGGGATTCCCTGCGGAATGCCGAGAGCGGTTCCCCCGGGAACGGAACACCGCCCAGCACCCCGTCCCGGCGGGTCTACGCGTATCTGGCCGCGGCCGTCCTCCCCGTGTACATCCTGCACCAGCCGATCCTCGTCGCGGTCGCCTACGGTGTGGTGCGCTGGGACGCCCCGATGGGGGTCAAGTACACGGCGATCGTCACGGCGACGCTCATCCTGACCCTGGCGGCGTACGACCTGCTGGTACGGCGCACGCGAGTGACCCGGTTCCTGTTCGGCATCCGCAGCTAGTGCCGCATCAGGCAACGTTCACCCCGTTGCGATCGTCGTCCGGTCGCTGCGCCGGACGATGTGTTGCCGTCCTGCAGCCCACGTACCGGGGCGGACGGCCCAAGACCTTCACCCTGCCCGAGCGCCGCGAGATCAAGAAGATCGCCACATCGAAACCGGCCGGGAACCCCGGCCCCGCCGCCGGGCGACCTACACCCGCCCGCACGGGGTCCGGCATCTGTTCACCGCCTACGACCTGGGAAAAGACAAGGTCTATGGGCACACCAAGCCGAGGAAGCACCGGACGAGGTTCCTGAGTTCTGCCGCTACCTGCGCAGTCTGTATCCGCCCGAGATGCGGATCGCGATCGTGTGCGACGACTTCTCCCCGCACCTGAGCACGAAGCGTGACGGCCGGGTCGGTGACTGGGCCGCGGCGAACAATGTCGAGATCGCCTACACGCCGACCGACAGCTCGTGGCTGAACCGTATCGAGGCCCAGTTCACCGCGCTGCGCTACTTCGCCCTGGACGGTACCGACCATGCCGGCCGCAAGGAGCAGGGCAGCATCATCCGCCGCTACATCATCTGGCGCAACCGCCATGCCGACGACCGACGCCTACGCGCCGTCGTCGACAGGGCGAACGTTGCCTGATACGGCAATAGCCAGTTCGGACAGGTCGTCGGGGGTGACGGGGGCTCGCCCCGGAGTGTGGACACGGGTTGTTATGCGGCGAGCAGCACCCTATCGGTGGTCTGCTGCTCGTAGTCGATCGGGCTGAGGTAGCCCAGGGTGGAATGTCTCCTGCGGGTGTTGTAACGGGTGATCCACTTGAAGACGGCCAGGCGGGCCTCACTCACCGAAGACCAGCCCTTGGCACCCTGCAGCGTCTCGCGTTTCAAGGTGGCGTTGAACGCCTCCGCCGCGGCGTTGTCGGCGCTGGTGCCCACGGCGCCCATGGATTGGCGCACGCCGAGCTCGGCGCAGACCTCGGCGAAGGCGGCCGAGGTCTGCGCCCCATGATCGGCATGAAAGATCGCGCCGTGCAGGCTGCCCCGCATCGCGGCGGCCGCGCGCAGCGCGTCGCTCACCAGCTCGGTGCGCATATGATCGGCGATCGACCAGCCCGCCAGCCGGCGTGAGCCCAAGTCCAGCACGGTCGCCAGATACAGGAACCGGCCCTCGGCGACGGGCAGATAGGTGATGTCGCCGACATAGCGCCGGTTCGCAGCCGGCGCGGTGAAGTCCCGCCGGATCAGGTCCGGCACTTTCTGATGGGACGGCTCGGGCACCGTGGTGCGCACCTTGGTGCGCAGGTGCAGCCCGACGATGCCGAAACGGCGCATCACCCGCGCGATGCGCTTGTGGTTGACCCGGCGGCCCCGGGCGTGCAGCTCGGCGGTGATGCGCGGGCTGCCGTAGGTGCCGTCGAACTCCGCGTGGATCTGCTTGATCTCCTCCGCCAGGGCGGCATCGGCCGCGGCCCGCTGCGCCCGGGCCGGCGCCGCCTTGCGCCACCGGTAAAAGCCCGAGCGCGACACCTTCAGCACCCGGCACAGCCGCTTGACGCCGAAGGCGCCCGCGTGGTCGTCAACGAACTCGAAGCGGCTCACCAGTTCGTCTCTCCGGCGAAATATTTCGCGGCCCGGCGCAGGATGTCACGCTCCAGCTCCAACTCCCGGATCCGGGCTTTAAGCTGCTTGTTTTCTGCTTCCAGCACGTCGTCGGACGATAGCGGGACAGGCATCGGTTTGCGTGCCGGGCCCGTCTGTTTGGCTCCTGCGGTGCCGTCCGCCTGCGCGGCGCGCACCCAGTTGCGCAGCGTCTCGCGGCTGATGCCCAGATCTTGAGCGACTGAGGCGAGCGTCCGCGCCGGATCCGACAGGTACAACGCGACGGCGTCGGCCTTGAACTCCGGCGGGTACGACTTCATCGCCACGTGGAACTCCTTGTCTCCGGATCTCCATCATCCGGTAGTCAAGGTGTCCACACCCCGGGGCGAGGGCCCGACCATGACCATCATCAGCAGGCCGCGGCGGACGGCCGTCCTCGCCTTCGCACTGAGGAAGGCCACGCGGCCCGGCAGGGTGGATGTCAACTTTGGGGCCGACGGGCTCGGTTGGTCTCGCGGACGACCGCCCACGCGTCGGCCACGGGGCCCAGGTGCCGCAGCTTGTCGGGGTTGATCACGGCTCGGATGGTCTGGATCTGCCCATCCGAGATGTCGAGGGTCAAGGTGTTGACGATCCTGCCGTCCCGGTCGCGGAAGATCGCGCCTGGCTGGCCGTTCACCTCGTGCGGCTCCACGAGGCCGCCGATCCGGATGAACGGTGCGACGAACGCGGCCAGCATCCGGGCCACGTTCTCGGCGCCGAAGACACCTGTGCCCCACAGCGGGGCCTTGCCGCCGCCGTCGCCGACCATCTGCACGTCGGCGGCCAGCAGCTCGCGCAGCCCGGCCACGTCGCCTTCGCGGAAGGCGTCGAAGAAGCGTCCCGCCAGTTCCTCCCACGCCTGGCGATCGGCGGCGAAACGGGCGCGGCCGGCGTCCATGTGGCGGCGTGCTCGTACGGCGAGCTGGCGGCAGGCCGCCTCAGAACGGCCGACCGCGGCGGCGACCTCGCCGAAGCCGAACCCGAACACCTCGCGCAGCACGAAGACCGCCCGCTCCAGCGGACTGAGCCGTTCCAGCAGCAGCAGGGCCGCCATCGAAACCGTGTCGGCCAGCTCCGCCGAGCGCTCAGGGTCCTCGTACGGGTCGGCCAGCAGCGGCTCGGGGAACCACTGCCCGGCATATTCCTCCCGCCGCATGCGTGCCGAGCGCAGCACGTCGATCGCGATTCGCGACACCATGGCCGACAGGAACGCCTTGGCCGACGCAGGCCGGGTCGGGCAGGCCTCGTAGCGCAGCCAGGTCTCCTGGACGGCGTCCTCGGCCTCGCTCACGCTGCCCAGGATCCGGTAGGCGATGGAGAACAGCAGCGGCCGTAGCTCTTCGAACTCCCGGGCCCGGCTCACGCCGGCTCCTTCCTGCCGTCGTGCCGCCAGGACCGGCAGAGCACTCGCCGCGCCTCGTGGCGCCGCTCCCTCAACGTCGCCCCGGACTTTCCCTCCTCATCGACCATGAACACCCGCACAACACATCACCTTTCTGACGTCTGCGTCTATCTCCGCTAACCATGACGAGACAGGCAGGTCGTTCTGTGACACGTCAGGCGGGACAGCGAAGGAAGGCCGCATGGGCGTGCGATCGCCCATGATCTGCCGATGTCACAGAACGGCGGGGCTGTCTCGTCCCGGGAAAAACAGCCTCCGAGAAGGACGATGGTCATGCGTATCGCAGTCTTCGGCGCCAACGGCCCCACCGGCCGCCTGCTCACCGGCCAGGCACTCGCAGCCGGACACCAGGTTGCCGCGATCACCCGGCAGCCGGGCTCCTTTCCCCTGCGCCATCGACGGCTCGACGTCGTCGGCGCCGACGTGCTCGACGCCACCGCCGTCGACACCGCCGTGGCCGGGCAGGAGGCGGTGCTGTCGACGCTCGGCGTGCCCCCGGGCAAGGAACCCATCACCACCTATTCGCGCGGGGTGGCCAACATCGTCGCCGCGATGAAGCGGCACGGGGTGCGCCGGCTCGCCGTGGTGAGCTCGAGCGGCGTCGACCCGCGCCCGTACTCCGACGGCGGCTTCCTGTTCAACCGGGTGATGCTGCCCTACGTGACCCGGGTGCTGGGCAAGACGCTGTACGACGACATGCGGCGGATGGAGGCGCTGGTCCGCGCCAGTGATCTCGACTGGACGATCCTACGCCCGAGCGGGCTCTACAACCTGCCGTCGGTCACCGACTACACCCTCGTCGAGGGCCACGCCGACGCCAGGTTCACCTCCCGGACGGACCTGGCCGCGAGCATGCTGGCCTTGCTGGATGACGACCGTTACGTCCGCGCCACCATCAGCGTCATCACCACCGTCGGCAACCCCACCCTGCTCCAGTGGATCCGCCGCGAGGCATTGGCCAAAGGCTGAGCCGGTCTCCTCCGGGCCTGATGCGGCACTAGGCCGGTCTTCTTTGGGCGAGCAGCCCCTCAAGCACCTCACGAAGAGGTTCAGAACCACGAGACGGCGCAAGTCCTTGAATCCGGAAAGCCCCGTAAACGCGAAAAAGGGCCACCCACAAGGGTGACCCTCTTTCAAACGATTGTCCGGC
>NZ_BMQP01000019.1 GCF_014648175.1 Planobispora rosea
AAGCACGCCGCCAGCGTTCGTCCTGAGCCAGGATCAAACTCTCCAACAAATGTCTTCGAGTGTTGCATCCCAGCAAACACCATCCGCCCACCGGGCGGGGTGTCTACCAAAGGAATCCCATCCACCCACACCCAACGGCGTGGCGGGACGGGGTTGTGCTTCATGCACTGGCTTTTAACACACTGTTGAGTTCTCAAGAAACGGACGCGTACACCGTCCGAGCCGATCATTTCCTCGATCGTCCCGATCCGGGGCGTTCCATTCCGTGTCACCATCCTAGCGGATCCGCCCGGTTCGTGTCAATCTGACCCGTTCGAGCACATCCATCCGGATTGCGACTGCCCCGTCTCCGAGGCAACCCTCACAGCTTACCGTGACATCGGCGCCTTGTCCAATCGACCGGTTTTCCGGAGGCGTGAACAGGGGCGAACGCTCAGGTTCGTCAGAGAGGGGGCTGCCCTGGGGCCCGTCCGCCGCTCAGGCGTCCGGCTCGCTCCCGGGCTCTGAAAACTTTAGGCGGCGTCCGGAGCGGCGTCAAATCAATTCCTCCGGCCGAACCCGCAGGTCATCGGCTTTTCCCACCCTATGACGGGCACTCCGCTACCAGAACGTTACCGAGCAGTCAGAACACCGCCGTTCCGCGATCCATTCCCGCGGAGCCGTCGCGCCACGGCTCGCGCGCCCTGAGGCCCCCGGAACGACAGAGCGCCCCGGCCGGAACCGGGGCGCTCGTCACAGGGAGCTTCTCGTGGGAGGCACGGCATCCGTCACCTGCGACCCGTCCCGCGGAACGGGAACGGCGGGCGGGGACGGACCCGCGCTCCTCGATCAGACGACTTCGACGGCGCCGAACGTCTTACCTCGCCGCAGTACCAGGTAGCGGCCGTGCAGCAGGTCCTCGGAGCTTGGCACGTAGGCCTCGTCAGTGATCTTGACGTTGTTGAGGTAGGCGCCGCCCTCCTTGACCGTGCGACGCGCCTCGGACTTCGACTTCACCAGACCGGTCTCGGCCAGCAGGTCCACGAACAGCGCTCCCAGGGCGGGCACCTCCGCACGCGGTACCTCCGCCAACGCCGCCCCGAGGGTGTGCGCCGGCAGCTCCTCCAGCGAGCCCCGGCCGAACAGCGCCGCCGAGGCCGCGATCACCGCAGCGCACTCGTCCGCGCCGTGCAGCAGCGTGGTGAACTCCTCGGCCAGCGCGCGCTGCGCCTCGCGGGCGGCCGGACGCTCGGCCACGGCCTTCTCCAGCTCCTCGATCTCCTCACGGGACTTGAAGCTGAAGATCTTGAGGAACTTCACCACGTCGCGGTCGTCCGCCTTCAGCCAGAACTGGTAGAAGGCGTACGGCGAGGTCATCTCCGGGTTGAGCCAGACCGCGCCGCCGGCGGTCTTGCCGAACTTGGTGCCATCGGCCTTGGTGATCAGCGGCACGGTCAGCGCGTGCACGTGGTGTCCGGTCACCCGGCGGATCAGGTCGGTACCCGCGGTGATGTTGCCCCACTGGTCGCTGCCGCCGATCTGCAGCGCGCAGCCGTACCGCCGGTGCAGCTCCAGGTAGTCGTTGGCCTGCAGGATCTGGTAGCTGAACTCGGTGTAGCTGAGGCCTTCCCCGGCCAGCCGGGCCGAGACCGACTCGCGGGCGAGCATGCGGTTGACCGGGAAGTGCTTGCCGACATCGCGCAGGAACTCGATCGCGGAGATGCCTTCGGTCCAGTCGAGGTTGCTGACCATGAACCCGCGGGACTCGTCGGAGAGATCCAGGAACTTCTCGACCTGGACCCGGATCCGCGCAACCCACTCGGCCACCACCTCGGAGGAATTGAGCGAGCGCTCGGTGCTCCTGCCGCTCGGGTCGCCGATCAGGCCCGTCGCGCCGCCGACCAGGCCGATGGCCCGGTGGCCGGTCTGCTGGAAGCGGGCCAGCGTCAGCAGGGGGACGAGGTTTCCGACGTGGAGGGAGGGCGCGGTCGGGTCGAAGCCGCAATAGACCGTGATAGGACCCTCGGCCATCGACGCGCGCAGGGCGTCGATGTCGGTGGACTGCGCGATCAGGCCGCGCCAGGCGAGGTCATCCAGGATGTCGGTCACGGTCCTTGCTTTCCTATGCTCGGTGGGTCATGTACGGCTTTGCCCTGCAGCGTCGCTGGTTTCCTGAGTTACCTGAGTAATCCAGGTATCCCGGGCCTAGCGTAGCCGGTCCGGGCCCGGCCCGGCATCGCGGTGAAAGCGGGGCCGGAGCGGACGCGCAGGCGCCGCACCGGCCCCGGAGGCCCGATGGTCACGAGGTCCGCCGGCGGCGCGGGACGTGCGGCCGGTACGGCGAGACCGTGGGATCACCGTCGATCCAGAAACGCCAGGGCGTCTCCTTGCCCGACGCGACCCCGGTGCGCGGGCCCGATCTGATCAGGTCCGCGCCGGGAGGTTCCCCTTCGAGTACGGCCAGCGTCCCATCGGCCGGCGCGCAGGCGTCGAGCCCGTTGTGCTCCAGGGTCAGGCCGAGCGCCACGGCCAGACGTGCGGGCCCGCGTGCCAAATCCCGCGCGGGGACGCCGCGGCCCGTGCCCGCACTCCGCCGCGCCGTGGCGATCTCGATCCCGGCGACCACCTCTCCGGCCCGCAGCAGCACCCCCGAACCGACGCCTTCGGGGAGACAGACCAGGTTCGCGCAGAAGTGCATGCCGTAGGTGAAGTAGACGTACACGTGGCCGGGCGGCCCGAACATCACCGCGTTGCGCGGCGTCATCCCCCGGTACGTGTGGGCCGCGGGGTCCTCCCCCGGCAGGCCGTACGCCTCGACCTCGGTGAGCCGCAGCGCGACGGGACCGTACACGAGCACCCTTCCCAGCAGGTCCGGGGCGACCTCGTGCGCGGGCCGGTCGAAGAACTCCCGGCCCAGCGGGACGGTCCCGCCCGCCGGCGTCAGCTGCCGCTCGCCCATGCCGCCTGGGCGTCGACGTCCTCGCGCAGGGCCGCGAGCTGGTCGCGGACCCGGGCCGGCGCCGTACCTCCGTGGGCCTTGCGGGCCGCCAGCGCGCCCGGGACGGAGAGCACCGCGCGTGTGTCGGGCGTGAAGTGCGGCGAGACCTTGGCGAGTTCCTCGTCGGTGAGCTCGTCGAGGTCCTTGTCGTTGACCTGGCACCAGACCACCAGGTGGCCGACCGCCTCGTGCGCGTCCCGGAACGCGACGCCCTTGCGGACCAGCAGCTCGGCCAGGTCGGTGGCGAGAGCGAATCCGTCGGGCGCCGAGGACTCCAGCTTGGCGGTGTTGACCCGCATCGTGGAGACCAGCCCGGCCACCGCCGGGAGCACCAGCAGCAGGGTGTCGACGGAGTCGAACACCGGCTCCTTGTCCTCCTGCAGGTCGCGGTTGTAGGTCAGCGGCAGGCCCTTGAGGGTGGTCAGCAGCGACATGAGGTTGCCGATGAGGCGGCCGCTCTTGCCGCGGGCCAGCTCGGCGACGTCGGGGTTCTTCTTCTGCGGCATGATCGACGAGCCGGTGGAGTAGGCGTCGTCCATCTCGATCCAGCGGAACTCCTGCGAGGCCCACAGGACGATCTCCTCGCCCAGCCGCGACAGGTGCGTGCCGATCATCGCGGCGCAGAACAGGAACTCCGCGGCGAAGTCGCGATCGGCGACGGCGTCCATCGAGTTCGGTGCGGCCGAGTCGAAGCCCAGCTCGGCGGCGACGGCCTGCGGGTCGAGCGGGAGCGAGGAGCCCGCCAGCGCGCCGGAGCCGAGCGGGGAGACGGCCGCGCGCCGGTCCCAGTCGCGCAGCCGGTCGATGTCGCGGGAGAAGGCGTGGACGTGCGCCAGCAGCTGGTGGCCGAAGGAGACCGGCTGCGCGTGCTGCAGGTGGGTCATGCCGGGGGCGGCCGTCTCGGCGTGCTCCTCGGCCTGGCTCATCAGCGCGGTCTCCAGCTCGACCAGGCGGGACACGATGGTCCTGACGTGGTCGCGCAGGTAGAGCCGCAGGTCGGTGGCGATCTGGTCGTTGCGCGAACGACCGGCGCGCAGCTTGCCGCCGAGCGTGCCCAGGCGCTCCAGCAGGCCGCGCTCCAGCGCGGTGTGCACGTCCTCGTCGGCCACGGTCGGCCGGAACTCACCCGACTTGCACGCCCGCTCCAGGTCGTCCAGGGCCCCGATCATGCGTCCCAGCTCGTCCTCGGTGAGCAGTCCCGCGCGGTGCAGCACCCGGGCGTGCGCCCGCGAGGCCATCAGGTCGTACGGCACCAGCCGCCAGTCGAAGTGCACGCTCACCGAGAGCCGGGTCAGCGCGTCGGCCGGACCTCCCTCGAACCGCCCGCCCCACAGCCGCATCGGCTTGCCACCATCAGTCACCGTTCTTCTCCCTCCCAGTTCAATCCGCGACACTAAAGGATGTCCGGCAGGCCCGCGCCCGGGTTGGGCGGGATCCCTCCGGTCATCCGGCACCCTGATCAGCCCAGCCGCGTGTCCCGGCGGCAGCGATCTTGGTCCGCGGGAAAAGAGGGCGCCGCGGAGACGTCGGGGCCTGCGGAGCCGGCGAGTACGATCCGGTCACTCATGGTGTCTTCTGCTCCAAAAAGTCTTCTGTCGAAGTCACATCGGGTACGGCCCCCGCCGTGGAGGACCGCGGCGCTGAGCGCGCCGCTGGTCCCCGGACGCGCTACTGGCCGCGCCGGTCGGCGTGGCGCAGCAACGCCTCGGCGACCGGCGCGCCGCCCGCCGGGTCGCGGGTGATCACGAGGATCGTGTCGTCTCCGGCCACCGTGCCGAGGATGGACTCCCAGTCGGCGTGGTCGATGGCGGAGGCGAGGAACTGGGCGGCGCCCGGCGGGGTGCGGACGATCACGAGGTTCGCCGACGCCTCGGCGGAGACCAGCAGTTCCTCGGCCAGGCGGGTGAGCCGGGCGGCCGGGGACTCCCCGGTGCCGAGCCGGGCCAGCGGGATGCGCCCGCCGCCCTCGCCCGGCAGGGCGTAGACCAGGGAACCGTCCTCGGCGCGGAGCTTGAGCGCGCCGAGCTCGTCCAGGTCCCGGGAGAGGGTGGCCTGGGTGACCTCGACCCCGCTCTCGGCCAGGAGCTTGGCCAGCTCGGGCTGGGAGCGCACGGCCTGGCGCTCCAGCAGTTCGGCGATCCGCGCCTGGCGGGCGGCCTTGGTCATGGGAATCACGACCCACCCCCGGTGACCAGCCAGTGCAGCAGAGCCTTCTGGGCGTGCAGGCGGTTCTCGGCCTGGTCCCAGACGAGGCTGCGCGGGCCGTCGAGGACCTCGGCGGTGATCTCCAGCTCCCGGTAGGCGGGCAGGCAGTGCAGCACGATCGCGTCGTCCGCGGCGGCGTCCATCACGGCCGCGTTCACCTGGTACGGCATGAGCGCGGCGATCCGCTCGTCCTTGCCGTCCTGCCCCATGGACACCCAGGTGTCGGTGGTGACCACCTGGGCTCCCTCGGCGGCGGCGCGGGGGTCATCCAGCACCGCGACGCTGCCGCCGGTGCCCTCGGCGACCTCGGCGGCGCGGGACAGGATCACCGGGTCGGGCCGGTAGCCGTCGGGGGCGCATACCCTCACGTGCATCCCGGCGGTGGCCCCGCCGAGCAGGTAGGAGTGGGCCATGTTGTTGGCGCCGTCGCCGTAGTAGGCCAGCGTGAGCCCGGCGGTCCTGCCGAAGCGCTCGCGGACGGTCTGCAGGTCGGCGAGGATCTGGCAGGGGTGGTAGGAGTCGGTGAGGGCGTTGACCACCGGGACGGACGAGACGGAGGCCATGGCCTCGATCCTCTCCTGTCCGGCGGTCCGCCACACGATGGCCGCGACCTGGCGCTCCAGCACCCGGGCGGTGTCCTCGATGGACTCGCCCCGGCCCATCTGGGAGGAGCCGGCGTCCAGCACGAGCGGGAGCCCGCCCAGCTCGCCGATGCCGACGCTGAAGGAGACGCGGGTCCGGGTGGAGTGCTTGTCGAACAGCACGGCGACGGTCTTCGGGCCTTCGAAGGGACGGTAGCCGAACCGGTCCTTCTTCATCGCCTCGGCCAGGTCGAGCACCTCGGCCTGCTCGGCGGGGGTCAGGTCGTCGTCCTTGAGGAAGTGTCTAGTCACGGGAGGCCTCGTCGAGGATCGCGGGGAGCGCGGTCACGAACGCCGTGACCTGCTCGGAGGTGATGATCAGCGGCGGCGCGAGCCGTACCGCGTCGGGCTGGAGGGCGTTGACCAGGAACCCGGCCCTCTGCGCGGCGGCCTGGACCTGGGGAGAGCGGCCGGAGGTGAGCACGAGAGCGAGCCACAGGCCCCGGCCGCGCACCCCCTTGAGCAGCGGGTGGTCGATCGCGGCGATGCCGTCGGCGAGTTCGGCGCCGGCCGTGCGGACGTGCTCCAGCAGGCCGTCGTTCTCGATGGTGCCGAGTACGGCGAGCGCGGCGGCGGCCGAGACGGGGTTGCCGCCGAAGGTGGAGCCGTGGTCGCCCTTGGCGAAGATCGTAGCGGCCGGGCCGAAGCCGACGCAGGCGCCGATCGGCATGCCGCCGCCCAGGCCCTTGGCCAGGGTCAGGATGTCGGGCAGCACGCCCTCGTGCTGGTGGGCGAACCAGTGGCCGGTCCGGCCGATCGCGGACTGGATCTCGTCGGCGACCAGCAGCGCCCCGGAGGCGGTGCAGATCTCCCGGGCGGCCCGGAAGTAGCCGTCCGGCGGGGGCACGACCCCGGCTTCGCCCTGGGTGGGCTCCAGGAAGACGGCGGCGCACTCGTCGGTGACGGCGTTCTTGAGCGCGTCAGCGTCGCCGTACGGGACGAACCGGACATCGGTCGGGAAGGGGCCGAACTGGTCGCGGATCGAGGGCTTGCCGGTCAGCGAGAGCGCGCCCAGGGTGCGGCCGTGGAAGGCGTTCTCGGCGGCGACGACGTAGGTCCGGCCGGTGGTCCTGCCGTACTTCAGCGCCATCTTGAGAGCGCACTCGTTGGCCTCGGTGCCGGAGTTGGCGAGGAAGACCCGGCCCTGGCCGCCGAGCAGGCCGATCAGCCGCTCGGCGAGCAGTACCTCGGGCTCATGCAGGAACAGGTTGCTGGTGTGCGCGATGGTGGCGACCTGGCGGGAGACGGCCTCGACGAGCGCGGGGTGGGCGTGGCCGAGGGAGCTGACCGCGATGCCGCCGATCATGTCGAGGTAGCGGTTGCCGTCGACGTCCCAGACCTCGCAGCCCTCGCCGCGGGCCAGCGCCACCGGGGGCACGCCGTAGTTGGGCATGAAGGCGGCTTCGAACCGGTCGTACAGGGTGCTCACGTGTCGCTCCCGTTCAGTCTGATGGTGGCGGTCAGCCTGCGCTTGACCAGGTCCGGTGCGGCGACCGCCGGAGCGGTTCCGGACGCCGTGCCGGGCAGCACCATCGTCCCGATCCCCTCGTCGGTGAAGATCTCCAGCAGTACGGCGTGCGGCACCCGGCCGTCGAGCACGTGCGCCTGGGGCACGCCGCCCTGGACGGCGGAGAGGCATGCCTCCATTTTGGGCACCATGCCGCTGGACAGGCCCGGCAGGAGCTCCGCCAGCTCGCCCGCGGTGAGCCGGCTGATCACCTCGTCGCTCTCCGGCCAGTTGCGGTAGAGGCCCTCGACGTCGGTCAGGACGATGAGCTTGGACGCCTTGAGCGCCACGGCGAGCGCGGCGGCGGCCGTGTCGGCGTTGACGTTGTAGACGGTGCCGTCCTCGCCTCGGGCGACGGAGGAGATCACCGGGATGCGCCCGTCGTCCAGCAGTGCCTGCACGGCTCCGGCCTCGACCCGGACGATCTCGCCGACCTGGCCGATGTCCACCTTGGCGCCGTCGACGACGGCGTGCTTGCGCTCGGCGGTGAACAGGTGGGCGTCCTCGCCGGACATGCCGATGGCGAGCGGGCCGTGCCGGTTGATCAGGCCGACCACGTCGCGGTTGACCTGGCCGACCAGGACCATCCTGACCACCTGCATCGCCTCAGGGGTGGTGACCCGCAGGCCGGCGGTGAAGGTGGACTCGATGCCGAGCCGGTCGAGCTGGGCGTTGATCTGCGGGCCGCCGCCGTGCACGATGACCGGCTTGAGCCCGGCGTAGCGCAGGAAGACGACGTCGTCGGCGAACTTCTCCCGCAGGTGCTCCTCGGTCATCGCGTTGCCGCCGTACTTGATGACGACGGTCGCGCCCTGGAAGCGGGCCAGCCAGGGCAGCGCCTCGATCAGCGTGGTGGCTTTGGAGAGGGCTCCGTTGATCCTGTTGACCGTCATGACGAGTACGCCGAGTTCTCGTGGACGTAGGCCGCGGTGAGGTCGGTGGTGTGCACCGTCGCCGAGTGCGGCCCGGCCGACAGGTCCACGGTGATCGTCACGTCGCGGGGGCGCAGGTCGACCTTGGAGCGGTCGTCCCCGGCGGCGCCGCCCCGGCAGATCCAGACGCCGTTGATGGCGACGTTGAGCCGGTCGGGCTCGAAGACGGCGTCGGTGGTGCCGACCGCCGAGAGCACCCGGCCCCAGTTGGGGTCCTCGCCGTGGATGGCGCACTTGAGGAGGTTCGAGCGGGAGACGGCGCGGCCGACGGTGACCGCGTCCTCCTCCGAGGCCGCGCCGACGACCTCGATGGCGATGGCCTTGGAGGCGCCCTCGGCGTCGACCAGGAGCTGACGGGCCAGATCGGCGCAGACCTCAGTGATCTTCTTCTCGAACTCGGCGAGGTCCGGCACGACGCCGGAGGCGCCGCTGGCCAGCAGCAGCACGGTGTCGTTGGTGGACATGCAGCCGTCGGAGTCGAGCCGGTCGAAGGTGACGCGCGTCGCGTTGCGGAGCACCGCGTCGAGCTGCTCGGAGGTCACCTCGGCGTCGGTGGTGATCACGCAGAGCATGGTGGCCAGTGCGGGGGCGAGCATGCCCGCGCCCTTGGCCATGCCGCCGACCATGTAGCCGCCCTCGCCCCGTTTGAAGGAGATCTTCGAGACGGTGTCGGTGGTGCGGATGGCGTCCGCGGCGGCCAGGCCGCCGTCCCTGCTGAGCTGGGAGGCCGCGAGGTCCACTCCGTCGAGCAGGGTGTCGATCGGCAGCCGCTCTCCGATCAGGCCGGTGGAGCAGACCGCGATCTCGCCGGCCGAGTCGTCCAGCACGGCGGCGGCCTTCTCGGCGGTGGCGTGGGTGTCCTGGAAACCGAGCGGGCCGGTGCAGGCGTTGGCGCCGCCGGAGTTGAGGACGACCGCGCGGACCCGGCCCCCGGCCAGCACCTGCGCCGACCAGAGCACGGGGGCGGCCTTCACGCGGTTGGCGGTGAAGACGCCGGCCGCCGCGCGGGACGGGCCGTCGTTGACGACGAGTGCCAGGTCGCGGGCGCCGCCGGTCTTGATGCCGGCGGCGATGCCCGCGGCCCGGAAGCCGAGGGGTGCGGTCACACTCATGGGGCGACTCCATTGAGGGGAAGGCCGAGCTCTTCGGGCAGGCCCAGCGCGAGGTTGGCGCTCTGGACCGCGCCTCCCGCCGTGCCCTTGGTGAGGTTGTCGATGGCGATGACGACCACGACGCGCCCGGCGCGCTCGTCCAGGGCGACCTGGAGGGCGGCGGTGTTGGCGCCGAGGGTCATCGAGGTGGCCGGCCACTGCCCGGCGGGCAGCAGCCGAAGGAACGGCTCGTCCTTGACCGCGGTTTCGTAGGCCTCGCGCAGGGCCTCGGCGGTCGCGCCGGGCGTGGCGGGGGCGGTGCAGGTGGCGAGGATGCCGCGGCTCATCGGGGCCAGCATGGGGGTGAAGGAGACCGTCACCGGCTCCCCCGCGACGGCCGCCAGGTTCTGCTCCATCTCCGGGGTGTGCCGGTGCACGCCGCCGACGCCGTAGGCGCTGACCGAGCCCATGACCTCGCTGCCCAGCAGGTTCGGCTTGAGGGACTTGCCCGCCCCGCTGGTGCCGGTGGCGGCGACGACGACGACGTCGGGCGCGGCGAGGCCGGCGGCCAGGGCGGGGAACATGGCCAGGGTGACGGCGGTGGGGTAGCAGCCGGGGACGGCGATCCTGCGGGTGGCGCGGAGCCGGTCGCGCTGGCCGGGCAGCTCGGGCAGGCCGTACGGCCAGGTGCCCGCGTGCGTGCCGCCGTAGAAGTGCTCCCAGGCGGCGGGGTCGATCAGGCGGAAGTCGGCGCCGCAGTCGACGATCAGTGTGTCCGGGCCGAGCTGTTCGGCGATGGCGGCGGACTGGCCGTGCGGGAGGGCGAGGAAGACGACGTCGTGTCCGCCGAGGGTCTCGGCGGTGGTCTCCAGCAGCGGCCGGTCGGCCAGCGGCGCCAGGTGGGGCTGATGGGCGCCCAGCGGGGTGCCCGCGTTGGATCCGGCGGTCAGCGCGCCGATCTCGATCTCCGGGTGGGACAGGAGCAGGCGCAGGAGCTCACCTCCGGCGTAGCCGCTGGCACCGGCGATCGCCGCTCTCATCCGTCCCCCCACTCCCTGCATGCTTATGCATGTTCGCTTATAGGCTTGCTAGAGAGATTATGCAACCTTCGGGATTTTTATGCAAGACGATGCCCCTGAGACAGAAGGGCTTCACGCACCGTGGAGCGGGACGGGCCACGGGCGGGCGGGCTTCACTTCTGGATGGGCATGCGGGCTGGATGTTTCGTGATACTTCAGCCCTGTTGCGCGTACCTACCGGTCGGTATCGTGACGTTTCCGGTCCCTCCACACCCGGGGAGTAGAACGTATGACTGTCACCCATGACCAGGTCCAGGCCCAGCTCACCGGTCCCGGACAGCTTTTCGAGATGGAGGAGGTCCCCGGTCAGGGCGGCACGGTCCGGACCTGGAAGCACGCCCCCGGTCACTTCCGGGCCCTCCTGGAGATGAGCCGGTTCCACGGTGACAAAGTCTTCCTCACCTACGAGGACGAGCACATCACCTACGAGGAGCACTTCCGGCGGGCGGCCACGCTGGCACGGCGTCTCGTCGAGGAGTACGGCGTCGTCAAGGGCGACCGGGTCGCCATCGCCATGCGCAACTACCCCGAATGGGTGGTCTCCTTCTCCGCCGCGCTGGCCGCCGGGGCGATCGCCGTACCGCTCAACGCCTGGTGGACCAGGCCGGAGCTGGAGTTCGGCCTGTCGGACTCCGGCTCCAAGGTGCTCATCGCCGACGGCGAGCGCGCCGCCCTGCTCGCCGGCGCGGGCCCGGCGCTGATCGTGACGCGCGGCGAGGTCCCCCAGGGCGCCCGCTCCTTCCAGGACGTGCTCGGCGAGGTCGCGGCGGACGTGACGCTGCCGGAGGTCGAGCTCTCCCCCGACGACCCGGCCACCATCTTCTACACCTCCGGGACCACCGGCGTGCCCAAGGGCGCGCTCGGCAGCCACCGCAACCTCGGCCAGTCCCCCATGACCGTGGCCTACAGCCTGATGCGCGCCGTGGTCCGGGCGGGCAAGGACCCGGGCGAGTCGGCCGGGCAGCGCCGCGTCACCCTGCTGACCGTGCCGCTGTTCCACGTCACCGGCTGCTTCGCGGTGATGACCACCACGATGTTCAGCGGCGGCGGCCTGGTGCTGATGTACAAGTGGGACCCCGGCAAGGCCCTGGAGCTGATCGAGCGCGAGAAGATCACCGGCATCAGCGGCGTGCCCACCAACGTCTGGCAGCTGCTCTCCCACCCCGACCTGGAGAAGTACGACATCTCCAGCCTCAACGCCCTCGGGTACGGCGGCGCCCCCGCCCCGCCCAAGCTCCTGGAGCGCATCGGGGAGAAGCTGCCGAGCCGGGCCCCGACCAACGGCTACGGCATGACCGAGACCACCGCGCTGGCGATCAACAACGCCGGTGCCGACTACGCGGCCAAGCCCGACAGCATCGGCCTGCCGGTCGCCGTGGTCGACGTCAAGATCGCCGATCCGCTCGGCGAGGAGCTCCCGGCCGGCGAGGTCGGCGAGCTGTGCATGCGCGGCCCGAACGTGATCATGGGCTACTGGAACCGCCCCGAGGCCACCGCCGAGACCTTCGTGGGCGGCTGGCTGCACACCGGGGACCTGGCCCGGATGGACGAGGAGGGCTTCGTCTACATCGTGGACCGGGCCAAGGACATGGTCATCCGCGGCGGCGAGAACGTCTACTGCGCCGAGGTCGAGGCCGCCCTCTTCGAGCATCCGGCGATCGACGACGCCGCGGTGATCGGCATTCCCCACGACGAGCTGGGCGAGGAGGTCGGCGCGGTGGTACGGCTGAAGGCCCCCGCCGAGTCCCCCGTCACCCCCGAGGAGCTCCAGGAGTTCCTGCGCGGCCGGATCGCGCCGTTCAAGGTCCCGGTCAGGTTCTGGATCCGCGAGGCCGAGCTGCCCCGCAACCCCGGAGGCAAGATCCTCAAGACCCACCTCCGCAAGGAGGTCCTGGGCTCCTGACCTCGGCACGGCCCGCCCGATAATGGTTTGCCATCGGGCGGGCCGGGGGTGAAACTAGCTGTTCGTGCCCGAAAATCCCGATCCGTCTCCCAAGCCGGAAAATCCTGGCCGGTCCCTCGGGGCCCTGCTGCGCCGCATGCGGATGGACCTGAGCCCGCTGCGCGACTCCCGTGACTTCCGGCTGCTGTTCGGCTCCGGAGTGATCGGGATGTTCGGCACGTTCCTCACCCTGGTCGCGGTCCCGCTGCAGATGAAGCAGCTCACCGACTCACCGCTGGCGGTGGGTCTGGTCAGCGCGGCCGAGTTCGTGCCGATGGTGGTCTGCGGCCTGTGGGGCGGGGCCATCGCGGACGCGCTGGACCGACGGAAGATCATCCTGTACACCGAGGTCGGTCTCTGCCTCACCGTCACGATCCTGCTGGTCAACGCACTGCTCCCGGAGCCCCGGGTCTGGGTCCTCTATGTCGTCGGCGCGATGTCGGCCGGTTTCGGCAGCCTGCAGCGGCCCAGCCTCGAATCGCTGATGCCCCGTGTCGTCCGGCACGACCAGCTCGCCGCGGCCGCCGCGCTCGGCGCCTTCCGCTGGAACCTCGGCGCCATCATCGCCCCCGGTCTCAGCGGCCTGATCGCCGCCGCCTACGGCGTCGCCGCCGCCTACGCGATCAACGTGGCCACCTTCCTGGCCTCGCTGGTCCTGCTCTGGCTGGTGAAGGCCCCGCCGCAGGCGGAGGACGCCTCCCCCGCCTCGATCAGATCGATGGTCGAGGGCGTGCGCTACGCCGCGGGCCGCCCCGACCTGATGGGCACCTACCTGGTGGACGTCGCGGCGATGGTCTTCGCCTTCTCCACCGCGCTCTACCCGTTCCTCGCCGACCAGGTCGGCAGCCCCGAGTCGCTGGGCCTGTTCTACTCGGCCGCCGCCGTCGGCTCGCTCATCGCCTCGGTCACCTCCGGCTGGACCGGCCACGTCCACCGGCACGGCCTGGGCGTGATCGTCGCCGCCCTCGTGTGGGGGATCGCGGTGGCGCTGGCCGCCGTCATGCCGAACATGTGGGGCATCCTCGCCTTCTTCGCCCTGGCCGGAGCCGCCGACATGATCAGCGGTGTCTTCCGGGCGACCATCTGGAACCAGACCATCCCCGACTCCTACCGCGGCCGCCTGGCCGGGATCGAGCTGCTCTCCTACACCAGCGGCCCGATGCTGGGCAACGCTCGGGCGGGGCTGATGGACCACCTGGGAGGCACCCGCTTCTCCCTCGGCGCGGGCGGTCTGCTCTGCGTCGGAGCCGTCGTCGCCCTGGCCGGGCTCCTGCCGAAGTTCCGGGACTACGACGCCCGCACCGACGAGCACGCCGTCCGCGAACGCGCCCGTCGCGAGGAACTCGCCCGGGCCACCGCCTCATAGCGGCCCGGGACGGCGCGCCGCCGGGGCGCTTCACCGCCCGCGGACACACGGGACTCGATGTCTCCGCTCCGTGATGAACCTGACGCGCAGGGTACCTATTGCTACGCTGACCGTTATGACGGCTGAGGCATGGAGCCCGGAGATGACGCATTCTTCTCTGCCCGACTGGGTGTTCCCTCCGCCGGGGGGGTATTCGGCCGAAGACCTCGATCACATTCCGAATCTGCCTGCGCACACAGAGTTGATTGATGGAAGCTTGGTGTTCGTGACCCCTCAGGCTTCTTTCCATATGCGGGCGCTGTCGCTCCTCGAGTCGGGCCTGCGCAGGACCCTGCCGGGCGATCTGCGGGTGCGCCGCGAGATGAGCGTCGTCCTGGGAAGAGCCCAGCGGCCCGAGCCGGACCTGATCGTCATCCGGGCGTCCGCCGAGCAGGATCCAGGCCAGACCTTCTACCGCGCCGAGGACGTCCTGCTCGTGGCCGAGGTGGTCTCACCCGAGTCGAGGGACCGCGACCGCAAGCGCAAGCCGCTACTCTACGCCGAGGCCGGGATCCCGCACTTCTGGCTCGTGGAGAACGACTCGGGACACCCCGTCGTGAACGCCTACAAGTTCGACGAGGTCACCCGTTCCTATGTGATCATCGGGGTCCACCAGGAGATCCTCAAGACGTCCGTCCCCTTCACCGTCGACATCGACCTGACGGAGATCGACCTGCTCTGAGCCCCGGGCCAGCCCGGGCGGTCAGTCCGTCTCGCGCCAGCCGCCGTACTGCTCGGCCAGCTCGTCCAGCCAGCTCTGGTCCTCTTCCCCCAGGGTGTCCTCGGGATCCTCGACCGCGACGACCCACTGGGCGTCCTCGGCGTCGTCCTCGCCCGCCAGGGTCTCCCGGACCACCCGGGGCGTCTCCAGCGCCGGGAACTCCTCGGCCACCGCCTCCGCGACCTCTTGGGCGTCGTCGCGCTCCGCGAAGACCAGCAGGTGCCTCATCTCTTCCTTCCCGGATGCTTCCTTGCGAGTAGCACCGCATCCCTGCGAGGACCCATCTTGGCGGATCCCGGACTCCATCGCATCCCGGAGACGGGGCAGGGAGAGGAGCCACCGGGCCGGGGAGAATCCTTCCGCGATTTCATTGACAGCATGCTGTCGTAATGACAACATATTGACATGGAAACGATCTACCACGCGGTATACGAGGCCATGGCCGACTGGGAGACCGGGCACGCCACCGCCCACATCAGGAACGGCCAGTTCCACCGGGCGCCCGGCCGCTACGAGCTCGTCACCGTCGGTCTCACGACCGGACCGGTCACCACGATGGGCGGCCTGCGCGTCACCCCCGACGTCTCCATCGGCTCGATCGAGGACGCGGCGATGCTCATCCTCCCCGGCGCCGCGCTCTGGGACGAGGGCGACGAGCTCGCCCCCTTCGCCCGCAAGGCCGGCGAGCTCCTGGAGGCGGGCGTGCCGGTCGCGGCCATCTGCGGCGCGACAGCAGGACTGGCCCGGGAAGGGATCCTCGACACCCGCGCCCACACCAGCGCCGCACTGCCGTACCTGCAGATGCAGCCGGGGTACGGCGGCGCGGAGCACTACGTCGAAGCGCTCGCCGTGACCGACGGGGACCTCATCACGGGCACGCCCACCGCACCGGTCGACTTCGCCCGCGAGATCTTCGCCAGGCTGGACCTGTACACCCCCGAGGTGCTGGAGGCCTGGTACCGGCTGTTCGCGCACAACGACGCCTCGGCCTTCGAGAGGCTGATGGCACCATCGGGCGCATGAACAGGACAGGAGATCTGCTCTCGGAGGCCGCGCTCACCGTCTACCGCCTCAACGGGCAGTTTCTCGGCGTCGGCGACATGCTCGCCAGGCCCGTGGGGATGACCGTCGCGTGGTGGCAGGTGCTGAGCGCGGTCCTCGACGAGCCCATGTCCGTGGCCGGCGTCGCCCGGCTGCGCGGGCTGACCAGGCAGGGCGTGCAGCGAGTCGCCGATCTGCTGGTGGAGCAGGGCCTGGCCGAGTACGAGCCGAATCCCGCCCATCGCAGGGCCAAGCTGCTGCGGCCCACCGCCAAGGGCGTGGCCGCGATCGAGCGGATCGGCCCCGATCTGGAGGCGGTGGCGGACCAGGTGGCGGACGAGCTCGGCCCGGACGGCCTGGAGCGGGTGATCGAGGCGCTCAAGCGGCTCTCCACCGCCCTCGACCGGGTCACCCGTGAGTGAGGAGACCCCGGCGGACGTGCCGCCGGGGTCTCCCCACGACCGTCCCGTCAGGCGCCGCGGAGCTGGGCGCCGGTGCGCTCGGCGGCCAGGGCCACGGCCGCGTCGCGGGCCGCGGTGGTCTCCTCGACCGTCAGCGTGCGCTCCGGCGACCGGAAGCGCAGCGTGTAGGCCAGGGACTTGTTGCCCTCGCCGGCCTGCGCGCCGGTGTAGACGTCGAACAGCCGGATGGACTCCAGCAGCTCGCCCGCGCCCTCCCGCAACGCCGCCTCGACCTCGGCGACCGGGACGTCCGCGCCGACGATCAGCGCGACGTCCTGGGTGGCGACCGGGTAGGCCGAGACCGCGGGCGCCTGCGCCGGACCGGGCAGCACGGCCTCCAGCCGGGTCAGCTCCAGTTCCATCGCGCAGGTGCGCGGCGGCAGGCCGTACGCCTCGACGACGCGGGGGTGCAGCTCGCCGGCGTGGCCGACGAGCGTGTCCCCGGCGTACAGCGCGGCGCAGCGGCCCGGGTGCCAGGGCTCGTGCCGGTCGGCGCGGACCTTGATCTCGACGCCGGCCTCGCGGGCCACCGTGCGGGCCGCCTCGACGGCGTCCGCCCAGGTGGCCGGGCGGCCCTTACCCCACCAGCCGGAGTGCTCGAACTCTCCGGCCAGCACGACCGCCACGCGCCGGGGCTGCACGGGCAGGGCTTCCTCGATCGAGGTGAGCTCGTCCTCGGTGGGACGGCGGTCCACACCGAGCACCGGGGCCCGTTCCGGGGCGTCCGCGGAAGGCCGGTAGACCAGGCCCGTCTCGAACAGCGCCACGTCGCCGAAGCCACGGCCCACGTTGCGGACCAGGGTCTTCAGCAGGCCCGGCAGCAGCGTGGTCCGCATCAGCGGCTCGTCCTCGCTGAGCGGGTTCGCCAGCCGTACGGCGCGGCGGCGGGCGTCGTCCGCGGGAAGCTGCAGGTTGTCGAAGTCGCGCTCCCCGACGAAGGGGTAGGCGAGGACCTCGACGTAGCCCGCCGCGGCCAGCGCCCGGCCGACCCGGCGGCGCAGCCGCTGGCCCTCGGTGAGGCCCGCGCCCGCCGGGGCGGCGGGCAGGATCGAGGGCAGGTTCTCGTAGCCCTCGAGCCGGATGACCTCCTCGGCGAGGTCGTTCGGGTCGGTCAGGTCGGGCCGCCAGGAGGGCGGGATGACCGTCAGCATGTCGTCGCCGGTGACCGCGAGCATCGCCGCCATCTCGTCGGCCGGCGTGACGGCGCCGCTCTCGACCGTGCAGCCCACCTGCTCCAGGCGGCGGATCACGGTCTCGCGGTCGTAGGACATGCCGGCGACCTTGCCGGGGTGGTCGCTCGGGATGGAGATGCGGACCGGCTCGGCCGGAACCTCCGCGTGGGTGACGCCCGGCTGGATCGTGCCGCCGCCCAGCTCGGTCAGGAGCCGGACCGCGCGCCAGGAGGCGTACAGCGGCAGTTCCCGGTCCACGCCCCGCTCGAAGCGCTTGGACGCCTCGCTGACCAGGTTGTGGCGGCGGGACATGCGCGCGACGCCGCTGGCGGAGAAGTGCGCGGCCTCGATGACGATGTCGGTGGACGCGTCGGAGATCTCGGTGTGCAGGCCGCCCATGGTCCCGGCCATCGAGATGGCCCCGGACCCGTCGGTGATCAGGATGTCCTCCGGGTGGAGCGTGCGCACGACGTGGTCGAGCGTCTCCAGCGTCTCCCCCGGCCGGGCCCGGCGGACCACGATCTCGCCGGTGAGCCTGGTGGCGTCGAAGGCGTGCAGCGGCTGGCCGAGCTCCAGCATCACGTAGTTGGTGACGTCGACGGCCAGCGAGACCGGGCGCATGCCGGCGCGGGTCAGCCGGGCCCGCAGCCAGAACGGGCTGGGCGCGTGCGGATCGAAGCCGTCGATCCGGCGCAGCACGAAGCGGTCGCACGCGCCCGGGTCGGCGATGGAGGCCGGGTAGGACGGGCCGGAATCCGCCGGCGGGGAGATGTCGGCCGGGTCGCGGAACGGCGCGCCGAAGGCGGTGGCGACCTCGCGGGCCACGCCCCGGATGGACAGCGCGTAACCGATGTCCGGGGTGATCTCCAGCTCGATGACGTCCTCGCGCAGCCCGAGCAGCTCGACCACGTCGGCGCCGATCGGGGTGCCCTCGGGCAGCACCATGATGCCGGAGTGGTCGTCGCCGAGGCCCAGCTCGCGCTCCGAGCAGATCATGCCCTCGGACATGCGCCCGTAGGTCTTGCGGGCACCGACCTCGAAGCCGCCGGGCAGCACGCCGCCGGGCAGCACCACCGGGACCCGGTCACCGGCGACGAAGTTGGTCGCGCCGCACACGATCTGGCGCGGGGCAGCCTCGCCGACCTCGACCTGGCAGTGCCGGATGGGCTTCTTGAAGCCCTCCAGCTCCTCGATGGACAGCACCTCGCCCACGACGACGTTCTTCACGTCGTGGCCGTAGGAGGCGACGGCCTCCAGCTTGAGACCTGCCGCGGTCAGCTTGTCGGCGATCTCGTGGGCGGTGACGGCGGGGAGATCGACGTACTCCCGCAGCCATGAAAGCGGGACCTTCATCAGACCTCCATCCCGAACGGGAGCGTGAAGCGGACGTCTCCCTCGACCATGTCGCGCATGTCCTCGGCGTTGTGGCGGAACATCAGCGTGCGCTCGATGCCCATGCCGAAGGCGAACCCGGAGTAGCGGGCCGGGTCGACGCCGCAGGCGACGAGCACCCGCGGGTTGACCATGCCGCAGCCGCCCCACTCGATCCAGCCCTCGGACTTGCAGGTACGGCACGGCGGGGTGCCGGGCACCGCCGAGGCGCCGCGGCAGACGAAGCACTTCAGGTCCATCTCGGCCGACGGCTCGGTGAACGGGAAGTAGTTCGGCCGGAACCTGGTGGTGATGCCCTCGCCGAACATGACCTCGGCGAAGCGGTCCAGGGTGCCCTTGAGGTGGGCCATCGTCAGGCCCTCGTCGATCGCGAGCCCCTCGACCTGGTGGAAGACCGGGGTGTGGGTGGCGTCGAGCTCGTCGGTGCGGAACACCTTGCCGGGAGAGATCACGTAGACCGGGAGCTCCCGGCTCAGCAGGGCCCGGATCTGCACCGGCGAGGTCTGGGTACGCAGCACCTTGCCGGAGTCCACGGACTCCACGAAGAAGGTGTCGTGCTCGGATCGGGCGGGGTGGTCGGGCGAGATGTTCAGCGCGTCGAAGTTGAACCACTCGCCTTCCAGCTCGGGCCCCTCGGCCACCTCGTAGCCCATCGCGACGAACGCGTCGGCGACGCGCTCCTGCAGCGTGGTCAGCGGGTGCCGGGCGCCGCGCGGGGCGCGGTCCCAGGGGAGGGTGACGTCGACCGTCTCCTCGACGAGGACCCGCTCGTCCCGCTCGGCCTCCAGCTGGGCCTGGCGCTCGGCGAGGGCGTCGGCGACGGCCTTACGGGCGGCGCCGACGCGCTTGCCCGCCTCGGCGCGGGCCGCCGGGGGCAGCGCGCCGATCTCCCGGTTGGCCAGGGCGATCGGCGAGCGGTCGCCGGCGTGCGCGAGCCGTACTTGCTTGAGTTCGTCGAGGTCGCGCGCCGCCGTGATGGCGTCGAGCGCGTCGGCCCGCATGCGCGCCATCTCGTCGGCGTGCAGCGGTGTCACCTCGACCGGGTCGTAGTTAGACAAGAGAGAGCTCCGAATCCAGGGCCTAAGCGGCCACGAGTCTATCGCTGGGAGGGCCGGGCCCGGTCGATCCGGGTGGTCCGGCGAGCACGGCGCGCAGCGCCGTCGAAGCGCTGATGAAACCGGGAGAAGCCCACCGGGTCCGGGTCCGCCTCAGGCGAAGTCGGGGGTGCCGGTGGGCAGCATAAATCGGAACTCGGCCCCGCCCTCGGGACCCCGCTGCACGGTGATGCTGCCGCCGTGGGCCTCGATCAGGCCCTTGACGATGAACAGGCCGAGGCCGGTGCCGCCGCGACGGCGAGCGTTGCCCCGCCAGAACTGCCGGAACACGCGCGTGGCCAGCTCGGGCGGGATGCCCTCCCCCTGGTCACGGACGGACACGGTCACTCCCCACTCGTTCGGTTCGACGACTATTGTCACCGTACCGCGCCCGTGACGCAGCGCGTTTTCCACCAGGTTGGCCAGGACCTGGTCGATCTTGTCCTGGTCGAGCCAGGTCTCGGGCAACTCGCCCCGGACCTGGAGGGCGAAGCGCTCCTCGGGCTCGCCCGCCGCGACCCGCCCGGCGATGATCCTCCGGACCCGGGCCGGGATGTCGACGACCTGCCGGTGGATCTCCAGCCGGCCGGACTCGATCCGGGACACGTCGAGCAGTTCGGTGATCAGCCGGGTCACCCGGTCGGCGTCGGCGTTGACCGTCTCCAGCATGACCAGCTTCTGGTCGTCGGTGAAGCGGGTCCACTTGGCCAGCAGCGTGGCGGTGAACCCCTTGACGCTGGTCAGCGGCGAGCGGAGTTCGTGGGCGACGGTGGAGACCAGGTCGGCGCGGCTGCGCTCCAGCCGGGCCCGGGCACCGGCGTCGCGCATGGTGACGACCACGCGCACGATCTCCCCGCCCCGCTCGGGCTCGCGCACCAGGCGGGCCGCGACGAGCAGTTCGTGCCCGCCCGGGGTGCGCAGCGGGAGCTCGGGCTGGCGGGTGCGGGTGGGCAGGCCGCCGTAGGTGTCGAGCCACTTCCACCAGTCGCGGCCGTCCTGGTCGCGGAAGGAGAACACGTCCCGCACGTGACGGCCGACGGCCCCGGCGGAGGTGACCCCGGTCAGACGGGTGGCGGCCCGGTTGACGGCCAGCACGTGCCCGTCGCGGTCGACCACCACCAGGCCGTCCGGCAGGTCGTCCACGCCGATGACACACGCGGAGTCAGCGCTCCGCCCGTCGGTGTGTCCGTCGTGCACGACCCCGCCTCCTCGACGCTACATCGCCGACAATAGCGGGTTTCCCGCGTTCTCCGGCAGCCTCGGCGACGGCCCGCGGGGCCGGCCGGGCGGCCATCAGGGGTCACAACGGGATTATCGGGGGGTCACAGCGGAATCACAGGGAAATTACAGGGGGTCACGGCGCCGGGACCGGGGAGCCCGTCCGCTGGGACCGGGCGGAGGCGTACAGGCACACCGCGGCGGCGGTGGCGAGGTTGAGGCTCTCGGCCCTGCCGTAGATCGGCACGCGGACGACGTCGTCGGCCAGCCTCAGGATCTCCTCCGGCAGCCCCCACGCCTCGTTGCCGAAGATCCACGCGGTGGGCCCGGACAGGTCCACGTCGTCCAGCGTGCGGGTGCCCGCGCCGTCGGCGGCCAGCACCCGCAGCCCGGCGGCCTGCAGCTCCCGTACGGCCTGCGCCACCGGCACCCCCGTGACGACCGGGAGATGGAACAGGCTGCCCGCGCTGGCCCGTACGCACTTGCCGTTGTAGGGGTCCACCGAGGCGTCGGTGAAGACGACCGCGTCGGCGCCGGCGGCGTCGGCCGAGCGCAGCACGGTCCCGGCGTTGCCGGGGTCGCGGACGTGCGCCAGGACGGTCACCAGGCGGGCGCCGGAGGTGACGGCGCGCTCCAGCGGCACGTGCACGAACCGGCACACGGCCAGCAGGCCCTGGGGGGTGACCGTCTGGGCGAGCTCGGCCATGACCTCGCCGCTGGCCCGGTGCACGGGGACGTCCGCGTCCCGCGCGGCGGCGACGATGTCGGCGTGCCGGACCTCGGCCTCGGCCGTGGTGAACAGCTCCGTGACGACGCCGTCCAGCGCCAGGGCCTCCCGGACCGCCTGCGGCCCCTCGGCCAGGAAGGACCGGTCCCGGTCCCGGAAGGCCCGTTTGGTCAGCCTGCGCGCGGCCTTGACCCGCGGCGACTTGATGTTGGTGAGTTCGGAGCCCGCCATACCCGTCCTTCGAGAAACCCAAGAATGCGAACGCGGCCCACAGCGTGATCGCTGTGGGCCGCGTGCCGTACGAGAACCGGATCAGCCCGGCGCGACTGAGGCGCGCTGGTTACTGAGCGACCGGCGCGTTCACGTTCGCCGGGAGGGCCTTCTTGGCGGCCTCGACCAGCGTCGCGAACGTCGCGGCGTCGTTGACCGCGAGGTCGGCGAGGATCTTGCGGTCCACGTGGATCTCCGCGAGGCGCAGACCCTGGATGAGCCGGTTGTAGGTGATGCCGTTCTGGCGGGCAGCGGCGTTGATGCGCTGGATCCAGAGACGGCGGAAGGTGCCCTTGCGGTCCTTGCGGTCGCGGTAGGCGTAGGTCATCGAGTGGAGCATCTGCTCCTTGGCCTTGCGGTACAGACGCGACCGCTGCCCCCGGTAACCGCTCGCCCGCTCGAGAACGACCCTGCGCTTCTTCTTGGCGTTGATCGCCCGCTTCACGCGTGCCATGTGTATCTATCTCCCCGGGTCGTTACTTAGCGAGCAGCTTCTTGATCTTCTTGGTGTCGGCGTCGGAGAGCACGACCTCGGGCTTGAGACGACGCGTCAAGGTGGAGGACTTCCACTCGTTGTAGTGCGCGCGGTTGGCGCGGCGGCGCTTGATCTTGCCGGTGCCGGTGAGCCGGAACCGCTTCTTCGCACCACTGTGCGTCTTCATCTTCGGCATCTGAGCCGTCTCTCCCTCGATCGTGCCGATGCCCCGGGCCGGTAACCCGAGTCAAGGGCATGCCTGACTGCGAGACCGGACCCGGTCTCGGATTCATCTCGCGACTGCCTGAGCGTTCAGGCTATGCGAGTCACTCCTGCGGAGCGGACGCCTCGGACACCTCGGGCGCCTCGGTCACCTCCGCGGGCTCCTCGTCTCGTCGCGCCTTGGCCGCGGCCTTCTCGGCCTTGGCCTCGGCCTTCTTCTTGTGCGGGCCGATCACCATGATCATGTTTCGGCCGTCCTGCTTGGGCTGGGACTCCACGAAGCCGAGCTCCGTGACGTCCTCCGCCAGCCGCTGCAGGAGCCGGAATCCCAGCTCGGGCCGGGACTGCTCCCGCCCGCGGAACATGATCGTGACCTTGACCTTGTCTCCCGCCTTGAGGAACCGCACCACGTGACCCTTCTTGGTCTCGTAGTCGTGCGGGTCGATCTTCGGCCGGAGCTTGATCTCCTTGATGATCGTGTATGCCTGGTTGCGGCGCGCCTCGCGTGCCTTCATGGCGGACTCGTACTTGAACTTGCCGTAGTCCATGAGCTTGCACACGGGCGGGCGAGCCGTGGCCGCGACCTCCACGAGGTCGAGGTCGGCCTCCTGAGCCAGCTTCAGAGCATCGCCGATGGAGACGATGCCCACCTGTTCGCCGTTCGGGCCGACGAGGCGCACCTCGGGCACACGAATACGGTCGTTGATGCGGGGCTCGGCGCTGATGGGGCCTCCTAGGTTGCGATCCGCTGCCGCCCTGCGGGGCGGCTGCCACGTGCTCGATCGTGCCGGGAGGTCACGCCTGGCGCATCCGCGTGCCGGATGCCGAACGCAAATTGCCCCGCACGTCGCGCATGCGGGGCCACACGAGCTCACGAACCCGAAGCCGTAAGCTCCCCGGTTTCACCCGGGGTGATCCTTGACCTGCCGGCCTCGCGGCCGACCAGGTGGGAGAAGACCTCCGCTTGCGCGTCCAGCAGGCATGCCGGACCGATCGATTAGCTACGTTACCACAACGCGGCGCGACCTCAGAATCTTCCCTTCCTATATACAGACGATCGATATATAAAGAAGACATGAGTGACCGATCGATGCAGGAGCCGACCTTCCTCATCCTCACCGCCCTCGCCGCGGGGCCACAGCACGGCTACGGGATGATCACCGACGTCCAGGAGATCTCCGGCGGCCGGGTACGGCTGCGCGCGGGCACCCTCTACGCGGCCCTGGACCGGCTCCAGGCCGAGCACCTCATCGCCGTCGACCGGGAGGAGATCGTGGACGGCCGCGTCCGCCGCTACTACCGGCTGACCGAGGAGGGCGGCACCCGGCTGGCCGCCGAGGCCGAGCGCCTGCGCCGGAACGCCGAGGCCGCCACCACCCGCCTGCGCGCCCGCCTCGCCGGAGGCGCGCTGTCCGGCCATGCCCTCCGCAACCGCCCGCTCGGCGGGGAGACCCCGTTCCACCGCGGTCTCGCGGGAGGTACGGCGTGAGCGGGCGGGACGAGCGAGCCGGTGGGCACAGCAGTGCAGCCAACGCGACCGGCGGAGGGGGCGGCGCGGGCGAGCGGGCCGGCGGGCACCGCGGCATCGCGGACGCGGTCGGCGGAGGAGGCAGTGTGAGAGCGCTCGAGGGCCGTTACCGCAGGCTGCTGGCCTGGTACCCCGCGGACCACCGGGCACGCCACGAGGAGGAGATGCTCGGGGTGCTCCTGGCCGGGGCCGATCCGGGCCGCAGGCTCCCGGACCCGCGCGACGTCTTCGACCTCCTCCGCGGCGCGGTCGTCATCCGCGCCCAGCGGCTTCTCGGGCCCGAGTCGTCCGCTCACTGGCGCGACGCGCTGAACGTCGCCGCGGTCATCGCTCCGATCTTCTTTCTCGTCCTCGCCACCAGCCCCATCGCCATCACGCCGTTCATCGGAGGAGAGGCGTCCCTGCGCGACCACCTGCTCGCCCTCGGCCTGGTGGTCCTGCCGGACGCGCTCATCCTCCTGCTGGTGCTGCGCGGGCCGCGCCGGGCGGCGGTGGCCTGGGCGTGGATATGGGGCCTCAGCGGGCCCGTCCTGACCTACTACGGGTCCGCGGCCCTGTTCGGGTGGGGAGCCGTCGCGGCGGAGCCGCTCGATCTCTCCTCCGTCGTCTCCCCGTACCTGCCGGGCGTCCTCACCGCCGTGCTGATAACCCTCGCCTCCCGCCCGGCCGAGGGCGTGGACCTGGTGGGACGCGGCGCCCTGATCCGCTGGACGACCGTCTCCGCCCTGGCGCTGGCGGTGACGACCGTCATCTGGAACGCGTTCATGGTCGACTTCTTCATCGAGCAGATGGCCGTCCCGGCCCTGGTCGCCATGGCCTGCGGGGCCGGCTGCCGCACCCCGGTGGGCCGGCGCGCCGTCGTGCTCCTGCTCCCGATCATCCTGACGGTCGCGGGTCAGCAGGTCTTCGCGCAGATCCAGATGCGGGGCTGGCCGCCCTTCCTGCTGGAGGTGCTCCTGGTGGCCGTCATCTTCACCGTGGCCAGGCGCGGCTTCAAGCCGTACGGCTCCGGGACGGTCAGCTCACCCGACCGGATCGCCTGAGGATCTCGGCCTCCCCGGCCGCGCGCATCGCCTCGACGGGGACGTCGGTCCGGCCGGTCATCAGCTCGACCTGCCGGACCGCCTGGTGCAGCAGCATCGGGAACCCGCCGATCACGGTGCCGCCCGCCCGCTCCACTGCCGCGGCCAGGCGGGTGGGCCAGGGGGCGTAGACCACGTCGAAGACCGCGGGCACCCGGCCCGCCACCGTCCCGGCGAGGCCGTCGGCCGCGCCGGAGGGCAGTGTCGAGACGAGGAGGTCGACGTCCAGGGCGGTGTCGAGCTTGTCGAAGGTCCGCGTCTCCAGCGCGATCCCCAGCCGCTCGGCCACCTCGGCGGTCTCCCCCGCCCTGGCCGGGTCGCGGACCACCAGGGTCGCCCCGCCCAGGCCCAGCTCGCGCAGGGCGGCCAGGGTGGAGGCCGCCGTGGCGCCGCCGCCGAGGACCGTCGCCGAGCGGGGCGCGGCCACTCCGGCCTCGGCCAGCGCCCGGACGATGCCGTACACGTCGGTGTTGTCGCCGTACCGGGCCCCGTCGCGGAAGACCACGGTGTTGGCCCCGCCCACCTCGACGGCGAGCTCGGAGACCTCGTCGAGCAGCGGCAGCACGGCCCGCTTGAGCGGCATGGTCAGCGAGAGCCCGGCCCACCCGGGGCCGAGCCCGTCCAGCAGCGCCGCAAGCCCCGCCTCGTCGCACTCGATCGCCTCGTAGCTCCAGCCGTCCAGACCGAGCCCCGCGTAGGCGGCCCGGTGCAGGTACGGCGAGAGCGAGTGGGCGATGGGGGATCCGAGAACCGCGGCCCGCGTCATCCGTTTCCTTGCCTCTGCTGGCCCTGGTTCCGCTCGAACTCGGCCTTGATCTTCAAGAAGTCGTCTTCGGTGGAGACGAACTTGGTGATGCCCCGCTCCGGATCGGTGGTCACGAACCAGCGCCAGTCGCCCTCGGTGGGGTTGAGCGCGGCCTGGATGGCGTGGTCACCGGGGTTGGCGATCGGTCCGGGCGGCAGCCCGAGCCGCCGGTAGGTGTTGTAGGGGGAGTCGCTCTCGATGTCGGCGTTGGAGGCGGCGATGCCGTACTTGTTCAGCGCGTAGAAGATCGTGCTGTCCATCTCCAGCTTCTGGTCCACCTTGAGCCGGTTGTAGATGACACGGGCGATCTTGCCCATGTCGTCGACGTTGCCGGCCTCGGCCTGCACGATGCTGGCGATGGTCATGATCTCGTGCGGGGTGCGGCCCATCTCCTTGGCCCCGGCCACCAGCCGCTCCTTCTCGGCGGTCTGGTTGAAGCGGTCGACCATCGCGGTGAGGATGTCGGCGGCCGACATCTTGGGCGTGATGTCGTAGGTGGCGGGGAAGGCGTAGCCCTCCAGTCTGCCCTTGGCGTAGGAGGGCAGGCCCAGCGCCTCGGCGTCCTTGGCCGCCTGCTGGAACTCCTTCAGCGGCTTGCCCGTCGCCTTGGCCAGGGTGACCAGGGTGTCGGACAGGCGCAGTCCCTCCTTGAGGGTGACCCGGTCCACCATCTGCTTGCTCGGGTCGAGCAGTTCGACGGCCGCGGCGCCGGACATCTGCTTGCGCAGTTCGTAGACACCGGGCTGGAACGAGGCGCTCTTGCCCGCGGCCTCGGCCGCGTCGGTGAACGCGCGGGCGCTCTTGACCACGCCCTGCTCCTCCAGGGTCTGCCCGATGGCGGCGCTGCTCTGTCCCTGCTTGATCTCCACCAGGACCTTACCGGTGCCCTGCCCGGTGTAGTCCTCGACGGTCATCGCGTCGCGCAACCACGTGTAGCCGTAGTAGCCGCCTCCGCCGAGACCGCCGACCAGGATGATGACCGCCAGCAGAGGGGCCAGGAAGCCGCCCTTGTTGCGCCGTCGCTTCCGGCGCCGGCCACGGCCCGCGCGGGAGCCGCGCGGCGAGCGACCATCGTCGCTGTCCGCGCCAACGAGGAAATCCATGTCGAGATCGTTCATAGCTGCGCTGGCCAATCTCCCGGCACGGGCGACCCGGCGTCAAGCAAGTGTGCCAAACCATGGGGAACCACCGAGCTAAATGTACCCATCGGCCGGGCACCTTCCCTCGGTGTCCCGGCAGGTGCCGCCACGCACGCTGGGACGGGGGGTGTTCCGCCGGGCATCAACACGCTCCAGCGAATCTGTTCAGCTCTTCCCGGTATCTCACGAACTCACTCTCTTTGTCAGTGAATTTCGTGATTCTATGCTCTGGGCTGGTCACGACAAACCTGACCTGTCATCTTCCGCATGGCTCACGGCCCTGGCGAGGACCGGCCCGAGGACGTCGCGAATCTCACGGCGTGAGGCCGACGGGACTCCCCGGTCGCCTGCCGGTGGCGCGCTCGGCGTCCAGGGCGGCCTGGAGCAGCACGACCGCCGCCGCCTGGTCGACCACGCCGCGCTGGTTCTTCGCCTTCACCCCGCTGGCCCGCAGGCCCTGCTGGGCGGTGACCGTGGTGAGCCGCTCGTCGAACAGCCGCACCGGGACCGGATCGAGCCGCGCGGCGATCTTGGCCGCGAAGTCGCGGGCCAGTCCGGCCGCCTGTCCCTCGCGGCCGGACAGGGAGGTCGGCAGGCCGACCACGACCTCGATCACCTCGTGCTCGGCCGCGATCCCGGCGATCCGGTCCAGATCGCCCTTGCCCCGCCGTACGGTCTCCACCGGCGTGGCCAGCAGCCCCGAGGGGTCGCTGCGGGCCACGCCGATGCGGACCGAGCCGACGTCGACGCCGAGGCGCACGCCGTTCCTCATCGCCGGGTCCTCACCGTCAGGACAGCGCCTGGGCGATCGCCTGCTCGACGGCGCCGAGGGCGTCGCCGATCGCCTCGGGACGGGCGCCGCCGCCCTGGGCGATGTCGTCCTTGCCGCCACCGCCGCCGCCGAGGGCCTTGGCGGCCACGCCGACCAGGCTGCCCGCCTTCAGGCCGCGCGTGCGCCCGGCGTCGTTGACCACGGCGACGACGACCGGCCGGTCGGCGGGGACGCCGGCGACCACGACCACCGCGGCGCGGTCGGCGGGGAAGCGCCCGCGCACGTCGAGGGCGAGCTTGCGCAGGTCGTCGGCGGAGGTGCCGTCGGGCGCGCGGTGCGTCACGGCGGAGACGCCGTGCACGTCGCGGGCGCCCGCGGCCAGCTCGCCGGCGACGGCGAGAACCTGGGCCGAGCGGAGCCGCTCCAGTTCCTTCTCGGCGGTGCGCAGCCGGGTGACGATGCCCTCGATGCGCTCGGGCAGCTCCTCCCGGCGGGCCTTGAGCTGCTCGGACAGCTGGGCGACGAGCACGCTCTCACGGGCCAGGAAGCGGAAGGCGTCCAGGCCGACCAGGGCCTCCACCCGGCGCACGCCGGCGCCGATCGAGGACTCGCCCAGCACCTTGACCAGGCCGAGCTGGCCGGAGTTGCTGACGTGGGTGCCGCCGCACAGTTCGCGGGAGTAGTCGCCCACCTCGACGATGCGGACCACGTCGCCGTACTTCTCGCCGAACAGGGCCAGCGCGCCCATCGCCCGGGCCTCGGCCTGGGAGGTGTGGAAGGCGTTGACCTGGAGGTCGTTGATCAGGACGGCGTTGACCTCGTCCTCGACGTCGCGCAGCACGCTGGGCGGCACGGCGCCGGCGGAGGTGAAGTCGAAGCGGAAGCGGCCGGGCGAGTTCTCCGAGCCGGCCTGGGCCGCCGTCTCGCCCAGCGCGTTGCGGAAGCCGCGGTGCACCAGGTGGGTGGCGGTGTGGCTGCGGGAGATGGCGCGGCGGCGCTCGACGTCGATCTCGGCCTCGGCCTGGTCGCCCACCCGGATCTCACCGGCGCGGACCTTGCCGCGGTGCACGATGACGCCGGCCACCGGGGACTGCACGTCCACGATCTCGACCTCGGCCCCGGAGGTGCGGATGACGCCCTGGTCGGCGAGCTGGCCGCCGCCCTCGGCGTAGAAGGGGGTACGGCCCAGCACGACCTCGACCATGCTCCCGGCGCCCGCCGCCGGGACCGGGGCGCCGTCGGCGAGCAGGCCGATGACCTCCGTCTCGGCGGTCACCTGGTCGTAGCCGAGGAACTCGACCTTGCCGGCCTTCTCCAGGATCTGCCCGAAGACCGAGATGTCGGCGTTGCCGGTCTTCTTGGCGGCGGCGTCGGCCTTGGCCCGGTCGCGCTGCTCCTTCATCAGCCGGCGGAAGCCCTCCTCGTCGACCTTCAGGCCCTGCTCGGAGGCCATCTCCAGGGTCAGGTCGATCGGGAAGCCGTAGGTGTCGTGGAGCTGGAACGCCTGCTCGCCGGCCAGCACGTTCCGGCCCTTGCGCTTGGTCTCCTCCACGGCCACGTCGAAGATCGCGGTGCCGGTGCGCAGGGTGCCGAGGAAGGACGCCTCCTCGGCGTCGACGACCCCGTGGATCTGCGGGGCGTCGGCCTTGAGCTCGGGGTACAGCTCGCCCATCACGTCGATCGCGACGGCGGTCAGTTCGTGCATGTAGCGCTCCTCGCCGGAGCCCAGCAGGCGCAGGTTCCGGATCGAGCGGCGCAGGATGCGGCGGAGCACGTAGCCCCGGCCCTCGTTGCCGGGCAGCACGCCGTCGGCGACCAGCATGGTGCTGGTGCGGACGTGGTCGGCGACCACGCGCAGGCTGACGTCGGAGCGCTCGTCGCGGCCGTAGCGGGTCTTGGTGAGCTCGGCGGCGCGGTCAAGGATCTTGTAGGTGGTGTCGATCTCGTAGATGTTGTCGACGCCCTGCAGGATCGCGGCCATGCGCTCCAGGCCCATGCCGGTGTCGACGCTCTTGGCGGGCAGCTCGCCGACGACGTCGAAGTCGGTCTTGCTGCGGACCGTGCCGAGCTGGAACTGCATGAAGACGTTGTTCCACACCTCGAGGTAGCGGTTCTCGTCGGCGACGGGACCGCCCTCGCGGCCGTACTCCGGGCCGCGGTCGTAGTAGATCTCGGTGCACGGCCCGCCCGGCCCGGGCACGCCCATGTGCCAGTAGTTGTCGGCCAGGCCGCGGCGCTGGATGCGCTCCAGCGGCATCCCGGCCCGCCGGTGCCAGATCTCGGCGGCCTCGTCGTCGTCGTGGAAGACGGTGACCCAGAGCCGCTCCTCCGGGAAGCCGAAGCCGCCGTCGGCCTCGGAGGTGGTCAGCAGTTCCCAGGCGAACGGGATCGCCTGGTCCTTGAAGTAGTCGCCGAAGGAGAAGTTGCCGAGCATCTGGAAGAAGGTGGCGTGCCGGGTGGTCTTGCCGACCTCGTCGATGTCCGGGGTGCGCACGCACTTCTGCACGCTGGCGGCCCGCTTGTAGGGGGGCTTGCGCTGACCCAGGAAGTAGGGCTTGAAGGGGACCATGCCCGCGGGGACCAGGAGCAGCGTCGGGTCCTCGGCGATCAGGCTGGCCGAGGGCACGACGGTGTGCCCACGCTCCTCGAAGAAGCGCAGGAAGCGGCGGGCGATCTCTGCCGACTCCATGTCAGCGGCCATCCTTTACGTCGTAGTGATAGGTGTTTTCCACGGTGGTGTCTTCCACAGTGTCGAGCCCGAAGCGGGCCCGCAACTCGGTTTCCCGCCTGGCGGCGACCTCCCGCGCGTCCCCCGCGATGTCCCTGGCCTGCTCCAGCAGACCGGAGGCGTTGCGGACGGCGCGGCGCGCCACGTGGTTGGGGTGCAGGGCCTGGAGTTTACGCATGACCCACACGGCCCCGAAGGCCCCCAGGCCCATGTAGAACAGTCTGCGGATCATCGCCGCCGCCTCTCCAGCGCGCGGGGCTGCGGCCGGCCCCGGCCGCGGGCGCCGATGGCCTGCCGGAGTCCGTGGCCGAGCGCCGCGACCTTGATGAGCGGGCGGGTGACCAGCGCCTGGGTGACGTCGCTGACCTTGGCCGCGTGCCCGCTGACCCGCTTGACGTCGCGGATGACGGCCTCGACCTCGACGAGCTGGCGGTTGGCCTCGCCGACGGTGAGCGCGACCTCCTCCAGCAGGGGCACCACCCGGCCGTTCAGCTCGGTGACCGCCTTGGTGGTCTCGGTGAGCAACCGGGACAGCTTGAGCAGGACCACGATCAGGAAGCAGACAAGGACCACACAGGCCACGGCCGCGATCAGTCCGGCGACCTCTCCAGCGGTAAGCACGCGCCGACTCTCCCTACCTCACCCGCCCAGAACGGCACGACCCTATCGCGTCTTGCCGTCTTCTCCCGGCACGCCGCGGAGGAACGCCCGGATCCTGGCCCACCGGTCGGCGAAAGCCGCCTCGGCCCCGTGCCTGGTGGGCTGGTAGTAGCGGCGGTCGCGGAGCGTGCCGGGAATGTAGTCCTGACGGACCAGTCCGTGCTCGAAGTCGTGGGGGTACTTGTAGCCCTTGCCGTGGCCGAGCTTCCTCGCCCCGGCGTAGTGGGCGTCGCGCAGGTGGCCGGGGACCTGGCCGATGTCGCCGCGCCGCACGTCCGCCGCGGCCGCGTCGATGGCGCTGATCACCGCGTTGGACTTGGGGGCCAGCGCGCAGTGGATGACCGCCTGGGCGAGGTTGAGCCGCCCCTCGGGCAGGCCGATGAGCTCCACCGCCTGGGCCGCGGCCACCGCGACCTGCAGGCAGGTCGGGTCGGCCATGCCGACGTCCTCGGAGGCGAAGATCATGATCCGGCGGGCGATGAACCGGGGGTCCTCGCCCGCCTCGATCATCCGGGCCAGGTAGTGCAGGGCCGCGTCGGCGTCGGAACCGCGCATGCTCTTGATGAAACCGCTGATCACGTCGTAGTGCTGGTCGCCCTGGCGGTCGTAGCGCACGGCCGCCTTGTCCACCGCCCGCTCCACCACCTCCACGGTGACCTCGCCGTCGGCGATCAGCGCGGCGGCCTCCAGGTAGGTCAGCGACCGGCGGGCGTCCCCGCCCGCCAGCCGGACGAGGTGCCCGGTCGCCTCCGGCGTCAGCCGGACCCTCCCGTCCAGGCCGCGGGGGTCGGCGACGGCGCGTTCCAGCACCGTCCGGACGTCGTCGTCGGAGAGCGGCTCCAGCGTGAGCAGAAGGGAGCGCGACAGCAGCGGCGAGATGACGGAGAAGAACGGGTTCTCCGTGGTGGCCCCGATGAAGGTGACCCAGCGGTTCTCCACGGCGGGCAGCAGGGCGTCCTGCTGCGCCTTGTTGAAGCGGTGCACCTCGTCGACGAACAGCACCGTCTGGCGGCCGGACATGCCCAGCTCGCGCCGGGCCTGCTCGATGGCCGCGCGGACCTCCTTGACGCCCGCGGAGACCGCGGAGACCTCGACGAAACGGCGCCTGGTCACCCCCGCCACGACGTAGGCGAGGGTGGTCTTGCCGGTGCCCGGAGGCCCCCACAGGAACAGCGACATCGGAGCCTCGGCCTCGACGAGCCGCCGCAGCGGCGTCCCCGGCCCCAGCAGGTGGCGCTGGCCGATGACCTCGTCCAGGGATCTCGGACGCATCCGGACCGCGAGGGGCTCCTGGCCGCGGTGGGCCTCCTCCGCCGCCGAGTCGAACAGGCTGTCCACCCCCCGACAGTACCGTCACCGGCTAGTCCGCCCAGACCGCCACGGCCCCGCTGTGACCGGCCCGGGCCACGTAGTACCCGGCGGCCACGGCCAGGACGACGGTGAGCGCCGAGACGGCCAGGACCACCGGGCGGCCGAACCGGTCGCCGCGGGTGACGTAGACCAGTCCCAGCGCGGCCAGCCCCAGCCCGGCCACGACCAGCGTCAGCGGCGTGCCGAAGCTCTCGTGCTCGGCGATGCGCTCTCCCAGCTGCCCCGAGGCGGAGGAGAACCGGCCCTCCTTGAACGCGATGCCGCTCTGCCGGGCCGCCAGGGTGGCGAGGGGCGCGACCACGGCGAGTCCCAGAACCGCCCAGGTCGTCGCGGCGCGCGTCCGCGGAGCCAGAGCGTAGACCGCCGCCAGGACCGCGAGCAGAGGTATCAGGACCACGGCCGAATGGGTGATCAGGGGATGGGCGGGAAGGCCGAGAAACTCTTCGAACATGGTGTTGCTCCGGTCGTGCGTAGTTCGTGGTCACCGAGTACGCATCTCACCACGCAGAGGTTCCGGAAGATGTAAAGAGATCCAGCGTTTTCCCTCCCATCACGTGTGTAGGCATGTGGCAGATTCCGCCACTTACATCCATCACACTCCAGTGCCGGTACGCTTTCGCCGGGTTAACAGTCATAGAACGGCGATCCTGGAGGACATAGCGGTGAGCGGCGAAGACCGCCAGAGTCAGCTGGCACGGGAGCACAAGGAACGGCAGATCCAGCGTGCGCAGCAGGCCGGCAAGGCGAAGCGGAACACCTTCATCGGAGCCGGCGCCGCCGTGGCCGTCGTGGCCGGCGGTGTGATCGCCGCGACGACCCTCCTCGGAGGCAGCAGCGGCGCCACGAACGAGGCGGCCGCCACGCCGACCCCGTCCGCGTCGGAGAGCCCGAGCACGCAGCCGAGCCCCAGCACCCCGCTCAACGCCGGTGCCGTCACCTGCGAGTACCGCGAGGACACCAGCGGCTCCCCCGCCAAGAAGGTCGGCTACCCGCCGAAGAAGCCGAACCTGAAGCTGAAGACCATGACGATCACCACCAACCACGGTGACATCGTGATCGACCTGGCGACCGAGGCGGCCCCCTGTTCCGTCAACTCCATGGCCTTCCTGGCCAAGAAGAACTTCTTCGACAACACCAGGTGCCACCGCCTGGCCACCCCCGAGAACGCGGGGCTGGGACTCCTGCAGTGCGGTGACCCGCAGGCCAAGGCCGACGGCAAGAACCCCACCGACGGGCAGGGCAGCTCGGGTTACGTGTTCAACGACGAGAACCTGGGAGGCCTGTCGTACGGCAGGGGCACGGTCGCGCTGGCCCAGCCCGGCGACGCGAGCAACCAGAACGGCAGCCAGTTCTGGATCTCCTACCACGAGGAGACCGCCCAGCTCGACGCGGCGGCGGCCTACACGCCCATCGGCACCGTCTCCAAGGGCATGGAGATCATCGACAAGATCGCCGCGGGCGGGTGGATCACCAACCCCGACGACATCACCGGCGACGGCGGCTCCAACGCCCCCAAGATCCCGGTCATCATCAAGGACGTCAAGCTCTCCTGAGGCGTCCCGGGCCCGCTCCCGGCACGGGCCCGGCTCCCGGCACGGGCCCGCGAGGACGGGACGCACGCGGGCGGGGCGCCTCCATCCTGTGATCTCGGTCACATCGTGTCGATCACCGCCCGCAGGAGATCAAGCTGTAGGGGCAAGGCACGCGATCCGACTCACGGAGGAGACGCCCATGCCCGACCCGACCGCCAGGCCCGGCCCGGACACCGGCGACGGACATGCCGCCGAGCACGACCCGGTCTCCGGAAACGCACCGGCTCCCGGGAAACTGCCGATCGAGTTCCTGCTCGCCCCGGAGTTCGTCCGGGACCCGTACGCCCAGTACGCCGGGCTGCGCGACGCGGGGCCGGTCCACCCGGTGGACTTCCCCCCGGGGATGTCGTCCTTCCTGGTCATCGACCACGAGCACGGCCGGGCGGCGCTGAGCGACCCCCGGCTGGCCAAGAACCTGCAGCACGGATCCGCCCTCCTGCAGGAACTGGCCGGCGCCAATCCCGCGTTCGCCGACAACATGCTCTCCAGCGATCCGCCGAACCACACCCGGCTGCGCCGCCTGGTCTCCAGGGCGTTCACTCCGCGCCGGGTCGAGAGCCTGCGGCCCCGGGTCCAGGAGATCACCGACCGGCTGGTCGACCGGATGGAGGGCAGGGGGCGGGCCGACCTCCTCGACGACTTCGCCTTCCCGCTGCCGGTCACCGTGATCTGCGAGCTGCTGGGCGTGCCCGCCGAGGACCGCGACGACTTCCGCGTCTGGTCGGCCACCCTCGTCGTCCCGTCGCTCGACGAGGAGGCCGTCAAGCGCCGCGACGAGGTGAGCGGCGCCATCCAGACCTGCTTCTCCCGGCTCATCGCCGAACGCCGGGCCGCGCCCAGGGACGACATGGTCAGCGCGCTGGCCGCCCCGCGCGACGGGGACGAGACGCTGACCGAGCCCGAGCTGATCGCCATGCTCACGCTGCTGCTCATCGCCGGTCACGAGACCACGGCCAACCTCATCGGCAACGGCATGCTGGCCCTGCTGACCCACCCCGACCAGCTCCGGCTCCTGCGGGAGCGGCCCGGCCTGATCCCGGACGCCGTCGAGGAGTTCCTCCGCTACGACGGGCCGCTGGAGCGCGCCACCCTCCGCTTCGCCACCGAGGACCTCCGGATCGCAGGCGTCCCCATCCCGGCGGACAGCCTGGTCCACGTCTCGCTCGGCGCGGCCGGGCGCGACCCCGCGGCGTTCGACGATCCGGACAGGCTGGACGTCACCCGGCCCCCCGGCCAGCACATGGCCTTCGGCCACGGCGTCCACTTCTGCCTGGGCGCCCCGCTGGCCCGCATGGAGGCCCACATCGCCTTCGAGACGCTGCTGCGCCGCCTGCCGGGCATCGCGCTCGACTGCGCCCCCGAGGAGCTCTCCTGGCGCGGACAGGCCTCGTTCATCCGCGGCCTGAACGCGCTCCCGGTCCGCTTCTGACACCGGCGGGCCTCGCCCTCACATGCCGGTGCCCCGGCGGGCGGCGTGCCCGCCGGGGCACCGGCATGCGGACGGATCAGGCTCAGGCGGGCTGGGCCGCCTCGGTCTGCTGCCCCGTCTCCTTCGGCCCCGTCTCCTTCGGCCGGGCGTCCACGCCCGCCTCCTTGCGCTGCTCGGAGGTGATCGGGGTGGGCGCGCCGGTCAGCGGGTCGAAGCCGGAGGCCGTCTTCGGGAAGGCGATGACGTCGCGGATCGAGTCGCCGCCCGCCAGCAGCATGCAGATGCGGTCCCAGCCGTAGGCGATGCCGCCGTGCGGCGGCGGGCCGTACTTGAACGCCTCCAGCAGGAAGCCGAACTTGCTCTCGGCCTCCTCCTTGGAGATGCCGAGCACGTCGAAGACGCGCTGCTGCATCTCGGCGCGGTGGATACGGATCGAGCCGCCGCCGATCTCCATGCCGTTGCAGACCATGTCGTAGGCGTAGGCCAGGGCCTCGCCGGGGTTGTCCTGGAAGGTGTCGGCCCACTCGGGCTTGGGACCGGTGAACGGGTGGTGCACCGCGGTCCAGCCGATCTGGGTGCCGGCGTCGTCGAGCACGGGCTCGAACATCGGCGCGTCGACGACCCACAGGAAGCTCCACTGCGACTCGTCGATCAGGCCGCAGCGCCGGCCGATCTCCAGGCGGGCCGCGCCGAGCAGGTCGCGGGAGGCGGCGACCGCACCGGCCGCGAAGAAGATCGCGTCACCGGGCTCGGCGCCCGCCTTGGCCGCCAGACCGGCGGTCTCGGTCTCCGACAGGTTCTTGGCCACCGGGCCGCCGAGCGTGCCGTCCTCGCCGACCAGCACGTAGGCCAGGCCCCGGGCGCCGCGCGACTTGGCCCACTCCTGCCAGCCGTCCAGCTCCTTACGGGTCTGGGAGGCGCCGCCCGGCATGACCACGGCGCCGACGTACGGCGCCTGGAAGACGCGGAAGGTGGTGTCGGCGAAGAACCCGGTCATGTCGACGAGCTCCTGGCCGAAGCGCAGGTCCGGCTTGTCGGAACCGTAGCGGGCCATGGCGTCGGCGTAGGTCATCCGGGGCAGCGGCAGCGGGATCTCGTAGCCGAGGATCTCCTTCCAGACCCGCCCGATCAGCGCCTCGCCGACGGCGATGACGTCCTCCTGGTCCACGAAGGACATCTCAAGGTCGATCTGGGTGAACTCCGGCTGCCGGTCGGCGCGCAGGTCCTCGTCGCGGTAGCACTTGGCCAGCTGGTAGTAGCGCTCCAGCCCGGCGACCTGCAGCAGCTGCTTGAACAGCTGCGGAGACTGGGGCAGGGCGTACCAGTTGCCGGGCTGCAGGCGGACCGGGACCAGGAAGTCGCGGGCGCCCTCGGGGGTGGAGCGGGTCAGCGTCGGCGTCTCGACGTAGACGAACCCGTGCTCGTTCAGCACCTCGTTGGCGAGGTAGGTGGCCTTGGAGCGGATCCGCATGGCCTGGGCGACCTGCTGGCGGCGGATGTCGAGGTAGCGGTACTTCAGCCGGGCCTCTTCGGAGATGCCCGCGGCGCCTTCGATCGGGAACGGCAGCGGGGCCGACTCGCTGAGCACCTCGACCTCGGAGGCGACGACCTCGATCTCACCGGTGGGCAGATCGGGGTTCTCGTTGCCCGCGGGGCGGACCCGCACCTCCCCGACGACCTTGACGCAGTACTCGGCGCGCAGGCCGTGCGCGTCGTCCTCCTCGCGGAAGACCACCTGGGCCGTGCCGGAGGCGTCACGCAGGTCGATGAAGACCACGCCACCGTGGTCGCGGCGGCGCGCCACCCATCCGGCCAGCGTTACCTGCTCACCCGCGTGCTCCTTGCGGAGCGAACCGGCGGTGTGCGTGCGGATCACGAGAACTTCCCCTTCAGAATGTCGGCGACCTCGGCCAACGGCACCTCGGTCTGCTCTGCGGTGGTCAGGTCTTTCAGCTGTACGGCCTGGGCCGCCAGGTCGCGCTCGCCCAGGACCAGCGCGTAGCGGGCACCGGAGCGGCCGGCGCCCTTCATGGCCCCCTTGAGGCCCTTGGCTCCGAACGACATGTCGGCGGTGAGGCCCGCCCGGCGCAGCTCGGTGACGAGGAGGAACATCCGGCGGCGTGCCTCCTCGCCCAGCGGGACACCGTACACCTGCACACGTTCCCCGGCGGACTCGTCCGCAAGCAGGCCCTCGGCCTCCATCGCCAGGAGCGTCCGGTCCACGCCGAGCGCCCAGCCGACGCTCGGCAGCGACGGACCGCCGATCATCTCGCTCAGCCCGTCGTAGCGCCCGCCGCCGCCGACCGCGGACTGCGAGCCCAGCCCGTCGTGGACGAACTCGAAGGTGGTTCGCGTGTAGTAGTCGAGACCGCGCACCAGGCGCGGGTCGTCGGTGAAGGCGACGCCCGAGGCGGTCAGCAGCGAGCGGACCTCCTCGTGGTAGGCCTTGCACGCCCCGCACAGGTGGTCGACGACCATCGGCGCGCCGGCCAGCTGGGCCTGCACCTCCGGGCGCTTGTCGTCCAGCACGCGCAACGGATTGATCTCGATCCGGGCCCGGGTGGCCTCGTCGAGGTCGAGCGCGCGCAGGAACTCCTGGAGCGCGGCCCGGTAGCCGGGCCGGCACTCCTTGCAGCCCAGCGTGTTGACCAGCAGCCGGACCCCGGTCAGGCCCAGCCCGGCGTAGCCGTCGGCGGCCAGCAGGATCAGCTCGGCGTCCAGCGCCGGATCCTCGGCGCCGAGGGCCTCGGCGCCGACCTGCCAGAAGTGGCGGTAGCGGCCCTTCTGCGCGCGCTCGTAGCGGAACTGACTCCCGGAGTACCACAGCTTGACGGGCAGCTGCCCGTTGTGCAGGCCGTGCTGGAGGACGGCCCGCACGACCGACGCGGTGCCCTCGGGACGCAGCGTGATGGAGCGCCCGCCCTTGTCGGTGAAGGTGTACATCTCCTTGGAGACGATGTCGGTCGACTCCCCCACGCCGCGTGCGAACAGCGCGGTGTCCTCGAAGACCGGTGTCTCGACGTAGCCGTAGCCCGCGCGGCGGGCGGGGGCGGCCAGCGCCTCCCGTATGGCGAGGACCCGCTCGGAGCGCGGCGGGATCCAGTCGAAGGTGCCCTTGGGCGCCTGGAAGCTCATGTCTCTAAAGTCCCCTGCCGGGACCGGCGTGGGGAGCCGCCTCCGCGAGATACGGGTTGGTGGCGCGCTCCCGGCCGATCGTGGTCTGTGGTCCGTGGCCGGGCAGGACCACCGTGTCGTCCGGCAGCGGCAGGCACTTGACGGCCAGGCTGCGCAGGATCGTCGGGTAGTCGCCGCCCGGGAGGTCTGTGCGGCCGATGGAGCCGGCGAACAGCAGGTCGCCCGAGAACATCACGTCCGGGATCTCGTCCGTACCGGGCAACCTGAACGTCACCGACCCCCTGGTATGGCCGGGAGTGTGGTCGACCGTGAGCTCCATGCCCGCCAGCCTCAGCACCTCGCCGTCGGCGAGCTCCCGCACGTCGTCGGGCTCGGTGAAGGTGAGCCCGCCGAACAGCTGCTGCCGGGTCGTCAGCGACAGCCCCTTGCCCGGGTCGGACAGCAGGTCGCGGTCTTCGGGATGGATCCAGGCCGGCACGTCGCGCGCGCCGCAGACCGGGGCGACCGACCACATGTGATCGATGTGACCGTGGGTGACCAGCACCGCGACCGGCTTGAGCCGATGCTCCCGCAGCAGGTCGTCCAGGTCGCCGACGGCGTTCTGCCCTGGATCGACGATGACGCACTCCTCACCCGCGGCGGGAGCGACGACATAGCAGTTGGCCTGGAAGGACCCTGCGGGAAACCCTGCGATGAGCATCTGCCTCAGCTGATCTCGTCAAGAATGCGGATGAGAATGTAACCGAAGGGTACCGGTGCGGGTCGGCGGGCTGCGAATCATCGCGCTCTGGCCGATACGATTCGCCCACCTCAATATGAATACTCCGGCACTCGGGAGGGCGAAGCGGTGAGCGGCAAGGACCGCCAGAAGCAACTGGCGCGCGAGCACTACGAGCGGCAGATGCAGCGACGTATGGAGCGCGAGACCAAGGCCAAGAAGACCGCGATCATCGGCAGCACCGTGGGCACCGTGGTGGTGATCGGCGGCATCGTCGCCGCGATCGCCCTGCTCGGAGGCTCCGGCGACCCCGCCCCGACGGACGCCGCAGCCACCCCAGCGCCGAGCGAGAGCGCCGCGGCCGGGCCCGAGCCCACCGCCTTCGACAAGGCCTCCGGCAGCTGCGGCTACGTGCCCGCCACCGAGGGCGGCGAGGCCAAGAACGTCGGCATGCCCCCGGCCAAGGTCGATCTCTCCCCCAAGACGATGACGCTGAAGACCAACCAGGGCGACATCGTCATCAAGCTGGACGCCGAGAAGACCCCGTGCACGGTCGGGTCCTTCGCGTTCCTCGCCTCGAAGGACTACTTCGACGGCTCCAAGTGCCACCGCCTGGGTTCCGACCAGTTCCCGGTCCTGCAGTGCGGCGACCCGCTGGCCAAGGCCGACGGCAAGGGCCAGACCGACGGGCAGGGCGGCCCCGGCTACCGCTTCGTGGACGAGAACCTCGAGGGCGCCAAGTACAGCCGCGGCGTGGTCGCCATGGCCAACAGCGGTCCCAACACCAACGGCAGCCAGTTCTTCATCGTGTACGGTGACGCCGCACTGGGCCCGAACTACACGCCGTTCGGTACGGTTACCAAGGGTCTGGAGATCGTCGACGAGGTGAACAAGGGCGGTGTCATCACCCCGGGACCCGACGGTACCGGTGCCCCGAAGAAAACCGTCGAGATCAAAGACGTGACAATGTCCGCCAAGAGCTGACGTAATACAACCAGGCATATGGACCCGGGGCCGGACGGTCCCGGAAAGGCGACAGGAAAGTGCGGGAGGACACGGTGAGCACCGACCCGTGGGGCCGGGTAGACGACGACGGCACCGTCTACGTGCGTACGGCTGAGGGAGAGCGGGCCGTCGGGTCCTGGCAGGCCGGCGAGCCGGAAGAGGCGCTCGCCTACTTCCGCCGCAAGTTCGACGAGCTGGCCGGGCAGGTCACGCTGCTGGAGCAGCGGGTGCGCGGCACGGACCTGCCTCCCGCTCAGGCCGAGGCCACCATCGTCAAGCTCCGCGAGGCGATCACCGACGCGCACGCGGTCGGCGATCTCGACGCGCTGCTGAAGCGGCTGGACAGCCTGTCGGAGCTGGTCTCCCAGCGCCGGGAGGAGGCCAAGGCCGCCCGTGACGTGGCGCGGGCCGAGGCCAAGGGCATCAAGGAGCGCATCGTCGCCGAGGCCGAGTCGGTGGCCGAGTCCACCACCCACTGGAAGACCGGCGGGGAGCGCCTGCGTCAGCTGGTGGAGGAGTGGAAGGCCGCCGAGCGGATCGACCGGACCACCGAGGCGGCGCTGTGGAAGCGGCTGTCGGCGGCCCGTACGGCCTTCGCCAAGCGGCGCAAGGCCTACTTCGCGGGCCTGGACGAGCAGCGCGAGGGTGTGCGCGCCACCAAGGAGCGCATCGTGGCGGAGGCGGAGGCCCTGGCCTCCTCCACCGACTGGGGCCTGACCGCCTCGGCCTACCGGGAGCTGATGCGCCAGTGGAAGGCCGCCGGCCGGGCCGCCCGCGACGTCGAGGACGAGCTCTGGGCCCGGTTCAAGGGCGCCCAGGACCAGTTCTTCCAGGCCCGCTCGGCGGTCTTCGCCGAGCGTGACGCCTCGCTGGCGGCCAACGCCGAGGTCAAGGAGCAGCTGCTGGCCGAGGCGGAGAAGATCCTCCCCGTCACCGACGCCCGCACCGCCCGGGCCGCCCTGCGCGGCATCCTGGAACGCTGGGAGGAGGCCGGTCCGGTCCCCCGGGAGCAGCGCGACCGTCTGGAGGGCGGGCTGCGCAAGGTGGACGACGCGGTCCGCAAGGCCGAGGAGACGGAGTGGAAGCGCTCCAACCCCGAGGCCCGCGCCCGCGCCCAGAACACGGTGGACCAGCTCCGCAGGTCCATCGAGCAGCTGGAGGCCCGCCTGGCCAAGGCCCGCGCCGCCGGCCGGGACAAGGACGCCAAGGACGCCGAGGAGGCCCTGACCGCCCGCCGTTCCTGGCTGGAGGAGGCCGAGCGCACGCTCGCCGAGTTCTCCTGACCGTCCCGGGCCTGCCCGCCGTACCACGGGGAACCCCCGCGATCAGCACACCGATCGCGGGGGTTCTCCCTCGGACGCCGAGGACGCCTCAGCCGCCGGCGCCGCTGACCCGGTAGACGTCGTAGACGCCCTGGACGTTGCGGACGGCCTTCAGGACGTGGCCCAGGTGCTTGGGGTCGCCCATCTCGAAGGTGAACTTGCTGATCGCCACGCGGTCGCGGGACGTGGTCACCGAGGCCGACAGGATGTTCACGTGCTGGTCGGACAGGGTCCGGGTGACGTCGGACAGCAGGCGGGGCCGGTCCAGCGCCTCGACCTGGATGGCGACCAGGAACACCGAGTCGCCGCCGGGAGCCCAGGAGACCTCGACCAGGCGGTCCGGCTCGGAGCGCAGCTGTTCCACGTTGGGGCAGTTGGTCCGGTGCACCGACACGCCGTGCCCGCGGGTGACGAAGCCGACGATGTCGTCTCCGGGGACCGGGGTGCAGCAGCGCGAGAGCCGTACCCAGACGTCCGAGTCGCCGGCGACCACGACGCCCGCGCCGCCACCGCCGCGCGGGCGGCCCTTGAGCTTCGTCGGGACCGCGGTCTCGGCGATGTCCTCCTCGGCGCTCTCCACGCCCCCGAGGGACTGCACGAGCTTCTGCACGACCGCCTGGGCGGCGATGTGGCCCTCTCCGACCGCCGCGTAGAGCGAGGAGACGTCCGGGTAGCGCAGGTCCCTGGCGAGCGCCAGGAGGGACTCTCCGGACATCAGGCGCTGCAGCGGCAGTCCCTGCTTGCGCATCGCCCGGCCGATGGCCTCCTTGCCCGCCTCGATCGCGGTCTCCCTGCGTTCCTTGGAGAACCACTGGCGGATCTTGTTGCGGGCCCGGCCGGACTTGACGAACTTCAGCCAGTCGCGGGACGGCCCGGCGTCCGGCGACTTGGAGGTGAAGATCTCGACGGTGTCGCCGTTGTTGAGCCGGGACTCCAGCGGCACCAGGCGGCCGTTGACCCGGGCCCCGATGCAGCGGTGACCCACCTCGGTGTGGACGGCGTAGGCGAAGTCGACCGGGGTCGCGCCCTCGGGCAGGGCGAGCACCTGGCCGCGCGGGGTGAAGACGTAGACCTCGGAGACCGACAGGTCGAACCGGAGCGACTCCAGGAACTCCCCCGGGTCGGCGGTCTCCTTCTGCCAGTCCAGCAGCTGGCGCAGCCACGCCATGTCGCTGGCGGGCTTCAGCTTGCCCCCGCCCGGACCGGAGGTGGTCATGTCCTCCTTGTACTTCCAGTGCGCCGCGACGCCGTACTCCGCCCTGCGGTGCATGCCGTGGGTGCGGATCTGCAGCTCCACCGGCTTGCCCTCGGGACCGATCACCGTGGTGTGCAGCGACTGGTACATGTTGAACTTGGGCATCGCGATGTAGTCCTTGAACCGGCCGGCCACCGGCTTCCATCGCGCGTGGATCGTTCCGAGGGCGGCGTAGCAGTCGCGGACCGTGTCGACCAGCACCCGGATGCCCACCAGGTCGTAGATGTCGTCGAAGGCGACGTCCCTGGCGATCATCTTCTGGTAGACCGAGTAGTAGTGCTTGGGACGGCCCTTGACCTCGGCGCGGATCTTGGCCTCGCGCAGGTCCGCCGAGACGGTCTCGATGACCTCCTGCAGGAACAGGTCCCGGCGCGGGGCCCGTTTCGACACCATCCGGGCGATCTCGTCGTAGCGCTTGGGGTAGAGCATGGCGAACGCGAGGTCCTCCAGCTCCCACTTGATGGTGTTCATGCCCAGCCGGTGGGCGAGCGGGGCGAAGATCTCCAGCGTCTCGCGGGACTTCTGCTGCCGCTTGTGCTCGGGCAGGTAGCGCATGGTGCGCATGTTGTGCAGCCGGTCGGCGAGCTTGATGACCAGCACCCGGATGTCGCGGGACATCGCGACGACCATCTTGCGCACGGTCTCGGCCTGGGCGGCGTCGCCGAACTTGACCTTGTCGAGCTTGGTGACGCCGTCGACCAGCTGCGCGATGTTGTCGCCGAAGTCCTGCCGCAGCTCGTCCAGGCCGTAGGCGGTGTCCTCGACGGTGTCGTGCAGCAGCGCCGCGCACAGCGTCTCGTCGTCGGTGCCCAGCTCGGCCAGGATCGTCGCGACGGCCAGCGGATGGGTGATGTACGGATCACCGCTCTTGCGCTTCTGATCGCGGTGGTGATAGGCCGCCACATCGTAGGCACGCTCGATCAGCCGCAGGTCGGCCTTCGGATGGGTCGCGCGGACCGTGCGGAAAAGCGGCTCAAGCACCGGGTTCATGGCGCCACCCCATTGCCCCCCAAAGCGGGCGATCCTCCGCCGCACCGCCGGTTTCTCCTCGGTGGCTCCGGACATGGCGGAACCGGCATCGCCTGCCGGGACGGCCATGTCGGGACCGCCACCGGCGGCGGTCACGTCGGGCACGACCACATCACGGGGCACTCAGACTCCTCACGTTCGAGTCCAGATCCCTCAGTGTATCCAGACCTGGTCGGGTGCCGCCCGCCCCGGGGTGGATCAGACGATCACGAGGGAGTGGAGCCCGACTCCGTCGAGCCTCTCCCGCCCCTTCAGGAAGGCCAGTTCCATGAGCACGGCGACGGCGACGACCTCGGCGCCCGCCCTGCGGACCAGCTCCACCGCCGCGCGCGCCGTCCCACCGGTGGCGAGCACGTCATCGACGATCAGAACCCGGTCTCCGGGAGCGAAGGCGTCCCGGTGGACCTCGATGGTGGCGGAGCCGTACTCCAGATCATAGGACGCGTCAAGGGTTTCCGCGGGAAGTTTGCCCTTCTTGCGCATCGGCACGAATCCGGCGCGCGCCCTGTAGGCCGCGGGAGCGGCCAGGATGAACCCGCGGGCCTCGATGCCGACGATCTTGTCGACGGTGTGCAGCCCGGCCAGCTCGTCCGTCACCGCGGCGAACGCCTCGGGGTCGGACAGCAGCGGGGTGATGTCCTTGAACAGGATTCCCGGCTTGGGGTAGTCGGGCACGTCGCGGATCCGGTCCAGGATCAGCCGGCTCAGGTCGCTCATGGTCACATCCCTGGTGGAGCGGTGGGGTCTGCGGGTGGGGTCTGCGGGTGGGGTCTTCGACGAGTCTGCCGGAGGGCGCCGCCCGGCAGGGGACGCCGCCCACGGAAAACGCCTCCGTCCTCCCCTGGGGAGGGCGGAGGCGCAATCATCTCCGGCTACTTCTTCTTGCGCTTGTCGTCCGCGGCCGTGGCCTTGGACGCGCCCGCCGCCACCGTCTGGCGGGCGGCCTTGGCGTTCTCCGTCCGGGCGCCCGTCCCGCCGCCTGTGGCGGCGAGCCGCTCGGCGATCTTCCGGTAGCGCGGCTCGCGCTCCTTCAGCGTCACCAGCAGCGGCGTCGCCACGCACAGCGAGGAGTAGGTACCGACGATCATGCCGACGAACAGCGCCAGCGACAGGTCCTTCAGCGTGCCCGCGCCGAACAGCGTGGTGCCGATGAACAGGATCGCCGCCACCGGCAGGATCGCCACCAGGGTGGTGTTCAGCGACCGGATCAGCGTGTGGTTCAGCGCGTCGTTGGCGGCCTGGGTGTAGGTGACCTTCGAGGTCGTGCCGAGCTTGGCGGTGACCTCCTTGATCATGTCGAACACCACGACCGCGTCGTACAGCGAGTATCCGAGGATCGTCAGGAAGCCCAGCAGGGTCGCCGGGGTGACCTCGAACCCGGACCACGCGTAGACGCCCGCGGTGATCACCAGGTCGTGCACCAGCGCGACGATGGCGGCCAGCGCCATCTTCCACTCGAAGGCCATCGTCAGGTACAGGATGATCGCCAGCATGAAGACGATCAGGCCGATGATGGCCTTGTCGGCGACCTGACCGCCCCAGGAACCGCCGATCACCTGGAGGGTGACGTCACTGCCGAACCTCTTGGTGACCGCGTTCTGCACCGCGGTCACCTCCGCCTCGGGGAGGCTCTCGGTGGTGACCCGCCAGCCGTTGTTGGTCGTCTGGACGATGACCTGGTGCGCGCCCGCCTCCTGGACGGTGCCGCGGACCTGCTCGATGGTGGCCGAGGGCGCCTTGAAGGAGAAGACGGACCCGCCCTTGAACTCCACGCCCAGGTTCAGGCCGTTGACGACCAGACCCGCGATGGAGACCACGAGCAGGAAGGCGGACAGGCCGTACCAGAGCTTCTGGCGTCCGACGAAGTCGACGTTGACCTCGCCCCGGTACAGGCGGCTTACGAGGCCGGCCATCATGCCTCCTGCGAAACGGTCTTGGGGCCGGCGACCGGCTGGACGCTCATGCGCTCGGCGTCCAGACCGGAGAGCGGGTGCCCCTTGGCGAAGAACTTCAGGCGGGCCAGCAGCGCGACGAACGGCTTGGTGAACATGAACACCACGACGAGGTCGATCAGGGTGGTCAGGCCCATCGCGAACGCGAACCCGGCCACGCCGCCGACCGCCAGGAAGTACAGGACCACGGCGGCGATGAACATGACCGCGTCGGCGATCAGGATCGTCCGCCGGGCGCGGACCCAGGCGACCTCGACGGCCGCGCGCAGCGTGCGGCGGCCCTCCTTCATCTCGTCACGGATGCGCTCGAAGTAGACGATGAACGAGTCCGCGGTGATACCGATCGAGACGATGAGGCCGATGATGTGCGGCAGCGAGAGGCGGAAGCCCGCGTAGTGGCCGAGCAGCACCACCGACTGGTACGTCAGGATGGTGGCGACCGCGAGGCTCAGCACCGAGACGAGGCCCAGGCCGCGGTAGTAGAGCATCGAGTAGACGACCACCAGGGCCAGGCCGATCCCGCCGGCGATGAGACCGCCGCGGAGCTGGTCGGCGCCCAGGGTGGAGGAGACCTCGTCGATCGAGCCCTTCTGGAACTTCAGCGGCAGCGCGCCGTACTTGAGCTGGTTGGCCAGCTCGGTGGCGGTCTCCAGGGTGAAGCCGCCGGAGATCTGCGCCCGGCCGCCGGTGATGGGCTCCTGGATGACGGGGGCGGAGATCACCACGCCGTCCAGGACCATGGCGACCTGGGTGCGCGGCTCCTGCGAGTTGAAGGCGGTCGTGGTGACCTTGGTCCACTGCTCGGGCCCCTGGCCCTTGAAGGAGAGCTGGACGAGCCACTCGCCGGTGCTCGGCTCCTGGCCCGCATCGGCGCTGTCGATCGCGGTACCGGTCACGGCGGCCTTGTCGAGGATGTACTTGACGCTGCCGTCGTCGCTGCACCCGGCGAACTGCTTGTTCGGGTCGTCCTGGGCGCCCTGGCCCCGGTCCGCCTTCGAGCAGTCGAGGGCCTGGAACTCCTTGAGCACGGCGTCGTCGATCCCGCCGAGCTCCAGTCCGGCCACCGACGCCTCTTCGGGGGCCGCGGGCGGGGCCGACGGGCTGGCGCTGGCGCTCGGGGCGGCCGAGGGAGTGGCGCCCTTGCCCTGCCGGGCCGCGGTGTTCCCGTTCTGCGTCCCCTCCTGCGTCCCGTTCCGCCCGGCCCGGGCCGACGGGGTCGCGGCCTTCTCCGGCTGGGCCGAGGCGGCGGGGCTCGGATTGGTCAGCGCGGAGGACAGGCCGCGTCCGGCGGGCGAGCCGCTCGGGCCCGGCGCCGCGGTCTCGGACGGCTTCGGCGCGGTCGCGGACGCGGACGGCTTCGGCGCGGGCGTGCCCTGTCCCCCGGTGGCCGTCGGCGAGGCGGAGGGCGTCGGAGCCTGGGTGGCCATCTCGCCCGGGGGCGTGGGGGAACCGGCGCCGATCGCGAGCACCTGGCGGAAACGCAGCTCGGCGGTCGTGCCGACCAGCTTGACGACTTCCTCCTGGCCCACTCCGGGGACGGAGATGACGATGTTGTCACCGGCTATGGCGACCTCGGCGTCGGAGATGCCACTGCCGTTCACCCGGTCACGGATGATGTTCACGGCCAGGTTGAGGCTCTCCTCGGAGGGGTCGCTCCCGTCCGGGGTGATGGGCTGCAGCGTCACTGTCGTGCCGCCGGCGAGGTCGAGGCCATATTCGGGGGTGAGCGCCTTGTTGAGGAACATCACCCCGCCCATGGCGAGGATGAGCGCCAGGAGCAGCAGGAGCATGCGCCCCGGTCTGCTCTGGCCGCTGGTCGGTCGGGCCACTGGTCGTCAGTTCTTTCGGCTATAGGGGATTGGCGGTGAGCCTGGTCAGGACTTCTTGGTCGTGGAGTCCTGGTCGTCGTCCTGCTGCTGGGCGGTCTCCACCGCGTCACCGTCGACGGCCTTCAGGTTGACCTCGGTGTCGTCGACCGGGACCAGCACACGCCCGATGGCGGCCTTGACCCAGCGGGTCTCGACACCGGGAGCGATCTCCAGGATCACGTCGTCGGCGTCGATGGTCACCACGGTTGCGAAAAGCCCGGTCGTGGTCATGACGCGCGTCCCCGGGGTAAGGGAGTTCTGCATCTGGATCTGCTCCTGCTGCCGCTTGCGCTGCGGGCGGATCAGCAGGAAGTAGAACACCACGACCATGAGAGCGATCATGATAAGGCTTGAGTAGTCAGCCATAGGGCCGCTCCTTCACTTGGGAATGACCGGCCTGCCGCCGGACGTCGAACACGGCCACGCCGCTCAGCACGTCAGCCTACACAGCCAGCCAAGCCACGGAGTTTAGGCGAGCTGTTCGGAGCGCGGCAACGAAGTCACGATCTCGTATACAGGGAAGTTCCCGTTTCGGGATGGTTGTCATCGATCCGTGATCGATTCTGTACGGCTCCCGCACGGAATCCTGTACGGCCTCTACCGGGCCTTCCCTCCAAGAAGAACAACCTAAGAGCTGTTTGTCCCGTTCCACGGTACTCCGCAGGGCGGCATCAGGGTTGTTCGTTCCCTCCGCGGGACGGCGTCAGGGTCGTCCATCCCCTCCGCGAGACGGCGTCAGGACCGCTCGTCACCCTCCGCGAGATCGGCGGCGACTCCGGCGCCGAAGGCGTCCGGCGGCGGCGTCAGCCCGAGATGGATCCAGGCGGCGGCGGTCGCGACCCGGCCGCGCGGGGTGCGGGCCAGCAGCCCCTGCCGGACCAGGAACGGCTCGGCGACCACCTCGACCGTCTCGGGCTCCTCTCCCACCGCCACCGCCAGCGTGGACAGGCCGACCGGGCCGCCGCCGAACCTGCGCAGCAGCGCCCCCAGCACCGCCCGGTCCAGCCGGTCCAGTCCCTGGGCGTCGACCTCGTACAGGTTCAGCGCGGCCGAGGCGATGTCCCGGGTGATCACACCGTCCGCCCGGACCTCGGCGAAGTCGCGGACCCGGCGCAGCAGCCGGTTGGCGATCCGGGGCGTGCCCCGGGAGCGCCCGGCGACCTCGCGCGCCGCGTCGTCCGGGAGCTCCAGGCCGAGCAGCCGCGCCGAGCGGTGCAGCACCTGCTCCAGCTCGGCGACCTCGTAGAAGTCCATGTGCGCGACGAAACCGAACCGGTCGCGCAGCGGCGCCGGCAGCAGTCCCGCCCGGGTGGTCGCGCCGACCAGGGTGAACGGGGCGATCTCCAGCGGGATCGCGGTCGCGCCCGGCCCCTTGCCCACCACGATGTCGACCCGGAAGTCCTCCATCGCCAGGTAGAGCATCTCCTCCGCGGGACGGGACATCCGGTGGATCTCGTCGATGAACAGGACCTCCCCCTCCGACAACGTCGAGAGGATCGCGGCCAGGTCACCGGCCCGTTCCAGGGCGGGCCCGGAGGTGATGCGGAGCGGGACGCCCAGCTCGGTCGCGATGATCATCGAGAGCGTCGTCTTGCCGAGCCCCGGCGAGCCGCTCATCAGCACGTGGTCCGGCGGCCGGTTCCGGCGCAGCGCGCCGTGCAGCACCAGCGAGAGCTGCTCGCGCACCCGTGCCTGGCCGATGAACTCGTCCAGCCGTTTGGGCCGCAGCGCCGCCTCGATCAGCCGCTCGTCGCCCGCGGCCTCCGCCGACACGAGATCCCGTTCCGCGCTCATCGGGGGCTCGGCATCCGCGCTCATCGCAGGCTCAGCATCCGCAGCGCCGCCTTCAGCAGCACCGCCACCTGCGGCGTACGGCCCTCCGCCACGTCGGCGTCGGCCTGCGGGCTCACCGCGGCGACGGCCTCGTCGGCGTCCTTGGCCGAGTAGCCCAGCCCGACCAGCCCGGAGTGGACCTGCTCACGCCAGGCGGGCGCGACCGCGCGGCCGTTGAGCGCGGCGTTGACCGCCTCCTCGGGCGCACCCAGCTTGTCCTTGAGATCCACGATGATCCGCTGCGCGCCCTTGGGACCCACGCCGGGGACCCGGGTCAGCGCCTTGACGTCGGCGCTCGCCACGGCCACCCGGAGCGTGTTCGGCGTGTGCACGGCGAGCATGGCCAGCGCCACCTTGGGCCCGACCCCGCTGGCGCCCTGCACCAGCTCGAAGACCCGGCGCTCGTCGTCGTCGGCGAAGCCGTACAGGGTGAGGGAGTCCTCGCGGACCACCAGCGACGTGGCCAGCCGGGCCTCCTCCCCCACCCGCAACGTCGCGAGCGTGGCCGGCGTGCAGTGCACCAGCACGCCGACCCCCCCGACCTCGACGACCGCCCCGTCGGGCGCGATCGCGGTCACCTGTCCCCGCACGGAGGCGATCACTGGGTGTTTCCTCTCGAGTGTCCGGCGCGGCCCCGGCCGCGGAAGTAGGCCGCCGCGGTCGTGCCCGGACCGGCGGTCCTGGCCACCGCCTCGGCCAGGCGGTTCTGCACGCCGCCCCGCCACACGTGGCAGATGGCGAGCGCGAGGGCGTCGGCGGCGTCGGCGGGCTTGGGCATCGCGTCGAGTCGGAGCAGTTTGGTCACCATGGTGCCGACCTGCCGTTTGTCGGCCGTGCCGCTGCCGGTGATCGCGGCCTTGACCTCCGACGGGGTGTGCAGCGCGACGGGCAGCCCCCGCCGCGAGGCGCACAGGATGGCCACGGCCGAGGCCTGCGCGGTGCCCATGACGGTCCTGAGGTTGTGCTGGGCGAAGACCCGCTCCACGGCCACGGCGTCGGGCCTGACCTCGTCGAGCCACTGCTCGATCCCGGCCTCGACGGCCACCAGCCGGGCCCCGATCTCGTCGTCGGCGGAGGTGCGCACGACCCCCACCTTGACCAGGGTCAGCGGCGAGCCGGGCCGTCCTTCCACCGCGCCGAGCCCGCACCGGGTCAGACCCGGGTCGACTCCCATCACCCGCAGCTCGGGCACCCCCACCGGCACGCCTCCCACCCCGCCGAACACCTGTTCGGTGCCCGACTCTACCGCCTGCGGGCGACACGCGCATGGAGCCGTGCGCAAGAAGCCCCGGGGCTCACCGGTGGGCTCACAGGTGCTGGGCGGCGGGCTCACCGTTGGTGCCCTCGGCCGCGCGGACGCGCATCCGGTCCAGCCGGGCCATCACCGGCGTCGCCGTGACGCCGTGCAGGGCCACCGAGGCCAGGATGGTGAACGCCACCACCGCCCACAGCTCCTCTCCCGGCACGCCGAAATCGGCCTGGCCGAGGGCGTAGGCGAGGTAGAACAGCGAGCCGATGCCCCGGATGCCGAAGAAGGCGATCACCCCGCGCTCACGCGGCCCGGCCCGGCCGCCGAGCCCGGCGATCCATCCGGTCAGGGGCCGGATCACCAGCAGCAGGAGCAGGCCCACGGCCGCTCCCCGCCAGGTGAGGGCGGCCAGGCCGCCGGACGCCACGAAACCGCCGAGCAGCAGGATGAGCCAGGCGGTGAGCAGCCGCTCGACCTGCTCGATGAAGCCGTGCAGCACGCCGTTGTAGCCGTGGGTGCGCTCGGCGGCCCGGATGGTGCAGGCGGTCACGAACACCGCGATGAAGCCGTACCCCCGCGCCAGCTCGGTCAGCCCGTACGCCAGGAACGTCGCGGCCAGCGCGACGAAGCCGTCCCGGTGCTCGGCCAGCCTCAGGTCCGGCGTGCGGGCCCGGAAGAACATGCGGCCCAGCAGCCTGCCGATCACCAGGCCGCACAGCACGCCGACGCCGCACTTGTAGAGCAGGTCGACCAGCGCCCACTCCGCGACCCACCCGGAGCCGCCCACCAGGGCCAGTGTGATCGCCGCGTAGACGAGGGGGAAGGCCAGGCCGTCGTTGAGCCCGGCCTCGGAGGTGAGGGTGAAGCGCACCTCGTCGTCGGCCTTCTCCGAGTCGACGGGCTCGCCGACCTGCACGTCGGAGGCGAGCACCGGGTCGGTCGGGGCCAGCACCGCCCCCAGCAGCAGCACCGCGGCGAGCGGCCAGTCCAGCAGGAGCCAGGCCGCCCCGGCGACCGCCGCCACGGTCAGCGGCATCGTCCAGATCAGCAGCCGCCAGGTGGAGGCCCAGCCGCGCCATCCGAAGGGCCTGTTGAGCGCCAGTCCCGCGCCCATCAGCGAGATGAGCACGCAGATCTCGGTGACATGCTCGACCGCCGCCCGGTGCGCTACAAGATCGAGCCGGGGCAGGTCCAGCGGCGAGAGGTAGAGGAGCACGCCGACCACCAGGCAGGCCAGAGGCAGCGAGAAGGCGCGCTTCCTGAGCACCTGCGGGAGGACGGCCGCCAGCAGCGCGCCGACGCCCGCCACGGCAAAGATCAGGTCGGAGTTCCCCATGGTCCCGCGGAGATACCCACGACATCGAGGACAAATCGTCCCGGCACCCGGCGGGCGTACCGCCCGCGATGATCCCGCGTGGTCCCAGGGCGCTCCGCGGTGATCTCACGTGGTCCCAGGGCACCCCGTGGTGATCTCACGGCTCCACACGGCGATTCCCGGAACGCCGCCCGCCCGGCTCCCGGGAGGGCTCTCCTCCCCGGGCCGGGCAGCGGGCGTCACCGCGGGTCAGGCGTCGAGCTTCTCCAGGACCTCGTCCGAGACGTCGGCGTTCGACCAGACGTTCTGCACGTCGTCGCTGTCCTCCAGCGCGTCGATCAGGCGGAAGACCTTGCGGGCCCCCTCCTCGTCGAGCTGGATGTTCATGGTCGGCATGAAGCTGGACTCGGCCGAGTCGTAGTCGATCCCGGCCTCCTGCAGGGCCTTGCGGACCGGGACGAGGTCACCGGCCTCGGAGACGACCTCGTAGGCCTCGCCGAGGTCGTTGACCTCCTCGGCTCCCGCGTCGAGGACGGCCGTCAGCACGTCGTCCTCGGTCAGGTCGCCCTTGGGCACGATCACGACGCCCTTGCGGTTGAACATGTAGGAGACCGAACCGGGGTCGGCCAGGGAGCCGCCGTTGCGGGTCAGCGCGACGCGGACCTCGGAGGCCGCCCGGTTGCGGTTGTCGGTGAGGCACTCGATCAGCACCGCGACGCCGCCGGGGGCGTAGCCCTCGTACATGATGGTCTGCCAGTCGGCGCCGCCGGCCTCCAGGCCGCCGCCGCGCTTGCGGGCGCGCTCGATGTTGTCCAGCGGGACCGAGCTCTTCCTGGCCTTGGTGATGGCGTCGTACAGCGTCGGGTTGCCGTCCGGGTCGGGACCGCCGGTCCGGGCCGCGACCTCGATGTTCTTGATGAGCTTGGCGAACAGCTTGCCGCGCTTGGAGTCGAGCGCGGCCTTCTTGTGCTTGGTCGTCGCCCATTTGGAGTGGCCCGACATCGGCTAAAGCTCCCTAACCATCTCAACGAAGTATGAATGCACGCCGACATCCCCGGTGAGCTCCGGATGGAACGAGGTGGCGAGCAGCGGTCCCTGACGGACCGCGACGATCCTATCTCCAGGTTCGGCCCGTGCCAGCACCTCGACCCCGGAACCGATCGACTGCACCCAGGGTGCGCGGATGAAAACCGCGCGCATCGCGCCGCGCCCGGCGAAGTCGAGGTCGGCCTCGAAGGAGTCGACCTGGCGCCCGAAGGCGTTGCGGCGGACCGTCATGTCGATGCCGCCGACGGTCTCCTGACCCTCGATGCCGCCCTCGATCCGGTCGGCCAGCATGATCATGCCCGCGCAGGATCCGTAGGCCGGCATGCCGTCCTTGATCCGCATCCGGAGCGGTTCGAGCATCTCGAAGGTGTCGGCGAGCTTCCACATCGTGGTGGACTCCCCGCCCGGGATGACCAGCCCGTCGACGGCTTCCAGCTCCGCGGGCCGCCGTACGGCCGCCGCCTTCGCGCCCGCCGTCTCCAGCGCGCGCGCATGCTCGCGCACGTCCCCCTGAAGGGCGAGCACACCGATCGTGAGCACGGTCATCCTTTCGCCTGGCTTGTCGGGTTCGCTTATGAGCGTAGTCCCTGCCGCCCGGTGTGCCGGACACGATCACACCGGGCGTTCCCGCAACGGGACGGGGCGGCGGCCGTACGGCCGCCGCCCCGCGTACCCCGTGCCCGCGCGTCAGGGGCGCCTGGTCTCCAGGTCCACCGTCTCCTGGATCTGGTCCGCCGGCGGCAGCGTCCTGGCCTGGGGGCCGATCGGGCGCAGGTATGTCTGCCGCACCCCCGGCACCCGGTCCTCGATCACGAACGTCGCCTTGGTGTGCACCGCCGCACCCGGCTGGGTGACCTGGGGCAGCACCCTGAAGTCCGCGGTGAGCAGCTCGCGCTCGATCTTCGTGATCACGTAACCGCGCTGGTTGTTGTAGAACTTCAGGTGCGGGTTGATGGTCAGGAACGGGTGGGCCGCCGGATCGGAGTCCCGGCCGTCGCCGCCCGTGCTGATCGAGGAGGTGACCAGCTCCGAGCCGACCGTGCGGGTCGTCGGGTCGTCGTAGTCGAGCTTGAGATCACTGGCCCAGTGGGCGTGCACGTCGCCGGTGAGCACCACCGGGTTGCGCACCCCCGCGTCCACCCAGCCCTGGGTGATGCGCTGCCGCGAGGCGACGTAGCCGTCCCAGGCGTCCTGGCTGGTGATCTTGGCCGGTCCGGCGTTGTTGTCGCGCTGGGCGAAGAAGACCTGCTGGCCGATGATGTCCCACTGCGCCCGCGAGCGGTGGAAGCCCTCGATCAGCCAGCGCTCCTGCTCCTCGCCGGTGATCGAGCGGGCCGGGTCGGCCGCCTCCGGGCAGTCGCGGTAGCCGTCGCCGCAACCCTGGTCGCTGCGGTACTGCCGGGTGTCGAGCATGTGGAAGGCGGCCAGCCGTCCCCACCGGATCCGCCGGTAGAGCTGCAGGTCGATCCCCTTCGGGACCGACCTGCGGCGCAGCGGCATGTTCTCGTAGTAGGCGCGGAAGGCCGCCTCGCGGCGGGTCAGGAAGCCCGGCTGCGGGATCTCCGGCTTCTCCGGCACCTCGTCGGCCCAGTTGTTGTCCAGCTCGTGGTCGTCCCAGACCACCAGCCAGGGCGCGGCGGCGTGGGCGGCCTGCAGGTCGGGGTCGGTCTTGTACTGGGCGTGCCGCTGGCGGTAGTTCGCGAGGGTCTCGGTCTCCGGGCCCTCGTGGTGGCGGACGTTGCCGCCGGGGATCGTGTAGGTGTCGCGCTGGTACTCGTACTGGTAGTCGCCCAGGTGGAGCACCAGATCCGGGTTCTCCTCGGCCAGGCGCCGGTAGGCGGTGAAGTGGCCGTGCTCGTACTGCGCGCAGGAGGCGAAGGCCATCGTCAGGCCGGAGCCGTACGACAGCGGGTGCGGGGCGGTCCTGGCCCGGCCCATGGGCGAGACGTACGCGCCGGCCCGGAAGCGGTACCAGTAGTCGCGGTCGGAGAAGAGCCCGTCGACCTCCACGTGGACGCTGTGGCCCCACTCGGGCGCCGCCGTGGCCACACCGTGCCGCAGGACCGCGCGGCCCCCCTCGTCGGCGTAGACCTGCCAGTGGACCCGGAAGGGCCGGGCGGGCATGCCACCCATGCCGTCCTCGGCCAGCGGCCGGGGCGCCAGGCGGGTCCAGATCACGAACCCGTCGGAGTCGGGGTCGCCCGAGGCCACCCCGAGCGTGAAGGGGTCGGACGTCAGCTCCCGGGAGGTCCGGGAGGCGGCGTGCGCGGCGGGGACACCGGCCACGGCCCCCGCCGCGATACCGGTGACGAGGAACGTTCGGCGGCTGAACTGGGACACGGGGCCTCCTGGATGATCAGGCGCGGGCATCCGTAGCCTCGCGGAGGATCATGACAGGGGGGTGAACTCCACCGGACATGAAAAAGGCGGCATCCTCGCGGATGCCGCCCTCTCCTGCGGATGCCCGCGTGTCACCAGCCTCGCTCGGCCAGGCGGTGCGGGACGGGGATGTCGTCCACGTTGATGCCGACCATGGCCTCGCCCAGACCGCGGGAGACCTTCGCCACGACGTCCGGGTCGTCGTAGAACGTGGTGGCCTTGACGATCGCGGCGGCGCGCTGGGCGGGGTTGCCGGACTTGAAGATTCCGGAGCCGACGAACACGCCCTCGGCGCCGAGCTGCATCATCATCGCGGCGTCGGCCGGGGTGGCGATGCCGCCCGCGGTGAACAGCACGACCGGCAGCTTGCCGGTCTTGGCGACCTCGGCCACCAGCTCGTACGGCGCCTGCAGCTCCTTGGCCGCGACGTACAGCTCGTCCTCGGGCAGGGAGGAGAGCCGCCGCAGCTCGGCGCGGATGGTGCGCATGTGGGTGACGGCGTTGGAGACGTCGCCGGTGCCGGCCTCGCCCTTGGAGCGGATCATGGCCGCGCCCTCGGTGATGCGGCGCAGCGCCTCGCCCAGGTTGGTCGCGCCGCAGACGAAGGGCACGGTGAACTGCCACTTGTCGATGTGGTTGGCGTAGTCGGCCGGGGTGAGGACCTCGGACTCGTCGATGTAGTCGACGCCCAGCGACTGCAGGACCTGGGCCTCGACGAAGTGGCCGATGCGGGCCTTGGCCATGACCGGGATGGAGACGGCGTTGATGATGCCGTCGATCATGTCGGGGTCGCTCATCCGGGAGACGCCGCCCTGCGCGCGGATGTCGGCGGGGACCCGCTCCAGGGCCATGACCGCGACGGCGCCCGCGTCTTCGGCGATCTTGGCCTGCTCCGGGGTGACGACGTCCATGATGACGCCGCCCTTGAGCATCTCTGCCATACCGCGCTTCACCCGGGCGGTTCCGGTGACGGCGGTCTCGGTGACTTCGGGCGTGCTGCTGGACACGGTCTCTACCTCACGACGGCTGGTTGCTGCGGATCACAGGCCCGGAAAGGACCATCACACCTTCATCGTAGGCGGTTCAGCGGACAGCCCCTTACACTCCACCTTGTCGCCAAGGGCCGTCGTTGTTGGACACTGTGTACGGGGCCGTGCGGTCCAGGGGGGCGAGCCTACGGCACAGGGGGTCGGCTGTACGGCGCAGGGGCCGTACGGCGCGCCTTCAGGGGGTGACGGGCTTGGGCGCGGCCAGCACGACCCAGACCTGACCCGGGGCGAAGTTCATCGGCTCCCCGGACTCGGTGGTGAAGACGGTGCCCTCCTTCTCGCTCGCCCGCGACCACCTGGCCTTGAACGCCATGCCATCGCGGAGCACGACCGCCCGCCCCTTGCCGACGGTGTGCACCAGCGGCGTGTAGCTCTGGTTCTTGTCGTGGAACTCCGAGCGCACGGTCCTGGCGTACTGCACGACGATCGTGGGGGCGGCGAGCTGGCCGCCCTCGGCGGCCATGTTCTTCTTCCCGTCCTGCCAGATCAGCCACTTGCCGGCCTTCTCCGACCAGCCGAAGGCGAAGCGGGCCGCCGGGTACCTCACGTTGAAGAGCTTCCTGGGCGTCCCGCCCTCGGCGGGGGCCTCCCCGAAGGTGAAGCCGACGTCCCTGGCCCTGCTCGCCTTGGGGGCCCCGGCCAGCAACCGCTTGGTGTCGGCGAACAGGTTGTAGGGGGCGTAGCGGCCGGGCTGGCGGAAGTAGGCCCCGGCGGCGCGGCTGTCGGACACGTCGAACAGCGGGGCGGCGGCGATGTGCGGGAGCATCTTGGTCTGCGCGCCGGAGTAGGCGAAGGCGGGCTTGCCGAACTGCGGGAGGATGCGCAGGTCGGTGATGCGGGCGCTGCGGACCGGGCCGATCTTGGCGGGGATCTTCGAGGAGAAGACGGCGATCAGGCGGGTCAGGCCGGCCTCGACCTGCGTGACGTAGACGATGTCCGCGCTCTTGAGACCGAGCTGGGGCTTGCCTGCGGAGGTGTTCTCGATCTTCACCGCGAGCACCGGCCTGCGGGCCGCGCCGGGCAGTCCGGTGAAGGGATGCGTCGGCTCGGGGGTGGGGGTCGGGGTGGCGGACGTCCCGGTGGCCGCCTGCGGCGCCCTGCCCGGAGCGGGCTCGTCGGACGAGCAGGCGGCGGCCGGCACCAGGACCGCCGCTCCGGCCAGTGTGACGGCGATCATCCGAGGCACCCGCACGGCTCATCTCCTCAAATCGGGCCTTAAATCCCCAAGAGCTTACCCGTGGTGGACATGTCAGATAATCGGCTTCCGGCACACCGGGCGCCTGCATATCGGACGTCCGTACGGCGGCGTTCCGTTCCCCCGTCCGGCGGGTTTCCCCTCGCCCGCGGCCCCCGCCCCCGTCGCCCACCCGCCCGGCTCCCGCCCGCGTCGCCCACCCGCTCCGCGCCCTACTGCGCGCCGCCCGCGGCCAGCGCCTGCGGCGGGTCGTCGTCGATCTCGAAGAAATCCGGGTACGGCGTGTGCCCGGCCAGCCGGAGCGTGCGGGCCAGCCAGCGGCGCTGCGCGGCCCGCGTGACGCCGACCGCGTTGTTGTAGAAGCGGCGGGCGTAGACCACCTTGGTCACCGCCGCGTCGAGCTCCTCCAGCAGTTCCGGGCCCGCCTCGGTCTCGGCCAGCTTCTCCCGGAAACGGTCCTGGTCGAGCACCGCCCGGAGGGTACGCGACAGGTCGCTCTCGGCGTGCTCGCGCTCCTCGGAACCCGCCGTCCTGGCCTCGTGGGCGCCCGCGGCCAGCACCAGGCTCGTCGCCGGGTCCAGGATGCGGGAGGCGGCCAGCTCCAGGCAGACGGCGGCCCGCCGTACCAGGGCCGCGTCCAGGGACTCCCGGGCCAGCTCCAGCCGGATGTGCAGCCGGTCCAGCCGGCCCGCCCGCCAGGAGACGTAGACCGCGGTGAGCACCACGATCGCGCCCACCACCAGGATCAGCGTGGTGCTCACGCAGCCTCCTCCGTCGGCCGCGTTCGCAATGCTGCCGCGCCCATGGCTCGCTCGCTCCGCTCGCTCACGGCCGGTCGTCCTCCTCGACCCCGCCCACGCTCGCCACGGTCTCGTAGACGCGCACGACGTCGCGGGCGACGGTGGACCAGTCGTACTTCCACACGGCGGTACGGGCCTCGTCGGAGAGCTTGGCCCGGCGGGCGGGATCGTCCAGCAGCGCCGCCGCCGCGTCGGCGAGCGACCGCGCGTTGCCCGTCTCGAACAACGCCCCGGCCTGACCGTCGTCGAGGACCCTGCGGAAAGCCGGGATGTCGCTGGCCAGGATCGCCGCCCCCGCGGACATCGCCTCGGTGAGCACGATGCCGAAGCTCTCCCCGCCCAGGTTCGGCGCGCAGAAGACGTCGACCGAGTGGTAGGCGCGGACCTTGTCCTCCTCGCTGACCATGCCGAGCATGCCCACCCGGTCGTGGAACTCCGCAGGGACCTTCTCCAGCACCTCCCCCGCGTCACCCGGGCCGGCGATCAGCAACCGCAGGCCCGGCCGGACCGGCGCCAGCAGCGAGAAGGCCTCCAGCAGCACCGGCAGGCCCTTGCGCGGCTCGTCCATCCGGCCGAGGAAGCCGATCACCTCGCCGTCGTCCCAGCCGGGCAGCGGCTCGGCCTCGGCGTAACGGCTCACCGTCACCCCGTTCGGGATCAGCACGGCGTCCCCGCCCATGTGCTCGACGAGGGTCTTGCGTGCGGCGTCCGACACCGCGATCCGGCCCGTGATCTTCTCCACCACGCTCTGCAGGACCGGCGCCGAGACCGACAACGCCCGCGAACGCTGGTAGGACGCGTGGAAGGTCGCCACGATCGGCCCCTTCGCCGCCCAGCAGGCCAGAACCCCCAGACTCGGCACGAACGGCTCGTGCACGTGCAGCACGTCGAAGCGGCCCTCCCGGATCCAGCGGCGCACCCGGTTGGCCGAGAGGAAGCCGAACGCCAGCCGCGCGACCGACCCGTTGTAGGGGACGGGCACCGCGCGTCCCGCCGGCGTCACGTAGGAGGGCAACGGCGCGTCGTCGGCCGCGGGGGCGATCACCTCGACCTGGTGGCCGTCCTCGATGAGAGCCTCGGCCAGATCGCGGATGTGCGCCTGCACGCCGCCCGGCACATCCCAGGTGTACGGGCAGACGATGCCGACTCTCATCGCTCCCTCACAGGACGGGGCTCCAGGTCCTCCAGCCAGAGGCGCTGGAGCATGTGCCAGTCCTCGGGGTGCTCGGTGATGCCCTTCTCGAAGGCGACGGCCAGGCTCTGCATGGCGGCGGCCGTCCTCTCCTGGCGGGTGCCCTCCGCGGGGACCTCGATCTCCTCGGCGATGTCCAGACCCCAGTCGCGGCCCTTGAAGTACGGCAGCGCCGGCAGCAGCGCCGCGCCGGTGTGCACCGCCAGCAGCCCCGGCCCCGCCGGCATCCGGGTCGCGGCGCCGAAGAACTGGACCTCGATCCCCTTGGCGGTCAGATCGCGCTCGGCGGGCAGGCAGACCGCCCGGCCGGCCCGCAGCCGCTGGGCCAGCGTGCCGAAGGTGCTGCCCTCACCGCCGGTCAGCGGCAGCACCTCCATCCCCAGCCCCTCGCGGAAGGCGGTGTAGCGGCGGAACAACGACTCGGGCCGGAGGCGTTCGGCGACCGTCGTGAACGGCATCCCCGAGGCGCCGATGAGCCAGGCGCCCGCCGCGTCCCAGTTGCCCATGTGCGGCAGGGCCAGCACCACGCCCCGCCCCTTCTCCAGGTTCTCCATGATCCGCTCCGCGCCGGTGAGGTGGGTGCGCGCGACGACCTCCTCCCGCGGGATGGAGGGAAGCCGGAAGACCTCGTGGAAGTAGCGGAAGTAGGAGCGCATTCCCGCGCGGCTCAGCTCCCGGATCACCGGATCGTCGGGCGAGGTGCCCTTGACCCGGGCCAGGTTGGCCTCCAGCCGGAGCACCGACTTGCCCCGGCGTTTCCACAACCGGTCGGCGGCGGCGTCGAAGCCCCGGGTGGCGAGGCGCTCGGGAAGGCGGGGCACGGCCGCCCAGCCGATCCCGAACCCGGCCGCGACGAGGCGGTCCTGCAGGGACGGCTTGTCGGTCATGGGCCCTCCTCCGTCGGCCACTGGCCCAAGGTGCTGTACATGCCGACGACCTCGGCAAGCTCGGTCATGACTCTCCCGGTCGGCGAAGGGTCCCGGGCGGGGCTGCGGCGGCCTGGCGGTAGACGTGCAGCAGGCGCTGGCCGACCGTGACCGTGCTGGCGACGGCCAGCAGCCAGAGCCCGGCGGGCAGGATGTACGGGACGCCGAGACCGGACAGGCCGGCCGCGACCAGGCCCACCACCAACCGCTCGGGCCGCTCGGCCAGGCCGACGTCACAGGTCAGGCCCAGCCCCTCGGCCCTGGCCTTGACGTAGGACACCATCGCCCCCGCGACGAGACAGAACAGCGCGACCCCGGCCAGAACCCGCTCTTCACTCACGATAAACCAGAGCACGAGACCCGAGAAGATCGCGGCGTCGCCCACCCGGTCGAGCGCCGAGTCGAGGAAGGCGCCCCAGGTGCTCCCCGGTCCGGTCATCCTGGCCATGACCCCGTCCAGGAGATCCGCCAGCACGAAGAAGGTGATCACCATCGTGCCCGCGAACAGCTGCCCCCGGGGATAGAAGAACAGGGCGGCGGCGACGGTGCCGAGCGTGCCGGCCGCCGTGACCGCGTCGGGCCCGATCCCCCGGTTGACCAGCGCTCTGCCCAGGGGGGTAAGGATCCGGGTGACGGCGGGGCGCAGAAGTTTCAACATCGCGCTCTGATCGTAGGCCACCCCGTCCCCCGGTGCGCGCACAGCGCCCCGGGAGCGTATCGCGCGCGCCCCCTTGTGATATTCGCCACATGGGTATTTGGTGAACACACCGCGTCCTTGCGGTGTCCGGACGCGGTAGCGGACCCTTCAGGAGCGGCCGCACGACCGCTCCTTTTCGGCCCGTTTCGGCGACGACGCGGGAGGCGACATGGCGGAGAGAGCAACCGGCACAGCGGGAGCCGCGGGCAGGGCACCCATGGCCGACCGGCCGGACATGGTGCGCAACGTGGTGCTGGTCGGCCATTCGGGAGCGGGCAAGACGACCCTGGTGGAGTCGCTGCTGGCGGCGACCAAGACGATCCAGCGGCACGGCAGGATCGAGGACGGCACCACGGTCAGCGACTTCGACGAGGTCGAGATCAGGCAGCAGCGCTCGGTGAACCTCACCGTGGCGCCGATCGTCTACAACGACATCAAGATCAACCTGCTGGACACCCCCGGCTACGCCGACTTCGTCGGCGACCTGCGCGCGGGCCTGCGCGCGGCCGACGCCGCGCTGTTCGTCGTCTCGGCGGCCGACGGCGTGGACGGCCTGACCCGGATCCTGTGGGAGGAGTGCGCGGCGGTCGGCATGCCCCGCGCCGTCGTGATCACCAAGATCGACCATCAGCGGGCCGACTTCGACGAGGTGCTCGCCACCTGCCAGGACGCCTTCGGCGAGGGCGTGGCCCCGCTCTACCTCCCGGTGATCACCAACGGCAAGGTGAACGGCCTGATCGGGCTGCTGTCCCGGAAGTTCTACAACTACGCCACCGGCGCCCGCGGCGAGCACGCCCCCGGCCCCGACCACGAGGCCCGGATCGACGAGTACCGCGACACCCTGATCGAGGGCATCATCCAGGAGAGCGAGGACGAGTCCCTGATGGACCGCTACCTCGCCGGCGAGGAGATCGCCACCAAGGTCCTCATCGACGACCTGGAGAAGGCCGTCGCGCGGGGCGGCTTCTACCCGGTACTGGCCGCCGGGGGCGGCGTGGGCGCCGAGGAGATCCTGGAGATCGTCACCCAGGGGTTCCCCTCCCCCCTCGAACACCCGATGCCGGAGATCACCACCATCGACGGCAAGCCCGTGACCGGCATCGCCTGCGATCCCGACGGCCCGCTCGTGGCCGAGGTCGTCAAGACCACCAGCGACCCCTACGTGGGACGGATCAGCCTGGTGCGGGTGTTCTCCGGGACGTTGCGCCCGGACATGACCGTGCACGTCTCCGGGCACGGCCTGGCCGACCGCGGGCACGAGGACCACGACGTGGACGAGCGCATCGGCGCGCTCTCCTCCCCGCTCGGCAAGCTGCAGCGGCCCGCGGCCAAGTGCGTGGCCGGAGACATCGTCGCCGTGGCCAAGCTGTCCCGCGCGGAGACCGGGGACACGCTCTCCGACAAGGACCGGCCGCTGCTGATGACCGCCTGGACGATGCCCGACCCGCTCCTGCCGGTCGCGGTCCAGGCGCGGTCCAAGGCCGACGACGACAAGCTCGGCCAGGCGCTGGGCCGCCTCGTCGCCGAGGACCCCACGCTCCGGCTGGAGAACAACCCCGAGACCAAGCAGCTGGTGCTGTGGTGCATGGGCGAGGCCCACGCCGACGTGCTGCTGGACCGGCTGAGCAAGCGGCACGGCGTCGAGGTGGAGAAGGTCGACCTGCGGGTGCCGCTGCGGGAGACCTTCGGCGGCAAATGCCAGGCCATGGGCCGCAACGTCAAGCAGACGGGCGGTCACGGCCAGTACGCCATCTGCCATCTGGAGATCGAGCCCCTGCCCTCCGGCGGGGGTTTCGAGTTCGTGGACAAGATCGTCGGCGGTGTGGTGCCGCGCCAGTTCATCCCGTCGGTGGAGAAGGGCGTACGGACCCAGATGGGACGCGGCGTGGTCGCCGGGTACCCGGTGGTCGACGTCCGCGTGACGCTCTACGACGGCAAGGCCCACTCGGTCGACTCCTCCGACATGGCCTTCCAGATCGCCGGGGCGCTCGCCCTGAAGGAGGCCGCCGCCAAGGTCCCGACGCTGCTGCTGGAGCCGGTCGACGAGGTGGCGGTGCTGATCCCCGACGACTACGTCGGCGCGGTGATGTCCGACCTGTCCTCGCGCCGGGGCCGGGTCCTGGGCACCGAGCCGGTCGGCGTCGGCCGCACCCTGGTCCGGGCCGAGGTGCCCGAACTGGAGATCACCCGCTACGCCATCGACCTGCGGTCGATGTCCCAGGGAACGGGGACCTTCCAGCGCACCTTCCTGCGCTACGAACCGCTCCCCCCGCACCTGGTCGACAAGGTCACCGCCTGACCCCCGGACGGGAGGCGCGGACCGGGGCCCCGCGCCTCCCGTCGGCCACATTCGTCACATAAGTCACATATACATCACAAAACGATTTCGTTCTTTCGGCCAAAGCATTCCCAACCCGATGCCACACTGTGGTCCATGCGCACCGGACGCCCCCTGCTCGCAGCCGCCGCCCTCGCCGTCCTCACCGCCGGTACCGCGTACGTCTTCGGACCGGACGCCGGAACCGCCGCCCCCTCCGCGGGCGGGACCGTGCCCGAGGCCCCCGAGGCCGTCGCCGCCGCGTCGTCGTGCCCGGTGGACGCGCGATTCCCCAAGCGGCAGCTCCGCGGGGTCTGGATCGCCACGGTGAACAACATCGACTGGCCGACCCGGACCGGCCTGTCGCCCTCCGCCCAGCAGGCCGAGTACGTCAAGCTCCTCGACGATGCGGCCGAGCGCCGCCTCAACGCCGTCTTCGTCCAGGTCCGCCCGGCCTCCGACGCCTTCTACCGGTCGTCGCTGGAGCCGTGGTCGAGGTTCCTGACCGGTACGGCGGGCAAGGACCCCGGCTGGGACCCGCTGCCCTTCCTCATCGCCGAGGCCCGCAAGCGCGGCATGGAGTTCCACGCCTGGTTCAACCCCTACCGCGCGGCCTACGACACCGACCGGAGCAAGCTGCCGGCCTCCCACCCGGCCCGCGTCCGCCCGGACTGGGTCGTCAAGTACGGGGACCGGCTCTACTACAACCCGGGCCTGCCCGAGGTCCGCGACCACGTCACCAAGGTCATCACGGACGTGGTGCGGCGCTACGACGTCGACGGCGTGCACTTCGACGACTACTTCTACCCCTACCCCGGCGGCGGCGGGACGTTCCGCGACGGCGCCGCCTTCGCCCGGTACGGCGGCGGCATGAAGCTGGCCGACTGGCGCCGCGCCAACGTCAACAAGCTCGTCGCCCAGGTCGACCGGGCGGTGCACACGACCAAGAAGCACGTGAAGTTCGGCATCAGCCCGTTCGGCATCTGGCGCAACGCCTCCAACGACCCCAGCGGGTCGGCGACCCGGGGCATGTCCGCCTACGACGCCATCTACGCCGACTCCCGCCACTGGATCCGTTCGGGCACGGTCGACTACGTCATGCCGCAGCTCTACTGGCCGCGCGGCTTCCAGATCGCCGACTACGACGTGCTGGCGCCGTGGTGGGCCAAGGAGGTCAGGGGCACCGACGTCCACCTGTACATCGGCCAGGCCCTGTACCGCGTCGGGGCCACCGACACCCCCGCCTGGCGCAGGCCCGGGGAGCTCCCCTCCCATCTGACCCGCAACCGCAAGTACCCCGAGATCCGCGGCGACGTCTACTTCAGCGCCAAGCAGGTCTCCTCCAACCCGCTCCGCGTGATGGACCGGATCACCGCCGACCACTACGCCCGCCCGGCGCTGCGCCCCCTGATGAAGGGCCTCGGCGGCAAGGCTCCGGACCGGCCGCGCGACGTCAGGGTCGAGGGCGCGAAGCTCTCCTGGAAGTCCTCCCCCGGCGCCGCCTCCTACGCGGTCTACCGGGTCACCTCCGGCGGCACCGGCGCGTGCGCCGTCGCCGACGCCCGCAACCTGGTCGCGATCGTCCCCGCCGCCGGCGGCGCCCGCCAGACCTTCGCCATGCGGGGTACGGGGACCTACCTGGTCTCCGCCCTGGACCGCCTGCACCACGAGAGCCCCGCCACCCGGGCCGCGCTCCCCTAGGAAGGGCCGGACCCGGGCCGGCGGTCGAGCAGCAGGTCGGCGGCGCGGGTGAGGACCTGGGCCCGGGTACGGTCGCCGTGGTCGGCGGCGAGGAAGTGCTCGCCGATCGCCACACAGAAGGCCAGCAGGCTGCGGGCCTCGACCTCGTCGGCGTCGGAGCAGAAGGTGCCGATCATCTCACGCAGCAGCGCCATGCGCCGGTTGTCCACTCTCCGCAGGCGTTCGGCGACCGCTTCGTCGCGCCGGGCCCAGTCCCGGACGGCCAGGTCGATCGGGAGCAGGCGATCGCCGGAGAACGTCAGCACGCCCGCGCGCTGGATCTTGGTCTTCGCGTCGCCGCCCTCGCGCTCGACACGGTCGATCACCTCGTCGGTGCTCTCCCGCTCCCAGGTGTCCAGCATCGCCTCCAGCAGCGCGTCACGGTCGGCGAAGAACCCGTAGAACCCGCCTTTCGTGACGCCGAGCCGCTTCGCCAGCGCCTCGACGCGGACGGCGTCCGGGCCGCCGGTGGCCAGCGCCCGCAGCCCTTCCTCGATCCATCTGTCGCGCGGTGTGCGGGTCGTCGGCACCACATGTCCTCTCTTTATACGCCATCGTATATACGATGGCGTATAAATGGGTTAGCCTGCGTTTTATACGGCATCGTATACATGGATGGAGACGATGAGATGGACTTCGGCCCGGTCGACGGCGTCGTGGGAACGCGCGACGTCCCCGATTCCGTCCGCGCCCTCAGCTCGTTGCCCCGCATCGACTACGCCGACCGCTTCACCCTCCTGTCCACCGACGCGGACGCGTCACCGGAGCGGTGGGCGCGGGCGATGTTCGGCGACGTCCCCAGCGCCGGGGAGCTGCTGATCTGGCGGGGTTTCCTCGGTCTCCGGCTCAGCCCGGGGCGGTCGCCCGCCACCGTGGCCGGATGGCGGATCGACGGCCGCGGCGACGACTGGATCCGGCTCGGGGCGGCGTCCTGGTTCCTGACCGCCGACCTCCTGGTGCAGACAGCCGGCGGCCGGGTCTCGCTGACGACCTTCCTGCACTACGCCCGGTTCCCGGGCCACGTCGTGTGGCCCCCGCTGGCCGCCGTCCACCGCCGGCTGGCGCCCGCGGTGCTCCGCGCCGCCGCGACCCGGCTGGCGGCCCGCCCCGCCCCGGCCTGATCACCCGCCTCCGAGCCCGGCGCCCGCCGCCGGCACCACCCCGTGATGCGCCGTTCGCTGGACCCGGGGCCCTGTCTTCCCCTACGGTGCCAGCATTCGGAACCGGGGGCAGGGAGGACATTCGGTGAGGCGGACGCTGGTCGCGTTTGCGTTGCTTCTGAGCGCGGTGTGGCCGGGGGCCGCACAGGCGGCCACGGTCCCCGGCGCCGCACAGGCGTCCGCGGATCCCGGCGGCGCGCGGGTCTCCGGCTCCCCCGGCGCGGCGGAAACCCGCGCGGCGGAGAAACGGGTGGCCCTGATCGGGATCCCCGGCCTGCTCTGGAGCGACCTGGGGCCCGGGACCACACCCAACCTCTGGCGGCTGGCCGGGGAGAGCGCCCTCGGCTCGTTGTCGGTCCGCACCGTCGGCCGGGTGACCTGCCCCTACGACGGGTGGCTGACGGTGTCGGCCGGGATCAGGTCCGCCGCCGGGTACGGCTGCGGCCTGCCGCCGGTGCCCGAGGCCCGGCCCGGCGGGGACGGCGCGGTCATCCCCGACTACGACTACCTGCACCGGGTCGCCGGCCAGCGGAACGCCGGCCTGCTCGGCGAGGCCGTACACGCCGCCGGCGGATGCACGCTCGCCGTCGGCCCGGGAGCCGCGCTGGCCCTGGCCGACCGGACCGGGCGGGTGGACCGCTACGCCGCCTCCCCCGCGCAGCTCCAGGCGGACGCGCTGACCGCGTGCCGGGTGCTCGCGTTCGACATCGACGACCTCATCCGGCCCTACCTGGCGGCCGACGACCGGCTCCCCAAGGTCGAGGACGCGCTCCCCGCGCCCGAGCGGCAGGCCGCGCTGCGGCTGGCCGACGCCGAGGCCGGGACGGTGCTCGGCATGCTCCCCGAGGGCACCACCGTGCTCCTTGCGGGCCTGTCCGACCACGGATCGCAGCCGCACCTGCGGGTGGCCATGATGCGCTCGGGCCCCGGCGACCGGGACCGGTTCCTCGGCGCGGTCTCCACCCGCCGCGAGGACGTCACGATCCTGCCGGACATCACGGCCACCGTGCTGTCCGTGATCGGCGTCCCGGAGCCGCACTCGGTGGTCGGGACGTCCTGGCGGGCGAGCGAGAGCCGTACCGGCGGGGTCGAGCGGGCCCGGACCGGGCTGGAGCGCGCCGACGTCGCCGGCCAGACGATCCGGGAGATCGGCGGCGCGTTCTTCATCAGCATCGCGGTGCTCCAGGTCGCCTTCTACCTCGTCGCGTTCCTGCTGCTGCGGCGGGGGCGCGGGCTGGGCCTGGTGCGCGTGGCCGCGGTCGCCCTCGCCTCCCTGCCGGTCTCGACCTACCTGGTCAACCTCGTCGGCTGGCGGCACGCCGGCACACCCCTGTTCGCCCTGGGCGGCGGGATCGTCGGGTGCGCGCTGCTGCTGGCGGCGGCCGCTCTGACGCTGCCGTGGGCCTGGGCGCGGCTGCGCCGGTCTCCCGCCGGGGACGCGCGTGGCTTCCCGAGCCCGCTCGGGCCGCTCGCGGTCGTGGCGGCGGTCACCGCGGCGGTGCTCGCCGGGGACCTGCTGACCGGGACGTCCCTGCAGCTCAACAGCGTGATGGGATACACGGCGGTGGTGGGCGCACGCTACTACGGCCTGGGCAACATCCCGTTCGCCCTGTTCGCCACCTCGGTCCTGCTGCTGGCCTCGGTCATCGCCCACCGGCTGATACGGCGGGGCCGCAGGGTCGCGGCGGTCGCCGTCGTGGCGGTGCTCGGCGGCTCGGCGATGATCCTCGGCGGCTGGCCGGGGGTGGGCAGCGACTTCGGCGGAGTGATCGCGTTCGTGCCGGGCATCGCGGTGACCGCGATGCTGCTGGCGGGGCGCAGGGTCTCGGCGGTCAAGCTGGGCGCGCTCGTGGCGGCGGGCGGCGTCACCGTGATGGCGATCGCCTATCTCGACTACCTGCGCCCGCCCGGCTCCCAGACCCACCTGGGCCGGTTCGTCGGCCAGATATCCAGCGGCGAGGCGGTGGAGGTGATCGCCCGCAAGCTCTCGGCGATGCTGGGCACGCTGCTCAACCCCACCCTGATGCCGATCGTGATCGCGGCGGTCGCGTTCCTCGTCTACGCGCTGATGCGGCCGGAGGCGGCCAGCGCCGGGGCGCTGCCCGCCGCGTTCGGGCACTCCCCCGCGCTGCGGGCCGGGCTGATCGGCACCCTCGTCAGCGGCGTGGTCGGGATGCTGGTCAACGACTCGGGGGCGGCCGTGCTGTCCATGGCCCTGGCGCTGGCCGTGCCGCTGACGTTGTCGGTGGGCGTCGCGGTCCTGCGCGACCCCGAGGCGGCGGCCTACATCCCGGAGGGCCAGCAGCCGGCGAGCAGCGACCTGGTGTCGCGCAGCAGCTGAGGCAGCACCCGGGTCTGGCCGACCACCGGCATGAAGTTGGTGTCGCCGCCCCACCGGGGCACCACGTGCTGGTGCAGGTGGGCGGCGATGCCGGCGCCCGCCACGGTGCCGAGGTTCATGCCCACGTTGAAACCGTGCGCGCCGCTGGCCTTGCGCAGGGCGGTCAGCCCGCGCTGGGTGAAGGCGGCCAGTTCGGCGGTCTCGGCGGCGTCCAGGTCGGTGTAGTCCGGGACGTGCCGGTAGGGGCAGATGAGCAGGTGACCCGAGTTGTAGGGGTAGAGGTTGAGGACGGCGTAGACCCGCTCGCCCCGGGCGACGACCAGGCCGTCCTCGTCGCTCAGCTTCGGGATGTCGCAGAACGGGCATCCGTCCTCCGGTCCCGAGCCGGTCGGCTTGTTCTCTCCCTTGATGTAGGCCATCCGGTGCGGGGTCCAGAGCCTCTCGAACGCGTCCGGCGTTCCCGTCCCGTCCTGCGCCTGCGGCTCGTCGCTCATGGCGGTCAGCATATTGCCAGGCAGATCCGTGCGTTCCGGCGGCTCCCGATCGGGGTGCTCCCTCCCCTGTGCAGCGGACGAATACGGCATACTTCCGGCAGAATTCAGCGAGCATGACAGACGACTGCCGAGGAGCATGCCATGACCGACGTCTCCGTCGAGGAAACCCTCGACAAGACCGGTGCGGAGACCAGCGAGGACACCCGCGAGGAGGTCCGTGAGACCGGCACGGAGACGGAGTCCCCCATCGTGACGGCCACCGCCTCCCGCCCGTTCTCCCTCGGCGTGTCCGTCCCCCCGGCCGCCGAACCGGTCTCCGTCGGCTCCATGGGCCCCGCGGGCCCCGCGGGCCCCGCGAGCTCCGCGGCCGTGGTCAAGGGGCGGATCAAGGTCGCCGACGAGGTGGTGGAGAAGGTCGCCGCGCTCGCCACACTGGAGGTGGCCGGAGTCGCCGCCCTGGGTGAGGAGATCGACCGCCTGGCCGAGCCGATCCGCGAGCACGCTCCCGGCGGCGGACGGGGCCCCCGCGGTGTCAGCGCCCACGTCCAGGACCGCACCGTCGCCGTGGACGTGACGATCGTCGCCGAGTACGGCCACGTGGTGATGGACGTGGCCAACGAGGTGAAGACCAACGTGGCCCGCACGGTCAGCCGGATGCTGGGCATGCGCGTCGTCGAGGTCAACGTGGGCGTCGAGGACGTCCGCCTGCCCGGCGAGCTCCGGCCCGGTTCCCCCGTCGGGGGCGAGCCCCGGGACCGGACCGCGGAATCGTTCTGACACCGGCCCTCCGGTCTCAGGGAACCCCCGGCCTCACGGGGAAGGCCGGGGCGGACGGGGCGGGAGCTCGATGGGGAACCTGATCGGCGGCTTGACGGGCGGCCTGACGACAGGGGAGCGGGGATCCGCGTCCCAGCCCAGGGAGAGGATGACGAGGACCGTCGATCCCGGCTCCAGCGTGCCGCCCCCGGGCACCTGCCGGATGACGATCCCCGCCACGGTGAAGCTCGTCTCGTAGTCGTGCGTCACGACGAACCCCCGCTCGGTGAGCGCGTCGAAGGCGACGTCGAAGAGCATCCCCACGGTGGAGGGCACCGCGACGCGGCGCGGCGCGGCCACGCTCAGCGCGACGGCGGTCCCCGGCGGCACGGCCTCACCCGCCCGGGGGTTCTGGCCGACGACCGTGCCCCGAGGCTGATCGCCCGGCACGTCCTCGACGATCCCCGCCGACAGCTGGGCCGCCTCCAGCTTGGCGCCCGCCTGCTGCACGGTGAGGCCGCGCAGTTCCGGGACGACGACCGTCTTCACCCGGGTGGCCAGCACGACCCTGACGACGGTGCCGGGATGCGTCTCGGTCCCCTCGGCGGGATCCTGCTCGACCACGCTCTCCTCCCGGGCCCCCAGCACGGGCCGGGAGCCGGTCACCTTGATCCGCAGGCCGGCCTCCTCCAGCGCCCGCTTGGCCTCCGCCACGGGGAGGCCCGTCACGCGGGGCACCCGGACCGGAGGCTTCATCGCGAGCGTCAGAGCCACCAGGGTGAAGACGGGCACCCGTTCCTCGGCGCCGGGGGCCTGGGCCAGGACGGTGTCCTCCGGCTCGTCGCTGAACTCCGAGTCGAGGACCGCCGCGGCCAGCTCGGCCTCGTCGAGCAGCTGCGCCGCCTCGTCGAACAGCAGGCCGACGACGTCGGGAACCTCCACGGTCCGAAGGGCCGACACCACGACGCGGACCGTGCCGTCCTGCGGCACCGGCCGCTCCGGGGCGGGATCCTGCCGCAGGACCAGCCCGGCGGGCCCGTCGGTCTCCTCCAGGGTCGCGTCCGCCTCCAGCCCCAGGCTCTCCAGCAGGTCCCGGGCCTCGTCGAGGGGCAGGCCCACCAGCGCGGGCACTCCCGCGCGCACCACGATGCCCACCGCCGAGCCGGAGGCCACCTCCGTGCCGGGCGCGGGCGACTGGCTGTGCACGGTTCCCGGCCTGCCGGGCACGGTCCGGGTGGTCTCCGTGAGGGTGAGCCCGCGTGCCGCGGCCGCCTCCCGGGCCGCCTCCATGATGAGGCCGGCCAGCTCGGGCACGGGCACGGTCCGCCCGGTCGCGACGGTCACCGCGACCGGCGCGCCCGGCGGCCAGACCGAGCCGGGCGGCGGGTCCTGACCGAGGACGGTCCCGCTCTCGGCGTCGGAGGCGCGTCCCTGCTGGCGGCCGAGCGTGAACCCGGCCGTCGAGAGCGCCGCCCTCGCCGCGGCGAGGGCGAGACCGGTCAGATCCGGCACGCTCCGCTCCGGGAGACCCGAGACGGTCACGTCGACCGTGCTGTGCAGCGGCACCCGCGTCCCCTCCGCGGGCTCCTGCCGTACCACCTCTCCCTCGGGCCGGTCGCCGGCCTCGACGATGCGCCTGCCCAGGGAGAGCGCTGGCGGCACGGGGAGCAGCCCGAGCTCCTTCAGCCGCGCGGCGGAGGCCGCCTCCAGCAGGGCCGGCGCCTCTTCCAGGGAGCGGCCGGTCAGACCGGGCACGGCTATCGCCAGCGGCGCGGCCAGCGTCACAGTCACCGAGGCGCCGACCGGGGCCGAGGTGCCCGCGGCCGGCTCCTGCCGGATGACCGTGCCGGCGGTGACGGGGCTCTCCTCCTGCGCGTACGGCGGGTCCGCCGCCGACAGCCGCGCACCGCGCAGCAGCAGTTCCGCGGCGGCGGGGGTACGGCCGCGCACGTCCGGGACGATCACCTGGACCGGCACGGCGACCGTGAGCGCGACGACGGTGCCCGGCGCGAGGCGCGTCCCCTGCGGGGGCGCCACCGCGAGCACGGTCCCGGGAGGCGTCTCGCTCTGCGCGTCGGTGAGCTCTCCCACGGCCAGGCCGATCGTCTCCAGCAGCGCCGCCGCCCGTCCGACCGGCTCCCCGATCAGCGGGGGCACGGCGACGCGCGCCGGGATCTCGACGACCACGTCGACCGGCGTGCCCTCGTGGACCGTCCCGCCCGCCCGGGGCGACTGCGCCACGACCGTCGCGGCGTCACGTCCCTGCGCCTCCCGTTCCGTGATCGTGCCCGCCACCAGGCCCGCCGCGGACAGGGCGTCCCGGGCCTCCTCCGGCCCCAGGCCGGTCAGCTCGGGCACGGGCACGTCGAGCCGGGCGACCAGCGCGATGGTGAAAGCGTGCTCCAGCGCACGCGGCCGGGTGCGGTCCACCTCCGGGCCGGTCTCGCGGACCACCATCACGTCACCGGCGAAGACGGCGGCCTCGCGGACGACGGGAGGCCCTTCGCCGATCCCGAAGCGGGCGCTGAGGAGCACCGCGTGGGCGGCCTGGTCGTAGCGGAGGCGGCGCCGGTCCACCGGCACCCGGTACGCCTCGGCGAGCAGGGCGGACGGCGGCGCGTCCGGGTCACCGGGGTCCCCGTCGGTGCCGAGGGCCACGTGGCTGATCCCGGTGAGCCCGGCCTCCCCCGCGAGCAGCCCGCCGATCAGGTCCCGCACTCCGGGTGCGAGGCCGGGTGGGAGCGCCAGCCGTACCTCCCTCGCCCGCGGCACCGGCGCGGGCGGGTGCGCGATGTGGCTGACCAGGTAGCCGGAGCCGGGGCGGGACGAGGCGTCACCGCCGAACAGGCCGACTTCCCGCAGTTCCCCGCCGAGGTCGGGCAGGACGGCGCGCGCGGTGATCACCCCGGCCTCGTGGCGCAGGGCGGTGATGCGGACGCGGGCCACCTCGCGGGTCAGCGCGGTACGGGCCCGGTCCGGCGGGGGCGGGCCCGTGTCCCAGGAGGGATCCCCGGTCCCGACCGCCAGGTGGGTCAGCCCGGCCGGGCGGGCGCCGGGCCGGGCGCACAGCAGGGCTCCGATGAGGTCGAGCCCCCGCAGGACCAGCGCCATCGGTCACCCGCCGAGCCGGGTGGCGGTGAACAGCTGCCGCTGGCTCTGCGCGAACCCGGCGGTGATCTGCGAGGCCCGCTGCACGATCTCGGTCCTGGCCGCCCTGGCGTCGGTCTCGTCGAGGGGGATCTCGGGCGAGTCGGCGAACTGCTGGAGCAGCGTGACCACCGCCTGGTTGGTCCTGGCGCCGATCGCGGCGGTGGCCTCCTGCGCGATGACCTGCCCCAGCTTGCCGCCGCGGTGCAGCAGATCGTCGCCGACGTCGGGATCGGTGAACAGCGACCGCTTCAGGGCCAGCTGGATGTCGTCGCCGATCCCCTGCAGGGTGAAGGGGAGGCGCTGGGCGACCTTCCCGCTGTCGAAGCCGTCCTCGACGATGCCCTGCCGGAGCAGGTCGCCGATCCGGCTGCCGACCCGGACGCCGGAGATCGCCTCGATGATCTTGCTGCGGGCCCAGTCGAACACCCAGAAACCCACCTGGAACTGGAGACAGCCGGTGCCGCGCACGTTCGTGGTCCCGGCCGCCCGGGCGGTGACGGTGATCGTCGCCACCCGGACGTCGGGGACCGCGACGATCGGGGTGAGGGGCAGCGCGGCCGAGATGTCGTCGAAGACCCCGGGCGGGCTGTAACGGGAGATGATCTCCAGTTCGTCGGGGTCGAACCGCACCTTCGCGTACTCGACGGCGGCCAGGCCCTGCGCCTGCTCCTGGAGTGCGTGCGCGGCCACCTTCTGACCGATCCGGTGGAGCTTGCCGAGGTCGGCCGGGGGCGGCGCGGCCGGCGAGGCCACGCCCGTGAAGCTCATCCTGGCCCGCCCGGCGGCGTCCGTCACGGACACCGCCGGGGAGAGCGCCCCCCAGTCGGCGGTGCACAACAGCTCGGCGTTGGGCACCGGAGCGCCGAACCGGTCGGTGACGGTGACGACGAAGTCCTGCTCCCAGCCGAAGTAGAGCATCTGGTTCTCGTAATCGATGTTCACATCCCACAGCAACCGCGACAGGTCCTGCTTGACGGTGTCGAGGTCGGACTGGATCCGGCGCGCGGTCTCCTCCAGGGCGCCCAGCCGGACCTCCGCCCCGGCCAGCCGGTCCACCGCCTCGGCCAGGTTGAGCCGGGTCCGGCGGCGGTCCCGGATCATCTCCGCGGTGACCCGGCGGGCGTCCGCCGGACGCTCGATCTCCGCCAGCAGGTAGGTGCCGGGCGGGGGCACCTCCGGGCGGACCGCGCACCGGACCGCCCAGCGCAGCCGGTCCCGCACGCAGGTCTCCATGTTGATGTCCTGCGGGTTGCCCAGCGCCGGGTCCTCGGCCGAGGTGACCCGCTCCACCCACGCCTCCAGATAGAGCGCGACGTCACCGGCGGGCAGCGGGGTACGGTCACCCTGCTCGGACAGGAGCACGCCCTCCCGGTTGACCAGGTCGTACCCGTCGGCCGCCAGACCGCCCGGCTCGATGACCACGTCGTCGTCGGCGTCGGCCGGGGAGATCCGGAAGCCGTCGAGGCCGGGCACGCCCTCGCCGATGTGCCGGCGGCGCAGCTCCCGCTCGAAGTGGCGGCGGATGTCCTCCAGCTCGTTCCAGTCCCGGTCGAGCAGCGGCACCCCCTGCTGCAGCCGGACGCCGATGTAGCCCTTGCCCGGATCGAAGGTGTCGACCCCGCCGTTGGAGAAACTCATGCGACCACCTCGTCCGTTCCGTCGCTGACCCCCAGCGCGTCCACGGCCGCGCGCCGCTCGGGCTCCGTCTCGATCACCACGACCGGTCTCAGGTTCATCGGCAGGAACCGGGAGGCCCCGGAGAGCAGCCGGCCGCGCAGCCGCAGCACCTCATCGACGCTCTCGCGCGGGGCGACGAAGATTCCGATCAGGTTGTGGGCGTACCGGCTGTCCGGGCCGGTCCCGGTGTCGTAGGTGTAGGAGGCCGTGTCCTCGAACCGGCCGAGCCCGGCCATCGCCTCCGGATCCGAGGTGTCCAGCGTGCGCGAGCCGTGGAACCCGCCGCCGGGATCACCGGGGTCGCCGGGGTCGTTGGTGATGAGCACGTTCCGCCAGAACTCCTTGATCCGCGCGTCCCAGCCGGTCAGGCGCCGCACCCACACCACGCAGCCCGCGGTGGTGCCGGTGATCCGGTAGAGGGCGGCGGCGTACTTCACCTCGTGCCGCCGTACGGCGATGCCCCGGTCCAGCGACGGCTCCCAGCCGACCAGGGCCGCCAGGTGCGGGAGCAGCCGGTGGTCGGCGGCGTCCACGTCGTGCAGGCCGCGCAGCTGGTCGGCGCGGCTGCGCAGGTGGTCCAGGGCGGCGCCGAAGACGTCGAGGAAGCGGCGGAGCTGGCCGTTGCCGGGGGTCGACTCCGGGACGGCGCCGATCGGGTCCGGCCCGCGCACCACGTCGTGCCGCCGGTAGATCTCGGGCAGCGCGCCGTACAGCAGCGCGCCGGAACGGTGCAGCCCCGTGGGGGTGGCCACGGCCCGCAGCGGCGGCCCGGTCTCCGGCTCCCCGTCCGGCCCGTCCCCGGGCGGCGCGGCGACCAGTTCGTAGTAGTACGTGGTCCCCGGCCGCAGCCCGGCGGCCGACCCGCCCACGTCGAGGATCTCCACCCGCCAGCCGTCGCCGTGCCGCCGCCGTACGCGCCGCAGGACCTCGACGCCGTCCCGCGCGCACGACTCGACCGTCCCGCCCCCGGGCGGCGCGGCCTCCGTCACCTCGGTGCCGGGGGGCGGGAAGGCCGTGCTGTCGTAGACCGGGCTCCAGCGGCCCTCCGGTTCGAAGTCCCGTTCCTTGCGGCGCACCCGCACGGCCGCGTCCCCGCCGGCGCCGGGGCGCGCGTCCCAGCGCAGCACGACCCGGTGTCCGACCAGGTCCGCGGCGGCGGTGAAGTTCTCGACGGTCATGGCATGTCCTCAGCAGATCTGTCGCGCCGGCGCGCTCTCAGGACGTCTCGGAACGCAGGGTCACCGTGATGGTCCCGGGCACGGGCAGCTCGGTCTCGCCGATCCCGATACGGCCCTCGACCGCCACCGCCCCGCCGTACACGCGGTCGATGAAGTCGCCGACGTCCGCGAGCCCGGCGTCGGCGAGCACCTTGCGGCGCAGTGTCACCGGCGGCCCCGCGTCCACGCGGCGGAAGCGGGTCACGGTGGCCGCGGCCACCCCGGGCAGCGCCTCGACCGCCTCGTAGACCTTGGACAGGTACAGCGGCCGCCCGAACTCGACGGCGCGGAAGGCCAGCAGGCCGCGTACGGCGCGCTCGGCCTGCTGCCGTACGGTCTGCGGGAGGTGGTTGTGCTCGGGCACCACCTCCACCGTGATGTCGACCGGCACGCAGACCGGGTCGACGATCCGGATCGAGGTGCCCACCATCCGGCGGTCGTCGAAGTAGCCGAGCAGGTCCTTCTTGAGCTGGGCGCTCGAGGGCGCGCACTCCTCCCCCTCCGGGGCGACCACGAGATCGACCCGGTTCCAGCCGCTGGATCTCGCCCGGACCTTGGCCACGCCGCCGGCCCGCAGGGCGAGCGTCACGTAGTCGCCGAGCGTCACCGCCCGGTCGCCGGAGCGGAAGGCCAGCGGGCCGGAGCGCACCGCCCGCTCGATCGGCTCGGCGTCCGCGCCGCCGGCGGCCGGGCGAGGGTTGCCCACCGCGGCCAGGCCGGGGATCTCCGTGAGCGCCCGGGTGATCGTCCCGGCGGGGACGTTGCCGCGCGCGCCGAGCGTGACCGCATAGCTCGCCCGGACGTTGTCCCGGCCGGACCGGGGCGGCCTGCCGTACAGCCGGTCACCGAAGACGACCTCGGCGCGGTCCTCCTCGTCGTACTGGACGTAGTAGTCGGTGGACTCCGGGCCGGACAGGGTGATGCGGCCGTCCGGGCCGCGGTGGTAGAGCAGGTTCTCGCGCCGGTTCCAGCCGACGGGGCCGGCGCCCTCGTCCACGGTGACGGAGATGCTGTCCGGGACCGGGGCGGGGGCGGCCAGGCGGAAGCGCTGCCCGGGCTCGTCGGTGGCCGAGCCGAGGATCTCCTCCCGGATCGTCCGGACCTGCCGGACCGGCAGGCCGGTGACGGTGAGGCCCGCGGCGAGGTCGACGGTGAGCGGCTCGTCGAGGTACTCGAAGACCGGCGGCTCACCCCCGCCGGGGGCGGCGGCCGTGCCGAACCGGGCGCCGGTGGGGACGGTCACGGTGGTGGGCCGGCCGGGCGCCGGGGCGGTGAAGGTCAGCGTGAGCTCCGCGGAGGCGGGGGCCGGGGACGCCAGCTCGTAGCCGACCAGCCGGAGCAGGTTGATCACGCTGCGCCGTTCCACCGCGGTGTCCAGGAACGACTCGGCCGCGATGCGGTCCTGGTAGTAACTGAGGATGTCGCCCATGTAGGCGAACAGGTCGACGAGCAGCACCCCGAGGTCGGTGGGCGAGCGGTCGGTCCACTCGGGCAGCCGGTAGGCCGCCAGGTCCAGCATCGCCTGCCGCAGGGACCGGAAGTCCTTGTCCGTGTAGTCGATCACCGGGTCCATCGTGGTCTCCTCCCCCGCCGCCCCGCCGCGCGCACCGTCTCCACCCCGGCCCCCGTCATCCGAGCGGGATCACGGCCTGGCCGCCGGGCCGCCCGGTGGTGTGCACGTAGGAGAGCCGCAGCTGCACGACCCCGCTGTCGGCGTCGCGCTCCACGGTGCTGCCCGTCACCGCGATCCGGGGTTCGAAGCGCAGCAGCGTCTCGACGGCGTGCGTGCGGGCGATGTCGGCGAGGACGTCGTCGTTGGGCTCGTGGACGATCCCGGCCAGGCGGGTGCCGAAGTCCGGCAGCATCGGACGTTCGCCGAGCCGGGTCCCCAGGACCAGGATCATGTTCTGCCGGATCTTCTGCTCGCCCGAGGCGATCCGGACCCGGCCGTCCTCGATCCGGAAGGGGAAGGCGGCGCCGCTCACACCGGACAGGTCGTTTCCGTGGGGCGCGCCGGATGCGCTGGGTGTCATCTCTCACTCACCGGGATGCTCAGTCGAACGGGCAGGGTGGAAGCTCGGGCAGCGCCGGCAGCGCCAGATCCGGCACCGGGACCGCCGGGACCGGCACCGGAAGCGACGGCACCGGCAGATCCGGCAGCGGCGGCGGGGACGGCAACGGCGGAGGCTCGGGCAGCGCCGGCAGCGCCAGATCCGGCACCGGGACCGCCGGGACCGGCACCGGGAGCGACGGCACCGGCAGATCCGGCAGCGGCGGGAAGTCGCAGCTCATCATGGGCTCCCGTCACTGCTGGACCTTGACGCTCTGGGAGAGCAGGGGCGGCCCCGCGGCCATCGGGGGGACCGGCGGGCCGCTCGGGCCCTGCGCGGTGGGGTGGACGTGGCTGTTGAACAGCGTGACCAGAGCCTCCCCGAGCACCGCCGACATGGTCGCCTGCCCGCCGAGCGCGACCGACCCGCCGGCCAGGGAGATCTTGTCGGAGAGCAGCTGCACGCCGTCCTTGCCGGAGATCTTGACCTTCCCCCCGGCGACCTCCACCCGGGTGCCGTCCTTGTGCAGGACGGCGACCCCCTCCCCGGTGAGGGTGATCATGTGTCCCTGGACGCCGCCCGCGGTGAGTTCCCCCTTGTCCGCGTTGAAGTAGAGGTAGGCCCCCTTCGCGTCGGAGAGCAGCACCCCGCCCTTGTCGTCGAACGTCAGGAACGACCCGCTCCTGTGGCTGACCAGGACGGTCTCGGCGGTGTCGCTGTGGACGACCTTGACCAGGTGGTCCGGGACGGCGGGCGGGACCGCGCCCCGGGGGTACCAGGTGCCCACCCAGAGCGGGAAGGCGACGTCCCCGGCCTCGAACTCCACCCACACCTTCGCGCCCTTCGGCGGCACCAGGAAGTGCCCGTACGGCAGGCACGGCCGCGCCCAGACCGGCTCGCCCCCGGGGAACACCGCCGGGACCGTCACCCGGAGCCGTCCGAGCCCCTCGGGGTCGGCGTTGTCGGCGACCTCGCCGCTGTACTTCCCGTATCGCGGAGCCATGCCGCTCCCTTCCCGATCGCTTCCCGATCGCTGCCTGGTCGCTTGTGGTCACTATCTGGTCGCGGTGAACTCGACCTCGTACGAGGCGCCGGGCCGGCCCCCGGCGGAGGTGTCGCGCCAGATGTGCGTGGCCCGGCTGACGTACCAGTCGCCCTCGGCCCATGGGGCGATGCCGTGGATCGTCACCTTCCCCTTGGCGCGCAGCATGACGGTGCCCACCGCCCGGCCGGTGCCGCGCAGCCCGAGCAGCCGGGTCGGGTCGGGTACGGTCGCCTGCTCGGCGGCGGCCGGGTCCGAGGCCACCGCGACCGCGGTGTCCGTCACGGCGGGCGGGGGCGTGACGGTGCCGGCGGCGACGGCGGACTCGTACACCGCGCGGGCTGCGGGATCGGCGCGGCCGATCTCGGCCGCCCGGCCGGAGTCGACGGCGAGCGCGGGCGGCCGCGGCGGCGCGGTCCCCTCCGCCTTCCGGACCTCGCCGGTCATCGGGTCGTGCACGCTGACGCTCGTCCGGCGCGCCGCCCGGGCGGCGACGTTCTCGTAGGTGAAGGCGATGAGCTTTCCCCGCCCCCGGCAGTACGGCAGGACGCCGAGGGGTTCCGCGGCGGCGATCTTCTTGTCGGAGACGAAGTAGAGCTTGGAGGCGCCCTCGTTGTACTCGACGAAGAAGCGCGCGCCGTACCGCTGGGCGAGGGTGAGCAGGAACTCGTAGTCGGTCTGGTCGTGCTGGCGCACCGGTCTGTCCTCGGGGAAGGACGGGTCGGGGTCGCAGGCCACCTGCCCGATCGGGATCTCCGGATGGCGTGCCGCGACCGCGCGCACCACGGAGCCGAGCGTGCCGTGGTAGTCCTCGTGCGGGCGGCGCTCGCGCTGCATGAGCTGGGACAGGTCGCGGGCGACGACGGTGACGACCTGCGGGCCGCCCTGCGGCGCCTGGGCACGGGTCTCGGCGACCAGCCCTTCGAAGATCACGGCGTGCTCCCCGTCCCAGCCCAGGTCGATCGTGAGGCGCTGCCCCGGCTGGACCGTGGCGGCCCCGGTCCCGGCCGGGTCGGAGAGGGTGAGCGTGGCCTGGTCGATCAGCCGGTCGTGGTCCTCGACCCGCACCTCCAGGGCGGAGGCGGACAACTTCCTGTTCCCCTGCCAGGTGATGTCGAGGTACGGCGTGCCCATGTCAGAACGCCCGGGTCCGCTCGATCCGGCCGGTGGGCGGGCCCGCGGGGATGACCAGCACCGTGCCGGGGACCAGCTCCGCGGGGAAGACGGCGGGGAACATGGCGGGGTTGGCGTCGGCGAGCTGCCACCACGCCTCGCTGGAGCCCAGGTAGCGGGCGGCCAGCCGGTCGATCGTGTCCCCGGCGACCACGGTGTGGAGCAGGTCGCCCGGTCCCGCTGCGGGGTCCGGGGCGAACCGTACGGGGACGGCCGGGCGGCGGGATCCGTCCCGGGCGGGCGCCTCGACCGGGGTCAGGCCGTGGTAGCGGGACGTGACGGGAACGGGCACGGCGCTGTCAATCCCTTCAGACTGTTTCAGGTTTCCGGCTTCAGACGAAATTTCCGACGATGGGGGTGTTGGCCAGGAAGTCGGTGCCGATGCCCTTCCTGCCGTAGCTCCGGGCCACGTCCACGTGACGGGTGACGAATTCCACGATCGGCGCGTGCGAGAACGTCTGCTCCTTCAGGGTCGTCGTCACCTCGGCGCGGAGCGGGTCGCCGTTGTCCTTGAACGCCACCATCTTGATCGTCAGGTCGGTCATGACGCAGGTGGTGGAGAGCCCGGCGTAGTTGAGCGTCAGCTCCGGCGGCCGGGTGAGGCAGGGCACGTTCCCCGAGAAGATCTTGACGGTGTCGAGCAGGTCGTACGAGGGGTTCACGAACGAGCGCAGCAGCGCGAGGTCCGGGGCGATGCTCCCGCCGTAGTGGTCGTCCCCGTCCAGCGGGCCGGGCACCGAGGCGTCCAGCTTGAACTCCAGCTCGAACGTGCGCAGCTCGCCCTCGATCGCCTCCAGGGGCTTGGTCGCCACCAGCAGGGAGCCGATCTCCTTGACGTCCTTGTACAGGCCGGCGGCCGTCGCCAGCAGGCCCCTGGCCGCGGAGGCCTGGTCGAACCCCCACTGCCCGAACGCGTTGGCCTGCTGGTAGCGGTAGCTCTTCTTCTCCGCGAGGATCTCCGGGTTGAACTGGAAGCGGAAGATCAGCGGGGGGACGTTCAATATGTTGGCCAGGTAGCCCGTCTTGCGTTCCACGGCTCACCCCTCCTTCAGTGCGAGAGCGCCGCGATCGCGGAGGTCTCGCCGCCAGTCCTGGTACGCCTCCGGGTCGAAGGCGGCTCCGGCGGGCCCGGCCGGGCCCGGCCGCTCCGGGGCCGCGGCGGGGGCGAGGTCGACGACCAGTTCGCCGATCTCCACCACGACCTCGGCGCCCGCGGGCGTCACCGCCGTACCGGTGACGACGCGGCCGGGGATCGTGCGCGCGCCGGCCGCCGGGTCCGCGGCGCTCACCGGCGTCCGCTCGAAGTGTGCCGTGATCTTCTCCAGCAGCCCGGCCAGGCCGCCGCCGCGCAGCCACCCCTCGTACGCCGCGGCGATCACCTCCAGCCCGGTCTCCGGGCGTCTGCGGGCCACCTCCTCGGCCGCCCGCAACGAGTCGGCCAGCGAGACGGCGTGCTTCCTCGCCTCACCGAGCCGGTCGGCCAGCCTCCTGCCGAGGTCCGTGTCGAGGTTGTCGGCCGTCTCCCGGGCGGCGGCGGCCAGTCCGCTCACCCCGCGGGAGACGGCGCCCAGCGCGATCCCGGTCTCCCTGCGCAGGGTTGCGCCCAGCTCGCCCACCTGGTCGACCAGCTCGCGGCGCGCGTCCTCCGGCAGGAGCTTCTCGGCCAGGTCGGGGAAGGCCGCGATCGCCGCCGGAGGGCTCGCCCCCGCCGCGGGCGCGCCCGGCGGCATGAGGGTTCCGGCCCTCGTCAGGGCCTCGGTCTCCCGCCTGTCGAGCTCGACCCCCTTGATCCTGGCGATCGCGGGCAGGACCAGCGGGAGGACCTGGGCGAGGTGCACGATCAGCCGGAAGACCCGCAGGTTCCCGATGAAGATCAGCAGAGCGCCGACGCCGTCGCGCAGGAAGAGCATGAGGGCGTCCACCGTGTTCTTGACCCCGGTGGAGGCGATGCGGACCGCGGTGAGGGCGGTCTCCAGGGCGGTACGGATCACGGCCAGCACCGAGGCGAGCACGGTGTCCACCGCGGCGGCCACGATGCCCACCACCGTGACGGCGAGCCTGGCCGCCAGCGAGACGGTGTCGAGCACCGTGGCGATCACCGCGGCGCGCAGCAGCAGCACGTTGCGCAGGCCGAACCGGAGCAGGTCCACGATGACGAGCTTGATGTCGTCCAGCCGGATCAGCAGCGAGGCGAGCGCCCCGGTGAGGATCGGGACGAGCAGGATCAGCCCGTCGACCATGCGGGTGAGCGCCTGGACCATCCGCAGGTACAGCTCCGCCGGGCCGCCGGGCACCGGGGCGGGCGGGTTGTCGTCCTCGGTTCCGCCCCCGCCCCCGCTCCCGCCTCCGGCCCGGGGCCGGGCGGTCAGGTCCACCACGGCCCGCAGTTCCCGCAGGACCTTCAGCAGCGCGTCGAGCTGCTCCAGCACGCCGGGCCCGGGATTGTTCTTCTCGGGACTCCTCGGGGCGCCGCGCACCCCCAGCCGGTTCACGATCCGCTCGACCGTGCCGGCGATCTGCGCCGTCTTGAACAGCAGGTAGGGCAGGGTCACCCCGCCGATCACCCCGCCGGCGAAACCTCCGGCCAGGCCGCCGGCGAAGCGGCCCGCGCCGCCGATCAGCCCGGCCAGCGGGTTCCCCGGCCCTCCCCCGCCGGAGGCGAGTTCGTGCAGGTTGACCACGTAGACCTTGAGCGCCCCGTCGAGCATGGGCGGCGCGCCGAACACGGCCACCGCTCCGGTGCCGGTCGCGGCCGGGGCGGTGAGGGCGAGCCCGGCATAGCGGGCCGTGGAGCGTTCCACGTTCTCCAGCGCCATCCGGGTGTATCTCATCTGGGTGAGCAGGAGGCCGAGCTGGGTGATCACCTCATCGTCCACCGCGGTCCCCCTTCGGGGGGTGACCGCCCAGCCTCCGGAACTCCCGCAGCCCCGACAGGTACGCCGCCGCGACGTTCTCCCGGAACCGCGCCGACACCTCCGCGGCCAGGGCCTCGTCCGGGACGCGCCCGGCCGCGCGGACGGTCAGGCGCGGCAGCCGTACGGCGCCCAGCCGCCCGTGCCTGGCCAGGATGTGCGGCGAGGTGGGGTGCGCCACCGGGGCCCCGCCTCTGCGCACCTCACGGCCCGGCCCCCAGAACCGCCGCATCTCCCCGATGTAGACGTCGACGGCCGCACCGGCCAGGGCGAACCCGCCGGAGACCTGCCAGCGTTCGAAGGGCGTCAGCGCGCGGGACCGGGCGGACGCCTCCGCGGCCCGGTCGGCCTCCGCCCCGAAGACCTGCTCGGCGAAGCCCGCGGCGCGCTCCGCCGCCCGGCGCAGCGCGGCCGGATCACCGGCGAGCTCCACCGGAGCGGAGGCCGTACGGCCCAGCTCGGAGACCAGCGCGGAACCGGCGGTGAGGACGCCGCGCACCCCGGCGCGCGCCTCCGTCCCGAGCCGGTCGACCGCGGCGAGCAGGTCTTCGCGCCGCCCGCCGCCGAAGAACGCCGTGTAGACGTCGGGGAACCCGGCCGGTGGACCGGCCGGCAGGACGTCGGGAGGCAGGGTGAAACGGGTCGGGGTCAGCACGATGCCGAGCAGCTCGGCGAGCGCTCCGACCTTGGCCGCCCGGTCCGTCGCCCGCACCAGCCAGAGCACCCCCCGCACCGCGAGGAGGAAACCGACCACCCTGTCCCGGACGCCCGTGGCCGCCTGCCCGGTCACGATGCCGATCAGCTCGTCCACGGTCAGGCTCGGCGGATCGGGCACCCGCCCGCCGAGCCCCGGGACGGCGCGCAGACCCTCCGTCATCGGGCCGAAGACCGCCTTACCGAGGTCGAACCCCATCACGGCGTCGACGGTCGCCCGGACGGCCTCCACCAGCTCGGTGACCCAGCGGCCCCACTGCGTCAGGGACCCGGCGAACGCGGTGACGCCGTCCAGCAGCCGTCCCAGCCACCAGGGCAGGGCGAACCTCAGGATCAGCACGTCGAGGCCGGCCACGGCCCGGGCCGCGTGGAGCCACTGCTGGGCGAGGGTGAGCAGGCCCGCACCCGCGATGAAACCCTCCAGGACCGCCACGCGCAGTCCCGTGACGGCTCTCTCCACCTCGCCGAGCCGGAGGAGGACCAGCCGCCTGCCGTACGCGGCGGCCTCGCGCGCCGCCGCGTCGAGGACCCGGTCCGCGACGGGCAGCAGGAGCAGCAGGTCGAAGACGGACATCGCCGCCGACTCCAGCGTGACCGCCAGGGCGTCCGGGCCTCCGGGCGGCGCGGACGACGCGGACGGCGCGGACGACGCGGGCGGCCCGGGTGCTTCGGGCGCCCCGGGCACGGAGGCGGGCCGGCTCCGGAACTCCAGCAACGCGCCGAGCTGGAGCTTGAGCCCGCGCAAGCGTTCCCGGTCCTCCAGCAGCACCGCGAAGGCCAGATTGGCCAGCCCGAAGACGTCCGCCAGGCGCCGGTCGCCGAACACGGCGGGCGAGGCGTCCGCGAACCGGTCGAGGGAGTCGGCCACCGGCGCCACGACCTCCAGCAGGAGGGCGACCGCGCCGGGGATGACCCGCTCCTGGGCGACCATCGCCGGGATCTGGGCGAGCGGGTCCGCGGACGGCGGTCCGGGGAGAGGCCCGGTCGCGTCCAGGGGACCTCCTGCGAGATGGACGGCGACCGCTCCCGCCTCGTAGCGCAGGACCGGATAGGCGCGGGTGGCCGTCCCGGCCCGTTCGCTCAGCACGGCGAGCCGCCTGACCGTCTCGGCCAGCCGGAGCAGGACCGGGATCATCGCCCGGGTCTGCGCGGTCAGCAGCGGGTCGTACCGGGTGGCGACGGCGGCGAAGTCGATCGGCACGGCTCAGCCCCCCGGCACCGGGTAGGGGGCGGCCGACAGCTCCCGGCGGAGCAGCGGGACCCATCCGCCGAGGGCCTCACGGTCCGTCCCGCGCAGGCGCAGCGTGCCGATCCTCGGCCGCAGCCGGACCGGCTCCGGCGGTGTCCTGACGGGGAGGGCGGGCCGGATCCTCCGGTCCAGCTCGGAGAGCACCCCCTCCAGGCGGCGCACGTACCCGGCCGCCGCCGGGGAGACGATCCGCTCGGCGAGACTGAGGTAGACCGCCGTCTCCAGCAGGCGCTCCCGCGACGGCTCCGGACCGGTGCCCGTGCCCTTGCCCGCGGCGTCGCGTTCCAGGGCGCCCCATTCGAGCAGGCTCGGCACCCGCCCGGCCCGGCGGACCGCGGCGGCCCGCCCGGTGCCGAGGACCTCCGGCATGGCGATGCGCCCGGCCGTCCGGTCGATCGCGGACAGCGGCACCAGCTGCGGGAACGGCGGGAGTCCCGGCGGGAGTCCCGGCGGGACGGGCGCGTGGGCGGGGGGCGGATGCACGAGTTTGAAGGCCGTCCACGCGGCCGCGAGCAGACCGGCCCACGGTGAGGGCCCGGCCGGGCCGGACGGCGGCGACGCGAACGCGCGCGGCAGGAAGCTGAGCGCCGCGCCGAGGGCGGCGGCGAAGGAGCGCAGCCACCGCACCGTGGGGTGCTCCACGGTGAGCTCCTCGACCCGTGGCTCCGCCTGCTTCCACCAGCCGGTGACCAGTTCCGTGCCGCGCTCGGACAGCGAGCCGAGGCCGAGTGTCCCGGCCGCCCGCGACAGCCGCCCGCCCAGGCCGGCCAGGAGCCGGGAGAACCCCCGCAGCACCCGGCGGGCGAGACCGGTGGCCAAGCCGGTGAGGTCGTTCAGGTAGGTCAGGGCCGACAGCGCGGCATCGGTGATGGCCCCGCCCAGGGCGCCGGCGATCCCGGCGACGGCGACGGCGCCCGCGCGCTGGAGCGCGGCCAGCGGCAGGATCCGGGCGACCAGCACCGCCAGCAACCCGAACACCTGCGCCGCCAGCGTCACCACCCGGTCGGCCAGCTCCAGCCCGGCCTTGAGCAGCGGGTGCCGGACCCGCTCGCGAGGCCCGCTCACCTGCTCCCACAGGCGCCGGAGCGCACCGTACAGCAGGGGGATCTCCCCGAGCAGCAGGTGCACGGGCCTGGCGGAGCCGAGCAGCGGCACCGGCAGGAACAGGAGCGCGAGCAGCCCGCCGCCGCCGATCACCCCGAGCGACAGCGTCACGGGCAGGCCCAGGGTGATCCACGTCAGGCCGCTCGCGAGCTGCGCCCACCACTCCGGGATGAGCCGGTTGACCAGCAGGGCGAGGGCGAGCCCGGTCGTCGGGGCGGCGAGGAGGCCGGTCAGCGTCCCGGTCAGGCCCGCCAGGGGTTCGTACAGGTTCGGTCCCCCGCCGGCCTCCCGGCCCCCGGCGGTCCGGAGCGCCGCCCCCAGCTCTGCCCGGTTCACCGGTACGGCCCGCAGCGCCGCCCCCTCGACCGGCAGGCCCACGCCGAACCAGCGGACCAGCCACTCGCTGCGCCGGCGGTGCCAGACGAGGGCGAGCGTGTCGAAGGCGCGCGCCCAGGCGGGCAGGGCCCGCACGCCGCGGACGACCACGCCCAGACGGGCCTGCAGGAGCAGCGCCAGCGGCATGCGCATCTCACCTCGTCTCTTCCATCCGGCTGTTCTCACGCTCGATCTGCTCGATCAGAAGGTTCACGTAGACCCGCCGCTCCGCGACGTCCAGGTCCATCAGCTCGCCCCACGACCAGTGCAGGTGGTAGGCGAGGAAGAAGATCTCCCGGCGGAGCCCGTCGAGGTCTACGCCGTCGCTAAAAAATTGGACAGGTCGATCGTGGCGGAGAACGTCTTGCCGCAGGCCGTGCACTCGATCTCGCGGACCAGGTCGACCCCGGGGGCGGCCTGCGCCATCGCGCGGTCGATCAGGCGCCGGTCGGTCATGGTCAGATCCGCGAGGATGCGCGATCCGAGCGCCTCCAGCCGGTGCCGCGGCACGTCTCCCAGGCTCTTGATGCACCTGGCCAGCAGCGCGTTCTTGCCGAGCGAGGGGTTCTCCCGCAGTTGCGGGGCGACCGCCTCCTCGTCGGCCCCGGTGGGCAGCCGCAGCGTCAGCGCCGTGTGCAGCTGTCCCTCCTTGTCCACGTAGCCGTCCTCCAGCTCCACCGTGACCTCGGGCGCGCCCTCGGGGGCGGAGCGGACCGGCAGCTCGTCCAGGTCCTCGGTGCGGGTGACCGCCTGGCCGCAGCCGGGGCAGGTGTATCCGGCCTCCAGCGCCGGGCCGAAGGTGATGGAGCGGAGCTTGAGCAGCAGGAAGTTGCGGTCCACCGAGGTCATCCCGGTGAACGGCCCGCGCCCGTCGCGCTCCAGGTCCCCGAGCCGGAGCACGCAGCTGTGCAGCAGTTCGGTGACCAGCTTGCCGCCGTTGCGCTGGTACCTGCGGTCGGCGAGGATCGCCTCCTCCCGGCCGGTCATCTTGCGCAGCACCACCTCGCGGTGGACCGTCCCCTCCCCGTCGACGTAGCCGACCGGCAGGGTCAGTTCGAACTCGCGTCTAGTCGACACGCTCCAGCCCTTCGTGCTCCAGGACGATGGTCTGCTTGAACAGTCCCGTGGAACCGGCCTCCAGATCGGTGAACTTGGAGGACTTGATCCACGCGTTGTAGAACGCGAAGGTCATGACCTTCTCGCCGTTGTGCCGCTTCTCGATCAGCCCGCTCTTGCGGATCGCCGAGCCGCCCTGCACGGTGGCGGCGAGTTTGAAGATCTCCTGGAACCACTGCCGGAACCGCCGGTCCTCCGGGCTGCCGTCCACGTTCCGCTCGATCGTCAGCGGCTCATATTTGATCTTCGTGGCGGCGATCTTGTAGACGTGGTTGGTGCCGCCGTCGGGCTGCTCGATCGTGTCGATCTCGCCCTCGCTCAGCCCGCTCACCTTCGTGACCCCGGGGCTCACCTGGTCCCCGATGATGAGCACGAACTCGCTGGCCCTGTAGGCCTCCCAGAAATCCCCCACCTGGGGCATGGGTCCCCCTACCCTTCTGAAGCGCTGCCGCCGGAGGGCTGCTGACCCACGACGATCACGATGGTCTCGGCCGGTTTGGAGGGGTAGAAGTACACCTCCACGGTGAAGTTGCCCTTGTCCACCTGGTCCGGCGGGTTGTTGGAGGCGTCGCAGACGATCGTGAACACGTCGTCCGGCTCCCCCGTCCCGAACGCGCCCTGCCGCCACAGGCCCATCAGGAACGGCCGCACGGTGCCGAACTTCACCATGTCCCAGAGCGTGTCCCGGTTGGGCTCCTGCCGGACCCAGCGCAGGCCCTGCCGCAGGCTGCTCTTGACGTAGTTGAACAGCAGCCGCACGTTGACGTACAGCCAGCGGGTGTCGGTGGACAGCGTGCGGGAGGCGTCGACGACGATCCCGGCGCCGCGGATCGCCCGGATCCCGTTGACGCCGCCCTGCTTGACCAGGTCGTTGTGGTCGGCGTCGCTCAGCGGGAACTCCACGTCGAGCGCGCCGAGCAGGCGGGCCTCGTCGCCGGCCGGGGCCTTGTGGATGCCGCGGTCCGTCTCGATGCGGGCGTAGACGCCCATCACGTGCCCGGTCGGCGGGACCAGGCGCAGCGGGGTCGGGGCCTTGGACAGCGGGTCGCTCACCCGGATCCACGGCCCGTAGAGCGCGCCGTACACCTTGCGCCCCTGGAGCCCCGCGCCGAACTCGATCGCCCTGCTCACCGTGCTGCCCTGCGGCACCGCGCCGACGAACATGCAGTCGCCGCGCCGCTCGCAGTAGTCCAGCCCCTTCCTGATCACGGTGACGTCGCTGTTGTCGCAGCCCACCAGTTGCACGTCGAAGGCGTCGAAGGCGTGGAAGCCGGTGTGCTGGGCCGCTTCTCCCTGGTAGTCGGCCGCCTGGGCGGCCCGGCTGACGCCTCCCTGCAGGGTGGGATCGGCGGCGGCGCCCGGCGGTTCCGCCGCGGTCTCGCCCGCCGCCCGCGAGTCGGTGACCATCACGTACCGGGAGCCGCGCGCCACGTCGTTGAGGACCGGCACCGCGTACCGGGGCGAGGAGCGGTCCAGCGTCAGGCGCTCGAACGACTCCAGCGGCTGCCCGTCCCGGCCGGTGAGGGAGAGGTCGAAGTCGGTGGAGTCGATCCGGGTCTTCGCCTTGTCGTACTGGGCGATGTCGGCGACCGCCGGTTTCCAGGTGGCCTTCCCGGTGGCCGGGTCCAGATCGGCGATCGTCACGGTCGCGGACTTCGCCCCGTCGGTGAGGACGACCGTGTCCCCCTTGGCCAGCCCCGCCAGACCGGCGAAGTCACCGTTGGTGTCGTTCAGCGTCTGCCCCTTGAGCCTGGTGCTGAACGACGGCGCGATGCCGACGGCGATGCGGTTGGCCCACGCCCCAGGATCCCGCTGCCCGCGGTAGCCCGCCTCCAGTTTGAGGGTCTGCCGCTGACCGGCCGCGAACTGGCAGGCGGCCGCCGCGGGGTTCGCCCCGGAGACCCGGTTGACCCACGCGCGCCGGCCGCCGTTGTCGAAGAAGCCGCGGACCAGGAAGGCTCCGAGGGTATCGCTGTCCGCCCCGCCGAACACCTCCGCGAACTGGGCGAAGGAGGTGACCCGTACCGGCCGGTTCACCGGCCCGCGCTGGGTCGCCACGTTGAAGGCCGCCACCGACGTGGCGGCGCCGGTGATGGCCGGGGACGCGCTGCCGTCGACCTCGACGACGTTGAGCCCGATGTCGAATGCCACGTTCAGTCTCCCTTTCCGGAGCCGGTACGGCGCCGCGCCCGGCCGGAGGCCGCTCCCGCCCCGCTGTCGCATGTCGGCTCACACGGCTGCTCGTGTGTCGGCTCACGTGTCGGCTCACGTGTCGGCATGGTGCGCCACCTCCACCTGGATGCTGTGGTGCGGGGGGACGGCCCGGCGCGGCACGGCCCTCGGGCGCGTCACGACCGGGATCGAGATACGCAGGGACGTCTGCTGCTCGTGGAGGTCTCCGCCCGCCCCGTCCGCGAGCCGCTCCCACGGGGCGGGCCACTCGACCGGCAGTTCCGTGCCGCCGACCTCCAGCGTCGCGCCGGGGCCGAGCTCCGCCAGCACGAACTCCAGCAGCACCGCGATGTCCTCTCTGCGATCGGCCACCGCCTCGATCCGGTAGCCGAGGTCGTACGGCACGCCCGCCGACCGGATCGCGAAACCGCCCTCGGTGAAGTCGGTCCTGATCTCCCCCGCCGAGACGCGCGTGAGAGCGTGCTCGATCGAGTGGTTGACGAGCAGGAGGTACGGCCTGGGCTGGTCCGGATCGGCCTGCAGGAGCGCCCGGACCGGCGTGCCGCGCAGGCTCAGCCGGTTGTCCAGCCGGCCGGTCAGCGCCGCGTCGGTGTCGGCCAGCAGCTGGGGCCGGACCGCGGCCGGAGGCGTGAACCGGACCCGGGCGGGAGCGTCCAGGAAGGTGATCCGGATCTCCGAGCAGGCGGAGCGGACCGGGCCGGGCAGATCGTCCAGGGCGAACGGCACCCGCTGGGGCGGGCCCGGCCCGAGCAGCGGGACGTATCGGTGCCAGCGGTTGGCCGCGGAGCCGATCGGCGCCGCCTCCGAGCCCAGCCGCACCTCGCAGAAGAACGGCCGCCCAGCCGTCCCGTCTGCGGGCCGGTCCCCCTCGGTCCAGAACTCGATGTCGTCGAAGCTCCGCAGATCAGCCGAGGTTATGGAACGTTCCACGAAGTGACCGGCGGCCGACGCCGCGATCACGGCGCTCCGGCCGTGCGGACCGGCCGGGCCCGGCGTGACGGAGATTTCCGTAGACGGGGCTCCATCAGGGGCAAAACCCCGCCAGGCGGATAGATCGGCAAAGTCATCAAGAACGAGGCGAGACACCCGTCCACTCTGCGACGGGGCATTCCACCTGTCAACGACCAGTGACGGCTCCATCACACATCGTGTCAGCCACCGGGCGGGGAGGGTCGGGACGGTCGGCGAATCCGACCGGCGGGAGGGGGGCCGTACGGCTCCCGGCGTGTCGTGGGAACCCCGCCGGGCGGGCGGCGGGATTCGCCGGAGAGGAGCGCCGGGACCTCGGAGCGGGCGGCGAGGCCGGGCCGCCGGTGCGCGGTCAGGGACGCGTGGTGGTCCGTCCCGTCGGGGCCGTCGGGATCGGCGTGCACGGTGGCGGCGCTCAGGCGGGGCAGGTCGTGGATGAGCCGGTGCTCGGCCGCCACCGCCACGGCGTGCGCCTCGACCAGCGGGAGCTCGTGGCCGACCTGGATGTCGACCTCGGCGCGCAGCTCATGTCCGATCCAGCGCAGCCGTACCGACCCGACACGCCTGACGCCGGGCACCGCGGAGAGGATCCGTTCCGCCTCGTCGACCAGGTCCGGGTCCACGGCGTCCATCAGCCGGTGGTAGATCTCACGGGCGGCCTCCCGCAGCATGAAGCAGATGGCCACGGTGATCAGCAGCCCGACGATCGGGTCGGCGACCGGGAAGCCCAGCGCCGCACCGCCCGCGCCGAGGAGGACCGCCAGCGAGGTGAACCCGTCGGTGCGGGCGTGCAGGCCGTCGGCGACCAGGGCGGCCGAGCCGATCTCCCGGCCCGCCTTGATCCGGTAACGGGCGACCAGCTCGTTGCCGAGGAACCCGACGAACCCGGCCGCGGCCACCCAGCCCAGCGCGCGCACGTCCCGGGGCTCGATCAGGCGGGTGACGGCCTCATAGCCCGCCAGCGCGGCCGAGGCCGCGATGAGCAGCACGATGACGATTCCGGCGAGGTCCTCCGCCCGGCCGTAGCCGTAGGTGAAGCGGCGGGTGGCCGCCCGCCTGCCCACCGAGAAGGCGATGGCCAGCGGGACCGCCGTCAGCGCGTCGGCGAAGTTGTGCAGCGTGTCGCCCAGCAGCGCCACCGAGCCCGAGAAGGCGACGACGACCGACTGGACGACGGCGGTGAGGACGAGGACGGCGAACGAGACGCCCAGGACCCGCATGCCCCGGCCGCTGGCCTCCAGCGCCGTGTCCGTCCTGGCGGCGCTGTCATGGTCGTGCGGGGTGAACACGTGTCTGATGCCGGCCGGCAACCACCTGACGCGACGATCGCGCCCGCCTCCATGCCCGTGCCCGTGACCCTGCCCGTGACCGTGACCCTGCCCGTGACCATGTCCGCGCCCGTGACCGTGATCGCGCCCGTGCCCATGACCCTGCCCATGATCGCGCCGATCCGGCATGCCCGCCTCCCGGTTGCCGAGGATACCGAGGCAGGCGAGTATATGTAGTCATGTACGCACGCGACAACGAATCAGGTGCCAACAGTGTGCAGGAGCAACCCACTGACGCTCAGGTGGAGACGGCCGTCGAAGCGTTCCGCATGCTCAGCGACGGCACCCGGCTGCGGCTGATGTGGCTGCTCTCCTCGGGGGAGTACGACGTGTCCTCGCTGGCCGAGGCGATCGGCGTCGCCCGGCCGTCGGTCTCCCAGCACCTGGCCAGACTGCGCCACGGGGGCCTGGTGGAGACGCGCAGGCAGGGACGTCGCGTGGTGTACCGGGCCCGGGACGCGCACGTCCGCGCGCTCATCAAGGAAGCCCTCTTCCACGCCGACCACGAGGTCTCCGGCATCCCCCGGCACGACTAGGCGAAATCGGCCCCACGCGCCGCCGGACCGTCTCCGGGCCGAGGGGCTGACGCCCCGGGCGTGCTTGAACGCCGCACCGGAGGCGGTCGGGTCCCCGTACCCGACCGCCCGATCACGGCACTCGAAGCGCGGCGCCCAGGCCTGGAGGCGGCGCTCAGACCTGGAGGCGGCGCTCGATCGCGTCGACGATCTCGTTGAGCGCCTGGTCCACCGGGACGCCGTTCTTCTGCTCACCGTTGCGGAAGCGGAAGGAGATCGCACCGCCTGCGATGTCCTCGTCGCCCGCCAGCAGCATGAACGGCACCTTGGCCTTCTGCGCGTTGCGGATCTTCTTCTGCATCCGGTCGTCGGAGGCGTCCACCTCGATCCGGACGCCCCGCTCGCGGGCCTTCTTGGCCACGTCCTGCAGGTACGGCACGTGGGCCTCGGCGATCGGGATGCAGACGGCCTGCACCGGGGCGAGCCACGGAGGGAAGGCGCCCGCGTAGTGCTCGACCAGCACGCCGAAGAAGCGCTCGATCGAGCCGAACAGCGCGCGGTGGATCATGACGGGCCGCTGGCGTGAGCCGTCGGCCGACTGGTACTCCAGCTCGAAGCGCTGCGGCAGGTTGAAGTCCAGCTGGATCGTGGACATCTGCCAGGAGCGGCCGATCGCGTCACGCGCCTGCACCGAGATCTTCGGCCCGTAGAACGCCGCGCCGCCGGGGTCGAGGACGAGCTCCAGGTTCTCCGACTCGGCGACCTCGCGCAGCGTCTGGGTGGCCTCCTCCCAGTCCTCGTCGCTGCCGACGAACTTGACCGGGTCCTTGGTGGACAGCTCCAGGTAGAAGTCGCTCAGGCCGTAGTCGCGCAGCAGGTCGAGCACGAAGCGCAGCAGCGAGGCCAGCTCGTCGCGCATCTGCTCGCGGGTGCAGTAGATGTGCGCGTCGTCCTGGGTCAGGCCGCGCACCCGGGTCAGGCCGTGGATCACGCCGGACTTCTCGTAGCGGTAGACCGTGCCGAACTCGAACATCCGCAGCGGCAGCTCGCGGTAGGACCGCCCGCGCGCCCTGAAGATCAGGTTGTGCATCGGGCAGTTCATGGGCTTGAGGTAGTACTTGGCGCCTTCCAGCTCCATGGGCGGGAACATGCCGTCGGCGTACCAGTCGAGGTGGCCGGAGACCTTGTACAGGTTGTCCTTGGTGATGTGCGGGGTGTTGACGAAGGAGTAGCCCGCCTCCTCGTGCCGGCGCCGCGAGTAGTCCTCCATGAGCTTGCGGATCACCCCGCCCTTGGGGTGGAAGACCGGCAGGCCCGAGCCCAGCTCGTCGGGGAAGGAGAACAGGTCGAGCTCGGCGCCCAGCTTGCGGTGGTCGCGCTTCTCGGCCTCCTCCAGCAGGTGCAGGTACTCGTCCTGCCGCTCGCGCGACTCCCAGGCGGTGCCGTAGATCCGCTGCAGCTGCGGGTTCTTCTCGCTGCCCCGCCAGTAGGCGCCGCCGGAGCGCATCAGCTTGAACGCCGGGATGGACCGGGTGCTCGGCACGTGCGGGCCGCGGCACAGGTCCTTCCAGCACAGCTCGCCGGTCTTGGCGTCGAGGTTGTCGTAGATGGTCAGCTGACCGGCGCCCACCTCGACGCTCTCCTCGTCGGCCGCGCCGCCCTTGAGGCCGATCAGCTCCAGCTTGTACGGCTCGGCGGCGAGCTCCTCGCGGGCCGCCTCGTCGGAGACCGGACGGCGGGAGAACAGCTGCCCCTGCTTGACGATCTCGCGCATGCGCTTCTCGATGCGCTTGAGGTCGTCGGGAGTGAACGGGGCGGCGACGTCGAAGTCGTAGTAGAAGCCGTTCTCCACGGGCGGGCCGATGCCCAGCTTCGCCTCCGGGAAGATCTCCTGGACGGCCTGGGCCATGACGTGCGCGGTGGAGTGGCGGATGATGGCCCGGCCGTCGGCGCTGCCGGCCTCGACCGGCTCGATCACGTCGCCGTCGGACACGGGAGCCGCGAGATCCTTCAGCTCGCCGCCGGCCCGGGCGGCGACCACGGAGCGGCCGTCGGCGCCGAGGACCTCGCCGTACGTCGTGCCCCCCGCCACCACACGCTCGGCTCCGGCGAGGGTGATACGAAGTCCTGGCACGGCAGACACGGTTGCTCCTTCATCGAACTCATCGAGCTTGGCGAGTTTCTTCGAGTGGTCAGGGAACCGATGCTACCGGTGTCCGCCGTACGGAATCTCAGGTACCACCGGCCGGACGATCTCAGTGGCATCACTAGTCTTTGTTGTTGTGAACGAAGCAGCTCAGATTTCCGGCGCGTACGGCGTCGGCATCGCCACCATCACCTCTGACGGGACCGTTCTCGACACCTGGTTCCCCGCCCCCCGCCTGGGCGAGCCCTCCGCGGCCGGCACCCGGCGGCTGACCGCGCAGGAGGCCGAGGCCGCCCTCGGCTCCGCCGCCGCCGCGCTGCTCGGCCCGGACGAGGCCCGGGGCGTGGAGGTGGTCGCCGTGGAGACCGGGATCGCCAAGCTGTCGGAGCCGCCCGCCGACGCGCACGACGCCTACCTCCGTCTCCACCTGCTCTCCGCCCGCCTCGTCGCGCCGCACGGGCAGAACCTGGACGGCCTGTTCGGCCTGCTGAGCAACGTCGTGTGGACCAACCACGGCCCGTGCCCGGTCGAGGGTTTCGAGGAGACCCGGCTGCGCCTGCGCGCCCGCGGTCAGGTGACCGTCTACGGCGTCGACAAGTTCCCCCGGATGATCGACTACGTGGTGCCGTCCGGTGTGCGCATCGCCGACGCCGACCGCGTCCGCCTCGGCGCGCACCTGGCCTCCGGCACGACGGTGATGCACGAGGGCTTCGTCAACTTCAACGCCGGCACGCTCGGCGCGTCCATGATCGAGGGCCGCATCTCGGCGGGCGTCGTCGTGGGCGACGGCTCCGACGTCGGCGGCGGCGCCTCGATCATGGGCACCCTGTCGGGCGGCGGCAAGCAGGTCATCTCCGTCGGGCAGCGCTGCCTGATCGGCGCCAACGGCGGCATCGGCATCTCCCTGGGCGACGACGTCGTGGTGGAGGCCGGTCTCTACGTCACCGCCGGGACCAGGGTCACCCTCCCCGACGGCCGGGTCGTCAAGGCCGCCACCCTCTCCGGCGCCTCCGGCCTGCTGTTCCGCCGCAACTCCACCACCGGCGCGATCGAGGTCATCCCCCGCGAGGGCACCGGCGTGGAGCTCAACAGCATCCTGCACGCCAACGACTGACGGGATGGCCGAGCAGGAGGCGGTGCCGGGCTCCCCGGCGGACGCGCCGATCGACTCCGGCGACTCCAGCGCGGGCACCCGGGTCGCGCGCTGGGTGACCGGGCTGTTCGCCCCGCAGGCGCTGGTCATCGGGCTGCCGCCGGTCATCGGGCTGATGACCGGCGGCTGGCCGGGCGCCGGCTGGGGGCTGATGGCCTCGGCGCTGTGCGGCGGGGTCCCGGCCGGAGTGATCATGGCCGGGGTCCGCGCCGGGCGGCTGGACTCCCACCACCTGGTGGACCGCGCGAGCCGGACCAGGCCGCTGCTGGTGGCGATGGTCGCGGTGATCGCGGCGCTGGTGCTGCTGGCCGTCCTGGACGCGCCCCGGCTCCTGGTGGCCACGGTGACCGCCATGCTGGCCGCGCTCGCCCTGACGGTCCCGATCACCCTGCGGTGGAAGATCTCCTTCCACGCGGCCGTGTCGGCGGGCACGGTGGTGCTCCTGGCCCACGTGCTGCCGGCCGTACCGACCCTGACGGCGGGCGCGCTGCTCGTGGCGCTGATCTGCTGGGCCCGGGTACGGCTCGAGCACCACACCTGGGCCCAGGTCGCCGCCGGGGTGGTCAGCGGCGCGGGCTCGGCGTGGGCGACCCTGGCGGCGTTCGGCATCTGAGCGCCGGCCGACCGGCACGTCGCGGGGCCCGTACCCGGCGGTGAGCGACGTCGGCCGGCAGCCGTTCCCGCCCTGACACCGCGGTCCGCGACGGTGGGCCGGCGGAGGTCACACCGCCGGCGGCGCGACCTCCCCCATCGCCTCGCGCCGGATCCGTTCGAACTGGGCGCCCATCGCCTCGGCCAGCGCGTTCGCTCCCGACAGCGGCCGGACCATGACGGTGAGCTCGCCGATGAGGCCGTCGTCGTCGAAGTGCAGGAAATCGGAACCGTGGACCTGCCTGCCGTTCACCGTCGCCCGGAACATGAGCACGTGGTCACGGCCGCCGGCGTCGGCGATCTCCCGGACGTAGTGGAAGTCCTCGAAGACTCTCATGACGCCGCGCAGGATCGCCGCCGTGATGGCCTTGCCGGGATACGGCTTGTAGGCGACCGGACTGATGAACACGACGTCGTCGGCGAGAAGCGCTTCCACGGCCGCGGCGTCGCGTGCCTCGACGGCCTGGCGGAACGGATGCATGCCCACCCCTAGTCAATTTGTTTACTATTCACGGCTGACAGTAGTTCCGCCGGGAGGCGTTGTCCAGGCATCGGCAGCCGTCCCGTCGCACCGCCGACCACGCTGGAGGGCGGGCAGGAGCGCCCGCGTGCGAGCCGAGCCGCGCGCTACCGGCGCACGTCGTACCGGAGGTGAGTGACGCGGTCGCCTTGGACGATCTCCGGGTCGCCGAGGAGCACCAGCGGGCCGTCGTAGGCGCCGAAGAACCGTACGCCCTTGCCGAAGACCACCGGGACCAGGTCGACCTGGAGTTCGTCCACCAGGCCGGCGGCCAGGGCCTGGCCGAGCAGGTCGCCGCCGGTCAGCGACACGTCCTTGTCCCCGGCGGCGGTCTTGGCCTGGGCGATCGCGCTCGCCAGACCGTCGGTGACGAACGTGAACGGCGCCTCGGGGAACGGCCAGTCCGCCGGCGGTTCGTGGGTCACCACGAAGACGGCGTCACCGGCTGCGGGGCGGCCGTTCCAGCCGTTGGTGAGGTCGAACAGCCGGCGACCGATCACGGCCGCTCCGATCCGCGGCCAGGTCCGCTCCATGTAGGCGGCGCTGGCGGCCGACACGTGGAAGACCCGCTCCGGGTCGCCGCCGTTGAAGGGGACGTCCCCGTTGCCGTACCAGTCGAAGAGCGGGCCCACCTGGCCGGACTCGTCGGCGATGAACCCGTCCAGCGACACCGTCGCGCTCGCGATCACCTTGCCCATGGTGCGCAGTCCTTTCTGAAGACCGGATCTGCCTGGGACGTCGGAGCCGACGCGCCGGATCGGACAACGGACCGGCACGATCCGCCGTCTTTTTTCCCGGCTTTTTCCGGCCTCTTTCCCGCCCTCTTTTCCCGCACTCTGTTTTCCGGGACGGGCGCCCGGATCGCAGGGGCGCCGGGGATTGTCGGGCGCCTCTGCCATTCTCGTCCCCATGACCGACCTCCGCCCCGCCCTCACCCCCGAGCTGACCGGACAGGAGCTGATGCGCTGGTACTGGCGCAAGGACGAGCTGGTCGCCCTCGCCCGGCGGATCGGCGCCGGCACCGGCGGCGGCAAGCACGACCTGCTGGCCCGTCTGGCGGCGGCCCTGGACGGCCGCCCCCTCCCGCAGCCGCCCCCGGCGGCCCGCAGGCCACCGGCAGCCCGGTTGCCCGAGCCGCTGACGCCGGACACCGTGCTTCCCGACGGACAGCGCTGCAGCCAGCAGCTGCGCGCCTTCTTCCGGGAGCGGATCGGTGCCGCCTTCCACTTCGACGCCGCGATGCGCGAGTTCATCGCCACCGGCGCCGGGCGCACCCTCGGAGAGGCCGTACGGCACTGGCACGCGACGCGTCAGGCCCCGCCCTCTCAGATCGGCGCCCAGTTCGAGCTCAACCGCTTCCTTCGCGACTGGCACGCGGCCCACCCCGGCGCCGGTCGCCACGAGGCCCTGCGAGCCTGGCGGCACCATCGCTCCCTGCCTGTCGAGGCCCGCCCCCGGATTCGAACCGGATGACGCTCGCACGGGGATCTCTCCTCGCGGCGGACGTGCCGGGACCTCGTCGGCTCACGCACCGCCGTGATCGAGCGGTATCACGCCGGCAGGCTCAGCGGCCGGCACGGTGCTACCTTGGGCGCGTGTCGTTGCGCCACGCGGTGATGGCCGCGCTGCTGGAGGGTGAGGCGTCCGGATACGACCTGGCCAAGGGGTTCGACGCGTCGGTGGCCAACTTCTGGATGGCCACGCCCCAGCAGCTGTACCGGGAGCTGGACAGAATGCAGGCCGAGGGCCTGGTCCGGGCACGGGTCGTCCGGCAGGAGCGCCGCCCCGACAAGCGGCTTTTCTCCCTGACCGGGACCGGACGCCGCGTGCTGCACGAGTTCACCGCCGCGCCGCCGCGGCCGGGTGCGATCCGCGACGAGCTGATGGTCAAGGTGCAGGCCGTTGACGCCGGTGACGTCGAGGCCGTGCGAGCCGCCGTCGAGGAGCGCATGGCCTGGGCCCAAGCCAAGATCGCCCGATACGAGCGGCTGCGCGCCCGGTTGCTGGACGGCCGCGGCGAGGAGGAGTACCTGGCGCGCGCCGAGCGCGTCGGCCCCTATCTGACGCTGATGCGCGGTCTGGCCTTCGAACGCGAGAATCAGCGGTGGGGCGAATGGGCTCTGGCCGTGCTCCGGCGGCGTTCGGCCGCGACCGGGTGAGGTTCCGGGAAACCGGCCGGCGGCGGACAGGACGGACGGCCGGGGTTCAGGATCTCAGGTAGGCCAGGACGGCCAGGACCCGGCGGTGGTCGTCCGGGGCCGGGGGCAGGTCGAGCTTGGTGAGGATGCCGGCGATGTGCTTGGCGACGGCGGCCTCGGTCACCACGAGCGCGCGGGCGACCGCCGCGTTGGAGCGGCCCTCCGCGACCAGGGCGAGGACCTCGCGCTCCCGCGGGGTGAGGCGCTGGAGCGGGTCCCGGCGCCGGGCGAGGAGCTGTTTGACCACCTCGGGGTCCACGACCGTGCCTCCGGCCGCCACCCGCTCCAGCGCGTCGGCGAACTCCGTCACGTGGCCGATCCGGTCCTTGAGCAGGTAGCCGATGCCCGGCCCCATGATCTCCTCGACATACGCCTGCTGGACGTACTGGCTGAGGACCAGCACGGGGAGGGCGGGACGCGCCCGGCGCAGGGTGAGGGCGGCGCGCAGGCCCTCGTCGGTGAAACCGGGGGGCATCCGCACGTCGGTCACCACGATGTCCGGCGCGTGCTCCTCGACGGCGGCGACGAGAGCGGGGGCGTCGCCCACGGCGGCGGCCACGGTGTGACCGAAGCGCTCCAGCAGGCCGACCAGCCCCTCACGGAGCAGTACGGAGTCCTCCGCCATGACTACCCGCACAACGCACCTCTCCCGATCACGATCACCCTACGCCCTCCACCGGAACCATGATCGACGAATCGCCCTCCGGCCGGGATCACCCGCACGGGATCTCCACCCGCACCACGGTCGGCCCCCCGGCCGGACTGGACACCGAGATCCCGCCGCCCACCGCCGCGACCCGGTCGGCCAGCCCGGCCAGCCCGGTCCCCCCGGCCGGATCGGCCCCGCCGATCCCGTCGTCGCGGATCTCCATCATGAACGTCTCCCCCGCCATGCGGCCCCGGATCCGGCAGCGGCCCGCCCGGCTGTGCCTGGCGACGTTGGCGAGCGCCTCGGTGATCACGAAGTAGGCCGCGGCCTCGATCGGGGCGGGCAGCCTGCCGGGCAGCACGATGTCGACCTCGGCCGGGACGGGCGAGCGCCCGGCCACGTCCGAGGCGGCGTCGGGCAGACCCAGGTCGGTGAGGACCTTCGGGTGCACGCCGCGGATCAGCTCGCGCAGCTCGGCCAGGGCGAGCAGCGCCTGCTCGTGCGCCTCGGCGACCCGCACGGCCGCCGGGGAACCCGGTTCCAGGTCCAGTCCGGCCATCCCCAGCGTCAGCGTGAGCGCGACCAGCCGCTGCTGCGCGCCGTCGTGCAGGTCCCGCTCGATCCGGCGCCGCTCCAGCTCGAAGGCGTCCACCAGGCGGGCCCGGGAGCGGACGACCTCGACCAGCTCGGCGTCACGGGGGGCGAGGATCACCCGGGTCAGCGTCGCCCGCGTCCCGGCCCAGGCCGCCATGGGGTAGGCCGCGATCGGCAGGAGCACGGCCCCGGCCACGGCCGTGCCCAGTCCCAGCCCCAGTGACGCGTCCGGCTGGAACGGCCCCGACAGGAGCATGAGGGGGAACCAGAAGGACAGGCCGACCACCGTCAGGTCGATCCACCCCAGGACGAGCAGCGCGAGCAGCGTGTACCCGAACTCCCGCCAGGTGGCCTCCTCCCGCAGGCGGGTGCGCAGCCAGGCGCGCGGGCCCGGCCCGGGAGGCGTGCCGTGCGCGTCCGGGACGGGCGCGGAGTCGATCAGCCGCAGCCGCCACCGCTCGAGCCGCCCGACCACGAACCCGCCGCACGCCACGGTGAGCGTGCCGAGTGCCAGGGCCACGGGAGCACCGAGGAGGACGGCGACTTCGATCAGGGTGAGCGCGGCGATCCCGAACAGCGCGCCGGACAGCAGGTACCCCAGGGACCGCCACGGCCACGAGGAGCGCAGGAAGCCCAGCGGCTGCCGGGTGAGCGCCTCCAGCACGGTCCGGCCGGCCCTGAGCGTCACGGCGGAGCCTTTCGCCGGAGATTCATGATCCGACCGTAACCACTCCCCGTGGGAGGGCGCAGTAGTGCCAGGTGTAGTCCCGTTCCTCGCACCACCGCCAATGTGCCGCGGGACCGGCCCGCAGTTGGCTTGCCCCATGACGACTTCCGCTTCCACGACGCCGCGCGCGGTGACGGACGAGCCCGTCCAGCTGTGGTCCGTGCGCAAGGTGTACGGCTCCGCGGCCGGCGAGGTGACCGCGCTGGACGATGTGACCGTCTCCTTCCGGGCGGGCACCTTCACCGCCGTGATGGGCCCCTCCGGCTCCGGCAAGTCCACCCTGCTGCACTGCGCGGCCGGGCTGGACCGGCCCACCGACGGCAAAGTGATCATCGACGGGACCGACCTCGGCCCGCTGGGCGAGACCGCGCTGACCCTGCTGCGCCGCAGGCGGATCGGGTTCGTGTTCCAGGCCTTCAACCTCGTCTCGGCCCTGACCGCCGAGCAGAACGTGGCGCTGCCGCTCCGGCTGGCCGGGCTCCGGCCTCGGGGCGTGGAGGTGCGGGCGGCGCTGGCCGAGGTGGGGCTGGCGGACCGGGCCCGGCACCGGCCGGGCGAGCTGTCCGGCGGGGAGCAGCAGCGGGTGGCGATCGCCCGCGCGCTGGTCACCCGGCCGTCGGTGCTCTTCGCCGACGAGCCCACGGGCGCGCTGGACCGGGCGACCTCGCGGGACGTGCTCAGGCTGCTGCGCGACCTCACCGGCCGCCGGGGTCAGACGGTGGTCATGGTGACCCACGACCCGGTCGCCGCGTCCTACGCCGACCGGGTGCTCCTGCTGGCCGACGGCCGGGTGGTGGACGAGTTCACCGCAGCCGACACCGGTCCCGGGCACGCTGATCCCGGGCACGCTGATCCCGGGCACGCTGATCCCGGGCACGCTGATCCCGGGCACGCTGATCCCGGGCACGCCGGCTCCGGTGGCTCCGGCTCCGGTGGCTCCGGCTCCGGTGGCGCGGCGGGCCGCGCACCGGCCGGACCGGGGCTGAGCCCCGAGCTGATCGCGTCGCGGATGGCCGCCCTGGAGGCGTCGTGCTGAGGACGGGTATGGCGATGGTGCGGGGCCGGTGGGCCGGCTTCGCCGGGGCGTTCGTCGCCCTCTGCCTGGGCGTGGCGCTCATCTCGATGACCGCGCTCATCCAGATGTCGGCCTCGCCGCAGGTCCCCGGCCGGTACGCGGGTACGCCCGTGCTGGTGCGCACCCCGGTCATCGAGCAGGCCGAAGGGGGCTTCCTGCAGGACCGCCCCTGGTCCCCGGAGACCGCCGCCGCCCTGGCCGGCCGCCTGCGCGGCATCCCCGGTGTGACGGCCGTCGTCCCCGACCGCCCCTTCTACGCCCAGGCCGTCGCCGGCGGACGCCCCGTCCCGGGAGACGTGCGGGGGTACGGCTGGTCGAGCACGGCGCTGGCACCGTACCGGCTGGTGAGCGGGAAGGCTCCCGCCCGGGACGGCGAGGTCGTGCTGGACCGGGCGCTCGGGCTCGCCCCCGGCTCCCCGGTCACCCTGCTCACCGCCGCCGGGCCGGTGCCGTACACCGTCACCGGAACCCTCGACGCGCCCGGGTTCCACGTGACCGACGCGGCGGCGGCCAGGTTGTCCGGCGGGGTACGGGTCATCGGCCTGGTGACCGCGCCGGACGCGGATCCGGCGCGGGTGGAGAGCGCGGCCCGCGCGATCGTCGGCGGCGCGGGCGAGGTGCTCTCCGGGGACGCGCGGGCGGCGCTGGAGTCGCGGGCCGACGAGCGGACCCGGTGGATCGGCATGCAGATCCTGGCGGCCATGACGGCCGTCTCCGGATTCGTGTCGGTGTTCGTGGTGGCGTCCACGTTCGCGTTCGGCGTGGTCCAGCGGCGGCGCGAGTTCGGGCTGCTGCGGCTGGTCGGGGCCACGCCCCGGCAGGTGCGGCGGATGGTGTACGGCGAGGCGCTGGCGGTCGGTTCCGCCGCGTCCGCGGCCGGGGCGGTGCTCGGCGCCGCACTGGCGCCCGCGTTCGGCGGCCTGCTGGTGGAGGCGGGGATCGAGCCGCCGGGCTTCTCGGTCCGGATCGAAGCGTGGCCGCCGGCCGCCGCGTTCGGCGCCGGGCTGGTGGTCGCGCTGCTCGGGGTCTGGTCGGCCTCCCGGCGGGCCGGGCGGGTGCGTCCGATGGAGGCGCTGCGCGAGGCGGCCGCGGACCGGCGGCCGATGACGCCGCCGCGGTGGATCGGCGGGGCGGTGTTCACCGCGGCGGGGACCTGGCTCGCCGTCTCCGCGGCCGGGGCCGGGCCGGACTCCGCCACCCGCGCGCTGTACGCCGCGATGGCGCTGATCCTGGCGCTGACCCTGCTGGCCCCGGCGATCGTCCCGCCGGTCGTGCGGGCGCTGTCGTGGCCGCTGACCCGCGGCCGGGGGGCGACCGGCGTGCTGGTGCGCGAGGGCATGCTGGCGGCGGTGCGCCGTACCGCGTCCACGACCGCGCCGGTGCTGGTCACCGTGGGCTTCGCCGTCCTGGTCACCGGCATGGTCCAGACGATGGCGGGCGCGGTCGCGACGGGCCGGACCACGGCGGTCCAGGCGCGGGCGGTGGTCGTGCCCGACGGCACGCCCGGCCTGTCGGACGCCGTCGTCGCCGCGGTGGACGGGATCGCGACGCTGCCCACCACGGTGTACGCCGAGGGGATGCCGCCGCTGGAGGCCGTGGGGGTCACCCCGGAGGCGCTGGCCCGGTCGGCGGACCTGCTGCGGGTCGTGGAGGGCTCCCTCGCGGACCGGGCGGGCGGAGACGGGGTGGTCGTGGCGCGCTGGCTGGCGGACGGGCACGGCTGGCGGCCCGGCACGCGACTGCCGCTGACGTTCGAGGACGGCCGTACCGAGACGCTGCCGGTCACGGCCGTCGCCGCCGACGCCCCGGCCGCCGTGCTGCTCCCCCGTGACGCCGTACGGTCCCACGACCCCTCGGCGCTGACCGAGGAGATCCTCACCGGCGCCGCCGTGCCCGGCGAGATCCTCGGCGGCCGGGTGCTCACCGCGGACGCCTACGCCAGGGCCGAGCGGGACGAGGACGACCGGCTGGTCTGGATCTTCACGCTGATCCTGGTCGGCATGGCGGTGGGCTACACCGGCCTGGCGGTCGCGAACACGATGATGATGTCCACGGTGGACCGGGCCCCCGACTTCCGGGTGCTGCGGATGTCGGGGGCCACTCCCCGGCAGGTGCTCGGGACGGTCGCCGCCGAGTCGGTCATCGTGGCCGCGCTCGGCACCGCACTCGGCGCGGCGGTCGCGCTGCCCGCGCTGCTGGGCGTGCGGTCCGCGCTGGCCGCGGGGATCGGCTCGGCCGTGGAACTGATCGTCCCGTGGCCGGTCGTGCTCGGCGCGGCCGGAGGCTGCCTGGTGCTGACGCTGGCCGCCTCGGTGATCCCGGCGCTGGCGGCCGTACGGCGCGCCCGCTGAACGTCCGCGGGCCGGGCCGGGCCGGGCGCGCGCCCGGCCCGCGGTGTCCCAGGCGGGGACCGGGTTTCAGGCGGGGACGGTGGCGCTCCGCGCCGCGCTCCGCCGCAGGAGAATCCCGGCGGCGGCCGCGGTGAAGAACATCAGCACGCCGTAGACGGCCGCCGGGACGGCGATCTCGGTGCTGCCCAGCAGGCTGATCGCCACGGTGATGGCCAGGGTGCTGTTGTGGATGCCGATCTCCATGCAGGAGGCGATGGCCTGGCGGGGCTCCACCCCGCTCAGACGCGGCGCCCAGTAGCCGACGGCCAGGCTCAGGACGCTGAACACCAGGGTGATCAGGCCGACCGAGGCGAGGTAGCCGCCGAGGTTCGCCGCCTCCTTGACGATCGCCCCGGCGATCACGGCCAGCAGGATCACCGCGGAGAGAATCTTGACGGGCTTCTCCATCCGCTGGGCGAAGCGGACGAACCTCGCCCGGACCGCCATGCCGACCGCGACGGGGATCAGCACGATCAGGAAGACCTGCGCGGTCTTGTCGAACTGCAGGCCGACCTGGCCGTCCCCACCCGCGAAGTGGGCGATGGCCAGGTTGGTGACCAGCGGCAGGGTGAAGACGGCGAGGACGGAGTTGATCGCGGTCAGCGTCACGTTGAGCGCGACGTCCCCGCCGAACAGGTGGCTGTAGAGGTTGGCGCTGGTACCGCCCGGCGAGGCGGCCAGCAGCATCATGCCGACGGCGAGACCGGGTGCCAGGCCGAAGGCGAGGACCAGCCCGAAGCAGATCAGCGGGAGCACGACGATCTGGCAGAGCAGGGCGACGAAGGCGGCCTTGGGATAGACGACCACGCGGCGGAAGTCCGCCACGGTCAGCCCCAGGCCGAGCCCGAACATGATGACGGCGAGGGCGGAGGGAAGAAAGACAGTGGTCAGAGCGGAGTCCACGGGCGATCCTTACCACTTGGGCCACTTGGGGGGATTGGCCGACAGAATCTCCGCCAGGGAACCGCGCTGTCCATAGCCCCGGTCATCCGTTGCCGATCTGATGCGGACCGGCTGGTCATGACGCCCTCCGCGGCGAAGGCTGCCCCCTCGTCTCTCGTCCGGATCGGCAACGGTGATCCCGCCACCCCGCCCGCGGAGGCATCCATGCACCGGACCCGCGCGAATGGAGGGCACGCACCTTCCCGAGCAGAGGAGACGAACGATGCGCAAGAAGCTGGCCCTCGCGGTCGCGGCGGCCTGCGCGTGCGTGGGAGCCGCGGCTCCCGCGTACGCGCAGGGCTCTGCGGCGCCCGCGGCACCCAAGGTCGTCGGCCTGACCGGCGACGGCACCCTGGTCACCTTCAGGGCCGACGCCCCCGCCCGGACGACGCGGCTGGGAAAGATCACTGGACTGGCGGGCGACACCGGGGTCGTCGGCATCGACTTCCGCGTCCAGGACCGGAAGCTGTACGCCGTGGGCGACAAGGGCGGCGTCTACACCGTCGGCGGTGACGCGAAGGCCAGGAAGGTCTCCCAGCTCACCGTGGCGCTCGACGGTACGGTCTTCGGCGTCGACTTCAACCCCGCGGCCAACCGCCTCCGGGTGATCAGCGACACCGGGCAGAACCTGCGGCACAACATCGACGACCCGGCGGGCGCGCCCGCCGCGGGGACCACGGCGACCGACGGCACCCTCACCGGCCCGCCGGTCCCGCCCGCCACGACCGGCGCGACCGCGACCGGGGTCTCGGGCGCCGGGTACACCAACAACGACCTCAGCGCGGCCACCGCGACCACGCTGTTCGACCTGGACACCACCGCCGACCAGGTCTCGGTCCAGTCCCCGGCGAACGCCGGCAGCCTCGCCCCCACGGGCAGGCTCGGGGTGGACGCGACCGGCGGCGCGGGGTTCGACGTCTTCAGCACCCTGCGCGACGGCGTCACCGTCTCCAACACCGCCTACGCCACGCTGAAGACCGACGGCGGCTACCGCTTCCACTCCGTCGACCTCCTGACCGGCGCGGCCGTCCAGATCGGCGCGTTCCCCGGGAACCGCCAGGTCGTCGACATCGCCGTGCGCCCCGGCGGCTGAACCACCGGCCGTACGGCCCGGCGGACGGGACACCGCCGTGCGGTGGGGTCGGCGGGCGCCCGCCGGCCCCACCGGAAGGTCCCTCACCCTGGCCATGGGCCGCGGCGGGGTGTACAGCTCGTTCATGACCGAAAAGCCGTTCGCCTCCTCCGCCGACCTGGCCGACAGGCAGCAGACCCTGGAGGTGCTCGCCGACGGGGTCTACGCCCTGACCGCCGAGGGCGACCCCAACGTCGGCGCGATCGAGGGCGAGGACTTCCTGGTGTGCTTCGAGGCCCTCGCCACCCCGGTCGCCGCCCGCGCGTGGCTGGAGCGCCTGCGCGAGCACACCGACAAGCCGGTCCGCCATCTCGTCCTGTCGCACTACCACGCGGTGCGCACGCTGGGCGCCTCCGCCTTCGGCGCCGATGTGATCGTCGCGCACGACGGCACCCGGAAACTGATCACCGAGCGCGGCAGGCAGGACTGGGCCTCCGAGCTGGCCCGCATGCCCCGGCTGTTCCGGGAGCCCGCCTCGATCCCCGGCCTGACCTGGCCGGATGTGACGTTCTCCGACCGGCTCACCATCGACCTGGGCGGGGACCGCGGTGAGCTGGTCCTGGCCCACTGCGGGCGGGGCCACACCGAGGGCGACCTCGTCGCCTGGCTGCCCCGCCACAGGATCATGTTCGCCGGGGACCTGGTCGAGTCCCGGGCCGCGCTGTACACCGGCGACGCCTTCCACCGCCCCTGGGCCACGACCACTCTCGACCGGGTCGCCGCCTTCGGTGCCGAGACACTCGTCGGCGGGCGCGGCGCGGTCACCCGCGGCCGGGAGGCGGTGGAGGCCGCCATCGGGCAGACCCGTGATTTCCTGACCACCATGCTGGACCGGGTCGGCCGCGTCCACGCCGCCGGCGGCACGCTCAAGGAGGCGTTCGCGGCGGCGCACGCCGCCCTGGAGCCCCGCTACGGCCGCTGGCCGATCTTCGAGCACTGCATGCCGTTCAACGTCTCGCGCCTGTGGGACGAGCTGTCCGGCGTCGACCGGCCGGTGATCTGGACCGCCGAGAGGGACCGAGAGGTATGGAACGCGCTCCAGTCGTGATCGCCGGGGCCGGGCCGGTCGGCCTGACGCTGGCCCTGCTGCTGGCCCGCCGGCGGGTGCCGAGCGTGGTGCTGGAGGCCCGGCCGTACCGGGACGCGGAGGGGTCGAGGGCGATCTGCTTCCAGCGCGACGTGCTGGACGTCCTCGACCGCGTCGGCTGCGCCGAGGAGATGGTCGCCGAGGGCGTCACCTGGACCACCGGGCGCACCTACTACCGCGAGCGGGAGCTGTTCTCCGTCACCTTCCCCGACCCGGGCGGGAGCCACTTCCCCCCGTGGATCAACATCTCCCAGGCGCGGGTGGAGGAGCTGCTGCTGGCCCGGGTACGGGACGAGCCGCTGGTCGAGCTCCGTTCCGGGCACGCGGTCACCGGCTACCGGCAGGACGGCGACGGGGTCGAGGTGGACGCCGGCGCGGCGGGCGGCGTGCGGGGCACCCACCTGGTCGGCGCGGACGGCGCGCGCAGCGCCGTCCGCCGGCTGGCCGGGATCGGCTTTCCCGGCCGCTCCTTCGACGACCTGTTCCTCATCTGCGACATCAAGGCCGACCTGCCCTTCCCCGACGAGCGCCGCTTCCACTTCGACCCGCCGTGGAACCCCGGGCGGCAGGTGCTGGTCCACCCGTGCCCGGACTCGGTCTGGCGGATCGACTGGCAGGTGCCGCCCGCGTTCGACGCGGCCACGGCCGACATCGACGCCATGGTGCGGCGCATCACCGGCGAGCGGCCGTACGAGATCGTCTGGCGGTCCCTGTACCGCTTCCACGAGCGGGTCGCCTCCTGTTTCCGGCGCGGCCGGGTCTTCCTGGCCGGGGACGCCGCGCACCTGTACGCGCCCTTCGGCGCCCGCGGCCTGAACTCCGGCATCCAGGACGCCGAGAACCTGGCCTGGAAGCTCGCCCTGGGCGGCGAGGGCCTGCTGGACAGCTACGCGCTGGAGCGGCGGGCCGCCGCCCTGGAGAACCTGAGGATCACCGGGAACACGATGGCGTTCCTGGTGCCGCAGGACGAGGAACGGTGGGAGCGGCGGCGCTCGGCCCTCGCCCGCGCCCTGACCGACCCCGCCGCCCGTGCCGAGATCGACTCCGGCAAACTGGCCGAGCCGTACTGGTACACGGACTCGCCGCTGACCACCTTCGGCGGCTCCGTGCCGGCCGAGCCGGGCGCGGTGCGCCCGCCGCTGCCCGGGGTCATCTGCCCCGACGGGCCGGTGACCGTCGCGGGCCGGGCGACGCGGCTGCGGCGGCTGTTCGGTTCCGGGTTCACGGTGCTGACGGCGCGCGCCGACCGCGTCGAGGAGGCCCGGACGGCCTGCGCGGGCGGGCCTCCCGTCACGGTGTACGGCCTGTCCGGCATCGACGCCGCGGGCGTGGTGACCCGCGCGCTGCGCGCCCGCGACGACAGTGTGCACCTGGTCCGGCCGGACGGTCACCTGGCCGCGGTGCTGCCCGCCTTCTCCGGTACGGCCCTGCGCCGGGCCCTCGACCGGGCGGCGGGGAACCCCCGGTGACGGGAAGATCGCGCGAGGTGACCTCCTCGGTGACGGGCGCGAGCCGGCTGCCTCGCCCGCCCCGCGACCGACCCCCGATCCGGCGGCTCCCCAGCTCACATCGTGTTTTCCGATCGGAGAATGTCGGTGCCGCCCGAGAGGATGGCCCCATGAACGACGCGCCCTCCCCCACCGTCCTGGCCGACCGGTCCGCCTACGCCGAAGCCGTGCAGCTGGCGGTCGACTCCGCGGCCGCCTACTACGGCGACGGCACCTCCCGGCTCGACGACGACGCCTACGACCGGCTGGTGCGCGGCATCGCCGCCTACGAGGCCGGCCATCCCGGCCACGTGCTGCCGGACTCCCCCACGGGCAAGGTCGCCGGCGGCGCGGTCGAGGGCGACGTCCCGCACACCACGCCGATGCTCAGCCTGGACAACGTCTTCTCACCCGAGGACCTCGCCCGGTGGGTGGCCGGGCTGGAGCGCCGCATAGGCCGCGGCGTCACCGCGTGGAGCGTGGAGCCCAAGCTCGACGGCATGGCCATCTCGGCCCGCTACCGGGCCGGCCGCCTGGTCCAGCTCGTCACGAGAGGCGACGGCGCCGCCGGCGAGGACGTCAGCCACGCCATCGGCACCGTCATCGGCCTGCCCGAGAAGCTCGCCGAGCCGGTCACGGTGGAGATCCGCGGCGAGGTCATGATGACCGCCGAGCAGTTCGAGGCCGCGTGCGCCAAGCGTCAGGCCCATGACGGCACCACGTTCGCCAACCCCCGCAGCGCCGCCGCCGGCACCCTGCGGGCCCAGGACCGGCCGTACGTGTGCGAGCTGACCTTCTTCGGCTACGGCGCGCTGCCGCTGCCTCCCGGCGACGCCTCCGAGCTCGCGACCCGGCTGCGCACCCTGCCGCACAGCCAGATCATGGACCAGGTCGCCGCCTGGGGCGTGGCCACCACCGCCGGCACCCCGGTCGCCGGGATCGTCGCCACCGCGGTGGAGGAGATCCAGGCCCGCATCGAGCAGATCGCCGCCGCCCGGGCCGGGCTGCCGTTCGGCATCGACGGCATCGTCGTCAAGGCCGACCTCGCCACCGACCAGGCCCAGGCCGGGTTCAGCTCGCGGGCGCCGCGCTGGGCGATCGCCTACAAACTCCCGGCCGTCGAGAAGATCACCAAGCTGGTCGGCGTGGAGTGGGCGGTGGGCCGGACCGGCGTCATCGCCCCGCGCGCCGTACTGGAACCGGTCGAGCTCGACGGCAGCGTCGTCACCTACGCCACACTCCACAATCCGGCCGACATCACCCGCCGCGGCCTGATGCTGGGCGACTCGGTAACCGTCTACAAGGCCGGCGACGTCATCCCCCGGATCGAGGCCCCGGTCGTGCATCTGCGCACCGGGCGCGAGCAGCCGATCGTCTTCCCCGAGGTCTGCCCGAACTGCGGTGACGCCATCGACACCGCACAGGAGCGCTGGCGGTGCGTGCGGGGGCGGGCCTGCCGCGCGCTGGCCTCCATCGTCTACGCCGCCGGCCGCGACCAGCTCGACATCGAGACCCTGGCCGAATCCCGCATCGTCCAGCTGCTGGAGGCCGGCCTCATCGCCGACTTCACCGACCTGTTCTTCCTGACCCGCGAGCGGGTCCTCGGCCTGGAGCGCATGGGCGAGGTCAGCACCGGCAAGCTGCTGGCCGCCATCGAGGCCGCCAAGACCCGGCCGCTCAGCCGGGTGTTCTGCGCGCTCGGCGTGCGCGGCACCGGCCGGTCGATGAGCCGCCGCATCGCCCGCCACTTCGGCACGATGGAAGCGATCCTGGCGGCCACCGCCGAGGACCTGCAGGCCGTCGAGGGCATCGGCCCGGAGAAGGCGCCGGTGGTGGTCGCCGAGCTGGCCGAGCTGCGCCCGCTGATCGACAAGCTCGTCGCCGCGGGCGTCAACATGACCGAGCCCGGCGCCGCCCCCGCCCCCGCCGCGTCCGACGGCAAGGACGGCCAGGGCGGCCAGGGCGGCCAGGGCGGTCAGGGCGCTGAACCGGCCGCCGGGCTGCCGCTGGCCGGCATGTCCGTGGTGGCCACCGGGGCGATGGGCGGCCCGCTGGCGGAGCTGTCCCGCAACCAGGTCAACGAGCTCATCGAACGCGCCGGCGGCAGGGCCTCGGGCAGCGTCTCGGCCAGGACCGCGCTGCTGGTCGCCGGCGAGAAGGCGGGCTCGAAGAAGGCCAAGGCCGAGGAGCTGGGCGTGAAGGTCGTCACCTGCGAGGAGTTCGCCGCCCTGGTGGCAGCCTTCCTGTGACACCCGGGGTTCCGGGGGCGGCCCGCCGATCTTCAGGTGCCGGATCGCGGGCAGGGAAGAGTGAGGGTGAAGGTCGAGCCCTCTCCCGGGACGCTGCCGGCGGTGAGGGTGCCGCCGTGGGCCTCGGCGATGTCCTTGGCGATGGCCAGTCCCAATCCGATGCCCTGGATGGCCGCCTGGCGGGCGGCGGCGGTGCGGTAGAAACGGTCGAAGACATGCGGCAGCTCGTCGGCGCTGATCCCCATCCCCGAGTCGCTGACGGCGATCGCCACCGCGTCACCGGAGTGCGAGGCGTGCACGGTGATCGGGGTCCCGGTCGCGGAGAACTTGCCCGCGTTGGACAACAACGCGCTCACCGCGCGCACCAGCAGGCCGTGGTCGGCATGCAGGGTCGGCAGGCCGGCGTCGACGCGCGCCCGGACGGGATGTTCGCCGGAACGGGTCTCGGACTCCGCTTTACGCACCGCCTCGGCGATGACCTCCTGCACCGTCGTCGGAGCGGGAGTGATCTCCCGCGATCTGCCGATGGTGGCGTTGACCGTGAGGACGTCCTCGATCAGTTTCTGCAGCCGCACGGCGTTGTCGGTCACGGCCCGCATCATCCGGACGCGCCGCTCGGCCGGCAGCGCTTCGTCGTCGGTGGTGGTGAGGATTTCCAGGTAGCCGAGGATGCCCGCCAGCGGGGTGCTCAGCTCGTAGCCGATGGTGTCGATGAACACGCTCTTGGCGTGGTCCAGCTCCTCCAGGCGCGCCACGGTGGCCTGTTCCTGGGTGTAGGCCTGGCGCAGAGCCTGTTCGGCGCGGCGGCGGTCGGTGATGTCGTGCAGGAAGGCGTTGAAGGTCCAGACCCCGGCTTCCCGGGTGGCCCAGATGACCGTCTCGACCGGGAACTCGCTGCCGTCAGCGCGGATCGCGGCCACCTGCAGTCTGCGTCCCAGCGTCGACGATCGGCCGGTGGCCAGGAAGTTCTCCCGCTCCTGCCGGTAGAGGGCCCGATAGCGGACCGGCACGATCGTATGGCTCATGATCCTGCCGAGGGCCTCCCGGCGCGACAGTCCGAACATGCGCTCGGCGGCGGCGTTCCAGCCGATGATGCGTTCATCGGCATCGGTGGAGACGAATGCCTCGACCGAGGTTTCGATCACCTGCTCCAGCTGGCGTCTGACGGTCCGTGTCTCCTGGCGGGCGAGCCAGTGCTCGGCCATCCGGCCCATCTGGCGGCTCAGGCTGGCGAGGATCCGCAGCAGCGGCTCATCCGGGGCGAGCACCTCGGGACAGAAGAACTCCAGCACCACGGCCACGCCGTCACCGGTCGTCACCGGCACCGTCAGCGCCGCTCTGGCCTCCACCGCCGCGTCGTCATGGACATGCGCGAACAGCGGGTCGCCGGTGAGGTCGCGCGACCACAGCGGCCTGCCGGCGGCGACGGCCTGACCGGCGGCGCCGGTTCCCACCGGCAGGCTGGCCTGTGCCGTGGCCTCGCGCAGGTGCGGGAAGTGTTCGATGGATCCCGCCCAGACGCCGGAGGAGACGAGCGCGCCCTCGGGACCGTCGGGTACCCACAGATGGCCCAGCGGCCAGCCGATCATCTTCCGCACCGCGTGCAGCATCGCCTGGGCCGCTGAGCGCGGATCCTCGGTGATATCGAAGATCGCGGTGATGTCCTCCAGCAACGTCACCAGCGATTCTTCCCGCTCCTGGTCCGGCATGTGGTTCCTCGCCCCCGTCGGCCCCGGCGTCCGCCGTCGGCCGTTGACAACTGTTGTCCTACCCCGCATGACCGCAGGCAGCGCCACCCGCCGGGTCGCTCCGCTGTTCCTGTCCGGCCACGAGTCGCCGGGCCGCGTAGGCGCCGTTCCGGGAGGCGGCGGGTTGGCGGGAACGCGTTGGTGCAGTGCCGGGAGCGCGTTGGTCCAGTGCCGCGAGCTCTCAGTTCCGGACGAAGCGCACGATTTCGTGGCCGAGGCGCTCGCCTGCGTCCTCCTGCAGGAAGTGGCCGGCGCCCTCCAGCACCGGGTGGTCGATCCCCTGCGCGCCCGGCACGAGACTCTGGAACACCCCCGCCATGGGGCCGGTGATCGGGTCACGGTCGCTGAAGGCGACCAGGAAGGGCTTGCTCCAGGTGCGCAGGGCCTCCCAGGCCTCGCGGTTCGGCTGGGCCTCGACGTCGTCCGGCTCGGCGGGGACCAGGCCGGGCATGGCCCGGGGACCCGCCTTGTAGGTGTCGTCGGGGAAGGGCGCGTCGTAGGCGGCCAGCACCTCGGGTGGCAGCGTGCTCGTGCAGCCGGCCTGGATGCCGCGCGGCACGTCGAACGTCGCGCCCGCGTGGCGCACGGCCTCGCGGAAACGCAGCCAGGTCTGCGGCATCGGGAAGTCACCGGTCGGCAGGCCGGTGTTGGCGGCCACGATCCGCGCGTAGCGGCCGGGGTCGGCCACGGCCAGGCGCAGGCCGATGAGGCCGCCCCAGTCCTGGCCGACGAGCGTGACGTCCTTGAGGCCGAGGGCGTCGACGAACGCGGCCGTCCAGGCGATGTGGCGGGCGTAGGTGTGGTCGGCGACCGCGGCCGGTTTGTCGGAGCGGCCGAAGCCGATCATGTCGGGGGCCACGGCGCGGCAGCCGCCGTCCACCAGCACCCGGATGACGTGCCGGTACAGGAACGACCACGACGGCTCACCGTGCAGAAGCAGCACGACGGGGCCCTCGCCCTCGTCGACGCAGGCCATACGCGGGCCGTCGGGAAGATCGACGTAGCGCGGCGGGTAGGGGAAGTCGGGCAGGGCGGCGAAGCGCTCGTCGGGAGTGCGCAGCAGATCCATACGCGCATGCGTACCAGAACATCTGTCTGCGAGCCACCGCGAGGGCCCTCGAACGAGGCGCACCGGCGCCCCCTCCCGCGGATGGCCGTGGACGAGCCGGCCGCGGCCGATCGGCGGGGGCCCCGGGGGACCGGCTCACCCACCGCGAACCGCCGTGGATCACTTCGTACGGTTGTCCTTCCAGCGGAAGGTGAGCAGGCAGAGGACCAGGCCTCCGACGGTCCAGGCGGCGAGGACGAGGGCGACCCTGCCGAGTTCGTAGTCGCCGGTGAGCTCCAGGACGGCGGCCTCCTCGCCGAGGAAGACCGAGCGCATGCCCTGACAGAGCCACTTGAGGGGGAAGACGGCCGAGAGGTTGAGCAGCCAGTCGGGCAGGTCGGTGTGCGGGATGAACGCCCCGGAGACGAACTGCAGCACCACGAACGGCAGCGTGATGACGGCGGTCGCGCTGCGCGCCGAGCGGGGCACGCTGCTGGCGGCGATGCCGAGCATCGTCATGGAGGCCAGGCCCAGGACGAAGACCCAGACGAAGGTCAGCCACGGGCCGATCGCGGAGGGCAGCTCCAGGTCGAAGAAGGCGACACCGATGCCGAGCAGGATGGCGATCTGGATGACGGCCACGATGAACACGCTGCCCACCTTGCCGATGAAGTACGCGCTCGGCGGCATCGGGGTGGCGACCAGCCGCCGCAGGCCCCCCAGGTCACGCTCGACGGCGATCGAGATGCCGAGGTTCTGGAAGCTGACGGCCATGATGCCGGTGCCGATCAGCCCGGCCGCGTAGACCTGGGAGACCGTCACGTCGAGCCCGCGGTACCGGGTGGTGAAGATCGAGGCCAGGATGACCAGCATCACGACGGCGATGGAGAAGACGAAGGCGATCTGGTCCTTCTCGCGGAAGAACATCCGCGTCTCCAGACCGGTGCGCACCAGCCCGAGCCGCAGGGCGCGGCCCGGTTCGGCGCGGGCGAACCGGTCGGGCGCGGGTCGCGGCGGTCGCTCCTCCGTCACGGAGGGCAGGGTGACGCGTTCACTCATCGTCGGCTCCGATCAGCTTCAGGTAGACGTCTTCGAGGGTGGGCCGGGTGACGGTGAGCCCGGCGACCTCCCCCGACTCCGCGTACAGGTCGGCGACGGCCTTGGCCGGGGTGTCGGTCTCGATCGTGTGCAGGCCGTCCTCGCCCACCCACTGGACGGTGCTGACCGCGGTGGCCCGGCCGCCGAGCGTCTTGGGCGAGCCCTCAGCGACGATCTTCCCTCGGGCGATGACGGCGATCCGTCCGGCGAGCGTCTCGACCTCGTCCAGGTAGTGGCTGGTGAGCAGGATCGTGGTCCCCTCGGCGGCGAGTCCGCGGATGAGGTCGGCGAACCTGCGCCGGGCCTCGGGGTCGAGGCCCGTGGTCGGCTCGTCGAGGAACAGCAGGTCGGGATCTCCGATGATGCCGAGCGCGACGTCGAGCCTGCGCCGCTGGCCGCCGGACAGGGCGTGTACCCGCTTGCCCGCCTGCTCGGTCAGCTCGACCTGCTCCATGACCCGGCCGGGGTCGCGCGGGTGCCGGTAGTAGCGGGCGAAGTTCCCGATGATTTCGGCGACGGTCAGCTCGGGGGTGTCGGCGGTGCTCTGCCACACGACGCCGATCCGGTCCCGCCACGAGTTGGGCGCCTTCCCGGGGTCCATGCCGAGCACGTCGACCTCGCCCGAGTCGCGGGCGCGGTAGCCCTCCAGGATCTCCACGGTCGTCGTCTTGCCGGCGCCGTTCGGTCCCAGCAGACCGAACACCTCGCCCTGCTGGATGTCCAGGTCGATGCCGTCGACGGCGACGACGCCGCCGTAGCGTTTGCGCAGTCCTCTCACCCGCACAGCCGTCACGATCATTCTCCTCTCGCCAGGTCGGATGTCACGAGCCGCGTGCTTCTGCCGTACCACCAGGCGACCACCGTGTCGAGCAGCGCCTGGCACCCCAGGACGAGCTGGCGGTCGGGGGTGTGCTCGGCCGGGGCGTGGCTGACCCCGCCCGTGCTCGGCACGAAGAGCATGGCGGTGGGGACGTGCCTGCTGAGCACCCCGGCGTCGTGGCCGGCGAAGCTCACCAGGTTCGTCACCGGTACGCCGAGGCCGCGGCACGCACTGTCGAGCAGCCCGCACAGCCCCGGATCGAACCGGGACTCCGGCTTGCGCGACAGCGGCGTCACGGCGGCCGCGCACCGCTCGTCCCGCGCGACGGCCCCGGCGTGCCCGATCAGTCGTGCGGCGGCCAGGTCGAGGGCGGCACGGGTGGCCGCGCGGAACTCGACGACCAGGCGCGCCTCGCCGGGCACGACGTTCGGGGCGCCGGGCAGCACGTCGACGCAGCCCACGTTGGCCACCATGCCGGGATCGGTCGCGGCGGCGATGTCCCGGACGGCGACCAGGACGCGGGCGGCGGCCCGGGCGGCGTCGGCGCGCCGGGCCATCGGAGTCGTGCCCGCGTGGTTGGTCTCACCGGTGAGGACGACGGCGTGCCGGTCGATGCCGACGATGCCGTCGACCACGGCCAGGTCGATCCCGGCCTGCTCCATCCGGGGGCCCTGCTCGATGTGCGGTTCGAGGAAGGCGGCGACGTCGGTGATGTGGTCACCGGCGCAGAACGCGGTGGAGCCGACGAGTCCCCCCTCGGAGGTGGGGGAGGCGCCCTCCTCGTCCCAGAAGCTGACGATCTCCAGTGCGCGGGCGGCCGGGTGGTCGTTCTCGCGCAGGGTGCGCAGCGCTTCCAGCGCGGCCAGCACGCCGTACGCGCCGTCGAGGCGGCCCCCGCCGGGGACGGTGTCGGTGTGCGACCCGGCGAGCAGCCACGGGCCCGTGCCGCCGGGGGCCCGACCGAAGACGTTGCCGACGGTGTCGCGCCAGGTGAAGCAGCCCGCCCCGGCGATGCGCGCGCCCAGCCAGTCGCGGGCGGCCAGGTCGGCGGGCGATCCGGCCACCCGGTCGACGCCGCCGTCCGGCCGGGCGCCGATCGCCGCCAGCCGCGCGATGTCGGCGAGCAGCCGTTCGCCGCGCACGGCCATGCCGGGACCGGCACGGCCGTCGGGGCGGTCGTCGGGGCGGACCTCGGGGTGGGCCTCGAGGTGGGCCTCGGGGCGGACCTCGGGGCGGCCGGCGCCGCCCGCGGTCACCACCGGTCACCTCCCGCCGCCCGCTCCAGCACGGCCATGGCGCTGTACAGCTTGTTCTCCGCCTGCTCGAAGGCGACGCTGCGGGGACCGTCCAGCACCCCGGCGGTCACCTCCTCGCCCCTGTGGGCCGGCAGGTCGTGCAGGAAGAGGGCGTCCGGATAGCGGTCCATCAGCGTCTCGTTCACCTGGAAGGGCGCGAATGCCGCACGCCAGTCGGGGTCGGGCTTGGTGGTCCCGGTGGTCTGCCAGCGGGTGGTGTAGACGGCGTCGACCCGCTGCGGGAGCTGGGCCATGTCGTGCCGTTCGACGAGCAGGGCTCCGCTGGCGGCGCCGTACTCCTTGGCCTTGAGCGCGGTGGCGGGCGGCAGACCGTAGCCGGGGGGTGTGCGCAGGTGCAGCTCGGTACCCGGGTAGCGGGTGAGCGCGAGGGACAGCGCGGTGGCGGTGTTGTTGCCCTCGCCGACGTACAGGACGCGCAGGCCCGGGAGCGCGCCGAACCTGGCGCGCAGGGTGGTGAGGTCGGCGAGGGCCTGGGTGGGATGCTCCTCGGCGCTCATCGCGTTGACGACCGCCATCCGCCGCTGCGCGGCCAGCGCCGCCATCTCGGCGACGGGCCCGGCCGTCCGGACGACGAGGACGTCCAGCATGCCGCTGAGCACGCGGCCGGTGTCCTCGATCGTCTCGCCGGTGTTCAGCTGCAGGTCCCCGGGCCCGTAGGCGATCAGGCCGGCGCCGAGCCGGAGGGCGGCGCTGGAGAACGCCGTCCGGGTCCGGGTCGAGGTGCGGGTGAAGTAGACACCCGCGACCCGGCCGCGCAGGATGCCGGCGAGCGCCGGGTCACCGGCCCTCACCTCGGCGGCGATGGCGCAGCCGCGCTCCACGAGGCGGTCGAGGTCGGCGGCGGTGAGATCGGCGAGGGTCAGCAGGTGCCGGGCGGTCCCGGAATGGTGCCGCCCGGCACCCGCCGGGACACCGTCAGTGGACGTCATGGGTGATCACCTCGTTGGCGATGCGGGCGAGCGTGTCGACGTAGGGGGGGTTGAACACGCCGCGATGGGTACAGCCGAGGCGTCTGACGGTGAGCCCGCCGCCCGCCAGCTCCCGCCAGCGGGCGAGGTAGACCGGGTACGGCTGGTGGCCGGTGACGCTGTGCCGGCCTCCGGCGCAGTCGTCGCTGGCCACCAGGACGACGGGCACGGGCAGGGGGGCGAACCGGTAGGCGGCGGTCGCCCGGTCGAGCGCCCGCCACAGGCTGAGCTCGGCGCCGAGCGCCGCGAAGTCGTCCCGGGAGGCCGTGACGCCGAGGTCGGACAGCAGCCGCCGGGCGCGGTGGCCGGTCATCGCGCGCGCCAGCCGGTTCCCTCCCGGCTCGCGCAGCAGTGCTTCGAGCAGGTCGAAGGTCTCCTCACCGACGTCGCTGCCGGGGATGTCGGACATCGGGTCGGCCAGTGTGAGCCGGGCGGGCGGGCGGCCGAGCGCGGTCAGCCGGGCGGCCATCTCCCACGCGATCACGCTGCCCGACGACCAGGCGAACAGGTGGTGGCGCCGCGCCGGGGGCAGCTGAGCGACGTAGTGCCCGGCCAGCGTCCCGATGTCGTCCGCCGATTCCAGTCCCGGTACGGTGAACGCCGCCACCGGCGTCTCCATCCGTTCGGCCAGCGGGAGGTACCAGTGTGAGCTGCCCCCGGCCGGATGGACGGTGATCAGCGGCTCACGGGTGCCGCCGCGCAGCCAGAACAGTGACGCCTGATCGGTGCCCGCGGTGTCGATGCGGTGGCCGATCGCGCGTACGGTGCGGAGTTCGAGGATGTCGGCGGCGCGCAGCGGGAGGCCGCGTTCGGCGGCCAGGCCCACCACGCGGAGCATGAGCAGCGAGTGGCCGCCCAGGTCGAAGAAGTCGTCCTCGGCGTCGATCTCCTCCCGGCCGAACGCCGAACGCCAGATCTCGGCGATGCCGATCTCGGTCGGGGTGGCGGGCGGGCTGGGCTCGCGGGTGCGGGCGGGCGGCTCCGGCGGCGGCAGCGCGGCCCGGTCGAGTTTGCCTCCCGCGGTCACCGGCACGACGGCGATCTCCACGATCCGCCACGGCACCAGCGGCGCGGGCAGCCGTTCACGCAGCCACGCGAGCAGGTCGTCCTCGGCGAACGGCTGTCCTGCCGGTACGGCGTACGCCACCAGGCGGCCGTCCGAGGGGATCACCACGGCGTCGAGGACGGTCGGGTGGGCGGCCAGGACGGCGGCGGTCTCGCCGGGCTCCACGCGGTGGCCACGGATCTTGACCTGGTCGTCGACCCGGCCCAGGAGGTCGAGGTCGCCGGAGTCCAGGACGCGGCCGAGATCGCCGGAGCGGTACATGCGCGAGCCGGGCGGCCCGTAGGGGTCGGGGACGAACCGCTCGGCGGTGAGCGCGGGGCGGCCGCGGTAGCCGCGGGCCACGCCGGTGCCGGCGATCATGACCTCGCCGGGCACGCCGGCCGGCCTCGGTTCGAACCACCGGTCCAGGACGCGGACCTCGGCTCCGGGCATCGCCCGGCCGACCGGCACCCGCTCCCCCGGCGGGTCGCGCTGCGGGTCCACCGGGTGGACCGTGCAGGCGACGGTGGCCTCCGTGGGGCCGTACTCGTTGACGACCGTCGTGCCCGGGGCGACGGCCAGCCAGCGGCGGGCCAGCGCGGTCGTCAGGGTCTCGCCGCCGACGATCCAGGTTCCCGCCACGTCCCTGGCGGGCGGCGCGGCGTCCCGCGGCCAGGTGCGGGAGAGCACGTCCAGGTGGGACGGGGTCAGCTTGACGAAGCCGTACGGGCCGCCGTCCCCGATCAGCCGGCCGAGGTCGGCCGGGTCGGCGTGCTCGGGCAGCAGGTGGACGCGGCCACCGGTCATCAGCGGTGCGAACAGCGCGGTGACCGCGAGATCGTAGGCGGACGAGGCGAGCAGCGGCGAGCTGCCGCGCCCTGCGGCGTGCCGGAGATATCCGGACAGATTGCGGTGGGTGACCTCCACCCCCTTGGGGCGGCCGGTCGATCCCGAGGTGAAGACGACGTAGGCGAGGGTGTCGGGGTCGATCGAAGCGGGCCGGACGGCGGGCGCGTCCGTCCAGTCGGCCGGGGTGATCACGGTGACGTCCGGCGGCGCCGCACCGGGGATCTCGGGGAGGACGGGGGCGTCGGTGACGAGGATCGTGGCGCGGGCGTCGGCCAGCAGGCCGGTGATCCGGCGATCCGGCCAGGAGGGATCCAGCGGGAGGTAGGCGGCGCCGCTGTACCAGACGCCGAGCAACGTGATGATCAGCTCCGGCCCCCGGGCCAGCCGTACCCCGACGACCCGCTCCGGCCCGGCCCCCGCCTCGGCCAGCCGCCCGGCCGCCTGCCGCGCCAGCCGGTCGAGCCCTCCGAGGGTGAGGGGTGGACCGGCGCCGGTCACGGCCGCGGCGCCCGGCGCCTCCCCGGCCCGGGTCGCGATCGTCTCGGGCACCGGGAGCCGCTCCGGCGTCTCGGGTGCCGGGAGCCGCTGCGGTGAGGCGCCGCCGATGGGCAGGGCGAGGGCGTCGCCGATGGGCAGGGCGAGGGCGTCGCCGGCGGGGTCGGCGGCCATGGAGGCGATGACCAGGCGGTACATCTCGGCCAGGCGGGCGGCGGAGCGCCGGCTGACGACGCGGCGGTGGGTGGTCAGGGTGAGGGTGCCGCCGAGGGTGACGACCGTCAGCGGGAACTCGTTGTCCCCCTCGCCGATGCTCTCCATGAGGTCCACGACCTCGGTGTCCACGACGTGGAAGTCGAGGTAGTTGAAGAACGCGGGCAGCAGGTCCGCCCCGCCGCCCCAGCGCCGGCGCATCTCGGGCAGCGGGAAGCGCCGGTGCGGCCACAGCGCGACCTCGGTGGCGAAGACCTCCCGGACCAGGTCGCGCCAGGTGCTCGCACGCAGCTCGAACGGGAACGGCACCATGTTCAGGAACATCCCGGTCACCCGGTCGGCCCCGGCGGCCTCCGGGCGGGCGTCGCACAGCAGCCCGGTGTGGAAGGCCACGTCCCCGGTGAAGGCGCTGAGCACCTTCAGGTGCGCCGCCAGCAGCACGCTCTTGAGCGGCACCCCGGCGGCCGAGGCCAGCCGGAGCAGCCCTTCGTACGCGCCGAGGAGGTCGACGTGGATCCTGTCGATCTCGCCGGTCGCGGCGGGGTCGCCCCAGTCGTCCGGTACGGCCCAGCGCTCGTAGCGGCCGAGTACGTCCGCCCAGTACGCCTGGTCCTGCGGCGAGTCGAGCGCGGCCAGCTCGGCGGCCACGAAGTCGGCGTGCCGTACGGCGGCGGGGGCGGGGGCGGCGGGCCGGAGTCCGCGGGCGACGGCGCGGTAGTCGTCGACCAGCTCCATCAGGAGCCGGTGGTGGCTCCAGCCTTCGACGATGACGTGGTGGAGGGTCGTCCACAGCCGCCAGCGGTCGTCCGCCTCGATCTGGACGTGCAGGCGCATCAGCGGAGGCTCGGACAGGTCGAGGAACCGGTCGCGTTCGGCGGCCACCCGGCGGCCGACCGCCGCCGCGATCTCCTCCGGGGTGCGTCCCCGGAGGTCCTCGACCTCGATCGGGAGCTCGGCGTCGTGCCGGACGATCTGGATCGGGACCGAGTAGGAGGCCAGGTCGACGTAGGTGCGCAGGTTCTCGTGCCGCCGGACGGCCGCCGCGGCGGCCGCGCGCAGGGCGTCCTCGTCGAAGGGGCGGTCGTCCCGGACGACGAACGCGAAGACGTCGTGGTAGTAGCCCCGTTCCGGATGCAGGAGCGTCTGGTAGACCATTCCCGCCTGGATCTGCGACAGCGGGTAGGCGTCGGCCGTACCGGCCGGGAGCCTGGCCACGTCGTCGGCGGGCAGCAGCGCGAACGGCGCGACCGGCGGTGCCTGCTCGGCGGCCGGGCGCTCGTCGGCGAGCGCCGCCAGCCGGGCCGGCGTCCGGCGTTCGAACAGGTCCCGCACGCTCACGTCGAACCCGGCCGCCCGCAGGTCCCCCACGAGCGCGACCGCGCGCAACGAGTCTCCCCCCATCTCGAAGAAGTCCTCGTCGACGCCGACGCCCGCGCCGGATCCGGCACGTCCCAGGGCCCGGGACCAGCACTCGATCATCAGCGCCTCGGTCCGCGTCCGGGGGGCGCCCGCAGGCCCGGCCGGCGCCTCCACGGGGTCCGCGTCGGGCAGGGCCCGCCGGTCCGTCTTGCCGTTCGGCGTGAGGGGCAGCCCGTCCACCCGGACGCAGACGCCGGGAACCATGTACGCGGGCAGAGCCCTGGCGCAGTGCGCCCGCAGCCCGGCGGCGTCGAGCGCGGTGCCGGTGCCGTCCGTGGTCACGTACGCCACCAGGCGGCCGTCGCGGACGGTGACCGCCGCTTCGCGGACGGCGGGGTGGCGGGTCAGGACGGATTCGACCTCGCCGGGCTCGATGCGGTGGCCGCGCAGGGTGATCTGGTCGTCGAGCCGGCCGAGGAACTCCAGGGTGCCGTCGGCGCGGGATCTGGCCCGGTCGCCGGAGCGGTATGCGCGTGAGCCGGGCGGGCCGTACGGGTCGGGGACGAACCGCTCGGCGGTCAGGGCGGGACGGCCGAGATAACCGCGGGCGACGCCCCCGCCGCCGATGCGGATCTCCCCCGCGACGCCGGGCGGGGCCGGGTCGCCGTAGCAGTCGAAGACGACCGCGCTGAGGTCGTCCAGGGGGCGGCCGATGCGGCTGCCCTCCCCGTCCTCGACCGCTTCGACGCGGTGGGCCGTGGCGTGGACGGTGGTCTCGGTGATGCCGTACATGTTGACCAGTTCGGGGCCGTCCGGGCCGAACCGGTCGAACCACGGCGCGAGCGAGGCGGTGGCGAGGCGTTCGCCGCCGAAGACGACGAGGCGGAGCGCGAGCCCGGCCAGTCCGGGGTCGCCCCGCCCCGCGGCGGCCACCAGCCCGGAGAAGGCGGACGGCGTCTGGTTGAGCACGGTGACGCGTTCGGCGCACAGCAGGTCGAGGAACTCGTCCGGCGACCGCGAGACGTCGTGGGGGACGATGACGACCCGGCCGCCGGTCGCCAGCGCGCCCCAGATCTCCCACACCGAGAAGTCGAACGCGGCCGAGTGGAAGCACGTCCACACGTCATCCGCGCCGAACCGGAAGCCCTGCTCGGTCGCCGCGAGCAGCCGGGCCAGGTTCCGGTGCGTGACCGCGACCCCCTTCGGCCGCCCGGTCGATCCCGACGTGTAGATCACGTAGGCGAGCCCGTCCGGGCCGGTGTCCCGGGGCGGCGGCCCGGTCCGGCCCGTCGCCCGCCCTCCCGCCTCTTCCTCCCGCTCGCCGGTCAGCAGCAGCCGTACGCCGCCGGGCTCGCCGGCCGGGTCCGCGGCCACCTCCTCGAACCGTCCGGCCAGGCCGGCGTCCGTGATGAGGACGGCCGCGCCGGAGTCCGAGAGGATGTCGTGGAGGCGGGCGTCCGGGTGGGCCGGGTCGAGGGGGACGTAGGCGCCGCCCGCCTTCCAGACGGCCAGGTGCGCGGGCACGAGGCCGGGGCCGCGCGGCAGGCAGACGGCCACCCGCTGCTCCGGTCCCACCCCGGCCTCCCGCAGCCGCCACGCGAGCCGGTCGGCCTCCCGGTCGAGATCGGCGTATGTCAGCGTGACCCGGCCGCCGCCCGCCCCGGGCCCGGTCCCCGGTCCCGCGGGGGCTGCGTCGGTCCACGCGGTCAGGGCGACGTCGGCGGGGTGTGACCGGGCCCGGCGCTCCACCCGGTCGACGACCGGCTCCGCCCCCGCCCGAGCCTGCGGGGGGGCCGTCACCGGATCGTCCGGGCCGGTGAGGGCGAACGCCGAGATCGGGCGGGCGGGGCCGGCGGCCACCGCGTCCAGGACGCGGCGCAGGTGGACGACGAGACGTTCGGCCGTCTCGCGGTCGAACAGCGCGGTGGCGTAGTCGAGCACGCCGGACAGGCCGCCGGCCGCGGTCTCCTCGAAGTGCAGGTTGAGGTCGAACTTGGCGACCGCGCTGCGCGTCGTCAGCGTCTCGGCGGTCAGCACGCCGTAGTCGCCCTCGCCGGACTCCTCGTTGTGCAGGCCGAACATCACCTGGAAGAGCGGGTTGCGCGACATGTCGCGGTCGGGTTCGAGATCGTCGACGAGCCGTTCGAACGGCAGCTCCTGGTGGTCGAGCGCGTCGAGCACGGCCGTCCTGGTCTGGCCGAGCAGCGCGGCGAACGACGGGTCGCCGCGCCACGTCCCCCGGATGACCAGCGTGTTCACCGTGAACCCGATCATCCTTTCCAGCTCGGGCAGCGTGCGGCCGGCGACCGGGGTGCCGATCGCGATGTCCCGCTGGCCGGTGTAGCGCGACAGCAGCACCTGGAACGCGGTGAGCAGCACCATGAACAGGGTCGCCTGGTGGTCGCGGCCGGCCTGGCGCAGCCGTTCGGTGAGGCCGGGCGGCACGGTGAACTCCACCTTCGCGCCGGCCCAGTCCCGCACGGCGGGCCGCGGCCGGTCGGTGGGCAGGTCGAGGGCGGGCAGCCCGGCCAGCCGGGTGTGCCAGTAGGCCAGCTCGCGGTCGAGCAGCGGCCCGCCCGCGAGGCGTTCACGCTGCCAGACGGCGTAGTCGCCGTACTGGACGGGCAGCGGCGGCAGGGCGGCGGCCGGGTCGGGCTCGCCGAGGGCGTACCCCAGGTAGAGGGCGGGCCACTCCGCGTCGATGACACCGAGCGACCAGCCGTCGAAGGCGATGTGGTGGTAGACGGTGATCATGACGTGGTCGCCGGGGCCGAGGGTGCCGAGCCAGACGCGCACCGGCCACTCCCGGTCGAGTGCGAACGGCGTGCCGGCCTCGCGCTCGAAGACCTCCAGCGCCGCCGCGAGCCGCTCGTCCTCGGGCAGTCCGGTCAGGTCGGCCTCCCGTACGGCCAGGGGCGCCGCCTCGTCGACGACCTGCGCGGGGGTGCCGTCCACCACGACGTAGCGGGTCCGCAGGATCTCGTGCCGGGCCACCGTGGCGTCCCAGGCGCGCCGGACGGCGGCGGTGTCCAGGGCGCCGCGCAGCCGCATGGCCATCGGCACCAGGTACTCGGGGCTGTCCGGGTCGAGCTGGTGCAGCAGCCACAGCCGCAGCTGCCCGAAGGACAGCGGCAGCGGGCCCGACCGGTCGGCGGCGGGGATCCCCCGCCGTCGCCGCCTGGCGCCGGCGAGCCGCCGCCTGATCAGGTCCTCCCGCAACGCGGCGGTGTCCCGCGCGGGCCTCTCCGCGGCGGCGGGTCCGGGATCGGGGATGCTCATGCCCGATCCTCACCGTAGGCGAGCAGCTCGGCGTGGGTCATCTGCTGGATCTCGGCGCGCACGGCGGCCTCGACCGCGGCGGCGAGGGCGGCGACCGTCGGTCCGGCGAAGAACGTGCGGAAGGGGACGTCGACGTCGAAGCTGTCGCGGATGCCGCCGATCATCCGGATGGCGCTGACCGAGTCGCCTCCCGCAACGAAGAAGTCGTCGTGTACGCCGGGCGGGTCTCCGCCCAGGACCTCGGTCCACAGTTCGGCGACGATCTCCTCGGTCTCCGTTTCCGGGGCCCGGTACTCGGCGGCCCGGACGGGATCGGGGCCGGGCAGCGCGGCCGTGTCGAGCTTGCCGTGCGGAGTCAGCGGGAGGGCCTCCAGCGTGACGAACGCGGCGGGCACCATGTACTCGGGCAGTTTCCCCCTGCAGTGCGCGAGCAGTTCCTCGAAGGTCGCCTCCCCCACCGCGTACGCGACCAGCCGGACCCCGCCGGGCTGCTCGCGCGGCACGACGGCGGCGTCCCGGACCCGCGGGTGGTCGCGGAGCACGGCGGCGATCTCGCCCGGCTCGATGCGGTAGCCGCGGATCTTGACCTGGTCGTCGATCCGGCCGCGGAACTCCAGCACTCCGCCGCGGAGCACGGCGAGGTCGCCCGTCCGGTAGAGGCGTCCGCCGCCGGGCGCGGGCACGAAGCGTTCGGCGGTCAGCCCGGGGCTGCCCAGGTAGCCGCGGGCGAGGTACGGCCCGGCGATGCACAGTTCGCCCTCGATCCCCGGAGGGACCGGCTGCAGTTCCTCGTCCACGACGTGGGCGACGACCCCGGGGATCGGCGTCCCCACCGGGACGACGCCGTCGGCCGGATCCGGGGGGTGGTCCACGGGGTGGCGCAGGCAGCCGACGGTCGCCTCGGTCGGACCGTACTCGTTCACGATCGGCGTGCTCGCGTCGAGCTCCCGCCACGACCGCACGTGCGCGTACGGCAGCGCCTGGCCGCCCGCGACGAGCAGCCCGGCCAGCCGCGCGGCGTCGGCGGGACCGAGCTGGTGGCAGAGCAGCTCCAGATGGGAGGGGGTGAGGTCGATGAAGGCGTGCGGCGCGGTGTCGGCGAGCGCCCGGCCGAGGGCGGCCAGGTCGAGGTCGTCGGGCAGCATCGTGACCCGCCTGCCGGTGACGAGCGGCGGATACAGCGCCGGCACCGAGATGTCGAAGGCGACCGACAGGAACAGCGGCACGCCGCCCTCGCCCCGCAGGTAGGCCGCCGCGTGCTCGGTGTACCCGGCGAGCGACCCGTGGCTGACCATGACCCCCTTGGGCCGTCCGGTCGAACCGGACGTGTAGATCACGTACGCGAGGGAGTCGGGGTCGAGCGGCTTCCGGCCACCGGTGACCGGATCCCCGGCGCCGGTCTCCGGCCCGGGGCCCGCCACCGGACCCGTTTCCGTACCCGTTTCCGCGCCCGCCTCCGTACCCGCCACGATGCCGGGCATCGAGACGACGTCCAGGCCGGGCGTGCCGGTGAGGTCGTCGGTGACCGGCTCGACCAGGACGACGGCCGCGCCCGCGTCGGCGAGCATCAGCTTCCGGCGCTCGACCGGGAAGGCCGGATCGAGCGGCACGTACGCGGCCCCCGCCTTCCAGCAGCCGAGCATGGCGGGCAGCAGGTGCTCGTGCCGGAGCAGGTTGACGCCGACGACGGTCTCCGGCCCGGCCCCGCGCCCGCGCAGCACGCGGGCGACCCGCTCGGCGCGGGCGTTCAGTTCGGCGTACGTGGTCGTGCCGCCGCTGAAGGCGACGGCGGTGGCGGCCGGTGTCGCGCGGACTCGGGCCTCGAAGCCGTCGAGCACGAGCGGCGCGTCCGGCGCGGGCCGTCCCTCGACCACACTGGCCTCGTCGAAGACGTCCGCCAGGGCGACCTTCGTCGCGGGGTCGGCCGCGACGAGTTCGAGCAGGCGGACGTAGCGGGCGGCCATCCCGGCGACGGTCGTGCGGTCGAGGATCTGGGTGGCGAACTCCAGGCGGCCGAGCAGCGTCCCGTCGGCCGCGTCCTCCACGTAACCGCTGAGGTCGAACTTGGCGACCGGCGAGTCCGGCACGACCTGGGTGGCGGCCAGCTCGTCCAGGCCGACCCGGAGCGAGTCGTCGGTCTGGGAGCCGAACATGACGTCGAACAGGGGCATCCTGGACGGGTCGCGTTCGGGCTGCAGTTCCTCCACGAGCTGCTCGAACGGCAGGTCCTGGTTGTCGAGCGCGCCCAGCACCGCCGTCCTGGTCAGGCCGACGAGCGTGTGGAAGTCGGCGTCCGGCCGCCAGGCCGTACGGATGACGAGGGTGTTGACGAGGAAGCCGACCATCCGGTCGACTTCGGGCCGCGTGCGCCCGCACACGACCGTGCCGACGACCACGTCGCGGGTGCCGCAGTAACGGCCGATCAGCGCCTGGAAGGCGGCCAGCAGCACCATGTACAGGGTGGCGTCGTGCTCCTCGGCGATCACCCGGAGGCGTCCGGCGACGTCGGCCCGGACCCGGAACGGGACCGTGCCGCCGGTGCCGCCGCGCATCGGCGGGCGCGGCCGGTCCAGCGGCAGCCGCAGCCGGGGCAGGCCGTCGAGCCGGTCCCGCCAGTAGCCGAGGATCTGCTCGCGCAGCTCGCCGGTGAGCCGCTCGCGCTGCCAGACGGCGTAGTCGGCGTACTGGACGGGCAGCTCGGGCAGGTCGGCGGGGACCCCGGCCGCGAGGGCGGTGTAGACGGTGCCGAACTCCTCCCCCAGGACACCGTTGGACCAGGCGTCGCAGGCGATGTGGTGCAGCACGACGACGAGCAGGTGGTCGCCCGCGGGGAGGCGGGCCAGCCGGACGCGCACCGGCCACTCCCGGTCGAGCGCGAACGGCGCCCCGGACGCCTCCTCCGCCCACCGCAGGGCGGCGTCCTCGGTCAGCTCGCGGAACTCGAAGTCGATCGCGCCGGTGTCGTCGATGACCTGCATCGGCTCGTCGCCGACCATGACGTACCGGGTCCGGAGGGCCTCGTGCCGGTCGACGAGGGCCTGCCACGCGCCGCGCACCAGCTCGGGGTCGAGTGACGGCGGCATCCGCATCACCGTGGGCACCAGGTACTCGCCGCCGTCGGGGTCGAGCCGCTCCAGCACCCACAGCCTGCGCTGCCCGAACGACAGCGGCAGCGGGCCGCCGCGCGGCACGCGCGGGATCGTCGTCCGGCGTCCCGAGCGGATGCCGGCGAGTCTGGCCTGGACCAGCTCCTCACGGAGGATGTCTGTCATGAGGACCTGCCTCTCTGCCGCCGCGCCTCGTCCGCGACCTCGGTGTCGGTGAGCCCGGCGACCTCCGCGCGGATCGCCTCCTCAACCGTGCGGGCGAGCCCGGCGACGGTGGGATGTTCGAACACGGTCCGGAACGTCAGTTCCACCTCGAAGACCTCCTGCAGCCTGGCCAGCAGCCGGACCGCGAGAATGGAGTGGCCGCCGAGCCGGAAGAAGTCGTCGTGCACCCCGAACTCGTCGGTGCCGAGCAGTTCGGCCCAGATCTCGGCGAGCAGGCGCTCCGCGGCGGTGACCGGGGGCGTGCGGACCGCGGCGGCGGCCGGCGCCGGCAACGCCCCCTTGTCGACCTTCCCGTTGGCGGTCAGCGGGACTGCCTCGATCATCACCACCCGCCAGGGCACGAGCTGCCCCGGCAGCCTCTCCCGCAGCCATCCGATCAGCTCGTCCTCGTCCACCGCCGGCCCGCCCGCCTCCGCCGCCGGTACGGCGTAGCCCACGAGGCGGCCGTCGGCGGGGACGACGACGGCCTCGGCCACGGCCGGGTGGGCGGCCAGGGCGGCGGCGACCTCGCCGGGCTCCACGCGGTGACCGCGGATCTTCACCTGGTCGTCGATCCGGCCGAGCAGGTCCAGGTCGCCGGAGTCCAGGACGCGGCCGAGGTCGCCGCTGCGGTACATGCGCGACCCGGGCGGGCCGAAGGGGTCCGGGACGAAGCGCTCGGCGGTCGGTCCCGGCCTGCCCCGGTAACCGCGGGCGACCCCCGCGCCACCGATCATGACCTCGCCCGGTGTGCCTGCCGGGCAGGGGTCGAGCCAGGGATCGAGGACGTACACGGCCGCTCCCGCGATCGTCCGCCCGGCCGGGACGCGCGGTTGCGCGGCCGTCCCGCCGTCCGTCCCGCCGTCCGGCGCCCGGGAGGACGCCGTCCGGCCGGCTGCGTCCCGGGAGCGGGGGTCCCCGCCCCCGGCGACGTGGGCGGTGCAGGCGACGGTCGTCTCGGTCGGGCCGTACTCGTTGACGATCCGGGCCCGCCCGTCCGCGTCCGCCCAGCGCGCGGCGAGCGGTGCCCGCAGGGTCTCGCCGCCGACCACCAGGTGCACCGCCTCCGGAACCGCGCCCGGGCGGGAGGAGAGCATCGCCTCCAGATGTCCCGGCGTCATCTTCACGAACCCGTACGGTCCCGACTGCGCCAGCAGCCGTCCGAGCCCGGCCAGGTCGAGGTCGGGCGGGAGGACGCACACCCGCCCTCCGGCCACGAGCGGCGCGAACAGCGCGGTGACCGCCATGTCGTAGGCCACCGACGAGAACACCGCCGACCCGCGGGCCGCGTCGTAGCGCCGCGCCGCGTCCCGCAGGTAGGCCCCCAGCGCCCGGTGCGGCACCTCCACCCCCTTCGGCGTCCCGGTCGAGCCCGACGTGTAGATCACATAGGCGACGGAGTCGGGATCGACGGCGACCGGCTCGGCCTCCGCCGCGTCCGCGCAGTCGGCCGGGGTGAGGACGGTGACGCCGGGCGGGTCGTCCGCGCCGGAGTCGGTGAGCAGGACGCGGCATCCGGCGTCGGCCAGGAGCGCGGCCCGGCGCAGCGCGGGCCAGCCGGGTTCGAGCGGGAGGTAGGCCGCCCCCGCGTACCAGACGCCGAGGAGCACGGCCGGCAGCCCGGGGCCGCGTTCGACGCACACGCCGACGACGTCCTCCGGCCCGGCCCCCGCCTCTCGCAGCCGCGCGGCGACCCGCCGGGCGGCCCGGTCGAGCTCGCCGTAGGTGAGGCGTCCGGTGACCGGTCCGGCCGCCGGGCCTGACAGGGCCACGGCGTCGGGGGTCCGGCGGGCGTGCGCGGCGATCGCCTCCGGAACGGAGGCCCGGGGATCGTCCGGGAGCGCGTCCGCGGAGGCCGCCGGTCCGGCGGCGAGCACCGCGGGCGTCTGCGCCGGGACCGCGAGCCGGGAGAGCGGAGCGGCCGGGTCGGCGGCGATCTCCTCCAGCAGTCCCAGGAACCTGCCGGTCAGCCGCTCGATCGTCCCCCGGTCGAAGATCGCGGTGCCGTACTCGAAGATCCCGGTCAGCGCGTCGCCGTACTCGTCGAGGTGCAGGCTCAGATCGAACTTGGCGACCTCGCCGTCCAGCACGACGGGTGCGGCGGAGAGGGACGGCCCGGACCCGGGGCCGCCTCCACCGGGGGAGGCCCACAGCGCGCGGGTGGAGGCGTGGTCGAGGGCGTACATGACCTCGAACAGGGGGGTGCGGGACAGGTCGCGCTCGGGGGACAGCTCCTCCACGAGGGTCTCGAAGGGCACGTCCTGGTGGGACAGCGCCTCGGTGACCGTCCGGCGGGCGGACTCCAGGACGTCGGTGAAGGCCGGGTCGCCGCGCAGGTCGCCGCGGAGGACGAGGGTGTTGACGGTACAGCCGACGAGGTTCGCCAGGCCGGGGTGGTCACGCCCGGCGACGGGGGTTCCGAGCGGGATGTCGCGGGCGCCGGTGTGCCGGGCGAGCAGCACCTGGAAGGCGGCCAGCAACGTGACGAACATCGTCGTCCCGTGCTCGCGGGCGATCCCGCGCAGGGCCGCGGCCGTACGGCCGGGCACCGCGAACGGGACGGCGTCGCCCGCCCAGTCACGCGTCCCGGGCCGCGGCCGGTCCCCGGTGAGCGGCAGCGGTTCCATCCCCGCCAGCCGCTCGCGCCAGTAGGCGAGCGACTCCTCCCGGACGCGGCCGTCCTGCCAGGCGGCGTAGTCGGCGTACTGGAGCGGCTCGGGCAGGCCGTCTGCGGAGCCGCCCGCGGCCAGGGCGGCGAACTCGGCCTCCAGCAGCCGGGCGGACCAGCCGTCGCAGGCGATGTGGTGGAGGACGGCGACCATCAGGTGGTCGTCCTCGGCGATCCGGATCAGCCGCACCCGCAGCGGCCACTCCCGGGCCAGGTCGAACGGCCGTCGCGCGGCCTCCGTCGCGGCGGGCGGCCACCCCTCCTCCCCGGACGGTCCCTCGACGAGGTCGAACGCGATCGGGCCGGGCGGATCGACGACCTGGCGGGGCTCGCCGCCGACGACCGTGTAGCGGGTGCGGAGGATCTCGTGGCGCTCGGTGATCCGCTGCCACGCGTCGCGCACGCCCTCCGGCCGGAGCGGGCCGCGGAGCCGGACCGCGATGGGGACGAGGTACTCGGGACTGGCCGGGTTGAGCCGGTCGAGGAACCACAGCCGGCGCTGGGCGGCCGACAGCGGGAGCGGGCCGTCGCGGCGGACGGCCGGGACGGGGCCGGGCTCGGCGTCGTCGGCGGTCACCCCGTCCACCAGGCGGGCGATGCCCTCGACGGTCGGCCGGTCGAAGACCTCGCGCATCGACAGCACGACCCCGAAGACCTCGCGCAGCCGCGCGACCATCCGGACGACCATGATCGAATGGCCGCCGAGCGTGAAGAAGTCGTCGGTGACGCCGGGCTCGGTGCCGAGCATGGCCGCCCACACCTCGGCGATCCGCCGCTCGGTCCGCGTCCTCGGCGGCACGCGCACCCGCCCCGCCGCGGAGCCCGGATCGGGCAGCGCGCCGCGGTCGACCTTGCCGTTGGCGTTCAGCGGGATCGCCGGAACCGGTACGGCGTGCGCGGGCACGAGGTGGCCGGGCAGCCGCTCCCGGCACCAGCCCAGCAGGTCGGTGTCCGCGCCGTCACCGGCCACCGGCACCCAGTACGCGACGAGCTGCTCGTCGCGGGCCAGGACGAGGGCCTCGTGGACGGCCGGGTGACCGGTCAGGACGGCCTGGATCTCGCCCGGTTCGATCCGGTAGCCACGGATTTTGATCTGGTCGTCGGCCCGGCCGAGGAAGTCGACGTCACCGCTCTCGCGCACGGACGCGAGGTCGCCCGTGCGGTAGAGGCGGGCGCCCGGCCGGCCGTACGGGTCCGGGACGAACCGCTCGGCGGTGCGGGCGGGCATCGCGTTGTAGCCCCTGGCCACCCCGGCGCCGCCGATGTAGATCTCTCCGACGACCCCGGCGGGGACGGGTTCGAGCTGCCGGTCCAGGACGTACATCGTGGTGTTCGGGATCGGCACGCCGATGGGCACGATGTCGCCGTCGACCGGGCCGTCGATGGCGTAGGTGCTGTTGGCGACGGAGATCTCGGTGGGGCCGTACTCGTTGAGCGCCCGGACGCCGCCGCCCACCGCGAGCAGGCGGTCGAGGATCCCGGCCGGGAACGCGTCCGCGCCGATCGCGAGCAGTTCGGCCAGCCCGGCGGCGCGGCCGGGGTCGAGCTGGTGGACGAGCAGCTCGACGTGCCCGGGGGTGAGCTTGATGAAGCTGTAGGGGCCGCCGTCTGCGAGCAGGCGGCCCAGCTCGTCCGGCTCGGGCCGCGGCGGCAGCAGGTGGACGCGCTGCCCGATCATGAGCGGCGTGAAGATGTTGGGCACCACCATGTCGAACGCGATCGACGAGAAGAGCGGAGCCCCGCCGCACCCGTGCGCCGCGTAGCGTTCGACGGCCCACCACAGGTAGTTGGCCAGGCCCCGGTGTCCGACCAGCACGCCCTTCGGGCGGCCGGTCGACCCGGAGGTGTACATGATGTAGGCCAGCCCGTCGAGGTCGGCGGCCCCGGGCGGCCGGCTCACCGGCCGGTCCGCCCACATGCCGGGGGTGACGACCGGGCCGGCGTGGACCTCGCGGATCCGGCCCGCGTACGCGGGGTCGGCGACGACGACCAGCGCGCCGGCGTCGGCCAGGACGCCTCCCCAGCGCTCGGCCGGGTACGCCGGCTCCAGCGGCGTGTACGCCGCCCGCGCCTTCCACACACCCAGCAGCGCCGGGAGCAGGTCGGGCCCGCGGTCCATGCAGACCCCGACGACGGTCTCCGGTCCGGCCCCCCGCCCGCGCAGCTCCCACGCGACCTGGTTGGCGCGGGCGTCGAGCTCGGCGTAGGTGAGCGCGCCGCCGTCCCAGGTCGTGACCGCGACCGCGTCCGGCAGCAGCCTGGCGGTCTCCTCGAACACGTCCAGCGCGGTCACCGGCGGCCGGGGCAGCTCGGGCGGGCCCTGCAGCAGCCGCTCGCGCTCGCCGGGGGCGAGACGGGCGGCCAGCGCGTCGCCGTACGGGTCGGCGGCCATGGCGTCGAGGACCGCGCGGTACCGCTCGGCCAGTCGTCCGGCCTGCTCCTCGGACAGGACCTCCGGCCGCGAGGTGAGTGTCAGCAGCCCGCCGAGCACGGTGACCGACAGCGGGAACTCGTTCGGGCTGATGTCCACGCTGTCGGGCAGGTCGACCAGCTCGGTGTCGACCACGGTGAAGTCGAGGTAGTTGAAATAGACCTCGACGAGCTGCCGCCCGCCGGCCAGCTCCCGTTGCACGGCGGGCAGCGGGAAGCGGCGATGCGGCCACATCCGGGTCTCGGCGGCGAAGACGTCGCGGACGAGGTCGCGCCAGGTGCTCGCGCGCTGCTCGTGCGGGAACGGCACGGTGTTGATGAACATGCCCAGCACGCGGTCGGCGCCGAGCACCTCGGGCCGGGTGTCGCAGACGAGCCCGGTGTGGAAGGCGCGCTCGTGGGTCAGCCCCGACATGACCTTCAGATGGGCGGCGAGCAGCACGCTCTTCAGCGGCGTCCCGGCCTCCGCCGCCAGCCGCCGCAGCCCCGCGTCCTGGTCGAACAGCGGGATCCGGATCCCGTACGGTTCCCGCCCGCCCCGCGGGTCCTTCCAGGCCGCGGGCAGGGTGAGCTTCGCGTGGCCGGTGACCACGTCCCTCCAGTACGCCGAGGAGCCCTCGTCCGCGAGGGTCTCCAACTCGGCGGCGACGAAGTCCGCGTACCGGATCGGCGGCGGGTCGGGGGCGGGCGGGATCTCACCGTCGCGGATCGCGCGGTAGCAGGTCAGCAGTTCCATGAGCAGCGAGTGGTAGCTCCAGCCTTCGAGGATCGCGTGGCACTCGGTGAGCGAGAGCCGCCAGGTGCGCTCCCCGGTCCGGTGCGCCGACAGCCTCAGCAGCGGCGGGACGGTCAGGTCGAACAGCGACTCCCGCTCCTCCGCGAGGAACGCCTCCAGCGCGCCCGCGCCCGGGGACGCCCCCGTCCCGGCGACCGCCGTGCCGCCGGACCCGGGTTCACGCAGGTCACCGATGCTCACGGGCATGACGGCCGTGGCGTGGACGAGCTGGAGGGGCCGGTCGTGGGTGGTGAGGTCGATGGAGGTGCGCAGGATCTCGTGCCGGTCGACGACGACCGCCGCGGCCTCGCGGAGGGCGTCGGCGTCCAGGGGCGCGTCGTCGGTGATGCTGAAGCTGGTGACGTTGTGGTAGTTGCCGCGGCCGGTGTCGGCGAGCATCTCGTACACCATCCCGGCCTGGACCCGGGAGAGCGGGTAGGCGTCGACCAGGCCGTCCGGCAGCGCGGCGCGCTCGGCGGGGTCGAGCAGCGCGAACGGCGCGACGGCGGTGTACGGCGCGGCCGTCAGCCGGGTGGCCGCGCGTGCCGCGAGCGCCGCGATCGTCCGGTCTTCGAACACGTCCCGCACGGCGACGTCGAAGCCCTCGGCCCGCAACGCGCCGACCAGCGCGACCGCGCGGATCGAGTCACCGCCCAGGTCGAAGAAGTCGTCGCGGACGCCGATCGGGGCGTGCCCGAGCATGCGCTCCCAGACGCCGGTCATCCGCCGCTCGGCGGCCGTCGAGGGGGGCGTGTGCCCGCGGCCGGGGCCGCCGTCCGGCCGCGGCAGGGCCGCGGCGTCCAGTTTGCCGGTGGGTGTGAGCGGCAGCCCGGCCACCGCGACGACCGCCGACGGGACCATGTGGGGCGGCAGCAGCCCGCGCAGGAAGTCGCGCAGTCCGTCCTCCCAGCCGGGCACGACCTGCGTGTCCGGCGCGGGGACCGCGTAGGCGACGAGCCTGCGGTGCCCGGGGACGTCCTCGCGGGCGATGACGGCCGCGTCCGCCACGGCGGCGTGACCGACGAGCGCCGCGCGCACCTCGCCCGGCTCGATCCGATATCCCCGGATCTTCACCTGCTGGTCGGCCCGCCCGAGGAACTCCAGTTCCCCGGAGGCCGTCCACCGGCCGAGATCTCCCGAGCGGTAGAGGCGCCCTCCCCCCGCCCCGTACGGATCGGGCACGAACCGCTCGGCGGTGAGCGCGGGCCTGCCGAGGTAGCCCCGGGCGACCCCGGCGCCGCCGACGTACAGCTCGCCGACGACCCCGGCGGGCGCGAGGTCCCCGAACACGTCCACCACGTAGGTCCGCATGTCGGCCAGCGGCCGCCCGATCGGGCTGCCGCCGGTCGCTCCGGGCACCGCCGGCCGGGCCGCTCCCGGGTGCGTTCCGGCCGTCCCCCCCGGCTCGTCCCGCCGCCGGGTTCCGGACACCTCGCCCCGTGTGACGTGGACGGTCGTCTCGGTGATCCCGTACATGTTGACCAGCTCGACGCCGGGCCAGTCCGGCAGCCCGGCCGCGTCGAGACGCTCACCCCCGAAGACGACCATGCGCAGCGCGGCGGGCGGCACCGGGACGGCGGCGGCGAATCCGGCGAAGGCCGTCGGCGTCTGGTTGAGGATCGTGACCCCTTCGGCCGCCACGAGCGCGGCGAGCGCGTCCGGGTCCCGCGCGGTCTCGTGCGGCACGACCACCAGCCGTCCGCCGTGTCCGAGCGCCCCCCACATCTCCCAGACGGAGAAGTCGAACGCGGGCGAGTGGCACATCGCCCACACGTCGCCCGGCCCGAATCCGAACCGCCCCTGATCCACCGTGATCAACCGTCCGAGGTTCCGGTGGCTGACCGCCACCCCCTTGGGCCGTCCCGTGGATCCCGACGTGTAGATCACATACGCGAGCCTCCCGATGGGGGCCCCGGCCCGGACGGAGCCGTCCGGGGAGGCGCCGGCCGGGACCGGAGCGGGTGCGCCGGCTTCGATGTCGGCATCGGCATCGGCATCGGTGATCATGATCGCCGGACCGGGAACGGCGCCGGCGTGCCGCGGCTCGGTGACGGTCAGCCCGATTCCCGCGTCGGCGACGACGTAGGCGAGCCGCTCGGCGGGATGGGAGGGGTCGAGCGGCACGTACGCCGCGCCCGCCTTCGCCACGCCGAGCAGCGCGACCAGGAGTCCCGTCCCGCGGTCCAGGCACACGCCCACCCTCGACTCCGGCCCGGCCCCCGACGCCCGCAGCCGCCGTGCGAGGCGGCCGGCCCGGGCGTCCAGCTCGCCGTAGGTCAGCCGCCCGTCCCCCGCCACGACGGCGACCCTCCCCGGCTCGGCCCGCGCCCGCCTCTCGAAGCGCGCGACGACATCGCCACCGCCACCGCCACCGCCACCGTCGGCATCGGCGTCGGCGTCGGCGTCGGCACGGGACGCGCGGGCGTCCTCGGCGGCGCCCGCCTCCCCGGGGTCCATCGGCGTGCTGCCGGTGCTCCAGGCCAGCAGAGTGGCGCGCTCGGCGGGGTCGAGCACGGACAGGTCGGCGACCGCGGCCTCGGGATCCGCGGCGATCGCGGTCAGCAGGCGCACGAAGCGCGCCGCCATCGTCTCGACGGTGGCGGCGTCGAACAGGTCGGTGGCGTATTCCACGGCGCCGACGAGCGACCCGTCACCCCGCCGCCGCACGGTGAGCTGGAGATCGAACTTGGCGGTGACCGAAACCACCGGCACGTCCTCGGCCGCCGCGCCGGAAGCCGCCGCCCGCGAGACCGCCGTGCCGGAGCCCCCGGCCGCGGGCGCCGCCGCCTCCGGGGCCCCGGTCCCGGCGGCCGGGGCGGTGCGCGGGTCCTCCTCGTAGGCGAAGACATGCTGGAAGAGGGGGTTGCGGGTGAGATCGCGATCGGGATGGAGGGCGGCGGCCAGACGCTCGAAGGGGACGTCCTGGTGGGCGAACGCCTCCAGCGCGGTCCGGCGCGCCCGGTCGACGAGGTCGCCGAAGGTCGGGTCCCCGGCCAGGTTCAGCCGCATGACCAGCATGTTCACGAAGAAGCCGACGACACCGTCCAGCTCGGGCCCGGGCCGCCCGGCCACCGGGGTGCCGACCGCGACGTCGGACCGCCCGCCGTACCGGCCGAGCAGCAGGCAGAACGCCGCCAGCAGGGTCATGTACGGCGTCGCGCCCCGGCTCCGGCCGCAGGCGACGAGCGCGTCGGCGGTCTCGGCGGGGACGCCGAAGACGGTCATCGCACCGCCGGTTCCCCGGGTGGCGGGCCGCGGCCGGTCGGTGGGGAGCTCGATGGGCGTCAGGTCGGCGAGCCGGGTCCGCCAGTGGTCCAGCTCCGGTCCCGCGACCGGCCGCCCCGCCTGCCAGGCTGCGAAGTCGGCGTACTGGATGCGCGGCGGCGCGGGCAGTTCGGCGCCGTCGTAGAGGGCGGCCAGCTCCCGCCGGATGATCTCCAGCGAGAGCCCGTCGCACACGATGTGGTGGACGGTGAGGACCAGCACATGGTCGCCGGGCGCCACCCGGATCAGCGACGCCCGCCAGACCGGCCCGGCCGCCAGGTCGAACGGCCGCCACACCTCCTCGGCGACGGCGCGCCGGAGGGCCTCGGCCGTACCCGCCGCCTCGTCTGCGCCGGTCTCCTCCGGCCGCGGGAGGGCCACGACGGGGAGCCGGGCGGCGGCGGGAGGGTCGATCACCTGATGGGGCTCGCCGTCGCCGCAGACGAAGCGGGTGCGCAGGGACTCGTGCCTGGCGGCCAGCTCGGACAGGCAGTCGCGCAGGCGCGCCGGATCGACCGTGCCGCCGAACCTCAGCACGAGCGGCACGACGTACGCCGTGCCGCCCGGGTCCAGCCGGTCCAGGAACCACAGCCGCCGCTGGCCGGGCGAGAGGGGAAGCGGGCGGGACCGGTCGGCGGCCGGCAGCCGGCCGCCCTGTCCGCGCGCCCCGGCGAGCCGCCGCTCCAGCAGCTCCCGCCGCATCGCCGCCGACCTGTCATGCGTCGTGTCATGTGTCACGGCGGCCTCCCCCGGCGAGCAGGTTCTCGACTTCGGCATCCGTCAGCCCGGCTATCTGCGCGGCCAGTGCGGTCTCCACGGCGACGGCCAGGGCCGCCACCGTGGTCGCCTCGAAGAAGATGCGCAGGGGCAGGTCGACGTCGAACTCCTCGGCCAGGCGGTGCTGGGCCCGCACGGCCAGCAGGGAGTGGCCGCCCAGGGCGAAGAAGTCCTGGTGGGCACCGGGGTCGACGCCCAGGAGCTCGGCCCAGACCGCGGCGATGCGCCGTTCGGCGGCCCCCTCGGGCGGGCGGTCGTCCTCGGCGGGCGCGGGGCCGGGAACGGGCAGGGCCGCCCGGTCGAGTTTCCCGTTCCGGCCGGTCGGCAGGTGGTCGAGGCGGACCCAGGTAGCGGGCACCAGGGCGGCGGGCAGGCGGCGCGCGCAGTGCGCGGTGAGGTCGCCGTCGCGCGGCGGCTCCCCGGCGGCGACGTAGTAGCCGACCAGCCGCTCGCCGACGACCGTCACCACGGCCTCCCTGACCGCCGGGAACGTGGCCGCGACGGCGGCGATCTCGCCCGGCTCGATCCGCACGCCCCGGAGTTTCACCTGGTCGTCGGCGCGGCCGAGGAATTCGAGCGTGCCCGCGCCATTCCAGCGCGCGAGGTCGCCGGTCCGGTAGAGGCGCTCCCCCGGCCGGTCGGGGTCGGGCACGAACCGGTCGGCGGTCAGGCCCGGCCGGTTCACATAGCCGCGCGCGGTCCCGATCCCGCCCGCCAGGAGCCGGCCGGGCACGCCGATGGGCGCGCGCTGTCCGGCGTCGTCGAGCACGAGCACGCGCATGTTGTCGATGGGCCCGCCGATCGGCACGGGGTCGGCCTGGGCCGGTTCCACCTCGTGGAAGGTGACGTCGACGGACAGTTCGGTCGGGCCGTACAGATTGTGCAGGCGGGAGCGGCCGGCGGCGGCGCGGAACGCGCGGACGACGGCGGCGGTGAGCGTCTCACCGCTGCAGAACACCTCCCGCACCGAGCCGGGGAAGCGCGGCACGACCGCGAGGAACGCCTCCAGCATCGACGGCACGAAGTGCAGGTGGCTCACCTGTTCGCGGTCGGCCAGCTCGGCCAGCGCGCGGGCGTCGCGGTGCGCCCCGGGCGGCGCCACGACGAGCGTGGCACCGGCCGCCAGCGGCCAGAAGAACTCCCAGACGGACACGTCGAACGTGTACGGCGTCTTCTGCAGCACCCGGTCCCCCGGGCGCAGCCCGTACTGCCGCTGCATCCACCGCACACGGTTGACGATCCCGGCGTGCTCGATCATCACGCCCTTGGGGGTGCCGGTGGATCCGGACGTGTAGATCACATAAGCGAGATCCCCCGGCCCCGCGCCGGTCGTGTCCCGCGCCCCGGCCGGTCGCCCGGGGGGAGCGCCGGGCGGGAGGGGGAACGGGGATCCGGGAGGGACGGACGGCGGCACGACCGGGACGACCGACGGGAACCGGTCGGAGAGGTCGGTGACCACGACGGCGGCGTCGGTGTCGGCGACCAGCCAGGCGAGCCGCTCCCTGGGATCGTCCGGGTCGAGCGGCAGGTAGGCGGCCCCCGCCCCGAGGGTCGCCAGCAGCGCGGTGACGAGTTCCGGCCCGCGCTCCAGGCAGATCCCGACGACGTCTCCGCGGCCCACCCCGGCCGCCCGCAGCCGCTCCGTCAGTCTTCCGGCCCGCTCGGCGAGCTCCCGGTACGTCAGGCTCACCTCGCCCTCGGCGGGACTGCGCCCGACCACGGCGACCGCCTCCGGTGCGGCGGCGGCCCGGGCGGACACCAGCCCGTGCAGCGATCCCGCCGTGAACCCGGCCGCCTCCCCGCCCCCGCCGGCGGCACCCCTCCCGGCGCCGGTCTCGTAGGCGGCGAGCGCCGCGCGCTCCTCCTCGCCGAGGAGGGGGACGCCGGAGATCGGGCCCTCGTGGGTGGCCAGGGCGAGGAGAAGACGGGTGAAGCGGGTGGCGAAGCGTTCGACGGTCCCGGAGTCGAAGAGGGCGCTCGCGTACTCGAAACGGCACGACAGGGTGCCGTCACGGCCCAGGCGGGCCATCAGGGTGAGGTCGGCCTTGGCCGTGCGCCACGCGGAGAGTCCTTCACCGCCGGTGTCGGCGCGCCCCTCGGCGCCGCCCGTCTGAAGGTCGAACAGCACGTCGACGATCGGGTTGCGGGACATGTCGCGCGCCGGGCGGATCTCGTCGACGAGCAGCTCGAACGGCAGGTCGCGGTGGGCGAAGGCGGACAGCGCCGTCACCCGCACCCGGTCGAGCAGGTCGTCGAACGTCGGGTCGCCGGTCAGGTCGGCGCGCAGGACGAGGGTGTTGACGAAGAACCCCACGATGTCGTCGAGCTCGGGCCGGTCGCGCCCGTCCACGGGCACGCCCACCGGCAGGTCGGTCCGCCCGGTGTGCCGGGCGAGGAACACGCAGTACGCCGCGAACAGCGTCATGAACGCCGTCGCGCCCGCCCGGCGGCCCCGCTCGAGCAGTCCGGTGACGGGCACCTCGAAGGCGAGCATCGCCCCGCGGGGGTCCCGGATCCCGGGCCGCGGCCGGTCGGCGGGCAGGTCGAGCGGCGTCACCCCGTCGAGCCGCCGTGTCCAGAAGTCCAGCAGCCGGTCACGGTGCTCCCCGGTGAGCGCGCGCCGCTGCCACGCGGCGAAGTCCGGGTATCCCCGTTCCGGGGCGGGCCCGGGACCGTCCGCGAGGGACCGGGCGAGTATGTCGAGGGAGCGGGCGTCGCAGGCGATGTGGTGGACGGTGACGACCAGCAGGTCGTCGCCCCCGGGGACCCTGATGAGCAGGGCCCGCCACACCGGGCCGCGCTCCAGGTCGAAGCCGCGGCCGAGCTCGGCGGCGAGCAGGTCGGCGACCTCGGCGGAGGAGGCGGCGGCGGTCTCGTCCAGCGGCACCGCGGGCTCGTCGTCGACGACTCCGTAGGGTTCGCCCGCGCCCGGCGCGTAGCGGGTCCGCAGCACATCGTGGACGCGTGCGAGCTCCCGCAGCCGGTCGTGGATCTCCTCGCGTCCCCCGCGCACGGGCAGGACCAGCGGGACCGTGTACTCGGCGGACCCGGGACGGAGCCGGTCGAGGAACCACAGGCGGCGCTGCCCGAACGACAGCGGCATCCGGCCCGCGCGGGGGATCCGCACGAGCGGCGGAGGCTCGTCGCGGGCGGGCCCGTCCACGTAGCGCGCCTGGTCCTCGACGGTCGTGCGGGTGAACAGCTCGGGCAGCGGGACGGTGCGGCCGGTCGCCTCCGTGAGCCGCGCGGCCAGCCGGGCGACGAGCAGCGAGTGGCCGCCGAGCCGGAAGAAGTCGTCCTCGGCGACGACGTGACCCGGGTCGAGCCCGAGCAGCTCCGCCCAGACGCGGGCGACCGTCCGTTCGGTCGCGGTGCGCGGCGGCGTCCGCGAGCCGTTGCCCGCGGGCAGGGGCAGCGCTGCCAGCGCCTGCCGGTCGACCTTCCCGCTGGTCGTCCGCGGGAGCTCGGGCACCTCGACGACGACCGCCGGGACCATCGCCTCGGGCAGCCGTTCCCGGGCCGTCTCCCGCAGCCGCTCCGGGAGGGCCGGTCCGTGACCGGGATGCGTCGTCACATGCGCGACCAGCTGGACCCCGCCCGACGGCGTGCGGCGCGGGGTGACGACGGCGGCGCGGACGGCGGGATGCGCGGTGAGGGCGGCCTCGACCTCCGCCGGTTCCACCCGGACCCCGTTGACTTTGATCTGATGGTCGGTGCGCCCCAGGAACTGCAGGACGCCCGGTTCGGTCCAGCGGCCCGCGTCGCCCGTGCGGTAGAGGCGCGACCCCGGCGGCCCGTACGGGTCCGGGACGAAGCGCTCAGCCGTCAGGCCGGGGCGGCCCAGGTAACCGCGGGCGACACCGGCCCCGCCCGCGAGGATCTCACCGGCCACGCCCGTGGGGACGCGCCGCCCGCCGGAGAGCACCCGGACGTGCAGGCCTCCGATCGGCCGCCCGATCGGGATCGGGCCCGTCTCCCGGCCGACCTCGTGGAAGGTCACGTCGATCGAGCATTCGGTCGGGCCGTAGGTGTTGACGATCCGGGCCGCGCTCAGCGCGCGGACGCGGGCGCACAGGTCTGCGTGGAGCGGCTCTCCCGCGCAGAACAGCAGTCGCAGTGCGCGGCAGCGCTCCCAGCCCGGCTCCTCGACGAGCAGCCGCAGCAGCGCGGGCACCACCTGGAGCACGGTGACGTCGTGGTCCCCGGCCGCCGCGACGAGCGCGGCGGGGTCGCGTTCGGCGCCGTCGGGGGCGAGGGCGACGGTGCCGCCGCTGACGAGCGGCGCGAAGAACTCCCAGCCCGCCGCGTCGAAGGTCAGCGGCGTCTTCTGCAGCACCCGGTCGCCGGGGTGGAAGCCGTGCTCGGACACCGTCCACAGGACGCGGTTGGCGATGCCGCGGTGAGTGATCACAACCCCTTTGGGCCGGCCGGTGGACCCGGAGGTGTAGATGACGTACGCCGCCCGGTCGGGATCGGCGGGCACCGGTTCGAACACGCCGGGCGGGCCGGCCTCGTCGGCGTACACCAGCCGCAGGCCCTCCGGCGGCAGCGCGGCGGCGAGATCGGGGGTGGTCACGACGACCTCGATGCCGCAGTCGCCGAGCACCGCCTCCAGCCGGTCGCGCGGATGCCCCGGGTCGAGCGGCACGTACGCGCCGCCGGCCTTCCACACCCCGAGCAGCGCGGCGGGCATCGCCGGCGAACGGCGCAGGAAAACGCCGACGGGCGTCTCGGGGCCGACGCCCCGGTCGCGCAGGCGGCGGGCGACGGCGTCGGCGTCGGCGTCGAGTTCCGCATACGTCCGGGACCGTCCGCCGTGGGCGACCGCGACCGCGACCGCGTCCGGCGTCCGCCTGACCTGGTCGGCGACCAGCTCGTGCAGCGACCGGGCGGCGCCGCCGTACTCGCGGGAGGCGTCGTGCGCGGGGAGGGCGCCCTGCTCGTAGGAGGCGAGACGGCGGTCCTCGGCGGGACCGGTCATCGGCACCCGGCCGATCGGTCTTCCCGGTTCGGCGGCCAGACCGGCCAGGAGCGTGCGGAAGTGACTGCTCATCCGGTCCACGGTGGCGGCGTCGAACAGATCGGTCGCGTACTCGAAGGTGAGCCGGACCGTGCCGGACTCCTCGATCATGTGCAGGGTCAGGTCGAGCGGGGAGCCGCGATGGGTGAAGTCGAGCGGCAGCGACCGTCCGATCGGCGGCAGCGCCCCCGCCTCGGCCGGCATGTTGTACGCCACGCGGACCAGCGGCGGCGCCGACCGGTCCGGCCGGTTCCGCCCCAGTTCCGCGGCCAGGCGCTCGAACGGCACGTCCTGGTGGCTCATCGCGCCCAGCAGCGCGTGTTTGACCCGGTCGACGACCGTGCCGAACCCGGGCTCGCCCGACAGGTCGGCGCGGACGACGATCATGTTGCTGAACATGCCGATCAGGTGGTGCAGCTCCGGTTCCGTGCGGCCGGACACGAACGCGCCGAGCGAGACGTCCGTGACCCCGGTGTAGCGGTGCAGCAGCACGCAGAACGCCGCCAGCACGGTCATGTACGGCGTCGCCCCCGCCGCGCGGCCGATCTCCCCGAGGTCGCGGACGAGGCCGGGATCCAGCACCACCTGCAGCGAGTCGCCCCGGTAGGTCGGCCGCGCGGGCCGCGGCCGGTCGGCGGGCAGTTCGAGCGGGTCGAGCCCGGCCAGCCGGTCCTTCCAGTAGTCCAGCCCGGCGTCCCGGCCCTCCGCGGCCCTGGCGCGCTGCCAGACGGCGAAGTCGGCGTATCCCACGGGGAGGTCGGGGGCGTCGAGCCCGGCCAGTTCCCGCAGGATGAGGGTGAGCGAGGTGCCGTCGACCGCGATGTGGTGGGCGGCGATCACCAGGACGTGGTCGGCCGGGCCGAGCCTGACCAGCTCGACCCGCCACAGCGGGGCCCGGTCGAGCCGGTAGGGGCGCGCCCCGGTCTCGTACGCGTGCCGGAAGGCCGTCTGCTCGGCCTGCTCCGGATCGACGCCGGTCAGGTCGACGAGCGGGATGTCGACCGGGACGGAGTCGGCGACGTTCAGGAACGGCTCGCCCCCGGCCTCGACGACCGACATGCGCATGGCGTCGTGCCGCCCGACGACGGCCGCGAGGCGGCGGCGCAGCTCGTCGAGATCGACCTCCATCGGCAGGCGGCCGGCGATGACCAGGTTGAACAGCGGCAGGTCCCCGGCCAGGCGGTCCATCAGCCAGACCCGCGCCTGCGCGTACGACAGCGGTACCGGCCCGGAGCCCATACGGCGCGGCACCCTGGGCGGGGGCGGCCCGGCGGCCCCGGCGGCGAGCCGGGCCAGCAGCCGCCGTTTGACGTCGGACAGGGGGGGCACCGCGGCCGTCTCGCTCACCGGTGCACCGCCCCCGCGTATCCCGCGCCGCCGGCCCGGCCGGCGGGCTCGGGGAAGACGGCGATGTCGGCGGTGACCCCGCGGGCGATGTCGCGGCGGTCGGCGGTGAAGAAACCGTGGTCGCCGGGGTAGACGCGGAGGGTGAAGCGACCGGTCGTGTCGGCCCGCCACGCCCGGAGCTCCTCGACGGTCACGCTGGGGTCGGCGTCGGCGCCGAACACGGTGATCGGGATCGGCAGCGGCCCGCGCGGCCCGCGCCGCCAGGTCTCCATCACCTCGTAGTCGGCGCGCACGCCCGGTTCGAACATCGCGAACAGCTCGCGGTCGGCGAGGACGGCGTCCGGGATGACGCCCAGGCCGCGCAGGTGCCGGGCGAGCAGATCGGAGGGCAGCCGGTGCACCTCGGTCGGCTCGACCAGCGCCGGGGCCGGAAACGCGCACACCGCCAGCAGTTCGGGCGGCCGCCGCCCGGCGGCGATCAGATGCGCGGCCAGTTCGTACGCGATGAGCGCGCCCGAGCAGTAGCCGAGCAGCGCGTACGGCCGGTCGAACGCGCCGTCGGGTCCGTCGGCGAGTCCGTCGGCGAGGACGGGCACGAGGTCGGTCATCCTCGTGTACGGCGGCTCGCGCAGCCGGCTCTCCCGCGCCGGGAGGCGGACGGCGCACAGATCGACGCCGGGCGGCAGGTCGTCGGCCCACTCGCGGAAGGTCGCCGCGCCTCCGCCCGCGTGCGGCAGGCAGATCAACCGGACCGCCGCGTCACCGGACGGTCGCAGCCTGGCCAGCCACGGGTTCCTCCGATCACTCATGGATACCTCCCGTGACCTGCGGAGACGTGCTCATGGCATGGACGGTCGGGTGCTCGAACAGCCAGCTCAGCGGCAGCTCGACCGAGAGCTCGGAGGCGATCTTGCCGACCAGGACGGGTGCGAGCAGGCTGTGCCCGCCGACGTCGAAGAAGTCGTCGTGCGCGCCGACCTCGCGGCCGAGCTCCTCGGCCCAGACCGCGGCGATGCGGCGCTCCAGGGCGGTCATCGGCTCACCGGCGGGGGACGGCCGCTGGTCGCGGCCCCGGCCGTCCAGGAGCAGCGCCCGGCGGTCGATCTTGCCTGTGGCGGTCCGGGGCAGCGCGTCGCGCAGGAGGATCCGCTCGGGGACCAGGTGGGCGGGCAGCCGCCGGGCGAGCGCCCGCCTCAGGTCGCCGGACACACCGGAGGCCACGACGTGCGCGGCGAGCCGTACGCCGTCATCGGACGAAGCGGCGACGACGGCGGCCTCGCGGACCCCGGGCAGTTCCTCCAGGGCGGCCTCGACCTCGCCGGGCTCCACCCGGGCGCCGCGGACCTTGACCTGGCGGTCGGCCCGGCCGAGCAGCTCGACCTGCCCGTCCGCGCGTATCCGGGCCAGGTCGCCGGTGCGGTAGAGGCGTTCGCCCGGCGTCTGCGGGTCGGGCAGGAAACGGGCGGCGGTCATGCCCGGGCGGCCGAGATAGCCCCGCGCCAGGCAGCGCCCGCCGATGTGGAGCTCACCGGGCATCCCCCGGGGGACCGGCCGGAGCCGGTCGTCGAGGACGACCGCGCGCACTCCCGCGATCGGCCGCCCGACGGGAACGCCCGCGGACATGCCCGAGGGCGGTTCCTGGACGTCCGGGCCGCCGTCCGGGCAGAGCGAGTCCCAGGCCTCCGAGGAGCCGTACAGGTTGAGCAGCGTCCGGCCCGGCAGCCGCTCGGCGAACAGCCGGGCGACGTCGCGGGTGAGCGGCTCCCCGCTGCTCACCCAGGTCGTCAGGTCCGCGAGCCGCTCCCCCAGGCCGGGCACCGTCCGCAGCAGCACGCGCAGCAGCGACGGCACCGCCAGCACCCGGGAGACGCCGTGCCGGGCCAGCTCGTCGGCGAACGCGTGCGGGTCGCGCCCGGCCTCCGGGCTGAGCACGACGGTCGTCATCCCGCCGAGCAGCGGCCCGAGCAGTTCCCAGAGGCTGTCGACGAAGCCGATCGGCGTCTTCTGGCAGGACACCTCCCCGGCCCGGAACGGCACCGCCTCCCGCATCCACAGCAGCCGGTTGACCAGGGACCGCCCGGTGATCACAACCCCCTTGGGCCGCCCGGTCGACCCCGAGGTGTAGATCACGCACGCGGCCCCGTCCGGATCGGCCGGCGTGACCTCGCCCGCGGCTGCGTCCGGGTCCGCCGCCGTGACCTCGCCCGCGGGCGGACCGGCGGCCGGGCACAGGAGGTCCACGCCTTCCGGCAGCCAGTCGGCGTCGGCGGCGATGACGACGCGCGCGCCCGCGTCGGCCGCCAGGTGGGCGCGGCGCTCGGCCGGGTGCGCCGGGTCGAGGGGAAGGTAGGCGGCGCCGGCGTACAGGACGGCGACGACCGCGACGGGCAGCGCGAGACCGGGCGTCAGGCAGACCCCGACGACGTCCTCCGGACCGGTCCCCCGCTCGCGCAGCCGTCCGGCGAGGCAGCGCGCCCGGCGGTCCAGCTCCGCGTAGGTGATCGTCCGGCCGTCCGCGCCGGCCGCGCCGGCCAGCCGGAACGCGGGCCGCCCGGGGGTCCGGGCGGCCTGCCGGGCGATCAGCCGGGCGATCGGCGCGTCCGCCTCCCCGCCCGGGCCGGGGGCCGGCCCGGTCAGGATGAGGGGGTCCGCGACCAGCGGGAGCGCGGACACGGGGCGGTCCGGGTCCGCGGTGCCCGTCCGGAGGACGCGGTCGAGTGCGGTGACGACGCCCTCGACGGTCGGCCGGTCGAACAGCTCGGTCGCGTACTCGGCGAAGCCCGTCATCGCGCCGTCGGCCTCCGGCCAGAGCTGGAAGGACAGGTCGAAGACGGCCGTCGTCGGCGGCACCGGCACCGGCTCGATCCGCACGTGCTCGTCGAGCCGTCCCGGCGCCTCCGGTGTGTTCTGCACGACGACGGCGACCTGGACGAACGGCGTGACACCGGGTGTGCGCGGCGGCGCGGTCTCCTCCACCACCCGGTCGAACGGCACGTCCTGGTGGGCCAGCGCCGACAGCGTCACCGCCCGCGATCTGGCCAGCACCTCCGCGAACCCGGGGTCGCCGGACAGGTCGGTGCGCAGCACGACCGTGTTGACGAAGAACCCGACCAGGTCCTCCAGCTCAGGTGTCGCCCGGTCGGTCGTGAACGTCCCGACCACGACGTCGGTCGTGCCGCAGTAGCGCGACAGCACCACGTTGACGCCGGCCAGCACTCCCATGAACGGCGTCGCGCCCGCGCGCCGGAACGCGGCCACCGCCTCCGGAGGGACGCGCAGCGGCACCCGGCCGGCCGTGCCGGGCCGTCGTGCCGGTCGGGGACGGTCCAACGGCAGCTCCAGCACCGCCGGAGCACCCCGCAA
>NZ_BMQP01000020.1 GCF_014648175.1 Planobispora rosea
GGCGACCTGGTGGACGTTCTCCTGGGTCGGCAGGCCCGAGCCGATGTCCAGGAACTGCCGCACGCCCTGTCCGGCGATCTCGCTGACCGCCCGGGACAGGAAGGCGCGGTTGGACCGGGCCGTCTCCCGGACGCCGGGAACGACGCTCATCAGTTTCTCGGCGGCCTCGCGGTCGGACGCGAAGTTGTCCTTGCCGCCGAGGTAGTAGTCGTACATCCGGGCCACGCTGGGGATCGTCGGATCGATCCCCGCCGGCGCCTGCTCGTCGTCCATGACGCTCTCCCCGGTCTGCTTGATCACTCTGATGGTGATCGTAAGCCACGTCCGAGGACTTTTAATCTATATCCAGCTTTTTCTTGAACCGCCGATTTGTGTGCGTTCCGTTTCTGGCCGGCCATGCGGTCCGCCAGTGCGATGAACCTCATCAACGCGGCCACATCAGCGGCATCGAGCCCTTTTCACCCTGACGGCACCGGTCAAGGTCTCCCGACGGCGCCGCCTCGGCCCCGGACGGCAAGCCCTCCCGGTCGTGGCCCGGCTGCGCGAGCGTGGACGGTGCTCGCCCCGGGGGCCCGGGGTGAGCGCTCAGGCCAGCAGGAACTTCAGTCGGTCGTCGGCCATCCCCGGGGCGATCTCGATGATCTCCGCGCTGACGACGTCCTCCACGACGAACGGGTCGGCCCTCACGCGGCTCTCCAGTTCGTCCAGCGACGTGTCGTGTGCCAGGATCGCGCCGCCCAACCCCGGCTGGATGCTGCCGACCAGCAGGAACACCCCGTCGTCGAGGCCACGCTTGATCCACTCTTGATGGCCCGCCATATGTTGACCCGCAGCGCTCCTGTTGTCGGAGAATCGCAGCAGCACCACAAACATCTGATTCCTCTGAGCTGATTCGGTGTGCCAGGAGTCCACCTGTGCACATGGTCCGTGTGCGGCGAGCTAGCCGCCTTCCGTGTACTGGCTCAGCCAGTCGCACATCTGCCTGACTTCGCGGCGGATGAAGTCCTCGTCCCGGAAGGCGTTCGCCAGTGTGGCGACGCCCTGGGTGAACGCCAGGACGTGCATCGCCAGCGCGTCGGCCTCCGTCTCGTGCCCGAGCAGCGCGAACTGGTCGCGCAGCCACGTGCGGAAGAGCGTGAACAGGCCGTTGGCCTCCCGGAGCGACGCGTGGTCCAGCTTCGCCAGTTCGGTGGTCAGGGTGCCCACCGGGCAGCCGTAGCTCTGGATGTCCGCGCGGTTCGTCAGCAGGATCTCGATGAACCTGCGGATGCGGCCGGCGGGCTCGCTCTCCTCGGCCTCCCACCGCTCCAGCAGTTGCCGTGTCCCGGCGAGGCGGGCGCTGATCACCGCGTCCAGGATGTCGTCCTTGGACTTGAAGTGGTAGTAGAAGTTGCCTCTTGAGATGCGCACGGCCTCGGCGATCGCCGCAAAGGACGTGTGCTCATAACCCTGCTGGTAGAACAGCCGGTCGGCCGCCTCGACGATCTGGGCCCGGGTCGTCTCGCCGCGCATCGCCGCACGCCTCCTCTGCCGGCTTTCCCCACGTTGCCGTCACGGTTTAGGACGGTCGTCCTAGGAGGATCTTAGGGCGACCGTCCTAGGCCGTCAATCTGCCCGGCGTGGGCGCTCGCACGGACGCCTACGACTCGCAGCTGACCGACGCACAACCGGGAAATGTCCGTCTCGGATTTCTCCGGCGGATCTCGCCGAGCTCGATCTTCGAGAAAGAAGCCGTACGGACTGCATAAGTAGATAAATGTCTATGAAAAGCGATAAAACTCCGCGTAAGAGCGGTCCCCGGAGAACGGAGGTCAGGGAACAGCGGTCAGGGAACAACGGTCAGAAAGCGCGCTTCACCGGGATGACGACCCGGAGCAGGGTGCCCGCGCCCCGGCGGCTGTGCACCTCCAGGCGTCCGCCGAGCAGCTCGGCGCGCTCGCGCATGCCGCCCAGGCCGTAGCCGGTGGGGGCCGGGTGCTCGGCCAGGCGGCAGGGGTCGAAGCCGACGCCGTCGTCCTCGATCTCCAGTGTGACGTCCCCGCTCCGTACGGCCAGGCTGATCGCCGCGGACCCGGCGCCGGAGTGCCTGGCCACGTTGGACAGGGCCTCCTGGGCCACCCGGTAGATCGCGGTCTCGACGTGTTCGGGCAGGCGGACCGGGGCCAGGTCCACCTCGACCGTCAGCTGCGGGAACGATCTGGCGAGACTGGCCAGGCTGGCGGGCAGGCCGAGGTCGTCGAGGACCGGGGGACGGAGTCCCTCGATGGCGGACCTGGTCTCGGCCAGCGCGTCGTCGGCCAGCGCCCGCGCCCGCCTGATCTGCTCCGCGGCCTCACACGTCTGTTCTGCGTCCTCACGGGTCTGTTCCCCGGCCTTGCGCTTCTGTCTCGCGGGCCCGTCAGCCTGCTCCCCGGTTCCCCGCGCGTTCTCCGGCGCGAGCGCGTCCAAGGCGGCGGACAGGTGGTAGGAGAGGCTGACGATGCGCTGGCTGATGCCGTCGTGGATCTCTCCCGCGAGGCGGCGCCGTTCGGCCTCCTGGGCGAGGACGACGCGCTCGGCGAAGCGCTCCATGGCCTCCTCGCGCTCGGCCAGGCGGCGGTGGAGACGGGCGTTCTCGATGGTCCCGGCGATCAGCCCGCCCACGGAGTGCAGGAGCTCGACCTCGGCGTAGGTGAACGCCCGCCGCGCCCGGGTGTGCACGTTGAGGACGCCGACCAGGTGGCCGGGGCGGATGGCGATGGGAACCGAGCACATCGAGGTGAAGTCCTCGCCCCGCAGTTCCGGGATGTACTTGTAGCGGGGGTCGGCGAGCTTGTCGTCGTCGATGACCACGGGCCTGCCGTGGGCCGCGACCCAGCCGGCGACGCCCTCGCCGAGGTCCAGCTCGATCAGGCCGGACAGTTCGTCGAAGGGCGGGGTGGCGCCGCGCAGGACGAGCCGGCGGCCGTTGTCGTCGAGCAGGTGCACGAAGCAGACGTCCGTCTCGGTCGTCTCGGTGATCAACGCGGCCACGCCCTGCACGATCTCGCCCAGGTCGAGACCGGTGGAGATGATCTCGATGATCCGGGAGAGCAGCCGCGCCTCCCGCTCCGGATCGGTCAGTCCGAGCCGGCTCACCGGAACACCCCCTCGTGCGGGACGGCCGGTCCGGTACGGGTCACCGGAACACCCCCTCGCGCAGGGCGGTGGCCACCGCGGTGACGCGGTCGTTGACGCCGAGCTTGCGGTAGATGCCGCGGGTGTGGGTCTTGACGGTCTCCTCGCTGACCGTCAGGCGGGCGGCGATGCCCTTGTTGCTCAGGCCCGACACCATCAGCGCCAGGACCTCGCTCTCGCGCTGGGTGAGGCCGAGGTGGGCGCCCGGCCAGAACTCGCCGGCGTGGAGCCGGGCGGCGGACAGGGCGATCCGGCCGGCCAGCGTCGGGGCGATCAGCACCTCCCCGGCCACGATCCGCAGCAGGGATCCGACCAGCTCGGCGCCGGTCACGTCCTTCAGCAGGAATCCGGAGGCGCCGAGCCGCAGGGCCTGGTAGACGTACTGCTCGTCGTCGTAGACGGTCATGAAGACCACCCGGCAGGAGGGGCGGGCGCGCAGGATCCTGGCGCAGGCGTCCAGGCCGCTCTCGCCGCGCAGCCGTACGTCGAGCAGGACCAGATCGGGCTCGTAGGTCAGGATGGCGCGCAGTGCCCCGTCGGAGTCGCGCGCCTCCCCGACGATCCGCACCTGGTCGCGGTAGGACCGCAACATGGCCCGCAGGCCGTCGTGGACCATCTGGTGGTCGTCGACGGTCACCAGCCGGAGAGGTGGGCTCCTCATGCGCCAAAGGTACGAAAAATAAGGGCACTTAAGGATCCCCCGGTGTCTCACCCGGATGGGGGAGGGCGGCCTCCCGGACCCGGCATAACGTCCGGGCAGCGGCCTGCCGCGGAACCCCCTCCGTCGCGAAGCAGGGAGGCGGGTTCCGCAGCGGGCACCGACCCGCCTCATTCCGTGGAAGCGAGCCGCCCCGATGCCCCACAAGCTGATGCGGATCCACCGGGCCGAGTCGTTCCGGCCCGCCATGCTCGCCATCGCCGGCGACAGCGCGGCCGGCAAGACGACCGTCGCCCGAGGCCTGACCGAGGCGCTGGGTGAGGAGCGCAGCACCATGGTCTGCGTGGACGACTACCACCGCTACGAACGGGCCGAGCGGAGCGGGCTGCCGTTCACCCCGCTCCACCCCGCCTGCAACCACATTCAGATCATGGAGCAGCACCTGCAGCTGCTGGCGATGGGCCAGCCGATCCTCAAGCCCGTCTACGACCACCGGGACGGTTCCCTCGCCCGGCCCCGCCTGGTCGAACCGCGCGACCTGGTGATCGTGGAGGGGCTTCTCCCCCTCCACAGCAAACTGGCCAGAGCGTGCTTCGACGTCACCGTCTATCTCGACCCGCCGGAGTGGGCCAGGCGTGAATGGAAGGTCACCCGGGACACGGATCGGCGGGGCTACACCCCCGCGCAGGTCCTGGCGGAACTCTCCCGGCGCGAGACGGACTCGGCGGGTTTCGTCCGCCCTCAGCGGCGCGAGGCGGACATCGTGGTCCGCTTCACGCCGGTCGAGGGGCGCGAGGGCGGGCCGCTCTCGGCGACGCTGCTGCTGCGGCCCACGATCCGCCACCCCGACTTCGCCCGCATCCTGTCCTGCGCCACCGGCCTGGCCGCCCACCTCACACTCACCCGTGACTGCGACGGCGGCCCGGTGGACGCCCTGCACGTCCACGGGGACGCGGACCCGCTGGAGGCCGACGTGGTGGCCAAGGCGATCTGGCACGACCTCGGCGTGCCCGAGCCGCTCCCCGGCCGCCTGGGCCTCATGCCGGACGGCTCACGCAACGAGCCGCTCCGGATCACCCAGCTGATCCTCCTGTATCACCTGATCCGAGCGGGGGTGTGGCGGCTGCCCGGGGAGTGACCCTGTGCGGCCGCCGCCCGGGAGCGACCTCCGGCTGCGGCGCGACAGGAAGATCGGCCTCCACACGGTGAGAGGTCCTCTCACTACCGCGTGTCTCCACGCGGGGGAGATCCTTGGGTTCACCGTTGACCCGTTGACTCCCCGGAGGTGGTGACAGGTGCTGCTCCCGCTGCAGAACGCTGGCTGGGAACGGATGCTCAGGCGGTACGCCGGATCCTGGTCGATCTGGAGAAGTGACACGGGCCGGTGGTACGCGACCCGGACCACGGGCCCCCTCTCGCAGGCCGAGCTGGACGCCGGGCTCGTCATGACCGCGTACGCCGACGACGCCGAGGCGCTTGAGGCGATCCTGCAGGAGCAGGAACGGATCGACGGCCCCGCCGCGGCGGTCTGAGGGGGACACGTCTCCTGGGAATTCTCCTGATCGGGCCGGGTATGCGTGAGCCTGAACGACAGGAGGAGAGATCATGGTCCAGTCAGACGAGACCGATCCCGGCGAGTGGGGGAGCACCGGGGAGGACGCCGCGCCCGGCGGGCCGGAGAAGCAGCCGCCGCTGGCCCAGTCGCCCGACGCCGAGCCCGAGGAGGACGCCCAGCCCGGCGCGGAGCGCGACTGGCTGCCGTCGGAGGCGCAGTCGCCGGACGACATGGAGTGAGCCCGAGGCCCGGGCGACAGGCTGACCCGGGCCGCAGGCTGACCCGCTGACCCGGGCCGCAGGCTGACCCGGGTCTCCGTCAGGACTCCCAGTCGACGGCGACCTTCTCGGGGTCCTCGGCGGCGATCCGTACGGGCAGCTCAGTGCCGGGCAGGGTCCGGTGCAGGTGGGCCGAGGGCACCCGGTGGCCCAGCCGCACCTCGTACGGCGCGTGCCCGCCGTCCGGAGTCACCCGCAGCATGAACCCCACGATCGGGTCGCCGTTCTCGGCGGTCATGCCGTTCATGGAGAAGGTGCCCAGCACGGTCGCGGTGCCGGGCAGACCCCGGGCGAGCAGGTCGGCCGCGGACAGATGCTCCTTGATCACCGGACCGCCCTCACCCGGGGGCACGCTCCAGTCGATCGTCAGCCGCTCCCGCCTGGCCGGGTCGATCCGTACGGCCAGCACACAGCCCGGCAGCACGGCCCCGACCAGCAGCCGGGGCAGGGTCTCCCGGTGCGAGACGCGGTAGGGAGCCGCGCCGGCGCGGCACACCTCCAGCTCGAAGGCGACCATGGGCAGGTCGTTCACGGTCATTCCGGTGTCCGCCATGGAGACCACGAGCGCGGTCGCGGGGATTCCGCCGGTGCGCAGGTCGTCGTTGCCCCGGGTCATCTCGTTGACCATGGCGAAGAACCCGCCGACCGTCCCCGCGGAGGACGCCGCCGACGCCGCCGACACCTCCGTCTCGAAGACCGACATGGCCCGGCCCATCATCGTGGAGTGGAAGGACCACGCCGCCGTGAAGGTCCCCGAGAGCGTCAGGATCATGCCCGAGACGAACGCCGGGACCGCCCATCCGGGCATCGGCCACATCGTCATCCCGGTGATTCCCGCGGTGAGGAGAACGGCGCCGCAAGCCCCGACCGCCATGCCCAGCGTCCTCATCCGTGTCATCACGTTCCCCGTTCCCAGAAGTACGGTGCCCTGCTGTTACGGATCAAGGGAAGCGGAGATCGCTTTCACCCCGGTTGCATCCCGATTACCGGACGGCCCGTGGACCGGGGATGGCGGCTTTTCCGCTGGGTATGGGCCATCCATGAGACATGTGGTGGTGGGTGTCGACGGGTCCGCGGACAGTCTCCGGGCCGTGCGGTGGGCGGCTCGCGAAGCGATGCGCCGGAGGTCCTCGCTCCGGGTGGTCCACGCCGTGTACGCGTGGCTGCACCATCCGGCGGAGGCCGGGATAGAGGAGGTCCGGCAGTGGCTGCTGGACGGCGGCCGGGTGATCCTCGATCAGGCTGTGGCGTGCGCCCGGGAGTGCGAGCCCGGACTGGAGGTCGATGAGGCCATCGCGGCCGGTGACCCGGTCCAGGTGCTTGCGGCCGAGGCGGACGGGGCGGGGATGCTGGTGGTGGCCTCGCGGGGGACGGGCCGGATCTCCAGCCTGCTGCTCGGCTCGGTGGCCCTGAAGGTCGCCTCGCAGGCGTCCTGCCCGGTGGTGGTGATCCGCGGTCCGCTGGAGCCGGAGAAGCTGTTCGACGAGGTGGTCGTCGGCGTGGACGGTTCACCGGCGGGTGCCGAGGCGCTCCGGTTCGCCGCGACCGAGGCCGTACTGCGCGGGGCGCGGCTCCGGGCGATCCTGGCGTGGACCCTGGCCACCCCGGCGGCCGAGACGATGCCCCCGCTCCTCATCGAGCTCGGCCAGATCGAGGACGCCTGGACGCGCATCCTGGAGGAGGCCGTGGAGGCCGTGGAGAAAGACCATCCGGGGCTCGACGTCGTGCACCAGGTGGTGACGGGCCACCCGGTGCAGGCGCTCACCGACGCCTCGGAGGGCGCGGACCTGGTCGTCGTGGGAACGCGGGGGCGGGGCGCGCTCGCCGGGCTCGTCCTGGGTTCGGTGAGCCACGGGGTGCTGCACCACGCCAACTGCCCGGTCGCCGTGATCAGCCCGAAGGTCTTCGCCGCCCGACTGGGCAACGAACGGGCCGCCTGAGCCCGCACCCGGATGAGCGGGCGGTCCGGGTTCCCGCCCGGCTGAGCGGTCCGCCGGTTTCCTGTCCGGCTGAGCGGTCCGCCGGTTTCCTGTCCGGCTGAGCGGGTCGCCCGGACTCCCGCCCGGATTCCCGGCCGGAGGCGGCGCCCGTCGATCCCGTGCCGATCCCCCGTCTGGAACGCCGTCCCCTGGGTACCCGGAGGGAATGGCGACCTATGGCTTCCACTCCTCACACGAGCAGATCCACCCCGCCGCGCTGCTGAAGGCGGTGGTCCGGGCCGAACAGGCGGGATTCGCCGCGGCGATGTCGTCGGACCACTTCTCCCCGTGGAGCGCGCGCCAGGGCCAGTCCGGCTTCGCCTGGTCCTGGCTGGGCGCGGCGCTCCAGGCGACGGAGCTGCGCTTCGGCGTGGTCAACGCCCCCGGCCAGCGGTACCACCCGGCCATCATCGCCCAGGCGATCGGCACCCTCGCCGCGATGTTCCCCGGCCGGTTCTGGGCCGCCCTGGGCACCGGGGAGGCGAGCAACGAGCACATCACCGGGGAGGGCTGGCCCCGCAAATCGGTGCGTACGGCCCGGCTGCGCGAGTGCGTCGACGTCATCCGGGCGCTGCTGTCCGGGGAGGAGGTCAGCCACGACGGCCTGGTGACCGTGGACCGTGCCCGGCTGTGGACCCGCCCGGAGACCCCGCCGGAGCTGGTGGGGGCGGCGGTGAGCGTCGAGACGGCGCGGTGGTGCGCGGAATGGGCCGACGGGCTGATCACGGTGAACGCGCCGACCGAGACGCTGCGTCAGATGGTCGAGGCGTACCGGGGCGCGGGCGGCCGGGGGCGGCTGGCGCTCCAGGTTCACCTGAGCTGGGCCGAGGACGACGACAAGGCCCTGGCCATCGCCCACGACCAGTGGCGGAGCAACACCTTCCGCCCGCCCGTCTGCTGGGACCTGGACACCGCCGAGCTCTTCGACGTGGTGTCCGAGGACGTGCCGCCGTCCAAGGTCGCCGAGGTGGTCAACGTCTCCTCGGACCTGGGATGGCACGCCGCCCGGCTGAACGAGTACGCGGAGCTGGGCTTCGAGGAGATCTACCTGCACCACGTCGGCAGGGAGCAGGAGGCGTTCATCGACGCCTTCGGCGCGAAGGTCCTGCCCCAGCTCGCCTGACCCCTGCTCACCCGGGCTCCGGCACCGCGGGGGTCACGGCCTCACGGCCCTGCGGCCCGGCCGCCCCGCGGTGCCGTATGGGATCCCGTGCCGTATGGGATCCCGTGCCGTATGGGATCCCGTGCCGTATGGGATCCCGTGCCGTACGGCACCGGCCCGGGTGGAGGACCCCTGTCAGCTCCAGAGGATTCTGGCCTTCTCCCGCCACAGGGCGAGGACGTCCCGGTCGCCGCGCACGTCGAGTCCGCCGGCGTCCGCCCGGTTCCACAGCAGGAGGTACAGCTCTGCCGCGGGACCGGAGATCACGCAGTCGGCGTCGTCCCGCGCGCCGGGGGTGACGGTCCGCCCGTCCGGCTCCACCCGGATCGTCCAGGAAGCCGCTCGATCAGTGGCGCGGACGGCCAGGCTGACCGGCGGATCGGCGACCAGCCGCCCTCGCGGCCTGGCGTAGAAACCGTCGAAGAGCTCGTCGACGCCGTCGGCGGCCAGGGCGGGGTCGATCGGGGTGATCTTCCCGGTGGCGGACTCGGCGTCCACCCGGTGGATCGTGGTCTCGTGCGCCTGCCGCCGGGCCCAGAACGCCAGCGGGGAGGGCGCCCGCAGGAAGGCCCAGCACGCGAGATCGGGATCGGCCTGCTCCAGGGTGCCGACCAGCGCGGCGTGGCCGTCACGGAACCAGCTGATCAGCGTGTCGTCGGCCGGGCAGGAGAAGAACTCCGTCTCCTCCTCGTCCGTGAACGGCTCCGCCTTCCCGGTGGCGACGTACGCCGTCGCCCAGCGGTGCACCCCGCCGGTGTGGCCGAGCAGGTCCCGCACCGTCCAGCCGGGACACGTCGGCACCGGGGCGTCCAGTCCCGCCTGCGACGCGGCCTCGGCCATCCGTACCCCGGCGTCCCGCAACGCGGCTACGTGATCTCTTATCTCCACGAGGGGATTGTGCCACCTCCTCACCGGACCGGCCCGGGAGAGGCCGCCGGCCGGGGCGTGAAGGGCGCCGGAAAAGGCCCGGCGGCCAGGTCGATCGTGGTACGGAACATTCCAATCGATCTTCGTTATGGTGATCCTAAACGGTCCTTAAGCTGCCGATAAGATTTATGCGCGCTCCTGCGTGATAGAAAAAATCAACTTCACTCGGCACGAAGGAGCAGCCCGCCGTGAGCACCCCCCGCAGCCTCACCGCGTCCCAGGACGCGCAGGCCGTCCGCGCGGACGGCGAGGTCGGGGCGCGTCGGCACGGCATCCGCCGGTGGCCGCCCGTGCCGCGGTCCACGACTCCGGGAAGCCGCCGTCACGGCGCCGTGCGTTTTCGTTGAATTTGCCGGGATGGGCCGGATGGCCATTCTTTGAATTTGTTCATCAATTCTGTATTTGATTAATCGATGGTAGGGAACGGTACATGAGAAGGACTCTCACGCTCGCCGCGGTCTCCTCGTTCGCCTTCGGCGCCACGGTTTTCGCCGCCTCCCCGGCGATGGCCCACGGCTACGTGTCGGCGCCGCCGAGCCGCCAGGCGTTCTGCGCCCAGGGCAAGATCGCCTGCGGCAACGTCAAGTACGAGCCGCAGAGCGTGGAGGGCCCCAAGGGCCAGCGCAACTGCAACGCCGGCATCGCCGCCTTCGCCGAGCTGAACGACGACTCGAAGGCCTGGCCGACCACCGCCGTCGGGACCAGCGTCAACTTCAGCTGGGTGCTGACCGCCCGGCACGCGACCAGCACGTGGGAGTACTACATCGGCAACAAGCTGATCGCGTCCTTCAACGACAACGGCAGGCAGCCCGGCGCGACGGTGACCCACAACGTGAACCTCGCCGGCTACAGCGGCAAGCAGAAGGTCCTGGCCGTCTGGAACATCGCCGACACCGCCAACGCCTTCTACTCCTGCATCGACCTGCAGGTCGGCGGCTCCGGCGGCGGCACCGCCCCGACCCCCGCCCCCACCCCCACCAAGAACCCCACGACCCCCGCCCCGACCCCGGCACCGACCAGGACCCCGGCTCCGCTCCCGAGCCCCACCTCGGTCCCGAAGCCGACGGCCGTCCCGACGACCTTCCCCACGACCCCCGCCGGGACGTGGCGCCTGGGCGGCAAGTACACGATCGGTAACGTCGTCACCTACCAGGGCGTCAAGTACCGGTGCCTCCAGTCGCACACCGCCTACGGCGACTGGGCGCCGCCGAAGGTCCCCGCCCTCTGGAAGCGCCTGGGCTGACAGGCGGCGGGCGCCGTGCCACCCTCGGGTACGGTGCCCGCCGGCGGGCCGGGGCGTGTCGCACGCCCCGGCCCGCACGACACGCCCCGGCCCGCACGACACGCCCCGATCTAGGGAACCGCCCCCCATGAAACGCTCCGCTCTCACCCTCGTCCTCGTTCTGAGCACGCTGACCGTCTCGGCCTGCGGGAGCACGGACGCCTCGCATCACCGCACCGGCCACGGGGCCCACGGGTCCGGCGGCACGACGCACGCGACGGAGCGGGTGACGGAGCAGGTGACGGACGGCGGGACGGGAGCGGGCACCACGGCCGGGGCCTTCAACGCCGCCGACGTGATGTTCCTGCAGATGATGATTCCGCACGACCGACGGGGCGTGGAGCTGGCCATGCTGGCCGCCACCCGCTCCTCGCGGGAGGAGGTGCGGACACTGGCGGCGGAGATCGTGGCGGCCCAAAGCGACCAGGTCCAGGTCATGACCGATCGGCTGACGGCCTGGAAGCAGCCGCTGGAGGCGGAGGCGCACGCCCACGACGCCCACGGCGGCCTGCACGTCACCGGGCCCGAGGTGGTCACCGAGCTGGCGGCGCTGAAGGGCGCCGCCTTCGACACCGCCTTCCTCAACGTGCTGATCGGCCACCAGCACAACGCCCTGGACATGGCGCGCACCGAGGTGCGGACCGGCAGGAACCCCGAGACGGTGGAGCTGGCGCGGCAGATCGAACGGTTCCGCTCGGAGCAGGTCAAGCGGATGCTGGCCGAACTGTCCTCCTGACCGCACAGGCTGACCGCACAGGCCGCGTGATCGAGCGGGAGCGCCGGTCACCGCCGGACCGGGACGCGGCGGCGCCGTACCCCGGAAGGCGGGCACCCGTCCCCGGGCACGACGATGATCGACTTATCGGGAGCCGCTCGCTAGGGTTGGGCGGTTTGTGCGATCGCCGCCCCTCCCGGCAGGCGATCTCCCACCTCTCGGGGAAGTGCGCGTGCGTCTCGACCATTCCGGCCGCCGGTACCGTTTCGGGCGGCTCGCCGCCGGCCTCGCGATCGGCTGTGCGGTCGCCGCCGTCGCGTCCGGCGCCGTCGCGGCGGCCGGTGACGACGGAGCCCTCTGGCGGCTGCTGTTCCCCCTCGGGCGGAGGTGGGTGGGCGAGGATCTGACGGGGTGGCAGGTGCTGCCCGTGATCCTGGCCGGAGGGGCGCAGGGGTGGGCGCTCTGGCAGATCCTGCGCGGGCGGGCGGCCGGACCGCGCCCCCGTCTGGACGGGCACGTCCGTGTGCTGCGCGGCCTGCTCTACACCGACCTGGTCCTCAGGCTGGTCTTCTCCCGGCCGCTCAGGCTCCCCGACCCCTGGTGGGTGGACATTCCCTGGGAGCTCCTGCAGCTGGCCGTCGTGGTGCTGTTCCACCGGGTGCTGAGCGGCACTCCCCGGGTGCTGAGACTCGCCGTGCTCGCGACCGGGGCGCTCACCTCGTTGGTCTCGATCGGCCAGGACGTGGCCGGTGCGCTCGGCCGACGGAGCGTCGCGGAGACATCCGACCTCGCCCTGCTCGGCGGACTGACCTGGTCGTCGTGGCTGGCGCTGCTCCTCGTCGCCCAGGCCCGGGACGGCCGGTGGGGCAGGACGACCGTGTGGACCGGGGCCGCGTACCCGGTGATGACGCTCCTCATCATGCCGCTGACCTCCGCGGTGCTCCCCGACGACGGGTCCGGGGTCGCGGCGATCGCCAGCCTCTCCGCCGTATCCGGCCTGCTCATGCCGGTGTGGGTGGCCCGTTCCGCGCACGACCTCGCGGGCCCGCACGCGGAGGCCGTAGCGCGGCCGGAGGGAACGGGACCCGCCTCCGCGTGCACTACGCCCTGCTCCCGTGGAAGGGCGGGATGCACGGCGTGCAACGGTTGCTGATCATGGCCTACCCCGGGCGCGGGGACGGCGTCGTCGTCCATCGCGAGCGGGCCCGGCCGTGATCGCCCGTCACGGGCGGCTGATGCGGACGGCGTCCGCGATGATGTACCCGGTTCCCGAGGTCTGCCGGCCGACGCCCACGACGTCGTACGTCCCGGCCTTGAGCGAGAACGTCCCGAGGCTGCGCCAGACCCCGCCGCCCGAGCGCTGGTCGACGTAGACCGTCTTGTCACCGCCGGAGGCCACCACGATGTACGGCGCCGAGCTGTTGTATCCCGGATGCGCCGGGTAGCGGACCTCGACCCGGTACCTGCCGGTGCTGGGGACCTTCATCTTGTACCGGGCGGGATCGGCGGTGGAGGCCGGGACGGCGAACCGGTAGTCGGGGCCCAGGCGCTGGTCGGAGTAGGTGGAGACGCGCCAGTCTGCGCCGGCGGTGAACCGGTCGGCGGTGGTGTTGTCCGTGGTGGTCGACCACGGCTTCGTCGAGTTCCCGCCGGTGACGTACTTCATGTACGTGGTCCAGTTCCAGTGGGGGCCCGGGTCGGTGTGCGTGGCCCCCGGCACCTCCTTGTGGGCGATGATGTGCTTGCGGTCCTTGGGGATGCCGTACTCGTCGCAGAGATGACGGGTCAGCGCGGCGGAGGCGCGGTACATCGCGTCGGTGAACCACGAGGCGTTGTTGACGAAGCCCTCGTGCTCGATGCCGATGGAGCGGTGGTTGTAGTCCCGGTTGCCCGCGTGCCAGGCGACGTCCTTGTGCCGCACCATCTGGGTGATGGCGCCGTTCGACGATTTGATCACGTAGTGCGCCGAGACCTTGGCGCCGGGGTTCTGGAACCAGGAGATGGCGCCCGCGTACGAGCCCTGGGTGACGTGGATGACCACCCGGTCGATCTTCCGGCTCGCCGGGCGGTTGGCGACGGTGTAGTTGCTCGACCTCGCCGCCACCCAGGACGCGGACGGGTACTCGGCGCCGGGCGCGGCCACCGCGCTGAGATCGGGGACCTCGGCGTAGGGGCCCCGGTCCGCGGTGACGACCTGCGGCGTCACCGTCACGCCGCGGGCGGTGAACCCGGTGCCGAGCAGCTCGTAGACGGCGTCGGCGTAGAGGCGGGCGGTCTCGGGGGACGAGGCGTTGCCGTACTTGGCCACGGCCTGGTACCAGCGGCCGATGTCCTTCCTGGCGGCCTCGTCGAGGCCCAGCCCGTCGGCGTGGGCGCGCAGGACCGCCGCGCCGCCGAGGACGTTCGCCCCGGTGTCGGTGCGCAGCTTGTCCACCGGCAGTCCGGTGAGCTGGGCGGCCTGTTCGAGCGTGTGCGCGGTGGGGTTGCTGACCAGGTGCATCATGCCGTAGCCGCCCATCGTGCTGGGCTCGCCGCCGTGGTCGTCGAGGTGGGTCTCGGCGTAGGCGAGGGCGGCGAGCAGGTCACGGGGGACGTCGTATCGGGTCGCGGCGTGATCGAACGCGGCGGGCAGGGGCGTGTCCGGCTCGGCCGCCACGGGCTGAGCAGCCAGGACCAGGAAGGCCACGAGGGCGGAGGCGACGAGGGCAGCCGGCCGCCGCTGGGCGAACGTCATTGAGGTCTCCTTGTCCGGGGGGTCGGTGCAGCACGGTAGAGGAGCCCATGGCGGTTATCGATGACGTCTGTTACTACCGGTATGAATGAAATTTCTCGATCGCCCGGAGGCTGATGTTTCGTCCGGTGATGGAATCCCGCCGCGACCAGGTGTCTCCGCTATCGGACCGGGATCGGGGTCCGGGGGGATGATCGACTCTGTCGGAGCGAATCGCTAGGGCTGGGCGCTTCGTTCTGTTAGTTTCGTTCGTTCGAGGAAATCCGCGTGCGCCTCCTCCGCTCCGCCCGCCGGTTGTGCGGCGTCTACACCCGCGACGACCCGGTGGAGATCGCCCGCGTCCGTTCGGCCGGTGGCGTCGACGTTCACGCCGACGCCGTGGCCTGTGTCACGACCGAGACCTACACGCGCCGCCCACCCGTCGAGACCAGGGGCTGGCACCACGTCGTCGAGGTCGGCTACCGCAGCCCGGGCGGAGAGATCGTCCTCAGTGATCCGATGGGCGGCTCCACGCTGCCCGACCCCGCCCTCAGGGGCAGGGGCGGCGACTACCGGATCCGCGTGCACCACGCTTGGCTCCCCTCGGGCGCGCAGCGGCTGCTGATCATGACCTACCCGGGGCGTGGGGACGATGTCATCGTCCATCGCAGGGGGACCGTCCCGTGACCCCGGGCTCGTCCTGCCGGGGGACCCGCCCGGAGGGAAAACCCGCTGGGCGGGGGATGCACCGTGCACGGGAGTCCCGGATCATGGGGGCCGACGTGTCGGTGATTACGGGTCCTCGCCGTGATACCGGAGGTACGGGCCCGTTGACGGAGGTAATGGACATGGCGCACTACAGCAGGCTCTACACGGTCGTGATCGATGTTCCCGAGGCCGACCACGACCGGGAGGTGGAGTTCTGGCAGGGGGCGATCGGCCCGGCGCTGCAGGCGAACGAGCGCTACCCGGAGTACCACGGCGCCCTGCTGCACGGGCAGGAGTTCGCGCTGATGATCCAGCGGCTGGGGGAGGGGGAGAGCCGGGTCCACGTCGACATCCACACCGACGACCTGGAGGCGGAGGTCACGCGGCTGGAGAAGCTGGGCGCCGAGCGGGTGCAGAAGGCGAACGACCATTGGTGGATCATGCGGGACCCGGCGGGGCTGCTGTTCTGCGTCATCCCGGACGCCCCGGGCAAGCTCAACGACGACAACGCCCAGCGCTGGGACTGAGATCTGTTGCGAGGCCGGATCCTCGCAGGGGGCGCGGACTCCGCATCCGCAGGACGGCGCCACGTGAGTGGAGCCCGGCCGGGTGACTCTCCCGGCGTCCCGCCGAAGCGGCAGGCCGGCCCGCGCCGCCCGGTAGGAGGCCTTACCGGCGGGACGCGTGCCGGCGGTGTCCTATGTGAACTGGATGATCTGGAGGTAGTTCCCGTCCGGGTCCGTGAACGTGCCGAAGCGTCCGGAGGGACGGTCCGCGACGGGAACGAGCCACTCCACGCCGGCCGCCCGCAGTTGTGCCTCGGCGGCGTCGAAGTCGTCGACGTGGAAGTTGAGGATCATCCGGCCCGGCTCGTTGTTCTTCACGTCGACGTCGTCGCGCCGGTCGATGACCAGCATGAGGCCGCCGAGCTGGATCGGCCCCTCGCCCTCGTGCTCCGGTGCGAGCACTCTGCGGTACCAGTCACGCAGTTCCGCGGGCCGGGTGGTGCCGAGCAGGATGCTGCCGGGTGTCAGCGTCGTCATCTGAGGTCTCCTCGTCGTCGTACGGAATCGGTTTCACGGGCCGGTGATTCACGCCTGTGATCCGGCGCGCCCGGCCGTCGCCATGGCGGCGTACTCGCGTTCCAGCGCCTTGGCCGGGCTGTTCCGCCAGCCGGCGGCCATGGTCTGTGACATGAGGTCGGGGAAGATGTCTTCCTCCTGGTTCTCCACGCCGTCGAAGATGGCTCGCGCGACCGATCCGGGCGAGGCCTTCGGGGCGTCGAACTCGCGGGACATGTCGGTGTCGGTCGGGCCGACGAAGACGGCATGGACCCGTACGCCCCGGCCGGCGAGAAGGGCCCGCTGCGACTGCGTCAGGGAGAACGCGGCCGCCTTCGAGATCGAGTAGGCCGGGATGATCGGCAGCGGGGCGAAGGCCGTCACGGACAGATTGTTGACGACGGCGCCGCGTGAACGGACCAGCAGAGGCAGGAAGGCCTGTGTCAGGTCGTGGACGCCGAAGAGGTTGACGGCGAGGTGACGTTCGAGCACGGCGCGGTCGCTGAGATCGTCGTAGGCCGCCGTGCCGGCGTTGTTGACGAGGATGTCGAGCGAGGACACCGGCCGGACGGCCTGCCGCAGCTGCGCCGCGTCGGTCACGTCGAGGAGCAGGGGGGTGACCCGTTCGTCCGGGTGGGTGAAGGGTTCACGCGTGCCGGCGTACACCCGGTGGGCGCCCCTGCGCAGGGCTTCCTCCAGCAGCGCCTGCCCGATGCCGCGGTTGGCGCCGGTGATCAGGACGGTCTTTCCCGTGATCGGGATCATGTCAGGCGCCGCTCGGGCCGGCATCGGCCAGGCCGGCGGCCTGAGGTGACCGCCTGGCGCGCAGCGCGGTGGCGGTGTCCTGATGGTCCGGAGCGTTCCCGTTCTCCTTCGGGTTCGGCCGGCCCTCCCCCTTGTCGATCAGATCGCGCAGGCTGCCGCTGATGTAACCGCCCCAGGCGTTGGAGCACACGTCGTAGCACTCGTACTGCGGAACCAGGCCCACGTGGGTGAAGCGGACCTCGGCGCCGCCGTCCCCGCCGGAGATCTCGAAGACGATCTCGGTGTCCTTCCACTCGGACTGGTCGTCGATGAAGTCGAAGTGGTTGTCCAGGACGAGCCAGGTGACCTTGCGTCCGGGCACGAGTTCCGTCACGCGGATCCGGCAGCGGTGGACGTCCTTGTAGTGGTAGTCGAACTCGCCCCCGACCTGGTCGGTGACGCCCTCGATCTCCTGTGACCACCAGCCGCGGACGTCGGTGACGGCCTCGAACGCCTCCTGGGGGGTCCGGTCCACGGTGAAGGCGATGGTGAAGTTCTGATCCCGATGAGCTTGCGTCATGCAAGCACCTTAAACTCAGGCGCTTGCATGACGCAAGCTCTAGTTAGAATGGGGCGCATGCTGGGGAAGACCTACGACTCGCAGGTGTGCTCGATCGCGCGCTCGCTGGAGGTGATCGGCGAACGCTGGAGCCTGCTGATCGTGCGCGACGCCCTGTTCGGGGGAGCCACCCGCTACAGCGACTTCCAGCGCAACCTCGGCATCGCGACCAACGTCCTCAAGTCCCGCCTCGACGGCTTCGTCGAGGCCGGGATCATGCGGCGCCACAGATACTCCGAGCAGCCCGAACTGCATGAGTACCTGCTGACCGAGAAGGGGCGGGCGCTCGCGCCCGCCCTGATCGCGCTCACCGAGTGGGGTGACCGGTGGGCGAGCGACGGGGAACCGCCGATCCTCTACACCCACTCGGTGTGCGGCGCCGGAATCACCCAGCAGGTGGTGTGCGCCCACTGCGGCCGCGTGGACGACCCGGCCGAGATCCGGGCCGTGATCGGGCCCGGCATGCCCCCCGAACGCGCATCGCGGAAGGCGTGACCCTCCGGCCTCGCGGAGCCGCCGTCAGGCCGGGCGCTCCGGCAGGCGCTCGGTGATCCAGTCCGTCACCAGGGTGAGGACCCCGGGGTCGATGGGCCTGCGGAGCTGCTGCTTGTAGGTGTTCAGGCCACCGGGGCCCGCCTCGCGGCGGAGCAGATGGGTCAGGTCGGGCACCCGGACGGTCGTGACGTCGTCGCCGCCCGCCGTGGCGGCGACGACGTCGAGGTCCGCGGGGTCGGTCTGGACGTCCTTGGCGCCGGTGACGGCCAGGACCGGGACGCGCAGCCCGCGCAGGAGCGGCCCGGGGTCGAAGGCGATGAACTCGCGGTGCCAGCGCGCGTTCACCTTGCGCCCCTGGATCCGGGCGACGTCGGTCGTGCTCGCCTTGAAGGCGGCGATGGCCTCGTCCTGCTTCTCGAACAGGTCGGTGCGGAGCACGCGGAGCATCACCCGGACCGGCGCGGGCAGATCGCCGGCGATCTGCCGGGCCTGCCAGCGCAGGGTCTCCTCGCCCGTCTTCGCCATGCCCGCCAGCAGCACGAGCCCGGCCAGGCCGTCCTGCTCCGCCGCGCCGACGGCGGTGGCGATGACGGCTCCCTCGCTGTGGCCCGCCAGGAACACCGCCGCCGGGTCGACCTCCGTACGGCCCCGGAGCCAGGACAGCGCGGCCCTCGCGTCGTCGATGTTGTCGTTCAGGCCCGCGCTGAGGAAGTCGCCCTGCGACTCCCCCACACCGCGCTTGTCGTAGCGGAAGGAGGCCACGCCGGCGCGGGCCAGGGCGTGCGCGAGGTCGCGGCTGACCCCGAGGGGCATGCGCTTGTGGTCGGCGTCCCGGTCCATGGGTCCCGAGCCCGTCATGATCACCACCGCAGGGTGCGGCCCCGGACCGGAGGGCAGGGCCAGCGTGCCGCCGAGGACCAGACCGCCGGAGCGGAAGGTGACGCGCTCCTCGGTGACCGGCGCGGGCAGGCCGGCCCACTCGCGGATGCGCCCGGCGAGCTCCGCCGCGTTCTCGTCGCTGACCAGCAGCTCGTCGTAGTCGGCCCCGTCCAGGGTCACCCGTACGGCGGGCACGTCCCGGTGGGCGACCACGAACGTCCGGCGGCCCGGGCTCCGCCAAGTCCCGATCTTGATCCGTCCCGGCAGGGCCAGGCCGGGGGAGCGCAGGCCGCGGGCGTGCGCCACCGCGTTCTCCACGACGGCGACCTCGCGGACCGCGGCGCGCGGCATACGGAGGTCGCCGTGCAGACCCGCGGCCTTCTCGCCCTGGCTGAGTGCCAGCACCAGCTCGCCCCCGGTGATCGTCATCGTCGCCATCGTGCTCCCTTTCCTTCGCTACCGGCCATGATTATTCTCATTTTTGAGATTGATGTCAAATATGAGAGTGTTAGGTCATGAAGACGACGGCTGATCTGCTCCTGCATCCGGTACGGCTCCGCATCGTCCAGGCGCTGCTGGGCGACCGCCGCATGACCACCGCGGCCCTCGCCGCCGAACTCTCCGACGTCTCCACCGCCACGCTCTACCGGCACGTCGCCACCCTGACCGACGCCGGGGTCCTGGAGGTGGTGGACGAGCAGCGGGTGCGCGGCGCGGTGGAGCGCACCTACGCGCTGCGCCTGTCCGCGGCCCAGGTCGCGGAGGAGGACCTGCTGGCGATGTCGCCGGAGGATCACCGGCGGGCGTTCATGGGGTTCGTGGCGGGGCTGCTCGCCGACTTCGACCGCTACACCGGGCGCGGGGACGTCGATCTGCGGCGGGACGGCGTCGGATACCGCCACGCCGCGCTGTGGCTCTCCGACGAGGAACTGGCCGAGTTCGCCGCCGACCTCCGGCGGGTGGTGGAGGCCAGGGCCGGCCACGGCCCCGGGGACGGCCGGGTCAGGAGGATCTTCACCACGGTGCTGATGCCGTCCACTCCGTGACCGTCCGAGGCGGGTGACGGTCCGGAGTGCGTGAGGGTCCGGTGGGCTCTCGGCCGGAGCGGGTGAGAGCCCGGGGGCTCTCAGTCGGGGTGGTGCTGGTGCTGCAGGTAGGCGGCCGTCTCGGGGTTCGCCGGGAAGTAGGCCTCGATGGCGAGCTCGGCCACGGTGATGTCCATGGGATGGCCGAAGGTGGTCATCGTGCTGAAGAAGACCAGCTCACGATAGCCGCGGCGGAGCCGGAGCGGGATCACGATCTGTCCCGGACCCGGGCTGATCTCGGGCTCCGGTTGGTCGCACGGATAGTCGTCGAGCTCCCGCCAGAGCGCGGTCAGGTCGGGATCGGCGGTCAGGCTGATCTGATGGCGGAGCCGGTGGAGGAGGTGCGCCCGCCATTCGCCCAGGTTGAGGATGCGGTGGGCCATGCCCCGGGGGTGCAGGCTCAGCCGGAGCACGTTGACCGGGGGTTCGAGCAGCTCGGGCGCGACGCCGCGGAGCAGCAGCCCGGTTGCGGAGTTGCGGTCCACGAGGTTCCAGCGCTGGTCGACGACCACGGCGGGGTACGGCTGGTGCCCGCTCAGCACCTGGCCCAGCGCCTCCCGGACCGAGACCATCTCCGGGGAGTTCAGCGGGGTCTCGGCGTAGACCGGGGCGAACCCGCCGGCGAGCAGGAGCCGGTTGCGCTCACGCAGGGGCAGGTCGAGTTCGTCGGCGAGGTGGAGGATCATGCTCCGGCTCGGTTTGGACCGGCCCGTCTCCACGAAGCTCAGATGACGGGTGGAGATGTCGGCCTGGATGGAGAGGTCCAGCTGGCTCATCCTGCGCCGTTCCCGCCACTGGCGCAGCAGCTCGCCGACTGGCCGGTTTCCGCTCGCGGTGGTCACGCAACCCACGATAACCAACGGTGATCGACGTAACCATTACCGCTTATGTAATGAAGATGATGATGTGAGGCTCCGTCAGGCGAGGTGGGCGGACTCCAGCGCCGCGCGGATCTCGACCGCCGGGTCGCCCTCGTGGTAGATCCGCTCGCTGGTCTCGATGCCGTCGAGGAATTCCTGGTAGCGCACGGCGTACATCAGATGGGCCAGCGGTTCGGCCAGCGCCAGCGCCCTGACCGGATCGGAACCCGGCACGCGCGCCGACCAGGCGGAGATCCACGCCTGTTCCCGCTCCGTCCGGTGGGGGCCGGGCCGGAAGTCCCGCACGCGCAGGCCGTCCAGCACGGGATGCCCGATGTGGCTGTCGGCGAAGTCGACGACGGCCGAGCGGAGCCCGCCGGAGCGCCAGTTGCCGGAGTGGAAGTCGGCGTGCACGAGCGTGTCCGGCAGGCCGCACTCCTCGATCGCGGAGATCCGCGCGGGCAGCGCGTCGGCCAGCCGCCACGCCGCCGAGAGCTCGTCCCCGGTCAGCCCGGCCGCCGCCTCACCGTCCAGCAGCCCGCGCACCCGCCCGGCCAGGACCGGCAGCCGCCGGTCGGGCAGCCCCTCGGGGACTCCGGCCGGGTGTCCCGCGGGTGCCGTCCGCGTCGCGCCCGGGTGTTCCGCGGGTGCCGTCCGCGCCGTCTCCACGTGTACGGCGAGCGCGGCCTGCGCCGCGACCCAGCGGCCGATCACCGTCCGGATCACCTCCGGGGAGGCGTCCCAGCAGTCCTCTCCGGGCACGTGCTCCAGCAGGGTCCAGCCCCGTCCCGGTTCCGCCGCCACGACGCCGGGCACGATCCCCGGGTCCACGCCCGCGACCAGGCCGATCGCGCTCGCCTCCGGCGTGGCGAACTCCGGGGTCGTCTTCAGCCACGCCGGACCGGCGGAGGTGGGGATGCGGAACAGTCCCGCCAGGTTCCAGGTCTTGATCTGCCGCACCGCCCCGGTCACCGGCCGGTCCGCCGCACCGAGCGACGCGCGGGCCCACTCCAGCGCCTCCCGCAGTCCGGCGGCGGTCGCCCAGCCGGCCCGCCGGGCAGCGGGACGGAACAGGTCCCCGTGATCGGACGGAGGCGGGCCGAGAAGGCCGCCGCGCGGCCGCTCGAAGGCCTCGACGTGGTAGGTGACGTGCCCGTCCCTGGCACCCTCCCCGCCGTCGACGCCGATCAGGCGCAACACCATGACCGGCACGCCGAGGGCCGCCGTCAGGTGCGCGACGACCGACTCGGCCTCCGCCCACCAGGGGATGTCCAGCGCGAAGGGGCCGAAGGTCCCCAGGCATTCGTCTCCCGCGGTCACCACCGCGCCGGCCGTACGGCCCCGCACCCGATCCATCCCGCAAGTCTCTCCGCTCACCTGCGGCGACGGCGAACGATTATCCGCGCCCGCCCCGCCCCCACGGTCAGCGGCGGCGGATCTTGGATGCGAGGCGGCCGGCGATGCGCTCCCACTCGCTGCCGAAGGGGTTGTCCTGGACGAGGTAGGTCCAGGTGGCGGTGGGGCGCTTCAGCCCCTCCTCATCGAGGTCGAGACCGCCGGCGGTGACCGGGGCGGACCCGAAGGTCGCCACCGAGCGGGACTCGATCTCGGCGAGCAGGCGCTGGTAGGCGGTCACGGCCTCCTTGTGGAACTCGTCGAGGGGGCTGGCGCGGCCCAGCACGCGCAGGTGGATGCCCTCACGCACCTCGGCCAGGTGGGCCAGGTGCTCCGACCAGCAGCGGTCGAGATGGAAGAGCACGACCTGCCGGGCGGAGGCGTGCGCCGCCTCCTCGCCCGCCGCCTCGACCAGCTCGGCCCACCGCTCGGGGAGCGCCGCCGCCATGGCGTCCCCGGCGGTCCGGTCGCGCAGGACCCGGCCGCGGCGCTCCAGGACCTCGTCCCGCTGGCGTTCCAGCAGCCGGGTGTAGCGCCAGGTGTTGCGGTGGATCTGGGCGTTGACGCCCTCGGCGACGCGCTGGGCGTGCGCGACGAGCCGCTGGGTGGGCACCCCCGAGGTGTACTCGTCGGAGACGTAGTGGGTGATCAGGTCGTCCTCGCCGCTCACGAAGAAGACCGAGCCGCCGGGGTCGCCCTGCCGCCCGGCGCGCCCGCGGAGCTGGTCGTCCAGGCGGCTGCTGGTGTGCCGGCCGGAGCCGATGACGTACAGCCCGCCGAGGTCGTCGACTCCCTCGCCGAGCCGGATGTCGGTGCCGCGCCCGGCCATCTGGGTGGAGACGGTGATCGCCCCGCGTTCCCCGGCCGCGGCGATGATCGACGCCTCCTCGGCGTCGTTCTTGGCGTTGAGCACGACGCACTCCAGGCCCCGGCCGGACAGGTTCAGGGCGAGCCGCTCGGACTCGGCCACGTCGAGGGTCCCGACCAGGATCGGCCGGCCGGTGGAGTGCGCCTCGACGATCTCCTCGACCAGCGCCCGGTCCCGGTCCATGGCGAACTCGAACAACCGGTCCGGCGCGTCCTCGCGGACGATCGGCCGGTTCGGCGGGACGGCGGCCACCTTCAGGCCGTAGAACTCGCGCAGCTCGTCGCCGACGGCCACGGCCGTGCCGGTCATGCCGCACCGCTCGGGATAGCGGGTGATCAATCCCTGGACCGTGATGGAGTCGAGGATCTCGCCGGTCTCCGAGGCCGGCAGCGCCTCCTTGGCCTCGACCGCCGCCTGCAGGCCGTCCGGCCAGCGCTGCAGCAGCGCCACCCGGCCCCGGGACGGGTTGATCAGGTGGACCCTGCCGTCCCGCACGATGTAGTCGACGTCCTTGGTCAGCAGGGCGTGGGCGTGCAGGGCGAGGCTCACCTCGGCCAGGGTCGCGGGTTCGTTGTAGAGCTCGACGTCCAGCGCCCGCTCGACGGTGTCGATGCCCTTGGAGGTGAGGTGGACGTTGCGCCTCTGGTCGTCGGCCTCGTAGTGGTACCCGCTGACCAGCTGCCGGACCAGCGCCGCCATCTCGGGCACCGCGTCACCCGGGTCGGTCGCCCCGGCCAGCACCAGCGGCACCCGGGCCTCGTCCACCAGCACCGAGTCGGCCTCGTCCACCAGCGCGACCTCCGGCGGGGGCACGACGATGTCGGCCACGTCGGTGCGGAGCCGGTCGCGCAGCACGTCGAAGCCGATCTCGCTGACCGACCCGTACGTCACGTCCCGGGAGTACGCCTCACGGCGCTCCTGCGGGGTGGAGGTCTGGTCGATCCAGCCGACCGAGACGCCCAGCGCGGTGTAGAGCGGCTCCATCCACTCGGCGTCGCGGCGGGCCAGGTAGTCGTTGACGGAGATCACATGGACCCGCCGGCCCCGCAGCGCGTATCCGGCGGCGGCGATGGCCCCGGACAGGGTCTTGCCCTCGCCGGTGGCCATCTCGGCGACGTTGCCGGACAACATGGCGAGCGTGCCGACCAGTTGCACGTCGTACGGGCGCAGCCCGAGGGTCCGGTCGGCGGCCTCGCGTGCGATCGCGCAGAACTCCGCCAGGTCGTCCATCGAGGGGGCGGGCAGCTCCGCGAGGCCCTTCAGGCGCTCCTCGTGGGCCCGGGCCGCCGCCACGACCCGCTCGTACGGGGTCAGGTCGACGGATCCGGGGCGTTCCAGGAACCGCCTGATGCGCTGCTTTATCGAGGCCACGTTCCCTCCAACGCCCGCTTGCGGGACTGCGTTCCCGCGGTGTTCCCCGGCGCTGTTCCCGTGGTGTTCCCCGGTGCTCCCGCGCCGCGTTCCACGGTGTTCCCGCCGTCCGTCCACCGTACCGGCCGGAATGGATCACGCTCACGGCGGAGTCCCGGCCGGGGAGGGTCAGGGCAGGACGCGCAGGGTCTCCAGGGCGACGAACAGCTCGGCGGCCTCGCGGGGGTCCTCGAAGCGGCGGCCGGTCAGCGACTCCAGGCGGGCGAGCCGGTAGCGCACGGTGTTGCGGTGGCAGAACAGCGCCCCGGCCGTGCGCGCCGTCGAACCGCCCGCCGCGAACCACGCGTGCGCGGTGCCGAGCAGCGTGTCCCGGTCCTCCCGGGGCAGCCCCAGGACCGGGCCGAGGAGCCGCCGGGCCAGGTCGCCGGCCGTCTCGGGGCTGCTGGCGACCAGGGTGGCGACCGGGCGGTCGCCGTACCGGGAGATCCCGTCCTCGCCGGGCGGGACGGCGGCCAGCGCGAGCCGGGCCAGGCGCAGGGCGGAGGCGGTCTGCGAGATCTGCGTGTACGGCGGGCTGATCCCGAACCGGCCGGGCGGCGGATCGGCCAGGAGCGGGTCGGACGCGCCGGACAGAGCAGACGGGGAGGACGAGGCAGGCAGCAGGGCGGACGGGGAGGACGGGGAGGGCAGGGAGACGACGGCGAGGCGCTCGCCGGGCAGCTCGCGCCAGACGGTGTGGCCGGGCAGCCGGGGCTGCGCCGCCGTCTCGGCGGCCAGGACGTGGAAGCGGCCCCGCTGGGGCAGGCCCAGGGCGTCCGCGCTCTCCAGGATGCGGGCGTGGTCGGCGCCCAGGAGGGCGTCGAAGAGCAGGTCGCGGTCGCGGCGGGCGCGCAGCTCACGCTCGGCCTCGACCTCGTGGTAGGTGCTGCGCACCGCCTCGGAGTAGTCCTCCAGCCCGAGCCAGAGCTCGCTGACGCTCTCCAGCAGCACCGCCCGCACCCGTTCGTCGGCCGCCGTGACGAAGCTCTCCCAGATGAACAGGGTGCCGACCCGGTAGCTGTGCAGCAGCGCGGCCAGCGGCACGCCCTGCAGCGCGCGGCGGCGGGCGTTGTCCCGGACCGTGTCCAGTTCCATCGGGCCCTCGCCGGCCAGGTGGGTGTAGATCCCGCGCAGGTGGCGGACGCACACGGCGGTCAGGTCCTCCGGCGGGACGACCGCCAGCTCCGCCTCGGCCGCGCGGATCCGCCGGGCCAGCTCCCCGGCCAGCTCGTCCACCCGGCCGAGCAGGTGCCGGCTGAGCGCCGCGAAGTCGGGATGTGCCACGGAGCCGATTGTGCCACCGCACAAAAGAACCGAATGTGATTCGCGTCGGCGGACCGTGGACACGCCACGCCGCGGGGGTCACTCTGGACCCGTGGCGTTCTCCGATTATCAGTATGAGATCTACCTCGGCGGCCTGGCCGGGCAGCGTCCGCCGTACCCGGTCGGCGTGGCCGATCTCGAACGGACCGCCCGGGAGCGGCTCGACCCCGGGGCCTACTGGTACGTCGCCGGCTCGGCCGGGACCGGCGCGACCGACCGGGCCAACCGCGAGGCGTTCGGCCGGTGGCGGATCGTGCCCAGGATGCTGCGCGACGTCTCGGTCCGGGACCTGAGCGTCGAGCTGTTCGGCACGACCTACCCGGCTCCCCTCGCCCTCGCCCCGATCGGCGTGCAGTCGATTGTGCACCCGCACGGCGAGCTGGCGACCGCCCGCGCCGCCGCCTCGCTCGGCCTGCCCACGGTGCTCAGCACCGCCTCCTCCCACACGCTGGAGGAGGTCGCCGAGGCGGGCGGACCCCGCTGGTACCAGCTGTACTGGCCGCACGACGACGAGGTCACCCTCAGCCTGCTGGAGCGCGCCCGCAAGAGCGGTTACGACACCCTGGTGGTCACCCTCGACACCTGGACCCTGGCGTGGCGCCCCAACGACCTCGACCGCGCCTACCTGCCGTTCCTGCGCGGGACCGGGCTGGCGATCCCGCTGTCCGACCCGGTGTTCCGGTCGCGGCTGGCCCGGCCGGTGGAGGAGGATCCGGACGCGGCGATCATGCAGTGGGTGCCGATGTTCAACGGCCGCGCGCACACCTGGGACCAGCTGCCGCTGCTGCGCGACAACTGGGACGGGCCGATCGTCCTGAAGGGCGTCCAGCACGTGGACGACGCCCGCCGCGCCGCCGACGCGGGCATGGACGGCGTCGTCGTCTCCAACCACGGCGGCCGGCAGGTGGACGGCGCGCTGGCCTCCCTCGACGCGCTCGCGCCGGTCGTGGCGGCCGTCGGCGACCGGCTGACCGTGCTGTTCGACTCGGGCGTGCGCACCGGGTCCGACGTCGTCAAGGCCCTCGCCCTGGGGGCGCGGGCCGTACTCCTCGGCAGGCCGTACGTATGGGGTCTGGCGAACGGCGGCGAGGCCGGTGTGCGCCACGTCCTGCGAAGCATCCTGGCCGACCTCGACCTCACCCTCGGGCTTGCGGGTTTCCGCACGCCCGCCGACCTCGACCCTTCCGTACTGGAGCGCGCATGAGCCTGTCCGACCTGAAGCCCGTCCCCGCCGACCAGCTCACCTTCCGGATGCCGCCGGCGTTCGCGACCGTGGAGGAGGAGCGGCGGCACCGCAAGGAGCGCCTGACCGCCGCCCTGCGCCTGTTCGGCCGGTTCGGCTTCGAGGAGGGCGTGGCCGGTCACATCACCGCCCGCGACCCCGAGCACACCGACCACTTCTGGGTGAACCCGTTCGGGATGTCCTTCAAGCAGATCAAGGTCAGCGACCTGATCCTGGTCAACCACGAGGGCCAGGTCGTCGAGGGCCGCCACCACGTCAACCAGGCCGCGTTCGCCATCCACGCGATGGTCCACCAGGCCCGCCCCGACGCGGTCGCCGCCGCCCACTCGCACTCGGTGCACGGCAAGGCGCTGTCGTCTCTGGGCACGCTGCTGGAGCCGCTGACCCAGGACGCCTGCGCCTTCTACGAGGACCACGGCCTGTTCGACGACTACACCGGCGTCGTCCTGGAGACCGAGGAGGGCCGGCGCATCGCGGCGGCGCTCGGCTCCCACAAGGCCGTCATCCTCCGCAACCACGGCCTGCTGACCGTGGGCGACAGCGTCGACGCCGCCGCCTGGTGGTTCATCACCATGGAGCGCAGCTGCCAGGCGCAGCTGCTGGCCAAGGCCGCCGGTCCCACCGTCGCGATCGAGCACGAGAACGCCAAGCTCACCCACGGGCAGATCGGCAACGACTTCGTCGGCTGGGTCAACTTCCAGCCCCTGTACGACCAGATCGCCGCCTCCGACCCCGACCTGTTCGACTGACGGCCCCGGCCTTCCCGGACGGGCGGCCCCGGCCTGCCCGGCTGAGCGACCCCCGGCCCGTCCGGATGGGCGGCCTCAGCCGGGCCGCAGGACGAACAGGCGCGTCAGGTCGTCCATGCGGTAGCACGGCCGCCCGGAATGATCGACGTCCGCCGTGACGAGCCAGAGGTCCACCAGGGCCTCCAGGTGCTCCTCGGCGGCGGCCGAGGTCAGACCGTAGGCGGCGGCCACGGTGCCGACGGTGAACTCGTCCGGCCCCCGGCGGGCCAGCCGCTCCAGCGTCTGCCGCACGTCCGGCCGCAGCCGCGCGTAGCCCTGGCGCAGCGCGTCCCGCACGTCCAGGTCGGCGACGCTCAGCTCGTCCAGACGGCGGTCCTCCTCGCGCAACGCCGCCGCCAGCCGGGCCAGCGGCCAGCGCGGCCGGGCGGCGAGCCGGGCGCCGCAGATGCGCACCGCCAGGGGCAGCCGATCGCACAGCCGGACCAGCTCGGTCGCGGCCTCGGGCTCGGCGTTCACCCGCTCGTGCCCGATGACGGCGGCCAGGAGTTCGACGGCGTGGTCGGTGTCGAGCCGGTCCAGGTCGACGATCCTCACCCCGCCGACGCCCACCAGCCGCGGCCGCCCCGTGACGATCACTCCGCAGGACGGCGACGCGGGGAGCAGCGGCCGTACCTGCGCCTCTCCCTCGGCGTCGTCCAGCACGATCAGCACGCGCCGGTCGTTGGTCAGGCTGCGGTACAGGGCCGCGCACTCGGCCGGGTCGTCCGGGACCGCCGCCCCCGGCACCCCGAACGCCCGCAGGAACCTGCCCAGGACGCGGATCGGCGGCTCGGGGGCGGAGCCGCTGCCGCGCAGGTCGGCATAGAGCAGGCCGTCGGGATAGACCGGCGCCAGCCGCTGGGCGGCGTGCACGGCCAGGGCGGTCTTGCCGACGCCGGGAGGACCGGTGACGGCGGCGATCGGCGTGGCCGCCGGTCCCCGGCCGGTCGGCGGCCCGCCCAGGTGGTCCAGGAGCGCGGCCGTCTGCTTCTCCCGTCCGGTGAAACCGGCGACGTCGGCGGGGATCTGGTGGGGGACGACGGGATGACCCCACCCGTCCCCGGGCGGCCGTTCCGGCGCCGTGCCGCCGGAGGGCGGGAGCGGTACGGAGCCTCCCGTCATGTCCGGGGGATCCTGGTTGAGGACGGCGAGGTAGGCGCGCTGCGCGTCCGCGCTGGGCGCGATGCCCAGTTCGTCGGCGAGGCGGGAGCGCAGGCGCTCGTACTCCATCAGGGCCTCGGCGGGACGCCCGCAGGCGGCGTACAGCTCGATCAGGCGGGTGTGCAGCGGCTCGTCGAACGGCCGCATCCTGGCCAGGGCGCGGATCCTCGGCAGCACCAGTTCGGGGACCCGCGCCGGTACGGCCAGCAGGGCCAGCCTCCGCAGGCACGCGGCGTGGTCGTCGTCCAGCGCCCGTGCCGCGGAGTCCTGCCGCACCCCGTCCGGGGCGCCGTCGAGCACGGGCCCGCGCCACTGGTCGAGCGCGGCCATCAGCGTCGTCAGCCGCAGGTGGGGATCGGCGGTCTCGACGTCGGCGGCCATCGCGGCGCGGAAGCGGGCCGCGTCGACGAGGCGGTCGGGCAGCAGCAGCCGGTAGCCGCCATCGGCGTGCTCGACCCGGGCGACCGGGCCCACCCGCTCCCGCAGCCAGGCGCGCAGCCGCGACACGGCCGTGCGCAGGGCCGTCGTACTGCCGGTGCCGTGGCCCCACACCTGCTCCAGCAGGCGCGCCTCGGGTACGAGCTCGCCGTTGTGCAGCAGCAGCACCGCCAGGATCATCCGCGGGTGGGGAGCGGGCAGCGACAGGGGAGTCGCCTCGCTGCAGACCCGGAGCGGACCGAGGATCTGGAAGTCGTACGCGGGAACAGTCGTGTCGACCGTCATGTCCGTTCCTTCGCGAGAGTCGCTTGAGCCGCCCGTACGTCTTGCGCAAAAGATCGACCTACGCCATATATGGCGATGTTTGCGGACATTGCAATCGTACGGCCAATGATCCGAAATCTCGCCCCTTTAACGTTTCGTGTATCAGCGAGCCGTCAGTCGTGCGCGAGGGCGTAACACACCCGGCGGGGGTTTCGGATGGGGCGCAACATGCGGCGGCCGTGTGATCCGCCGGACCGGCGTCATCTCCCCGCAGACCCGCCCAGGAACAAGGCAGGAACGATGACCGACGACATGATCGGCGATATGACCGGTGGCGTGACCGGTGATGAATGGGAGGCTCCCGCCTCCTTCGGGCAGGAGCGGATCTGGCTGGCCGGGCAACTCGACCCGGACTCGCCGGTGTTCAACCTGCCGTTCCCGTTCGACCTGCCGTACCCGCTGGAGGCGGACCAGGTCGTCGGCGTGCTGCGGGCACTCGTCGACCGGCACGAGGTGCTGCGCACCTCCTTCCGGCTGCGCGACGACACCCTGCGTCAGGTGGTGCACTCGCAGGCCGTACCGGACGTACGGGTGCACGACCTGCGAGGACTGCCGGCCGCGGAGCGCGGGCGGCGGGCCATGGAACTGGCCCGGGCCGCCGCCGCCGGCTCCATCCCCACCGACCGGGCCCCGCTGCTGCGGGCCCTGGCCGTGCGGACCGAGGACGACTTCTGGACGGTGACACTCGTCGTCCATCACATCGTCTCCGACGCCACCTCGGCCGTCATCCTCTCCAGGGAGATGTTCGAGCTGTGCGAGGCCGCCCTGGCCGGCCGGCCGGCCGAGCTGCCCGAGCCGCCCATCCAGTACGCCGACTACGCGATCTGGCAGCGCGAGCAGCTGACGGGGGAGGCGCTGCGGGAGCAGACCGCCTACTGGAAGGCGCGGCTGGCCGGGCTGCCGGCCGTGCACTCCCTGGCCACCGACCGGCCCCGGCCGGCCCGGCTGCGCTACGACGGCGGCGAGGTCCGCTTCACCCTTCCCCTGCCGGTGCGGGAGCGGGCCGAGACGGTGGCGCGCGAGGCGAAGGCGACCCCGTTCATGGTGTTCCTGACGGCCTACATCGCGCTGCTGTCCAGGATGTCCCGTGACGACGACATCGTGGTCGGGGTGACCCTGAGCGGCCGGGACCTGCCGGACGTCGCCGAACTGATCGGCATGTTCATCAACCAGGTGGTGGTACGGACCGACACTTCGGGCGACCCGGCCTTCGCCGAGCTGCTCGACCGGGTCCGCGACACCGTGCTCGACTCCATGGAGTACGGCCGGGTCCCGTTCCAGGCGGTCGTCGAGGCCGTCGCGCCGCGCCGGGACCCGGGGGTGCAGCCCCTGTACCAGATCGGCTTCAACTACATCCCCGACTCCGGCATCGAGGCCGTCCCCTACACCACCTCCAAGGACGACCTGGCGATCGACCTGACCTCGGACGTCAGCCGGCTGCTGTACCGCGCGGACCTGTTCGACCACGCCACCGCCGAGGCGTTCGCCTCCCGCTATCTGCGGGTGCTGGCCGCGGCCGTGGACGACCCGGGGATCCGGCTCGGCGATCTGCCGGTGCTGGAGGAGTCCGAGCGGGAACGGCTGCTCGCGCCCGCCGTCCCGGCGTACGAACCCACCACGGTGCACCGGATGGTGCGGGAGCAGGCCGCGCGCACACCGGAGGCGGTCGCCGTGGCCGCGGGCGGGCGGCGGCTGACCTACGCGGAGCTGGAGGAGGCCGCCGAGCGGGTGGCCGGGCGGCTGCGCCGGGCGGGCGTCGGACCGGAGTCGCTGGTCGCGGTCTACGCCGGCCCCTGCCTGGAACTGCTGCCCGCCCTGCTCGGCGTGTGGCGGGCAGGGGCGGGATACCTGCCGGTGGATCCGGGTTACCCGGCCGAACGGGTGGCGTACCTGCTGGCCGACTCGGGCGCCGCGGTGGTGCTCACGCACAAGTATCTGACGGGTACGGCGGAGCTCGCCGGGACGACCGTCCTGGCGATCGACGATCCCGCCGAGTGGGCGGTGAAGCCGCCGGACCCCGCGCTCCGGAGCGAGGCCCCGGCAGAGGGCCGGAGCGAGGCCCGGGGAGAAGCAGGACCCGGAAACGTCGCCTACGTCATCTACACCTCGGGCTCGACCGGGACCCCCAAGGGCGTCGTGGTCGAGCACGCCTCGGTCGCCGCCTACCTGTCCTGGGCGGGCGGCGCCTACCCCGGCCTGGCCGGGCAGGCGCTGCTGCACTCGCCGATCACGTTCGACCTGACCGTGACCGCGCTGTTCGGGCCGCTCACCGTCGGCGGGACCGTACGGCTGGCCGCTCTCGACGAGACCCTCACCGCGGCCGACCGCCCGGCGTTCCTCAAGGCCACCCCCAGCCACCTGACGCTGCTGGCGGCGCTGCCCGAGCACGCGGCCCCCACCGCCGACCTGGTACTCGGCGGCGAGGCGCTGCCCGCGGCCGCGGTCGTCGCCTGGCGCGAGCGGCACCCCGGTGTCACGGTCGTCAACGAGTACGGTCCCACCGAGGCGACCGTCGGATGCGTCGCGGCGCACGCCGGGCCGGGAGAGGAACTGCCCACCGGTCTGACGGGTTCGGCCGTCATCGGCCGCCCGGTCCCGGGCACCGCCGCCTACGTGCTGGACGGCCGGATGCGCCCGGTGGCCACCGGGGTCGTCGGCGAGCTGTACATCGCCGGTCCCCAGGTCACCCGCGGCTACCTGAACCGGCCCGGCGCCACCGCCGCCGCCTACGTCCCGTGCCCCTACGGGCCGCCCGGCGGGCGGATGTACCGCACCGGCGACCTGGCCCGCCGCCGCGCGGACGGGAACCTGGAGTTCCTGGGCCGGGTGGACGACCAGATCAAGCTGCACGGCCACCGCATCGAGCCCGGTGAGATCGAGGCGGTCCTGCGCGCCCAGCCCGGGGTGCGCGAGGCCGCGGTCCGCCTGTACGCCGAAACCGCCGAAACCGCCGGAGCCGCCGGTGTCCCGGGTGCTCCCGGCGCCGCGGGCACCGCCGACAGCGCGCGGCTCGTGGCCTACCTGGTCGGGGAGGCCGATCACCGGGAGGTGGGCGAGGCGCTGGCCGCCGTCCTGCCCGCGCACATGCTCCCCTCCGCCTACGTCACCCTCGACGCCCTTCCCCTGACCGCCAACGGCAAGCTGGACCAGGCCGCGCTCCCCGCGCCGGCCGCGGACGACAGGCCCGGGACCGGATACGTCGCGCCGCGCACCGCGGCGGAGGAACTGGTGGCGGAGGTGTTCGCCGAGCTGCTCGGCGTGGAGCGCATCGGCGTCCACGACGACTTCTTCGAGGCGGGCGGCAACTCCCTGCTGGGGATCCGGGCCATGGCGAGGATCCGCCGGCAGGTCGAGGTCGACCTCCCGGTGCGGGGACTGTTCTCCTACGCCACCGTCGCCGACCTCGCGGCCGAGATCGAGCGGCGGCTCACCGAGGACCTCGACAGCCTCAGCGACGAAGACGTCGAGCGGATGCTCGCGCAGGAAGGCGATGCCCAGGCATGACGACACCCCCGCGGATCTCTCCTCCGCCCTCCTCCGCATCGCCTCCCCCGGCTTCCTCCGGACCCGATCCGGCGACCCCCGCGGCATCCCCTCCGGAGTCCCCGGCGGCCTCCTCGGCGACCTCTGCGGCGGCCCGCCGGGCGCTGCTGGAACGGCGCCTGCGCCGGCGCGTGTCCACGACCGTCACACCCCGCCCCGAGGGGACCGCTCCGCCCCTGTCCTACCAGCAGGAGCGGGTCTGGTTCATGGAGCAGTTCGCGCCGGGGACCGATCAGTACAACATCCCGATCCCGATGCGGCTGACCGGGCCGCTCGACGTCGAGCTGCTCGACCGGGCCCTGCAGTCGCTCCCGGTCCGGCACGAGGCGCTGCGCATGCGCTTCCCCGCCGACGGCGACGGCAGCCCGTGCGTCGTCGTCGAGCCCGCCGTCGCGGTGCCGCTGCGCGTCACGCAGGCCGCCGGCGAGGACGAGGCCCGGGCGCTGGCCACCGCCTTCGCGAGCGAGCCGTTCGACCTGGCGCAGGGGCCGCTGCTGCGCGCCCTGCTCGTCAGGATCACCGACGACGACCACCTGCTGCTGGTCAGCACCCACCACATCGTCGGTGACGGGTGGTCGGTGGACCTGTTGCTGCGCGATCTCGCCGCGGCCTACCACGGCCTGCGCTCCGGCACCGGGGCCGTGCTCCCCGAGCAGCCCATCTCCTACGGCGACTTCGCGCACTGGCAGCGGACCACCCAGGCCGGCGCCGAGCTGGAGCGGCAGCTCGCCTTCTGGAGCGAGCGGCTGGCCGGGGTGCCGGCCCTGGAGCTGCCCGGGGACCGGCCCCGGCCCGCCGTACAGGTCTTCGACGGAGACCGGCACCTCGTCGAGACCGACGCGGAACTCACCGCCGCGCTGAACCGGTTCTCCCGAGAGCGCGGCGCGACCCTGTTCATGACGTTGCTGGCCGCCTACCAGGTGCTGCTGGCCCGCCACTCCGGCCAGGACGACTTCGCCGTCGGCTCCTCCTCGGCCGGCAGGTCGCTGCCGGAGCTGGAGAACGTGGTCGGCATGTTCATCAACATGCTGCCGATGCGGGCGCGGCTCGGCGACGACCCCACCTTCGAGGAACTGCTCGAACGCACCAAGGTGAGCGTGCTCGACGCCTTCGACCACGCGGAGGTGCCCTTCGAGAAACTGGTCAACGCGCTGGGCGTGCCCCGGGACGTCAGCCGGCCGCCGGTCTTCCAGGCGATGTTCGCGCTGCAGAACTACCGCATGGGCCGGATCGACGAGGCCGGGCGGTCGGACCTGGACATCACCTGGCTGCCCACGGACCTGCGCGCCACCCGCTTCGACATCGAGCTGCACGTCATCGAGGTGTCCGACAGGCTGGTGGTCAAGTTCGTCTACAACACCGCGCTGTTCGACGAGGTGACCGTACGCGGGATCACGGCCAGGTTCGTCGCCCTGCTGCGCTCGATCGTCGCCGACCCCTCCGTGCGCGCGTCCGAGCTGCCGATGCTGGACGCCGAGGAGCGGGCGCTGCTGGAGGCGTGGAACGACACCGCCGTCGACTGGGACGCCGCCGACGGCGGAAAGGCCGGTGGCGAGGAGACGGCCGGCGGAGAGACGATCGGCGGACAGACGGCCGGTGGGGAGGGGACGCTGCACGGCCTGGTCGAGAGGCAGGCCGCCCGCACCCCCGACGCGGTCGCCGTGACCTTCGAGGGCCGTCACCTGACCTACCGGGAGCTGGACGAGCGGGCCGGCCGGGTGGCGCACCGGCTGCGCGGCCTGGGCGTGGGACCGGAGACCCTGGTCGGCGTCTACGCCGAACGCTCGGCCGAGCTCGTGGTCGCCCTGCTGGGCGTGCTCAAGGCGGGGGCGGCCTACCTCCCGCTCGACCCCGAGTACCCCGCCGACCGGCTGGCGTTCATGATCTCGGACGCGGGCGCGCCCGTGGTGCTGACGCAGGGACGGCTGCGGGCGACCCTGCCGGCGACCGACGCGATCGTCCTGGACCTGGACGACTCCGAGGAGTGGAGGGAACGCCCCGGTGAGGAGCGGGAGGATCCCGGGGACGGGCCGCGTCCCGGGGCCGTCCCGGGCAACGCCGCCTACGTGATCTACACCTCGGGCTCGACCGGCCGTCCCAAGGGCGTGCCCAACACCCACCGCGGCATCGTCAACCGGCTGCGCTGGATGCAGTCCGCCTACCGGCTGGGCGCCGGTGACGTCGTGCTGCAGAAGACCCCCGCCGGATTCGACGTGTCGGTGTGGGAGTTCTTCTGGCCGCTGCTGACCGGGGCCCGGCTGGTGCTCGCCCGGCCGGGCGGGCACAAGGACGCGGCGTACCTGCGGGACCTCATCATCGCGGAGGGCGTGACCACCGCCCACTTCGTCCCCTCCATGCTGGCGGTGTTCCTCGCCGACGACGAGGAGGCCGCGGCACGCTGCGGCACGCTGCGCCGGGTGATCTGCAGCGGCGAGGAGCTGCCCGTCGCCACCGCCGCCGCGTTCGTCGCGGCCCTGCCCGGCTGCGAGCTGCACAACCTGTACGGTCCCACCGAGGCCGCCGTCGACGTCACCTCCTGGCACTGCACCCCGGAGGCCGTCGCCCGGGCGGCCACGCTGCCGATCGGCGCCCCGATCGCCAACATCCGGCTCCACGTCCTGGACCGGCGCGGGAACCCCGCCCCGGTCGGCGTTCCCGGGGAGCTGCACATCGGCGGGGTCGGTGTGGCCAGGGGCTACCACCGCCGCCCCGCACTGACCGCCGAGCGGTTCGTGCCCGACCCGTTCGGCCCCGAGCCGGGCGGGCGGCTGTACCGCACCGGTGACCTGGCCCGCTGGCGGCACGACGGGAACCTGGAGTTCCTGGGCCGGATCGACCACCAGGTGAAGCTGCGCGGCCTGCGCATCGAGCTCGGCGAGATCGAGACGGCGCTGCGCGAGCGGCCCGAGGTCGCCGAGGCCGTCGTCGTGGTCCGCGAGGACACCCCGGGCGACAAGCGGCTGGTGGCCTACCTCACTCCCGCCGCCCAGGACGCCGGCCCGGACGCCGGCCCGGACGCCGGCCCGGACACCGGCCGGGACATCGACGCCGCCGAGCTGCGGGCCGCGCTCAAGCTCACGCTCCCCGACTACATGGTGCCCGCGGCCTTCGTCACCCTGGACGCGCTGCCGCTGTCGCCCAACGGCAAGCTGGACCGCGCCGCGCTGCCGGCCCCGAAGGCGCGACGGGAGGCGTCCACCGAACCGGTCGAGCCCACGACCGGGACCGAGCGCATGCTGGCCGCGATCTGGGCCGAGGTGCTCGGCGTGGAGCGCATCGGCATCCACGACGACTTCTTCGACGCGGGCGGTCACTCCCTGCTCGCCACGCAGGTGGTGGCCCGCATCCGCAAGGCCTCCGACGGCTCGGGGCGCCCGGTCGGCGTCATGGACCTGTTCCAGAACCGCACGATCGCCGAGCTGGCCGTCTTCATCGACGGCGGCCAGGACGCGGCCGACGGGCCTCCGCCGCTGCTGTACGAGCTGACGCCCAAGGGACGCCCCCGCACCCTGTCGCTGGTCTGCGTGCCGTACGGCGGCGGCAGCGCGATCGTCTACCAGCCGCTGGCCGACGCCCTGCCCGAGGGCACCGCGCTGTACTCGGTGGCCATCCCCGGCCACGACGTGGGACTGAGCGAGGAGGCGCTGCCCTTCCACGAGCTGGTGGAACGGCTCGCGGCCGAGATTCTCGAAGGGGTGCGGGGCCCGCTGGTCCTGTACGGCCACTGCGGCGTCGGCAGCGCCATCACGGTCGGCGTGGCGCGGCGGCTGGCCGAGCAGGGCCGCGACGTCGAGGCGGTCTACATCGGGGCGATGTTCCCCTTCGCCCGGCTGAAGGGCGTCGTGGGCTCGTGGCAGACCCGGATCGAGAAGCTGCGCAACAACCGTCAGTACGCCAACTGGCTCAAGGGGATGGGCGTCGACACCGACGACCTCGACCCGGAACAGGCCGACCGGATCATCGGCAACATGCGGGCCGACTCCCGCGCCGCCGAGGAGTACTTCACCACGTTGCTCGACCAGCGGGCGGAGCCGATCCCCGCGCCGATCATCTCCGTGGTCGGCTCGGAGGACCCGGTCACCGACTACTACGCCGAGCGCTACCGCGAGTGGGAGTTCATCACCGACACCACCGGCCTGGTGGTGCTCGACCGGGCGGGCCACTTCTTCCTCAAGCACCGGGCGGAGGAACTGGCTGAGATCGTCACGGGCGTGCACCCCGCGATGGCGCGGCACGAGACCGCCGAGTACGACATCGCCCGGCGTGGTGTCGACGCCCCCTGGGCCCTGCACGCCGTGCACTACCCCGGCGACCCGGCGGCGGGCCCGCCGGGGGATTCCGGGAACCCGGCCGCACCCGCGGGCAAGCCCCCGGTGCAGCCGAGTACCGCGAGGTTCGCCGTGGTCACGGTCGGGCAGCTGGTGTCGTCGATCGGTTCGGCGCTGACCGGTTTCGCCATCCCGGTGTGGCTGTTCGACCGCACCGGGTCGGTGGCCGACCTCGGCCTGCTCTGGGCGCTCGCGCTGGTCTTCGGCGTCGTGACGCTCCCGTTCGCCGGTCCGCTGATCGACCGCTTCGACCGGCGGGCCGTGCTGATCGCGGCCAGCGGCGTCTCGGGCGCCATCCAGCTCGTCCTCACGCTGCTGCTGTGGACGGGAGGGCTGGACCTGGTGGCCGTCTACGTGATGCTGCCGCTGAACTCGATGGCCGGGACGTTCCAGCGCCTGGCCTTCCAGGCGGCGGTGCCTCAGCTCGTCCCCAAACGTTATCTGGGACACGCGGCGGGCCTGGCCCAGCTCGGCAACGGCTTCGCGATGCTGTTCGCGCCCCTGGCGGGCGCCGGTCTGTACGTCGCGATCGGCCTGCCCGGCATCCTGGCCATCGACGTGGTCAGCTACCTGTTCGCCGTCGTGGTGCTGCTGGTGGTCCGCTTCCCCGACCTGATGGGCTGGCGTCCCCGCGAGCCGCTGCTGACCGCGATCGGCGAGGGCATGCGCTACTCGTGGAACCTCCGCGGGTTCCGCTACATGATCATCTATTTCGGCGTCGCGAACATCTTCCTGGCCCCGGCGCTGGTGCTGACGGTCCCGCTGACGCTCTCCTTCGGCACGGTCGACAACGTCGCCCACGTGGCGATAGCGGAGGCGCTGGGCGCGACGGCCGGCGGGATCGCGATGGCGCTGTGGGGCGGCCCCCGGCGGCGCCGGATGGTCGGTGTGCTCCTGGGCAACCTGGGGACCGCGGCCGGGTGCCTGATCATGGGCCTGCGCCCGTCCCTGGCGGTGGTCGCCTTCGGAGCCTTCTGGCTGGGCACGGCCATGTCCGTCTCCCAGGGCATCTACGTGACGCTCGTCCAGGTCAAGGTGCCGCAGCGCTTCCACGGCCGGGTGCTCGCGCTCAACCAGGCCATCTCCTGGTCCACCCTGCCGATCGGGTTCGCCGTGCTGGCCCCGCTGGCCACGTCCCTGTTCGATCCCCTGCTGCGACCGGACGGGGTGCTGGCCGGCTCCGTCGGCGCGGTCCTGGGCACCGGCGAAGGGCGGGGCGTCGGCCTCACCTACGTCGTCTTCGCGCTGGTGATGGCCTCCATCACCGCCTGCGCGTTCGGCGTGCGGCTGCTGCGCGACTTCGACACCGAGGTGCCCGACTCGCTCCCCGACGACCTCGTCGGCATCCAGGAACGGCAGCGCCGCCTGGAGAACCTCCGCAACGACCCGGCGGTCCCGGCGGACCGCCATCCCATCAAGGAGACCCGATGACAGGCGTCATCCCCGCGGACCCGCCCCGGCTCGGACCGGTGACCGGGCGTCTCGACGGCAACGAGCACACCAGCCTGGCGGTGTACGAACTCGGGCCGGACATCACCGACCACATGGGCTGGGCGAAGACCCACCGCGACGGCATCCGGGCGGTGCTGGGCACGCGGGGCGCGGTGCTGCTGCGCGGCCTGCCGGTGGACCTGGAGCTGTTCGACGGGATCGTCCGGGCCGTCGGCGGCGACCCGCTGCCGTACACCGAGCGCTCCACCCCGCGCACCTCGGTCACCGAGGCCATCTACACCTCCACCGAGTACCCCGCGGACCAGTCGATCCCCATGCACAACGAGAACTCCTACTCCGACTCCTGGCCCGGTCTCCTGTTCTTCTTCTGCCAGATCGCCGCGGCCGCGGGCGGGGCCACCCCGATCGCCGACAGCCGCTCCGTGCTGCGCCTGATCCCGGCCGAGGTGCGCGAGCGGTTCGCCGGCGGCGTCGTGTACGCCAGGGCGTTCCGGGAGGGGCTCGGCCTGTCGTGGCAGGAGGCGTTCCAGACCGGCGACCAGGCGGCGGTCGAGGCGTACTGCGCGCGCCACGGGCAGAGCTTCCAGTGGACCGAGGACGGCCTGCGCACCAGGCACCACCGGCCCGCCGAGCAGACCGAGCCGCACGCGGGGGAACGGGTCTGGTTCAACCAGGCGAACCTGTTCCACGCCTCCAGCCTCGACGAGGAGGTCCTGGAGGCGCTGCTGTCGCTGTACGACGAGGCCGACCTGCCCCGGCACGCCTACCTGGGCGACGGCTCCCCGATCGACCCCGCCGACCTGGCCGCGATCAAGGCAGCCTACGACGAGGCGTCCTTCTCCTTCCCCTGGAGGCCCGGGGACCTGATGGTGATCGACAACATGCTCTGCGCCCACGGCCGCGCGCCGTTCACGGGCGAGCGCCGGATCCTGGTCGCGATGACGGCCTGACAGGGCGCCCGTACGGGTCCGGCCATGCCGCGGGGACGGTCCTTCGGGTATCTTTCCTCAGGCACGGCCGGACTCCCCCGTCCGGGATCCCCCGACCGGGGGACCGTGCCGCCGGAACGGAGTGCGATGCCCGCTGAGGAGACGCTCGCCAGGCCTCCGGTGAGTTCCCGTGCCGGCCGCTGGAGCGCCCAGGCCTGGTTCGCCCTCGTGCTCGCGACGATGGCCGTCCTGCTGTGCGTGTCCACCGTGGGCGGGGCCCTGGCGTTGCAGTACACCGCCGAGGTCTCCAACCGCCTGGTCGACCGCATCTCCCCGGCCCGCGTCGAGGGCAAGAACCTGGAGGCCGCGCTGCTGGACCAGGAGAGCGGCGTGCGGGGGTTCGTCCTCACCGGCAAGGAAGAGTTCCTGGAGCCGTACACCCTGGGCCGGGAGGCCGAGATCCAGGCGGCGGCCCGCATCCGGCAGCTCAACCCGGGACGGCGGCTGCGCGAGCTGGAGGAGCTGGAGCGGCTCGCCGCGGAGTGGCGGGCCCGGCACGCGGAACCGATGGTCGCGCTCACCCGGACCGACGGGCCGGAGCGGGTCACCCCGGCGCAGGCCCAGGAGAGCAAGGAGTCCTTCGACGCCGTCCGCCACGCGCTGGACGCCTACAACGACGCCTGGAGCCGGGCGCGGGACATGGCCCGCGCCGACCTCGGCGCCGCCCGGGCGACGCGGGACACGGTCTTCATGGCCATCGTCGGAGCCCTGCTGCTCGCCGTCGTGGCGATGGCGGTGCTGCTGCGGCTGGTGGTGTTCCGCCCGCTGGACCGGCTGTCGGCCGCCTCCCGCCGGGTCACCAGCGGGGACTTCTCCCACCATGTCGACACCGGCGGCCCGGCCGACCTCGCCGAGCTGGCCCGCGACATGGAGGCGATGCGCGGACGGATCGTCGCCGAGCTGGAGGAGACCCGCCGGTCCCAGCGGCTGCTGGCCGAGCGGGCCGAGGAGCTGAAGCGCTCGAACACCGAGCTGGAGCAGTTCGCCTACGTGGCCAGTCACGACCTGCAGGAGCCGCTGCGCAAGGTCGCCAGCTTCACCCAGATGCTGGAGCAGCGCTACGGCGACCAGCTCGACGACCGGGCCAAGCAGTACATCGCGTTCTCGGTGGACGGCGCCAAGCGCATGCAGGAGCTCATCAACGAGCTGCTCACCTTCTCCCGGGTGGGCCGGATCACCAGGGACCCCGTGACGTTCGGCCTCGGCGACGCGGTCGCGTCCGCCCGGCGGAACCTCTCGGCCGCGATCGAGGACGCCGATGCCGTGATCGAGGTCGGCGACCTGCCGGTGATCAGCGGTGACCGTTCCCAGTTCGTGATGCTCTGGCAGAACCTCATCGGCAACGCCGTGAAGTTCCGCCGTCCCGACCGCGCGCCGGTGATCAGGATCGAGGGGCGCCGCGAGGGCCCGGAGTGGCACATCTCCGTGGCCGACAACGGCATCGGCATCGACGCCCGGTTCGCCGAGAAGATCTTCATCATCTTCCAGCGGCTGCACACCCGGGACGCCTATCCGGGGACGGGGATCGGCCTGGCGATCTGCCGGAAGATCGTCGAATACCACCACGGCAGGATCTGGCTCGACACCGGCTACACGGACGGGACCCGGTTCGTCATCGCCCTGCCCGCCCCGGACGATCCGACGGCCGACGGCGAGGAGCCCTCTTCGGTCTCCGGGGCCTCCGGGGCCTCTGAGATCTCCGGAAGCGCCGAAACCTCCCCGGCCTCCCCGGCCTCCCCGGCCTCCCCGAAGAACGGCGACGGCGTGTCCGCTTCGTGATGATCCGCCCTCCGTACCTGACATGAGATGACAGGTACGGGCGGCAGCATCGACTCCATGACCACCACAGCGAAGTTCCTCGCCGTCACCCTCGACTGCGCCGAGCCCAAGCGGCTCGCCGAGTTCTACGCGGCCGTGTTCGGTTACGAGGTCCAGTACGCCGAGGACGAGTACGCCGGTATCGGCGACGGCACCATGAGTATCTACTTCCAGAAGAACACCGAGCGCAGGCCCGCCGCCTGGCCCGGCCCGGACAAACAGTTCCACCTGGACGTGCGCGTCCCGGACGTGGAGCAGGCGGTCAAGGACTACCTGGAGCTCGGCGCGAGCAGGCCCGGCTTCCAGCCCGGCGGGGAGAACTGGACCGTGCTCGCCGACCCCGAGGGACACCTGTTCTGCGTCTGCCCGGCCCGCGACTGAGCCGGGACTCCATCGGCCGGGTGATGGAGACGGCCGGATCGCACCGCCCTGCTCCGGCCGTCTCATCACAGGTCAGACCCGGTTTCTTTGCTCCTTCCCCTCGCTCAGGGCGAGCAGGGCGACGGCGGCGAGCAGGAGCGCGGCGCCGCCCGCGGTCCGCGGGCCGAGCCGCTCGCCGAACAGGAACACGCCGAGGACCGCCGCTCCCACCGGCTCCACCAGCGTGATCACCGAGGCGGTGGTGGCCCGCACCGCCGCGAGCCCGGTGAAGAACAACCCGTAGGCGAGAGCCGTCGGAACCGCGCCCAGGTAGGCGATGAGCACCCAGGACGCGAGGGGTTCGCCCGAGGGCAGCAGCCCGTGGGCCAGGGCGGCGGGGAGCAGGCAGACGGCGCCGGCCGCGAAGCCGCCCATCGCGACGATGTACGGCTCGGCGGGCCGGGCCCGGTTGAGCAGCGTCACGCCCGCGTAGGCGGCCGCCGAGAGCAACGCCCATCCGGCGCCGGCGGGGGAGAGGCTCCCCGGGCCGTCGCCGGAGACCAGCAGGGCCAGCCCGGTCAGGGCGGCGCCGGCGCACCCCAGCCCGGCCGCCCCCGGCCGCTCCCGCAGGAGCACGACGGACCCGGCGGCGACGAGGACGGGGGTCGCGCCGATGGTGACCACGGTGGCCGCGGCGAGGCCGGACTCGGCGATCGCCGCGAAGTAGGCCGCCTGGCAGACGGCCATCATCACACCCGTGACCACGGATCGCGCCGGGCCGGGCCGCGCTCCGGAACCGGACCGGCGTCCGTGGCCGAGCACCCGGGTGACCAGCAGGATCACGGCCGCCCCGACGGCGAACCGCCAGAACGAGACCGCGGCGGGCCCGATCCCGCCGGCCCGGTCGAGCAGCGCCCCGGCGGCACCACCGGTGCCCCAGGCGGTCGCCGCGAGGGAGACGTACAGCAGGCCCTGCCGTACGGAGACATGCGTCATGGAGATCTCTCCGGAGGAAGTGGTCGTCAACGTCCGCACGTCTGCGGGCAGCGACCACCCACCGGGTCACCCCGACCCGGTCACACAGGAGAGATGCCGCCCGCTACCGGGCGGGCGGGGGAGAGATGACGGGAGCGATGAGGAACGTCGGCACGCGCCCACCGTAACGGGACGGCGGCCCCTGGCTCCACCGCATATCCGGACACCCGGCCGGGCGGGCGACCACGGACGGCCGGGTTCGATCTCCTCCGGTCCGGGACTCTCGGCGGGTACGAGGACGCGCGGCACGACCGGCCCGGTCATGAGAGCGGTACGGGCGCTACTCCTCGCCGGTCCGTCGCTGGACGACGGCCGTGTGCACGCCGTCCAGGAATCGCTCGATGGCCGCCTGGTCCGCGGGCCCGAACCGCCCCAGGACGGCGACGATCTCGTGGATGAGCGGGCCGAAGAAGTCCCATCCGAGCGCGACGGCGCTCTCGTCCACTTTCAGCAGGTCAGGCCGAGCTTCATCAGGACACGGGACAGGCGGGTCTTGACGGTCGCCTCACCCAGGTGGAGCCGGGCGGCGATCTGGGTGTTGGTCAGGCCCTGCGCCAGCAGCCTCAGCACGTCCGTCTCCCGGCCGGTGAGCGTGTCGAGCTCGGCCGCCCGTCCGGTGCCGCGGTCGGGGTCCGGCTGCCCGGCGAACGCGGAGATCACCCGCAGGGTGACGGCGGGATCGAGCAGCCCTCTCCCGGCGGCGACCGTCCGTACCGCCTCGACCAGTTGCTCCGGCGGGGCGGCCTTCAGCAGGAAACCGCTGACCCCCGCGCGGAGCGCGGCGGCGACGTGCGCGTCCTCTTCGTACCTCCACGGTGAGCGCCTGACCGGTGGAGCCGATGGCGACCGCGGCCTGGGCGTTGGCCTCGCGCTCCGCGTCGAGGGCGGCGGCCAGCTCGGCCAGCTTGGCGGCCCGCTGACTGCTGCGCCGGGCCAGCAGTCCCATGAACCAGCCCGGCAGCAGGACCGACGGCGCGAAGAACAACTCCCACGACGAGGCTCCGACGAGCGCCGCACCGGTGAAGGACGCCGCCGCGACGCCCAGCGCCACGGCCGAACGGCGCGGGGGCTCCGCCAGCCCGACCAGGCGACCGCCCCGATCATGCCGATCATCGTCGCGCCGCTGACCCCCGGGGCGTCGAACGCGACCATCCCCACCGGCAGGCAGGCGGCCGCGCTGACCGTACCGGCCAGCGAGTGCCGGGCCATGAGCATCAGGCAGGCCCCCATCACGACCCCGGAGACGCGGGTGGCCGTGGCGGCGGCTCCCGACGGACGCGGCGGTGCGGGTCTCGGACGCCGTGGACGCGGCGTCGTTCATGCCGCTGTGGAGCGGTACGGAGCTGCTGGCCTTCCTCGGCCTGCTCGCCGTCTGCGTCGGGCTCGCCGGTGCGCGCACGCTCCGGCGTGAGCGCGCCGCCGGGTGAGCCGCCGGGCGGCGCCGCCGTCGAGCGCGTGCTCACGGCGGTGTCGCCGGCGGAGTGGGCAGTGGGAAATGCAGTGGGAAATGAGGTGCTGGTTCCGTCCTGTTACATCAGTATTCGGCCTGTTTTCTGACTGATCATGCTCGCGAACGCCATCGTCGACTCACGCGGCACCCTAAGCTGGAGAGATGACCCGAGTATCGCTTACCTCCCCGTGCGCGTCTTCCCTTGGTGGGTGGCGATGACCTGGGTCGGCATCTCCATCGCCCTCGTCGGCGCGCTGGGATACGCCCTGGGCGCCGCGCTCCAGCAGCTGGAGGCGGTGACCGAGGGCGCCTCGCTCAAACTGATGAGACGCCCCCGCTGGTGGCTGGGCGGCGTCATCGGGTTCACCGGGGCCTGCCTGCACGCGGTGGCGCTGAGCTTCGCGCCGCTGGTCGCGGTGCAGCCGATCAGCGTGGCGACGCTGGTGTTCGCGGTGCCCCTGGCGGCCATGCTGCACGGCCGCAAGCCGCACCGGGCGGAGATCATCGGTTCCGTCGCGGTGGCCGTCGGCCTGCTGGGGCTGCTCCTGCTGGTCCCCGTGCACTCGGTGAAGCCGCACATGACGGGCCAGGAGGCGTTCGGGTTCCTCGCCTGCGTGGGGCTGGTCGTGCTCCTGGCGCATCTGGCCGGGCGGAAGGCGACGGGGGCCTCCAAGGCCCTGCTGCTCTCGGTCGGCGCGGGTGCCACGACGGCCAGCGTGTCCACCTTCGTCCGGGTGGTCGGCGGCAACTTCGGCGGTGAGTGGGCCAATCTGCTCAACTGGTTCACCCTCGCCGTCCCCATCCTGCTCATCTGCGCCACCGTGCTGCTGCAGAAGTCCTACGAGGTGGGATATTTCGGCATCGCCTACGCGGGAGTCCAGGTGTTCGACCCGATCACCTCGATCCTCGCCGGTGTCCTCCTGCTCGACGAGGCCGTGCCCTCCGGCTGGTCCAACGTGCTCCCCGCGCTGCTGGCGGGGGCGCTCATGGTCTGGGGGACGATGACCCTCGGGCGGCTCGCCCCCGACCACGGCGCCCGTACCCCGCTTCCGGCACCGGAACCCGTCCCGGTCACGCGGTAACGGGGCACACCGGCGTGCGGGCCGGGCCCGCCGCCGTGCGGGCGGCGGGATTCCGGACGGCCCGCTCCTGCCGGGGAGTCCGGGGGGCCCGGTGCTCCGTCACGCCGCGGGCGGGCGCCAGCCGAAGATGTCGTCGGCCGCGCCGGCCATCCTGCCGGGAGCCAGGCGGGAGGCCAGCGCCATCAGGGTGTCGCGCAGCCGTACGGCCAGCGGGTTGCGGATCCCGGTGACGCGGTTGATCGAGGACGAACGGTTCACGATCTTCCAGGTCCGCTCCAGGCGGGCGGCGGTGTAGTCCGCCAGGCGGGCGGTGACGTCGCCGGCCGGCCCCGCGCCCGGGCCCGCGACGTGGGCGAGCACCACCGCGTCCTCGATCGCCTGGCAGGCGCCCTGGCCGAGGTTGGGCGTCATGGCGTGCGCCGCGTCGCCCAGCAGGGCCACCCGGCCGCGGTGCATCGCGGGCAGCGGGGCCGCCAGGTGGTAGACGTCGTTGCGCAGGACGTTCTCCGGCGAGGCCGCGGCGAGCAGGTCCGGGATCGGGGCGTGCCATCGGCCGAACAGGCGCCGCAGCTCCGCCAGCTGGTCGCCGCCCCCGCCGCCGGCCGGGACCGCGTCCGTGGCGTAGCAGTAGGTCACGCCCCCGGCCAGCGGCATGATCCCGAAGACCCGGCCCGCGCCCCAGCTCTCGGACGCCTGGCCCGGGACGCCTTCGGCGGGGACGAGCACCCGCCAGCTCGTGATCCCCGAGTAGACGGGCCCCGGGTGGCCGGGGAACAGCGCCCTCCTGATGGGGGAGTGGATGCCGTCGGCGGCCACCACCAGATCGGCCCGCAGGTCGGACGCCGCGCCGTTCTCCAGGGCGTTCACCGTGCCGGTGCCGGGGTCCACGCCCGTCACGGTGGTGTTCAGCCGGACGGTGCCGGGCGCCAGGTGCGCGATGAGGACGTCGACCAGCTGCGCGCGGCGGAGCAGGACCACCGAGTCGCCGTACTGCGCGGAGACGGCCTCCGCACTGGTCCGCGCCAGCCAGCGGCCTCCGGCGCTCCGGACGCCGCCGTCGCCCTGGATGGCCGAGAGCTTGCGGATGTCGTCACCGGCCCCGATGGTGTCGAGAGCCCTCAGCGCGTTGACGGCGACGGCCAGCCCGGAGCCGACCGGCTCCAGGGACGGGGCCCGCTCCAGCACCGTCACCTCCCAGCCGCGCCGCTGGAGCGCCGCCGCCGCGGTGAGCCCGCCGATTCCCGCCCCGACCACCACTGCGTGTGCCATGACCCTCTCCTCACTACGGATGTAGTGAAGGTTACTACTCCTGTAGTTAAACTACAAATGTAGTATCGAGGGGTGAGGTCCCAACGTGCTGAGCTGGTCGCGGACACCGCCATCGCCCTGCTGGTCGAGCGGGGGATGCGCGGACTGACCCACCGGGCGGTCGACGAGGCGGCGGGCCTGCCGCCCGGTTCGACCTCGAACCTGGCGCGCACCCGCTCGGCCCTGCTGGAGCTGACCCTCGCCCGGCTCACCGAGCTGGAGGCGCGGCATTTCTCCTCCCTGCTGGAGGGCGGGACGGCCGGGGCGGGCGAGGCGATCGGGGAACGCGGGCTGGAGGCGCTCGCGGAGCTGATGGCCCAGGCGCTGTGGGGGCAGCTCACCGTCGGCAGGCGCCGTACGATCGCCCGCTACGAGCTCGCCCTGGAGGCCACCCGCCGTCCCGAGCTGCGCGCGATCTACGACCGGGCGGGCGCGCGGTTCCGCGAGCCCGCCGTCGCCGTCCTCGCGGCCGCGGGCTCCGGCGATCCGGTACGGCACGGCCGCCAGCTGGTCGCCTTCGGGGAGGGGATCATGTTCGACGCCGTCGCCGGAGCCGGGGCCGAACCGGCCCTCGACGACCTCCGTCTCGGGCTGAGGGAACTGCTGCGGGGGATGCTGCCGTAGCCCGCGGGGCGGGTCAGACGGCCGCCGGAGAGGGTCCGGCGGCGAGGCGGGCGGCCAGCCGGGCACGGTGGGCGGGCCACTCCTCCTCCAGCATGCTGAAGTAGACCGTGTCCCGCCAGGTGCCGTCGGGACGGCGGCGGTGACGGCGCAGCGTGCCCTCGTGGGTGCAGCCGAGGCGGCGGATGGCGGCCTGCGAACGGGTGTTGAGATGGTCGGTCTTCAGCTGGACCCGGTTGAACCCGAGCCCGAAGGCGTGGTCGATCAGCAGGATCTTGCACTCGGTGTTCACCGCGGTCCGCCAGACGGCCCTGCCGTACCAGGTCCAGCCGATCTCGACGCTCTCGTCGTAGCCGGGGACGTCGATGTAGGTCGTCCAGCCCACCGCCCGCCCGCTCTCCTTGGAGATCACCGCGAACGGGACGTACGCGGCATCCTCGATCACGGAGCGGGCGGTGGCCGTCAGCTCCTCCGCGGTCCTCGGCGCCGGGCCGCCCTGCCAGCGCCACACCTCCTCGTCGCCGCCCCCCGCCAGGAACAGATCGGGGATGTGGGCGAGGGTCAGCGGCTCCAGCCGTACGGTGCCGCCTTCGAGAGTGACGGGGGAGGGCATGTTCGCGGTCATGCGCACGACCTTAGGAAGGGGGCGGATCCGCGAGTAGGTCCACTCGGGGCGTTTTCCCCGGTGCCACCTGAGGGCCGCCGGACGGCGCCGGCCGCGTCCCGGCCGTCGTGCGGTGCGGAGGACGAGTGGTCGACAGTCATACCGTCCGGTCGGTACGCTCCGGTGTGAGACCGTGAGGAGGGCCCATGGATTTCGGGTTCGACGCCAGGACCGAGGAGCTGCGGGAGCGGCTGCTGGGGTTCATGGACGAGTGTGTTTACCCGGCGGAGGAGGCGTTCGAGGCCCAGGCGGCCGAGAGCGGGTGGGCCGCCCCGCCGCTGCTGGAGGATCTCAAGGAGGAGGCGCGCAGGCGCGGGTTGTGGAATCTCTTCCTCCCGGGTGAGCACGGCGCCGGGCTGACCAACCTGCAGTACGCGCCGCTGGCCGAGATCATGGGCCGGTCGCCGAGGATCGCGCCCACCGCGACCAACTGCGCCGCCCCGGACACCGGCAACATGGAGGTGCTCTCCATGTTCGGCGACGAGTGGCAGCGAAAGGAGTGGCTGGAGCCGCTGCTGCGCGGGGAGATCCGCTCGGCGTTCGCGATGACCGAGCCGGAGGTGGCGTCCTCCGACGCCACCAACATCTCGTTGTCGATCGTGCGCGACGGCGACGAGTACGTGATCAACGGTCGCAAGTGGTTCGCCTCCGGCGCGATGAACCCGAACTGCCGCATCCTCATCGTGATGGGCAAGACCGACCCGGACGCGCCGTCGCACCGGCAGCAGTCGATGGTCCTGGTCCCGCGTGACACCCCCGGTCTGGACATCCGGCGCGGCATGCACGTGTTCGGCTACACCGACGCCGACCACGGCGGGCACGCCGAGATCGACTTCAACGACGTACGGGTGCCGGTGAGCCACCTGGTCGGCGAGGAGGGCGGCGGCTTCGCCATCGCCCAGGCCCGGCTCGGGCCGGGCCGCATCCACCACTGCATGCGGCTGATCGGGATGGCCGAGCGGGCCGTCGAGCTGATGTGCGCACGGGCCCTGACCCGGACCGCGTTCGGCAAGCCGATCGCCCAGCAGGGTGTCGTCCAGGACTGGATCGCCGAGTCGCGCGTGCGGATCGAGCAGCTCCGGCTGCTGGTGCTGAAGACCGCCTGGCTGATGGACACCGTGGGCAACCGGGGTGCCCACACCGAGATCCAGGCCATCAAGATCGCAACGCCCCGGGACGTGGAATGGATCCTCGACAAGGCCATCCAGGTCCACGGCGCCGGCGGTGTCAGCCAGGACTTCCCGCTGGCCGGTCTCTGGGCCGGAGCGCGGTCGCTGCGCCTGGCCGACGGCCCGGACGAGGTCCACAAACGCTCCTTGGCGTATCGCGAACTCAAGAAGCACATGGGAGACCGTTCATGACAGGTGACGACGTCGCATCCTTGGCCAGGGAGTTCCTGGCCGCGCACGACCCGGGCGACCGGCTGGAGTTCCTGCGGGCCCGGTTCGACGCCGGGCTGGCCTGGGTGCACTTCCCCGAGGGCCTGGGCGGCCTCGGCCTGCCCCGCGAACTCCAGCTGGTCGTCGAGCGCGAGCTCGCCGGGACGCCGCAGCTCGACACCGGAGTCCAGGGGATCGGCCTGGGCATGGCGGCGCCGACGATCCTGGCGTTCGGCACCGAGGAGCAGAAGAAGCGGTTCCTGCGCCCGCTCTGGACGGGCGAGGAGATCTGGTGCCAGCTGTTCAGCGAGCCCGGTGCCGGATCGGACCTGGCGACCCTCGCCACGCGGGCGGTCCGCGACGGCGACGAGTGGGTCGTGGACGGGCAGAAGGTGTGGACCTCGGGGGCGCACCACGCCCGCTGGGCGATCCTGGTGGCGAGGACCGATCCGGACGTGCCCAAGCACCGCGGGCTGACCTACTTCGTGTGCGACATGCACGCTCCGGGCGTCGAGGTCCGTCCGCTCCGGCAGATCACCGGTGAGGCCGAGTTCAACGAGGTCTTCCTGACGGGTGTCCGGCTCGGCGACGACCTGCGGCTCGGCGAGATCGGCGACGGCTGGCGGGTCGCGCAGATGACGCTGATGAACGAGCGGGTCGCCATCGGCGGCGCTCCGGTACGGCGCGGCGGCGGCATGATGGGCGTGGTGACCGAGACCTGGCGGTCCCGGCCCGAGCTGCGCACCCACGACCTGCACCGCAGGCTGCTGGCGCTCTGGGTGGAGTCCGAGGTGACGCGGCTGGCCGGGGCGCGGCTGCGCGAGCAGCTGTCGGCGGGGCAGCCGGGCCCGGAGGGGTCGGGCATGAAGCTCTCCTTCGCCTCGATCAACCAGGCGCTGTCCGGGCTGGACGTGGAGCTGCGCGGGGCGGAGGGCCTGGAGTACGACGACTGGTCCTTCCGCCGCTCCGACAGCGTGGACTTCTTCGGCCGCGGCCCCGGATACCGCTACCTGCGCGCGAAGGGCAACTCGATCGAGGGCGGCACCTCGGAGATCCTGCGCAACATCGTCGCCGAGCGCGTGCTGGGCCTGCCGTCGGAGCCCCGCGTCGACAAGGACGTGCCCTGGAAGGACCTGCCCCGATGACGACCGCCCGTAGTGAATGAGGAGTGGTGAGCGACCCATGACACTGCTGTACACCGAGGTCGAGGAGGAGCTCCGGGCCTCCGTGCGGGATCTGCTCGCCGACCGGTGCGGGCCGGACGCCGTGCTGAAGCGGATCGAGTCGGACGCGCCGTACGACATGGACCTGTGGAAGACGCTGGCCCATCAGATAGGGGTGGCCGGGCTGCTCGTGCCGGAGGAGTACGGCGGCGCGGGGGCGACGGCGCGTGAGGTCGCGGTGGTGCTGGAGGAGCTGGGGCGGGCGGTCGCGCCGGTGCCGTTCCTGACCAGCGCGGTGCTCGCCACGAAGGCGCTGCTGGAGGCGGGGGCGGAGGACCTGCTCCGGGAGCTGGCCTCCGGCGATGTCACGGCGGCGCTGGTGGTCCCGCTGTCGGCCTCGCCGTACCGGCCGCTGCCGGAGACCGTGACGGCCGGCGAGGACGGCACGCTGAGCGGACAGGTGCGCGCGGTGGCCGGCGCCGACGCGGCCGACGTGCTGCTCGTCCCGGTCGGTCCGGCGCTCTACAAGGTGGCGGCCGAGCACGCCCGTGTCGAGGTCGTGCCCTCGCTGGACCTGACCCGGCCGATCGCGACGGTGACCTTCGCGGGCGCCCCCGGCGAGGTCCTCGGCGACGTCGACGTGCGGACGGTGCTCTCGTTCGGGGCGGGGCTGCTCGCCTCCGAGCAGCTCGGCGTGGCCGAGTGGTGTCTGGACACGACGCTGGCCTACATCAAGGAGCGGCACCAGTTCGCCCGGCCGATCGGGTCGTTCCAGGCGATCAAGCATCGGATGGCGGATCTCTGGCTCGACGTGGTGCGTGCCCGCGCGGCCGCCCGCAACGCCGCCGACCTGCTGGCGGCGCCCTCGGCCCCGGCCTCGGACCTGATCGCGCCCTCCGGCGCGGGCGGAGGGGCGGGTGCCGACGCGGAGCTGGCGGCGGCGGTGGCGGCGGCGTGGTGCTCGGAGGTGGCGCTGCACACCGCGGAGGAGAGCGTGCAGCTGCACGGGGGCATCGGTATGACCTGGGAGCACCCGGTGCATATGTATCTCAAGCGGGCGAAGGCATCGCAGATTGCGCTGGGCGCGCCGGGCGCCCACCACGACGCGGTGGCGGAGCTGGCCGACCTCCCGGGCCCGGCCTGAGCGCCCCGGCCGGGTGGGACGGGGCCGGAGAGCTCTGATCGAGGGGAACGGGCCCGAGCGCCCCGGCCGGGCACGGCGGCTGACGACCCCGGGACGGGTGCCCGGGGTCGTCGTTTTCTCCCTCGGCGTCTTCTTCCGCTTCGGTTTCTTCCGCGTCAGCTCCCCGCGCCGACCCCGCGCAGCAGGGTGTCCATGACGCGGGTGGCGAGCTCGTCGATGTCGGCCTCCGTCTCGGCGGGGGCGGCCCCACCGTGCGCCCCACCGTGCGCCCCGGCACGGCCGGCGTATGCCCCGTGGGCGGCCTCGGTGAGGAGCGCCAGATAGACCCGGCGGACCCACAGCGGGTCGGCGTCGGGGCGGATGACTCCCTCCTGCTGGGCGCGGCGGATGGCGATGTCGCACTTGCCGATGGTGTCGGCCTCGATCCGGGCGGCCTCGGCCCGCGCCCGCTCGCCGGAGGGCGGGCCCTGGCTGGTGAGGGCGAACCGCCAGCCGGACTTCACCCGCAGCACGTTCGCGGTCGCCTGGTACATCGCCACCTGGGGCGGCGCGGTGGACGGCCGTGCGGCGTCCACCGCCTCGGCGATCTCCTTCCAGGCCGCGACCGTCATGATGTCGATCAGCGCCTCGCGGCTGGCGAAACGCCGGTGGATGGTGGTCCTGGAGACCCCCGCGGCCTCGGCGATCTGCTCCATCGTCGCGCCCGGGTTCTCACTGAGCACCCGCTCGGCGGCCTCCATGATCGTCCTGACGCTGCGCTCGGCGTCCGCGCGCAGCTTTCGGCCTGTCGTACTCATGCTCAGAAGTTACACCATCGATCCCGTTCTTCGGTTATCTGCCACTTCGATGTTGCAATTAATGGATTAGCTGATACTTTTGTGGAGCAGAAGATGCGTAGACGGGAGATCATCATGACTGGAACCGCCCTCGTGACCGGCGCCTCCTCGGGCATCGGCGCGGAGTTCGCCCGCCAGCTCGCCGGTCGCGGGCACGACGTGGTGCTCGTCGCCCGTTCGGCCGCCAGCCTGGAGCGGCTGGCCGGCGAGCTGCGGCAGGCGTACGGCGTGCGGGCCGAGGTGCTCGTCCAGGACCTCGCGGAGCCGGATGCGGCCTCGGCGATCGCCGGGGAACTGGCCGCCCGCGGGCTGACGGTGGACGTGCTGGTCAACAACGCCGGGTTCGGCACCGCCGGGCGCTTCGAGGAGATCCAGGCGGACCGGGAGCGCGACGAGCTGATGGTCAACGTCGTCGCGCCGGTCGGCCTGACGCACGCGCTCGTGCCGGGCATGCTCGCGCGCGGGCACGGCGCGGTCGTGAACGTGGGATCGACCGCGGGCTTCCAGCCCTCGCCGTTCTTCACGACCTACAGCGCGTCCAAGGCGTTCGTGCTCAACTTCAGCCTGGCGCTCTGGAGCGAGCTGCGCGGCAGGGGGGTGCGGGTGCTCGCCGTCACCCCGGGCCCGGTCGAGACCCCCTTCTTCGAGGTGATGGGCACCCGTGAGGCGGCGATCGGCGCGCGGATGAGCACCCCCGAGCGGGTCGTCCGCAGCGCGCTGCGCGCCCTCGACCGCGACCGGGGCTACGTGGTGCCGGGGTTCGGCAACATCGGTCTCGCCCACCTCATGCCCCGGCGCCCGCGCAAGCTCGTCGCGCTGATCGGGCGGATGGTCACCCGGAAGGTGGTGGCCGCTCCGGTTACCCCTGCTTCTCCGGCTGTAGCGAGGTGAGCAGCAGGTCGGCGAAGTGAGTGCCCAGCTCGGCGCCGGAGAGCGGACCCTCCGGGCTGTACCAGGTGCCGAGGTGGTGGACCGAGCCGAAGAAGAAGTCGACCACGATGTCGGCGGGGATGTCGTCGCGGAAGACCCCCTCGCGCTGGCCCTCGGTGACCAGGTCCCGGAAGCGCTCGTGGTAGACGCGGCGCTCGGCCCGCACGGTCTTGCGGGTGTCCGGCGCGAGCAGGTGCATGGAGCGGAAGAAGATTTTGGAGTCGTCCAGGTTGTCGACCGTGGTCCGCACGACGTCGGCGGCGGCCGCGTGCAGGCGCTCGGCCACCGGTCCGGGGGCGCCGGCGAAGTGGTTGAGCCGGTCCGTCTGCAGGCGCAGGACCCGGGCGTAGATCTCGTGAAGCAGGTCGTCCTTGGAGTCGAAGTAGTGGTACATGGCGCCCTTGGTGACGCCCGCGGCGGATACGATCTCCTGCACCGAGGTGCTCTCGAACCCCCGCTCGGCGAACAGGCGGGTGGCCTCGCCGAGCAGGCGTTGCCGTACCGGCTCCTGATCCTGACTCATCGTTTTCCCCTCATGTGGTGAGGCAAGCATACCGACTGGTCGGTCAGGTGCGGGATGGGATGGCGTGAGCGTGTTATTTCCATCACTTTTCCACGCCTGGAGCCCCCGCTTGGGTATTTGATTATCAAGGATCTCCGACGCCGCAGATCCGTCTTCCTCTCACCACTCGAGCCTCGGGGGTTCGCTGTGCCTGGCGGATCGATCTACGTGCCGGATGCCGACCGGCTCCACGGGTTGTCACCGCAGGTGATGTACGAGCAGTTCTGGCGGAAGGAAGCCAAGGAACGCTGGAAACTGCGAGGGATCAAGGCGGCGGTCGGCGCGGTCGCGGGCGTCGCGCTGGGATACCGCTTCGAGCTGCCCGCGCCGGTGCCGGCCGGGCTCCTGCTCGGGCTGGTGGTCGGCGTCGTGGACGCGTTCATGGCCTGGCGTTCCTACCAGGCCACCGCGGTCTGGCGCGGCAGGCGGCGGGGCGAGACCATCACCGGCAGGCTGCTCCGGCGCAAGCTCGGCAGGCGCGGCTACCGGATCCTCGGCGGGCGCGCCGTACCCGGCCAGGCCTCGGCGGACCACCTGGTCATCGGCCCCGGCGGCGTGTGGGTCGTGGACAACGAGTCCTGGGACCCCGACACCGAGATCGCCACGTACGGCGGGCGGCTGTTCCTCGGGGAGAAGTACGGCTCGAAGGAGGCCGCGGCGCTCGTCGGCGTGGCGACGACGCTGGCCGAGGTGCTCAGCCGCGAGTCGGGCGTGCCCGTGACGATCGAGCCGCTGATCGCCGTGCACTGCGGGAAGCTCGTGCACGGCGCGGACCGGCGGCGCACGGTCACCGCCGAGGGGGTCACCCTCCTCAAGCCGCGCCACGTGGCCTCCTGGATCCTCGGAGCCCCGCGCCAGGAGCTCGACGAGAGCCAGGTGGAGGTGCTCGCCCGTACGGCGGCGCGGGTGCTGCGGCGGATGAGCTGACCCCCGTCAGGGGAGTTCCTCCGGGCCGACCCCCGTCAGGTGGTTCCTCTGAACTGCCCCTCGTCAGGCGAGCTCCTCCACGAAGGCCGCGAGCTGGGCGACGTTCCGGCACTCGCGCATCGGCACGACCGCGCCGTAGGCCGTCGCCACCGAGTCGCCGGTGTCCCACTGGTTCACCGGTTCCGGGTTGAGCCAGTAGGCGTGCCGGGCGCCGGAGCTCAGACGCCTGAGCGTCTCCAGCGCGGGCGGCTGGTAGTTGGACCGGGCGTCGCCCAGGATCAGCAGCGAGGTCTTCGGGCCGACGGCGTCGCCGTACCGCTCGGCGAAGCGCTCGAAAGCGTGACCGTAGTTCGTCCGGCCGAAGCGGACCATGTCTGCCTCCGAGGCCAGCCGGGTCATCGCCTCGGCCACGTCCGCGCCGGGTACGAAGAAGCGGGTGATCTCGTCCACGGTGTCCACGAAGCCGAACGCGCGGACCTTGGTGAACTGCTCGCGCAGCGCGTAGGTCAGCAGCAGCGTGAAATGGGCGAACGAGGCGACCGAGTCGCTGACGTCGCACAGGACGACCAGCTCGGGCTTGTGCGGCCGCCTGGGCTTGAGGTAGGTGGTCAGCGGGACGCCGCCGGTGGACAACGAGGCCCGTACGGTACGGCGGAAGTCCAGGCGGCCCCGGTGGCCCAGCCGGTGCTTGACGGTCAGCCGGGCGGCCAGGCGGCGGGCCAGCGGGTAGACCTCCCGGCGCAGTTCGGCGAGGTCGGCCCGGGTGATCCGGAGGAAGTCCAGCTGCTCCAGCGGGGGCCGTACGGCCGAGCGCGCGATCCGCTCGATCCCGGAGTCCTCGGCGATCCGGCGGCGGACGTCGGTGGAGACAGCCTGCTTGAACCGCTCGATGTTGCGCTCGATCCGCTGCCGGGCGACCTTCTCCGCCAGACCGCCCCGCTCCTGCCCGGCGAGGACCTCGGCCAGCAGGCGGGCCATGAGCGTCTCGGGCGACAGGGCCCGCAGCACCGGGTAGGAGAACCAGTTCTGCCGCCCCGGGCTCGCGGGCTGGCGTCCGAAGCGCTCCACCATCGCACGGGCGAACGCGTTCATGCCGTCGCCGCCGTCCGTCCCGCCGCCCTCGGCGGCGAGCAGCCCGGCCAGCCGGTCGCGGAGCTCGGGAAGCTCGGCGGTGTCCAGATCGCTGCTGTCGCCGGTGCCGGTGCCGGTGCCGGTGCCGGTGCCGGTGCCGGTGCCGGTGCCGTCGCCGGAGCCGGGGCGGGGGCCGTACAGGCCGGTGGTGGCGGGCGGGAACCACAGGTCGAAGAGGGTGTCGAAGCCCGGCCGGTGCGAGGGCCGCTTGACCAGCGTGGCCGCGTACGCGGCGCGCAGCGACTCCCGCTCGGTCAGGTCGATCACCGTCAGCGCCCGCGCCGCGTCCAGCCCCTCGGCCAGCGATACGGGCAATCCCGTCTCCCGCAGTGCGTGCACGAACCCGACGTGCCGGTCCAGCAGCCCGCCGCGCCCTTCCGTACCACCGCGCCCTTCCGCACCACCGTGCCCGCCGGCGGCTCCGGCCGTGCCGCCGTACTCGCTCACAGCCCGAGTTCCTTGCGGGCCCGCGCCTGGTCGGAGGCGTGCTTGAGCACCACGCCCAGGGTGGCCCCCGCGGTCTCCTCGTCCAGCTCGGTCCGGCCCAGCGCGAGCAGGGTGTTGGCCCAGTCGATGGTCTCGGCGATCGAGGGCGCCTTCTTCAGCTCCAGGGCGCGCAGCGTGGCGACGGTCCGGGCGAGCTGCTCGGCCAGGTCCGCCTCGATGCCGGGCACCTGCGCCAGCACGATGTCCCGCTCCCGTTCCGGCGTCGGGTACTCCAGGTACAGGTAGAGGCAGCGCCGCTTGAGCGCCTCCGACAGCTCGCGGGCCGCGTTGGAGGTCAGGACGACGTACGGCCTGCTCACGGCGGTGATCGTGCCCAGCTCCGGGATCGTGACCTGGTAGTCGGAGAGGATCTCCAGCAGCAGCCCCTCCACCTCGACGTCGGCCTTGTCGGTCTCGTCGATCAGCAGGACCGTGGGTGTCTCGGCGCGGATCGCGGCCAGCAACGGCCGTTCGAGGAGGAACTCCTCGGTGAAGATGTCGTCGTGGGTGCTGTTCCAGTCCTGGCCCCCGCCGGATCCGTCGCCCTGGACGTTGCCGGCCTGGATGCGCAGGAGCTGCTTCTTGTAGTTCCACTCGTACAGCGCGCGGGCCTCGTCCAGCCCTTCGTAGCACTGCAGCCGGATGAGCCGCGCCCCGGTGGCCGCCGCGACGGCCTTGGCGAGCTGGGTCTTGCCCACGCCCGCCGGGCCCTCGGCGAGCAGCGGCTTGCCGAGCGCGGAGGCGAGGAAGACCGAGGTCGCGATGGCGTCGTCGGCGAGGTAGTCCACGGCGGTGAGACGCTCACGGACGTCGGCGGGCGAGGCGAACCACATGTGTGCTCCCAGACAGAACCGAATGTTGTTCTAGCTTACCGGGTCGAATCCGCCGATTTCGAAGCACGTCGGGAAGTACGCTATCCTTCAGGGGCTTCACGCGCCGCTAGCTCAGTTGGTCAGAGCAGCTGACTCTTAATCAGCGGGTCCGGGGTTCGAGTCCCTGGCGGCGCACCCGGCGCGAACCCCGGTCCACCACGGTGGGCCGGGGTTTCGTCGTTCGATGCTCCATCCGGTCCCGGTGTGTATCGGCCCCATGGGGCTTCCCCCGCTCCGCGGCACGTGCTTAACTCTGCTCACCGTTGTTGGAAAGCGCTTACCGAAGGCGACGAGCCCCCCACGGAGACCAACGATGCGCCTGAAAGCTGTCATCGCGTGCACCGGCCTGGTGGCCGGCGCGCTTGCCGTACTGTCATCGCCCGCGCACGCGGCTCCCACCCGATACGAGGCGGAGAACGCGCCGGCGGTCTGCACCGGCGCCGTCGAGGCCAACTGGCCCGGCTACTCCGGCGGAGGCTTCTGCAACGGCACCAACGCCGCCGGCGCCTACGCCCAGTTCACCGTGGACGCCGCCGCCTCCGGCACCGCGACGCTGGGGATCCGCTTCGCCAACGGGACCACCGCGGTCCGGCCCACCAGCCTGATCGTCAACGGGTCCACCGTGGGGACCACGTCGTTCGAGGGCACCGGCGCCTGGTCGACCTGGGTCACCGAGACCCTGACCGTGCCGGTGAGGGCCGGGGCCAACACCATCAGGCTGAACCCCACCGCCTCGGGCGGCCTGCCCAACATCGACTACCTCGACGTCGAGACCGGCGGCCAGCCGCCCGTGAACGTGCTGTACGTGGCGACCGACGGCGACGACGGCAACCCGGGGACGGCGGTGTCGCCGTTGCGCACCATCCAGCGGGCGGTCGACCTGGCGCGGCCGGGGCACACGATCCTCATCCGCGGCGGCACGTACGCGCCGAGCACGAACATCCAGCTGGTCAAGAGCGGTACGGCGAGCCAGCCGATCACGATCCGCAACCACGACGGCGAGCGTGTGATCATCGACGGTGAGAACATGCCGCACACGCCCGGTGCGGTCGGTTCCAGCATCCCGCGCGCCGAGCGGGGCGCCATCCACATCGAGGGCGAGCACTGGCGGCTGGTCGGACTGGAGATCATCCACGGCCCCTACGGAATCTTCGGCCTGGACACCAGCGACAACGTCTTCGACCGCCTGGTCACCAGGGACAACTACGAGTCGGGCCTGCACCTCCAGGGCGCCTCCGGCGGCAACCAGATCATCAACCTGGACGCCTACGGCAACCGCGACCCGCGCAAGAACGGCGAGAGCGCCGACGGCATCGCGATCAAGGAGGGCTCGGGCGGCGGGAACGTGATCCGCGGAGCCCGGCTGTGGAACAACTCCGACGACGGCCTGGACTTGTGGATGTTCACCTCCCCCGTCACCGTGGAGTCCTCGGTGGCGTGGGGCAACGGGTTCAACCGGTGGAACCTGCCCGGCTACACCGGCGACGGCAACGGCTTCAAGCTCGGCGGCGGCGACCCCGACCCGGCGGCCGACCACGTCGTCCGCAACTCCGTCGCCTTCGACAACGCGGTCGGCGGCTTCATCGACAACGGCAACCCCGGCCGGCTGTCGATCGACCGCAGCACCGCGTGGCGCAACGGCGGCACCGGCTTCGACTTCGCCGATTCCGGCTCCACCCTCACCAAGAACCTGTCGGTGGCCAACAGGACGCAGGTGTCGCTCGGCTCGTCGTCCTCCGGCTCGGGCAACTCCTGGAACATCGGCGGCACGTGGACGTTCACGAGCACCGACCCGCGCGCGATCACCGGCCCTCGGAAGGCGGACGGCTCGATCCCGTCCTCCGCCTTCCTGCGTCCCGCCAACGGCGCGGACGTCGGAGCACGGATCTGACCCTTGACCAGCCGGTGCGGGGCTCGCAGCCCTGACGGCGCACCGATCGAAGACCCGGGTCGCCGTGGTCGGCCCGGGCCTTCGATCGGTGCCGGTCGCATACGGCCGGGGGTGGCGGGCGGCGGAGTGGCGGTCCTTGACCTGGAGTGAGCTCCAGGCCGGAGGATGGGCGGTATGAGAACACGTGTGATCGGAAACGTCAACGTCGGCGCGATCGGGCTCGGCGCCATGCCGATGTCGGTGGCCGGGCACATGCCCGACGAGACCCAGTCGATCAGGACCATCCACGCCGCGCTCGACGCCGGGGTCACCCTGATCGACACCGCCGACGCCTACACGCCCTCCGCCGACGACATCGGGCACAACGAGCGGCTGGTGGCCAAGGCGCTGGCACTGTGGTCCGGTGACCGGGACGCGGTCCTGGTCGCGACCAAGGGCGGGCACACCCGGACCCCGGGAGACGGCTGGGACGTGGACGGGCGCCCCGTCTACCTGCGTCAGGCGTGTGAGCGCTCACTCAAGGCGCTCGGCGTCGAGGCGATCGGGCTCTACCAGCACCACAGGCCCGACCCGGCGGTGCCGTACGAGGAGACCGTCGGAGCGATCCGCGACCTGCTCGACGAGGGGAAGATTCGGATGGCGGGCATCTCCAACGCCGACCCGTCCCAGATCAGGACGGCCCACGAGATCCTCGGCGGACGGCTGGCGAGCGTGCAGAACGAGTACTCGCCGCGGTTCAGGAGCAGTGAGCCGGAGATCGACGTGTGCGCCGAGCTCGGCGTGGCCTTCCTGCCCTGGTCGCCGCTGGGCGGCATGGGGGCGGCGGGCGGCCTCGCGGGCCCGTTCGCCAGGGTGGCGGCCGAGCGCGGAGTCTCACCGCAGCAGGTCTGCCTCGCCTGGGAGCTCGCCAGGAGTCCTGTCGTGATCCCCATCCCCGGCGCCAGCCGACCGGAGACGATCATCGACTCGGTGGCCGCCGCTGAGCTGACGCTGAGCGAGGAGGAACTGGCCACGCTGGGGTGAGCCGGACCCGGGCTTCACGCGCGTGGAGCCCGGGTCGCGTCACCGGCCGGGCCACGAGGCCGGTGCTCGCCCGAGGACGAGGCCGTCGCCCGGCTGGGAACGCCGCGCGGGAGGATGAAGGCCCGGCGCGAGGGCGTTCCGGGGGTCTGGCGCTCCGGTGCTACCTGTCGGCGGGCTCGACGGCGGGGTCGTCCGCCTCGTCGGCCGCCGGGTGGCCGCCGGTGGTGCTGAGCTCCCTGCGCAGCCGATCGAGATCGATGCTGTGGGTGCCGTACTTCAGCTCACGGGCGACCTTCGTCTGCTTCGCCTTGGCTCGACCCCGTCCCATTGACCGCACTCCCTCATGTAGGCCGCACTGGGCCTCTCGTCGCTATAGCATCGCCCGCATCTTACCCAAGAGCTCTACAACTTGAAGAATTACGCAATTTGCTACTTTATAAGGAGTCCGAGCTCACGGCTCGACGGCAAGGGACTGATGCGATCGACGGGAGGCAGGAAGCATGAGCGAGTTCGCGGCAGAGGCACCGGCGTCACCGGCGCCCGTCGACGAGGCCCGCACGCCCGTCACCGGAACGGCCTGACCATGCCGGTACCGTTGTACCAGGCCAAAGCCGAGTTCTTCCGCACGCTCGGGCATCCCCTCCGCATCCGGGTCCTGGAACTGCTGCAGGACGGCCCCCTGCCGGTCCGCGACCTGCTGGCCGCCGTGGACGCCGAGGCGTCCAGTCTGTCCCAGCAACTGGCGGTGCTGCGCAGGGCGGGCATCGTGACCGCCACCCGTGAGGGTGCCACCGTCGTGTACGCCCTGTCCACTCCCGACGTGACGGACCTGCTGATCTCGGCCCGCCGGATTCTGACCGAGGTGCTGGCCGGGCAGGGCGAGCTCCTCGCCGAGCTGCGCGCGGAGGCCCGCGGCTGACGGATGTGCCCGTGGTCGGCGGGACACCGGTGCCTTCCCGTGTGCCGGGCGCCCGGGAAGGCAGAATTAGGGCGTGGTCAGGATCGGAACGGTAGAGATGGACGATTGCGAGCGTGGGCGGCTCTCGCCGGTGCTGGGTCAGTTGTTCACCGACGGCGGTGCCGGGCGGGCTCTCGGGGTTGAGCTGCCGCCCGGGGACGTGGTCTGGCCCGACCCCGGCTACGCGCGGATTCTGACCTACACCCGGCCCGCGTTCTGGCTCAGCGACGAGGTGGTCTCCGGGGAACTGTGGGCCGCGCTCCGGGCCGAGCACCCCCGTTCCGGCCTCTGGCCGGTGCTGCTGGAGGACTCCGTGCAACCGTGGTCGGCCGGGCAGATCGCACCCGACGCCGCGGACGAGATCGACAACTACCACGTCGCCCCGTTCATGGCCGAGGTGTGGTCGGACTGGGTCTCGAAGGCCCACGCCGACCAGCTGGAGATCCTGGAACCGTTCGGCGCCCGCTGCCCGGGACCGGCGGCGCCCGGACAGCCGGGGGCCGACCCCGGAATGGTCGCCGACTGGTACGCCGGGCTCGTGGCCGAGCGCCGGACCCCGCTGGGGCTGGTGGCCGTGGAGCGGGGGGCCGACGCGCTGGCGGTCATGGGATGGCAGGGCGCGCTGAACCACAACGAGTGGATGGTCCCGCTGGCGGCGGTGGTGCGCAGCTGGGAGGAGCGGTTCGGCGCGCGCCTGGTCGGCATGGGTTTCAACACCCTCGACCTGAGTGTCGCCGCGCCTCCGCTCACCATGGAGCACGCCCTGCACGTGGCCGCCGAGCACTGGACGTTCTGCCCCGACAGCGTCGTGTACGGGGCCGGGACGCTGATCGACTACGCCGAGCAGATCGTGGGCCGGAACGCCTGGTCGTTCTGGTGGGACTGACCCCGGGGGCGTCCCCTCGCGCCTGAACCCCGGTGAACCGGACTCTTGCCCGCATGTCTACCGAATGACATTCTGTTCCGACGGACAAGCACGGTAGGAGTGCCATGACTCTGCGCGCCCCGGCGAACGGCATCGAGATCGCCTATGACACCTTCGGCTCCGCCGAGGACCGCCCGCTCCTTCTGATCATGGGGCTCGCCTCCCAGCTGATCCACTGGGACGAGGAGTTCTGCCGGCTCCTCGCCGGCCTGGGCCACTACGTCGTGCGGTTCGACAACCGGGACGTGGGGGAGTCCACCCACTTCCACGACGCCGGTTCGCCCGGCTTCGGCGAGGCGCCGTACCTGCTCTCCGACATGGCCGACGACGCCGCGGGGCTGCTCGACGCGCTCGGTCTGGCCTCGGCGCACGTGGTCGGCGTCTCGATGGGCGGCATGATCGCCCAGACGATGGCCATCCGTCACCCGGAGCGGGTGCGCAGCCTCACCTCGATCATGTCCACGCCGAGTCCCCAGGCCGCCCCGCCCACCGAGGCGGCCATGGCGGCGCTCATGTCGCCGCCCTCACCGGACCGGGAGACGGCGGTCGCGCGGGCCCTGGAGACCTGGAAGGTCATCGGTTCGCCGGGTTACCCCTTCGACGGCGACCGGATCGCCAGGGTCGCCGGGCTGAGCTACGACCGCGCCTACGATCCCCGCGGGGTGGCCCGGCAGCTCGCCGCGATCATCGCCTCGGGCGACCGGGCGCCCCTGCTCAGGGAGCTGTCGCTGCCCGCCCTGGTGGTGCACGGCGAGGAGGACCAGCTGGTGCCGCTGTCGGGCGGGATCGCCACGGCGGAGGCGATTCCCGGGGCCAGGCTGCTGACCTTCCCGGGCATGGGCCACGACCTGCCGCGCGCCCTCTGGCCCGACATCATCGGCGCGATCGGCGATCTCACCTCGGCCGCCGACGCGGACGCGGCCGGCGACCTCGCCCCGGTCGCGGAGCTGTAGGGCCCGGCCCGTACGGCCTGCGCCCCGCTCTCCGGTACGGCTTGCGCCCGCCGGGCGCAAGCCGTACCGGAGAGTCAGACTTCGAGCTTCTCCTCGATGATCCGCATGTTGTGCCGCGCCAGGGCCAGGTTGCCCCGGGCGCGGTCGAGCGCGAGGTAGAGGAAGAGCCCCTTGCCGCTGCGGCCGGTGAGCGGCCGGATGATGTGGTACTGGGTGTTGAGCGTGATGAGGATGTCCTCGATGGTGTCCTTGAGGCCCAGGGACTCCATCGTGCGGAGCTTCGCCTTGACGACCTCGGTGTTCCCCGCCGCGGCGATCTGGAGGTCCAGGTCCTTGGAGCCGCCGAGGGAACCCAGCGCCATTCCGCTGTTGTAGTCCACGACCACCGCTCCGACGGCGCCGTCGATCGCCATCATCTCTTTGAGGGAGACGTCCATGCTGGCCATTGCTTCCTCCGGTTCACTGGGGGATTGACATGCGGGTGGTGATGGCGGCCAGGCTGGCCGCCGTCTTGCGGCCCTCCAGTCGCAGCAGCCCGAGGTTGGTGCCGGGGCGCGCCAGGACTGTGAGGACGATCTTGGGGCCGGCGGCGTAGAAGGCCGCGTAGCCGTTGCTGCCGGAGATCAGGGTCTCCTCCAGCGCTCCTTTGCCGACCATGCTCGTCATCCGGCGGCTGAGGGCCAGCAGCGCGGAGGAGAGCGCCCCGGTCTGCTCGACGGCCTGCTCGGTGTCGCCCGCCATGTCGCTGGCGATGGTCAGGCCGTCCACGCTGCACGCGATACTCCCGCTCACGTCGGGCATGCGCTGGCGCAGCAGGACCATCTCCCGGTGCACCTCGTCCCGCAGTTCCACTGGCATCCTCCTTCCGGTCCGCTTCAGCGTGCGCAGCCTCAGCGGCATGGGGCCGGCCTCATGTGAGTGCCTCCAGCGCGTTCTTGAGCCGGATGAGCAGGCTTACGTCGGCGGGATCACCCGTGGTCCGGGGAATCCACCCCGGGGCCGGGGCGGCGCCGGGGTCGCGGCCCGGGAGCTTCTCCCGGGCACCGTCGTCCCGCCGCGGCAGCGGAGCGGGGGCCGGCGGCGCGGGTACGGTCCGGTGCTCGCGCTCCGGGACGCGGAGCAGCCCCGCCGCGGCGAGCTGCCGTACGGCCAGCAGCACCGAGTAGGCCGGTCGGCCCAGTTTGCGGGCCAGCTCGGCGGGGGTGGCCGTGCAGTCGGCGCCGACCAGTACCTCCCACTGGAGCGCGGTCAGCAGGACCCGCTGGGCGTGGATGCGCCCCATCGGGACGACCGGGAGCGTGTCCAGTTCGGGGGAGGGCCACGCCTGGTCCAACTGCGCTCTCCTTCGTTTGCACTCCCGGAGCAGGCCGGTCACGTCGAAATACCACTGGGGCCCGAGCCAGTGCCGTTCCCCGGGGCGGAAGCGGGGCCGGGCCGAGGCCCGGAACAGGAAGAACACGGCGTCGAGTACCGCGCCCAGCACGCAGAACTCCAGCTCGCCCCGGGTGAGCACACCTCTTTCCACCAGCCGGTCACCGCCCCGGCACTCCTCGCCCGCCCCCTGCCTCGCCTGCCGTACGGCATAGGCGGAGATGCGCCCGCTGGCGGTCAGCAGGTCCTCCACGCGGGGGCACACCGAGGTCTCGGCATAGGTCACGCGGCCCTCGGTGAGGTAGAACGTCCCGGCTCTGCCCATCCGCAGGGCACCGGTCGCCCGGTCACCGGCGAGTCCGCTGAGGATGCTCTCGACGCTCGGCATGGGCTTACGTCGTTATGAGCCGGCCGGAAAGCGAATGGAGCCGGTGGAGCGCGAGGGCTAGATTTGCGCGTTCCAGGTCAAGTTTGACATATATCACTAAAGGGCCATCGAAAACGGTTTCCAGTGGCCTCAGCAAATGATGCCCGTCGTCCGCCGTCACGATCATTTCGCGGATTCGGGCCGTTCCCGCGGCGGATGTCACGGCGAGTCCGTCCAACGTCGCGCGCAGCGCCTCGCTGAGTCCCGCGGCGGACTTCTCCGTGTCGACGTGACGGCTGCCGCCGCCCACCGCCACGGCCATCCCGCTGGTCTGGTCGATCAGGATCGCGTCCAGCGCGCCGGGGATCCCCATCACCTCGGTGAGGCACTCTTCGATTCCGAGCACTCGGGCCCCCTCGCCGACGGCCAACGAAAAAGCATCACCGGGTCAGCGTAGGGATGTGCCGGAGGGTCCTAAGTGATCCTGTTATACCGGATATATGAGGAGATGGAGAATTCAACTCCTGGGTAGAAGGATATATACCCTAAGTGGGAGGTCCGCTAGAGGCCCTCGGAGATAAGCGCCTTCTCGTCCGGCTTGAAAACGAGAACATTCTTCACATAAGACTGTACGGCGGTCGGCAATCCGACGTCGTTACCCGCCTCCTGGGAGAGGTACCAGCGGTGGTCGAGCACCTCGTGGAAGAGCTGGGCCGGTTCCAGCTTGCGCCGCAGCTCCTGCGGGACGGCCTCGATCGTCGGCTGGAAGACCTCGGCCAGCCAGCGGTGGGCCACGATCGCCTCGTCCTCGTGGCGCAGGCCGTACGAGACCCGGAAGGAGTCGAGGTCGTTGAGGAGCCGCCGGGCCTGGTTCTCCTCCACGTCCAGACCGGTGAGGCGGAGCAGGCGGCGCTGGTGGTGGCCCGCGTCCACGACCTTGGGCCGGACGATCAGGCGGCCGGTGCCCGCCTTGCGGCGGACCATCATCTCGGCCACGTCGAAGCCGAGCCGGTTCAGCCGCCGGATCCGCTGGTCGATCATGTGCCAGTCGACCTCGTCGATGATCTCGTCGGAGGTGAGCTCACCCCAGAGCCGGTGGTAGCGCGCGCAGATCGAGTCGGCGATCTCCTCGGGGTCGATGGAGGGGTGGAGCAGTTCCCCGGCCTCCAGATCGAGCATCTCGCCGTAGATGTTGGTGTGCGCGACGTCGATGTCGTGCATCCGCTGACCCTCGCTGATCATCGGGTGGAGCTCACCCGTCTCGGCGTCGACCAGGTAGGCGGCGAAGGAGCCCGCGTCCCTGCGGAACAGGATGTTCGACAGGGAGCAGTCGCCCCAGTAGAAGCCGGTCAGGTGGAGCCGGACGAGCAGGACGGCCAGGGCGTCGAGGAGCCGGTTCAGCGTGTCCGGCCGTACGGTCCCCGACATGACCGCCCGGTAGGGGAGGGAGAACTGCAGGTGCTGGGTGATCAGGGCGGCCTCCAGCGGCTCCCCGTCCTTCCCGGTCCGGCCGGTGACCACCGCCACCGGCTCCACCGCCGGGGTGTCCAGCCGGTTCAGGTCCCACAGGAGCCGGTACTCGCGCTTGGCGAAGTGCTCGCTGATCTCCTTGATCGCGTAGACCTTGCCGGAGAGGCGCACGAAGCGCACCACGTGCCGGGAGATGCCGCGGGGGAGTGAGACCAGGCGGTGCTCCGGCCACCGCTCCAGGGGGGTCTCCCAGGGCAGCTGGAGCAGGCCGGGGTCGCTCGGGGTGCCGGTGATCTGCAGGGGCATGACGGATCCTCGCGGGTCGGGGCTGGCTGCCGGACGGGACGGCGCGGTTCCCGGGAGCCGGCCGCCGGACGGGGGCGGCGCGGCGTTCGGGAGCCGGTCGCCGGGGTCAGTTCGTGCGCGTCGGGAACCTGGGAGGGTTGACGGCGCGTTCGACGACGGCGGCGAGCTGCTCCTCGGTGAGCACACGCGGCTCGCCGACGGATCTGGCCCGGACGTACACCTCGCAGAGCCACTCCAGCAGCCGCGTCGCCTCGAAGGCCTTGTCCAGGTCGTCGCCGACGGTGACCCCGCCGTGGTTGGCCAGGAGCGCGGCCTGCCTGCCCTCGAGCGCGGCCCGCACGTTGGCCGCCAGTTCGGGGGTTCCGTAGGTGGCGTATTCGGCGACCCTGACGGTGCCGCCGAGCAGCAGCGTGTTGTAGTGGATCGGCGGCAGTTCGGTCATGGTGGTGGCGACCACGGTGCCGAACACGGAGTGGGTGTGCACGACGGCCCGGGCGCCGGTGGTCGTGTAGACCGCCAGGTGCATCGGCGTCTCGGAGGACGGCTGCAGCTCGCCCTCGACCAGGTGTCCCTCGATGTCGATCACCGGGCAGGCGCCGGGCTCCAGCCGGTCGAGCGGGACGCCGCCGGGTGTCACCGCGATGAGGTCGCCGACCCGTACGCTCAGGTTCCCCGCGGCGCCGACGACCAGGCCGGTCGCGGCGGCCCTGCGGCCGTAATCACAGAGCAGGCGGCGCTGCTCGGCCAGCAACATGTCCTAAAAGTAGGGCTTTGCGAGGTCCAGCGGCAAATTCTCGTCCCACTGGTCTAGACCGGGTGTCGTCCGCTATCTTCGGCGGTGCCGTACCTGATGAAGCGTGGCGGCAGAAGGCGGCAGACTCGCGGGAATTATTGGGTGGTATGTCAATAGATGTCGCATATCATCCCCTATGATCTGCTGCTTTCTAGCGGAAATGTCGCGATGACGTCACGGCTCGGTCTAGACCGGATACGCACTCTTGACGGTGACCTCTCGTGCTACGTACGTTCGGGCGAACGTTTAGGAAACTTTCCTAATTGACGCCCCGCCCAGGAGGGTCCATGTCCAAATCGGCCGGTACGCCCGGAGAGATCACCCGGCGGCAGATGCTCCGCCGGATCGGCCTGACCGCTCTCGTCGCCGGTCCCGGCGCCGGGCTGCTCAGCGCCTGCGCCACCGCCGGATCCCCCGCCGCCACCGGCTCCGCCGCACCGACCGCCGCGGGCGCCGCCACCTCCGCCGCCAACCCGTTCGGCGTGGCCGCCAACGCCCCCCTCGAAGTCGTCATCTTCAAGGGCGGCCTGGGCGACAGCTACGCCACCGAGGTTCACGAGCCGCTGTACAAGAAGAAGTTCCCGCAGGCGGAGATCAAGCACGTCGCCACCCAGCAGATCGCGCAGACCCTGCAGCCGCGGTTCGCCAGCGGCGACGTCCCGGACATGATCGCCAACTCGGGCACCGACCTGATCGACAACGCCGCCCTGCAGCAGGAGGGCCAGCTCCTGGAGCTGACCGAGCTGTGGGACGCCCCCTCCATCGACGACCCGGCCAAGAAGGTGCGCGACATGGTCGCGCCGGGCACCGTCGAGTCGGGCCTCATCACCGGCAAGCCGTACGTGATGAACTACGTCTTCTCGGCCTACGGCCTCTGGTACGACGCCGCGCTCTTCGAGAAGGAGGGCTGGACCCCGCCGAAGACCATGGACGAGTTCAAGGCCCTCTGCGAGAAGATCAAGGCCAAGGGCATCGTCCCGTTCGCGTTCGCCGGCAAGAACGCCTCGTACTACGCGTACTGGATGATCCTCATCTCCGCCGCGAAGATCGAGGGCAACCAGCTCCTCATCGACATCGACAACCTCGTCGACGGGGCCTGGCAGCGCGACTCGGTCAAGCAGTCCGCCGCCGCCTGGGCCGAGATCGGCAAGTACATGGACAAGTCCTTCGAGGGCCTGATCCACACCGAGGTGCAGACCCGGCAGAACCAGGGCAAGATCGCCCTTTACCCGTCGGGCTCCTGGCTGGAGAACGAGCAGAAGGACCAGACCCCCGACGGCTTCAAGTACGCCCTGACGCCCACCCCCAGCGTCACCGCCGCCGACAAGATGCCCTTCGAGGCCATCCGCGCCGCCGCCGGTGAGGGCTACATCGTCCCGGCCAAGGCCAAGAACCCCAAGGGCGGCCTGGAGTACCTGCGCATCATGCTCTCCAAGGAGGGCGCGCGCGGCTTCACCGAGAAGTCCGGCAACATCACCGTCGTGACCGGCGCCGCCGACGGCCTGCAGCTCTCGCCCGGCAACGCCAGCCTCAGCGCCGCGCAGACCGCCGCGGGCTCCAACATCGTCACCTACAACAGCTTCGAGGGCTGGTACAAGGAGCTGGAGACCGAGCTGCGCAGGCAGACCAACGCGCTCATGTTCGGCCGCATCTCGGCCGAGGAGTTCTGCGAGAAGATGCAGAAGGCCGCCGACAAGACCAAGGCTGACTCGTCCATCACCAAGCAGAACCGGACGGTGTAGTCCTCCATGCGGCACGACAAGCACCCGCTCAAGGCGGGGACGCCGGGCGGCAGGCGTCCGCTCGCGGCCGGGGCGCCGGGCGGCGGGCACCCGCTCCTGGCCCGGGTGCGGAACAGCAAGTACCCGTTCATCGTCGGGTTCCTCATCGTTCCGGTGGCCCTCTACGCGGTCTTCGTGATCAGCCCGTACATCCAGGCGTTCCAGATCGCGCTGACCAACTGGAAGGGAATCTCGGCCACTCCTCAGTACATCGGCCTGGAGAACTTCACCAGGCTGTTCGAGGACGAGGTCTTCTGGGCCGCGGTGCGCCACCACGGCGTCCTGCTGCTTGTCGTGCCGCTGGCCACCATCGCCATCGCGCTCTTCTTCTCCTTCCTGCTCAACCTGAGCGGCGGGCAGAAGGGCGCGGGGATGACCGGCATCTGGGGCTCGAAGTTCTACCGCGTGATCTTCTTCCTGCCCCAGGTGCTCGCGGTGGCCATCGTCGGCGTGCTCTTCCAGGCGATCTACCGCCCGGACGAGACCGGCGTGATCAACAGCCTGCTCGCCAGGGTCGGCGTCGAGCCGATCGGCTGGCTCATCGACCCGGACCTCGCCCTCTGGGCGATCATGGGCGTGATGGTCTGGCAGGCCGTCGGCTTCTACGTGGTCCTGTTCTCCGCGGGCATGTCCTCCATCCCCAAGGACGTCTTCGAGGCCGCGGCGCTGGACGGCGCGGGCCGCCTCACCCTCTTCTTCCGCATCACCCTGCCGCTGCTCTGGGACACCATGCAGGTGGCCTGGGTCTACCTCGGCATCGCCGCCTTCGACGCCTTCGCCCTGGTCCAGGTGCTCTCGGTGGACCGCGGCGGGCCCGACAACGCCACGACCGTCCTGCCGCTGGAGATCTGGCGCACCGCGTTCAACTTCTCCAAGTTCGGCTACGCCTCCGCGATGGGCGTGGCGCTGTTCTTCATGACCATCACGTTCGCGGCACTCACCCTGCGCGTGACCCGGCGCGAGAGGATCGAGTTCTGATGGCCGCAGGCACGGTGACCAAGCCGTCCTCCCGTACGGCCGCCTCGCACGCCCGTGCGAGGCGGCGCAGGAACCCCCTCGGCGTCTTCGGCGCCCTGTCCCACATCGCGCTGGCGATCTGGGCGATCCTGATCATCGGCCCGATCCTCTGGACGTTCCTGGCCTCGTTCAAGACCAACACCGAGATCTTCGGCGACGCCCTCGCCCTCCCGGCCTCCTACGGCTGGGACGCCTGGGGCCGGGCGTGGGAGAAGGCCCACATCGGCCAGTACATGCTGAACACGGTCTTCGTGGTCGCGTGCAGCACGGCCGGGACCATGCTGCTGGGCTCGATGGCCGCCTACGTGCTGGCGCGCTACAGCTTCCCCGGCAACCGGGCGATCTACTTCCTGTTCGTCTCGGGCATGACCTTCCCGGTCTTCCTCGCGCTGGTCCCGCTGTTCTTCGTGGTGAAGAACCTCGGCCTGATCGACACCCACCTGGGCGTCATCCTGGTCTACATCGCCTATTCGCTGCCGTTCACCGTCTTCTTCCTCTCGGCGTTCTTCAAGACACTGCCCACCTCGGTGGCCGAGGCGGCGATGATGGACGGCTGCTCCCACACCCGGACGTTCTTCCAGATCATGATGCCGATGGCCAAGCCGGGCCTGATCAGCATCACGATCTTCAACATCCTGGGTCAGTGGAACCAGTACCTCCTGCCGATCGTGCTGCTGTCCGGCAACGTCGAGGACAAGTGGCTGATCACCCAGGGCGTCGCGAACATCTCCACCAGCGCGGGCTACGAGGCCGACTGGCCGGGCCTGTTCGCCGCGCTGAGCATGGCGATCATCCCCGTGATGATCATCTACATCGTCTTCCAGCGCCAGATCCAGTCGGGTCTCACCACGGGCGCCGTCAAGTAGGACGGACCCGCGGGGCCGGCTCGCGGCTCGGTCGCTTTGGCTTCCGGCCGCGAGCGTGATCTGCTGGGGGGATGGACCTGCTTGACGACTCCGAAGTACGGCGACGGCTGGGCGAGACGCCCCAGTGGCGGCGCGAGGGTGACGAGATCCGCCGGACCGTGACCGCGCCCGACTTCCCGACCGCGATCCGCATCGTCGACGAGATCGCGGTCGAGGCCGAGAAGCTCAACCACCACCCCGACATCGACATCCGCTGGCGCACCCTGCACCTGACGCTGTCCACCCACGACGCGGGCGGCCTGACGGAGATGGACTTCACCCTGGCCGCCCGGATCGACGAGATCGCCGCCTCCCACGGCGGATGACGACCGTCCTCGGCGAAACACCCATCGTGACCGGATGACTACTCGCTAGAGTGGGGCGTCGTCCCGCCCGGCTGGTTGAGGAGATTCCGATGCGCCTTCCCGTGGTTCTCGCCGCCGCCGCCCTGCTCGCTGCGGCCTGCGCAGGCCAGGGAGCACCGCACCCGGCGGCACACGACACCAGGGGCGCGGTGCCCGCCGGGCCCGCCGAGCCCGCGAGCGCCGTCAAGCTCGTCGGGGGCGGCAGGTTCGGCGTCCCGGCGTCCGGGACCTCCGCGATCGCCTACGACCCCAAGCTGGTCCCCGCCGGGGCGACGGCACGGGTGACGGCCGAATCGGGCGCGGTGATGGCCACCTCCACGGTCACCGTCGAGGGCTTCCTGCCCGACCGGGCCTACGGCGTGCACCTGCACGTGAACCCGTGCGGCCCCGACCCGGAGGCCGCCGGGCCGCACTACCAGCACGCCCACGCGCACGCCAGCGCGGACAACGAGGTCTGGCTCGACTTCACCACCGACCCGCAGGGCGCGGCCACGGTCACGGCCAGGCAGGGCTGGGCGTTCGTCCCCGAGAGAGCGCCCCGCTCCCTGGTGATCCACGCCAAGCGCACCAAGGCCGCCGGGGCCAGGGCCGGTACGGCCGGTCCCCGGGTCGCCTGCGTCACCCTCGGGCCGCAGTGACCCGGGGGTGACCCCGGGCGGATCCGCCGGTTCGCGCCTTCCTCGGGGGAGGGCACGAACCGGCGGCACACCGGGTGGGGCCCGGCCGCAACGGCCTCTACCGCCGCTCCCCTGCCAGGGTCCGGGCGAGCTCGGGCCAGAGGAACGCCAGCGTGGCCGCTCCGCCGAGCAGCGCGCCGATCTCGGCCGGCGGCAGCATCGCGCGGGCGTCAGCCGGTCACCGGCCGACCGGCGAGGTAAACGGCCAGGGGGCGGGCCACCGCGGTGATGTCACGGGTCGGGTCGCCGCCGACCACCACCAGGTCGGCGTCGTAGCCGGGCCGTATGCGGCCCTTGCGTCCCCCCACGCCGCAGGCACCGGCGGCGACCGAGGTCGCCGCGGCCAGGGCCGAGGCCGGCGGCAGGCCGGACCTGACGTACTCGTCGAGGGTGGCCGGCAGCAGTCCGTGCGGCTTGGCGGGACCGATGCCCGCGTCCGAGCCGGCCACCAGGCGCACGCCGCCCCGGTGCAGGCGGGCGACGGCCTCCTGCAGGACGGCCTCGGTGATGCCCGCGCGCGCGGCCATCATCACGACCTGGGGCGGCACCACGACATCCGGATCGGACCCCAGCGTCGCGCAGACGGCGACCCCGGACCCGGCCAGCGCGGCGAGCAGCGCGTCGTCGAGCCGGACGCCGGCGGGAGTCAGGCAGGTGCAGTGCTCGATGCCGTCGACGCCCGCGGCCAGCGCCTGCCGTACCGCCGCCAGCGCGTGGGCGTGCGCGGTGATCGGCAGGCCGAGGGCGTGCGCCTCGTCGACCGCCGCCTTCAGCTCCTCGTCGGTGAACTGCGGGCGCATCGTGTCGGTGCCGGGGGTCAGCACACCGCCGCTCGCCATGATCTTTATGATGTCGGCGCCCCGCTCGGCCCGTCGCCGGACGGCCTCGCGCAGCCCCTTCACGCCCTGCGCCTCGCCCCCCATCGACCAGCAGTGCCCGCCCACGCTGGTGATCGGCGCACCGGCCGCCACCACGGCCGGCAGGTCCGGCCCGGCCTTGGCTCGCCAGGCCAACACGGCGTCGTGGTAGTCACCCAGGTCGCGCACGGTGGTGACGCCCGCGGCCAGGTGGGCCTCCAGCGAGGTCTCGATGGAGGCCTCCAGCTGTTCTTCCGTGAGCCCGCTGAGCCGGTCGAGCGCGCTCGGGCCGCTGTCGGCGCACAGGTGCACGTGCGCGTCGATCAGACCGGGCAGCAGTGTGCCGCCGGGCAGGTCCTGGACCGGCCATCCGTCGGGTACGGCCGGTCCTGCTTCCACGCCGGCGATGCGGCCGTCCTTCACCAGCACCACGGTGACCTCGTCGCGCAGCCGCTCTCCGTCGAATACCCGTGCGGTGCGAATCGCCAGAAAGCTCACCGGATCACAATAGGCAGAGGTTCGGGACGGTGCGGGAAGACGCGGTAACGGTGACGGTAGTCACACGGCGGCGACAGGAGCAGCGGGCGGCGCGGCCGAAGCCGGGGAGGCCGGTGACGAGCTGCGGGCGGGCAGGCGGACGGGGGCCGCGGGCAGGCCCACGGCCGCGACGCCGTGGGCGCCGCGGCCGTGGGACGGACGGGCCGGGTTACTTCTTCGCGGCCAGGCTGAACGCGCCCCTGCTGAGGGAGATCAGCTCGGGGGCGACCTTCGACTCGTCGAGGGGCGCGTCCGGGTTGTTCGTCAGCGGGGCGACCAGGTAGGTCCGGCCCTTCGCCGAGCGGGCGAGGTAGGCCAGGCCCAGGACTCCCGACTCGGAGCCGCCCTTGGCCCAGACGAGCGGCCACTTCTTCCGGTCGAGCCCGATGCTGAGGTCGTTGGCGGACATGGCCTCGTGCAGCGGCTTGCTCTTCAGCGACAGGATCCCGGCGAAGGCGCGGCAGACGTCGCGCGGAGAGCCGAACCACTCGATCGTGTGGATCTCCCTGGGCTCCTTCCACGCCTGGAGGCCCTCGAAGGACTGCTTGGCGACCGTGTTCTTCAGATAGGCGCGCTTGCCCGCGACGTCGAGCGAGAGGTACTTCTTCGCCTGCTCCGGATAGTTCTTCGCCTTGAGCAGCGCCCACTCCCGCGTGGTGAGGAAGGGGATGTTCCGCTCGGCGTGCCCCGACCACTGACGGACCTTGGCCTCGACGGCCTTGCGGCCGACGGTGTGGATGAGGATGTCCGTGGCGGTGTTGTCGCTGATCGAGATCATCAGCTTGGCGGCCTCGCGGACCGTGACGGTGCTGTTGTCCGGGCGCTCGTACAGGCCGCCCTCGCTGGGGCTCTTCCACTCGGGCTTGATCGTGAGCTTGCTGTCCCAGCTCAGCTTCCCGTCACGGATCTTCTCGGCCACCGCGCCCAGCACGTAGACCTTGAAGATCGAGCCGAGTGGCATGACCTTGTCGGCGGAGACGCCGTGGACGATCTCGCACCGTCCCCGGGAGTCGATCCGGGCGGCGGCGAAGGCGGTCGCGGGGGCGACCTTGCGCAGGCGGGCGTCGAGCTCCTTCCAGCTCCGGGGGGCGGGCGGCTCGGGGGGGAGCACCCCGATCAGGTTGATCTTCCCTTCCCCGTCCACGGCGATCCGGATCAGGAACTCCTGCCCGCCGATCGTCCCGGTGCCGCTCAGGGCGGTGTCCGTGACCTCGGTCAGCTTCTCCAGCGTCAGCCCCTTGGCCTGCGTGAGGAAGTCGTTGAAGCCCTTGACGGTCAGGTCCTTGAGGTAGGCGGCGTTGACGTGCTCGGCCAGCTCGCTCTCCGCGAGCGGCGCCCGGTCCGGCGCGCCGAGGAACCAGCGCAGCTGCCTGCCCACCGGGCTGTCGGGGATCTCGGGAGCGGCGACGACCGCCGGAGCGGCGGACGCGGCGGACGCGTGGCCCGCGGTCGCGAGGGTCGCCACGGGGACGGTCGCGAGGGCGAGGGCGAGGGCCAGCAGGCGGGTCGGTCGGGGCGTCGGTCGGGACGTCGGTCGCATATGAGGCTCCCTGTGGTTTCGGTCGACGGGTTCGATGTCGTCGTCTCGGATGCCGCAGGTTCCGAGGGGCCTGCGGGGTCTGCGGGGCGAGCGGTTCCGGACCTCTGCCCTTCTCCGAATCTAGGAATCGCCGATGCGGCGGGGTACCCGGCGAACCCCCGTCTTGAGGGGTGCGGCAAACTGCACCGAATGTGCGGACAACCTCATGGACGGTGGGCCCTGTGGCGAGGCACCCTGCCTGCTATGGCATCCTCGGCTCCGGCCCGTCCGCTCGCCGCGTCGATGGCGGGAGTGGCCGCGGCCGGAATGGTCACCGGCGCGATCATGGAGACCGGCTTCCCCGTCCCCGCGAGCCAGTGGCTGTTCGCCGCGGTCTGCCTCTTCCTGCCGGCCGTCGGCTGGCTCGTCGCGAGCCGGAGGCCCGACAACGCCTACGGCTGGCTGCTGCTGGCCACCGCGGGCTGCCTGGGACTCGGAGCCCTCGGCTTCGGGATCCTGCTCCGCCTCGGCGACCACGGTCCCGCGGCCGTCGCCGGGATGCTCCTGCTCTCCCTCTTCCCGGTCTTCTACGGCCTGAGCTGGATCTTCATCGCGCTGCTCTTCCCTGACGGCCGCCTGCCCTCACGGCGCTGGCGGGCGGGCGCCCGGCTAGCGGGGGCGGTGATCGCCGTCTACTGGCTGGGCCTCCTGCTGAGCCCGGACGCGGTCTACGCGCCCATGGGGGTCGACAATCCGTTCTCCCTCGGCGGGCCGGCCGGGCTGGTCGCCGCGGTGGCCGGTGGCCTGGGGCAGGGGGCGGCCTACCTGATGGGCGTGGCGGTGCTGGTCTCCCTCGTCCTGCGCCTGTGGCGGGCTCCCGCCGCCGAGCGCCGCCTGCTGGGCCTGATGACCGCCGGCCAGGCGGTCGCGCTGGGCAGCTTCGTCCTGATGGTGGTCTCCGACGAGGCGCAACACGCCGTGGGCCGCACGATCGGGGTCATGGCCGTCATGACCGCGCTGCCCGCGGTGATCGCCGCGTCGGTGTTCCGGCACAACCTCCTCGACATCCGGGTGGGGATCAGGGGATCGAGGTTCTTCCTGGTCTTCGACCTGCGGCCCACGGTGGACGAGCTGCTGACCGAGCTCGGCCCGGACCTGGAGGAGGCGGAGCCGGTCGAGCAGCTCGGACGGCTGGCGGGCGCCGTACGGGCCGGGCTGGAGACCCGGTGGGCCGCCGTCGTGCTTCCCGACGGCACGCGGCTGGTGGCGGGGGAGGAGAGCGGCGAGGCGGTGCTCACGGTCCCGGCGGGGCTGGGGCACATCGCCTGCGGGCCCAAGCTCGCCGGGCGCCTCACCGCCGAGGACCGGCGGCAGCTCGGCGCGCTGGCCGTCCCGGTCGGACTGGCCGTCCAGAGCGCCGCGCTGGCCGCCCGGCTGGTCGACGCCGAGGAGGCTGGACGGCGGCGGATCGAGCGTGACATCCACGACGGCGTGCAGCAGCAGCTCGTCGCGCTCATCGCGGGCCTGGAGCTGGCCAGGGCGACCGGTGGCGGGCCGGAGACCCTGACCCTCCTGCGCGATCAGGCCCGGCAGACGCTGACCGACCTGAGAGAGCTCGCGGCGGGCATCCACCCGTCCGTGCTCAGCCAGGGCGGGCTGGTCGAGGCGGTCGAGGAGCGCTGCTCGCGGCTGCCGGTGACGACCACGGTGACCGCCGACGCCGCGCTGCGCGCGCGGCGCTTCCCCGACCAGGTCGAGGGCGCGCTCTACTTCACCACGAGCGAGGCGCTCACCAACGCGCTCAAGCACGCCTCGGCCTCCCGGATCGAGGTACGGCTGACACACGCCGGCGGGCGGCTGCAGGTCATGGTCTCGGACGACGGGAAGGGCTTCGACCTGGCGACCACCGGCCGCCGGGGGCTCGGGCCGCTGGCCGACCGGCTGAGCGCGCTCGGCGGCGCCCTGGAGCTGTCGAGCGCGCCCGGGGAGGGCACCCGGGTGCGGGCCTGGATCCCGGCCCCCGCCTGACCCCGTGCCGCCGGTCAGCCGAACACGGCGGGCGGCGGGACCGGGATGACGACCGGGTCGCCGTCGTTCAGCGGAGGGGCCCCGGCGACGAACTTGCTCAGGTCGTCGCCGTGCACGCAACGGGCCTGGGTGAGGCCGCCCGCCGCGGTGCGGACCATGCCGTCGAGGGGGAGCTCGGTGCGGGAGGCGGCGACGATGAGGTTGCCGAACCTGCGGCCGCGCAGCACCCCGGGCTCGGCGAGCAGCGCCACGTGGCGGAAGGTGGTGCCGACCGTGGCGAGCACCCGCCGGGCGAAGACCAGCCCCTTGCCGTCGGCGATGTTGACCAGCAGGGTCCCGGCCGGGCGCAGGACGCGGGCCACATCCCCCATGTACTCCCGGGTGGCCAGGTCGAGGGGCATCGTCGCTCCGCTGAAGGCGTCCAGCACGAGCAGGTCGGCCGAGGCGTCGTGGAGCCCGGCGGTGGCGGCGCGGCCGTCGAGGATCCTGACCTTGAGCCGGGGTACGGACTTCAGCCGGAGCTGGTCGCGGACGAGCTGGACCAGCGCGCCGTCGGGTTCGGCGACGATCTGCCGGGAGCCGGGGCGGGTCGCCGCGACGTAGCGGGGCAGGGTGCAGGCGCAACCGCCGATGTGCGCCACGTCCAGGGGGCCCCCGTCCAGCAGGTCGATCACGTCGGCCATCAGCCGGACGTACTCGAAGTCCAGATAGGTGGGATCGTCCAGGTCGACGTAGGACTGCGGCACGCCGTCCTTGGAGATCACCCAGCCGGAGGGGCGGTCCAGGTCCCTCAGCAGATCGACTTCGCCGAAGGTGACCGGATAACGGCCCGGCATCGGCTCCTGCGGTTCCCGCCTGGCCATCCCTTTGATCCTCTTTTCTCTGGTATATCCGAGGGGACATCGTTGGGAGAAACCGTATGCGCACCCGACCGGTTCTCGTGCTCGTCATCGTGTTTCTCGCCATCGTCGGAGGCAGCGTCTACGCCCTGACGCGTCCCACCGAGCCCAGAACCGGGAACCGGGACGCTCCGGTCGTCTCCGGCGGGGTGGGCGGGGCCGATGAGGCCGCCCGACCCGCCCGCCCGCAGGCCGGCGCCGAGGACGTGGCGCGGACCTACCTGACGGCCTGGGAAGGCGCCGACCTGGCCACCATGGACCGGCTCGTGATCGACTCCCCCGGCGACTTCATCGAGCGGCACCACGCCTTCAGTCAGGAACTGGGCATCGAGTCACTGGCGCTCTCGCCGGGGACGATCACCTTCCGGGGCGAGCAGGCGGCCGAGATGCCGTTCCAGGGCGTCAGGCAGGTCAGGGAACTCGGGGCGTGGTCGTTCTCCTCGACGTTGCGGCTGGTGGCCCGGGAGGGCCGGTGGTGGGTGGACTGGGCCCCGGAGACGCTCCACCCCGCGCTCAAGGACGGCGGGCGGCTCCGGCTCCGGGACCTCCCCGCCGAGCCGGCCGAGCTGGTCACCCGTTCGAAGGACCGGTTCCCGCACGACAGCGGCGCCGAGAACTACCTGAAGGTGCTCGCGCCCGACCTGTCCGGGCAGGACGCCGAGGGCGTCGACGGGCTCGCCCTGGAGGCCGTCACGTCCGCGGGCGAGGTCCAGCGGCTCCTGGAGAAGCCGTCGAAGCCGGGGAGGAAGATCGTCACCACCTTCTCCCGCACGGTCCAGGCGGCGGCGGCCAGGGCGCTGGACGGGGTGGAGCGCCCCGCCGCGATCGTCGCCGTGGAGTCCGGCACCGGCGAGGTCCTCGCGGTCGCCGACCGGCTGGGCGGCCGCAACGCCTTCCTCGGCCTGTACCCGCCGGGTTCGACGTTCAAGGTGGTCACCGCCGCGGCGCTGCTGTCGGCGGGGCTCACCCCCGACTCCCCGGTCTCCTGCCCGGCCAGCTACGCCCCCCCGGGCGGAGCCTCGATCCCCAACGCCTCCTCCGTCCCGGTACTGGGCGCGACCACCCTGGTCCGGGCCTTCGCGGTCTCCTGCAACACCACCTTCGTCGACCAGTCGACCCGTACGCTGCAGGACGGCGGCCTGGTCCGGGCCGCCGAGCTGCTCGGCTTCAACAAGGAGCTCGCGGCCCCGGCGGAGACCTGCACGATCAAGCCCCACGCGAACAACGACCAGCTGGCCTCCGACGCCATCGGCCAGAACTCGGTGCTGGCCAGCCCGCTCTGCATGGCCCTGGTCGCCGCCGCGGCGGAGAGCGGTACCTGGCGCCAGCCGAGCATGATGAGAGACCGGGAGCGGCGGGGCGGGGAGGTCCCGCTCCCGCCGGGCGTGGCCGAGGGGCTGCGCACGATGATGCGGGCCGTGGTCACCGAGGGCTCGGCCTCCGCCGTACCCCTCCCCGAGGGTACGGCGGGCAAGACGGGCACCGCCGAGATCGAGACCGGGGCGGGGATCGCCGAGCACGCCTGGTTCATCGGGTACCGCGAGGGTACGGCCTTCGCCGTACTGGTGGAGAGGGGAGGCAGCGGCGCCGCCACCGCCCTGCCCATCGCGGCACGGTTCCTGAACTCCCTCTGACCACCCGTCCGGATCCCGCTCGCCGTGGTCCCGTCCGCCGGGTCCCGCCCGAGTGCTCCTCCGTCCCGCACCGGAGGACAATGTAGGAAAAATCACAACCTACGCAGCCGTAAGTTACGTTACCGTAGGTTCATGACCACCACAGCTGCGGAGAGGGTGCCGCTCCCGATGTCCATCAAGCCGCGCCTGCGCGGCTGGCTGCACGCAGGGGCGCTGCCCGTCACGCTCATCGGCGGATTCGTCCTCGTCGCCCTGGGGCCCACGCTCCAGGCGCGGCTCGCCGCCGCGATCTACGCGATCACATCGGGCCTGCTCTTCGGCATCTCGGCCACCTACCACCGCGGTACGCTCTCCCCGCGGCTGGAGGGCGTGCTGCGCCGCCTCGACCACGCCAACATCTACCTGATCATCGCGGGCACCTACACCCCGTTCGCGCTGCTCGCGCTGGACGGCGCGGCCCGTGTGGTGGTCCTGTCGGTGATCTGGACCGGCGCGATCGCCGGGCTGCTGTTCCGGGTGTTCTGGCTCGGCGCGCCCCGCTGGTTGTCCACCGCCCTCTACATCGCCCTCGGCTGGACGGCCGTGTTCGTCCTGCCCCAGCTCATGGAGGGCGCCGGGGTGGCGGCGGTGGTCCTGGTCATCGTGGGCGGCGTGCTCTACACGGCGGGCGGCGTGGTGTACGGCCTGCGCCGGCCGGACCCCTCGCCCCGCTGGTTCGGTTTCCACGAGGTCTTCCACGCCTTCACCCTCGCCGCCTACCTGGTGCAGTACGTGGCGGTGTCCCTGGTGGTCTACGCGGCGGCGTAGGGTGCCGCCCATGACGAGCATCCCGGAACTGGCCGCCGAGCCGTACGTCTCCGTGACGACCTTCCGCAGGAACGGCACGGCGGTCCCCACCCCCGTCTGGGCGGCCCCGGACGGAGAGTCCCTGGTGATCTGGACCCCCGTCTCCGCGGGCAAGGTCAAGCGGATCCGCAACAACCCGGAGGTCACGGTCAGAGCGTGCGACCTGCGGGGCAACGCGCGCGGCGAGGAGGTCGCCGGCCGGGCGGAGATCCTCTCCGCCGAGGAGACCGAGCGGGTGCGCGGCCTCCTGAGCAGGAAGTACGGCCTGCAGGGGCGGCTGGTCATCCTCGGCAGCAAGCTCCGCAGGGGCAGCCGGGGGACCGTCGCCATCCGGATCACTCCCGCCGGCTGAGGTCCGGGGCCGCCCGCGGGACCCCGGCTACCCCGCGGCCAGGCCGAGACGGCGGGCGGCGAGTTCGGCGTACAGGGCGGCGCCGTCCGGGAGGACGGCGTCGTCGAAGCGCGCCTCCGGGGCGTGGTTGTAGGCGGCCTCGGCCGGGTCCAGGTCCGACGGGCACGCGCCGAGTGCCACGAACGCCGAGGGGATCTCATTGCACACCAGGGAGAAGTCCTCCGCGCCGGTGAACGGCTGCGGCGCCGTGACGAACCGCTCCTCGCCGTAGACCTCGCGGACGGTGGCCCCGACGAAGTCGGCCTCGGCCCCGTTGTTGACGGTGACCGGGTAGCTCATCGTGAAGGCGGTCTCCACGTCGAGCCCGTGGGCCGCCGCGATGCCCTCGACCACGGTGACCGCCCGCTCCCGGACGCGCTCGTGGGAGGCGGCGGAGAACGACCGGATCGTCACCTCGAACCGGGCCTGCTCCGGGATCACGTTGTCGGTCGTCCCGGCGTGGAAACTGCCGACGGTGACGACCACCGGATCGAACACGTCGAAGCCGCGCGTCACCATGGTCTGCAGCGCGAGGACCATCTCGCACGCGGCCGGGATGGGGTCCTTGGCGCGGTGCGGGGCCGAGCCGTGCCCTCCCGCGCCGCGCACCGTGACGACGAGGCTGTCGGCGGCGGCCATGATCGGCCCGCTTCTCGTGATGAACACGCCCTGCGGGAGCACCGAGCTGATGACGTGCAGGGCGTAGGCCGCGACCGGGCGCTCGCCCGCCGCGTCCAGCACGCCCTCCTCGATCATGAACTTCGCGCCGAGGTGACCCTCCTCGCCGGGCTGGAACATGAAGACGACGTTCCCGGCGAGCTGGTCGCGCCGGGCCGCCAGCAGGTGGGCCGCCCCGGCGAGCATGGTGGTGTGCAGGTCGTGGCCGCACGCGTGCATCCGGCCGTCCAGCAGGGAGGTGACCTCCGCGCCGCCGCGCTCGGAGACGGGCAGGGCGTCCATGTCACCGCGGAGCAGCACAGTCGGGCCGGGCCGCGCCCCCCGGAGCACCGCGGTGACCGAGCTCAGCCGCTCGCCGATCCGTACCTCCAGGGGAAGCCCCGAGAGGGCGGCCAGCACCTTCTCCTGGGTGCGGGGCAAGTCGAGACCGAGTTCGGGCTCACGGTGCAGGGCGTGGCGGAGGCGGACCAGTTCCTCGCGCATGTCGGCGGCGGATTCACGGAGAGACACGGGGCGCTCCTCCAGGTTTGCGGGTTTGTGGACCCTGATATGGGGTTTGCAGGCTTTATTCGGCTTTCGGCACTGAGGGGACGATAACCGGACCGGACCCGTTTGTGACCTCCCGGTGGCGATCTCCCGGGGAAGCGGAGCGGAATCCCCCGATGCGGCCCCGCTCGGGACCGCCGCCCGCGGAGAGCGCCGTTCCTTGCGATGGCGAAGAATCTTCACGAGAACAGCTATTCACGCGTAACGTCTCCGGGTAGATGTGTCATTGACGGAGAATCATCTGTCCGACTCATCGCGGAGGGGACATGGACGTGCACGGCCGCCTCGCTCGCCATCTGCTCGTCGACGGCTACCGGCTGGTTCTCGACCTCGAACGGAGCCGGGGCTCCCGGCTCGTCGACGCCCGGACCGGCCGGAGTTATCTGGACTTCTACACCTTCTTCGCCTCCGCGCCGCTCGGCGTGAACCCGTTCGCCGACGATCCGGACTTCCTCGCCCTGCTCGGAGAGGTCGCCGCGAACAAGCCCGCCAACTCCGACCTGTACACCACCCACCTCGCCGACTTCGTCGAGACCTTCACACGCGTTCTGGGTGACCCGGAGCTGCCCCACCTGTTCTTCGTGGAAGGCGGCGCGCTGGCCGTGGAGAACGCGCTCAAATGCGCCTTCGACTGGAAGAGCCGCCACAACGCCGCCCACGGCCGGTCCCCGGAGCTCGGCACCAGGGTGCTCCACCTCACCCGGGCCTTCCACGGCCGCAGCGGCTACACCCTCTCGCTGACCAACACCGACCCGGTCAAGACCGACCGGTTCCCGAAGTTCGACTGGCCCCGCATCGAGGTGCCGGCCATCCACTTCGGGGACGTCGAGGCAGCCGAGGAACGGGCCCTCGCCCAGGCGAGGGCGGCCTTCGAGCGGTACCCGCACGACATCGCCTGCTTCGTCGCCGAACCCATCCAGGGAGAGGGCGGCGACAACCACATGCGTCCCGAGTTCCTCCAGGCGATGGAGCGCCTCTGCCACGAGCACGACGCGCTGTTCGTCATGGACGAGGTTCAGACGGGGGCCGGCATCACCGGCACCCCCTGGGCCTACCAGCAGCTCGGCCTCCACCCCGACGTGGTCGCCTTCGCCAAGAAGGTCCAGGTGGGCGGGGTCATGGCGGGCCGCAGGGTGGACCTGGTGCCGGAGAACGTGTTCCGGGTGAGCGGCAGGATCAACTCCACCTGGGGCGGCGGACTGGTGGACATGGTCCGTTCCCGCCGGATCCTGGAGATCGTCGAGCGCGACGACCTGATCCGGCGCGCCGGCGAGCTGGGCGGGGAACTCCTCGCCGGGCTGCTGAAGCTCCAGGAGACCTTCCCCGACCTGGTGGAGAACGCCCGGGGCCGCGGCCTGATGTGCGCGTTCGACCTGCCGGACCCGGTGGAGCGCGACCGGCTGGTGGCCGCGCTCAGAGAGGACGAGGGCGTACTGGTCCTGCCCTGCGGTGAGCGGTCGGTACGGCTCCGCCCGGCGCTGTCGGTCACGGCGGCCGAGATCCAGGAGGGAACCGCCGCCGTCACCCGCGCCCTGACGGCGTTCCAGGACCTCGGGCTGTCGGCCTGACGGGGCCGGCAGCGCGCCCCGGCGTCACGGCGGAAGGGGTCCGGCCCACGCCGGGGCGCTGCCGTCCGGCGCCGCGGCGTGCGGTCCCCGCGGCGCCTCGGTCAATGGGGAGTGTCTCGGGAGACCTGCTCCAGCCAGACGTCGATCGCGGTGACCCGCGAGTCCACGCCGAGTTTCGCGTAGATCCGGTTCACGTGGTTCTTGACGGTCTTCTCACTCAGGAACAGGTGCCGGGCGATCTCCCCGTTGGAGTGACCGTTCGCGATCAACTCCATGACCTCGGTCTCGCGCCTGCTCAAGCCCGTAACGACTCTGGGTTCGGCGCTGAACCCGGCATCGTCGACTCTCATCCGGCCTCCGTCGCAGCAACACGATCAGGTCGCCGAGGCCCCCGGTCTTACGGCGTAGCGATAGGAGCGAGCATAACCCGCAACATCCTTCTTTGGTGGATAAGCCGAAAGTAGGAAGAAATACGACGGTCGGTCGTGAAGGGCCGGGCACCCGCCTCCCACGCCCGCGGACGGCCCGGCACCGGGGCGGACGAGGCGGAACCCGGAAATACGGAAGGCCTGGTCATATTACCGACCAGGCCTTTCCCCTAGGGGTGAGCGAGGGGACTTGAACCCCCGACATCCAGGACCACAACCTGGCGCTCTGCCAACTGAGCTACGCCCACCATGTCCGCCGCAGCGGCACAGAAAAAGTGTAGCGGTCTTTGGGAGTCCTTACGCACCCCCTTTATGGGGACTGCGCGTCGCGGGTCAGGGTTTGGCGGCGGAGACCTCTTCGGCGAGCTCGCGGGCCGTGGCGGAGTCGGGGCCCGGCTGGGGCACGAAGACGGCCGCGCGGTAGTAGCGCAGCTCGCGGATGCTCTCGACGATGTCGGCCAGGGCCCGGTGGCCGCCCTGCTTCTCCGGGGAGGCGAAGTAGACCCGGGGGTACCAGCGCCGGGCCAGCTCCTTCACCGAGGAGACATCGATCATCCGATAGTGCAGGAAGGCGTCCACGCTCGGCATGTCGCGCGCGATGAACGACCGGTCCGTGGCGATGGAGTTCCCGCACAGCGGGGCCTTCTTCGGTTCCGGCACGTGCTTCTTGATGTATTCCAGGACGAGGGTCTCGGCCTCGGCCAGCGTGACACCGGTGCCCAGCGAGGCGAGCAGCCCGGAGGCGGTGTGCATCTCCCGCACCACCTCCGACATCTGTTCCAGCGCCTCGGACGGGGGCTTGATGACGATGTCAACCCCCTCGTCCAACTGGTTGAGCTCGCCGTCGGTGACCACGCAGGCCACCTCGACGAGGGCGTCACGGCCGAGATCGAGCCCGGTCATCTCACAGTCGATCCAGACCAGCAGGTCACTCATAGCCTTCAGAGTAATGCCCTCCGCTTACGACAGTTCGAGCGACGTGAGCACACGGTCGGTCACCGCACGGTCGAGGTTGTCCGGAACGGAGATGTACATCACCGCCGGGCGCTTGCCGGCTCCCCGGTCCACGATCACGAAGGTGACCTCCTCCTTCTTCCACTTCCAGCCGCTGACCTTCGAGATCTTGGAGAAGTCCAGCTCGACCGAGAGCTGCCAGGCGTCCTTGCCGCTGACCTTGATGGCCTTGCTCTCAAGGGTCTTCTTCGTGTGCTGGGGCTGGTAGAAAGTCGGTTCGATCGCGTTCAGCAGCGCCTCCGCCGCGACCTTCGCGCTCTCGGGCCCGGTGTACCCGGCCTGCTCGGGCAGTTCCGCGGTGAAGACGTTGCCGAGCCAGTTACTCCCCCGGCCGTCGTAGTTCTCGTGGGACATCTTCAGGATTCCGGTGGTCCACACGATCCCGAGCGGGTTGGTGCCGGTGTCGGTGGGGACGATCCAGTCGTCACCCGGATAGGCGTAGGACAGGCCGGTGACGGGGTCCTCGATGCGGCCGTCCGACGGCTGGGGGAGCGGGCCCGCGGACGGCGGGGCCGCGGTGGGGGTGGGCGTGGGGGTCGGGGTCGGCTCCGGGGTGGGCTGCTGGGTCGTCGGGGCCGACGTGGGAACGGAACGGCTCGCGGTCGACGTGCGATCCGGGTTGATCAGGAACACGGCCGCGACCACGATCGCGACGACCAGGATGACCGCCCCGACACCGCCCAGGATCCAGGGCAGCGGGCTCTTGTTCCCGGGCTGAGGACCGCCCGGACCGGGGTAGGGCCCGCCCGGACCGGGGTAGGGCCCGCCAGGGCCGGTGAAGTGCCCGGCGGGGCCGTGGTGGGGGCCCTGGGGACCGCCCGGATGAGGTCCACCCGCCTGGGGACCGCCCAGATGAGGTCCACCCTGCTGAGGCGTGTTCGGGCCGGTGAAGCCGCCGCCCGGCGGGGCGTACTCCGAGACCGGCAGCCGCGCGGTGTCGCCGGGTGCGCCGTCCCATCGGGGCTGCTCCGCCCTGGGCGGCATGCCCGCCTGAGGAGGTACGGAGGACGGGTGGGGACCCGTGCCCTGCGCCTGGGGCGGCGCGGAGGACGGGTGGGGACCCGTGCCCTGCGGCGGGAACGACCGGTCCGGCTGCGGTCCCGGTGCCTGCCCGGCCGCCGCTTCCATCGGGTGGGTGGCGTCGGTCCACTGGTTCCCGTCCCACCACCGCAACTGCGGGGAGCCGTAGGGATCGGGATACCAGCCTGCGGGGGTCTGCGTGGTCATGGCCGTCAGAGTAGTAAGAACCGGAATGTGCTGCATTCCGGGACGGCGAGTACGTTCATGAACATTTGTAGGTGAAGCTCGCTCTGTCCTCGATCTTCGCGCCCTCGGGCACCGGGGAGAGCAGCCGCAAGGTGGCCGTTCCCTTGAAGGTCCCCTCGCCCTTGACGGTCCACTCGAGGCTCACCTCGTGTGAGGTCTCCCCGGCGGCCACCGTGTCGGTCTGCTCGATCGGCGCTCTCCGGTCGCTGCGCTTCCACTGGTAGTGGATCTCTCCGGCCTCCCCGTTGGTGGTGAGGACCCCGCGGATCTTGACCGTCGTGTCGCAGCCCTGGACCTTCTTGGGGGTGATCACCTCGACCTCCGACACGGCCAGCGGCGCCGCCGCCCCGCGCAGCAGCCAGGCGATCAGGCCCGCCACCACCATCAGCGCGAGGATCACCGAGGAGAGCACCGTACGGCGGCGGCGCACGGCCGGTGGCCGGACCGTCCGCAGCCGTTCCCCGGGCAGGACGGTGGGCTGCTGATCCCGCCCGGCGCGCCAGATCCGCTCCGCGGTCGTCTCCGTCGGCACTCCCGGACCGAACCGCATGACGACGTCCTCGGTACGGCCGCCGCCTGTCTCCGGCGCACGCGTCGCCTCCGGCACGTGCAGCAGGGTGACGATCTCCCCCTCGTCCACCCGCGCCGGGGCGGCCTGGGCCGGGACCGAGGGCCCGGCCGGGGGAGAGGTCTCCCGGGTCGTCCACCAGTGCACGGTCTCCACCAGCCGGTCGCGGGAGGGGAACCCCGGCGGCAGGAGGTCACGCCCGGTCAGCAGGGCGTCGCGGGCCGCGGCGAGGCCCCGGGTGGAGGCGATCGCCGCGGTCCGTTCGAACAGGTCGGCGGCCCGAGGGGAGGACGCCGCCCAGGTCGCGGCCAGTCCCCGGGCGAGCGATGCCCAGGACGCCACGTCCCGTTCCGGGGCGGGAGGCCGCCCGTGCAGGGCGTCGACCAGCCCGCGCTCGGCGAGCAGGGCCGTCCCGCCCGGGGCGATCACCACGGCGCCCGGGTGCAGCGCTCCGTGGGCGAGCCCGGCGGAGTGCACGGCGAGCAGGGTCTGAGCGGTCTCCGCCAGGACGGTGGCCGCGCTGCCCGCGTCGGGCCGCGGCGCGCCGGGCGCCTCGGCCAGCAGATCGGTCACCGTCGGGCTGACCGGATCCGCGGTGAGCAACCACACCTCGTCCTGTGCGCCGATCAGGTCGGCGACGGGGACCAGCCCCGCCAGCCCGCCCTGGATCAGGCGGCGGTCGGCGACCACGGCTCCGACCACCCGGTCACGCGCTCCGGGCCGGGCGATCAGCCGGGAGTCGAACCTGAGCGCGCTCACCGGTCTGCCCTCGGCCGAGACCGCCGAGGACCACGTGCCCAGTTCGCTGATCCATGTCCGCCCGGCCAGCCGGAATCCGGCGATGTCCCCCCGATGGGTGTTCATGGTCGTGCCCGTCTCACCATCTAACGCCGCCTCCGATGCCGTCCCGCCATCCTCTGCCTCACCGTCAGTGTGAACGGAACCGCGCCGCTCGTCACCAGCCCCAGGAGCAGGAGGGCCGAGGGGACCATGGCCGGTTCGAGAGGGGCTCCCTCGCGCCGCGGCGTTTCGAGGTCGGGGGTCTCGCCGCTGGTCGGTGTCGTGACCGGCGTCGTGGTCGGTGTCGAGACCGGCGTCGAGGCCGGCGGCGTGGTCGGACGCGTGGTCTGGGGCGGCGTCGGAGTAGGCGTCGGTGTGCGGGTGGGGGGAGTGGACGGCCCTTCCGGAAGGACGGTGGGCCCGCCGTCCTCCTCCGTCGGGGTGGGCGTCGGCTTCTTCGTCGGCCTCTTCGTCGGACTCTTGGTCGGCTTCCGGCTGGGCGTCGCCGACGGTTTGGGCGTCGGGGCGGTGGCGGCGGCGGTGGGCGCCGCCGGCGGAGGGTCGGCGACTCCGCTCGCGGTCGTGTCAGGAGTCGGCTCGGGGCTCTCCTCCACGGGCTCGTCCGTGGGCTCGTCCGCGGGCGCCTCGGTCTCCTCGTCGGGGAGGGCCGTCTCCACCGGGAGCGACGCCGCCGCGGTCGGAGTGGTGACCGAGCTCTGGGGGTCGAGTTCGGTGCTGCCGGAACCGGACAGCAGGGCGGCCACCACGGCGATCACCGCGACGGCTCCGGCGCCGATCGCGATCTTGGCGCCCATCCTGCTCAGCAGCGACGCGGAGTCGGCGTCATCCAGCTCGGTCTCCGCGATCGAGGTGTCGGCCTCCGGAGCCTTCTCCTCACGGGGGAACAGCGCCGCCAGCAGTCCGGCCAGTCCGGCGAGCCGGCGGCGTCCGCGTTCCTGCCAGTCCGGGCCGTAGGCGTCGGCGGCCACGGCCTCCAGCTCGGTGAGGAAGGCCGCGGCGGTCGGCGGACGGTCGGACGGGTCCTTGGCCAGGCCGCGCTCGACCAGGCCGCGGAGCCCGGCCGGGACTTCGTCGACGGGGGGCGGCATGGCCTGGTGCTGCCGGGCCAGCGCGGGAATGCTCTTCGCCCGGAAGGGCCGGGCGCCCGTCAGGCACTCGAAGAACACGACGGTGGCCGCGTAGACGTCGGTGGCCGGTCCGGCGGGGGAGCCCGTCCACTGCTCGGGCGCCATGTAGGGCGGGGTGCCCGCGGGGGCCTCCCCGTCGCCGGAGCGGACCGCGATGCCGAAGTCGACGAGCCGGCTGGTGCCGTCGGCCTCGACCAGGACGTTCTCCGGCTTGAAGTCGCGGTGCACGACCCCGGCCCTGTGCGCGGAGGACAGGCCCAGGAGCGAGCCCTTGAGCACCAGCAGCGCGGCCTCGGGGCCGGTCGGTCCCTCCGAGCGGAGGATGGCGCGCAGGGAGACGCCGTCCACCAGTTCCATCACGATGGCCGCGCCCTGGCCGCTCTCCACGTAGTCGTACAGCCGTACGGTGTGCTGGTCCCGCAGGCTGTGCAGCAGCCGGGCCTCGTGCCGGAAGCGGGCCACGAAGCTGACGTCGCCGCGAAGGTCGTCGGACAGATACTTGATCGCGACCAGAACGCCTTCGGCATCGTGCCGGGCCATCACCACGCGCCCACCGGCGCCGGCTCCCAGCTCGCGAATCTCCGTGTAACCGGGGACTCGCCAGGCCGATGACGTGCCGTACATAACGGTCTCCTCAATTGCCTGGGCCCCCACCCGTAACAGACGGACCGTAGTTTAGCCATAAGATCACGGATTCCGCTGATTAATCGATACTTGGTATCGATGGCGGGGCTATGACCAGGAATTATCTGATTTGACCGGGCGTCGGGGTCTTCTTCGGCACCGGGGTCTTCTTCGGCACCGGGGTCTTCTTCACCACCGGGGTCCTCTCCGGCGCGGGGGTCTTCTTCGGCGGCGGAGCGGCCGTCGGCTTGCCGGAGTCCTGAGGGGACGGCTTCTTCCCGGGGTCACGGGTGGTCTGGGGCTCGGGCGTAGGCGTGGGCTTCGGGCTCGGGCATGCGGGGGTCCGGCCCCGTACCTGGTCGGTCCGGCCCGAGGGGAGTCCGGTCGCCACCGCGCTCCAGCTTGAGCCGCAGGCCACCTTCGGGAAGGTGAATCTGACCGTCGGGGCGTAGGCCGACGCCCCGGACAGCGGCACGACCGTCCGCTGGACGGCCCGGCCCGCCCGGAAGACGACGCGCAGGCGCACCGGCCGGGTGTTCGCGGCCTTCACGGAGACCGATACGACGGCCGTGCCCCTGGCGTTGAGCGTGGCCCGCACCACGTCCACCCGCCGGACCTCCGGAGCGGGGGGCGATGGGGATGTGGGGATCGGTGTGGGTGTGGGGCTCGGTGTGGGAGTCGGGGTCGGTGTGGGAGTCGGGGTCGGGGTCGGGGAGGCCGGTGGGTTCTCCGAGGGGGTGGCGGTCGGCGAGGCCGCCGGTGTCCCGCCGGAGACGTCCGTCGTCGTGGTGGCGGACGGGCCGGGAGCGTCGGGTGCCCCGCCGGGAGGACCGCCGGGCCCGGACGCCTCGCCCGGGGGTGATCCGGTGCCGGCCGAGGGACCGGAGGAGTCCGGGGACGGCGGAGACGCCGGCGGCGGGGACGACACCGGGGGTGAGACCTCCGGGGCCGGGAATCCCGGCGGCGCGGACGAGGGCGGCGCGGTGGCGGCGGCGATGTCGATGACCTGGGCCTGCGGGGGGCGGCCGGAGGCCAGCACGTAGGCGCTGACGCCGATCGCGACGAGCGCCAGCCCGGCGCCGGTGAGTATGCCCGCCGACTTGCCTCGGGCCGCGTCCAGCACGGTGCGGAACAGGGTGGTTCCGCCCGAAGGCTGCGGGGGACCGCCCCGGAAGAGCAGCGGGAGCAGCGACGCCAGCGCGGCCAGACGGCGGCGTCCCCGCTCCTCCCAGTCCTCGCCGTAGCCGGCCACCGCCGCCGCCTCCAGCTCGGCCACGAAGCCGGCGGCGGTGGCCGGCCGGTCCAGCGGGTCCTTGGCCAGGCCCCGGGCGACCAGCACCCGGACCGGTTCCGGCACCTCCTCGACCGGGACGGGGATGTTCATGTGCTGGTACAGCAGCACGGCACGTTCGGTCGCCCGGTACGGCCGGTGCCCGGTGAGGCACTCGAAGAAGACCACCGTGGCGGCGTACACGTCCGTGGCGGGGGAGGCCGGGGAGCCCGTCCACTGCTCGGGCGCCATGTAGGGCGGGGTGCCCGCGGGCCGGTCCGTCTCACCGGCGCGTACGGCGATGCCGAAGTCGACCAGCTTGCTCGCGCCGTCCCCCTGGACGAGCACGTTCTCCGGCTTGTAGTCGCGGTGCACCAGGCCCATCGTGTGCGCCGCGGCCAGGCCCATGAGCGAGCCCTTGAGCACGACGAGAGCCGCCTCCGGCCCGGTGGAGCCGTGTTCGCGGATCAGCTCGCGCAGGGAGACGGCGTGGACGAGCTCCATCACGATCGCGGCGTTCCCGGCCTCCTCTACATACTCGTAGAGCCGGGCCACGTTCGGGTCGGCGAGCTCCACCAGGAGCCTGGCCTCGTCCCGGAACCGGGAGAGGAAGTCCGGGTCACCCCTGAGATCCTCCGCCAGGTATTTGATCGCGACCTCGACGCCGGAGACGTCGTGCCGGGCGAGCACCACCCGGCCGCCGCCCCCCACGCCGAGCTCGCGCAGCTCGGTGTATCCGGGCAGGCTCCATGCGCTGGCGGTCATCGCGCCCTCCACCGGTTCGGGTGCGTCCTCCTACTGAGACGTACGTTTCCACCGACTGGTTGGCGTGGGAAGCCTTACCGGATGGCTATGGTTCGGGACGAGATGTGCTCGGGCACGGTCAGGTCCACGGTCATCACCGGGTCCGGTTCGGGGACGCCCCAGCTCGTGCGGAGCGGCAGGACGCCGGCCCAGATCGGCAGCGCGTAGTCCTCCCCGTCGTCGACCGGCGGGCCCTGACGCACCTTCACCGAGGCCTCCTCGAGGGAGAGGGCGAGCACCGCCGTGGCGGCGAGCTCCTTGCGGGTCGGCGGGCGGACGGCGTCCCACTGACCGGGGGCGAGCTGTTCGGTGATCGCGCGCAGACCCGCCAGGTGCTCCTCGGGGTCCTCCACGAGGCGCGGGCGGCCGTAGACCATGGCGGAGCGGTAGTTGACCGAGTGGTGGAAGGCCGAGCGGGCCAGCACGACGCCGTCCAGATGCGTGACGGTGACGCAGACCTCGCCGCCGGAACCGCCCGTGCGCAGGGAGCGGGACCCGGTGGAACCGTGCAGGTAGAGGGTGTCGCCGATGCGGCCGTACCCGGTGGGGACGACCATGGGGAAGCCGTCGACCACGACGCCGAGATGGCAGATCAGTCCGGCGTCCAGCACGGCGTAGAGGTCGTCGCGGTCCGTGCGGGCCCGGTTCTTGCCGCGGAGAAGGGTGGTACGGGAGGTCGTCGAGAGCATGACCCTAATCTAGGAAGAAGTGGACATAGGAAACATATCCACTTCTTGTCGCTTACAGGAGACCACTTTGCCGTCCGTCTCACCTGCCGATCCACCGGTCTCCGCCCGGCTGGTCGACCTCCCGGTCCACGTGGACCGGGAACTCCCGGTCCCGCTCTCCACCCAGCTCGGTGATCATCTCCGGGCCGCCATGCGGGACGGCACCCTGAAGTCCGGCGAGCGCCTGCCCTCCACCCGGGCGCTCGCCCGCCAGCTCGCGGTCAGCCGTACCGTCGTCACCGAGGCGTACCAGCAGCTCTACGCCGAGGGGTGGATCGAGGGGCGCCACGGCTCCGGCACGTACGTGGCCGACCTGACCGTCCCCGCACCGCCCGGCGCCGTCACCCCCGGCTCCGGGCCCCGCGTTCCCCGGCCGGGGAGCGGACACGGCCCGGGGCGGGAGCGCGGGTACGGCGGCGCGGCGCCGGAGGAGAACGGCGCGGCGCGGTGTGAGCGGGATGTCCCGTGGCGGGCGGACGGGCGAGGCGCGGCGCCGCCGTACGGTGAGGAGATCATCAACCTGCGGCCGGGGCAGCCGTGGGTGAAGGACTACGACGAGGCCGCATGGCGCAGGGCGTGGCGGCAGGCGGCGGAGCTGCCGCCGGGGGAGGACCCGGATCCGTACGGGCTGCCCCGGCTCCGGGAGGCGCTGGCCGGGCACCTGCGCAGGAGCAGGGGCGTCCTGGTCGGCCCGGAGAACATCATGATCACTCGGGGTACCGGCAACGGCCTCGACCTGGTCGCCGCCACCGTCCTGCGTCCCGGCGACCGGGCGGGTGTCGAGGAGCCCGGCTACCGGGTGGCCAGGAACGTCTTCGCGGCCCGGGGCGCCGAGATCGTCCCCTGCCCGGTCGACGGGGACGGCGTCCTGGTGGACGACCTCCCCGATGATCTACGCGTGCTGTACACCACGCCCGCCCACCAGTACCCCCTCGGCGGGCGCCTGCCCATCCCGCGCCGCGAACGCCTGCTCGCCTGGGCCCGCCGTGCCGGCGCGCTCGTCGTGGAGGACGACTACGACGCCGAGTTCCGCTACGACGTCGCCCCGCTGCCCGCCCTGTACGGCCTCGATCCGGGCCGGGTGATCCTGGTGGGCACCCTGTCCAAGAGCCTCTCCCCGGACGTCGGCGTCGGCTGGCTGGTCGCCGCCCCCGATCTGCTCGACGCCGTCGCCCGGACCCGCCACATCCTGGCCGACCGGACCTCGGGCCCGGCCCAGCAGGCGGTGTCCGTCCTCATCGAGCGCGGCGACCTGGACCGGCACCTGCGCCGCATGCGGCTGGAGTACGCCCGGCGCAGGGCCGCGATCGTGGAGGTTCTCGGCTCCCGGGTGATGGGCGACACCGCGGGGCTGCACGTCATGGTGGAGCTGCCCGAGCACGCGGTCCCGGCCGTGGTCGAGGCCGCCCGCGCACGCGGCGTGCTGCTCGACACGACGGCCCGCCACCATCACGGGCCGCCGCGCCGGCACGGTCTCGTCCTCGGGTACGGCTCGGCCTCCCTCTCCCAGGTCAGGCGGGGGATCGTGATCCTGGCGGAGCTGCTGGGCCAGGTGGAGGTCACGGGCTGACGGGCGGGGCCGGAGCGAGGGCGCGGAGCACGGGCATCGCGCGCCGGGCGTACAGCGGGTCGACCGGGAGCACGTGCCGCCCCCACCAGCGCGCGACCGCGGGAGCGGGCGAGGCCTCGGTGAACTCCGGCAGGTAGTCGTCGTAGGGAGGGTCGTAGAGGTAACCCGTCGCCACGCCGCGCCGTTCCAGGTCGGCGATGGCCGCGTCCCGGTCGGAGACCAGCAGCGGCACCCGGAACAGCGGCTGCTCAAGATGATCCCGTACGGCCGCCGCGGCCGTCGGCAGCTCGGCCAGGAGCCGCACCCCGGCGATCCGCCGTTCACGCTGCCGGTCCAGGGTCCGCAGCCGCCTCGACTGGTACCAGCGCGACAGGTGGCCCCGCCGGGTCCGGTAGTCGTGCAGGTCGGCCCGGACCCAGGAGTCGAAGGCCGGCAGGTCGGGGGCCTGCTTCAGCGCCAGCCGCACGTCGTCGGGGCGCGGGGCGATGCGGTAGCCCTCCCGCTCCTCCTCCAGGCCCAGGCCGCGCGAGAGCCTAAGCGCGGGCCGGACCATGCCGAGGCGGAGCGCCGCGTGCCTGGCCATCGAGGTCAGCACGGAGCAGATCTCCCCGGCGAACGCCCTCGGCAGCATCAGCCGGTCCCGCTCACGCTCCAGCGCCCGCAGGTCCGACTCGTGCTCGACCGCGAGCACCCCGCCGGAGCCCGCGCCCGGGTGTTTGGAGAGGCTGTAGACCCCGGCGGCGCCGAACGTGCCGAGCGGCCGGCCGCCGACGGTGGTCTCGATGGCGTGCGCGACGTCCTCGATCAGGACCTTGCCCGCGAAGGCCGAGACCCGGTCGGGCAGGCCGTACAGGTTGGTGGTCAGGACCGCGTCCACCGCGTCGAGGTCGACCGCGCCGGGATCGATGTTGCCGTCGGCGGGGGAGAGCGGCGCGATCACCGGCCGCAGGCCCGCCGCGAGCACCAGGAACAGGATCTCGTCGGCGGAGATCGGTGACATCAGCAGCCGCTCTCCCGGCGAGCACCAGTGGCGCAGGGCGAGATAGAGGCCGAACCGGTTGGACGGCAGGGCGAGGCAGCGGCGGCCGGTCCTGCCGGCCACCAGGGCTTCGGGTCTCATCCGAGTGGACCGGATGCGGGTGGGCCGGAGGTCTGCATGTCCGGATGATCTCCTAGGACTGTACGGAGGCGCGAATCCGGCCGAAGGTCTTGAGCGCCCGGTCGGCGGTGTTGCGCAGCGCCGGGTTGGCCAGGACCGTCCCCCGTGCCTTGCGGACCGGTACCCGGAGCATCCAGTGCACCCCGGCGCCGGCGGACGGGCGGGCGATCCGGCCCTCCGCCACGTGGTACTCGCCGTTCTTGAGCTTCTCCTTGTACTCCTTCTCGCCGCGGCCCATGTCGATGATCTGGATTCCGCGCTCGGCGGCCTTCTCCGCCATGCTCAGGTGCTGGATCAGGCCGGGGGAGTACTTGGCGTAGGCGGGGTCGTAGGCGGGGAACCAGCCGGCGAGGGTGGTCGCGGTCCGCAGCCCGAAGTGGCCCGCGACCGGGAGACCGTCCACGTAGAGCATGTCCATGGCCCCGGCGAAGTGCTCGCTGTCGGTGGCGTGCAGACGCTCGACGAGCTCCACGATCCACGGACGGGCGAAGCGGTCGGTCCGGCCGGTCCGGCGGTACTGGTCCGTCTTCCAGCCGAGCAGCGTGCGCAGGGCCGCCGTGTCGGTGGTGGCGTGGTCGTAGCGGAGGGGCCCGACGTCCCTCTGGAGCTTGCGGCTCTTGTAGGCCGTCGTGCGGTAGGTCTTGCCGGAGGTCGCCTTGATCGTCTCGATGTAGGAGTCGTAGCCGGCCCGCATGTCGATGACGGGGGAAGGATGGCGCGAGTGCCGCAGGGGCAGCAGCGGCTGGCCCGCGACCAGGTGGTCGAACTCGAAGACGGCCAGGCCGCAGGACTTGATCAGCCGGGCCGGGTCGAACTCCACGTCCTTGGCGTGCACCATCCCCTGCGCGTCGGTCAGCCCGGCGGCCACCGGCTTGCCGATGCCCAGCGGGTGCCGTTCGAACGGGAAGAATCCCACCACGTCGGGACCGTCGTGCATGACGGCCACCCGGACGTGGTCGCGCAGGGATCCGACTGTGATCGTGAACTCCGGCGACAGGAAGGGACTGTCGAAGGCCGGGGACGCGGTCTGGAGGTCCCTCCAGCGATCGATGTCGGACGCTCCGAGCTCGCGTGGGTGAATGATAGAGACGCGCATGGGCTCCTACTGGTTTTGGGGTGTGCGGGTTCCCCTACGCCATCCAGCATGGACTCTCCAGCGGACGTGTGCACTGACCAGGATGCTGGGTGGCGCGTAATGTAACGGTAAATGATTTACCTGGTAGCAGGCTGTCAAAACGCCCGGGATCCTTGCTCCTGCCGAGACGCCGGACTGGCGTGGCTCACCAGAATAGGGTTCTAATAAGGGGCTATGAACGTCCCTGGCATCGACTGGACCCGCCTGACCGGCTGGATGGCCGCGCACGTCCCGGACGCGGGTGAGCCCGTCGAGATCTCCCTGATCTCCGGTGGCAGGTCCAATCTCACCTACGCCCTGCGGACCGGGGACCGCCGCCTGGTGCTGCGCAGGCCCCCGCTGGGCCACGTCCTGCCCACCGCCCACGACATGCGGCGGGAGTGGCGGGTGATCTCGGCCCTCGCGGAGACCCCGGTCCCGGTCCCGGAGCCGGTGGCCTTCTGCGGGGACGAGGACGTCATCGGGGCGCCGTTCTACCTCATGGGGCACGTGGACGGCGCCGCCGTGCGCACCCGGGAGGACGCCGCGGGCCTGGGCCCCGAGCAGACGCGGCGGCTGTCGGAGCGGCTGGCCGAGGTGCTCGCGGCCGTCCACGCGGTCGACTTCCGGGCGGTGGGCCTGGGCGACTTCGGCCGCCCCGAGGGCTACATGACGCGGCAGCTGGAGCGCTGGGGCCAGCAGTGGGAGCGTTCGAAGACCGCCGACCTGCCCGAGCACGACAGCTTGGCGGCCCGCCTGCGTGAGCGGCTGCCCGCCCGCTCGGCCTCGACGCTGGTCCACGGCGACTACCGGCTCGACAACACGCTCGTACGGCTCTCGCCCGACCCCGACATCCTCGCCGTCGTCGACTGGGAGATGTCCACCCTCGGCGACCCGCTCGCCGACCTCGGCCTCACCCTCACCTACTGGCAGGATCCCGAGGACGAGGAACGCGCCTCGGTCCCGGTGGCCGCCGGGGTGACCGTCGCCCCGGGCTTCCTCACCGCGCGGGAGTTCGCCGCGCACTACGCCAAGGTCTCCGGGACCGACATCGCCGACCTCGACTTCTACGTGGCCTTCGGCACCTACAAGCTGGCCGTCATCGTGGAGGGCATCCACGCCCGCTTCAAGCAGGGCAAGACGGTGGGGGAGGGCTTCGAGCACATCGGCGCGGCCGTCCCGACCCTGCTGCGGCGTGCCCACCGGCTCCTGGACGGCTGAGGGCCTGCAAGCTCGCATCCGTTCGGCGTCAAGCGGCCCGTAAGCACTCCGGATTACGGTATCAATGCAGTTGGTAACGCTTGTCTGTGAGGCGTGCCGACGCGCGATCACGATGACGACGGCTGTGCGAGGCTGTAGTCCGGACGAAGGATCGAGGACGAACCGGTGATACCGACCAAAGGACGGCACCAGAGAAGGCGCCCGAGCTGGCCGGTCGCACTGGGGGCGGGCGTCGTCGCGCTGGCGCTCATCATCGTGGCGGTCATGTTCTCCACCGAGGAGGACACCCCGCGCGGGCAGCTGATGACGATCCCCCCGACGCAGACGGCGCCGCTGCTGTCCCCGCCGCCGGTCACGGAGTCGTGGCCCCGCTGGGGCGTCACCCACACCGAGTACAGCGCGGACGACGAGCCCTCGAAGGTCACCGAGAGGGCCGCCCACCTGCTCAGCCGGGTCCCGATGGTGCAGAACCAGCACATCATGGGCTGGGGCGCCGGCAACCCCGAGCCCGCACCGGGCAAGTACGACTTCCGCGACCTCGACGCCCGCGTCAAGCTCATGTCGGAGTCCCAGGCCGTCCCGGTGATCACACTCTGCTGCGCGCCCGACTGGATGAAGGGCGGCAGCGAGGGCCGGACCGACTGGAGCCAGTCCTCCCTGGAGACCGCGCCCCGGCGCGAGCACTTCGAGGACTTCGCGAAGCTGGCCGCGACCGTGGCCAGGCGCTACCCGACGGTCAAGCACTTCATGGTCTGGAACGAGTTCAAGGGCTTCTGGAACAACGCCCAGAACCGCTGGGACGCCGAGGCCTACACCGAGCTCTACAACAAGGTCTACGACGCGCTGAAGGCCGTGGACGAGGACATCAAGGTCGGCGGGCCGTACGTGCCGATCCTGAGCAACAAGAACGTCGGGAACTCGCAGCTCCGGGGCGCCTGGGGCATCGCCGACCAGCGTGACCTGGACGCCGTCGAATACTGGATCGCGAACAAGAAGGGCGCCGACTTCATCGTCATCGACGCCGCCTCGGTGACCAAGGACGCCGGGATCCACCCCGACGAGTTCACCGCGCTCGGCAAGTTCAGCGCCATCACCACCTGGCTCCGGCAGAAGAGCGGCGACCTGCCCGTCTGGTGGGCGGAGTGGTACGTCGCCCCCGAGGACGTCGACTGGAGCACCGAGCGCCGCACCGCCGTGCAGGCGGTGGCCATGATGGAGTTCGCCACCAGCGGGGCCGCCACCGCGCTCTACTGGAACCCCCAGCGCAAGGCCGGCGAGGACTGCCCCGGCTGCCTGTGGCGTCCGGGCAGGGGCGACGAGCTGCCCATGGCCGGGGTCCTCAGCGGGTTCACCAAGTGGTTCCCGGCCGGCACCCGGCTGGAGACGGTCACCTCCTCCGACCCCCGGGTGCGGGTGCTCGCCCAGCAGCGCATGCTGGTGATGGTCAACACCACGGGCGCCGCCGTGACCGCGACCGTGGACGGCAAGCAGGTCGAGCTGGCGCCGTACGAGATCAAGTGGAGCGAGCGGGGCGGGGTGTAGCCCGCCCCGCGGGGCGGGCTACGGGGTCTGGCTGAACCCGATCACGATGAAACGCTCGGCGACCACGGCGACCGAGACGACGAAGGCCGGGACGGCGACCCCCATCACCAGGCGCCTCGCCCTCCGGCCGCGACCGGGCCCGCGCAGGTGGACGAGCTGGTAGGCGAACAGGGCGATCCAGGCGACCACGAGGGCGCCCAGCCCGACCGGGGTCCAGGGTGAGGTCGGGTCGCCGGGACCGCCCAGGCCGCGCGGCGAGGGGATCGCGGCGTTCGCGGGTTGCGACCGCAGCGTGTAGACCGCGGCGTCCGCGTTGGAGTAGACCCGCTTCAGCAGCCGCGAGGAGTCCAGGGCGGCCCGGAAACGCCTGTCCCAGTCCGCCGGGAAGCCGTGGTTGAGCTGCAGGTAGGCGCCCTGCCCGCGGGTGACCACGAGGTAGGTGTTGGGCGGCGAGACGCTGAGCTTGTCGATCACCGAGGAGATCACGGCGGGGTTCCTGTCGACGAGCACCTGCTGGTATTCGATCTTGTCGAAGTCCTGTTCGCCCCAGGGGATGGACGGGGTGACCTCCGGGCCGATCAGCGGCACCAGGTACAGCAGGCGGCCGCTGGGCTCGTCGTTGGCGTAGACGTAGTGCATCGCCGCGACCTCGCCGGTGGAGACGCGCTCGAACTGCTCGTTGCCGTAGCGGGCGACCAGGAAGGCGATGGACAGGACCATCGCGCACACGGCGGCCAGGAGCAGCGAGATCCGCCGGGTGAGCCGGGGATCGAAGCGGGCGTTGATCCTGCGGATCGGCACCGTCTCGTCGGGCGAGTCGGCCGGGCCGGCGGGCAGGTTCGGGAAGAACGCGTAGGCGGCCAGGATGCAGGCGCCGGGCAACGCGAACATGTAGATCCGCAGACCGATCTCGCCGCCGTAGCTCTGCAGGCCCAGGGCGAGCACCGGGACGCACAGCAGCAGCAGCGCGGCCCGGTCGCCGACGCCCCGGCGCAACCTGCGCAGCAGGCCGGTGGCGGCCAGCAGCAGGATGACGGCGCAGATGCCGAGCCGGGCCATCAGGACGAGCGCGTGCTTGGCGTCGGTGCCCTCGATCCGGTCGCCGGTGTTGCTCCGCAGGTTCTCGAAGAACCGTCCCAGGCCGCCGAAGAGCTGGTCGATGTGGCCGCTCCAGAAGGCGGTCGTCTGGTAGCTGATCCAGGCGAGCACGATCAGGCCCAGGAAGAACGGCATGGCCCAGCTGAGCGAGCAGCGCCGCAGCAGGATCAGGCCGGTCAGGGCGCCCAGCATCATGAACGGGGTGATCTGGTGCGCGGTGGTGGCGGCCACGAACAGGACGATCAGCATGATCAACATGATCGAACGGTCGTAGACGCCGGTGACGTGGACGAGCTCGCCCGGGGTCAGCCCGCGCAGCCGGGACAGCAGCCGCCGTACGGGACCCCCGACCTTCGGCGCCTCACGCGGCTCGACCCTTCCGAACCAGCGCAGCAGGATCGCCACGAACGCCAGGTAGATGGCGTAGGTGAAGCCCTGGGCGGAGAAGTAGTCCTGGCCGATCCACTGCACGATGACGAAGAGCAGCGCGGCGAACCAGCGCGCCCGGGTGGTGGCGACCACCTGGCGCAGGATCAGCACGAACGGCAGCAGGTAGAGCAGGTTGGACAGGAGCGGGGTCCACTGCATGATCGTGCTGAGGTCGGTGATCCCCGCGGCCCGCGTGATGAACGCGATCATCGCGAAGAACCCGGGCCAGGCGAAGCGGGCGTCCAGCAGCGGGGAGGACTCTCCGGTGCGGGCGATGAACTCCACGAATCCCGCGTGGACGTACGCGGTGTGGAACCGCGGCTCGTCGTGGATCAGCGCGGACGCGCCGTGCAGGGCGAAAGTGATCGCCGAGATCTGGAAGAGCAGCAGGAACTTGCGGTCGGTGTTCTGCGCGATGGTCACGAAGAACGCCACGATCATCAGCAGGATGGCGACGAACGCGGTACTGGGCAGGGCCGAGATCAGCCCGAGCCCGTCGATGTCCGCGACGTCGACACCCCGCAGCGGCCCCGGCGACACGCGCAGGGCCAGCACGTACATGATCAGGCCCTCGACGCTCAGCAGCAGCGGGAGCCAGCCGGTGGCGCTGTCCACCAGCGCCGACAGGCGAGTCGGACCCGGGGCGGGCACCGCGGGACGGTCCACCCTGGCAGGGACGGGCGGAGCATCGTCCTCACCGTCGCGTTCGGGGGCCCGTTCCGCGCCGTCGTGCCCGGGGGCCCGTTCCGCGTCGGCGCTCTCCGCGCCGTCATGGTCGGGGATCTGCTCCGTGCCGGCGCTCTCCGCGCCGTCGCGTTCGGGGGCCCGTTCCGCGTCGGCGTCGCCGTCGCGCGGCCCCGGGGTCCCATCCTGTTCGCCCGGCGCCTCGGAGGAGGTCATGCGGGAGTCCTCTCCGTCCGCTAGGGCCTGAGCCTCACCGGGGGGCACGGGATGGGGGGTGGAGGGGGTCTCCTCGGCCTCGGCAGTCTCCGCCGCCTCCATTGTCACGTCCTACCTGCCTGTCGCCTCACGTCTGACATCATGGGGCTACAGGGACCCCCGTGCGATCGTTGACTGCGAAGTTTTTCCATATTTGAGCATTTTGCGAAGATCGTTGAAGATCAGAGCGGCGAGGAGAAGCTCGCTCAGCAGAAGGGCGTACCCTACCGCGTTCACCCCCAGATGGGGGAAGAGCAGCAATGTGCTGGCCAGCACGAGAACCGCCAGGCCCACCTGGACGAGTGCCAGCCTACGCGCCTGCCCACGGGCCCGCAGGCCGCTCAGATAGATCTCGATGAGCACCCGGGGCAGCACCGCCAGAGCCATCAGCTGGAGCAGAAGCGTACCCCGCTCGGCGAAGTCCGAGCCGAAGACGCGCAGGATGAACGGGCCGGCGAGGATCGTCATGACCACGATCGGAACGATGATCATGAATGCTCTGCGGAGGGCACGGCGGGAGTTCGCCGCGATCGCGTCCCGGTCGAAGGAGCCCTCGACGGTGAGGGAGGTCGCCATGTTCATCGCCAGCAGCTCGATCAGGCAGCCCAGGGTGTGGGCCATCGAGAAGTACCCGAACGTCACCTCGTCCACCTGGGCGGCGATCAGCACCGGGATCAGATAGACGATCGCCAGGATCGACAGCGTGCCCGGATAGTCCCCGGCCAGGAAGCGGCCGATCTCGGGGAGCCGGGGCGGCGGCGCGCCGGAGTCGGTCTTCCGGACGTGCCGGGGGATGACCTTCCCGAAGAGGAAGATGTTGATCGGGATCAGCGCCATGGCCGCGGGGATGATCCAGGAGACGAAGATGCCGTCGTCGGGCAGCGTGTACGCCAGCCCGATCAGCATCGCCATCTTGACCAGGCCGTAGCCGATGCTGTTCACCGGGACCCAGGTGGCCTTGCGCAGCCCGGCCAGAGTCACGTCCTGGAGGGTGAACACCGACCAGACCAGCACCGACGCCAGGAAGAACAGACCCGGGCCGAAACCTCCCAGGGAGGCGTAGGTCGGTCCCCACCACGGCAGCGTGACCAGGAACCCCACCGCCGCCGTCACGCCGGTCGCCCCGGCGATCGCGTAGGCCCGGACGATGAGCTCGGGGGTACGGCGTCCCGCCAGGGGGATGAACTTGGCCAGGGCTCCGACGAAGCCGAGCGCGGTCAGCGAGGCGAACAGCCGCATCGCGGTGATCAGGGCCTGGCCCCGGCCGAAGTCGGCCGGGTCGTACAGCTGCGCGGCGAGCCACCAGTAGCCCATGCCGAGCACGGCGGTGATGGCGGTGTTGGCCATGAGCGCGTAACCGTTGCGGAACAGCGGGTTGCGCAGGTCCAGCAGGAGCTTGCGCCACAGTCCCCGGACCCGGCCCACCGGCGCCGGGGCGGCGTCCGGCCCCGGCTCCGGCCGTGTGCCCGGCTCCGGCCGTGTGCCCGGCTCCGGCCGCACGCCCGAGCCCGTGCCCGAACCCGTGCCCGGACCCGTGTCTGAGTCCGAACCCGCGGCCGGACCCGGGACGGCGCCCGTGAAGGCGGTGTCCCCGATCGTCCGCTCGTCGAGTTCGCTCATGTCCCTGCCTCCCCCTACGTCCGCGGACGTGTCACTCACGTGAGTCCACGGACCTTGCGCAGGCCGTACCTGGTACGCCTGACGACGGCGTATCCCCCGGTCAGCAGGCGCTCTTTCATGTAGATCAGCGGAATCCGGCTGCCCTCGACCGCCCGCCGGAACTTCGTCATCGACGTGCCGTTGGTGACGGTCAGCCGCGGCATCGCCAGCACGTCGTGCCGGTCGGCGGCGACGGCGTTGTTCACCGCGCAGGCGGCCCAGTAGCCCGCCCGCCGGACCTCGCGCCGGACCCGCGCGCTGGAGTAGCCGTACGGGTAGGCCATGGTCGCGACCGGGACGCCGAGCTTGTCCTCCAGCAGTCCCTTGTTGCGGCGCAGCTCCTGGCGGAGCTGGTCGTCGGGGAGCTGGTCGAGCTGCGGGTGGCTGTGGCTGTGCCCGCCGATCTCGATTCCGCAGGAGACGGCCTCGCGGGCCTGGTTCCACGACAACGTCCTGTCGAGCGGCCGGCCCGCCGCGTCCTTGCCCGCGTCGCTGACCCACCCGCTGGTCAGGAAGACCGTGGCGGGGAAGTCGTGCCGTTCGAGCACGGGCAGGGCCTGGGAGTGGAAGTCCTCGTAACCGTCGTCGAAGGTCACCACGACCGGGCGCTCCGGGACGGAGCGCCCGTTGTTGCGGTGCAACGAGGCGACGAGGTCGGCCACCGTCAGCGGCGTGAAGCCGTTCTCCTTCAGGTAGGAGAGCTGGTCGGCGAAGGCCGAGGGCCGTACCGCCAGCGGCTCCGTCTCGGCGGTGGGCCGGTCGGAGATCGAGTGGTACATCAGGATGGGCACGCGGATCATGATCGTCTCAGTTTCAGGCGGAGGGACCCGACAACATAACCCCAGGTGGTCCAGGCGAGGCCGACCACGATCGCGGCGGCCCGGCCGAGGCCGGACGGGTCGCCGCGCAGCGCCTCCCCGATCCCCCGCAGCGCGCCGAGGGGGAGCGCCTTCAGGGCGTGCGCCCGCTCGCTCGCCAGCCCGTCGCCGGTGCCGACGCTCTGGGTGACCAGCGCCTTGGACAGACCCTCGGCGTAGCACCTGGAGCGGAAGTAGGAGAACCGGGAGCGCGCGGCCGAGACCTTGTGGCCGATCACCGCCTCCGGCTCGAACAACATCACCGAACCCGGCCTGCGCTGGGAGATCCGGATGCAGAACTCGGTCTCCTCGCAGCCCAGGGGGCGCGGCTTGCGCCCCTGGACACTTCGGCCGATGCCGGTGTGGAACCCGCCGACCTCGCCCACGATCTCCCTGCGGAAGGCGGCGTTGCCGCCCATGACGTTGCGGATCGGCGCCCGGGCCGTGGGCATGCCCCGGTAGGTGCAGCCCACGGTCCAGTCGAACTCCTGCGGGAACCAGCGCGGGCGGCGGCCCGTCTCCCACAGCGGCAGGGTCAGCCCGCCCACCCCCACGACGGACGGGTCCTGGAAGCCCTCCTCCAAAGCCTCCAGCCAGCCGGGTTCGGCCACCGCGTCGTCGTCCAGATAGGCCACGATGTCGCCCGAGGCGGTCGCCGCACCGGTGTTCTTCCCACCGGACAGCCCCTTCTCGTGGGTGTTCTCCACCACGATCGCGCCGGGGTACTCCCGCTTGAGCATGAGGTGCAGATCCGGGTTGTAGTCGACCACCAGAATGATCTCGTGCGGTCTCCGGGTCTGCCTCTCCACCGACGCGACGGCCGCCCGGATGTCCTCCCAGCGCTCCTCGGTGTAGACGCAGATGACGACACTGATCTTCATGGCTAGGCGGCGCCCTGGTCGGCCGCCGGGGTGGCGGCCTGCGGCTCGGGGAGCACGGTGGCGGGCTTGGTGCGCCACTCCTTGATGATCGTCCTGAGCACCCGGAGGCCGTCGCGGACCGCGTGGAGATTGCTCTCCCCGTGGATCCGGCAGCGCTCGTGGCTGGGCACCTCCTGGATCTTCAACCCCGCCTTGGCGGCCCTGATGTTCATCAGCGTCTCGACCTCGAAGCCCGCGCAGTCGATGTTCAACGCGTCGAGGTGGCGGGCCCAGAAGGCGTTGTACCCGTAGCACAGGTCGCTGTACTGGGTGCCGTAGACCCAGTTCACCAGGCGGGTCAGCACCTTGTTGCCGAACGTCCGGGTGAACGTGAGGTCGTCGCTGCCGCCCCCGCTCGCGTAGCGCGACCCCTTGACGAAGTCGGCACCCGTGACCAGCGCGCCGACGAACTGGATGATCTCCCGGCCGTCGGTGGAACCGTCGGCGTCGATCATCACGATGATGTCGCCGGTGCAGGCCGCGAAGCCTGCGGCGAGGGCGTCGCCCTTGCCCTTGCCCGTCTGGGTGACCACGCGGACGTTGGGGCGCAATCGTTTGGCCACGGCGACGGTGTCGTCCACCGAGTTGCCGTCCACGAGGATGATCTCATCGATCCACTGCGGCAAGGTGGCGAAGACGTGCGGCAGGTTCTCCGCCTCGTTCATGGCGGGAACCACCACGCTGACCGTGGGCGATATGGCCACATGAGGGGTGAGCGGGGTGAAGCGCTCGATCGGTGGCATCGACATCAGCGGAGGCTTGGCCGTGGGGTTGGTGCTGTCGGGACTCATGGTTACGAATGTCCTTCCGGGCGGTCGGTCGTCAGGAGTGACTGCCAGACGGAGCCGGAGCCAGACACGATCGCGGAGATCGGGGAGGTTGCTGAATGCGGTGAGGGATGCATGGAAGGGTCCTGGCGGCGGCTGGGTGCTGTGAGGTGGGTGCTGGGTGCTGTGAGGTGAGCGAGGTGCGGGACGACGGGGGGCGGCCGGTCAGCCGGCCCCCCATGGTTCCTTGACGACGGTGCTTGACGATTGGCTCTGGACGGAAGTGCGCATCCGGCCGAAACCTTTCAGCACACGGTCGGCTAGTCGGTACAGTTCAGGGCGGTCGGTCACGATGGTGCGTGCTTTGTTGACAGGTGTCCGACCCATCCAGTGAACGGCGGCGGTGGGCGACGGGCGAGAAACGCGCCCCTCGGCGACGAAAAGATCGCCGCTCTTTAGCCAGCTCTTGTACTCGCGTCCGCCCTTGCCCATGTCGACCTGGCGCAGGCCCGCGCCGGCGGCGTATTCGGCCATGAGCAGGTGGTGCACGATGCCGGGGGAGTAGCGGGCGAACTCGACGTCGTAGGCGGGGAACCAGCCGACCAGGGTGTCGGCCGTGCGCAGGCCGAAGTGCCCGGCGACGGGCTTGTCCCCGGCGTAGACCATGGTCAGGACACCGGCGAAGCCGGACGACCGCTGGGCGTGCATCTCGTCGAGCAGCTGGACGATCCACGGCTGGGCGAAGCGGTCCACCCGGCCGGTACGGCGGTACTGGTCGGATTTCCACTGCATGAGCTGGCGCAGCGCCCCGGGGTCGGCGGAGTCCCACTCGAAGCGGAGTCCGCCCTGCTCCCGGTCGAGCTTGCGCTCCTTGTAGCGGACGGTCTTGTAGTTCTTGGGGGAGTTGGCGCGGACCTGCTCGGCGTAGGCGGCGAACCCGGCGCTGAGGTCCATCACGGGGGCGGGACGTACATCGGTCTGGTAGGGCGCGAACGTCGGCTGGCCCGCGACCATGTGATCGAAGTCGAAGACCGTCAGCCTGCAGGCGCGCAGCAGGGTCCGGATGTTCACCTTCAGGCCGGGGACGGAGATCAGCCCGTGGCAGGTGGTGAGGAACCCGCCCAGGGGCTTGCCGATCCCGAAGTTGTGCCGCTCATAGGGGAAGAACGCCACGATCTTCCCGCCGTCCTCGATGACGGCGACGCGGACGTAGCCGCGCAGCCGCCCCATGGCCAGCGCGAACTCCACTGACAGGAAGGGGTTGTCGAGGGCCGGATCCGCCCCCTGAAGCTCCCGCCAGCGGGCGATCTCGACTTCCCCGAGGTCCCCCGGGCGAACGACGCTGATGTTCACCTTGACCCAGTCCCTTGTTCGGCCTGCATGGTTCCGCTCCCCCGGTACAGAACGCGTAGTACGTAGACGAAGCCACTGAGGACTGCAACTGTTGCCACGCCGGCGCGCGGAGACCATGCGTCAAAGGAAAGCATCGCAGTAGCAAGTAGGACATTTACCACGAGGCTTGCCATCACTCCTACCGATAGTCCTGCCAGAGGATCACGATCACGCAACAGTCCCATGACGGCGGCCCCGGGAGCCACCAGAAGGAACAGGGGAGTCAAAACCAGGCGTAACGGGGTATCGCTCTCTATAAGGGCAAGTACCGCGCCCGTGGCGCATGCGAGAGCGAGTGTCCATGCGAACACCCGCCTGTTGATCGACATCTCCTGGCTCCTGAACGACAAAGGGGTGGCTGATCGTCGCTTCATGTGACCAACCGCCCCGCATGGACGTCAACGCCGACGTTTGGCATCTGTCCATGGTTTACCTGATAGCAAAGAGATGTCGGTACATCTTCCAAGATGCGGTCAAGAGGTCAAGGCGTCACCGTATCGGATTCGGTGTCGGCGGAGGGGCTCTCCGTGGGGGTCGGCGGAGGGTCCGTCGGCGGCTCGGATTCCGGCGGTTCCGGGGCTTCCCAGGCGAATGAGCAGGTGGATCCACCTGCGGGGGAACGGAACGAGACCGTTCCTGAGCCCGCCTCGGAGGGATCCGCGACAGTGACCCAAATCACTCCGCCGGCCCCGGCCCTGAGACGTCCCCGCTGGGGGTGGATGAGCAACGCGCCGGAAGCGGTCGCCGACCAGGTGACCGCGGCGTCACGTGCCGTGAGCCGGATCTGGCCCGCGCCCTGGTCGATGTCCGGGGGGCAGGAGACGGTCAGCCGCCCGGCCGGGAGCCGGGGGGCGGGCGTGCGGGTGCTCCGGGGCCGCTGGGTGGACGGACGGCGGCCCCCCGCCGTCACCGGTGTGCGGGCCGGATCGGAGACGGAGGCCGGTGTCCCGCTCTCGGTGGGCTCCGGCGGCGGGGTGGGATCCGGTTCCGGGCTCTCGGCGGGCGAGACGGTATCCGGCGCCGGGGTGCCGGGCTCCGGCTCGAAGGTGACCACCCCCGGTTCCGATCCGGGCGCGGCCTCGGCCCGCCTGGCCGGCCCCGAGCCGAGGTCCTGCCCGGTGACCAGGATCACTCCCGCGGTGGCGGCCAGCACGCACGCGGCCGCCACCGCCACCGGGGCGCTCCGCTTCCCCTGCCGTCTGCGCCGTGCGGACGCGCGCGAGGTCGCGGACGGCGCGGTGCGGAGCTCGGGCACGGCGGGGAAGCCGTCGCGGCCGAAGCGGTCGCTCGCCTCGACGATGGCGGTACGGGTCCCGTCCAGCTCGGGGTTCACGCAGGTCTCGATGACCCGGCGGCGCAGGGAGAGGGGCGGGAAGACCACCGGCACCAGGTCGAGCAGCCGCCCGGCTGAGACGTGCCGGTCCCGCTGCTCGGTGCAGACCTCGCACCGGGCGATGTGTCCCGAGAGTCTCCGGCGCAACACCGGCGGGAGCGGCCCCTCCCAGGAGTCGACCATCGCCGACAGGTCCGGGCAGTGCGCCCGGCCGACCCTGGCGAGCACGACCGCGGCGGCGGTGTTCTCCAGATGGGTGCGGGCCCGGTCGAGCCGGGCCGTGACCTGCCGGGAGGTCAGCCCGAGCAGCGCGCCGATCTCCCCGGTGCTCAGACCGTGCCGGAGCGCCAGCTCCAGGATCTCGCGTTCCTGCCCGCCCAGCTCCGCCAGCGCCTCCTGCACCAGCGCGGCCATCTCCCGCTCCCGGGGGTCGTCGTGGCCGTCCGCGACCGGCAGGGGCGTCGTGCCCTGCCCGCCCGGGGGCCTTCCGGACGCCCTGACGGCGCACTGGAACCGGACGAGCGCGTACAACCAGGCACGGAGATGGCTGGGGTCGCCCAAACGGTGCGCGCAACCCTGCGCGGTCACCAGGGCGTCGTGTACGGCCTCCGCCGCGCCGTCCCGGTCGGACAGCAGCGAGCAGGCGTAGTCGTTGAGGCGCTCGGCGTAGGCGTCGAAGAGGCTCGCGGGCGCCTGGGTGTCGGCACGCCGGAGCGCCTGCGCGAGTCGCTGGTCGTCGGCTCGGCCGACGGTCGGCCATACGGGCACGGACTTTTCCTCCCGCGGGACGGGTTCGTTCACGGGCCACGCCCGAGACCCCACACGGATAGGACGTCACCTGTTCGCGGGGAGTTGTCCTGGTATGCCCACCCGGCATGAGCTGGGAAAACTGAAACGGCTGGTACCCGTGGGGCACCAGCCGTACAGCGGAACGGAAGATCAGCAGTGGGGGGAGCAGAGGCGCCGCGCCATGCCGTCCAGGAAGAACTTTCGGATCTCCAGGATGTCCTTGGCGATGTAGGCGTCGCCGTTGGTCGCCTTGGCCAGGGCGTCCATCTGGCGCTTGCCCTTGGCCGCCTCCGGGCCGAAGGCGATGAGGATGATGCTGACCGGCTTCTCCGGGTCGAACTCCTTCTTGAGGAACTGGACGATCTCCTGGTTGCTCATCCCGCCGTCGGGATCGTCGTTGCCGGCGCCGTCCGTCATGATGAGGATCGTGTTGATCTTGTCGCTCTGGTAGCCGTCCTTCATCATCTTGTAGGCGGCGGCGAGGGAGTCGTTGAGGCCGGTGTCCCCGGTCGCCTTGGCCTGCACCGTCGCCAGCTTCTGGTTGAGCAGGTCCCGGCGGAGCATGCCGTCCACGGTCTCGGTCAGCGGGCCCACGGAGACCACCTCGCGGTAGTCCACCCCCTGGCCGTCGAGGTGGGTGGAGAACTCCCACAGTCCCATCTCGCTGCTGGCCGGGAAGAGCTTCATGCCCTCGATGGCGATCCTGCCGATCGCCTGCATCCGGGTCATACCGGCGGCGTTCACCGGGAGCGCCATGGTGCCGGAGACGTCCAGCAGGGTGACCAGGCGGGTGCCGAGGTTCATCCGCGACCACGACTGCGACATCCGCGCGACGGTCTTGGCGTCGGGCATGTCCAGGGCCTGCGGGGCCTCGGCCTGGAAGCCGTCCGCCTCGGAGATGGTCGCGCCGCCCTTGCCGTCCGGGGTGCGGAAGCCCAGGTCCTGCAGGTCCTTACGGGCGGCGTCGGTGCCGAGTTCCTCGGTGAACTCCGCGGCGGCCTTGCGCACCTCCGCGTCCTTGGCGGTGACGACCACCGGGTAGTCGAGGTTGAAGGTGCCCTCGGCCGGATAGAGCGGCACGGCCGGGACCTCGGGCTTCTTTCCCGTGTTGAACGCCCAGACGCCCTGCTCGGAGGAGATGCCCAGCGGGGTGCGGCGGCCCTTGACGCCCAGGCTGGCCAGCAGCGCCTCCTGGTCCTTGACGGTCGAGCCGGACAGCGTCTTCATCGCGCCCACCAGCTGCTCCTGGCCGATGCCCGCGGCCGTGGCCACCCCGGAGGCGGCCAGCAGCGCGCCGAGCCCGGCGGCGTTGAGCGAGGGGTCCAGCGCGAGCACGCGCACCTTGCGGCCGGGGCCGTCCACGTTGGCCGCGTTCGTGGCGCTGATCATGCCGCTCCAGCTGGCGTCGCCGAACGCCTTCTTCAGGTTCGGGACCATCGAGCCCGAGGCCACCATGACGACGGGGGACTGGGCGACGGACGCGCCCGGCGCGGGAACGTCCGGGTTCTTCGCCCGGGCGCCGGTCACCCACAGCGACGAGTCGGGGATCCACAGGTCCATCGCGCCGACCTTGCCGCCGCTCCCGCTCAGCCCCGCGGCGACCGTCGCCGAGGCGGCCTTGGTCACCTTGACGGTCGCGCACTTGCCGTCGACGTCGTGCCCGGCCTTGTTGAACCGGTCGGCGATCCGGGCCACGGCGGGCTGGATGTCGGGCGAGGCGGTGACCCGGAGGGCGACCTCGTCGCCGGAGCATCCCTCCTGGTCCCGGTTGATGATGACGAATGCCGCCACGCCGAGCAGCACGGCGAGGGCGACGGATCCCGCGAGCGGGACCAGGACCTTGCTCCGCCCGCTCCGACGCCGCCGGGACGGCGCGCCATAGGAGCCGTAGCCGTCGTCGAGTTCATCCGTCCGGTGCCGTCCGCCCACGATGCCCTCTTCGGTGTCGATGTCTGAAGCTAGCGGGTCACCTTATCTGGAGGTACGCCGCAATATTCACGGAACTGTACTGGGAACGCTTACTGTGGCAAAACAGCCCTTTTAGTGCAGATATGACACTACGTAACGGTAACGAACGATTGGGTCCCCGGAGAGGGGGTGAAGAGGGCGCCGGAAGATACCTGATCAGTGGCAGCAGGAGTGCCCGCGCCAGGTCTTCCAGCCCTCCCGCACGGCCGTCGCGGCCAGGAGCACGGCCATCGCCGGATCCGCCCACCACCAGCCGGCGCCGTTGAGACCCAGCCCGGCCAGCACACCCGCGGACAGCAGCGCGCACATCAGGTTCTGGGTCCCTTCGCCCGCGGTGGCCGCCGAGCGCAGCCGCGCGCCCAGCCGTCGCTTGGCCAGGCCCAGGGCGGGCATGCCCAGCAGGCTCACCGCGGTCACCGCCATGCCGAGCAGGCTGGGCGAGGCCCGGTGCCCCGCGTCCAGGTCGTGCGCCACGTGGATCACCAGGTAGGGGGCGAGCAACCAGAAACTGACCGCCACCGCCTTGCGTGCCCGCTCCTCCGCGTCCACCGAGAAGGTCCGCGACCCGGTGAACCGCCAGACCACGATGAGGCTGGCCAGCGCCTCCACCAGCGACCACACGCCCCAGCCGAGCAGCGCCACCGAGTGCGCCCGCAACCCGGCGGCGATGCCGAGCGCGCTCTCGGCACCCAGCCAGGCCAAAGTGACCAGCGACAACGTGCGCGCCCTGCGCGCGTCCCGCAGCCATCGCTCACCGGGCGCCCGCCGCAGGACGTCGTGATCAGCGGTCCGCTCGGTCACGGCACCCTCCAGAGTCCGCCGCGAGGAGCGGCCGGTAGCGGAGTAACCACGATACGTCACATCGCCCCGGCTTACCGGATGCCCGGCCACCGGCCCTAAGCTGCACCGAGGGCATATCCGCCGGGGGAGGGAGCAGAGGTGCCGTTCACGCCCAGTCACATCGCGGCGGTGCTCCCGCTCATCTCCTCGGAGCGCGCCCGCCGCGTGCTCGACCCCTGGGCGCTGGCGCTGGGCACCATGGTCCCCGACCTGCCGATCTTCCTGCCGTTCCTGCCGGACTACATGATCTGGCACTCCCTCCCGGGAGTCCTGACTCTCGCGCCCCCGGCCGTCACTCTGCTGCTGATCGTTTTCCACGGCTTCCTGCGTGACCCTCTGACCGCCCTGCTGCCGCCCTCGCTGTCCGGCCGCGCCGCCTCCCTGGCCCCCGGCCGGTACGGCCTGCGCCGCCTGCCGGCCGTGCTCGCCGGAGGCGCGGCCGGCGCGTTCACCCACATGGCGTGGGACTCCTTCACCCACTCCTACAGCTCGGCCCTGTGGGGCTGGCAGTGGCTGGACACGCGGGTGGCCGGACTGGTGCCGCTGTTCCGGGTGCTGCAGTACGCCTCCACGATCGTCGGCCTGGCCGTCGTGGTCGCGTGGCTCCGGCGCGGTCTGAACCGGATGGAGCCCCGGCCCGTGCCGGACCGCCTGGTGCTTTCCGTCCGGGCCCGGCGCGGTGTCCTCGCGGCGACCGCCGGCTCGATCCTGCTGTGGGCGGTCCTCTGGCCGGCGATCTTCCCGCCCGACAGCCGCGCGGCGGTGCTGACCCGGATGGGCGCCGGGGTGGTGGTCGGCTGCTGCCTCGGGCTGCTCGTCCACGCGGTGATATGGCGGCTCCGGCGGGGCGTGGCAGGATTCGACAGTGCCTGACGCCTCCGATCCCCGCCTCGCCGACTACACCGGCCTGCGCGACGTCGAACTCCGCAAGAGCCTGGAAGCCGAGCACGGACTCTTCATCGCCGAGGGGGAGAAAGTGATCCGCCGGGCGGTCTCCGCCGGTTATCCGGTCCGCTCGGTCCTGCTGACCCGCCGCTGGACCGCCTCCCTGGCCGACGTCCTGGACGGTCTCGGTGACCGGGTCCACGTGGTGGACGACGACGTGATGGAGGAGATCGCCGGTTTCCCGGTGCACCGGGGCGCGCTCGCCTCGATGGAACGGCGGCCGCTGCCCACGGTGACGGAGGTCCTGAACGGCACCCGCGCAGGCGTCACCGCTGCGGGAGGAAGCCCGCCGGAAGGAGCCGCCGCGGGAGCAGGCGCGCCGGAGGAAGCCGCCCCGGAAAGGGACGCGGTGGCGCCCCGCCGTGTCCTGGTCCTGGAGGACCTCGTGGACCACGGCAACGTCGGCGCGATCTTCCGCTGCGCCGCCGCCCTGGGCGTCGAGGCCGTGGTCCTCTCCCCCCGCTGCGCCGACCCCCTCTACCGGAGATCGGTGAAGGTCTCCATGGGCGCGGTCTTCGCGATCCCGTACGCCCGGATGGACAACTGGTACGACGGCCTCGCCGGGCTCCGCGCCGCGGGCTTCCAGACCCTGGCCCTCACCCCCGACCAGTCCGCCACCCCCCTGGACGAGGTCCCCATGGCCCACCGGGTCGCCCTGCTCCTGGGCTCCGAGGGCGACGGTCTCTCCTCCCGCTGGCTGCACGAGGCCGACGAGCCCGTGTGCATCCCGATGAGCCCGGCGGCGATGGATCTGGGCGTCGACTCCCTCAACGTGGTGGCCGCCGCCGCCATCGCCTGCCACGGCCTGATGCGCCGGTAGGACGTGACGTGCGCCGGTACGGCGCGCACCCGAGCCCAAGGAGCCGTCGCCGGCAGCGGGCGGTGATCGGGCGGTGATCCGGTGGTCAGAAGTCACCGGTGTAAGCCGCGGCCTGCGCGGAGGCCCACTCCAGGAGGCGTTCGGCGGTGCGGAAGCGCCGTTCGGGTCTGGGGTCGCCGAGCAGGACGCCGATCAGGCGATGGCCGTCGCGGTCGGCGGCGAAGGACAGGCAGTAGCCGGCCGCGCGGGTGTAGCCGGTTTTGATCCCCAGGGTGCCGGGGACGCGGCGGAGCAGCTTGTTGGTGTTGGTCCAGGCGTGAGCGCGGTGTACCCGGGTCTTGCGCACGGTGTACCGGTCCTCGGCGGCGATGGCCGACAACACCCGGTCGCGCAGCACCACGTCGGCCAGTTTCGCCTGGTCGAAGGCTGTGGAGTAACCGCCGCCCCGGGGTTTGGGCAGCCCGTCGGCGTTGCTGTAACGAGTGTCCTCCAGCCCGAGGGAGCGGGCCGCCGCGTTCATCTTGGCCACGAACCTGGCCTGGCCGGGGCCGTAGACGCGGGCCAGCGCGTGGGTGGCGTCCGCGCCGGAGGGGAGCATCACGCCGTGGAGCAGGTCGCGGACGGTCAGGCGTTCCCCGGCGCGCAGGGAGGCGTGGGTGGCGTCGTTCCGCCTGGCGTGCCGGACGTCCAGCTTCTTGACCGTGACGACGTCGCTCAGCCGGGCCTCCCGCAGCACGACGTAGGCCGTCATGATCTTGGTCAGGCTGGCGATCGGCACCCGCTCGGTGGCCCGCCTGCTGAGGTGGACCGTTCCTGTGGTGGTGTCGACCAGGTAGGCCGCGCGGGCGTGCACGGTGGGTGCGGCGGGTTCGGGCGCGGGGGTGTGGACGGGTGTGCGGCGGGCAGGCGCGCTGTGGGCCGGCGGGGCGAACCCGGAGACCAGGAGGGTCGCACCGGTCAGGACGGCACAGGCGAGAAGGCGGATTCCCCCGTTATGCATGCGGATCATCGTGGCAGAACTCACCGTGAAGGCTCGCTTCTTGGGGGCGCGGCTATCGAAATATTGGTATCCGTGTCGCAGGGGTCGGATCGTGAGGAATCACTCTTGCGGGCCGGAGAGGGGCGAACCCTTCGCCGGAGCGGGCGCGTCCTCGGCGGAGGAGGACGCGGTCTTCGCGGTCGCCGCGCGGCGGCGCCGTACGAACACCGCCAGCGCCGCGACCACGACCGCGGCCGTCACCCCCGCCGCGAGGGGCGAGCGCCCGGCGAGCGCGAGCCAGCCCCAGATGACCGAGTAGAGCCCGAAGTATGTCACGGGACACCAGGTCAGGCAGCCGAGCGCGCTGGCTGCGACGTACTTCGGGTAGGAGATCTTCAGCACCCCGGCCACCCAGGGCAGGGAGTGCCGTACGCCGGGCACCCAGAAGCACCCGTAGACCGCCAGGGCGCCCCAGCGCGCGACGAACCCCTCGGCCTTGCGGATCCTCTCGTCGCCGACCCTCCTGCCCAGGCGGGAGGCGTAGATCCTGGGACCGAGCTTGTGGCCGACCCAGTAGTAGACCTGGAAGGCGATGAAGAGCCCGACCATGCCCAGCAGGAAGGGGATCAGGACCGCGGGGGAGGTGGGATCGGGGATAGCCGCCGAAACGTATCGCGTCACCGCACACCACCGCCAGGATCACTCGGTCAACTGATACTAGATATTAGGCCAGGCTTACCTCATCTTCGGTCGCAGCACGGCTGCAAGTGCGCCGCAAGCGAAGGTCAACCCTTCCGCCGTACACATATGAGTGACGAAGGAAGGTGTGTGTCATGAGACCGCGAAGCAGTGTCACGCCGGTACTGGCGAGTGGGGCCGGGAGCGTCGTGAAGCTGCTGGTCGCCACACTCGCGTTCACCGGGGCCTACGTGGGGGTGGAAGCGTCCCGCGACGCTTCCGGCGAGGCCCGGGCGAACGCGGCCGCGGGCGCCCCGGTGCAGACGGTGACCCTGTCCGCGGAGTCGGTCCCGGTCACGACCGGCACCGTTCCGGCGGCGGGCACGGTCACCGTCGGCGCGATCACCGACACCCAGGGCTGCGCGAAGCCCTACCGGGTGCAGAGCGTGATCGAGAACGCCGACCCCGAGAAGACCGTCTCGTACGGCTGGCGCCTCGAGCGCTGGAGCGTCTCCGGCAAGAGCTGGCGCGTCTACATGGCCTCCGGCTCGGGCTTCACCGGCCGGAGCCGGACGGTCGAGTGGGAGCCCCGGATCGTCAACAACCCCGGCTGGTACCGGGTGAAGCTCTCGGTCGACGGCGGGGACGTCCTGCTCAGCGAGAAGTTCCAGGTCAGCTGCTGACCTCGCGGCCCGGCCCGTGCCGAGCCGCGTGGTGTCAGCCGTCCCGCGCGGTGTCAGCCGCCGGTCCCCTCGCCGAGCGAGCGCTGGGCCGCCTCCACCCATCGGGGCACGCCGACCCGGCGGGCCACCTCCAGGGCCTTGTCGTAGTGGGGCTTCACCGCATCGGCGAAGCCCAGCCGGAGTGCCAGGTCGCCGAGTGTCAGCGCGACCGGCCAGAGGGCGACCACCCCGGTGCCCGCCCCCGCGATCCGGTCGGCGAACGGCTTCAGCGTGTCGTAGGCCTCGGTCATCCGCTCCCGGTCGTCCAGCAGCATGCCGGCCAGCGCCCGCCAGATCATCGCCAGCTCGTACAGGAAGTCGGGCCGGACCGGCGTCTTGACCGCCAGCAGCGCCCGGGCGTCGCGCATGTGCCCGGCCGAGGCCAGGGCCACGGCGTAGGCGTCCAGCGTCCACTTGGCGCCGCGCTGGTGGGCCTCGCCCAGCGGCTCGACCATCTCCGCGGCCCGGCCGTTGACCAGGTGCAGGCAGAACGCGGTGATCAGCGGCAGGTCCTGGCGGCCCTCCAGCATCCCGGCCCGGGCGGTCAGCCGGGCCGCCTCCCGGTAGGCGCGCTCCGCGCCGGTGAAGTCCCCGGCGATCATCAGGCGCTGCCCGGCGTACCAGGCGCCGACGGCGGCCGGCGCGGACAGGCCGTACTGCCTGGCCAGCTGCTCGGCGGCGGCGACGTGCGCGTCTGCCTCGGCGAACGCGCCCGAGGCGGCCGCGCACTCCATCAGCACCAGGTGGGCCAGCGCCTGAACCGCGACCTGGCCGCTGGCCTTGCCGACCTCCAGCAGCTCCCGGCCGATGAGCTCCCGCTCGCCGACCGGCGTGACGCCGTACGACTGGCGCAGGCGCCCGCTCAGCGCGGTCGCCAGCAGCGCGGGGTCACCGGTCCTGCGGGCCAGCTCCTCGGCCTCCAGCGAGGCCTGCTCGCCCCGGGACGTGGCCGAGCCCTCCAGCTCCAGCGCGACCGTGGCCAGCAGGCTCGCCCGCAGTGACTGCTCGGCGGCGGGCAGTTCGACCAGCGCCTGCTCGGCGACGTCCACGATCTCCCACGCGGTGCGGGTGAAGTCGCGGGCCATGCCCTTGTGCGGTACGGCCAGCGACGCGGCCACCCGGGCGGTCAGCTCCAGGTCGCCGAGCGGCCGGGCCGCCTCCATCGCCTCGCGCCGCCGCCTGCGGGCCGCGGCCATGTCGCCGCAGAGGGCCAGGGCCTTGATCAGCCGGAGCGTGAGCTGGAGCCGCTCGCGGGCGGTCTCCTGGGTCTGGGTGACACCGGAGCGGTCGAAGGCCGAGATGGCCTGCTCCCACAGGGTGGCCGCCTCCCGGTGGGCGAAGCGGCGCTCGGCCTGCTCGGCGGCCAGGCCGGCGTACCGCACCGCCTTGACGGCGGTCTCGGTGGTGCCGGCCGCGTCGTAGTGGTGGGCGAGCGCGGCCACGTCCCCGGGGTTCCTGCGCTCGATCGCCGCGGCCACCGCGGCGTGCAGCCGGGAGCGGCGCAGCCGGGAGGCGTCGGAGTAGAGCGTGTCGCGGACCAGGTCGTGGTCGAAGCGGAGCATGCCGGGGCCCGGCTCGGTGACCAGGCCCGCCAGCAGCGCGGCCTCGACGGCGTCGACCACCGCGTCCTCGTCGCCGGCCACCTCCACCAGCACGTCCACGTCGACGTCGCGGCCGATCACCGCGGCCTGGAGCAGGATCTGCTGGGCGTCCGAGGGCAACCGGGAGATCCGCCGCCGCAGCACGTCGCGGACCCCGGAGGGCACCCCGGAGATCACCTCGGCGGCCGTGGCGCGGCCGCTGGTCGCCTCGGCGTCGAGCAGGCGCACGGTCTCACGGACGAAGAAGGGGTTGCCGTGGGTGCGCTCGACGATGGTCTCGACGGCCTGCTCGTCCACCTCGCGCACGCAGGTCGCCCGGACCAGCTCGGCCACCGCCTTGGGGTCGAGGCCGGACAGGGCGACCCGGACCGGGCCGAGCCTGGCCAGCGCGGCCAGCACGTCGGCCTGCTGGTCGGTCAGCTCACTGTCGCGGCAGGTGACCACCAGCAGCACCCGGCTGCCGGCCAGCAGGCTCGGCAGCGCGCGCAGCAGGGCGAGCGTCTGGTCGTCGGCCCAGTGCAGGTCCTCCAGCGTGAGCAGGATCGGGGTCTCCCTGGACACCGAGGCCAGGTAGCCGCCGACGGCCCGGTGCAGCCGGAAGCCGCCGGAGGCCTGGTCGTCGTCGGCGACGGGCGCCGTGTCGTCCAGCAGCGGGGCCAGCAGGGGGGCGTACTCCCCGGCCCCGGTCAGCGCCGTCAGGGTGCGCAGGATCTCGACCCAGGCCCAGCCGGGCGGGGTGGCGCTGCTGTCGGGGCAGGCGCCGGAGGCGGTGGTCCAGCCGTCGGCGGACAGCCGCTTGGTCAGCTGGCGGACCAGCGTGGTCTTGCCCGCGCCGGCGTCGCCGCTGAGCACCGCCGCGGTGAAGCGGGCGGCCCGGCCGGCGGCGGTGACCAGCCGGTCGAGCTCGGCGTCCCGGCCGACGAACGGCTCGGGCTCCAGCGGCGGCGGCTCCACCGGGACCACGGTGGGCCGGGGCGGCCAGGTGTCGGCGACCACCGCGGGACGTTGCTGCCGCTGCGGGACGGGCAGTTGCAGGCCGGGATCCTGGGCCAGGATGTCGGACTCCAGCTTGCGCAGGACGGGACCGGGATCGATGCCGAGCTCGTCGGCGAGGATCGTGCGCGCCTTGCGCAGCGCGGCCAGCGCGTCGCCCTGGCGCCCGCAGCGGTACAGGCCCAGCGCGAGCAGGCGCCAGCCCTCCTCGCGGAGCGGGTGCTCGGTGGTCAGGGCCTCCAGGTCGGGCACCGCCTCGGCGGGCATGCCCAGGCGCAGGCCGGTGTCGGCGTGCCGCTCGCGGGCGACCAGGCGCAGCTCGGTCAGCCGGTTCACCTCGGCCTCGGCCCACGGCTGGTCGGCGAAGTCGGAGTACGGGGTGCCGCGCCACAGGCCCAGGGCCTTCTCCAGGCCCACCCGGGCGGAGGCCGGATCGTCGCCCTCCAGGTGCTCCCCGGCGGAGCGGACCAGCGTCTCGAAGCGGAGCGCGTCGACCTGGTCGGGGGCGATGCGCAGCGCGTAGCCGGAGGCGACGGTCACCAGCAGCCGGTTGGGGCCCCCGCGCGGGCGGCCGGGCTCCAGGACCCGGCGCAGGCGGGAGATGTAGACCTGCAGGCCCGACTGGGCGCCCTTGGCGGCGTCGTCGTCCCACAGGTCGTAGAGAAGCGTGTCGACCGGCACGACCTGTCCGCGGGCGACGAGCAGCCGGGCGAGGACGGCACGCTGCCGCAGCCCGCCCAGGTCGAGCGCGTCGTCACCGGAGTACGCCTCGACCGGCCCGAGAACCCGGAACGCCACCATGTCAGCCGCCACGGTATGCGGGCTTTCGAATTGCGCACAAGGTCTTTCCCAATCTGGCCTGGTATGAGCATCCCCGGGGGTGCCCGCGACGCTCTCCGGGGAGGACCCGCACGCACCCCTACCGGCCGACCGGCTCCTTGACGGGAGCTGAGGCTGCGCCCTCGCGCCGCCTCAGGAATGCCCACGCGCCCAGCGCCAGACCACCGAAGGGGATTTCGACAGTGTAGGTCCAGAACCCGAAGAGCAGTGCCGCGGCGGTGGCCGAATCCGACGGAGCGCCGAAGAAGACCAGTGCGCCGACCGTCCCGGCCTCCATGATCCCGGCCCCGCTCGGGGTGACCACCGCGGTGGTCAGCACCCGCGACAGGGCGAAGGCCGCGATCGACTGGGCCAGGCCCGGGTAGGCGCCGGTCGCGTGCAGGCAGCAGATCAGGATCAGCCACTGGAACCCCAGGAAGGAGACCATGCCCAGGGTGAGGCCGGGCCAGCGGCCCCGCACGACCGTCGAGGTGTCGGCGCGCAGCCGCTCCAGCGCCCCCGAGGCGGCGTGCTCGGCGGGGCGGAGCCTGCCGGGCGCCAGCCGCGCCAGGGCGTCGAGGGCGCGGCCGAGCAGGACGGCGGCGCGGTCCCAGTAGAGGGCGGCGGTCACCACGGCGACCAGGACGAGGATGGACAGGGCTCCCGCCCAGCCCGCGCTGACGACCGCCGGGTTGAGCGCCTGCCCGCTGGCGAGGAGCGCGACGATGCCCACCGCGGGCAGGATGAACCGGAACAGGGTGTTCCAGATGCCGCTGGCCAGCGTGGAGACCACGACGGCGCGGGCTGGGAAGCCCCACCCCTTGGTCATCGCGAAGGTCAGCGCGACCCCGGCCGCGCCGCCGAAGGGGAGCAGGTTGCTCACCGCGCTGCCGGCGGCGTTCAGGGTCAGGGCCTGCGGGTGGCTCAGCCCGGGCAGGGAGGCGGTCAGCACGAACGTGTAGGCCAGCAGGCTCGCCAGCCAGACGGCGGTCATCAACGCGACCGTCTGCCAGTTCAGCGCGGCGAACCGGGCGCCGATCTCGGTCCAGGAGACCGTCTTGCCGGTCAGCTCCCGCACGATCTGCGGCAGGAAGACGACGAGCGTGGCAGCCAGGCCCAGCGAGACGGCCGACAGTCCGATCTGGACCCATCTGTTCTTCATGTAACCCCCTGGACCAAGTGTGCCGGTCCGGAGCTCATCCTTGGGGAGGAACTTCGAAGGGGTGCCTCAGCCTGGTGCCGGACGGCAGGCCGCGCCGGACGTACCACTCGGTGCCGAAGACCAGGCGGTAGAGGGGGTGGGGGATCTTGAGCATCACGCCCAGGGTGCGGGTGTCGGCGCCGGTGGCCTGGGTGGCGTGGGCGGCCATGCTCGCCCGCTTCTGCCGGGCGAAGCGGCGCACGTTCACCCGGTGGGTGATCTCCCCGCCGGAGGCGTAGGCCCGCTCGAAGGCCCGTGTGTCCAGCTGCGGATAGAACCGGCCGACCAGCTTCAGGCCGCGCAGCAGCGGGTCGCGGTTGACCGTGGCCTCCAGCACGATCGGGGTTCCCGCGATCTCCGCCGCCCGGCTGCCGACCCGGTTCACCTGGACGTGGTCGGGGTGGCCGTACCCCCCGGCGGGATCGTAGATCGTCAGCAGGCCGGCCTCCTCCTCGGTGAGGATCTCGGCCAGCCGGCGGGCGGCCTCCTCGCCGTCGGCGTCGATGAAGGCGTTCGGCGGCCGGTCCTCGGCGATCCCGCCGCCGGGCGCCAGTCCCGAGTCGCCGTAACCGAGGTTGACCACCCGGGAGCAGCCCAGCGCGGCGGCGGACTTGCGCAGCTCCGCCATGCGGGCCTCGCCCAGCGCCTCGCCGGGCGAGATGTCGGCCTGCCCGCGCTCGCCGGAGGTGGCCACGACGAGGACCACCCGGTGCCCTTCGGCGGCGAGCATGGCCATGGTGCCCGCGGTCAGCAGGGCCTCATCGTCGGGATGGGCGTGGAAGAAGACTGCGGTCCCGGGGGGCCGGGACGTCGGGGAAGCGGCCACGCAAGCATGATCTCATGCGGGGCTACCCTGGCAGCGTGAGGATCCTCCACGTCAGCGACTGCTACCTCCCCCGCCTGGGCGGGATCGAGGTGCAGGTCGCCGATCTCATCCGGATGCAGCGCGAGGCGGGCCACGAAGTCGAGGTGGCGACCGCGACCCCGGGAGAACCCCTGCCGGGGGTGCACCGGATCGTCGCGAAACTCCCCTTCGACCTGCCGGTCCATCCGACGGGGACGGGGCACCTGCTCCGGCTGATGACGGCCCGGCGGCCCGACGTGGTGCACGTGCACACGGGCGCGGTCTCGCCGTTCGCCTGGATGGGCGTGCGCGCGGCGGCGCGGGCCCGGCTGCCCGTGGTCGTGACCGTGCACAGCATGTGGGACCCGGTGACCTCCGGGGTCTACCGGGGACTGCGCCTGCTGTTCGGGTGGGAACGCTGGAAGCTCGTGGGCACCGCGGTGAGCGGGGCCGCCGCCCGCCCGATCCGCGCCGTGGCCGGTCCCGGCGTGCCGGTGCACGTGGTCTCCAACGGTCTCGACGTGCCGGGCTGGCGTCCCGCGGAGGCGCCGGTACGGCACACGCGGGGCGCCGCGGCGGCCGGGACCGTACCGGACGGCACGGCGACGGGGGAAGCGGCGGACCATGAGGCGGTGGACCATGAGGCGGTGGACCATGAGACGGCGGGCCGGGAGGCGGTGCACGTCGTGGCCGTGGGACGGCTGGCGCCGCGCAAGCACCCGATCCGCCTGCTGCGGCTGCTGAAGGAGGCCCGTGCCCGGGTGCCGTCCGAGGTGCCGCTGCGGGCCACCATCGTCGGGGACGGCCCGGCGCGGGCGCAGATGGAGCGCTACCTGCGGGCCAACGGGATGGAGGGATGGGTCTGCCTGCCCGGCCGGTACAGCCGCGAGCAGATCCGGGAGGTCCTCGCCTCGGCGGACGTGTTCGTCGCCCCCGCGCCCCGCGAGTCGTTCGGGCTGGCGGCGCTGGAGGCCAGGTCGGCCGGGGTCCCGGTGGTGGCGCGGGCGCAGAGCGGCGTGGCCGACTTCGTCCACCAGGGCAAGGAGGGCCTGCTCGGGCGGAGCTTCGACGACCTGGTGGCCGCGGTCGCCCGGCTGGCCCGTGACCGTGAGCTGCGCGAGTCGATCGCCGCGCACAACCGGGAGACCGAGCCGGTCGCCAGCTCCTGGCCCGCCGTACTGGAGGGCTTCGACCGCTGCTACGAACAGGCCCGCGCGATCAGGCGGTGACCGGGGCCCGGGGAGCGGACGCGACCGCCGAACCGCGCTGCCCCCCCGGCAGGCGGTGCGGCGGTCGTGCCCGGTCGTGACTCCGCCCCACCGGAGGCACGAGATTCATGGAGTCCCGTCAGGGAGACGCACCGGGTCCCCGCCGTGACGCGGACCCGGTGATTCCGTCAGGAGCAGGCCTTGACCAGCTCGCTCTGGAGTTCCTGGGTCTTCGTGCCGAGCTCCTGGACGGCGGCCGTGGCGGAGGTCGGGTCGTTGGCGTCGATCTTCACGTTGCCGATCGCGGTGGCGAAGTTGTTGAGCGCGGTGGCCAGGTCGCCCTCGGCCTCGCCCGCCAGCTTCTTCAGGTCGGAGGCGAACTTCTGGTTGGCCTCGTTGTACTTGTTGAGGTCGCCGCCGGCGCCGGTCACGGCGGTGGTGTACTCCTGGGTGAGCTTCGTCCACGGGGCTTCGCTGCAGATGGAGGAGTTGGCGCCGGCGCCGCAGGCGGCGGTCAGGGAGAGGAGTGCGGCTCCCGCAACGGTGACGGCGATACGGCGGGAAGAGATAAGGCGGAACATTGCCTTGCCTTTCAGAGCAAACTGTGACGCTCAGAAGGTAGGGGGGTCCGCTTTCGGATCACTTACATCGGGCTTACAAATGGGACTCGCTGTGCCGTCGCCCGGCCGGTGGGATCCGGCGCGGCGTGCGAGACCGCCCGCGCCGGTCGGAACCGGTGCGACCGGCCGTCCGTGGCCGTCCGCTCCCGTGGGGGCCGCCGCTTCCCCGTGGCTCTCGTCCCCGTCGTGACCCTCGTCCCGGTCCCGTCAGAAGGGGAGCGGCCGCCCTGAGGGCGTGCGCAGGTCGAGGGGGGCGGGCTGGCGGGGCGGCCGAGGCTTCTGCAGGATTTGAACCTTTTTCACGTCCTACTCCCGTTTGTTGGAGTTTGGGAGAGACTACGCCATTCGGCTGCCTATTTCGTCCGTTTTTTGAGACCTCCTGTCTCAGATTCGTCTCCGGAGGCGGCCCGGATCACCGGCGCAGTGTGAAGCCGGCCTCCGCGTCCCCCCAGCCGACCGAGCCGACGACCCACACCGTCCCGGTGCCCGGGACCCCGGCGATGCCGGTGTGCCCGACGTCGTCGGACACGTCGTACTGCTGGTCCTCCTCGTACGGCCGCAGCAGCGGGCCGTACCGGGCGGTCCACCGGGTCCCGTCGAAGTGGAGCAGGAGCGGCTGGCCCGAGTGGTCGGCGTCCACTCCGCTGGCCCAGACGTCGTCGCCGTCGAACGCGGTGACCCCGTGCAGCGCGCCCCGGGAGACCGGCAGCTCCGCGCGCGTCCAGCGGGAGCCGTCCCAGTGCAGGGCCAGCGGCTCGGCCGGGCGGTCGCCGTACACGTCGGGGGAGCCGGTCGCGATCTCACCCACCGCCCAGACGTCGGACGGCGAGATCTGCCAGACCCGGTTCAGCCTGCCGCCGGGGATGTCCGGGATCCGGAAGGCCTCCCACACGGTGGAGGTGCCGTGCAGGACCATCGGTCCCGACTCGTCGCCCCCGACCGCCCAGACGTGCCCGTCCTTCACGGTGATCGCCCGCAGGGTCCCGCCGCTCTGGTAGGCGTTGCGGAACTCGCCGTCGTCCCACTCCAGGACCACCGTCCCCGACGGGGTGTTCGCGGTGAACCACGCCCGTCCGCCGGAGACCGCGACGTCGGTGAACCGGTAGTCGTGCGCGATCCCGAACGGCCGCTCCCACGTCCACCGCCGCCCGTTCCAGCGCGCCGCGACGGCGGTCTCACCGTTGCCGACGATCCACACGTCGTCCGGGCCGCCCACGCTGACGCCCTCCACGTGGTACAGGTCCCGCTCGCCCACCGGCACCTCACGCCATCGCGTCCCGTCCCATCGGACGACGGCGGGAGACCCCTCCCGGTCCTCGGCGCTGTCCTGGTAGCCGACGGCCCACACGTCCCCGGGCCCGCCGGCCGCCACGTCCACCAGGGCGGCGCTCCCCGAGAGCCCGGGATCGGGCGCGGCCTTCCACTCCGGGGCCTGCGCGACCTCCCCGGTGGCCCGCGGGGCCGGGGTCGCGTCCTGGGCCGCGTCCTGGGCTGCGGTACGGCCCGGCGCGGTCGGGGAGGCGGACGCCGCCGTGCGCTCAGGCACCGGTGAGGGCGCCCGGGCCGCCGTGGGATCCGCGGTGCACGCCGCCAGGAGACAGACTCCGGCGGTCGCGACCGCCACCCGCATCTTCGCCATCCGCCGCATCCCCTCAGCATGCCCGGGGAGGCTCTGCGGAACGGCCGGATTCCCGAGGAAAACCTGTGAGGAGGTCAGCGTCTGCGGGCGATCGTGACGCCGTCGCGCACGGGCAGCATCACCGAGTCCACCCGCTCGTCGCCGGCCGTGATCTCGTTCATGCGGCGCATGGTGACGGCGTCCTCGTCCCGGCAGGCGGGGTCGAACACGCGGCCGCCGAGGAAGACGTTGTCCAGGACGACGAGGCCGCCCGGACGCAGCCGCGGGACCAGCTCCTCGTAGTAGGCGGGGTAACCGGTCTTGTCGGCGTCGATGAAGGCGAAGTCGATCTCCGGCTCGGCGGGGAACGCCCGCAGCGTCTCGATCGCCGGGGCGATCTTCAGCTCGATGCGCCCGGCCACGCCCGCGCGCTCCCAGTAACGCTGGGCGATGGAGGTCCACTCGGTGCTGACGTCGCAGGCGAGCAGGTGACCGTCCTCGGGCAGGCCGCGGGCGATGCAGATGGAGGAGTAGCCGGTGAACACGCCCACCTCGACGGCACGGCGGGCGCCGGACATCCGGACGAGCATGTTCAGCAGGACGCCCTCGTCGTGGGAGACCTGCATCCCGGCCGCGCCGCCGGTGGCCCGGCGGGTCTCTTCGGCGAGTTCGCGGAGCAGGTCGTCGGCGGGAGAGGAGTGCGTGAGCAGATAGTCGCCGAGAGCGGGGTCGAGGACGGGCCCGCGCTTCGGGGCGGGGGCGGTGACGTGCGACGTCGAATCGGTCATCGAGATCCTTCCGGCAGGGGGCGTCGGGCCGGGGCGCGCGTCGGCACGCCGACCGGCCGGGCCCAACCTCTCCGGTTTCCGCCGCTTTGGCAAGGGGGTATCGAGCGCTCGCCGCTCCCGGGGTGCCGGCCTGCGGCCGTCAGGAGCCGGGATGTTCAGAAGATCCGTGTGTGCCCGAAACCGTCACCGACCTCGACGTAGCCGACACGCATGTCGCCGACACAGGTGTCACCGACGTGGACGTCGCCGACGCCCACGTCGGGGACGTTGTGTGAGGCAAGGAACGTTAGGTGGCTGCTTACATCGATTGAGGTAATGTAGATTAGATCTAAGTAAGATGGAATCTTACTTAGGTGGGAGCGATGGACTTTACCGGCAGGGCTTCCGATCTTGACCGTCTCGGCAGGCAGCTGCGTCTCGTTGTGGAGGGCAAAGGGGGAACGCGAGGGCAGGCGGTGATCGTCACCGGCCGCAGGCGAGTGGGCAAGTCGCGTCTGGTTCAGGAGTTCTGTGATCGCTCCGGTCTGCCGTACGTCATCTTCCAGGCGACGAGAGGACGGAGCCCGGCAGCGGAACGAAACGACTTCGCCGAGGCCGTCGCCTGCTCCGGGCTGGCAGAGGGCGAGCTCATCCGCGGGGCCATGCCGCCGGATTGGAATCACGCACTCCGCGCCCTGGCGCTGGCGGCGGGTGATGGGACTCCGTGCATCGTCGTTCTCGACGAGATTCCCTGGCTGATGGAGCAGGACACGGAGTTCGAGGGAGCTCTGCAGACGGTCTGGGACAGGCATCTGTCCACCCGGCCGATCCTGTTGATCCTGGTCGGAAGTGATCTGTCCGTGATGGAGTCCCTGCAGGAGTATGGACGCCCGTTCTTCGGCCGGGCCGCCCATATGACCCTGAGACCACTCGATCTGCATGATGTCGCCGACATGACCGGGCTGGCCGCGGCCGACGCCGTGGACGCGCTGCTCATCACCGGAGGCTTCCCCGAGGTGGTCCGTTCCTGGGAACCGGGCATGACCAGGGTCGATTTCCTGCGCGCCAGTCTCGCCACCCCGTTGTCGCCGCTCCTCGCCGCCGGAGAGCTGTCGCTGCTCGGGGAGTTTCCGTCGGCGACCCACGCGCGGACCGTGCTGGAGGCCATCGGGACGGGGGAACGTACCTTCGCCGCGATCGCGGCCGCTGTGGGAGGCGCGACGCCGCTGCCCTCCGGCACCCTGTCACCGATCCTCACCAACCTGATCGCCAAGCGGGTGGTGGCGGCGGATCTTCCTCTCTCCGGTCGACCGGACACCAGGAACAAGCGGTACCGGGTGGCCGACTCCTACCTTCGCTTCTGGCTCGCCTTCCTCCAGCGTGCCGTCGCCGACAGCGAGCGCGGCCGGCCGGATCTCGCCCTGCGGCGGATCGAGCGTTCGTGGACGAGCTGGCGGGGTCGCGCCGTGGAACCGATCGTGCGCGACTGCCTGGCCAGGAGGCTGCCGGACGACCAATGGCCTGACACCGAGGTCGTGGGCGGATGGTGGAATCGGCAGAACAACCCGGAGATCGATCTCGTGGGAGCCGACCGGGAGCCCGTCGCGGGCCGAGTCCACTTCACCGGGTCGATCAAGTGGCTCGATGCCCGCCCCTTCGACCGGCACGACTACGACGAACTGGTCCGAGGTTCGGCGTCCGTACCGGGCGTGGACGTCGACACCCCCAAAGTCGCGGTGTCCAGGGCCGGGTTCGAGCCGGGACTCCCGTTGGACGCGGCCTGGACACCGGAGGATCTGCTGGTGGCTTTCCGCATCTGAGCGTTGCACTCCCGAAGGGAATAGCGGGGGCCGGGGCGGGGTTGGCGGGGGAATGGAGCCGATCACTCGTGGACGCGTCCGGATCGAATCGTCGGCCAAGAGAGTGCGGGCCTTCCTCGGCGGCAGGGCGGTCGCCGACACCGTCCGCCCGCTGCTGGTCTGGGAGATCCCCTACTACCCGGCCTACTACATCCCCCGTGACGACGTCACCGCCGAGCTCAAGCCCAACGGCGGGACCAAACGATCACCCAGCCGCGGCGAGGGGATCCTCTACGACATCGGGGACGTGGCCGACGCCGCGCTGGCCTACCCCGACTCCCCGATCGAGGAACTGCGCGGATACGTGCGCCTGGAGTGGGAAGCCATGGACGCCTGGTTCGAGGAGGACGAGGAGGTCTACGTCCACCCCCGCGACCCGTACTCGCGGGTGGACATCCTGCCCTCCTCCCGCCACATCCGGGTCGAGGTCGACGGGGCGACCGTGGCGGACTCCCGCCACGCCCGCATCCTGTTCGAGACCGGTCTGCCGCCGCGTTACTACCTGCCCAAGACCGACGTCCGGCTCGACCTGCTCACCCCCACCGGCACGGTGAGCCGCTGCCCGTACAAGGGGCGGGCGGAGTACTGGTCCGTCAACGGGCACGCGGACCTGGCCTGGTCCTACCGGACCCCACTGGAGGAGAGCCAGCGCATCGCCGGGCTGATCGCCTTCTACAACGAGAAGGTCGACATCTACGTGGACGGGGTCCTGCAGGACCGCCCGAAGAGCCCGTTCTCCTGATCTCCCCGCCCGCCCTCAGGCCGGGGCGGGACCGGTCCGGCGGTCCTCGGCGTCGATGAGGGCGGCGAGGGCCTCGGGCGACATGGAGCCGGGGGACAGACGCTCCCGGGCCGCGCGGTCGGCCTCACGGCGCAGGACCTCGTTGGCCGGGGTCGGGACGCCGAGCTCGCGGCCGAGCAGGACGATCTCGCCGTTGAGGTAGTCGGCCTCGATCGAGCCGCTGGAGCGGGCCAGGCTCTGCCAGGAGGAGCCGCCGCCGCGCTCCACTCCCTCGATCGGCCGGACCTCGACCTGCGCGCCGCGCCGCTCGCGCTCCTCCTCGGGGGAGGCGTAGGCGATCCCGGCCGCGTCGAGTACGGCCCGGCCCTCGGCGCGCACCCGCTTCATGATCTGCTCATGGCCGGGCGCGCGACCACAGAGCGCCTCGTAGGCGTTGCCCAGGTTCCCCAGCAGCTTGGCGTACTTCCAGCGCATCACGTCCGGTACGGCGGTGCCGGTGAACATGCTCCCCGACAGGTCTGCGGCGATCCGCTCGCACAGCGCGTCGGTGCCGTGCGGGTAGCGGCCGAGCTGGAGCAGGCCCGACTTCGGGGCCCCGTAGGCCGCCACGACCCCGGGCTCCAGGTGGGAGGCGGGCAGCCAGACGCACATGCCGTACACCCGCTCGAAGCGCCGCAGCACCGTGCGCTCGTTGGCCACGCCGTTCTGCGCGCACACCACCGGCGCGTTCCGGGGCCAGGGGTCGAGCGCGGCGACCGTGTCCTGTGACTTGACCGCCAGGACCAGCACGTCGCCGTCGCGGAGCCGTACCGGATCGCGTGTCACCGGGACGCCGAGCGTCTGGGCGGAGTCGGGGGTGATCAGGCGCAGGCCGTCGCGCCGGAGCACGTCATGGTGGGCGCCGCGGGCGACGAGGAGGACGTCGTGGCCCGCCTGGAAGAGCCGCCCGCCGATGGTCCCGCCGACGGCCCCCGCCCCGATCACGATGTAACGCACGATCGTGATCATGCCACACGGGGGCTCAGCGGCCGGCGGCCGGTCCCGCCAGGCCGTGGAGGAGAAGGCGGGTGAGGGTGTCGACGGCCTCGTCGTCGCTGATCCCCGGCCCCTTCTCGCCCGAGGTCAGCACCGCGTAGGCGAACGTCGCCAGCATCGCGCCCATCGCCGCCCCGACGAGGGAGGGATCGCCGGGCAGGGGGTGGCCGCGCTCCCGCAGGTACTCCAGGTGGTCGCGGAAGACGGCGGTGTCCTCGGCGAGGGCGGTCCAGGCGCGGCCGGAGCCCAGCGGCTCGGTCATCATCGACTGGTAGAGGGCGACCATGACCGGGAGATGGTCGCGGAAGACGTTCCAGGCGACGGCGACGTGGTCGCGGAGCTGCGCGGGGTCGGTCAGATCGTGGTCGCGGGGGTGGCCGTCCGGAGCCCTGGAGGGGCCGTCGACGCCGATCTCGGCGTCGGCCTGGGCCTCCATGTCGCGCAGGAGCGCCTGGAGTAGTTCCTCCTTGCTGGCGAAGTGGTCGTAGAAGGAGCCGGTGGCCCGGCCGGCGGCCGCCGTGATGTCAGTGATCTTGGTGCTCAGGTAGCCGCGCTCCGCGAAAAGACGGCGGGCTGCCCCTTTCAGCGCGGCCTCGGTCTCGGCCGCCCTCGCCTTGCGCACACCCATAGATCCGCCTCCCCTCCTTGACCCCTGACGTTAGCAATGCCCATACTGAATCGAAATTCGGTGAATTTAAATTCAGTCAACTCGGTCGAGGAGAACGTCATGCGTGCCATCGTGGTGGGCGGGGGAGTGGCCGGCGCGGCGAGCGCGCTCGCGCTGCGGAAGGTCGGAGCCGAGGTCACCGTCGTCGAGGCGTACGAGGAGCCCGGGGGAGAGGTCGGCTCGTTCCTGGGCCTGGCGGGCAACGGGCTGCGCGCGCTCGCCGCGCTGGGGTGCGCCGAGGCGGTGGCCGCGCTGGGGTTCGAGGTGCCGCGCCAGCGGATGTGGGGCGCTTCCGGCAAACTGCTCGGCGACGTCCCCCGCGGGCGCCTCTCGGGCGACCCGCTGAACAGCGTGACGCTCATGCGCGGCCACCTGGTCGGAGAACTGCGCGCCGCGGCGGTCCGCGCGGGCGCCGAGATCGTCGCTGGACGGCGCTTCCAGCCGGGATCGGTCGGAGCGGGCGCCGGGGTCGTCACCGGGCGGCGCTCCGGGTCCGGGATGACCGGGGCGGACGTTGAGATGGACGTCGCCGGCGCCGACCTGGTGGTGGGGGCGGACGGGATCCGCTCGGTCACCAGGAGGATGCTGGACCCGGCGGCCCCCGAGCCGCGCTACGCCGGGATCTACACGGTCTCCGGGGTCTCGGAGCGGGTTTCCGGGGGCGTCGCGGCCGAACCCGGCGTGTTCAACATGGTCTTCGCACGCAGCGGGGCCTTCATCCACATCACCGCGCCGGGCGGGGAGGTCTGGTGGTCGGCCCAGGTCTCCAGCCCGGATGAGCCCTCGGACGCGAGTCTGGAGAGGCTGAGGGAGCTGTACCGCTCAGAGGAGGCCCCGTCGGCTGTCCTGGGGGCGGCGGTCAGGCTGCACCGTCCGACACTGCACCACGTGCTGGCCGAGGTGCCGGTCTGGCAGGACGGGCGGACTGTGCTCGTCGGGGACGCCGCGCACCCGGTGGGGGCGGGACAGGGCGCCTCCATGGCCGTCGAGGACGCCGTCGTCCTGGCGAGAGCCGTACGGGAGGAGGATTCGGTGGTCGCCGCCCTGGCCCGTTACGACCGTGAGCGCAGGGCCCGGGTGGCGAAGATGGCCAGGACCGCGAGCGCGAACCGGGACGCCAAGACGGCGGGGCCGATCAGCCGCCGGATCAACGAACTGGTCATGCCGATCGTCTTCAGGCACTTCTACGAGAGGGCCACCGGCTGGCTGTACGCCGAGGATCTCTCGGGAGCGCTGGGAACGGCTTGACCGTCAGAAGGGGAGAATCCGGCCGGAGGGCGTCCGGAGGTCGAGCGAGACGGGCTTACGTGGTGGACGCGGACGTTGGACGATCTGAACTCTCTTCACAGGGCCGCTCCCTTTCTGCTCTTGATCACCTGTGTTACCCATGTGGCGGCCAAGAAACACCTATCGGCGCATCAGGCGCGGCGGGCCCGCCCCTGCTCGGCCACCTGCGGACGGGTGGGACACCCTCGGGCCGGGAGTCGTCTCGCGGTCCCGATCCCCCCATGCGAGATGAGCAACATCCGGATTCGCCATGCCCGGAGCCGTTAGTGTCTCCCCGTAAAGATCTTCGAATGGGGGCGAAGTATGCCAAGAGTTACACTGCGCAACACCTTTCATGTACGGAACAGCCCGGCGGCGCTGCGAGCGCACCTCAGCCAGCCGCAGAGTTACGTGGGACTCTCGCCGCTGGTCATCGCGGTCCGGGACATCGAGCAGGGCGAGAACGAGACCCGCTACGTCTCGGTCGAGCGGTTCAGGTTCTTCGGCGTCGTGAAGTACGACAACCTGATCAAGGTGACGCTGCGGAGCACGGACGAGGCCGTGGAGGGCGAGGTGACCAGCCCCGGCGGGGTGCGGCTGGACTACCGGTTCCGGCTGACCGGCAGGGATGGCGGGACCGAGGTCGAGGACACGCTCGTGGTGCGCGCCTGGGCCCGGCCGCTGCTGACCTTCGCGGCGCGCAAGGCCCGCGAGGTCCAGCTCGCCCGTGCCGAGGTCCTCGCCTCCCGCCTGGGCTGAGCCGAGGTCCTCGCCCCCTCCGGGTTGAGCCGAGGTGCGTTCTGAGCCAGTATTCGTGACCTCGTGCCCGGATACTGTTCTCCGCCCGGGGCGCGGACCGCCGGGACGGACGAACAGGGAGGGACCACGTGGAGGCCAGGGACCGTACGGCAGAGATCATGGTCGCCGAGGCCCGCAAGGCGTTCTGGGTGATGGTCGGCTTCCTGGCCTTCATCTGGCTGGTGCAGATTGCCAACTGGGTGGCGGACTACATGCTGAGCCGTCGGCACGGTGTGGAGGCATGGGACCTGGACGGTCTGCCCGGCATCGTGTCGGCGCCGTTCCTGCACTGGGACTGGGAGCACATCCAGGCCAACTCCGGTCCGCTGTTCATCTTCGGCTTCCTGGCCGCCTACCGGGGAGTGGCCAAGTTCCTCTGGGTGACCGGGCTCATCATCCTGGCCAGCGGCCTCGGCGTCTGGTTCACCTCGGATCCGGGGAGTGTGACCGCGGGCGCGAGCGGGGTGGTCTTCGGCTACTTCGGCTACGTGCTGGTGCGCGGAGCGTTCGACCGGCACCTGATCGACATCGTGATCGGCGTGGTCATGGCGCTGTGCTTCGCCTACCAGTTCGCCGGCCTGCTGCCGCAGCAGGAGGGCATCAGCTGGCAGGGGCATCTGTTCGGCTTCGTCGGCGGCGTGCTGGGCGGCTGGCTGTTCCGCGACCGCAGGAGCCTCCGCCCGGCGGCCCCCGCCGCCCCGCCCGGTTCCGCGGCCGCGCTGCTGAAGGAGATCGACGACCTCGGCCGCGGTTAACTTCCGTTAGCTTCCGTGCCCGTCACCGTCGGCGGGAGGCCCGCCGCCGTCAGCGGAAGGAGCGCCGGTAGGCGGCGGGCGTGGTGTTCAGCGCGGCGTGGAAGTGGCGGCGCAGGTTCACCGCCGAGGACAGGCCGACACGACGGGCGATCGTCTCGACGGAGAGGTCGGTCTCCTCGAGGAGGGCGCGGGCGCCGGCCATGCGGCGGTCGAGCAGCCAGCGGCCGGGGGAGACGCCGAGCTGGTCGGTGAAGTGACGGCTGAGGGTCCGGCGGGAGAGACCGGAGCGGGCCGCCATGTCCTCGACCGTCAGGGGGTCGTCCAGGTTGGCGATGATCCAGTCGAGCAGCGGGGCGAGCGAGCCGGGGACCGGGCCGGTGGTCGGCAGCTCGGGGTACTGGCGCTGGCAGCCCTCCCGGTGCGGTGCGGCCGACAGCTGCCGGCCGATCCGCATGGCCAGAGCCGCGCCGTGTTCGCGACGGACCTGGTTCAGGCAGAGGTCGACGGTCGTGGCTGAGGCGCCGGCCGTGGCCACGTCACCGTGATCGACATAGAGCACGGACGCGTCGGGCCGGATCCGGGGGAAGCGGGCGGCGAGATCGGCGGTCAGCTCCCAGTGGGTGGCGGCCGTCCGGCCGTCCAGGAGGCCGAGACTCGCGGGAACGTAGACCCCCGAGCAGACGGCCATGATCCGCATGCCGCGGGTGTGGGCCGCGAGGACCGCCTCGCCGAGTTCGGGGGAGATCTCCGGGCCTACGCACCAGCCGGCGATGAGAAGGGTGTCGGCCTCGGCGAGGGCCTCCAGCCCGCGCTCGACGACCACGTTGACGCCCATGGTCGTCCGGATGATCCCCGGACGCTCGGCGCAGAGTGTGAAGTCGTAGTGCTGGGGGATGTCGGGGCCGTGGTAGCCGAAGACGGCGGAGGCGCAGGTCACCGGGTACATCTCCTGGTGCGGGCTGACCAGGGCGACCACGCGGTGTCTCATGGCACGAATCTACCCAATGATGTCATTTTGGACGCCTGCGGTCGGCTCCCGGGACGCCCAGAATGGGCGCCCATGGAGCTTGGGAAATGACCGCACTTCTCGACCGCGAACAGTCCTCCGGCGTGCCGGGAAGGCTCTGGACCAGGGACTTCGCCCTGTATTTCGGTGCCAGGACGGTGTCGTTGCTCGGTGACACGATGATGCCCGTCGCGGCGGCGCTGGCCGTTGGCGCGATCTACGGGGTTTCCGGCGTCGGCTACGTGCTGGCCGTCTGGACCGCCCCATTTGTGATCTTCGTGCTGTTCGGCGGGGTGTTCTCCGACCGGGTGGGTGCCCGGGCCATGATGGTCGGCGCGGACGTCGTCCGGATCTTCACCCAGACCGCGGTGGCCGTCGCCTTCTTCACCGGGACCCCGCCGTTCTGGCTGCTGCTGTCCGCCTCGTTCCTGTCCGGGGCGGCGGCCGCGATGTTCCAGCCCGGAGTCAACGGCATGGTTCCCCTCGTCGCCGGGGACCCGCAGCGCGCCAACGGCACCCTGAAGATCGCCGACGCGGCCACCCAGCTCGGTGGGCCCGTCCTCGCGGGCCTGCTGATGGCGCTGACCGGTCCCGGCGCCGTCTACGCCGCCGATGCGGGAACCTTCCTGATCAGCGGCCTGTGCCTGGCCCTCATCCGGCTCACCCCGGCCGCCCCGGCGGCCCCGGTCGCCCCGGTCGCCCCGGTCGCCGGGGCCAAGGAGCGCTCGACGGTCATGTCCGACCTGCGCCGGGGCTGGACGGAGTTCCGCTCCCGAAGCTGGATGTGGTCGGTGATCCTCATCTGGGTGTTCTTCGGCGTCCTGGTGTTCGGTCCCTACATTCCGCTGAGCTCACGCCTGATCGGCGACCGTCTCGGCGAGGCCGCCTACGGCTGGGTGATGGCCGGTCTCGGTGCGGGCACCGTCCTCGGCGGGCTGATCGCGATCCGGTTCCGGCCGTCACGGCCGCTGGCCGCCGGCGGCGTGGCGATATTCGGGTTCGCGTTCATCCCGCTCTCGGTGGCGCTGGAACTGCCGCTGCCGCTGCTGATGGCGGGCCACCTGCTGGGCGGTACGGCCTGGGCGTTCTGGTCGGTGATGTGGTCGACGAGCGTCCAGACGCAGGTCGTCCCCGACGTCCTCAACCGGGTCACCGCCTACGAGGTGGCCGGATCGGTGGCCGGGGTCGCCGTCGGCCAGGCGCTGGTGGGGCCGGTCTCGGAGATCGTCAGTCCCCGGGACCTGCTGCTGGTCTCCACCGGCGTCAGCTTCGCGGTCTGCGCGGCCCTGCTGCTGACGCCTCCAGTTCGCCGGCTGCGTCGCGTCTGATCCCGGCGCCGGAACGGCGGGGCCGTCTCCGCGTCCCGGCCGTTCACTTCAGGTCACTTCAGGTCACTTCAGGTCACTTCAGGTCACTTCAGGTCACTTCAGGGCGCCGAAGTGCAGGTAGACCTGGGTCCTCCTACCGATCTTGAGTAGCGTCTCGGTCACCCGGCCCCTCAGGTCGACGATCCCGACGCCGGCCGCGGTGGAGATGAGCAAGTGCTTCTCGTCGTACCAGCCGAGGGTGGTGGGCCGCCCGCTCGGGGCTATGGGAAGTCTCGTCACGGCCTTCCCGGTCGTCGCGTCCCACACGCAGGCGGCCTTCTCCAGCGGAAGGCAGGCGGTGACGAACCGCTTGCCGGAGGGGGAGAAGACACCGCGCCCGTCACCGCCCGGCCTGCCTCGCACCTGATACTCCTTGGTGGCCTTGCCTCGGAGGTCGTACAGGCGAACGGTCGTGCTGCCGAGCCTGCCGTGCCTGACCAGGAAGCGGGTGCCGTCGTGGTTCCACTCGAAACCGCCGACGGTGACCAGTGCCTTATGGATCTTGATGAAGCGGGGTGTGAAGCGGGGCAGGTCGAGGATCAGGACTCCTGCCGAGCGGTCGCCCTGGCGGGCCAGGCTGACGGTGAACAGCAGCTTCCGGCCGTCCGGTGACCACCGGGGCCAGCGCATCTGGGGATACTGGATACCGCCGTTCTCGGTGTGGGCGGGAGTGTGCTCGGTGAGCCGGATCGCCACGTCCCGGCTCTTCCCGGTGGTCCGGTCGATGATTCGCAGCAGGTCCTCACCCGGCTCTCCGGGCGACTCCAGGTGCGCGACCGTCCAGCGTCCGTCGGGGGAGACCGCGATCTCCTCGTAGTCGGTCTTGACGAACCGCCGCCGGTCCGGCTGCCATGCCCACAGTACGAACGGGTCTCCCTGGGCCGGGTCGCCGACGGTGCCGTAGGACGTGAGCTGGATGGGGCGGTTGTCCAGGTCGGCGACGATCGTGGCGTGACCCTTCTTGAGCTCGCTGTTCCTCCTCCCTTCTGTTACACCGGGTAGCGGACCTTCGGTCGGCTGGGGCGGGGATGCGGCAGCCGAGGCGGCGGTGGCGGCGGCGGCGAGCGCGAGTGCGAGTGCGAGTGCGCTCACCAGGCTGGACACGGAACGGCCGAGCATCTGACCTCCTGGCTGTCGGAAGGAGAGGCATTTCAAGATCAGGTTAGGTTCCGCCTCGGTCTGCCGTGGCGATTTGTGGAGAATCAGAGGATTGGAGCTGCGGCGAATTGATTGTTCCGGGGAACCGGCGAGGGGTGACCGGACGTCCGGTCACCCCTCCCTGTCATCGGGGAGCGCCGCCCGTCAGAACAGGGGCCGGCCGTCGCGGGTGAGCCTCCAGTCGGCCTCGGCGAAGGCGGCCGGGTCGATGGTGCCGGTGGCGGTGGCGTAGTCGATCAGCGCCTGCCGGATCTCGACCTGGGCGTTGTACAGGACCGGGGCGGTGGTGACGTGCGGGAAGCCGCCGCCGCCGGCCTGGCGGTAGTTGTTGATGGCGACCGCGAACTGCTGGTCGTCGGTGACCGGCTGACCCTGGTGGGACAGGCCGGTGACACGCTGGCCGACCGGCTTGGCGACGTCGATGTCGTAGGTGACGCCGGAGAGCTGGTCGTAGTTGTAGTCGGGGATGCCGCCGGCGTTGGTCAGCGCGGCCGGATCGGCCGGTGCGCCGGGGGCGAGCTGGTTGAAGTACCTGGCGGAGTACTCCAGGTACTCCTTGAGCTGGGCGCCGGTGAGCTTGACGGCCATCAACGTGTTGTCGTAGATGTACAGCCCTGCCATGTCACGGACGCTGACCGGACCGGCCGGGAAGACCGCGCTCCGGCTGAACGGCGCGGAGATCGACAGCACCGGCAGGGCGGCGTCGGCCGTACCCTCCAGGCCCTTCTTCACCGTCTCGGTCTGCACCTTCTGGATCTAGAACATGCGATCAGGCAAGGTTCCTGACGGACCTGCCTACTGATCACTTCGACGCACCCCGATGCTCAACAGCTGAGCAGAGGGGTTTTTACATGCCCAAACACGGCACAGCATCCCGGTTCCCGCAGTCACCGAGCAGTCAGGAAGAAGTCCCGAACCATGATCGGCGACAAGTATCACTACAGGGTCAAGGGCTCGCTTCGCTCGCCACACGCCGGTCTGTGCTGCTCCGGCTGCGGCTCTTCGGCCGGTCCGGACCAGCACGACCACGCGATCATAGATCAGCAGCCATGACCAGCTGCACGCTGTTGATATAACTCTCGTCAGTCACCCTCTGAGGATCGATCATGAGAGTCGCTCGGTAAGTAACGACTCACCCATGTCGGAACGATCATACTACTGTGGGCGATTCACGTTGGACGCGAGAAGAAATTGACCTAAACTAAGGGGTTCCCATTAAAGGCAATCGGGTATACTATGAATTTCCCTGATTGCTACATCGACACCATCATACCCAAAAGGAGGGGAAATGTCCGGTCGACGCAACGCAATAATCCCTCTCCTGTCAAACGCAGAATCTTACTTCGATTTCTTTGATGGCCTAATCAACGAAACCTCGGAAAAACTTGAAAAGCGTCAGCTCCCTGGAGGACTACTTAAGAGCTACCTGCTGGAGACAGTGGGAGATTCAAACAGCATTTCTTCATTTATAAAAATTGTTGAGCGAAGCGAACTTAGTTGCGAACCAATCGGATCCGACGGGCGAATATTCCGCGTCACCGATTCTTCTCGCCAAGGAATTGCAGTGATAGAGAGGATTGGCAATAGATACCTGTCCTTCTATACACTTCTACCTTCTAGCGAATCTGATCGTCTCGTGCGGAAAGCCGTAGCAGCTAATCCCATGATCGATCATCTGTGGCTATCCTCGCAAAGCTTCCATGCGCTCTGGAATCATGTCCGAAGCACCAACAGTGGAAAGCGTTACGGGAAAATCACTTTTGAGCACGAGTCGATCTATGATTTTCCTGACGACGAACTAGAAGACGGTGAACCTTCTCATTTCGAAGACGAGAAGCGCGCATCTCGCTTCACTATGGTAGATCGCCTTGATGTGATCGAAGCACAGATGGAACCCCTAAGAGAGACCTATGCTCCGCTTGCTTCTATTACGCATCTTCGCATACCAGCAGCAGCCCGAGGTGGACATGACCTCTACTACGACGGCAAGGTAACGAATCGTAGTGATTCATTCTTGGATCACAGAGCAACTCTTCTTAACGTTGTCGATATGTATAAAAGGCTGACAGCGACCGTGGAAGAGAAACTTTGGACGTCTAGTTCCACCACAGGTGGAGGCGACTTCGTCTTAAACAATGCCGTAGCGGAGCTAGTATTTAGCCAGCCTTTGAGTGAGGACACTTTCAGGCGTTGGGTTATAAGCCTATTTAATAATCGCAGGAATCGTTTCCGCATCTCCGGGTTCCATACTTGGCTTAGTGATCGAAAGGTCCACGCGAACGCTATAGACCAGCATCTCTGGCAACCTATAATCTTGGAGATGACGAATGAGAGATTGATCGCTGTACTCCCCGAGGGCACCTGCGGGAACACGATCAATCGACTTGTTTCAAACATTCAGAGATTTGTTGATCCTAAAGTTCGAGCGTATATCGGGGATTCAGAATACTCGACTCTCGTCCCAATAGGTGGTCAGGCTAAAGTTGGCTAAAGAATTCCAGCTAACCCGGGATCCGGTTTTTCAGTTAAATGCATGCTTGTGGCTTGTTCGCAAAGTTCCTTACTCTCCCAACGCAACCCCTCCGACTTACTACTCTGATGGGTTCGTTTTTAGAGCTATCGGTAGAAGACTTGGCGTATCCGATGCCCTAAAGAAGTCCTTTCGTAGCCTCGGCTGGTCACCGGACCCTCCGGAGCCCGATGTCTTAATCTGCCATTCCCCGTCACGACATTCTCTCGTAATAGAATGCAAAGCCCAAGGATTTAGTCCAGGGTCATCTACAGCTCAGCAAGGGCGGAAACTTCTCACCGTATGCGCGGACCCTGGTATCGCTCTAGGGTCTCCGGGGGAGCCGGGTGAAGCTTTTGTTATTTATGCACTCCCACTGGAAGATGTCGAGGATCAGCTTTCCACGCTCAGCGCTCTGAAAACGGAGCTTGCTGACCTAGGATTTATATGCGCTAAGTCAGGAACCCTGGGGTTGGAAATATCCAGCGGAGGGCTCTGGGGGGAACTTTGTGTTCCTGAAGTAACCGAGAATTCCCCGGTTCGGAAAATATGTAAACGTGTTCAAATAACCGTCGGGGACGGTGATGCCTCGCGGCCGATTTACTTAGTCCCCTATGATCCTACGGCGGCTGATAACCAAACGAAAGACGAACGAGAGTACTGCACTAACATCCTTGTGCAACGCGTCCTGGTGTATGCAATGAGTGTTCTAGGCCGTGCAGAGGTTCCTGATTTTGTCAGGATAAACGGGCGTGACATACTAAGAGAAGCAACGTTCAAGATATCGGACTACTGGCAAGCGTCTGAACTGAAGAAGCTTGAGAGACGAATCATTCAGATATTGCACTCCACCCTAAATAAGGGGATTATACGCGAAAAGGTACAAGCGAGCGGTGATTGGATCGAGGTTCATCTTGAAAGCCTCGATCTTCAGAAGGCTGCACTGAACATGCTTCAGAGGTCTCATACTGAAACGATGGCCAAAGCTCTTGCGAGCCCGCAACTGCAGCTCGATGAGGCCGATAATTGAATCTTTTCCCTTTTAAAAGAGCGAGTGTATGCCGGTTCCCGCCCGGCCGCTTGGCGGCCCGGCGGGCTGCGCTGCGGCCTGGGGGCCGTTCTCGCCCACCAGCCGCCCGCGTCCAGCGGTCTCCGGCAAGCAGTCGCCCACCGCTTCGCCACCGGCCCCAACCGCTACGCAGCCCCTATGGGGTGCTTCGCATTGGCGCCGGCCGCTCCGCTCCCATGAGCGATTCCCGCGTTGCCGAGACAAGGCGTGGTGACGCCGTCCCTCCAGATCTCACGTCACCACGCCCGTCCTACCGGGCTCTTCCGGACAGCAGGGCCGCCCAGACTGCCCGAGCCTCATTGATCGGCCAGCGCGGAGTCTCGCGCACCTCAGGCATGTCATCGAGCTGGACCGTGCGCCGGATGAACGCCTGCCCACCGCCCTGACACAGTTCGTAGACTGTGGCACGGCATATGCACGTCCACGCCATCGGTCGCACCCGTTCCAGGGTCCGGTACGGTGTCCGCCAGGCCAGGCGGATGTGATCACGCTGGACCATCGCCACATGCGGGCTCACGCACTCCTCCAGCACGATCATGACGTCCTGCCCGACGACTCCGGCAAGGGATGTGCGACCCGCAGAGCCTCATAGCGCCGAGCCACCCGGCGAGCGGCCCGCACCGGATCAGTGGCCGGATGCCAGGCATAGGTGAAGCGCTGGCGCTGAGCGTCCCAGCCGGTCCGCCACCAGTAGCGATCGTCCTTGCACCACACGACCAGGCCCGTCCAGACCGACACCAGCGCCAGCCCGTAGCCGTCGTGAACGTCGGCGGCGATGCCCTGCTGTTCCAGTTCGGTTCGGAGTTCTTCGGCGGCGATCACCGAAGGTTCCGCGAGATGTCCGCGCGCTACCGGCATGGCGTGGCCTTCCTCCTGACATCGAGAAATGGCTGATGTCTCAGCAGGTCAGGAGAGACCGTAGGCGCGATATCGCAGGGGAAGCCGTACCGCTGTGAAGCCAAAGAACCCGCACAAAAGTGTGGATCAGGCGATTCCGGCCCGGGTGGCGAGCCCGCGGAGCTGTGGAGTGCTCGCCCGGTGTTCTCGCTTGAGGAGTTGGGTCAGCAGGTCACGGGGGCGGCTGCCGTAGCGCACGAGTTCGGGTGAGAGCCGTTCGGCTTCAAGGAGCATGTTCACCGCAGCGGCGTCCTTGCGCTGGAGCGCATAGGCCCGCGCCAGGTCGAGATGTACCTGAGCGCGCCGCCCGACGAGCCCGGCCGCCAGGTCATCCGGGTTCAGCGCTTCGCTTTTGCGGATGGCTTGACGTGCGTCTCCGGCCTCCACCGCTGAGGAGATCTCGTGAATGGTGACGTTGGCCGGTCCGAAGGCGGTCCAGAAGTCGTTGCGTTCCTCCCCTATGAGTTCGGCGGTCTGCCGTGCCTGTTCGAGGAAGGTTCTCACCGCCGCCTGGTCATATCGAGCGGCGGTAGCAGTGACCGCGACGAGGTGGAGCGCACCGAGCAGGGACAGCGGCCGGGGGTCTGCACGTCGGGAGGAGCGGTTCAGTGCGTCGGCGGCCCGGAGCACGACCTGAAGTGCCCTGTCCGCTTCGCGGAGCCGTACGAAGACGTAGCCGAGCCGGTAGGCGCTGACCGCGACGAGCAGGGGACGTTCGGCTTCCTCTGCGGCGGCCAATGAGCGATCAGCGGCCATCCAGGCGAGTTCGGCCTCTCCCACGCGTCGCAGTGTGGTCGTGGTGCAGTGGTACGTCAGCGAGCGGAGCGTCTGATAGGCCCGCCGGTGCTTGGTCGGCGCGTGGCGGCTGCCGAGTTCGGTTGCCACGATCAATCCCGGGAGCCGCCTGCCGACGTCGTCGTAGTGCGTCGCCTGATAGAGCCGGTTCACTCGCCGGACCTCGTGGCGGAGCCAGACGAGGCTTTCCAGTGACCCTTCGACGTGACGGGGATTGATCAGGGACGCCAAGCCGTCGTAGCTCATCATGGCTTGGCGGATGGCGGACGCCGCCCGATACTGCGTCATCGTGTCTGTTTTCGTCGCGGTGAGTTCATCGACGGGCAAGCCCAGGATCTCAGCAAGGGCGCTGATCACTGTGTGACTGTCCATGGGGCGCTGACCCCGTTCGACCTGGCTGAGCCAGCTCTCGGAACGGCCGATCAGTCCGGCGAGGACGACCTGTGACAGGCCACGGCGACGGCGTGCCCGGGCGATTCGCTGTCCGATCTCCTTACGGGCATCCACGCCATCACCTCTGTGAGTGTCGCTCCTCTACAGCGCTGTGCAGTTCTTGCATGATGCGTTCCCAGGATGGCATGCGGGCATGCGACGGCGCATCGGGATCGAACAGCACCCGCACCCCCATTTCCCGCAGAGCATCGAGGCTACGGCCGAAGGCCAGATGCCGGGCGAGCGCGTCTTTCAGCAGCGGAACGGCCACGATGGGAGTGCCGAAGCCCATCACCTCGCACAGCAGGCCCACCGCGAATGTGTCGGCGATGCCGTTCGCCCACTTGTTGATCGTGTTGAACGTCGCCGGAGCCACGATCACCGCATCGGCCGGAGGCAGGCCCTTCGGCTCATCCGGCATGCGGTAGGCGCTGCGGACCCGATCCCCGGTCAGTTGTTCCAGCGCGAGAGCATCGACGAAGCGTTCCCCCATCGGCGTGGTGACCACGTGCACCCGCCACCCGGTTTCCTGCGCGAGCACCACCAGGCGTCGGACATCGGCAGCCGCAGGCGCGGCACACGCGATCACGTACAGGACACCGCGTGTCCTCTCTGGAGGCTCCACAGCATGATCCTAATCAGCGAGGACATCTCGACACTGTTCGTCAGTAGAGCTTGACGTGCCGTCGGCCGGGACTTGTTCGGCCCGTTCCCTGGTGATCTTCCGGGCGGTGGCGATACGTTGCCGGGCGAGTTCGGCCCAGAAGGCTTCGCCGTGCCGGTGCCCGCTCCCCGCGTAGCGCCAGTCTTGCACGGTGATCGTGTCTCTCTCCGCTGGGTCAGGTAGGCCGAGGATCGCCCGTGCTTGTGCGGCTCGGTGATCGGCGCGTGCTTGGCGCAGGTCTCCCAGAGTGACGGAGTAGTGGCGGCTCTTGGTCGAGAAGTGCCCGCCGTAACCGAGCATGTGAGCCCACTGCCGGAGCGGCACATCCCGGCACTGTGGAAGATCACCGAGGATGAAACACGTCAAGATCATGCGTCGGGCGTGCTCGGTCACGTCCAAGCTGGTCACATCCCAGACGTTCCGGATCGGACGGTCTACGGTTCCGGCGGATTCGGCCCCTTTGGTGGCGTATTTGGCCACGTAGGAGGCCACCCGTTGATCGCTGACGCCGTCCAACTCGGTGGAGACGTAGACCGGCCGGACGTCGAGCTGATCGCCCCATCCCAGAGCCAGTGACGAACGAGGGCCGTCCGGAACGGAAACCGTGACCTGTTGGGCAGCCTGCCGGATCACCTGATCCAGCATGGGAACTGTGGCCCAGTCCGGCGGCCGGTCGGTTGGTCCCTCGGGGCCGTCGAGCCGGATGACGGCATGGAAGTGGACCAGGCCGCGCGCCTGATACTCGGCGACCTTGGCATACGACAGGCGCAGCATCCGGCGCAGTTCGGTACGGCTGACACCGAACAGCCGAGCGAAGACGGACGGCACGGTCTTGGTGAACTCCCGCCAGAGCCGTCCCGCATGGGCGTTCCACAACACCGCGTTCCGGTAGTCGTAGCAGTCCATGCAGAGGGGTTGCCCGAGCTGGGGGTCGTCGCGGTCATGGTGTGTGCCGCAGCTTTCGGGCCGCCCGTGCTCGCATACCGGGAAGTCGCGTCGAGGACGGCACGGCAGGACCTTGCCGTTCTTCTCTCTACGGCCATGGACCGGGTGGCGTCCCGGATGCGGTGTAAAAGACAGCGGGCGTAGGTTGCCGTGTTGAACCGAC
>NZ_BMQP01000021.1 GCF_014648175.1 Planobispora rosea
CATCGATGCCTGGCTCACCGGCAGACCACTCGCCAAGACTCGCATCTCGCCCTTCGCAGCACTCCGCCCCGCTGGATGAGATCCAGCGAGGCGGAATTAACCAACAGCGTCCGCAGGGTGCGGGCCCCCGGCGTTTCACCGGGCTGTGCGGCTTTCACCGGCTGTACGGCTTGCGCCGGGCTGCGCGGCTTTCACCGGCTGTACGGCTTGCGCCGGGCTGCGCGGCTTTCACCGGCTGTACGGCTTGCGCCGGGCTGCGCGGTTCTCACCGGGTCGCCCGGCGGCGGTCAGGGCGTCGTCTCGAAGTCGGTGCACAACCACTGCACACCCGTCCGCTCCAGCCGTAACGCCAGCCCGCGGTATCGCTCGCCGCAGCGCACGAGCACGCACATCTCCACCACCCCGTCCCGGGGCTGGGAGAGATGGAGCCTGCCGGCCATCGGGGGACGGGGGCAGTCGAAGACCTTCCCCGCCCGCAGCAGCTCGGCCTGCACCTGGCTCGTCGTCTGCCGGGAGACGGTGGACGGCGGCCGTCTCCCGGACAGGATCTCGGCGAACGCCTGTCCCAGGGCACGCAGCCGCCGGGCGTCCGGGACGGCCCCGGGCGGTCCCCAGATCAGCGGCCGGGCGTGGGAGCCGTCGGGATCGTCCGGGCCGGGCTCGCGGGATTCGGGATCGTAGGCGAGGGCGAGCGTTCCCTGCACGTACGGGGTGTCCCGGGGCGGGGGCTCGTCGCCCGCGGGCTCGGCCGGGGCGAGGGACACGATCCGGGGGAGCGTCACCGGTCGGGGAGGGTGCGACATGGTGGTTCCGATTCTCGTCGGGGGTCTTACACCCCGTAGGAGTTTCCGGTCCCCCGCGCAGATACGTGCCACGCCAACTTTCTCCGGAACGCTATGGTTTCGCCCTCATAGAGGGGAGAAAGTCCTTCTGAGCTGGAGCGGCGCGCACCGGGGAGGGCCGGGTTGCGGAAACGCCCGTGCTTCCTTACGGGCAACCGGAACGACGGACCGGAGGCCGCGGCCCGCCCCCGCCCGTGGTACGGGTCCCCGGGTCCTCGGCTCCTCAGGCGGGCTTGGCGGGGGCGGACGTCTCGCCGGAGTCCACGTCCGGCTCGGGTTCGCGGCCCGGGGTCATGATGTTCAACCGCCTGATCATGAAGCTGAACACGACGTAGTAGATCACCGCGTAGACCAGGCCCATGGCGATGAGGATCGGGATCCCGCGGGCGTTGGCGGCGGTGCCGTACAGGCCCAGGTCGATGAGGCCGGAGGAGAAGCTGAAGGCGAGCTTGGCACCCAGGGCCGAGGCGAGTGCCAGGGAGATCCCGGTCAGGACGATGTGCACCACGAACAGCACCGGCGCGACGAAGATGAAGGCGAACTCGATCGGCTCGGTGATGCCGGTGAGGAACGCGGTGAACGCGGCCGAGATCATGATGGAGCCGACGGCGGTACGGCGGTGCGCGGGGGCGGCCCGCCAGATGGCGATCGCCGCCGCCGGCAGGCCGAACATCAGGATCGGGTAGAACCCGGCCTCGAAGCCGCCGTAGCCCTGCACCCCGTTGTTGAAGCAGACCAGGTCGCCGGCGAGCTGCTTGCCGGTGGCCGTCACGCACTCGGGGACCTGGGTCCAGATGACGTTGTTGACGATGTGGTGCAGGCCGAGCGGGATCAGGGCGCGGTTGACCATGCCGTAGATGCCGGCGCCCAGGGTGCTGTTCTCGGCGAGCCAGACGCCGAAGGCGCGGACCCAGCCGCCCAGGACCGGCCAGACGAAGCCGAGGACCACTCCGATCACGAGACCGGCGAGGGCGGTGACGATCGGCACCAGCCGCCGGCCGCTGAAGAAGGCCAGCCAGGTCGGGAGCTTGGTGCGGTAGAACCGCTGCCAGAGCAGCGCGGAGACCACACCCATGACGATCCCGCCGAGCACGCGGGTCGGGTTCTGCGCGCCGAGGTTGAGCACCACGGTGGGGGTGCCGGGGTTGGCCGGATCGAAGACCTGGGTGGTGATCGACCCCTTCAGGGTCTCGTCGAACAGGATGAAGAACAGGTTCATGCTGACGGCGTGGAAGACGAGATAGCCGACCAGCGCGGCCAGCGCGGTGGAGCCGTCGGCCTTGCGGGCGAACCCGATCGCCACGCCGATCGCGAACAGCAGCGGCAGGTTGTCGAAGAGCGCGCCGCCCGCGGTGGCGAGCACGTGGGCGACGTCGTCGAGGAAGGCGTTGTCCGTACGGCCCAGCAGGTCGTCCTGGCCGAGCCGGAGCAGCAGGCCGGCGGCGGGCAGCACGGCGATCGGGAGCATGAGGGAGCGGCCCAGTCGCTGCAGCACGCTCATCACGGCGGAGCTCGACGGGGACGGGGCGGGGAGACCCGCCTCCGCTGCGGCGGAACTCATCGGACATCCCTCCAGGAAGTGAGTGCGGGAGGAGGTCAGGTACGGCGCGCAGGCGTCTCCAGGATCGTACGCAGTTGATAGCGGTCGGCGCGGTAGGTCGAGATACCGAGTTCGGCACAGACGCCCCCGGCGAACGAGCGCTGCTGGAGCAGGAGCACGGCCCCGCCGCGCGGCAGCTTCAGCAGATCGGCGTCGTCGGGGTCGGCGATTCCGGCGTCGATGGTGAGCTCGCCCGCGTCGAGCATCAGGCCGTAGTGGGCCTCCAGGAGCTCGTAGAGGGAGCCGCCCGTCAGGTCGTGGTCGCCGAGATCGGGTGCGAGGGCGACGGGGATGTGGGACCGCTCGATGCACATGGGCTCGCCGGCCGCGGTCCGCAGCCGCTCGATGAAGTGCACCTCGTCGCCGGGCTGGATGCCGAGCTCGCGGGCGAGGTGGGCGCTGGCCCGGATCACCCGGCGGTCCAGGTCGCGGGAGCCGGGCTCCATGCCCCGGGAGCGCATCTCGTCGCTGAAGGAGGTCAGCCGGAGCGCCATCTCGATCTTGGGGCGGGCCACGAAGGTGCCCTTGCCCGGGACGCGCTGCAGCCTCCCCTCGGAGACGAGGTGGTCGACCGCCTGCCGTACCGTCATCCGTGACAGCCCGAAACGCTGGCAGAGCTCCCGTTCGGACGGGATCGCGGTGCCTACGGCCAGCTCATGGCTCTCGATGAGGTCGAGCAGGATTTCCCGGAGCTGAAAGTACTTCGGCACGGGGCTGTCCGGATCGATCTGGGCCAACGGGGTCCTCCCCTCTCGATTCCACTGCGTTCGATGGGTTATGGTTTGGACTGGTCTAGTCCGGACTAGACCAGAGGCCGGAAAAGGGTGTCAACGTGCGGACCGGCGGCGGATCGACAACGGCCCGATCTCGTCTGTCCCGATTGAAGGATGAGCGAGATATGACGACCAAGATGCGCAGCGAGATCGCCGAGCAGCCCGCTGCGTTGAACGCCACGCTGGACGCCCTCCTCCCCCGGATCGGGGAGGTGGAGCGGCTCGCGGGGCAGACACGTCAGCTGCTCTTCATCGCGCGTGGCACCTCCGACAACGCCGCAGTCTACGGCCGTTACCTCGTCGAGGCACACACGGGACGCCTGTCCACCCTCGCCGCCCCCTCGATCGCGACCACCTACCGCCGCAGGCTGGACCTCGACGGCGTGCTGGCCGTCGGCCTGTCCCAGTCCGGCCGGACGGAGGAGATCGTCGAGACCCTGACCTGGGCCGGGGAGTGCGGCGCGAAGACCGTCGCGATCACCAACGGCGGGGAGGGGAGCCCGCTGGCCCAGGCCGCCGACCTCGCCCTGTGCACGCTCGCGGGCGAGGAGAAGGCCGTCCCGGCCACCAAGACCTACACCACCCAGCTCGCCGCCCTGGCCGTGCTCGCCCTCGGCCTGGGAGCCGACGCCGACCCCGCCGACCTGCGGCGCGTCCCCGAGGCCGTGGACAAGCTGATCGGCGACCCGGGCGACCTGGACGCGGTCGTCGAGGGCCTGGCCGACAAGCCGGGCGTCGTGGTCTCCGGCCGCGGCCTGGCCTTCTCCACCGCGCTGGAGACCGCGCTCAAGCTCAAGGAGGCCTGCTACCTGCACGCCATGGGCCTGTCCTACGCCGACCTGCTGCACGGCCCGATCGCCGTGGTCGACGAGGACACCCCGGCCATCCTGGTGGCGGCGGGCGAGGGCCCGACCCTGGCCGGCACGGTGGCGCTGGCCGAGCGGGTCGTCGGCGCCGGCGCCGCGGCCTTCACCGTCGGCGGCGGCGCCGCGCTCGCGGGGGCCGGCACGGCCGCGTTGAACGGCCCCGACCTGCCCGAGTGGGTCGCCCCGCTCGGCCTGGTCGTCCCCGGCCAGCTGCTGACCGAGGCTCTCGCCCGCAGGCTGGGGATCGACCCCGACGCGCCGCGCGGCCTCAACAAGGTCACTCAGACGGACTGAGAGGACGTCGTCGTTTAGCCTGGTCAGAAGCTTTCGCGGGGCCTGCGCCGTACCGCGTGACGGGAGGGCGGGGCCCATGACAGGCTCGTGACCCTGAACGTGGGACCGATGACGTCAGGAGGACGACATGGCGGCAGACGCTGACGCGATCATCGCGGGTCTCGGGGGTGCGGAGAACATCATCGAGATCGAACCCTGCATCACCCGGCTCCGGACCGAGGTGCGCGACGTCTCCAAGGTCGACCAGGCGGCCCTCAGGGCGGCCGGCGCCCACGGTGTGATGGCCGCGGGGAACGTCGTCCAGGTGGTCGTGGGACCCGAGGCCGACACGATAGCCAGCGACATCGAGGACATCATCGGCTGAGGCGGTCCCCGCTCGGCCGGGGATCGCCGAGAGCCGGGAGGAGTGTGATGACGACAGTTCTGGCTCCGGTCGCGGGGGCGGCCGTGAGCCTGGAGTCGGTGCCCGATCCGGTGTTCTCCGGGGGGATGGTCGGTCCCGGGGCGGCGATCGACCCGGCGCGGAAGCCCGGCCGGGCGATCTCGCCCATCGCGGGAAAGATCGTCAAATTGCATCCGCACGCCTTCGTCGTGGTGGGGGACGACGGCCGGGGAATCCTCGTCCACCTGGGGATCGACACCGTGCAACTGCGGGGCGAGGGATTCGAGCTGCTGGCGGCCGAGGGGGACCGGGTGCGCGCGGGACAGCCCGTGGTGGCCTGGAACCCGGCCGAGATCGAGGCGGGCGGGCGGTGCCCGGTCTGCCCGGTGGTGGCCCTGGACGCGCCGGAGGGCGCCGTGTCGGGGCTCGCGGAGGGCGCGGTGAGCGCGGGTGACGCGTTGTTCCAGTGGAGATGACCAGAAATAACCCAAATGGCCCGAGACGACCCCTCGGCTGTCCCCGCTGTTGCCGTGGCGGCGCGGAGGTGATCCGGCGACCGCGGGACCACGGCCGGACGGCGGGAGACGAGGGGCCGGTGATCTCGCTCGCCGGGACCGGGGCAGACTGGGTCCGGGCCGTGGCCGCCGGAGTCGAGGCCGGGGCAGCGGGTATGAGTGTCTGGGCACCGTGGCCGCCGCTCCGGCGGCAACCCGGAGGCGGCGGCCCCGGCGGGAATCGATCGGTCCCGTCGACGATCTGACGCGCCGGGCGGTCTAGACCGCCCGGCCGATCCTGATAGGAGGATTCTGTGGCCGAGCGCCAAGTCACCGTCAAGGCCGAGGTCGGCCTGCACGCCCGTCCCGCGGCGACGTTCGTGCAGACCGCGGCCAAGGCGGCCCTGGACGTCACCGTCGCCAAGGTGGGCGGCCGTCCGGTGAACGCCAAGAGCATCCTCGGGGTCCTCTCGCTCGACGTACGGCAGGGCGACACGGTGGTGATCAGCGCGGAGGGGGAGGGCGCCGAGGAGCTCCTCGACCGGCTTGCGGAAATCGCCTCGGCGCCATGAGCCGCCTCGCCGGGGTGGGAGTGAGCCCGGGCGTCGGTTTCGGGACCGGTTACGTCCTCGCCCACGAGATCCCGGTGCCCGCGCCCGGCTCCCGGCACGGCGGCGACGCCGGGACGGAGCGGTCCAGGGCCGAGGACGCCCTGGAGCAGGTCGCCGCCGACCTGGAGGAGCGGGGGGCCCGGGCGGGCGGCGAAGGGCAGCAGGTCCTGAACGCCCAGGCGATGATGGCCCGTGATCCCGGCCTGGCGGAGGAGGTCGCCGAGCTGATCGCCGAGGGCCGGAGCGCCTCCCGGGCGGTTTACGAAGGGTTCGGGCGCTACCGGGAGATACTGGTGGACGCCGGGGGATACCTGGGTGCCCGAGTCGCCGACCTCGACGACGTCAGGGACCGGGTGATCGCGGTCCTGGAGGGCGTGGCCCTGCCCGGCGTGCCGGTCGGGGCCGCGGAGCCGTACGTGCTCGTGGCCCGTGACCTGGCCCCGGCCGACACCGCCCTGCTCTCGCCCGGCGTGGTGGCCGCGTTCGTCACCGAGGAGGGCGGGCCGACCAGCCACACCGCGATCATCGCCCGCACGCTGGGGGTGCCGGCCGTCGTGGCCTGCCCTGGCGCCGCCTCCATCCCCACGGGCACACCGGTGCTCGTCGACGGCACCTCGGGTCTGGTACGGCTCTCGCCGTCCGGCGAGGAGGTGGACATCGCCCGCAAGGCCGCCGCGGCCCGCGCGGTCGTGCTCGCGGCCGGCACCGGCCCCGGGGCGACCGCCGACGGCCACGCCGTGCCGCTGCTGGCCAACATCGGCGGGCCGGGTGAGGTGGACGCCGCGCTGGAGCACGGCGCGGAGGGCGTCGGGCTCTACCGGACCGAGTTCCTCTTCCTCGGCAGGAAGGAGGCGCCGTCCCCGCAGGAGCAGGAGGCGGCCTACCTGGAGGTTCTGCGGGCGTTCCCCGGCGGCCAGGTCGTGGTGCGGACGCTGGACGCCGGGGCGGACAAGCCGCTGGCCTTCCTGCCTCCGGCGGGCGAGGAGCCCAACCCGGCGCTGGGAGAGCGCGGTTCACGACTTTTCCGGATTCATCCGGAGTTGATGACAGGCCAGCTGACCGCCCTGGCACGCGCCGCCTCCCAGGCCTCCGCGCGGGTCCGGGTGATGGCCCCGATGGTGGCCACCGCCGAGGAGGCCGCCCGCTTCGCGGCCGCGTGCCGGGAGGCCGGGCTGCCGTCCGCCGGCGTCATGATCGAGATCCCGTCCGCCGCCCTGCGCGCCTCCGACCTGGCCGCCGAGGTGGCCTTCTTCTCGATCGGCACCAACGATCTGGCCCAGTACGCCTTCGCCGCCGACCGTCAGGTGGGCGCGCTGACCACGCTCCAGGACGCCTGGCAGCCGGCGCTGCTCGACCTGGTCGCCATGGCCGCGGCCGGAGCCGCCCGGCACGGCAGGCCGTGCGGGGTCTGCGGGGAGGCGGCCGCGGACCCGGTCCTCGCCTGCGTCCTGGTCGGTCTGGGGGTCACCTCGTTGTCGATGGCGCCCCCGTCGCTGCCCGCCGTACGGGCCGTGCTCGCCCGTCACACGCAGCAGCAGTGCGTGCTCGCCGGACAGGCCGCGCGGCGGGCCGTCTCCCCGGCCCAGGCCCGCGCCGCCGCCCGCGAGCACCTGCCGGGCCTGACCGACCTGGCCCTGTGAGGCCCGCGGCGGGCCGTCCCGCGACACGCCGGGAAAGGGAGCTTCCGGTCGTCGGCGCGGATAGCGTGGTCGGCATGGTTCGGTGCGTGCGTGCGGCTGGTCTTGTGATGATCGTGGCGATGGCGGCCGGGTGCGCCGGCCAGGGAGCCGCGGAGCCCTCGGGGCCCTCGGGGCCCTCAGCGGGCCGCGCGGGCACGGCGCCCACCGCCACCCCGCCCACCGCGAGCGCCACGGTCACCCCCGCGGACGCCACGGCCACCCCGGCGCCGTCCGGCGTCGAGGCGGTGCTGGCGGAGATGAGCACCGAGGAGAAGGTCGGTCAGCTGTTCATGCCGGTCCTGTACGGCCCGGCGGCCGGCACGACCTCGGGGGAGAACCAGGCGCGCTTCGGCGTGGGCACCCCCGCCAAGATGATCGCGAAGTACCGGCCCGGCGGCGTGATCCTGTTCCCCTGGGCCCAGAACGTCAAGGACGTCCGCCAGGTCGTCGCCCTCACCAACGGCCTGCAGGCGGCCTCCCCGCGGGTCCCGCTGCTCATCGGCGCCGACCAGGAGAACGGGCCGGTCTCCCGGCTCACGCCGCTGGTCACCGAGTTCCCCGCCGCGTCGGTGATCGGCTCCACCGGTGACCCGTCACTGGCCCGCAGGGCCGCCGAGGCGACGGGCGCCGAGCTGCGGGCGCTCGGCGTCAACCTCGACTTCGCCCCCGTCGCGGACGTGAACATCAATCCGCGCAACCCGGTGATCGGCCCGCGCGCCTACGGTTCCGACCCGCGGAAGGTCGCGTCGATGGTCGCCGCGGCGGTGCGCGGTTTCCACGACGCCGGGATCGCCTCCACCGCCAAGCACTTCCCCGGCCACGGGGACACCGGCGTGGACAGTCACACCGGCCTCCCGGTGATCAAGCACTCCCGCTCCCAGTGGGAGCGGCTGGACGCCCCGCCGTTCGCCGCCGCCATCCGCCAGGACGTCGACATGGTCATGAGCGCGCACGTGGTCATGCCCAAGCTCGACCCGTCCGGGGACCCGGCCACGTTGTCCAAGCCGATCCTGACCGGTCTGCTCCGTCAGAAGCTCGGCTTCGAGGGGGTCGTCTCGACCGACGCGCTGGACATGGAGGGCGTCCGCAAGAAGTACGGCGACGGCGAGGTGGCCGTGCGGGCGATCTTGGCGGGGGCGGACCTGCTGCTGATGCCGCCGGACTATCGGAAGGCGCACGCGGCGGTGCTGGCCGCGGTGGAGTCCGGCCGGATCCCCGCCGAGCGGCTCGACGAGTCCGTACGGCGGCTGCTGACGCTGAAGGCCGCCCGGGGGATCCTGGAGCGGGCCCCGGCCGCCGACCCCGCCGAGGCGGAGCGGATCCTGCGCTCGGCTGAGCACCGCGAACTCGCCTCGCTGATCAACCGTAAGGCCCGCTGACCCCGGCGCCTCCCGGGAGCCCCACCCGCCGGGGTCGCGGATTCCGCACCCGCCGGGGCCACGGGCTCCGCGGCGGGTGCGGGCCCGCCGTCTCCGGCGGGGTGGGGGAAGCCTCACCTTTCCCGGTGATACTGCCCCCATGTTCCCGGGTGACCGCGATCTCTACGGTAGGCGTATGACCGTCCCTCCGGCCTCCGCAGAGGCTCCCCGCCGGGACCTCGCCCGAACATCCCAGCAGGGGGGCGGCCCGGTGACCGGCGCCGACCTGACCACCCCGTGGGACCGGATCCGGGCCCACTGGTCGGCGCGGGCCTGGCTGCGCACCTTCCACGTGGTGACCGGCCTGCCGATCGCGCTGCTGGCGGCCTCGGTGCTCCTGGTCCTGACCGCGCTGTCGGCGGTGTTCGTCTGGACCGTGGTGGCCCCGCTGGTGGCGGTCCCCCTGCTCCTGCGGGCCGTGCCGATGTTCACCCGGCTGCAGCGGGCTCGGTTCGCCGCCTTCCTGGAGATCGAGATCCCTCCGCCGCCGCGCCCTCCCGCCGACCGGAACCCGCTGAAGCGGCTGGTGGCCGCGGCGCGGGCGCGGAGCACCTGGCGGCAGTTCGCCTACCACCTGCTCGCCCCGCTGATCAGCGGGGCCGGGTTCGCCGTGGTGGCCGGGGTCTGGGCGGGCGGCCTGGCGGCGGGCACCGCCGCCGTGCGGATCTCGGAGTGGTCGGAGGGCTGGGCCGTCGCCGCGCTCGCCGCCCTGGCGGTGGTCCTGCTCACGGCCGGGCCGTGGGCGGCACGCGTGATGACCGCCCTGGACGTGCTGGCCGCCGAGGCGCTGCTCGCACCCAGCCGGAGCGACGAGCTGGTCCAGCGGGTGGAGACCCTCCAGGAGAGCCGCGCCGAGGTGATCGACGCCGCGGACGCCGAGCGCCGTCGCATCGAGCGCGACCTGCACGACGGCACCCAGCAGCGGCTGGTGTCGCTGGCGATGAAGCTCGGCATGGCCCGCGCCGCCCTCACCGACGTGCCCGAGCCCGCCCGCAGGACGATCGAGCAGGCGCACGAGGAGGCCAAGCAGGCCCTGCGGGAGCTGCGCGACTTCGTGCGGGGGCTGCACCCGGCCGTGCTCAACGACCAGGGCCTGGACGCGGCGCTGTCCGGCCTCGCCGCGCAGGCCCCGTTCCCGGTACGGCTCCGCGTGGACGCACCCGCGCGGACGTCCCCCGCGGTCGAGGCCGTGGCGTTCTTCGTGGTCTCCGAGGCGTTGACCAACATCGCCAAGCACGCCGGCGCGTCCGCGGCCGAGGTCACGGTCGAGGGCCGCGACGGTCTGCTCCGCCTGGCCGTACACGACGACGGCCGGGGCGGTGCGGACCCCGCCCGAGGCACCGGCCTGCGCGGCCTGGCCCAGCGGGTCGGCTCGGTGGACGGGAAGCTGGACATCGACAGCCCGCCGGGCGGCCCGACGACGATCAAGGTGGAGCTGCCGTGCGCGTAGTGCTCGCCGAGGACTCCGTCCTGCTGCGGGAAGGGCTGGTCTGGATGCTCGGCTCCGGGGGCATGGAGGTCGCCGCGGCGGTGGCCGATGCCGAGGGGCTGCTGCGCGCCGTGGACGAGCACGTGCCCGACCTCGTCGTCACCGACGTCCGGATGCCGCCCTCGCACACCGACGAGGGACTGCGCGCGGCGCTCGTGCTGCGCCGCCGCCATCCGGGACTGCCGATCGTCGTGCTCTCCCAGTACGTCGAGGAGCGTTACGCCACCCAGCTGCTGTCCACCGAGACCAGCGGCATCGGCTACCTGCTGAAGGACCGGGTGGCCGATGTCGCGGAGTTCATGGACGCCCTGCGCCGGGTGGCCGGCGGGGGCACGGCCCTGGACCCGGAGGTGGTCGCCCAGCTCCTGATCCGCAGGCACAGCGACCCGCTCGACCTGCTGACGCCCCGGGAGCACGAGGTGCTGGCGCTGATCGCGGAGGGCCGCTCCAACAGCGGCATCGCCGAGGCGCTGACGGTCTCGGAGGGTGCGGTCGGCAAGCACATCAACAACATCTTCACCAAGCTCGGCCTGTCCGGCGCCGACGACAAGGACCACCGCCGGGTGCTGGCCGTACTGCGTTTCCTGAAGGTCTGACGGCTCCGAGAGATTCGGGAGAGGAGGGGGATCGTCATGCGAAGGGGCGTGCGGACCGCCTGGATAACGGTGGGCGGGGTGCTGACCGCGTTCACCGTCCTGATGCCGTCCGTGGCGGCGTGGCAGGACATCAGACGGCCCGGAAGCTTCCGCGACGCCGCGCTCACCTTCTCCAACGGCTCCGAGACCTCCCGGCGGGTCTATCGGTTCTCCGCTCCGGTGCTCGTCGTGCAGGTCCCCAGGGAGGCGAGCGTGCGGGTCGTGCCCGGCCCGGGGGGACGGTTCTCGGTGGAGCGGAAGATCACCTGGTCCGGGGAGCGGCCCGACGTGTTCGAGGCGTGGGACGGCGTGACGCTGATCGACGAGGTGTCCTGCCGCGGGTTCGGCCCTTCGCGCGGGGACGACTGCAGGGCGGAGTACGTCCTGGGGGTGCCTCCCGGCACCCGGATCGAGGGGATCCCGCCCGGGGCCCGGCCCGGCCCGAGCCCCGAGTGAACCCCGGTCCTCAGGACAGGTACGGCTTGAGCTCCCGGCGGGCGACGGTGCGGATGTGGACCTCGTCGGGACCGTCGAAGATGCGCATCGCGCGGGCCTGGGCGTACATCATCGCGAGCGGGACGTCGTCGCTGACCCCCATCCCGCCGTGGACCTGGATGGCCCGGTCGATGACCTGGCAGGCCATGCGGGGGGCGACGACCTTGATGGCGGAGATCTCGGAGGCGGCGGCCTGCGCGCCCACGGTGTCGATCATCCAGGCCGCCTTCAGGGTGAGCAGCCGGGCCTGCTCGATGGCCAGGCGGGACTCGGCGATCTGCTGCTGGACGACCCCCTGCTGGGCGAGGGTCTGACCGAAGGCGACGCGGCTGACCGCGCGGGCGCACATCAGCTCCAGCGCGCGCTCGGCCATGCCGATGGCCCGCATGCAGTGGTGGATGCGGCCGGGGCCGAGGCGGGCCTGGGCGATCCTGAACCCGTCCCCCTCCGCGCCGACCAGGTTCTCGGCGGGCACCCGGACGTCGGTGAAGACGATCTCGGAGTGGCCGTGCTGCTCCTGGTAGCCGAAGAGCGGCAGGTGGCGGACGATCTCGACGCCGGGGGTGTCCATCGGGACCAGGACCATCGACTGCTGGCGGTGGGCGGGGCCGTCCGGGTCGGTCTTGCCCATCACGATCATGATCTGGCAGCGCGGGTCGGCCGCCCCGGTGATGAACCACTTCCGGCCGTTGACCACGTATTCGGCGCCGTCGAGCCTGATCGAGGTGGTGATGTTGGTGGCGTCGCTGGAGGCCACCGCGGGTTCGGTCATCGCGAACGCCGAGCGGATCTCGCCGGCGAGCAGGGGACGCAGCCAGCGCTCCCGCTGTCCGGGCGTGCCGAACATGTGCAGGACCTCCATGTTCCCGGTGTCGGGAGCGGCGCAGTTCAGCGCCTCGGGAGCGAGGTCGGGGGAGCGGCCGGTGACCTCGGCCAGGGTCGCGTAGTCGAGGACGGACAGCCCCGACTCGGCAGGCAGGAACAGGTTCCACAGACCGCGGGAGCGGGCCTCGACCTTGAGGTCCTCCACCACCGGGGGCAACCGGTGGTCGTCGTGCCCCCGGGCGGCCCGCCACTCGTGGTAGACCGGCTCCGCCGGATAGACGTGGGAGGCCATGAAATCGGTCAGGTTGGCGAGGTATTCCTCTGCCTTCGGGCTGAGCGCGAAGTCCATACCGGTCAGTTTGGCATCACCCTTTTTCCGGCTTCCCACCGGCTACGCCTACTCTGTAACCGGTTCTATGCGAGGAGGCGGAATGCTCAAGGGTGTGCTGATCGACTGGGGCGGCGTGCTCACCACCGGCCTGCACGAGGCGATCGACGCGTGGATCACCGAGGAGCGCATCGACGCGGCCCACTACCGCGACGTGATGCGTGAGCTGGTCATGCACGCCTACGACACCGCCGCGGGCGCGGAGAACACGATCCACGCGCTGGAGCGGGGCGAGATCTCCGCCCTGGACTTCGAGCGGGACCTGGCCGCGCGGCTGCTCACGCTGGACGGCGTGCAGCCGGCCGCCGAAGGGCTGCTGACCAGGATGTTCGCCGGGTTCCAGCCGGTCCAGCCGATGTACGACATGCTGAGCGCCGTCCGCGCCGCGGGTTTCAAGACCTGCCTGCTCTCCAACTCCTGGGCCAACGACTACCCCCGCGACTCCTGGGACGGGATCTTCGACGAGATCGTCATCTCCGGCGAGGTCGGCATGCGCAAGCCCGAGCCCCGGATCTTCGAGCACGCTCTCGGGCTGGTCGGGCTCTCCGGAGCCGAGTGCGTGTTCATCGACGACATCGAGGCCAACATCACGGCCGCCCGCGCGCTGGGCATCGTCGGCCTGCACCACCGGGACGCCGAGACCACCATCGCCGAGATGGAGTCCCTGTTCGGGATCCCGCTGCGCTGAGAGCTGTCCGCCGGGCTGAGGGGGCACGCCGCCGCGGTACCGTACCTCGCGGGGAGGGCGCCCGTACTGGCACACTCGTTTGATGCTCGGCGCCGGTCCGGTGCCGTCTTCCGAAAAGACACAGATCGAGGCACTGATGCGCGTCTACCTGCCGTGCACCCTCCCGGCGCTGGCCCGCGTGGCCACCGCCAGGGAGTTCGGCCCGGCCCCGCTGACCGGCTACGCGGTGACCCCCGCGCTGACCGAGTGGTACGCCTCGGGGGACACCGAGGAACTGGAGTACGTCGCCCTGACGGAGGCGGCCAGGGCGTCGCTGCGCATGCTGGCCGCCGACCGGGCCGACGGGGTGAAGGTGGCGGCGCGGCGGGTGGTGGTCGCCGCCGACGTCCCGGACGAGGACGTGACCGCTGGGGTCGATCTCCGGGAGCGGGCACGGGTGCGGCTGGCGCGGGCCGTCCCGATGGGGAAGCTCGCCGCGGTGCACGTGGACGACCCGTCGGCGGTCGAGGACGTCGAGGCCGCCATCGCCGCGCTGCCCGCGGCCGACAAGGGTGACGAGGACGCCCGGTTCGCCGTGGACGGTGCCGAGGCCCACGAACTCATGTGGTACGCCACCCAGGAGATCCCCGACCTGATCGACTGAGAAGCCGTCCACCTGCGCTCATTCACGCCCGCGCGGGTTTATCGGCATGCGTCAGGTTGGGCGGGATGGCTACGATGAGTGCGATATGAGGCACATCATCTGGGACTGGAACGGCACGCTCTTCCACGACATCGACGCCGTGGTGGCGGCGACGAACGCGGTCTTCGCGCCGTACGGCATGGGCGGCTACGACGTCGACGGCTTCCGGGAGGTCTACACCCGGCCGATCTGGACGGCCTACGAGCGCATGCTCGGCCGCCCGCTCGAAGAGGGCGAGTGGGAGCGGATGGACCACGCCTTCCATGAGCACTACCACCGGTTGATGCTCGAATGCGGCCTCGCCGCCGACGCGCTGTCCACGCTGCGGAGCTGGGAGCGGGAGGGCGGCAGCCAGTCGCTGCTGTCGATGTGGCGGCACGAGATGCTGGTCGCCAAGATCGCCGAGTACGGCATCGACCGGCACTTCACCCGTGTCGACGGGCTGCTGGACACGTTCTCGGGCGGGCACAAGGCCGAGTCCATGGTGAACCACCTCGCCAGGCTGGGGGTGGACCCGGAGAACGTGCTCGTGATCGGCGACAGCGTGGACGACGCCCACGCCGCCCAGCACGTCGGGGCCCGGGCGGTGCTCTACACCGGCGGCATGACCAGCCGCAGGGACCTGGAGGCGTGCGGGGTTCCGGTCGTGGACAGCCTCGCGGACGCCATCGACTACGCATAACCGGACGATTTCGGCATCTGTGGCAGCCAGGGCACGGCGGTGGCCGTACCCTGGCATCCCCACCCAGTCTCCGGAGGCCACGATCAACCGCCTCGTTCTCTGGAACGTCGACCTCACCCTCGTCGACGTGGCCATCGTCACCCGCGACGCGTACGCCGACGCCTTCCGGCGGGTCACCGGGCGGCCCCTGATGAAACTGACCCAGCACAACGGGCGCCCGGACTCCGAGATCATTTTCGAGACGCTGGCGATCAACGGGATCGTCGCCGAGGACGAGCACCTCCCGGCGTTCCTCGACGCCCTGGCCGAGGCCTTCGCGGCCCGCCGAGGGCGGCTGGCCGCCGAGGGACGGGCGATGCCCGGGGCGAAGGACGCGCTGAAGGCCGTCGCCAGGCTCGGCGGCACCGTCCAGTCGGTGCTCACCGGCACGATCAAGAGCAACGCCGTGCACAAGCTGACCGCCTTCGGCCTCCACAAGCACGTGGACTTCGAGGTCGGCGGTTACGGCGAGGAGGTCTACCCCAAGGCCACCCTGCTCCAGGTGGCGCAGGGCCGGGCGGGGCGTAAGCACGGCGCGGTCTTCGACCGCGGCAACACCGTGCTGATCGGCGACTCCGTCCGGGACGTCCAGGCCGCCAGGATCGCCGGGGCCGCGATGATCGCCGTCGCCACCGGGCGCTCCCTGCCGGCCGAGCTCCACGAGGCGGGCGCCGACGTGGTCCTGCCCGGCCTGGCCAACCCCTCGGAGGTCGTCGCGGCCGTGGCCCGCCTCACCTCACCCGCCCGCCAGGCCGGATAGAGGGATCCCCGGGCCGATGGCGCACCGGCCGCGGAGTCCCCGGGCCGATGTTCACCGGCCGCTCAGCCCGGACAGGAACCGGGCCGCGATCGGCGCCGCGGTCCCGGAACCGGAGCCGCCGCCCTCGACGATCACCGCGAAGGCCAGGTCCCCCCGGTAGCCGATGAACCAGGCGTGCGAGGGCGGCTCCTCGCCGGAGCCGTACTCCGCGGTCCCGGTCTTGCCCGCCGTACCGGGCGGGAAGGAGACCGCGCTCGCCGTGCCCTCCACGACCACGGCGGGCATCAGCGTGCGTAGCGCCCGCACCACCGCGGGCTCCAGTTTCCTCGGCCGGCCCGGCGGGAGCAGGTCCGGGTCCACCAGCCGGGGCGGGCGCCAGGAGCCGTCGGCGATGGCCGCCGCCACGGTGGCCATGTTGAGCGGGCTGGTCAGCACGCGGCCCTGGCCGATCGAGGCGGCGGCGAGATCGGTGTCGTCCTTCGGGGCGGGGAACCGCGCCCGTACGGCCGGCACCCCGGGCTCCACCGGCGCCTCGAACCCGAAGCCCCCGGCGACCTCCCCCAGCCGCCGCCCGCCGAGCCGGTCCACGGCCAGCCGCCCGAACGTGGTGTTGCACGAGTGCGCGAACGCCTCCCGCAGCGAGGGCGTGCCGTAGTCCTCGAACCCGGCGTTGTGGAACGGGAAGCCGCCGATGTTCTGCTCGGCGGGGCAGGACACCCGCTCCCCGGCGGTCATTCCGTCGGCGACCAGGGCCGAGGCGGTGACCACCTTGAACGTCGAGCCCGGCGGGTAGTGGCCGAGCAGCGCCCGGTTGAACCCGCCCGGCTTGTTGACCGCCGCCAGGATCTCGCCGGTCGAGGGGCGGAGCGCGACCAGCGAGGCGGGCCTGTCCACCTCCCGCAGGGCGTCCGCCGCGGCCCGGTGGACCCGCAGGTCGACGGTGGTCCTCAGCTCCCTGCCCGGTTCCGCCTCGGAGGCGGCGAGGGTCGCGAGCGTGGTGTCCCCCCTCACCAGCTCGATCCGGCCGGAGGAGGTGCCGGTGAGGTGATCGCGGTAGGTCTTCTTCAGTTCCTCGACGAGTTGTTGCACCGAGCCGGGGGCGGAGGCGGTGTCGATGCGGGTGCCGTCGGCGGCGAGGACGGGCGCCGGCTCGGCCTCGGCCGTCACGGCCCTGACGCGCGTCCCCTCACGGAGGCGGGGATGGACGGCGGCGGGGGACCACCGCACCCGCCAGGTCCGCTCGTGTTCGACCAGGGTCAGCGATCCGTCGTAGGACCAGTCCACGGGTCCTTCCAGCCGGGCGCGGAACCGTACCGCGGTGCCGGTCGAGGTGTCTTCCCCGGTACCGGCCGCGGTGCCGCCCGTCCCGGTGACCTCGAAGCGGGTCCCGGAGAGCTTCAGGTCGCTCCGGAAGCGCCGGTACCAGCGCTCGAAGTCGTCCGGGGGACCGACGGCGAGCGCCCGCATCGCCGGGTAGTCCTGCCGTGACCAGGCGGCCAGGAAGTCGCGTGCGGTCTCCTCGGGAGTGCCCTCGGTGCGCAGCGACCACGCGATCCCGCCGATCGCCACGGCCGGAACCAGCACCGCCGCCGCGGCCAGCGCCTTCAGTCTCATAGCGTCCCCCTTGTCCTCGCCGATCGAGGAGACCAGAGGGGAACGTGCAATGTCCAATATCCATATAGATCTCTAATCTATATGGAAAGTGATATGATCGCTGGTCATGGACCTGGTGAAGCATCTGCGCTACTTCACCGTCGTCGCGGAGGAACTGCACTTCGGCAACGCGGCGGTCCGCCTCGGCATGGCGCAGCCGCCGCTCAGCCAGGGCATCCGGCGGCTGGAGGAGGAACTGGGCGTGCGGCTGTTCGACCGCTCCAGCCGCCGGGTCCGGCTGACCGAGGCGGGGCGGGCGGTCCTGGCCGAGGCGGGGGAGATCCTCGCCCGGGTCGACCGGCTCCGCGCCCTCGCCGGGCGGGAGGAGGGGGCGGTCCTGCGGGCCGGGATCCCGCCGGACCTGGGCTCGACGGTGATCGCGGCACTGATCGCCGGGTTCGAGGCGGCGTGCCGGGAGGCGGTCGCGACCGGTCCCGGGGAGCCGGGTCGCGGGAAAGCGGTCGGTGAGGGGACGGGATCCACGGAGGCGGGTCGCGGGAGAGCGGGCCGGGAGGGGACGGGGCGAGGGGTGCGGCTCGTGCCCACCGAGATGTGGAGCGCCGACCAGGCCGCCGCCCTCACCGCCGGCACCCTGGACGTGGGCGTGCTCCGCCACCCGATCGCCGCCCCGGGCCTGAGCTTCGGGCCGGTGCTCGTCCAGTACCCGGGCGTCGTGCTCGCCGAGTCCGACCCGCTCGCGCGCCTGTCCTCGGTCCACCTGGCCGATCTGGCCGGGCGGCGGCTCGTCCTGTACCCCGGGGAGCCGGGGCTGCACGAGGAGACGCTCGGGGAGTGCCGCCGCCACGGGTTCGTCCCGCAGGAGGTGCACCAGGCGCAGACCCTCGGCCTGGTCATGGCGGGGACGGCCGTCGCCTTCGGCCCGCGGGTGACGCTGCCGGGCCTGTGCTGGAGGCCGCTGGTGGGCAGTCCGCTGGCCTGGCGGATCTCCGTCGCCTGGCGGGGCGAGGCGGGACCGGCGGCCGAGGCGTTCGGGGCGGTGGCCGTACGGGTGCTGAAGGAGAATGCGGGGATGACGGACGACGGCGCGGCGCCGGTGCGGCGGGTGCGGTCCCGGCCCGCCTCGGGGTTCCTGGCATGACGGGCGGCGCGGGCGTGGAGGAGTTCGACGGGCTGTTCCGCGCGGCGGGTGTGACCGGTTTCCTGTACGCCGTGGACGTGGACACCGGTGCCGAGGTGGCCTACGGCGCGGACGAGCCCGTGGTCCTGGCGTCGGTATTCAAGATCGCCTTGCTGGTGGAGTTCTTCCGGCAGGCGGACCGGGGGGCGCTGGACCCGGCCGAGCGGGTCACCGTTATGGCGGGCCGCCACACTCCCGGGCCCACCGGGGTGTCGGCGATGACCGACGACGTGACGATGTCCCTGCGCGACCTGGCCTACCTGATGATCGCGGTGAGCGACAACACCGCGGCCGACACCTTGATCGGCCGGGTCGGCCTGGGGGCGGTCAACACCATGCTGGACGGGTTCGGACTGGCCCGGACGCGGGTGGAGCACGACTGCGCGACGCTGTTCACCAGCGTCGTGGAGGACTCCGGCCAGGAGGACATGCCGACCGATCCGGCGGTGGTCTCCCGGCTGCGCGTGCTCGACCCGGCCCGTACCAACCGCAGCACGCCGCGCGAGACGGCCCGGCTGCTCGCCATGATCTGGCGGGACGAGGCGGCCTCGCCCGAGTCCTGCGCGTGGATGCGCCGCCTGCTGGGCCTGCAGGTCTGGCCGCACCGGCTGGCCTCGGGCTTCCCCTACGACGACGTCGCGGTCAGCGGCAAGACCGGCACGCTGCCCACCCTCCGCAACGAGGCCGGCGTCGTGGAGTACCCCGACGGCGGGTGCTACGCCGTCGCCGTCTTCACCCGCTCGTACGGCACCGCCCAGAACCAGCCGCGCGCCGACGCGGTGATCGGCACCGCGGCCCGGGCCGCCGTGGAACGCCTGCGGTCCCGGCCCGGGTGACCGGCCCGCGGGACGGCTACGTGGCCGGTCCACATATCGTCCGCCGCCGTATGTGGGTACCCGGGGATGACATCCCGGCGGGACGCGGAGAGGATGGGGTCATGGTTGAGGAAGGTACGCGGCTCTGGGAACCCACGCCGGAGATCGTGCGGGACGCCAAGGTCACCCGCTACATGGAGTGGCTCGGGCGGCCGGTTGACTATCAGGCTCTGTGGCAGTGGTCGGTAGACGCTCCGGCCGAGTTCTGGACATCGGTCTGGGACTATTTCGAGGTCGCCGGAGCGCGTGGTGACGGGCCCGTCATATCTGGGACGATGCCGGGCGTCGAATGGTTCACCGGATCGACGCTGAACTACGCGGAGAACGCGCTGCGCCGCGCCGCGTCGGAGCCCGGCCGGATCGCGGTGATCTTCCGCGACGAGTCGGGGGCGCGGCGTACGCTCACGCTCGGCGAGCTGGCCGGGGAGGTCGCCCGGGTCCGCGCAGGTCTGGCCCGGCTGGGGGTCGGCCGGGGCGACCGGGTCGCGGCCTACGCGCCGAACGTGCCCGAGACCCTGGTCGCCTTCCTCGCCACCGCGTCCCTGGGCGCGATCTGGTCCTCCTGCTCGCCGGACTTCGGCGCCCCCAGCGTGATCGACCGCTTCACCCAGATCGAGCCCAAGGTGCTCATCACGGTGGACGGCTACGACTACAACGGCAGACACTTCGACCGGGCCGAGGTGGCCGGCGACATCGCCGCCCGGCTCCCGTCCCTCGTCGCCCGGGTGCGCATGCCCGCCGGAGGCGCCGCGGAGAGCCCCGAGAGCCCCGAGAGCCCCGAGAGCCCGGAGAGCCCGGTGGGCACGGCGGGTACGGCGGGCGCGTCGGCCGCCGCACCCGCGGGCCGGGCGCCGGGCGTCCCGGGCGCCGGCTGCCCCGTCGTGAGCTGGGCGGAGCTGCGTTCGTCCGAGGAGCCCCTGGCCTTCGAGCCGGTCCCGTTCGGCCACCCGCTGTGGATCGTCTACTCCTCCGGCACCACCGGCCTGCCCAAGCCGATCGTGCACGGCCACGGCGGCGTGGTCCTGGAACACCTCAAGGCGCTCTCCTTCCACCAGGACCTCGGCCCCGAGGACGTCTTCTTCTGGTACACCACGACCGGCTGGATGATGTGGAACTACCTCATCGGCGGCCTGCTGGTCGGCGCGGCCGTGGTGCTCTACGACGGTTCGGCGACCCATCCCGGGACCGACGCCCTGTGGCGGCTGGCCGCCGAGGAGGGCGTCACCTACTTCGGCACCGGCGCGCCGTACATCATCGCCTCCATGAAGGCGGGCGTGAAGCCCACCGGGCTGGAGAGGCTGCGCGGTCTGGGCTCGACCGGCTCGCCGCTCCCGCCGGAGGGCTTCGCCTGGGTGCACGAGACGCTGCCGGAGGCGCAGCTCGGCTCGTTCTCCGGCGGCACCGACGTGTGCACCGGCTTCGTCGGCGCGGTCCCGCTGCTGCCGGTGGACGCCGGGGTCATCCCGTGCCGCTGCCTGGGCGCGAAGGTCGAGTCGTTCGACCCGTCGGGCGAGCCCGTGGTCGGCGAGGTGGGCGAGCTGGTGCTGACCCAGCCGATGCCGTCCATGCCGGTGATGTTCTGGAACGACCCCGACGGCTCCCGCTACCGGGAGAGCTACTTCGCCGACTACCCCGGCGTCTGGCGGCACGGCGACTGGATCAAGATCCTCCCCGGCGGCGGCTGCGTGATCTACGGCCGGTCCGACTCCACGCTGAACCGCGGCGGCGTGCGCATGGGCACCAGCGAGTTCTACCGGGTGGTCGAGCGCTTCGAGGAGATCGCCGACAGCCTGGTGATCGACACCGGCCAGCTCGGCCAGGAGGGTCGCCTGCTGCTCTACGTCACCATGGCCGAGGGCGCGGAGCTCACCGACGACCTGGTCATGCGCCTGCGCGCGACGCTGCGGGAGGAACTGTCCCCCCGGCACGTCCCCAACGAGATCACCGAGGTCCCCGGCATCCCGCGCACCCTGAGCGGCAAGAAGCTGGAGGTCCCGGTCCGCAAGATCCTCCTCGGGACACCGCCGGAGAAGGCCGCCAACCTCGACGCCATGGCCAACCCCGAGGTGCTGTCCCACTTCACACCCGAATCCTGAGACCGTCCGCAAATCACTGAAGTTCCAGTCCAGTGGACTGTACTTCAGTGATTTGCGGGGTCGCCCATGGTCGTGAAACCCGACTACGTCTTCGACCGTGACTGGGAGTGGGAGGCGTTGTCCTCCTTCGCCGAGGGGACGCAGGCCGAGGTGGCGTTCGGGGTGGTCAGCGGCCGTCGCAGGCAGGGCAAGACGTTCCTGCTCAAGGCGCTGGCCGAGGCGACGGGCGGGTTCTACTTCGAGGCGACCGAGGGGACGAGCGTCGAGTCGCTCCGCCTGTTCGGCATGGCTCTGGCCCGACACCAAGGCTCGCCGGTGGGCTATCCCTTCGCGGACTGGCGGGACGCGCTGGAGTTCTTCTTCTCGCTCCCGAAGGACCGGCCGCTCCCGCTGATCATCGACGAGTTCCCGTACCTGATGAAGGCCGAACCGGCCCTGCCGTCGATCCTCAAGCAGGAGATCGACCTGCGCGGGCGGACCCACCGGGGAAGCAGCCTCGCGCGGGTCCTGATCTGCGGGTCCGCGCTCTCCGTGATGGGGAGGATCCTGTCCGGCCAGGCACCCCTCCGTGGACGGGCCCGCCTGGAACTGCTGGTCCAGCCGCTGGGGTTCCGTGAGGCAGCGCGGTTCTGGGGAATCTCCGATCCCCGGCTGGCCGCGCTGGTGCACGCCGTGGTAGGCGGGACACCCGCCTACCGGGACGAGTTCACAGCCGGTGACCTCCCGGCTTCCCTGGAGGACTTCGACGGCTGGGTGGTCCGTACGGTTCTCAACCGTCGCACCCCCATTTTCCGTGAGGGGCGCTACCTCCTGGCCGAGGAGAGCGACATCCGGGACCCCGCGCTCTATCACTCGGTTCTGGCCGCGGTCGCCGAGGGGAACAGCACCTGGGGCGGGATCGCTGGCCATATCGGTTACAAATCCTCTGACATCGCCCATCCGATCAACGTTCTGGAGGACTGCGGGCTTCTGGTCAAGGAGAAAGACGCCTTCAAGTCCGCCTCGCAGTACCGGATCACCGAACCCCTGATCTCCTTCTATCAGGCGATCATGCGTCCTGAGTGGACCGATCTCGGCATCGGCCATGCCCAGGAGGTATGGGATCGGTCCCGGCAGCGTTTCCTGTCCAGGATCATGGGCCCGCACTTCGAGACCCTGTGCCGGGAGTTCGCACTACGCCACGCGCGCGAGGTGTTCACGGGGGGCGTGGGCGAGGTCGCGGCGGGTACGGTCGTGGATCCCTCCACTCGCAAGCAGATCCAGGTGGGCGTCGCCGTCCTCGGTCCCGCTTACCCGAACGAGGCGCGTGCGGTCAGGTCGCTCGGTGAGGCGAAGTGGGACAAGGTCATGGGGATCAGGCATCTCCAGCGCCTGCGGCGTGCCCGAGACCTGCTCGCCGCGAAAGGGTATGACACCTCCCGCACGGTTCTGGCCTGCTACAGCGGCGCCGGTTTCGACGCCGACCTCATGGCCGCCGCACGGGAGGACGACCTGGTCCTCCTGGTGGATCTGCCCACGCTGTACGGCTGACGCCGGAAACCGCGATCTTCTCACTTCTGTGACCCGGGTCGCAGAGGCTCGGCGGGCCCCGATGGCGTGGTCAGCTGCCGACGGCTGACTCGCGGGCGGCCATGACCTCGTTCACGTGCTCCTCGGCCCAGTCGGTGATGGCCCGGATGGGGGCCTGGAGCGACTGGCCGAGCGGGGTCAGCTCGTACTCCACGCGGGGCGGGACCTCGGCGAAGACGTGCCGGGTCAGCAGGCCGTCGGCGGCCATGGCGCGCAGGGTCTGGGTGAGGACCTTGGGGGTGACGCCGCCGATCGTGTCACGCAATTCGGTGAAGCGCCGGGGGCCGTTGCGCAGGCTCAGCACGACCAGCACCGACCACTTGTCGCCGATGCGGTCGAGGACCAGGCGGGTGGGGCACTCGGGGTTGAACGCGTCTCCGTCCATCATGGTTTCCCAAGGGTAGCAAGGGCACGTTGAAGTAACCAGTATCTGATGGATACTGTCGGCCGCGACGACTTCTCAGGAGGTGTTTCATGAGGATTCTGCTGATCGGGGCCGGGGGCATGATCGGGAGCCGGATCGCGGCCGAGGCGCGGGAGCGGGGGCACGAGGTCACCGGGGCGACCCGCAGCGGCGCCGGAGGGACGCGGGTCGTGGACGCGGCCGACGCCCCGGCCGTGGCCGCGCTCGCCGCGGGACACGACGCCGTGGTCCTGGCGATCGCGCCGCCGCGCGACGGCTCGGAGCCGTCCGGCCCGCTGCTGGCGGCCGGGCGCGGCGTGCTGGAAGGGGTGCGCGAGGCGGGGGTACGGCGACTGGTGATCGTCGGCGGAGCCGGCAGCCTGGAGGCGGCGCCGGGCGTCCGGCTCGTCGACACCCCCGGGTTCCCCGATCTCTACAGGGCCGAGGCCCTGTCCCAGGCCGCGCTGCTGGACTTCGTCCGTGAGCAGGCCGGTGACCTGGGCTGGACCTACATCTCGCCGCCGGCCGAGATCACGCCGGGCGAGCGCACGGGGAACTACCGCCTGGGCGGCGACCGGCTGCTCACCGACGCCGACGGCGGGAGCTCGATCAGCGCCGAGGACTACGCCGTCGCCCTGGTCGACGAACTGGAGACGGGCCGCTCCGCCGGCCGCCGCATCACCGTCGCCCGGGCCGACCTCGCCTCGAACAAGGCGCTGGTGGAGGAGTTCTGCCGGGCCTTCTACAACGACAAGGACTTCGACCGCGCCCGGACGCTGCTGACCGACGACTTCGCCAACCACCACCCGGGCGCCGGTACGGGGCCGGAGGCCACGGTCAAGAGTTTCCGGGAACAGGTCGCCGACCGCTTCCCTGATTTCCGGCTGGAGCTCCGCAAGCTGGTGGCCGAGGAGGACCACGTCTGGTCCTACAGCCTGATCACCGCGGGCCCCGAGGTGCCGAGCGCGGTCTCGGTGGACGTCTGGCGGATCGACCGCGGCCGGATCGCCGAGCACTGGGACGTCGGTCAGCGGGTCACCGATGACACCGTCCTGTTGTGACGCAGGGCCCGCGGCCGGGTGCGCGCGTTCACGTTCCTTCCGCGCGGTCGGCGCCGAACAGGGGTAGGCACGGACCGAGGCCGTGGATCCCGAATCCGGGCGGCGTGGTCCAGTCGTCCCGGAGCAGCCGGAAACGCCGGGTCTCGGCGCGCTCGCCCCGGCGGACGTGGACGTCGACGCCGTCGTCGCGGTAGCCCAGCTTGCGGGAGATCGCCAGGGACGCGTGGTTGTCGGTGAAGGCCCCCGAGGTCGCGCTCTGGGCGCCGAGGCCGTCGAAGGCGAAGTGGAGGACGGCGGCGCGCATCTCGGTCCCGATGCCCCGGCCGTGGAAGCGCTTGCCGAGCCAGGAACCGGTGGCGACCTCCCGGGTGATCGCGAAGTCGGCCGCCGAGACCTCCTGGACCCCGGCGATCTGCCCGTCGAAGACCACGGCGAAGGGGCAGGTCCACTTCTGCGGGGTCCAGGCCGCCCACTGGCGGAAGTGGAACTGGTACGCGCTGCGCGCCCGTGAAGCGGGCTCCGCGTCGGTCCAGGGGAACAGGAACGGCATGGCCTGCGGATCGTGTATCCCCTCGACGGCCAGGTCCGCGAGATCGTCCAGGTCGTCGAGCGAGGGAAGGCGAAGTTCGAGGCGGGGCGTGGTCACCCGCAACCGGAAGACGGGGAAGTTCCGCATGCCCGTCGATCCTGCCGACGGAACCGGGGGCGGGTCCACCGGTTTTCTCCCTGCGGCGCCCTCGTGCGGGACATTCCTCCCGGGCGGGCGGGACAGTGGCCCGGGAAGACCGGGATGGCTGGGAGATTTACTGCCGTCCATGATTAAAAGTCCGGATTCATTCCGTCGCCGGGTCGCCGGGATCGCCCTGCTCGCCTGGCCCGCCTTCGAGTTCCTCGCCTTCTTCGCCGCCCCGCCGGGGGCCGAGCACGATCCCGCGATCTTCCGGGAGAACGCGAACGCCGTGCAGGTGAGCGCCCTGCTCTACATCTGGGCGACGCTCAGCCTCATCCCGGCCGTCCTGGGCATGGCGCACCTGCTGAAGTACCGGGCGCCCCGGACCGGCGTCATCGGCGCCGCGCTCGGGCTGATCGGCGCCGGGCACGGGCTGACCCTGTTCACCACCGACTTCTACGACCTGGCCCTGGCCCAGTCCCTGAGCGACGCCCAGGCGGAAGAGGTGATCACGCGCGCCGGTGAGCTCTGGGGGTTCGTGTTCGGCATGCTGCTGCCCGGCTTCCTGCTCCACATCGGGCTCTTCACCCTCCTGATCGGGCTCGCCGCGACCCGCCTGGCCCCGTGGTGGGTGCCCGCCGCGGCGGCTGTGGGCACGGTCATCCCCTTCGTGACCATGGATCAGCCGCCCGCCGTGCAGTCCACCGGCGCGCTGCTGCACCTGGCCGCCTACGGCTGGATCGCGCTGCGCGTGCTGCGCATGCCGCAGGGGGAGTGGGAGGGGCAGCTCACGGACCGGGCTCCGTCGCCTGTGTGAACCTGTCGCCTGTGTGAACCTGTCGCCTGTGTGAACCTGTCGCCTGTGTGAACCTGTCGCCTGTGTGAGCCGCGCTCAGAGCCCGGCCTCCCTCGCCCGCATGATCGCCTGGGCCCGGTCCGCGACCTGGAGTTTGGCGAAGATCGCCGAAACGTGGTTGCGCACGGTCTTCTGGCTCAGCCCGAGCCGGGCCGCGATCTGCGGGTTGGTGAGATGGCCGGCGACCAGGCCGAGGATCTCCCGCTCCCGCCGGGTCAGCTCGGGCAGCGACGGCTGCGCGGGCCCGCCCCGCTCACGCTCGGCGAAGTAGTCCGCCATCCGCGCGGCGATCGCCGGCCCGAAGATGGCCTCGCCGTCGGCGACGGCCTGCACCGAGCGCACCAGCTCCGCCTTGCGCGCGCCCTTGAGGACGTAGCCGCGCGCCCCGGCCCGCATGGCGGCGAACACCGAGTCGTCGTCGTCCGCCATGCTCAGCACGATCACCCGGACGTGCGGGTGGTCGCGGACCAGCCGCTCGGTCGCGGCGATCCCGCCCATGCCGGGCATCGTCAGGTCCATCAGGACCACGTCCGGCTGCGCCCGGCCGACGAGGGCCAGCGCCTGCTCGCCGCTGGCCGCCTCGTCGGCGACCTCGACGCCGTCGACCGCCGAGAGCAGAGCCCGCAGTCCGGCGCGGAACCCGGCGTGATCGTCAACCAGCAGAACCCTGATCACCGGTGCTCCCCTCCGCCCGCGTCGGCAGCACGACCCTGACCCGGGTCCCGCCTCCCGCGCGCTCCTCGACCGCGCACGATCCTCCCAGCTCGGTGGCGCGTTCGCGCATCGACGTCAGCCCGACGCCCTCCCGCGCGCCGACCGCGCCGGTCCCGCCGGTCCCGCCGGTCCCGGTTCCGGTCCCGCCGATCCCGGCCCAGCCGATCCCGGCACCGTCGTCGAGGATCTCCAGCACCAGCGCCGTCCCCGACACCTCGATCCGCAGCTCAGCCTCGTCCGTTCCCGCGTGCCTGCGGACGTTGGCCAGCGCCTCCGCCGCGATGCGGTAGGCCGCCGCCTCGGTGGCGGCGGGAAGCGGGGGCAGGGCGTCCGGGGCGCGGACGGCGACACGCAGACGGGGCGCCTGCCGGATCGCGTGGGCGCGCAGGGCGCCGAGCAGCCCGAGGGAGTCGAGCGCCGGGGGCCGCAGCCCGTCCACCAGCGTCCGGACGTCCGCCATCGCCGCCTCGGCGTCGTCGATGATGTCGGCCAGCAGCCGCCGTACCTTCTCATCTCCGGCCAGGTCGTGAGCGGTCTCGGCGCGCATGGTGAGCGCGGCCAGCGTGGGGCCCAGCCCGTCGTGCAGGTCGTGCCGGATGCGGCGGCGCTCCTCCTCGCGAGCCATCACCAGGCGCTCCCGGGAACGCCGTAGATCGGCGGAGAGCCGCGCGGCGTGCACGGCCACGGCGACCTGCCGGGCCAGGTCGGTCAGTACGGCCAGGTCGCGCGGGCCGAGCCTGCTCTCACCCGCCCGGGGAGCCAGGATGAGGTCGCCGACCCGCTCGCCGTCGTACACCAGCGGCAGCCGGAGCAGACCGTCGTCGGCGGCACCGCCGGCGGGACGCTCCGCGGTGTCCCCGCCCGCGGTGCCGTCCTTCCCCCGGGTGTCCTCCACCGCCGTGACCGCCTCCGGGCCGCAGGCGTGCCGCAGGCCCGTGGCCGTCTCCACCGCCGCGTACGGCAGGCGCAGGGCCTCGGCCACCGACCGCGCGACCGCGGACAGCGCCGCGCCCGGCTCCTCACTGGCCTCCAGCCGGCGGCCCAGCCGGGTCAGCGCCGCGTGGGGGTCGTCCCGCTCGCCGTACATCAGCAGGTTGATCCAGCCCTGCAGACGCTGCCGGAGCGGGGCGAAGGCCAGGGCCACCAGCCCGGCGGCCAGCACGGACGCGGGCAGGTCCGCCGAGGGGAGGAGCGCGCCGAGATAACCCACGACGAGGATGTAGCCGCCGGTCACGCAGACCGACAGCAGCGTGTAGACCAGCGTCCGGTTGATCACCAGGTCGATGTCGAACAACCGGTGACGCAGGATCGCGATGCAGATGCCGGCGGGGATGAGGATCCCGCCCAGCGTGCCGAGCAGCTCCCAGGGCGAGTGGACCGGCGGGTAGGGGCGTTCGGGGTCGCCGTCGGTCAGCCCCGCCACCAGCCTGCCGTTGGCGACGAGCAGGGCGAGCCCGACCGCGTAGGCCAGCCACTTGATCTGCTCGCGCTCCCGGCCGGTGCCGCGCCGCGCCCGCACCAGCAGGTTGAGTCCTCCCACCGCGAAGACCGCCACGTGGACGGCCAGCGCCACCGCCTCCGCGATCTCGGCCGGTCCGGCCATGGCCGCCACTCCGAGCGGGTTCGGCACCCCCGGGCCGGAGCTGACCTGCTCGTTCTCCCCGGGCCGCAGGGCGCTGACCACCATGGCCGGCCCGGTCACGGCGACCGCCGCCCGGACGAACGACCGCCAGCGGGGCGAGGGCAGCGCGCCGCCGGGGAAGAACAGCGGGACCAGGGTGAGGGCCAGGTTGGCCGGGATCCAGAGCCAGGTCTGGGGCCAGGCCATGGCCTCGGCGAGGGGCAGCGGAGCACCCGGCTCGGGACCGCCCGCCGAGACGCCCGGCGCGGGGACGCCCGACGCGGCGCCGTGCCCGGGGGCGTCCGCCGCCCGCCTCAGCACGCCGTAGATGGCGTACCGGCCGCACGCCTCGTAGAGCGCGAAGCAGAACGCGCTCAGGGCCAGCAGCCGGCCCACCGGGTGCTCCGGGCGGTGCACTCCGATCAGGCCGCCCGCCAGCGCGCACGCCGCCACCAGCAGCAGGTGGCTCTGCTCGATCGGGTGGTGGCCGTTGAGGACGGACAGGACCAGGGAGACCGCGATCAGGGTCAGCGTCAGGGCGCACGCCGCCCGCGCGATGCGCACCGCTGTGATCACTGTCCCTCCGGTTCCGGTCGCCACACGGTACCCGCCCCGCCGTCCCGGAACGCACGGGACGGTGTCCCGGGACAGGGACGGCGGGGCGGGGCGGGGGCCGGGCCCGGGGAGTACCGCGGACCGGCTCAGATGCCCTGGGGGAGGCGGAAGAGACGGCCGGGGTCGTAGGCCGCCTTGACGCGGGCCAGGCGCCCGGCGTTGGCGCCGTAGTAGGCGGCGCGCCAGCCCCTCAGCTCCGGGTCGATGTAGTTGACGTAGGCGTGGTCGCCGAAGTGGGGGCGCATCGCGGCGTGCGCGCGCCGGGCCCACACCGCGGCCCCGGCGCGGTCGGCGTAGTACTGCACGCTGTAGAGGGCGGCCCGGTGCGGGAAGGCGGTGGCGTCGGGCCGGACCCGGCCGACCGCGCCGCCGAGGGCGTCCAGGAGGACGGTGTGCTCGCCTGCCCTGGCCACCTGGGCGGCCAGCGCCTGCGCGCCGGCCTCGGAGACCGGCCGGTAGGCCATGTGCGACTTGGCCGTGAAACCGGCCCGGCCCAGCCTGCCGTCACGGGTCCGGCCGGGCAGGGAACCGCCCTGATGGCACTCGGAGACCGAGAGGGCGGCGCACCCCGCCATGATCATCATTGCCTCCCGATAGGACCTCTTCCGGACGGAGCTGGAGGAGACCGGGCCGATCCGGTCGGCCAGCCGGTCGAGCAACCGCTCGCATTCCGCCCTGCCGCCCAGGTAGACGCCGGCCAGCTGGACGTCCGTCCCGCCGCCGCTGCGGCTCAGGTGCAGGGTGGACCACATCTCGTCCGGGGCCGACGGCGTCCACGCCTGCCAGGCCCGCACCGCGCGGGCGGCCCGCCGCCACGGCCAGTGCAGGAAGAACACCGTGACCTCGCGGACGGGGTGGGTGCGGAAGCCGAAGGAGACCGCCACGCCGAGGTTCCCGCCGCCTCCGCCGCGGCAGGCCCAGAACAGGTCCGGGTGATGGTTCGCGTCGCAGGTCAGCAGGCGGCCGTCGGCGGTGACGATCTGGACCGACTCCATCACGTCGCAGGTGAGGCCGTACTTGCGGGCCACCACGCCGATCCCGCCGCCCAGCGCCAGCCCGCTCACCCCCACGGTGGGGCAGGTTCCCGCGGGGATGCTCGCGCCGTGCGCCGCCAGCCGGTCGTAGACGTCGACGAGCTTGGCCCCCGCCCCGACGGTCGCCCGCCCCGAGGCGTGGCTCACCTCCCGCATCGGGGAGACGTCGACGACCAGGCCGGGGCCGGTGGACCAGCCCGCGTAGGAGTGCCCGCCGGACCGTACGGCCAGCGGCACGCCCAGCCGGCGCGCGAAGCCCACGCACTCGGCGACGTCCGAGGGGTTCGCGCAGTAGGCCACGCCCGCGGGCCGTACCGCGTCGTGGGCCGGGTCGAACAGGCGGCGGGCGGCGTCGTAGGCGGCGTCGCCGGGCCGGATGAGCCGGCCCTGCAGCCCGCGGCGGAGAGCGTTCCAGTCCGACGGCCGGGGACCGGTCCGCGCCGACGGACCGGCCTGGGCGAGCGGCCCCGTCCCGGTGGGCGGCAGCCCGGCTCCCACGGACAGCCCGGCTCCCGCGGACAGCGCGGCCATGCCGCCGATCCGCAGAAGCGTCCGTCTGTCCAGTGTCCGTCCGGCAGGAACGGGCTCCATGTGCTCTCCCGAGAGGTGGCGTTCTCCTGCCCATGAGATGCTTCCCCGACCGGCCCGGTTGGTCACAGTCGCATCACGCCGCGATCCGGCCGGGGGTGTCACGCCGCCGTCCGGCTCAGCCGCCGACGTGCTCCCGTACCCTCGGCGTGTCGAGCGGGGTGACCTCCGGGAGCGGCGGGCGGTTCTTCAGCCGGGAGGTCAGGCCGGCGGTGGTCCGGCGGGCGGCGAATCCCGCACCGTGGACGAACCGCATGACCGGGCCGAACGTGCCCGCCGCGGCCAGGCCGACGGCGAACAGGCCGTCGACGGAGGTCTCGAAGTTCCTCGACAGCTTCGGGGAGGTCCCGCTACGGCGGATCGCCCGGGTGAGCCTCCCGTCGAGGATGCCGATCCGGGCGACGTCCACCGCGTAACCGGTGGCCGCGATGACGTGGTCGGTGTGGACCGTGGTGAGGTCGCCGTCCGCGCCCCGCAGCCTCAGGCTCACGCCGTCGCGGTGCGTCGCGCCCTCCAGCGTCTGACCCAGGAGCACCGGGACGCGCCCGTCGAAGCGCTCCCGCAGCCACCACGACCCGGCCGGGCCCAGGGTGGTGCGGACGATGTGGCGCCGGGCCGCCGCCGGCAGGTGCCGTACCGTGCCCGGCAGCTCGGACCAGACCCACGCGCGCCAGCCGGTGCCCAGGCCGGAGCGCGGCGCCAGGGCCCGCTCGATCGCCAGCCGGTCCGTCGCGGGCACGCCGTTCCAGGCCAGGGCGTCCCTGCGCGCCACCACCCGGGGCCGGGCCCCTCTCTCCAGCAGGAGCGTCGCGGTCTCCAGGGCGGCCTGTCCCGCGCCGACCACCGTGACGTCGAGCCCGGCGAAGCGCGACAGGTCGTAGTGGTCGGAACTGTGCGTCACCACCGCCGCCGGCAGCCCGGAGAGCGCGGCGGGCCGGTGGGCGAAGGGCAGGAACCCCAGGGCCAGGACGACCGTCCGGGCCATGACCGTCTGTCCCGTCGTCAGCTCGACGGCGAACATGCCCCGGTCGGAGCGGATCCTGGCCACGGAGGAGTCGTCGAGGGCGTCCCCGATCGCCTGGGTGTGGAACCACCTGCCGTAGTCGACGAACGTCTCCAGCGGGATGGGCGTGCCGTAGGCGCAGGGCAGGCCCCTCGGCTCGCAGTAGGTCTCCAGCCCGTAGTCGCCGCGGGGGTCGGCCAGGTTCGACGCCGCCGGCTCCGACTTCAGCAGCATCCCCCGCGGCATGTGCCGGTCCCATGCCTGCATGGGGCGCCCGTAGACGCGCGTGTCGAGCCCGGCCGCGATGGAATGGGCCGCCACGGACAGGCCGTACGGGCCCGCTCCGACGACGGCGACGTCGATGATCGGCGCACGCATGTTCTTCTCTCCTCGGGGTCGGTGGGATATGCCGCGAATATGCCGCGAAAAAAGGGAGCCGGAGCGCCGGTGGGCTCCGGGGTTCCGAAACATCGCCGAAGCCTAACGCGGCTGTGCCGGAGAGTTCTGATGGCGGCGTGCGAGGCGGGTAAAGCCTCGTTTCAATATCTGTCTCGTCATCGCCACAAAAGGTTTGAGATCGTCGTCGGCGAACCAGGCGAACTCGTCGGCGGCGCGTACGGAGCGCATCCAGCCGGCGCAGGTGATTTCTTTCGCGCGCCGGTCGTGAAAGGCGGGGAACGCGTCGTAGTTCTCCACCATGTATGTGCGCCCGTATGCGGGCCTGTCGGCGGGGACGGGCCGGCCGGTGAGGTCGAGGTGGAGGGCGCGGACGAAGTCGAGCCCGTTCCCGTCGGTGAACAGCCGGAACTGCGCCCCGAGGCGGGGATTGAAATCCAGCAGGTAATAGGTGTCCGTGGTGGTGTCGTGGCGGAAGTCGAGGTCGAGGACGCCCCGGTAGCCCAGGGCCGCGGCGACCCCGCGCGCCACCGTCTCGACGCGGGGGTTCGGCAGCCACCGGCCGAGCGTCGTCAGGCCGGCGCGGGGAGGGTAGGCCCGCTCCTTCCTGCCCGCACCTCCGATCAGGCATGACGAGTGCTCGTCGAAGTATCCCTGGAAGAACCAGTCGGAGCCGGGGGCGCCGGGCAGGAAGCGCTGGAACAGCAGCGCGCTGCCGTGGCCGGACGCCTGCTCCAGCAGCCGGGCGGCCTCCCCGGGCGTGTGGACCGGCGTCGTGCTGCGCAGTCCCGCGCCGGGGGGCAGCAGCCAGGGAGCGGCCCACTTGGCCATCAACGGCAGTCCCAGGCGGGCGACGGCCCGGGCCGCGTCGTCGCGGGTCCGGATCACGTGGGTCTCGGGATGGGCGACGCCCAGCGCCGCGCAGAGCTCGGCCAGGGCGGACTTGTCGGCCAGCCGGCGGGGGAGGGCCGGAGGCTGGCCGGGCAGCAGGAACCAGGGGCGGAGCTCGGCGGCGTGCTCCGCCACGAAGATCGCGCCCGCGTCGTCCATCGGGATGAGGAGCGCGCGGCGCCCGATGCGCGCCGCGATCGCCGCCAGCGCGGTCGTCAGCGCCCGCGCCGTTCCGGGAGCGCCCGGCGCGGCCGCCTCGCCCGGCAGCACGTGCATGCGGGCCAGGTGGCGGGAGCGGGCGGCGGGGGCGTGCGGCCCCTCCAGGACCGCGTGCACCTCCACCCCGGCGCGGCCCAGTGAGCGGATGACCGCCAGCGTGCCGTGGTGCAGCACGTTGTCGTCCAGCCGGAGTACCAGCGCCGGCGTGCCCGTGTCCAGCCGGAGCGCCGGAGGAATGTCGTACGGCGAGTGGTCCCTCACCGGATTTTTTACACTGTTGAACATACTCGCCGTACCCGTCGGATGGTTCGGAGTGGATATCGGCCGCTCATTATATGGGCCATTCATTTAATGGGATCGCTGCCGGGCCGGTGAGTCGTCCGGGTCGTTCACGTCATATGGGGCCCATCTCGGCGTCTTCGTCGGCGATGACATTTTCCGTCGCTATCCAGGAGATTATCCGGCGTGCCCGCCGCCTTCGGCGCGGGCGTATAGGTTGGGCGGAGGGTGTGTCCGCGGCCGCGGTCGCGGGGTCGGAAAACGGGTGCTTCGGGATGAGGAGAATGAAATACAGAAAGGCATGTTCCTATGGAGTTCTCGCCACCTTTGCTGTTTCGGCGGTGATATGGGGATTGCCCGCCCCGTCCGCCCCGTCCGCCCCGTCCGCCCCGTCCGCCCAGACCGCCCCGTCCGCCCAGACCGGCCGGGAGCGGCCCGGGGCGGCCGCGGCGGAGGCGCCCTTCGGGGTGTTCCTGGCCTCGGACGGGCGCGGTGTCGAGCGGCTGCCCCTGTTCGAGTCCTGGCTCGACGGCCGGACGGTGACCGTCGGCCGGACCTACCTGCCGGGTGAGAACTGGCGCGCCCTCGAAGGACCCGGCTTCATCCTGGATCCCTGGACGCGCTGGCGCGCGGCCAGGCCGGAGCGGATGCTGGCGCTCAACGTCCCCATGGTCGCGCCGAACGAGGGGGGTCTGCCCGACGACGCCGTGGCGGCCATCCTCGCGGCGGGTGCGAAGGGCGCGTTCGATCCCGTCTTCCGGACGCTGGCGACCCGGCTGGTGGACGGCGGAGCCGCCGACACGATCATCGTCCTGGGCTGGGAGATGAACGGGACGACCTACTCCAGCCGCTGCGCGCCCGACCCGCAGGCGTGGAAGGCCTACTGGCGGCGGATCGTCACGACGATGCGCGGGGTGGAGGGGCAGGACTTCCGGTTCGACTTCACCGCGAGCCGCGGCCCGGACGCCATCCCCTGGCCGGAGTGCTACCCCGGCGACGACGTGGTCGACATCATCGGCCTGGACAGCTACGACCAGCCGCCCGGGAACACCTTCTCCGACTACGTCTCCCAGCCGTACGGCATGCGGCACCACGCGGCCTTCGCCGGGGCGCGCGGCAAGCCGATCTCGTTCCCGGAGTGGGGGCTGTTCCGCAGGGGGGACCGTCCCGAGTACGTGCGGAGCATGCTGGCGTGGATCTCCGATCACGACGTCGCGTACCACTCGATCGCCGACTACTGCCCGCACGGCGTCTGGCAGTGTCCGGAGAACCCGGACTCGTCCCGGGCCTTCCGTCAGCGCCTGACGCGTGTACCGCCGCCGGAGCCGACTCCCGCTCCGCAGCCGCCCCCCGTCCCGCCGGCGGCCGGCGTCACGGCGGCGGTCAGGGACGCCAGCCTGTCCAGCGCGGGCCGCACGTCGAAGTCCGCCGCCCGTGCGATCCCCGCCTCCCCCTCCCGGGCGGCCAGCCCGGGGTGACGGAGCCGTACGGCGACCGCCTCGGCCAGGGCGGCGGGATCCCCGGTCGGCACGAGGGCGCCGACCTCCCCGGTGACCACCTCGGACAGCCCGGGGACGGCGGAGGCGACCAGGGGCCGGCCGCTGGCCAGCGCCTCCAGTGCGGTCAGCGGCAACCCCTCCCAGCGGGAGGGGAGGACGACCACGTCGGCCGCCGCGTACCAGGGCCGGAGGTCGGCGACGGCGTCGGCGAACGCGATCCCGGGCCCGGCGCAGGAGCGCAGGACGGGCCGGAGGTCCCCGTCGCCGACGATCGCCAGGCGGGCGCCCGGGACCTCCGCGCGGACCCGTCCCCACGCGGCGACCAGCAGATCCTGTCCCTTCTGACGGGTGACCCGCCCGGGGCACACGGCCAGCGGGACGCGCTCGGGGACGCCGAGCAGGGCGCGGGCCGCCGTACGGACTCCGGGGCCGGCCGGGCGGAAGCGTCCGAGATCCACCCCGTTGCGGACGACCGTGACGTCCCCCCGCAGGCCATGGGACCGGGCGAGGTCCGCCTCGCCCTCGCCCACGCACACCAGCAGGCTGGTCCAGCGGGTGGCCGCCCGTTCCCACGCCAGTGCCGCCCGCGCCGTCGCCCCCCGGGCGGCCAGCCAGGACCAGCCGTGCGGCTGGAAGAGAGTGGGGACCGCGCCGCGGATCACCGCGCGGCCCACCAGCCCCGCCTTGGCGGAGTGCAGGTGGACGGCGTCCGGCCGGAACCGGTCGAGCAGCCGGCGCAGCCGCCGCGCCTCGCCGGGGACGCCGGGACCGGGAGACCGCCCCGCCTCCCACTCCAGCCACCGGACGCCCAGCGCGGCCAGCTCGGCGGGGAGGCGGCCGCGCCCGGGGCAGGCCACCGCCACGTCCCAGCCGCGGCGTGCCTGGTCGGCGGCGACGGCGGCGACGTAGACCGCCACGCCGCCCTCCACGGGCTGCGCGACGTGGAGCACGCCGATCACGGGGTGATCCGCTCGTAGACCACGGTGTCGGCGGTGGTCGCCGATCCGGTCCGGGGCCGGGGCGGGAGCCCGCCCCCGGATCCGGGCCGGGACTCGGGCCCGGCCCGGTTCAGGCGCCTGCGCACGGCTCGCAGGAGGCCGCGGGCGGCGGGCAGCCGGACCGGGGACGCCAGGCAGCCGAGGCCGCCGAGCAGGACGCCGGCCGCCGCGCCGACCGCCATGGCCAGGGCCGGAGCCGGGGTGGAGGGCGAGATCGGGGGCAGGGCCCTGGTGAACCCCGCCAGGCGGACCCCGGTGTTGCCCGCCTGGCGGTTGGCGTAGGCGATCAGGGCCTCCGCCACCGCGTTGGCCTGGTCCGCGGCCTGCTGCGGGTCCGGAGCGGAGGCGTTCAGCCACACGAGGGGGGCGTCCGGAGAAGCCGCGGCCCGGACCGTGTTCCGCAGGCGTTCGGCGGCGGCCAGGGGGAGGAACACCTCTTCCGTGGTCACGGCCAGGATCTCCGGCTGGACGGCGATCCTGGCGTAGGCCTGGGCGAAGTTCACCGCCTGCGCCGTACCTCCCGGATTGGCGGGGACCACCACGACGTAGGCGTCGGCGCTGTAGGCGGGCTCCTTCACCAGTGAGAAGACCAGGCCGGACAGCGTCCCGAGCAGTACGGCGACCGCCAGCGGCCACCAGCGCCGGAGCTCGCGCGGCCCGCTGCCCGGCGGTTTCCCGCCCCTCCCCGGCCTCCCGGTCCGCCCTGGCGTCTCCGGCTTCCCCGGCCTCCCGGCCCTTTCCGGTTTCCCCGACCTCTCCGGCTTCCCGGCTCTTTCCGGTCTCCCCGGCCTTCCGGGCGTGCGCGGGACCGCCGTCACGGGCTTGCTCACTGGTACTCCTCCTGCTTGCCGGAGCTGGAACCGGCCTCGACCGGGACGGGGGGACCGAGGACACGCGCGTACAGCGCCTCCAACTGGGCCGCGTGGCGGCGGATGTCGTAGTGCGCGACGGCGCGGGGCGGCGGGAGCCGTACCGGCCCGGTGGCGGCGAGCGTGCGGAGCTCGGCGCGCAGGTGGTCCGGGTCGGGCAGGATGCGCCGGGCCCCGGGGGCGGCGTCCGCGGGCAGCTCGTCCAGGGCGGGACAGGAGGCGTACAGGACGGGCAGCCCCGCCGCGAGCCCCTCGACGACCGCCAGTCCGAACGTCTCGTCCTGCGACGGAGAGGCGAGCACGTCCATGGCCGACAGCAGGGCGGGCATGTCCATGGACTCGCCGGCGAACACCACCCGATGCTCCACCCCGAGCACGCGGGCGAGGTCCTCCAGCGTCCCGCGCGCCGACCCGGCCCCGGCCAGCAGGAGGACGGCCCCCTCGAAACCCCGTACGGCGTGCAGCAGGACGTCGAAGCGTTTCCCCGGTTCCAGCCGTCCCACGCCGCCCACGACGAACGCGTCCGGCGCGATGCCCAGCCGGGCGCGGGCCTGCAGGCCGAGGCGGGGGTCGTGGCGGAAGGCCGTTCCGTCGACGCCGTTGGGGACCACCTCGATCCTGGAGCGCGGCACCCCCCACCGGGCGAGCCGGTCCGCCACGGCGCGGGAGACCGCGACGGTCACGTCCCCCATGGCCTCGGTGGCCCGGTAGAGCGTGCGGATCCCCGCGGTGACGCGGCGGCCCTCGATGACGGCGTCCCCCAGCGAGTGCTCGGTCGCGATGATCGCGGGGACGCGCGCGAGCCGCGCCGCCACCCTGCCGTACACGCAGGCGCGGTACAGGTGCGTGTGGACGATGTCGTAGCGGCCCGCCCGCATCAGCCGGGCCAGCCGGCCCACGGCGCGCAGGTCGAGGTTGCCCCGCATGCCCAGGTGGTGGACGGGAGTGCCCTCGGCCCTGATGGCGTCGGCGACGCCGCCGGGGTTGGTGAGCGCGGCGACCTCGCACCGCGCGGTCAGGTGCGGCAGCAGCGCCCGCAACTGCTGCTCGGCGCCGCCCGCGGCCAGACCCGTGATGACGTGGAGCACCTTCATCGGGAGCGGCCCCACCGCAACCGGTGGCGGATGCGCTTGGCGCGCATCCGGAGCGCCCCGTCCCGGTCCCCGACGTAGGTGCGCGCCAGCGCGTGCCGCCCGCTGTGCTCGGACTTCCAGATGGCGCAGGCGTAGGAGTACCCGGCCGCGCGCACCGCGTCCACCTCGCGGGCCCCGGCGAGCCCGTACGGGTAGGCGAAGCCGGTGACGTCGCGGTCGAGGACGTCCTCCAGGACCATCCGGCTCTCCTTGAGCTCCAGCTCCAGCCCGGCGTCGTCGGCCATCTCCAGGAACGTGTGGTTGACCGTGTGCGAGGCCACCTCCATGCCCGCGGCGTCCACCTCGCGGAGCTGCTGCGCGGTCATCAGCGGTTTGCGCGGGCCGTCCGGGTCCCACACGTTGTGCCCGCCCAGGTGCCCGGCGACCGCGAACACGGTGGCGGTGAAGCCGTACCGCACCAGGATCGGGACCGCCTCCGTGGCGAAGTCGGCATAGCCGTCGTCGAAGGTCAGCCCGACCATCCCGCGCGCCCGGCCGGACGCCTCGGCGGCGAGCAGGTCGCGCATCGACACCCCGCGCAGCCCGGACCGCCTCAGCCAACTCATCTGCGCGGCGAAGCGCCGGGGGGAGACGGTGATCAGAAGCGGGTCGCTCTCGTACTCCTCCACCGAGTGGTACATGAGGACGTACGGCATGACCGCCGCGTGCCTGCTCATGGTCGCTCCTCCGCTGGTGCGTAGCCGATCATTCTTGCGATCTCCTTGGATCCGGTGGCGGTCGCCACGACGATGAACACGGAGCCGACCACGGCCGCGCCGAGCGCCAGGGTGGCGACCGCGGGCAGACCGGCCAGGACGGGACGGACGAGCCAGCCGGCCCCGGTGGCGGCCGCGGCCGCGAGGGCGAGGCGGCCGAGGACGGCCAGGACGGGGCGGACGGGGAGGGGCAGCGGCCCGCCCCGCCCGGGGAGCAGCGCCGCCGCGGTGAGGGTGATGCCGGCGACGTTGGCGAGGGTGATCCCCGCGGTCCCCCAGTGGGGAGCGGCGGCGGCCAGGCCGGCGGTGACGGCCAGTCCCGCGGCCATCGCGCCCGCCGGGTACCAGGTCGGCCGTTCCCCGCAGAAGAACACCCGGCACAGGACCCCGACGACCGTCTGCCCGAGCAGGCCCAGCGAGTAGAGGCGCACGATCGCGGCGGTCGCGGCCGTGTCCGCCGGGGCGAACGCCCCCCGCTGCAGGAGCAGCGCGACGATCTCGGGGGCGAACGCGAGCAGGAAGGCCGTGCCGGACAGCACGATCGCCCCGGCCAGCCCGAGGTCACCGGTGATCCGGCGGCGGGCCGCGGCGGTGTCTCCGGCGGTGACGCTCCGCGCGAGCGCCGGCAACGTCACCGTGGCGATGATGAGCGAGAGCGTCATCGGCACCTGTGCGATCTTCTGGGCGTAGTTCAGGTGGGAGATGGACCCGGCCGGGAGGGAGGAACCGGCGAAGCGCTCGACGAAGACCTGTCCCTGGCGCAGCAGGGTGAAGGCGGCGATCGGGACGAACGCCGCCAGCAGGACCGAGGCTCCGGCCGGTGTCCTGCGGGGCGGACCGATGTGCCGCAGGAAGCCGGGAACCTGCACCGCGACCATCAGGGCGCCGCCGCACGCCACCCCCAGGGCCGCGGCGGCCACCCCGAGCCGGTCGTGGAGGGCGAGGACGAAGGCGATGACGCCCGCGTTGTAGGCGACGTAGATCGCCGCGGGCGGGCCGAACACCTGCCGGGCACGCAGCGCCGCGCTCAGGTAGCCCGCCAGCCCGAACATCAGGACCGTGGCGGCGGTGATCCGCATGCACCGTACGGCGAGCCCGGGGTCGGCCAGCCCGGGGGCGAGGGCGTCGACCAGCCACGGCGCCGCGAGCGCGGTCCCTCCGGAGACGGGGACGAGCCCGGCCAGGACGCGGGGGAGCGTGGCCGCGACCGCCTCCCGGATGCCGCCGGCGTCCGCCGCCCGGCTGAACAGGGGGACCAGCAGGAACGCCATCGCCCCCTCGATGAGCAGCGGCGCCGCGGTCTCCGGTACGGTCCACGCCACGAGGAAGGCGTCCGTGCTCCCGGTCGCGCCGAAGATCTGGGCGAGGAGCAGGTCGCGGCCGAACCCGAGGGCGGAGCCGAGCGCGATGAGCACCGCGGTGACGGTGACGGCGCGCCGGAACGGGCTGCGCTCGCGGCCCGGCCGCCGGTGCCGGTCACGGGCACGGTCACGGTCAGCGTCACGGGCCGGGAGCGCGGGTGATCGCGTCAGGGTCATGCGGCGGCCCACCACAGGGCGGTCCCCAGCATCACGGACGTCACCAGCGTCGGCGGGCCGCCGATGTCCGAGTAGACGAAGTCGACGAGCTGCCAGGTGAGGAAACCCGACGCGGCCAGGCCCGCCGCGCGGTCCCAGGGGGAGCGGGTACGGCGGGCGCGTCGCACGCACCAGACCGTCACGCACCCGAGGAAGAGGCAGAAGGCCGTGGCGCCGAGGAGGCCCTGCTCGCTGAGCACCAGGAGGTACATGTTGTGCGGGGACAGCAGGGGCTGCCGCTGGAAGCCGCTGACCGGGTCGGCGGTGTCGCTGCCCGACGACAGGTGGAGGGGGGCGCGGGAGTCGCGGAGGGCCGGGAAGGACCGCGGCCCCGCGCCGGTGACGGGGGCGTCCCGCCAGATGCCCAGGGCCGTCTCCCACAGGCCGTAGCGGTCGCTGACGGACCGGTCGGGCTCGGTGACCGACGAGCCGATCGAGGCCAGCCGGTGGCCCAGCGTGTCCGATCCCGATTCCGGTCCCCGGTCCCCGGTGAGCCCCAGGGCCGGGGCTCCGGCGAGCAGGACGCAGGCGGCCGCGGCGAGCAGGCCGGCGCGCACCGCCGTCCGCAGGCCGTACGTCACCAACATCGCCGCCGCGGCGCACGTCACCGCCAGCCAGGTGCCCCGGCTCAACGACAGCACCAGCGGCGCCACCAGCATCGCCGCCGCGCCCAGGGCGACCGCCCGCCGGCGGCCCCGCAGGGCCAGGCCGAGCGCCAGTGCGACGACGAGCCCGTAACCGACGACCGTCGCCATGCCCATCACGTCGGTCGCGCCGAAGGTCCCGACCGCCCGGATGTTCTCGCCCGCGTACGAGGCGCCGGTCCCGGTGAGGGCCTGCCAGGATCCCACCGCCCCCTGGGCCAGGGCGGTCCCGCAGACCGCCCCGCCCACCAGCCACAGGTCCACCCGGTCCCGCAGCACCGCGACGACGGCCAGCGGGACCAGCACGAACACCTGCAGGTAGCGGGCCAGGCCCGGCAGGCTCGCCATGACGTCCTGCGAGGCCACGGTGGCCGCGGTCACGGCGACCACCGGGGGCGCCGTGATCCAGACGCGCCCCGGCAGCCGGCGGCCGGGCCGCAGGAGGGTCGCGGCGGCCACCACGACCAGGGCGACCGACGCGGCGTCGGCGAGTGTCACGTCGGCGGCGACGGTCAGGTCGTCGCGTTCCTGCGGCACGCAGACCAGGAGCACGGTCGCGGCCGCCAGGACGCTCGGCCTGCGCCACACCGGGGCCGTCGCCGTGCCCGTCGCCGTGCCCGGTGCCGTCGCTGCGCCCGGTCCCGGTGCCGTGTCCGCGGTCGTCGCCGTGTCCGCGGCCGTCCCCCGGCGCGCCACGTCCTCAGCTTCCACTGGGACGGAACGCGGACACGACGGTACGCAGGACGATCTTCATGTCGGACCGGAGCGTCCAGCCGTCGATGTAGTGGTTGTCGAACCGCGCCCGGTCCTCGATGGAGGTGTCCCCGCGCAGGCCGTGGACCTGGGCCCAGCCGGTGAGCCCGGCCGGGACGCGGTGGCGCTCGTCGTAGTCCGGCAGGGACGCGGAGAAGCGGTCGACGAAGAACGGGCGCTCGGGCCGGGGGCCGACGACGCTCATGTCGCCCCGCAGGATGTTCCAGAGCTGGGGGAGCTCGTCCAGCGAGGTCCTGCGCAGCAGCCTGCCCACCGGGCCGACGCGCCGGTCGTCGGCGATGCTCCAGCGCGTCTCGGACTCGTGCGGGTCGCCGGGCCTGAGCGTACGCAGCTTGAGCAGCTCGAAGCGGCGGCCGCCGCACCCCACCCGGGTCTGCCGGAACAGCACGCCGGGACCGCTCTCACAGCGCACGGCCAGGGCGCACACGGCGATGACCGGCGCGCACACCACCAGGCCCGCCAGAGCCAGGACGATGTCCAGGGCCCGCTTCAGCGGCCAGGCCGGCCGTGCCTGCGGGAGGGGGCGGATCCGCAGGACGGGGAAGCCCCAGATGTGGTCGCGCGGCGGCAGGAAGTCGGCGAGGAGACCTCCCGGCTCGGGGGCGAGGAGAACCTCGTAGCCGAGATCCCTGGCGACCCCGGCGAGGCGGTGGGCCGCCACGTCGGCGGCGGCCGGAGTGACGATCACCGTGTGGATCCGGTGGGCCCGAAGGATCTCGGCGAACCGCCCGGTACGGCCGAGCACCGGCACGATGCCCGGTTCGGGGCTCTGCCGGTCGTCGACGACGCCGACCGGCGCCATGCCGTACTCCGGGTGGTCGAGCAGGGCCGCCGCGAGGCGGTGGCGGTGGGACCCGGTACCGATCAGGAGGGTGGGCCGCGCGCCCGAGCCCGTCCGCCGGCCCCGGACGGCCGCGTACGAGGCGCCCCGGACGCCGCACGCCAGGACGGTGTGGAGGGCGACGGCGACCGCCCAGCCACCGAGGCCGCCCGCGGGCGGCGCCGCGGCGCCGAGGGCCGGGACGGGGATGAGGAGAGGGGCGAGGGCCGGGGCGAGCGCCATCGCGACGGCCCCGCCTCCCGCGAGGGACGGCAGATCGTCCAGGACGGAGGGGACCAGGCGCTGCCGGTACAGCCCCAGGACGGCGTTGACCGCGATCAGCAGGAGCGCGGCGGTCACGGCCACGGCGGGGGACGGCGTCGCGGCGGACGGCGTCACCGGCACCGCGACGGACGCCGTGGCGGACGTCGTGACAGACACCGCGACGGACGCCGTGATGGACCCGGCGACGGAAGCCGAGGCGGTGACGGCGGTGACGGCGCAGACGGCGTCGGCCGCGGGCAGGCCCACCCGGGGGAGCGGACGGCGGCCGGTGCGCGGCCGCCGCGTGGTCCTCCGGTGGGGGATCCGTCCGCCCGGGGCTGTTCCGCGGGAGATGCTGCCGGACGTGGCACCGGACGGGCGGCTGTCCCTGATGGTCGTGGTCATCGGTCCCTCCAGGGGGCGGGCCCCGCTTCCACGATCAATCCGAGTCCGGTCAAGATTCCCCCATATCGATCGCCCTCATTGCTGCCGAAATCGATCGGCAGGGACCCTGGGCGATTAATTTCCGCCGTACTGGACACACGTTTCGATAATGCGCGGAGCCCCTCCGGCTAATGCGAATGACCCGGCTCCGCGAGTTTCAGATGCTAGCGAGGGAGGCATCGCTAATCGCGTATCTGAACTCGCGGGCGTCCGCGGTGGTCTCAAGTGTCGGATGACCCTGCTTTTTGCGCGGGCATACCGGATCGGCCGGGAATTAAAGCGCGACTCCGGTCGGTCCAATTTTTTCCCGGGGTGGGGCGGGGAAAGGCGCGCCGTGCGCATGCGCCGCCGGAGGGGTTCGGCGCCGGGGACGGTGACGGGCTGTCACATTGACGTTCTCCACTTTTTCAGGTGGTATCAGGAGCGGTGGCTCATCTCGGTCAACGAGGACCGAACGGGCGCCGCTGGAGGTGTTGTGGCACGGGCCCTGCCCGGAGGGCGGAGGTTGGGCGGCGAGAGGACGTGTCCGTTTCGCGGGCGCGAACCCGCATTGTGGGATGCTTGTCCCACCGTTCACTCCCGGCGGGGGATCACGGTCCGTGATCATGTGCCTCCCGAGTCCCCGCCGCCGACGGCGAGGGATCACGGGTCACACGAAGACCCGCGGCGGCTTGCCGAAGATTTGCCCACCCCCGCAGGCGTCGCCGCGATGACGCGGCCGTCTGGCAACCGGAGACCGGGCATCACCGTCTTCTCCCCGGGAACTACAGCCTGACGTAGGTCCCGCTAAAACCGCAAAACCCCTCACAAAGGAGTGAGAGCGACATGCCGCTCGACGAGGCCAAAGACGAGCTGCTGAGGAGTGCCGCTGAGAGATGCGCGCACACACCGGGCAGCGACCACAGGAACGTTGAGGAGGTGCTCGCCTTCCTCAGGCTCTACTACCGGCATGTCGCTCCAGAGGACCTCCTGGACCGTGATCCAGTCGACGTGTACGGCCCGGCCACCGCGCACCGGCAGCTCGCCGAGGTCCGTCCCCAGGGCAGGGCCCTGGTGCGGGCCTACACGCCCACCCTGGAGGAGCACGGCTGGGACCCCGGCGGCTCGGTCGTCGAGGTGGTCACCGACGACATGCCCTTCCTGGTGGACTCGGTGCGGATGGAGCTCGACCGTCACGACATCGGGATCCACCTGGTGATCCACCCGCAGATGCGGGTGCGCAGGGACATGACCGGCAGGCTGCTCGACCGGGACCAGGAGAACATCACCGGGCAGATGCTCGCCGAGTCCTGGATGCACTTCGAGATCGACCGCCAGGCCGATCCGGCCGTGCTCCGGCAGCTGGAGACCGACCTGAAGCGGGTCCTGGCGGACGTGCGCTACACCGTCGAGGACTTCGCCAAGATGCGGGCGCTGGCCGTGCAGACCGCGGAGGACCTCGCGCTCAACCCGCCGTCGCCGCTGGACCCCGCCGCGGTGGAGGACGGGCTGGAGCTGATCCGCTGGCTGGCCGACGGGCACTTCACCTTCCTCGGCTACCGCGAGTACCGCCTGGAGTGCGGAGACGACGGCGACGAGCTGCACGCGGTGCCCGGGACCGGGCTGGGCATCCTCCGCCACGACAAGGCGGGTTCGAGCAGTTTCTCCTCGCTCCCGCCCGAGCTGCGCGCGAAGGCCCGGGAGAAGCAGCTGCTGATCATCACCAAGGCCAACAGCCGCGCGACGGTCCACCGCCCCGCCTACCTGGACTACGTGGGGGTCAAGGTCTTCGACGCCGAGGGCGAGGTCGTCGGCGAGCGGCGCTTCCTCGGCCTGTTCACCCACTCGGCCTACAACGAGTCGATCACCCGTATCCCGCTCCTGCGCCGCAAGCTCGCCGAGGTGCTCGACCGGGCCGGGATCGCCCCCGACAGCCACGACGGCAAGGACCTCATCGAGATCCTGGAGACCTTCCCCCGGGACGAGCTCTTCCCCACCTCGGTCGAGCAGCTGCTGCCGATCGCGCTCGGGGTGCTCCGGCTCCGCGAGCGCAAGCAGGTCAAGCTCTTCCTGCGCCCGGACGACTACGGCCGCTACATCTCCTGCCTGATCTACCTGCCGCGCGACCGCTACACCACCAAGATCCGCGTCAGGATGCAGGACATCCTGCTCAAGGCGCTGGGCGGCACGACGTCCGGCTACAGCGCGATGATCGGAGAGTCGGCGCTGGCCCGGCTGCAGGTGGTCGTGCGCGGAGAGCGGGGCCGGCCGGTGTCGGCCGCCGGGGTGGACGTGGAGGAGCTGGAGTCCCGGCTGGCGGCCACCACCCGCTCCTGGGAGGACGACCTGGCCGCCGCGATCTCCGAGCTGAGCTCGGAGGAGGAGACCCCGCGGCTCGTCCGCCGGTACGCCACCGCGTTCCCCGAGGGCTACAAGGCCGACTTCCCGCCCCGGATGGCCGTGGCCGACCTGCGGCGGCTGGAGTCGCTCGCCAAGACCGGCGACGAGATCGGGATGAACCTCTACGAGCCCTACGAGGCCGCGGAGGGCGAGCGCCGGTTCAAGCTCTACCGGATCGGGGCGCCGGTCTCCCTCTCCCACGTGCTGCCGCTGCTGCAGCGCATGGGCGTCGAGGTGGTCGACGAGCGCCCCTACCAGATCGACCGCGCGGACATGCCCGAGGCCAAGGACGCCTGGATCTACGACTTCGGCCTGCGCTACACCCCCTCGGGGGAGGTGGACCGGGACGAGTTCAAGCGGCTCTTCCAGGAGGCGTTCGACGCGTTGTGGCGCGGCCGGGTGGAGAACGACGGCTTCAACGGGCTCGTCCTGACCGCCGGGCTGACCTGGGAGCAGATCGAGATCCTGCGGGTCTACGCCAAGTACCTGCGCCAGGCCGGGACCACCTTCAGCCAGGACTACATCGAGCGTGTGCTGCTGGGCAACGTACGGCTCGCGCGGCTGCTGGTGCGGTTGTTCGAGGCGCGGCTGGACCCGCACCGCTCCGGCGAGGTCCGCGCCGAGCTGTCCGAGGCGCTGCACGAGGAGATCCTCGGCGCGCTGGACGACGTCGCCTCGCTGGACGAGGACCGGATCCTCCGCGCCTACCTGGAGATGATCCGCGCCACCCTGCGGACCAACTACTTCCAGACGTCGGGCTCCGGCCGGGCGGGGGAGCGCAAGCCGTACATCTCGCTGAAGCTCGACTCGCCCTCGATCAGCGTGCTGCCGCTGCCCCGGCCGAAGTTCGAGATCTTCGTCTACTCGCCCCGCGTCGAGGGCGTGCACCTGCGCTTCGGCAAGGTGGCCCGGGGCGGCCTGCGCTGGTCGGACCGGATGGAGGACTTCCGTACGGAGATCCTCGGCCTGGTGAAGGCACAGATGGTGAAGAACACCGTCATCGTCCCCACCGGCTCCAAGGGCGGCTTCGTCGTGAAGAATCCGCCGAAGTCGGGCTCGCGGGAGGAGGTGCTGGCCGAGGGCGTCGCCTGCTACCGCACGTTCATCTCCGGCCTCCTCGACGTCACCGACAACCTGGTCGACGGCCAGGTGGTCCCGCCCGCCGACGTGGTCAGGCACGACGAGGACGACACCTATCTCGTGGTCGCCGCGGACAAGGGCACCGCGACGTTCTCCGACATCGCCAACGAGGTGGCCAAGGAGTACGGCTTCTGGCTGGGCGACGCCTTCGCCTCCGGAGGCTCGGTCGGCTACGACCACAAGGCCATGGGCATCACCGCCCGCGGCGCCTGGGAGTCGGTGAAGTACCACTTCAGCACGATGGGCGTGGACGTCCAGACCACCGACTTCACCGTGGTCGGCATCGGCGACATGTCCGGCGACGTGTTCGGCAACGGCATGCTGCTCTCCCAGCACATCCGGCTGATCGCGGCCTTCGACCACCGGCACGTCTTCGTCGACCCCGACCCCGACGCCGCGCGCAGCTACGCCGAGCGGGCCCGCCTGTTCGAGCTGCCGCGCAGCTCGTGGGAGGACTACTCGCCGTCACTGATCTCCGAGGGCGGCGGCGTCTGGCCGCGCAGCGCGAAGTCGATCCCGATCTCGCCGCAGATGCGCGCCGCGCTCCGCATCGCCGACGGGGTGACCGCGCTGGCCCCGAACGACCTGATCAACGCCATCCTCAGGGCCCCGGTCGACCTGCTGTGGAACGGCGGCATCGGCACCTACGCCAAGGCGTCGGTCGAGTCGCACGCCGACGTCGGCGACAAGGCCAACGACAGCCTGCGGGTCGACGCCTCGCAGCTGCGCTGCAAGGTGGTCGGCGAGGGCGGCAACCTGGGCTTCACCCAGCTCGCCCGGATCGAGTTCGCGCTGAACGGCGGGCTGATCAACACCGACTTCATCGACAACTCCGCGGGCGTGGACACCTCCGACCACGAGGTGAACATCAAGATCCTGCTGGATCGCGTGGTCCGCGACGGCGAGCTCACCCACAAGCAGCGCAACGAGATCTTCCTCGAGATGACCGACGAGGTGGCGCGGCTGGTGCTGCGGGACAACTACGACCAGAACGTGGTCCTGGCCGCCGCCCGCGCGCAGGCTCCCGAGATGCTCCACATCCACGCGCGCTACCTGCGCCGCCTGGAGCGGGCCGGGCTGATCAACCGGGAGCTGGAGTTCCTGCCCTCGGACAAGACGCTCGCCGAGCGCCGTCAGGCCGGGCTCGGCCTGACGGCCCCGGAGTTCGCGGTGCTGCTGGCCTACACCAAGCTGGTGGTGGACGCCGAGATCCTCGCCTCCGACCTGCCCGACGACCCCTATCTGGCGTCGTGGCTGGTGTCGTACTTCCCCACGCCGCTGCGCGAGCGGTTCCGCACCTTCATGGACGACCACCCGCTCCGCCGGGAGATCATCACCACCTGCGTGGTGAACGACCTGGTCAACTCCGGCGGCACCACGTTCATGTTCCGCACGGGGGAGGAGAGCGGGGCCTCCTCGCCGGACATCGCCCGCGCCTACCTGGTCGCCAGGGAGGTCTTCGACCTGCCCAGCTTCTGGCGGGCCGTCGAGCGCCTCGACAACAAGGTCGACACCTCGACTCAGATCGCCATGGAGCTGGAGGCCCGCAAGCTCTGCGAGCGCGCCGCCCGCTGGCTGCTGGGCAACCGCCGCCCGCCGCTGGATCTGGCCTCGACGGTGAGCTTCTTCTCCACGGGCATGGACGGCCTGCTCGCCCACCTGCCCAAGCTGCTGACCGGGTCGGACCTGCTGGCGTTCGAGGAGCGCCGTGACATGTTCATCGCCCGCGGCGTGCCGCAGGATCTGGCCGAGCGGGTCGCCGCGATGGTCCCGGCCTACTCCACCTTCGACCTGGTGGAGATCGCGGCCGTCACCGGGCGCCCGGTGAACGAGGCCGCCGAGGTCTACTTCGACCTGGCCGACCGGCTCCAGCTGTCCGCGCTGCGCGAGCGGGTCATCGCGCTGCCCCGGGACAACCGGTGGAACTCCATGGCGCGGGCCGCGCTCCGCGACGACCTGTACGCCGCGCACGCGGCGCTCACCCGGGACGTCCTGGTGCACAGCGAGCCGGGGCTGGCCCCGGAGGAGCGGCTGGCGCACTGGGCCGACGCCAACTGGGCGGCGGTGGCGCGGGCACGGCAGACGATGTCGGAGATCTGGGAGAGCGACAACTTCGACCTGGCGACGCTCTCGGTGGCGCTGCGGGCGGTCCGCACGCTGGTGGCCTCCACCAGCCTGCCGCACAAGGAGTCCTGACCGGGGCTGGGCCCGGCCGCACGGGCGGCTTCCGGACAACCGCCGGGAGCCGCCCTAGGAGGGGGCCTCCAGGTCGGGAGTGATGATCACCCGGGTGATGCCGCCCGTGTAGCCGACGATCCGGGCCGTCCTGCTGCTGTCCTTGGCCGGGACCGTGCTCACGTACTGATGCGTCTCCACGACGCGCAGCTCGGCGAGGGCGTAGGGAGCCGAGGCGAGCCCCAGAGCCTCCTCCGGCACCCTGACGAACGGCGCGCAGCGGTCCTTGACCACCCGGGTGGTCGTCCTGATCAGGGAGTACGCGATCAGGGCGCCGCCGTCCGCGGTGCGCAGGGCGCGCACCGGGTAGTTCGCCGCGGCGAAGATCGAGTCATATCCGACGCACTTCTTCTTCTCCTTCAGGCGTTCGGTCACGATCTCCGAGGCGTGGGCGGAGGTGTGCGGGCCGTCGGCGATCAGCCCGGCGGCGAACCCGGCCGCGCCCTCCTCGGCGGTGGTCGCGTGGAGCGGCGCCATCAGGCGGGGGCTGATCTGCACCGCGGGATCGTCGTCGCCGAGCGCGGTCGCGTAGCCGTCGGCGTCCAGGGCGATCTGCGGGAGCTCCTCCTCCAGGCGCGACAGGGAGCTGATCTGCCAGTCGTCCTCGCCCTGCCTGGACAGCGTCAGAATCACCGGGTACGTCCCGCCCGAGGCGTCGCGGCGGTCCACGACCGCGGCGAACCAGGCGGCTCCCCCCTCCAGCCGGGGGACCAGCAGACGCGGCTCGCCCCAGGTGTGGCGCGGCGGGGCCTCGCCCGTGTTCTCCGCACTCTCGAAGGCCGCCTGGGCCAGTGCCAGGTGCCCGTCACGGGACTGCCTGAGCAGGTTGTTCTGGTCGGCGGGCAGCCGGGGGGCGGCCGCGCCCAGGACTCCGTCGGCGGACAGGATCTCCTTCAGGGCCCTGCCGGCCTCGGCCATGGTGACCAGGGGGCGGGCCGGAGCAGGTGAGGGGGTGGCGCCGCCGGCCGTGGGGCTCGGCCCGGGGGCCGCGTCACCGGCCGCGGTGCAGGCCGCCGGACCGGCCGCCAGGGCGGCCACGGCGAGCGCGAGCGCGAGCAGGCCCCGCCGCCCATGTCCCCGCACACTCGCCTCCCGATGATCCCCGCCGCGGTGCCCGGCACAGGGTTGCCCACACCGGACACACCCTAGCCACGATGACTGCCTGAGCCGTACACAACGGGGTGTCCCGGTCGCGTACCCTTTACAGACGTGGCACTCAACGATCCGACAGAAGAGATCAACGAGCTTACCGGCACGCTGAACGGCATTCAGGATGTGCTGGACCTCGACGCGATGCGCAAGCAGATCGAGGAGCTGGAGGATCAGGCCGCCGCCCCCGATCTCTGGAACGACCAGGAGCGGGCGCAGAAGGTCACCAGCAAGCTCTCCTACCTGCAGGGTGAGCTCAACAAGATCGAGGCTCTCGGGCGGCGGCTGGACGACCTGACCGTCCTGTACGAGCTCGCCGAGGCCGAGGACGACCCCGACACCCGCGAGGAGGCCGACCGCGAGCTGGCCGCACTCAAGAGCGAGATCGGCGCGCTGGAGGTCCGCACCCTGCTCTCGGGCGAGTACGACGCGCGGGAGGCCGTCGTCACCATCAACTCCCAGGCGGGTGGCGTGGACGCCGCCGACTGGGCGCAGATGCTCCTGCGGATGTACATCCGCTGGGCCGAGCGCAAGGGCTACCCGACGGAGGTCTACGAGACCTCCTACGCCGAGGAGGCCGGGATCAAGTCGGCGACCTTCACGGTCAAGGCCCCCTACGCCTACGGGACCCTCCGCGGCGAGCACGGCACCCACCGCCTGGTCCGGATCAGCCCGTTCGACAACCAGGGCCGCCGCCAGACGTCCTTCGCGGGCGTGGACGTGGTCCCGGTCGTGGAGACGACCGACCACATCGAGATCAACGAGGACGACCTGCGGGTCGACGTCTACCGCTCCTCGGGCCCGGGCGGTCAGGGCGTCAACACCACCGACTCGGCGGTCCGCCTGACCCACCTGCCCACCGGCATCGTGGTCTCCTGCCAGAACGAGCGCTCCCAGCTGCAGAACAAGGCGACCGCGATGGCGGTCCTGCAGTCCAAGCTGCTGGAGCGCAAGCGGCAGGAGGAGGCGGCGGCGCTCAGTGAGATCCGGGGCGAGGCGACGACCTCGTGGGGCACCCAGATCCGCAACTACGTGCTCCACCCCTATCAGATCGTCAAGGACCTGCGGACGGGCACCGAGGCGGGAAATCCGGGCGCGGTGCTGGACGGCGACCTCGACGAGTTCATCGAGTCGGAGATCCGCTGGGCCCGTCGCCAGGAGACGGGCGGGGAGGCCTGAGCGGTCTCAGACCTCCATCAGGTGCTTCAGGGCCAGGGTGAGGAAGAACAGCACGATCAGCACGAGGGAGACGAGGGCGGGCGTCATCCCGCCCAGGTCGCCGTGGTGCATGCGGTCGCGGTTGGCCCGGCACAGGGGGCAGCGGCCCTCCGCGACGGGGTGAGCGCACCGCGCGCAGACCAGGTCGTCACAGCTCATAGTGTCCTCGCCTTCGGATTCGTGACCACTTTATGCGGTCGTTACCGGGCGTCGAATCGTTTTGTTTCCGTTATGGAGTTTCCATGCCAGTCTTCCCCCTAGACTGGGCTCCGGCCAACCGGAACGTCGATCAAGGTAAAGATCGGCGCGCCCCGGCCGGTGAGAGGCGGGAAGTGGTCCTCTGCCACCACCGCGACCGTCCTAACCCCTAGACTGACATGCTGTGATGCGCCCGTGATCCATTTTGATAATGTCACCAAGGTCTACGCGAACCAGAACCGGCCCGCGTTGGACCACGTCAGCGTCGACGTCGACAAGGGCGAGTTCGTGTTCCTCGTCGGCCCGTCGGGCTCCGGGAAGTCCACTTTCCTCCGCCTGATCCTCAAGGAGGAGCGCCCCAACTCGGGGGCCATCCACGTGGCGGGCAAGGACCTCGCCCGCCTGTCGAACTTCAAGGTGCCCCACCTGCGCCGTCGGATCGGCTGCGTGTTCCAGGACTTCCGGCTGCTCCCGAACAAGAACGTGTACGAGAACGTGGCGTTCGCCCTGGAGGTCATCGGCAAGCCCCGGCGGTTCATCCGCAAGGTCGTGCCCGAGGTCGTCGAGCTCGTCGGACTGGAGGGCAAGGCCCACCGGATGCCCGACGAGCTGTCCGGCGGCGAGCAGCAGCGGGTCGCGATGGCCCGCGCCTTCGTCAACCGGCCAATGATCCTCCTGGCGGACGAGCCCACCGGAAACATCGACCCCGCGACGAGCATCGGCATCATGAAGGTGCTCGACCGGATCAACCGGACGGGCACCACCGTCGTCATGGCCACGCACGACGCGGCCATCGTCGACTCCATGCGCAAGCGCGTAGTGGAACTGGAGGACGGAAAGATCGTCCGAGACCAGTCGCGTGGCGTGTACGGCCAGGCGTACTGACCAGGACCGGTCAAAAGCGACAGGAAGAGCATGCGGGCAAACTTCATCTTCTCCGAGGTCTGGATCGGCCTCCGCCGTAACCTCACGATGACCATCGCGGTCATCGTGACCGTGGCCATCGGCATGGCGTTGCTGGGCATCGGTCTGATGGTCAACTCTCAGGTCGCGAAAATGAGGGGCTTCTGGTCGGACAAGGTCGAGGTCTCGGCCTTCCTGTGCAAGAAGAACGACCCCCTCCCCTCCTGCAAGGGCAGCAAGGGGGTCACCGAGCAGGCGCGGGCCGACCTGCAGGCGCGCATCCAGGGCATGGCCCAGGTCGAGTCGGTGGAGTTCGAGAACTCCGCGAAGGCCTACGAGAACTTCAAGAGCACGTACGGCGAGAACGACGTCCTGGTCAAGGCGATCCAGGTCGAGGACATGCCCGAGTCCTTCCGGGTCAAGGTCAAGAACCCCGAAGAGTACGGCACGGTCATCGACGAGCTGAAGAACGTGGCCGGCATCTCGATGGTCGTCGACGAGCGGGAACTCCTGGACGGCTTCTTCGACCTGATGGAGAAGATCCGCGGGTTCGCCCTCATGATCGCGGGCTTCCTCGTCCTCGCGGTCATCCTGCTGATCGGCAACACGGTCCGGCTCTCGGCGTACAACCGCAGGCGTGAGACCGGCATCATGCGCCTGGTCGGTGCCTCCAACCTCTACATCCAGCTGCCGTTCGTCATGGAGGGCGTCATCGCCGGCCTGCTCGGCGGGGTGGTCTCCGCCGTCCTGCTGATCGTGACCAAGGTGTTCCTGTTCGACAGCGTGAGCATCAACCTCGCCGCGGGCACCCAGCTCACCTGGAACGACGTGGCCCAGGTGATCCTCGGCACGATGGTCATCGGCGTGATCATCTGTATCCTCGCCTCCTTCGTCACGCTCCGCCGCTACCTGCGGGTGTGACGCGTCCCGGTAGGCTCCAAGGCATGCCACGTGAGACCGGGCGGAAGGTCATCGCCCAGAACAAGCGTGCCCGGCACGACTACCACATCGACGACACCTTCGAGGCCGGCCTCGTGCTGCAGGGTACGGAGGTCAAGTCGCTGCGCCTGGGCCGCGCCTCCCTCGCCGACGGATACGCCACCGTCAAGGACGGTGAGGTGTGGTTGATCAACATCCACATCCCCGAGTACACGATGGGAACGTGGACCAACCACGCGGCGCGGCGCACGCGCAAGCTGCTCCTGCACCGCAAGGAGATCGACAAGCTGACCGCCAAGACGAAGGAGGGCGGCCTGACCCTGGTGCCGCTCTCGCTCTACTTCAAGGACGGCAAGGCCAAGGTCGAGCTGGGACTGGCCAGGGGCAAGAAGGACTGGGACAAGCGGCAGACCCTGGCGGAGAAGCAGGCCAAGCGGGAGATGGCCCGCGAGCTCAGGCATAGGAACAGGTAACCGTGACGGGGAGACCCTCAAGGGCCCCGAGGACCCCGAGGACCGTGTCCGCCGCGCTCGCGCTGGCGGTGACGGTCCCCATGATGTCGTCCTGCCTCGACGAGCCCTCGGCTCACGAGGCGGTCCGCGACTTCCTCGTGGGCTGGCAGACCGGTGACTACTCCACGGCCGCCCGGCGCACCGACGGCGACGAGCGGAAGGTGCGCAAGGCGCTGGAGGACGCCAAGATCCAGCTGGACGCGGCCTCGTTCCGGTTCGCCCTCAAGGGGATCCGGAGCTCGGACGGGCGGGCCGAGGCCGACTTCGCCGCCGAGATCGACCTGGGGGAGAACAACCCCCTGTGGGAGTACGACGGCAGGCTCCCCCTCCACCTGGTGAACGGGCAGTGGAAGGTGCGCTGGTCGCCCAGCGTGCTCCATCCCCGGCTGCGGGAGGGCCAGCGCTTCGCGGTGAAGCCCGACCCCGAGGACCGCCACCCGATCGTGGACCGCGCCGGCGACCCGCTGCAGGAACTCGCCGACCTGCACGTGGCCACGGTCATCCCGGCCAGGCTGAAGGACCCGGCCGCGCTCTGCGAGCAGCTGGCCAAGCTGACCGGTTTCCCCAAGGACCGGTTGCTGAGCCGGATCCTGTCGGCCAGCCCCAGCATGGAGGTGCCGCTGGTCACCTTCAGCCGCACCCGCTTCGCCCGGCTCCGCCAGCAGCTGGAGGCGATCGAGGGGCTCCGGTTCTCGATCCGGCCGCAGGCGGTCGCGCCCGCCTCGCCCGTCCAGATCGTCGGCGCCGTCACCGCCGTCACTCCGGAGACCGAGCAGCAGCTCGGCGGCCCGCAGCGGGCCGGGGACACCGTCGGCCGGGACGGGCTGCAGAAGGCCTACCAGGAGCACCTGACCGGGTCCACCCAGACCAGCGTGATCACTGTGGACCTCAAGACGCTGGAGGAGGTGGAGGAGCTCGCCAAGTGGCGGCCGGGCCGTACCGCCACCCCGGTGCACACCACGCTCGACCGGCACACGCAGCGGGCCGCCGACGCCGCGCTGGCCACGGGGGGACCGGGCATGGTGGTCGCGGTCCAGGGATCGACCGGCGAGGTGTGGGCCGTCAGCGCGACCAAGGAGTACCACCAGGAGACGGACGCGCTCGCCGGGAAGTTCCCCGCCGGGACCGCCTTCTCGATCGTGGCCGTCGAGGCGCTGCTCAAGGCGCAGGTGGACCTCAAGCAGAAACTGCCGTGCCCGGCGGATCGCACCGTCGGCGGGGTCCGGTTCCGCCAGACGGGCTCGCCCGCCGGGAGCCAGCCGACCCTCCAGGGCAGCTTCGCCAACGCCTGCGTGACCGCTCTGGCCTCGCTCGCCCGCAGGGTCGACCCGGCCGCGCTGCGCGGCAGCGCCACCGCGTTCGGCATCGGGTCGTCCTGGACGCTGCCGCTGAGGTCCTTCAGCGGTTCGATGGGCCCGCTGAAGAACGACGCCGCCACCGCCCGGGCCATCACCGGGCAGAACGTCCTGGTCAGCCCGTTGTCCATGGCGCTGGTCGCCGGGGCGGTCGCCTCCGGCACCTGGCGCCCGCCGGTCCTGGTCCTCGAACCGAAGACCACCGACCTGTCGACCGAGACGGAGAAGCGCAAACCGGTTTCCCCGGTCAAGCTCGACGACAAGACGGTCAGCACCCTGCGTGCCCTCATGCGCACCGCGGTGACATCGGGTTCCGCCCGTGCCGCCACGGCTCCGGGCGACCCGGTGCACGGCGTCACCGCCGCGGCCTCGCGGGAGGGCAGGGCGCTGTCCTGGTTCGTGGGCTGGCAGGGGGACATCGCGGTGGCCGTACTGGTGGAGAACCCCGATCCCACGGCCGGGGCGACCGTCGCGGGCCGGTTCTTCCAGCACCTGCGCGAGGGGACGTGACGCGGCCCGGCCGGCCCGGACCCGTGGCGGGGAAGGGTGTGGCACCGAGCCGGCGATCGGCGGAGGAGATCCGTCCGTCACTCTGCGAAAAATTCTCATGACAGCGAGCAACCATCGGGGCCCTTCTCGGCGTCTTTCCATGTGACTGAGCACCGCTCGGGGGGTTGCGGACTCAGTCGCCGTGATGAGATCAGGGCTTCATCTCGGGGGAGGCCCTGCCGTCCGGACCGGCTCGACCCTGCCGGTCGGCCCCGGGGGCGCGTGCGTCACGCCGCGCTCCCGGGGCTTCGCCGTTTTCCCGGGCCCCACCGTTTCTCCGGCCCGGCGGGTACGGCGAGGCACCGGGAATGATGCCGGAGATCCGGATGTTGTACGAGATGTCCCGGAGCGGTGCGCCCGGGACGGTCACGCCGGAGGGCGTGTCCCGGAGGCCGGAAACTTCACCTTCGGCGGTGCCCGGTGGGAATCGAGTTGGCGTCGGCGGTGTTGTAACCGGTATCTTCGGATCGCCCGGTCCCTTCGGGGAGCGGTGTTGACAACTCAACAGGGGGGTGACTGGTTTCGACTTTGGCTTTGCAAGTCAGGGGAAGCGGGTCGAGGACTGCGGACATAACCTCGTTAATCCTGTGACCGCGACCAATAAGTGCCAATAAGACGCACTCCGAGGTCAGCCAGGGCAACCTGGCCCTCGCCGCCTAAGCAGCGAGGAACCTCTGTCGGCCCGGGAGCGCCTCCGGCCCGGAGCTGACATCGCTAGGAGGCTCAACCGCGAGACCCGGCCACGGGGTCGAGCGGGAAATCTAACAGTGGCTGAGCCCGTCGGCGTCTTGCCTGTGTGATCGCCGGGGCTGAGAAAAGCAGAGCAGGCTGCACCCGGAGAAGCCCTTTCTTGGAGTTGAAGGACGCGGGTTCGATTCCCGCCACCTCCACCCAAGTCTCGTTCCTCGGACACCGCTCGTCGAGAGCGGCGGCGAGGAGCGCGGACCCCCTGTAAGCGGCGGTGCCTGTCAAGGCACCGCCGTTGTTGTTTGTGGCCCTGTGTGCGTGGAACAGCGGCGCGGATCACGGCCTGTAGCTGCTCCACTCCAGCGGTCAGGTGCCGATCCGGAGGTTGTACGGGTTTCGTGGAGACACGGTGACGTGGCTCAGCGTCCGCAGGGACGACGGGCTGCTCAGCAGGGAATGGGATCTCGGTTGCTTCAACGACGACATCCCCGCCGACCATCCCCGACGACGCATTCGACTCGGTCACGTGGACGGGTCCGAGTTCGATTGAGATCCGGCTGGCCGGCGGGCGAACCTTCCCCGTCGCCCTGGACCCCGCCTCAGGCAGGCCCCGGACCACCGCCGCCCTCGACTGTTGACGGCGGTCCCACGAGCTCGGACGGGATCTCGCGCATCGCCGGACTCGGTGAGTTCCGCCAAGGCGGCATTACAGGCGTTGGCTGGGCCGGAGATTTAATGAGATTTGTGCGTTACGGGATGATTTACTGATATATATGACGACTCTTCGGGATAAGGCAGTTCTTTTCGATTCGCTGCACCGGGGCGGGGACGTGCTTCTCCTCGCCAACGCCTGGGACGTCGCCAGCGCACGGCTGATCGAGGAGGCGGGCGCCACGGCGATCGCCACGACCAGCGCCGGTGTCGCCTGGAGCCTCGGCTCGCCCGACGGGGACCGGCTCGACCGGGACCGGGCGCTCGACCTCGTCGCCCGGACCGCCGCCGCCGTGGACGTGCCCGTCACCGCCGACATCGAGAGCGGCTTCGCCGGCACCCCCGAGGGGGTCGCCGAGACCGTCCGGGGGGTGCTGGAGGCGGGTGCCGTGGGGGTGAACATCGAGGACACGCTCCGCGGCGAGATGTTGTCGCTGCGGCCGGTCGAGGAGCAGGCGGCCCGGATCACCGCCGCCCGCCAGGCCGCCGACGCGATGGGGATCCCGCTGTACATCAACGCCCGGGTGGACGTCTACCTGAGCAGGATCGGCGATCCCGGCACCCGGCTCCAGGCCACCCTGGACCGCGCCGCCGCCTACCTCGACGCCGGGGCCAGCGGTGTCTTCGTCCCCGGCGTCACCGATCCGGCGACGATCTCGTCGCTGGCCAAGGGGGTCGGCGCGCCGCTGAACGTGCTGGCCGGACCGGGGGCGCCGCCCGCGGGCGAACTGGCGGCCCTGGGCGTCGCCCGGGTCAGCGTGGGCGCCTCCATCGCCGTGGCCGCCTACGCCGTCGCCCGGAGGGCGGCCCAGGAGCTGTTCGGCGCGGGCACCTACGAGGCCCTGGCCGGGGATCTCGACTTCGTGCAGATCAACACCCTCATGAGCGGCCGGGGGTGACGTCGCCCCAGGCGGTCGCCGTGCCGAGGTCACCGGGCTGAGCGGAACGGATCCGGCGTGGTGAGCGGGGCGGATCCGGTGTGGTGAGCGGGACAGGCCGGGCACGGTGACGGTGTCAGCCGATGGTGCGAGACTCGTCAGCGGCCTCCCCGAAGCTCTGGTCATCGGCCTGAAGAGGGAGAACGAGATGACGAGCATCATCGCCGGCGGTCCGGACGCGTTCATGACGGTGCGCTACCTGACGGTGCGCGGCAGCCAACGGGAGATCGGCCGCGCGCTGGCCGAGGAGGCCCGGGCGGTCTCGCGGTGGGTCCCGCAGCCCGCCGACCCGGAGGTGAACGCCCGGCGGATGGCCTGGTTCGAGCGGAACTGGCCGCAGCACCACGAGCGGCTGCTCGGCGTGGCCGAGGTGTTCGGGGTGGACCCGGCGACCTCGCGCGTGGAGGGTCTGCCCGGGCTGCCCGGCGGGTCCGGGTGCTCGGTCGTCTGGTCCCCCGCCTCGGCGGGTCCCGACGGCCGCACCCGGATCGGCCGCAACTACGACTTCTTCACCATGGGCGTGACCCAGCTCATCCAGTCGATCAGCGGAGGCTCGCCGGAACCCTCGGACGAACCCCCGATGGCCTCGCAGCCCTACGTGATCGCGACGATCCCGGACGGCGGCCTGGCCTCCACCGTGATCACCATGAACGAGCTGGACGGCTGCATGGAGGGGATCAACGCGGCCGGCCTCACCGTGGCCCTGCTGATCGCCGACGCCGAGGCCACCGCCGCCGGCCCGGTCATGTCCGGGCCGCAGGTCGGGGTGAACGAGGTCCAGCTTCCCCGCTTCGTCCTCGACACCTGTGAAGACGCCGAGCAGGCCAGGAAGACGCTGCTCGACGCGGAACAGTACGTCACCGGCGTCGCCTGCCACTACCTGATCGCCGACGCCTCCGGGCGGGCGTTCGTCTGGGAGCGGGGCGACGACGGTTCCCGGCATGTCGTCGAGGCAGGGAAAGGAGCGATGTGCGTGACCAACTACCTCCTCCACCGCCACCCCGACGTGTCCGCCCTGCCGGAGGACAACGAGCACTCCTTCCGGACGTACCAGAGGTCCCGGACCCTCGCCGGTCTGATCCGGGACGGCCTGTCCGGGACGGAACTCCGTGACACCCTGGACACGGTCGCGTTCACCGAGGAGGGAGAACCGTGGCGGACGCTCTGGCGGAGCGTCTTCGAGCCGGAGGAGCGGACGATGACGACCCGGTTCTACCTCGGGGAGGACGCACAGGGCGGCGTCCGCTACAGCGACGAGATCGTCTTCGCCGCCGGCCGCTGATCTCTCGAAGGCGCCTCACTCGGAGGTGCTGGTGGGCAGCTCGCCCAGGCGGACGGTGACGGTGGCGGTGGAACCGTCGAGGCGCAGGAGCCCCACCTCGGCCTGACCGCCGGGCCGGAGGGTGGCGAGCACCTCGGACAGGGCCTGGGTGGACGGGGTCTGGGTCCCGTTGACCGAGGTGATGATGTCACCGGGCTCGATTCCCGCCTGCGCGGCCCCGCCGCCCTCGCTCACATCCACGACGCCGACGCCCGCGGGCCTGCCGTCGGCACCGATCACCGTCCGCACCGAGACGCCCAGGGCGGCTCTGCGGGTGTTGGTGACGCTGCCGTTCTCGACGATCTGGCGGGCGATGTCGGTGGCGGTGTTGGACGGGATCGCGAAGCCGATGCCCGGGGCCGCGCCGCCGCCCAGCTCGGGGACGGTCGCGGCGAGGGTCGGGATGCCGATGACCTCACCCGCGAGGTTGACCAGCGCGCCGCCGCTGTTGCCCGGGTTGATCGCGGCGGAGGTCTGGACGGCGTTGGTGATCGTGGCGCCGGGGGAACCGGACTCCGAGGGCTCGGTCACCGTACGGCCCAACGCCGAGACGATCCCGTCGGTCACACTGCTGCCCAGGCCGAGCGGGTTGCCCATGGCCAGGACGATCTGACCGACCCGCAGCCTGCCCGAGTCGCCGAACTTCGCGGGTCTGAGGCCGGACGGGTCGTCCACCTTGATCACGGCCAGGTCGCCCAGTGGGAAGGACTCGACCAGACGCGCCCGGCGTGGGGCGCCCCCGGTGGCCAGGGTGACCTGGAACTCCGTGGCCCGTCCGACCACGTGGGCGTTCGTCACGATGTGCCCGGAGGCGTCATAGATGACGCCCGAGCCCAGGCCGGTCCTGGTGTTGATCTGCACGATGGACGGCAGCACGTTGGAGATGACCCGCTCGTAGGCCGACTCCAGGGCCGCCGGTCCCATGCCCGCCTCGTTCTGCGCGGGAGCGGAGGCGGTGGCGCTGGGCGAGACGGCGGCCGTGCGGGGCGCCCCCGCGTCCGCGCTGCAGCCCGTGAGCGCGAGGACGGCGGCGGCGAGCAGCGTGAGAGGTACCGGTGGTCTCTCCATGCGTGGCTAGTTCCCCGCTCACGGCGAAAGATACGTCTCCCGCAGGCCGGTACGGCTCAGCTTGCCGGTGGGCGTGCGGGGCAGCCGCTCCCGGTACTCGACGACCCGCGGGTGCTTGAGCCGGGCGAGGCGGCCGGTGCAGTGCTCCAGCAGGGCGGCGGTGAGGCCCGGTCCGGGCTCCGTGCCCGGCGCGGGCTCGACGAGCGCGACGACCTTGTGCCCCCACTCGGGGTCCGGCACACCGATCACCGCCACGTCCGCCACCGCTGGGTGCTCCAGGAGCACCGCCTCGATCTCGGCGGGGTAGATGTTCACCCCGCCGGAGATGATCAGGTCGGTACGGCGGTCGCACAGGAACAGGTAGCCGTCCTCGTCGAGATAGCCGATGTCGCCGGGGGTGTAGAGACGCCCGCGCATCGACGAGGCGGTCTTGTCCGGATCCCCGTGGTACTCGAAGCGGTTGACGCCGCCGATGTAGACCAGGCCGGGCTCGCCCGGCGGCAGTTCCCCGCCGTCGTCGCCGACGATGACGAACTCCATGCCGTCGATCGCCCGGCCCACCGTGCCGGGTCTGGCCAGCCACTCCTCGGAGGAGACCATCGTCGCCACGGCGGCCTCGGTCGAGCCGTAGTACTCCCACACCACCGGGCCGAGCCAGTCGATCATCGCCTGCTTGGTGGCGGGCGGGCAGGGCGCGGCGCCGTGGTACAGGTGCGTCAAGGACGACAGGTCATACTTTTTCCGGACCTCGGCGGGGAGCGCCAGCAGCCGGTGGAACATCGTCGGAACCATGAACGCGTTGGTGACCCCGTACCGTTCGACCAGCCGCAACACCTCCCCGGCCTCGAACCGCTCGGTCAGCACCACCGTGTGGCCGTACTGCAGCGCCATCATGGCCTGGCCGTACGGGGCGGAGTGGTAGAGCTGGGACAGCACCAGGTGCACGCCGTCGGACGGCAGCGCGAAGTGCCGCCAGCTCTTGCGCATCAGGATCGGGTAGAGGTCCTCGGGGGAGAGATCGATCAGGCGCCGCCGCACGCCCTTGGGCTTGCCGGTGGTGCCCGAGGTGTAGAGCATCATGGACCCGGCCCGGCGTTCGGCGGGCGGGGTGGCGGGCTGCCCCCCGGCGACCGCGTCCACCTCCTCGAACCCGCCCGGTACGGCGCCGGCGTACCGCTCGCAGCCGATCACCGCGCGTGCCGCGCAGTCGGTGATGATGTACCCGATCTCCTCGGCGGTGTAGTGCCAGTTGACCGGGACGTGGTAGGCGCCGATCTGGTAGGTCGCGAGCATCATCGTGATCGCGTCGATGCCGTTGGGCAGGACCGTCACCACGGCCTCGCCCGGCGTGACGCCTCTCGCGATCAGGCCGTGGGAGACCCGGTTGACCCTCTCGTGCAGCTCGCCGTACGACATCCGGCCGGATTCCGGCAGGCCGGCTCCGGCGGCGTCCTCGATGTCTCCGGTGGTGCTCTCGGTGCTCTGGGTGCTCCCGGCGCTCCGGGTGGCGGTCTCGATGACGGCGGTCCGTCCGGGGTCGGCGGTGGCGATCTCGTAGAAGCCCCTCATGAGCGGGACCATACAGAACTAGGTTCTGTTCAGGGAAGGGGAGGGGAGCGGAAGGGGCAATATGGCTGGTTGTGGGATGTATCCCTCATGAGAAAAGTATGGGGATGCGCGGTGCATGTATCCATTCAGGTGACATAGCCTGGACGCCATGGCGGAAGGCGGCACCGCCCCTCCCGGGCGTTCTGGAGATGGAGATGTTCCCCCCTGTGATACTCCTACGGCGCCGATTCCCGTCATTTCCGTCAGTCCCGGTGACGGCACGGTGATCACTCCTCAAGTGGTCGGCAGTTCCCCAGGCGAGGACGGAGACGAGACCGTGCTCGTGCCCCGGCTCCCATCGGCCGGCATGTTCCCGATCGTTTCCGCCCCCGACGCCCCCGGGGTTCCCGAGGTCTCCGAGGTCTCCCGGGCTCCCGGCCTCGATGACGCCGAGGCTTCCGGTGACGATGCCTCCGGCGTCGATGACACTGATGGCACTGATGACGTCGAGGCCTCCGGTGCCGACGGCTCCGAGACTTCCAGCGCTGATGTCACCGAGGCTCCCGGTGCCGACGGCTGCGAGGCCGCCGATGACCCTGCCGTCGAGGTCGTCGAGGTCGTCGGTGCCGATGTCCCCGACGCCCCCGACGCCCCCGATGTCCCCGACGCCCCCGATGTCCCCGCTGTCTCCGGCGGCCGGTTCCATGTCGGAAGCCCGCCCGTCCCGCAGGCCCGCCCGCGTCCTGTCAGACCTGCACGAGCTGTGAGCTCCGCGAACTCGGCGCGGAGGCCGGGTGTCGCGGGCAGGCTGCTGCTGCGGGTCGGGGACATCCCGATGAGGACGATCTACGTTGCCGGCGCCGCCCTGGCCACGGCACTGGCGATCTTCCTGATCTTCGCTCTCTTCTCCGGTGACGTGCCCCGGGATCCCTCGCAGGCGGGTGAGACCCAGGCCGCCGCGCCCTCGGCGCGGGCGTCCTCGCCGACGGCGCCCACACCCACCGTGCCGCCGATCGTCCTGCCCGCGCTCCCGAAGGCGATCACGCTCAAGACGCTGCCCGGTACGGCGAGCCCGGTGGTCGGCACCGTGGTCGACGGGAAGGCCGCGATCAGTTACGCCAGGCTGGGCAGGCCGTGGTCGGTCGCGTCGCTGCCGCCGTTCTCCAAGGGGCAGCGGGTGGGCGGGAACACGCTGCCGCGTACGCTGGCCGTCTCGGCGCTCCTGCCCGGGGAGAAGCCGAGGGCCGAACTGGAGACCGACGCCGACTACAAGAAGGCGGCGCTGACCGCGGTGCGATGGAGTATCCGCAACTACCACCCGGCGGACAGCAAGGTCACCTGGACGGCCTCGCAGCGGCTGGCGACCGGTAAGGGCTGGGTGCTCGGGTACCGGGTCGCCTACCAGGTCGACGGGCGGCAGCGCGTCTCCCACGCGGCGCTCGCGCTGCTGGACATCGGCCAGCGCAAGCCCGCCATGTTCTTCGTGACCGTCCCGGACACGCGCAAGCAACTCTGGGCGGACATCGCCCCCTTGGTGACCAGTGTGCGAGCGTTGTGACGGAAGTACCTTCTAGAATATGGTTCTGCCACTGAACTGTTTCTGGAGGCTGTCATGGCGATCGGGTTGAGCGAGGAGCACGAGGCGCTCCGCGAGTCGGTGAGCGGCTGGGCCGAGCGCAACATTCCGTCCGAGGTCGTACGGGCCGTCATCGCGGCCGAGCGGGAGGAGCGCCCCGGCTTCTGGGGCGGCCTGGCCGACCAGGGCCTGCTCGGGCTGCACATTCCGGAGGAGCACGGCGGCAGCGGGTACGGCCTGCTGGAGACCGCCGTGGCCGTCGAGGCCCTCGGCGAGCGCGTCGCCCCCGGTCCCTACGTCCCGACGGTGTTCGCCAGCGCCGTGATCCTGGCCTCCGACGGCAAGGCCCACGCCGAACTGCTGCCCGGTCTCGCCGACGGCACGCTGACCGGAGCGGTCGCGCTGTCCGGCTCGATCACCGGAACCCGCGGCGAGGACGGCGCGCTGACGGTCTCCGGCACCGCAGAGTACGTGCTCGGCGGCGCGCTCGCCGACGTCCTGGTGGTCCCGGTCGGCACCGACCGGGGCGAGGAATGGGTGGCGGTGGACGCCTCCGCGGCGACCGTGACGCCGATCAAGTCGCTGGACATCACCCGCGGCGTGGCCAAGGTCGAGCTCGACGCGGTGGCCGTACCGGCCGGGCGGGTCCTGGACGGGCTGCAGGGCCCGGCCGTACTGAACCTGGCCGCGATCCTGCTGGGTGCCGAGGCCGCGGGCGTCGCGTCCTGGTGCGTGACCGCCGCCGCCGAGTACGCCAAGGTGCGCGTGCAGTTCGGCCGCCCGATCGGCCAGTTCCAGGGCGTCAAGCACAAGGCCTCGCGCATGCTCGTGGCGCTGGAGCAGGCCCGCGCGACGGTCTGGGACGCGACCCGCGCCGCGGAGCGGCGAGCGAACGCAGCGGGCGGAGCGAGTGGGGCGGCGAGCGCGACCACGGGCGCCGACCGGGAGCTCGACTACGCCGCGGCGATCGCGGGCGTGGTCGCGCCGGACGCCGCCGTGCAGTGCGCCAAGGACGCCGTCCAGATCTTCGGCGGCATCGGCTACACCTACGAGCACGACGTGCACCTCTACTACCGCCGCGCGCTCACCCTGCGCGCCCTGCTCGGCCCGAGCGCCGAGTGGGCCGAGTCGGTGGCCGCGCTCGCGCTGGACGGCGTCACCCGCGAGATGGAGATCGACCTCCCCGAGGACGCCGCCGCGCTGCGCGAGTCGATCCGCGCGGAGATCGCCGAGATCGCGAAGCTCTCGGGCCAGGAGCAGAAGCGGGCGCTGGCCTCCGGCGGGTTCGTCATGCCGCACCTGCCCCGGCCGTGGGGCCGCGACGCCAGGCCGCTGGAGCAGGTCCTCATCTTCCAGGAGCTCAAGGCCGCCAAGGTCAAGCTCCCGCAGATGATCATCGGCGCCTGGGTGGTGCCGTCGATCGCCATGTACGGCACCGCCGAGCAGCAGGAGCGCTTCCTGCCCAAGACGCTCAGCGGCGAGATGATGTGGTGCCAGCTCTTCTCCGAGCCGGGAGCCGGGTCCGACCTCGCCGCGCTGCAGATGAAGGCGGAGAAGGTCGAGGGCGGCTGGAAGCTCAACGGCCAGAAGATCTGGACCTCGGTGGCGCACGTCGCCGAGTGGGGCATCTGCATCGCCCGCAACTCCTCCGAGGGTTCCAAGCACGAGGGCATCACCTACTTCCTGGTGGACATGAAGGCGCCCGGCGTCACCGTCCGGCCGCTGACCGAGATGACCGGGGAGAACCTGTTCAACGAGGTCTTCCTCGACGACGTGTTCGTCCCGGACGAGCTGGTCGTCGGCGAGGTCGGCCAGGGCTGGAAGGTCGCCCGCAACACCCTGTCCAACGAGCGCGTCTCGCTCTCCTCGGGTTCGGGCGGCACCGGCGCCTCCGTCCCCGACCTGATCGGCCTGGCCGGGCGGCTCGGCCGCGAGCTGACCCCGGCCGAGCGCCAGGAGCTGGCCCGGGTGGTCTGCGAGGGGCACTCGATCAACGCCCTCGGCCTGCGGGTGACGCTGAAGCAGCTGACCGGCGGCGAGCCGGGCGCCGACGCCTCGGTCCGCAAGCTGGTGTCCACCTCGCACGCCCAGCACGTCTCCGAGTGCGCGGTCGGCCTGCTCGGCGCCTCCGCGGTGACCGCGGCCGACATGAAGCTCGGCGACCCCGGCTACTGGAACCGCGCCGTGCTCGCCACCCGCGCCATGACGATCTACGGCGGTACCACCGAGGTGCAGCTCAACATCATCGCCGAGCGCATGCTCGGCCTGCCCCGCGACCCCGAGCCGGGCAAGTAGCCCCGTGAGAGTCCCGTGAGACGGCGGCACCGGATCGTCCGGGGCCGCCGGAACTCCATACGACTGTCGTAAAGTGCGCGATATGCGGACGGAACGGGTAAAAGCGGCGAGGTGGTTCGCGCTCGGTCCGTCGCGTGAGCGGCGCGGGATGGCGGCCGCTGAGGCCGCCGCGCCCGCCGTGCTCGGACTGCTGCTCGGGCTGCTGGCGCTCGGTCCCGCGCTGGGGCCGGGGTTCGTGCTCCGCTACGACATGGTGTTCGTGCCCGACCCGCCGCTCACGCTTCCCGGGCAGGGCTTCCCCCGGGCCGTCCCCAGCGACCTGGTGGTCGCGCTGCTCTCCCGGGTCGTGCCCGAGCAGGTGGTGCAGAAGGCGATCCTGCTCGGGATCTTCGTGCTGGCCGCGTCGGGGGCGGCGGCGCTCGTGCCCTCCGGGCGGCTCGGGCCGCGCCTGGCCGCGGCGGCCTTCTACGCCTGGAACGCCTACCTCGCCCAGCGGTTCCTGCTCGGGCAGTGGGCGCTGCTGCTGGGCGTGGCCGGGCTGCCCTGGGCGGTGCGCGCGGCGGCGCTCGGCGGCCGGCTCCGTCTGGTGGCCGCCCTGCTCCCGGCGGCCGTGGGCGGTTTCCAGGCGATGCTGGTCTCCGCTCCGGCGGTACTCGCCACGGCGGCGACGGCCCGTCCGCGCGGGTCGGCCCCCGCGCTCGGGCCGGTGTCCTCCCGCGTGCGCGCGACGGGGGAGGCGGCGCTGATCCTGGGCGGGCTGAGCCTGCCCTGGCTGGTTCCCGCGCTGCTCAGCGGGGCCACCACCGACCCCGCCGGAGTGGACGCGTTCGCGGCCCGGGCCGACGGTCCGTTCGGGGTGCTCGGCAGCCTGCTCGGTCTGGGCGGGATCTGGAACGCGCACGCAACGGTGCCCGGTCAGGGCTCCTGGTGGTCGGGGGGCGTCAGGCTGGTGCTCGCCGCCGTCGCGGTCTGGGGTTTCGTACGGCTCCGCCGCCGGGACGCTCCGCCGTACTGGACGGGACTGGCCGTGGCGGCGGGGGCGGGGCTGGTGATCGCGTGCCTGGGAGTGTTCGCTCCCGGCCTGGTCAAGGCACTGATCGTGGAGTGGCCGGGGTTCGGGCCGATCCGGGACGGGCAGCTGCACCTGGCGCCCTTCGCCCTGCTCCAGGCCGTGGGCCTGGCCTCCGCCGTCATGGGCCCGGCTCCCGCCCCGGTCGCCCCGCGCCCGGCCTCGTGGATCACCGGCGCGGTGGCGGTGGTCGCGCCGGTACTGGTGCTGCCGACCTTCGCGCTGGGGGCGTTCGGCCGGTTGGCCGCCGTGGACTACCCGGACGAGTGGCGGCGGGTCCAGGCGATCGTGAACGCCGACCCGGCCCCGGGGGCGCTGCTGTCGTTGCCGTGGGGGGCGCACCGGGCGTTCCGGTGGAACGGCGGGCGGGTGATCCTCGACCCGGCGACCAAGGCGTTCGCGCGCCGGGTGATCTGGAACGACGAACTGCTCGTGGGACTGCCGGGCGGCGGCCGGATCCGGGTCGCCGCGGAAGACCCCCTGGTCGTGCGGGCCGCGACCGTCCTGCGCGGCCGGCCGGAGGGGCGCGCGGCGGCCCTGGCGCGGCTGGGCGTGCGCTATGTCCTCGAACATCCGGGCGAGAACGTGTTCGCCGGCGGCGTCACCGTGTTCCACGGGCGGGAGCTGCGTCTGGTCCGGCTCGATCCCCCCTCCTGAGCTGGGTGTATGCCCACTTCAGAGAGGTACCGGAGGGTAACTTTCTTTGTCACGGTTTTACTAAGCCTATGGCTTATGAGGTGGATCACGTTCTACTCTCGGCACACTGTCCGATTTTGGGAGGGAGGGTCCAGTGATACGAGTTCTCGCAGCACTGGCCGTCGGAGCGGTTCTTGCGGTCGGCGCCTCCGTGGCAGTTGTCAACGTAGCCGCGCCGACGCCGGAGCCGCCCAACCGGCCGCTGTACAACTACGGCGACAAGTGATCCGGGGGGCCGCCTGACGGCCCCTCGGATCACTTCTCCACCGGCCCCGTGAGGCCGGAACGTCATTGATCGCACGGAGTCTGGCTTCGCCATGCCCTGATCCGGGACGCCCCGATCCGGCTGCGGCGGCCATCGCAGGGAAATCGCAGTGAAGGAGAGACCGTGGTCTTATCCGGTGGACGGGCTGAGTCCGCGCCGCGCACCCCGGCCTCTCAGGCCTCCCAAGGGCCCCGGCTGAGCGTGGAATCCCTGAGCGTGGAATCCCTGGGCGGATCCCCGGGAGCGCACGACGCGCCGCTGGCCGGAGTGCGGGTGGCGGTGCTGAACTTCCGGGAGCCGCGGCAGTCGGTGGCGGGCGGCGCGGAGGAATACGCCTGGCAGGTCAGCCGCTACCTGGTGGCGCAGGGCGCCACGGTGCACTTCGTGACCAGCCGCGAGCCCGGCCAGGCCGGGTCCGAGCACGTCGACGGCATCGCGCTCCACCGGATGGGCAACCGCTACCTCGTCTACCTGCTGGTCCCGCTCTGGCTGCTCTTCCGCCGCCGCTCGTTCGACGTCGTCATCGACTCGATGAACGGCATCCCGTTCTTCTCCCCGCTGGTCGTGCGGCGCCGCACCGCGGTCATCTGCCTGGTCCACCACGTGCACGACCGGCAGTTCCACGCGTTCTTCCCCGGCTGGCTGGCCAGGATCGGCTGCTTCGTCGAGGGCCCGGTGGCCCGCCTGCTCTACCGCCGCCGCACGACGATCACGGTCTCCGATTCCTCCCGCGAGGATCTCCGGACCCGTCTGCGCTGGCTGGCGCCGATCGAGGTCGTGCCCAACGGCAGCCCGGCGGCCCGCTCGGTGGCGCGGCGGCGGATCGAGGGAGATCCCGCCGTGGTCTATCTCGGCCGGCTGGTCGGCCACAAGCGCGTCGAGCGCGTGGTCGGGCTCGCCGCCGAGCTGGAGGACGCCCACCCGGGTCTGCATGTCCACGTCGTCGGCCGGGGCCCGGAGTCCGGGCCGCTGGCCGCCTACGCGGCCGAGCGGGGCATCTCCGGCCGCGTCCACCTGCACGGCTTCCTCTCCGAGCAGGACAAGAACGCCGTCCTCGGCGCGGCGCTGCTGAACGTCACGGCCTCGGAGTTCGAGGGCTGGGGCCTCACCGTGATCGAGGCGGCGTCCTTCGGCGTGCCCACGGTCGCCTACGACGTCGCGGGACTGCGCGACTCGGTCCGGGACGGGGTGACGGGCTGGCTGGTCCGGGAGGGCGAGTCGCTCTCCGGCGTGGTCGACCGGGCGATCCGGGAGCTGGCCGACCCGGTCCGGCGTGCGGAGATCCAGCAGGCGTGCCGGACCTGGGCGGGTGAGTTCACGTGGGGTCGGACCGGCGCCTTGATGGCCGGGGTGATTCGCGCGGAAATGTCCAAAAGCGGGTACGCTGACGCGTCGAGGCAGAATCCTACGACTTGCATTGACCCGTGTCTCGTCCGGAACGAGCCTGAAACCCCGCTGAGTACCCGTTGACCTTTGACGCACGGAACCGTTCTCGGACGGCTCACCCTGCGGAGTCTGAGTCTTCCCGACTTCGGCGCTGGATCCAGCAGTTCGCCGGCTGCCTCCTCCTCGGTGCGATCGCCTTCAACACGGCGCCCGACAGGATCATCGCCGAGACGAAGCTCGACATGGCGATCAATCCCCTCGGGTTCCTCGCGCGGGCGACACACCTGTGGGACGGGACGTTCTTCGGCCACCTGCAGAACCAGGCGTACGGATACCTGTTCCCGATGGGGCCCTTCTACAGCCTCTGGCTCGCCCTCGACATGCCCGCGTGGAACGTCCAGCGGCTGTGGATGTCCGCTGTCCTGATCGCGGCCTTCCTCGGCGTGGTCCGGGTGGTCCGCGAGCTGGGCATCGGTTCGCCGGAGGCGGGGATCCTCGCCGGTCTCGCCTATGCCCTCGCACCGCACGCCCAGGCGCTGATCGGCGTCAACTCCTCGGAGTTCCTGCCCAGCGCCGTCCTGCCGTGGATCCTCCTGCCCCTCATCAGGGGAGCGAGCGGCCGCACCACCCCACGCCGTGCCGCCGCGCTCTCCGCGGCCGCGCTGCTGCTGTGCGGCGGAGTGAACGCGGCGGCCGAGCTCGCCGTGCTGGTCGTCCCCTTCCTCTATCTGCTCACCAGGAGAGCCGGCCCCCTCAAGCGCAGGCTGCTCGCCTGGTGGCTACCGCTGGTCGGGATGGCGGCCTTCTGGTGGCTGGCTCCGCTGCTCATCATGGGCCGCCACATCTTCTCGTTCCTGCCCTTCATCGAGACGGCCACGGCGACCAGCAAGGTGACCTCGCTGACCAACGTCGTCAGGGGGACGTCGAGCTGGCTCAGCTTCCTGCAGACCGACGGCAGGCCGTGGGTGGAGGCGGCCTTCGCCCAGGCGACCCAGCCCTGGCTCATCGTGGTGACCGCTCTCGTGGCCGCGTTCGGCCTGGCCGGCCTGGCACGCCGGAGCACGCCGGAGCGCCTGTTCCTGGTGCTCACCCTGCTGGTCGGCGTGATCGTCGTTTCCGCCGGCCACGCCGGCCCGCTGGCGGGGTTCACCCGGGAACTGCTCGACGGGCCGCTCGCGCCCTTCCGTAACCTGCACAAGTTCGACGCGCTGATCCGGCTCCCCATCGTCCTGGGGCTTGCCGCCCTCTTCAGCGCGCGGGTGCGGGCGCGGATGCCGTTCCGTACGGCCGTGATCACCGTCACCGGGCTCAGCTTCGCCCCGGTCGCACTGTCCGGAGTGTCGCCCGGGGGTTCGTTCTGGGAGGTGCCCGCCTACTGGCGCGAAGCGGTGACCTGGCTCAACACCAACGCCGCCGATCAGATGGTGCTGGTCGTCCCCGGATCCCGGCGGGGTGAGTACGACTGGGGCCGGCCCGTCGACGAACCGCTTCAGCCGCTCCTGGACGGCGTGCGATGGGCCGGCCACACCAACGTGCCCTGGGGATCCCCCGGCATCGCCAGGACTCTGCAGGCCCTGGACGAGCGGTTCAGCGCGGGCAAGGGATCACTCGGACTCGGCATGACGCTCCGGCGGATGGGCGTCGGCTATCTCCTGGTCCGCAACGACCTCGACCGGGCCACGATCGGTGACGCCTGGCCGGCCCGGGTCCATGAGACGCTGGAGGAGTCGCCCGGCCTCTCGCGGGTGCGCGGCTTCGGCCGCCAGGTCGGGCAGGAGCAGAGCAACATCGCCGCGACCTGGCTCGACCAGCCCTATGACGCTCTGGAGATCTACCGGGTCGCGGGCTCACCGATGAGGGCCGGGATCCTGCCCGCGGAGAACACGATGCGGGTCACCGGAGCACCCGAGTCCGTCCTCGCCCTCGCCGAGGAAGGGCTGCTGGGGGACGACCGGCCCGTGGTGATCGGGAACGACCCGGCGGCCTACCCGGTGTCGGGTGTGAACACGATCGCCACCGACACGCTCCGCCGTCGCGAGACCGTCTTCAGTGATCTGAGGAGATCGTCCTCGGCCACGCTCACGGAGTCGGAGGACCCCGTCCGCCCGGCCGCCGCGGCCGACGTGGTCGACCCCGCCTGGACCCCGTACACCTCGGAGGCCGAGTACACCGGTATCGCCGGGCTCTCATCCTCCTCCGCCGAGAGCTCCGCGAGCGCGCTGCCCGGCATGCGTGATCCGGGCCGCCAGCCGTTCGCGGCGATCGACGGGGATCCCCGGACGAGCTGGCGCTCGGACGGGTGGAGCGGTCCCGTCGGCGAGTGGTGGGAGGTCCGCCTCACGGAGGCGGTCACGGTGCCCCAGATCACCGTGCGCTTCGAACGCTCGGCGATCGGACCGCCGGTCACCCAGGTCGCGGTGGAGACCGACACGGGCAGGACCGTATCGGCGGTCACATCGGCCGACGAGCAGCGGCTCGCCGTGCCTGCCGGATCCACCTCACGGGTCAGGATCCGCATCACCGGAGTGGAGGGCGAGCGGGCGGGGCCGCTCGCCGGCAGGGTGGGGCTGTCCGAGGTGACGATCCCGGGGATCGAGGCCGGCCGGACCATCGCTGTACAGCCCCTCGGCGAGGGCCGTAGCGAGACCACGGTACTGACCAGGACCGGCGACGTCTCTCCGTGCATGCGGGGCTCCTTCGCCTGGACCTGCGACGAACGGCTGGAGGTTCAGGGGGAGGACGGGTACGGCTTCAACCGCAGGGTGGTGAGCGAGGAGACCGGTGACTGGGAGATCACCGGCCGGGCGCTGCTCAGCGATCCGACGACCGCGGAGCGGCTGGTGACGCTCCCCGACTCCTATCCCAAGGTGACCGCGTCGTCCACGATCGTCGACCACCCGGCCGTTCTCGGCCGGGCCGCGTTCGACGGTGACAACCGTACGATCTGGTACGCCGACCCGCTCGACCGGCGGCCCGAGCTCACCGTGGACCTGGGACGGACCACGCCGATCTCGCGGATCAAGTTCGACTTCCCCGACTCGTATCTCGGTCTCCCGCCCGTCCGGGTCACCGTCCGGACGGACCGCGGCGTGGTCCGCTCCGGCTGGCCGGGGTCCAGCGGCTGGCTCCAGATCGCTCCGGTACGGGCGAAGCTTCTCAAGATCGAGTTCGAGACGACGGTGTCGCGCCCGCTCGAACTCGTCGACGTCTCGATCCCCGGCGTGGCGAGCGTGCCCGACCTGGAGGCCTTCCCGCTCCAGCTGCCGTGCGGGTTCGGCCCGACGCTGTCCGTGAACGGCAACGAAGTGCCCACCGAGGTCGTCGAGGGCACGCTGGGCGACGTGCTGAACGGCAGGGAGGTCATCTACCGGGCCTGCACCCGGGTCTCGGTCGTCCCGGGCAGCGTCCGTGTCACCGCCGAGCACGATGACCCGTTCCGGGTGCGGTCGGTGGTGATCCGCGGCAGCCGGGTGCAGTCCGACCCGGTCACGATGGCACCGGTCCGGGCCGAACGCTGGGACGCGGGCACCCGCGAGGTGCGGGTCACCACCTCCGGAGTGTCCTACCTCGTGGTGAACGAGAACTTCAACAGCGGCTGGCGGGCCACCCTGCAGGGGAGGGAGCTGACGGCGATCCGCCTCGACGGCTGGCGGCAGGCGTGGCTGCTTCCCGCCAACGTCTCCGGCACCGTGACGATGAACTACGCCCCCGATGGGCCCTACCGCACCGCGCTCCTGGCCGGTGCCGGACTGGCCCTGCTCGTGGTGGGCCTCGCGCTCTGGCCCGGACGGGGCCGGCCGCTCCGGCCCGCGGCACTTCCCGCCGCCCCGCGTTCGGCCGCTCTGGTGGTGCCGGTGCTCGGGTTCTGGGTCCTCGGCCCGGCCGGCGCGGCGGTTGCGCTCCTGACGTTCCTCCTGGCCGTCTGGGCTCAGCAGGTGGCGGGAGCCGAGCACCTCGCCGACGGCTGGCTCAGGCGGGCCGCCGACGCCATCAGATCTCCTCTGGTGCCCGCGGCGCTCTTCTCCGCGGCCGGTGCCGGGCTGGCGGCCGGGCTTCCGGAATGGACGGGCCAGTGGACCGCGCTCGTCGCGCTCGCCGTGCTGGCGTCGGGCTTGCACCCCGTTGCGGCCCGGCGCAACCTGGGGAGGCCCGCGCTCGAGCGTGCCGCGGCCGTATCCGATTCCGGATCGAGACCGGAGTACTCATGGACGTGATGCAGACGGAGGGAGGCGCGGAGACGCGCACAGCGGCGGTGCCGCGGCCCGGCCGTGGCGTGCTGGCCGGCGCGCTCGTCCTGCTGCTGGTGCAGGCCGTCCTGAAAGCGGTGATCGTCGCCCAGGCCTATTTCAAGGAGGACGACTTCGCCTACGCGGCCAGGGCGATGGAGGCCGAGCCCGACCCGGCCTGGTTGACGACCACCTACCTCGGGCAGTTCATGCCCGGCGGGTTCGCGCTCGACTGGGTCATAGTGCGGCTGGCGCCGTACGACTGGACCCTGGTGGCCGCGCTCGTCGTGACCGCCCACACGCTTGCGGGACTGGCCGTCCACCGCATGCTCACCACCCTGTTCGGCAAGCGTCTGCTGGTGCTCGTCCCACTGACGCTGTTCGTCCTGGCCCCGGCCTCGGTGCCCGTGCTCACCTGGTGGGCGGCGGCGCTGAACACCGTCCCGTTGCAGATCGCGTTGCCGATGGCCGTGACCGCGCACGTGCGCTTCCTGCGGACGGGGCGGAACCGGTACGCGGCGGCCGCGATCGGCTGGATCCTCCTGGGCATGCTCTTCTTCGTCAAGGCCGCGGTCATCCCCGTGCTGCTCGCCGCGCTGACATGGGCCTACTTCGGCGGGTTGCGCGGGCGGATCCGGCTGTGGCTCGCCTACGGCGGCATGCTCGCCGCGTTCGTCGGCCTGTATCTGGTGCGCTCCCTCAACGCGGGTCCCGGCATGGGAGGGCTCCCGTCGCTGGAGGACGGGCTGGGCTTCGTGGGAAATCTGCTCGGCCGCACGTTCCTGACCACCGCGCTGGGCGGCCCCTGGGGCTGGTTCGCCGGCCCGGACCGAGCCGTGGCGGCACCCCCCTGGCCGCTGGTCGGGGTCTGCGCGCTGGTCGTGGCGGCGCTTTTCCTCGCGACACTCCGCTACCGGCGCCGCGCGCTCGCGGCCTGGTCGATCCTGCTGGGGTGGGTGCTTCTGGCGGACGTTCCGCCGCCGCTGTACGGCCGCGTCTACCTGGCGGGCAGCTTCCTCGGCATGGACACCCGGTACGTCGCCGACGCCCTGCCGGTCCTGGCCCTGACGGCCGGGTTGCTGGTGATGCCGCTCCTCGGCGAGGACCGGCCCTGGCTGCGGCCGCTTCCCAGGGCGGAGGCGGTGTACGCGGCGGGCGGCCTGCTCGTGGGGGGATTCACGGTGGCCTCGCTGGTGTCCATCAACGGCTTCGCCGCGCACCTCGGAGCCCGGGACAAGGTCGACTATCTCACCGCTGCGCGCGAGGCGCTGGCCGGTGTCAAGCGGGGGCAGGTCGTCTTCGACTCCCCGGTGCCGGACTTCATGCTCTCTCAGGGGTATGGAAAGTACGGCCTCACCTCACGCCTGCTGTCGCCGCTGGCGGACGGAGACCTCCGCGAGCGGATGCGCACGCCCACGGCGGCGACCGGAGGACTCGTCTTCGGTCCGGACGGCCGGCTGCGGCCGGTGGACGTCAACGGGGTCAAGCAGGATCCTCCCGGCGGGTGCTGGCCGAGGCGGCAGGGACGGGTCACGGTCCCGATTCCCGGCGGCGGGGACACCGCAAGCCTGGTGCGCCTGGGCACGTGGACCGAGGAGCGGACCGAGGTGAGCGTGCTGGCCGGCGACGCCAAGTACACGGTCACCCTGTCCGAGGGGCTGGGCCAGCTCTATGTGCCGCTTCCCGCCCCGGTGCGGCAGATCGAGGTCATCGGCGTCCCGTCCGGGAACACGGTCTGCCTGGGGGACGTCAAGGCCGGAACGGCCGTGCCCGCGCCATGAGAACCGTGAAGAACCGCCAGGTCGTCCTGTTCGCGGTCAGTTCGTTCACGCTCATCCTGGCGGCACTGCTGCGTTTCCAGGTCTACCCGGACAGCGCGCTCCATCCGCGGGAGCCGTACCCGTCGACGACTCATCTGGCCGCGGACCGGGCCGTCTACTTCGACTGGGCGAGGCTCCGGCTCCACACGGGTGAGCCGGTCCACCGGACCGTCGTTCTGCAGGCGGGCTCCTTCGAGGGGGACGACGAGACCTCGGTCTGGACCGAACTGGCCACGACCAGTGACAGGAACGGGGCGCGGATCGCCTACCAGGAACGGAGGGTCGCCTTCGACCGGCGGACGGGTCTGGCCAAGGACTGCTGTGAGGGGTATGTCGGCACCCGGAGCGACATCCGGCAGAACGGCCTGGCCTTCCGGTGGCCCGTGGACGCCCGTCCGGTCGCCTACCCCTTCTTCGATCCCGTCACGCTGAGCGACGCCCGGATGCGCTACACCGGGGAGGAGACGCTGCGCGGGCTGCGTGTCTACCGCTACGAGCAGGACACCCCGCCGGTCAAGATCGAGGACGTGGCGGACCCGCTGCCCGGCTCTCTCGTCGGATTCCCGGGACGCGCCGTCAGGGTCGTCAAGTATGCGCAATCGTCCCGCGTCTACTGGGTGGAGCCCCGCAGCGGGTTGCCGGTCAAGGTCGAGGAGTATGCCCGCGAGACCCTGAGGACCCCTGACGATCAGGAACGGCTGGTGACGTTCGAGGCGAGACTGCGCACGGTGGACGGGGACGTCGCGATGCTCGTCGACGCGGCGGCGACCTTCGCCGCCCGGGCGCGCATGATCGAGACGATCATCCCGGCGATCCTCGCCGGCCTCGGGCTGCTCTCGCTGATCGCGGTCGTCCTGCCGGGCCGGCGCGGGCGTTCAACGGCGGCGCAGGATCAGCAGGAGGTTCCAGGTGACGATCTCCCGGAGGCCGGGGAGGCGGATCACGGTGCTCGCCCAGCGCGGGTGGTAGCGGGGAAGCGCGTCGACGATCTCGACGTTTGAGCACGACCTGGCCCACTTCAGTGCGGCACCCACGGAGACGGCGTACATGCTCTCGCCGTAGACGTTCTTGGGCCGCTTGCCGTGGACGCGCTGGTAGCGTCGCGCGGCCCGGTGACCGCCCAGATAGTGCCAGGGAGAGGTCTCGTGGCCGCCCCACGGCGAGAGCCAGTTGGTGAAGGAGAGGTAGACGAGGCCGCCCGGCCGGGTGACCCGGACCATCTCGTCGGTCATCCGCCACGGGTCCGGAACGTGCTCCAGCACGTTCGAGGAGAAGCAGACGTCGATCGTGCCGTCGGCGAGGGGGAGGTCCAGCGCGCTTCCCAGAATCGCGCCCTCCGGCGGAGAACCGTCCCTCATGCTCATCTCGCCCGCGTCGCAGTCGACGCAGACCGGTCGCGCGCCCGCCTCACGCAGGGCGTCCGCGAAGTAGCCCGGACCGCCGCCCACGTCCAGCACGAGCCTGCCGTCGAGCGGAGTGTAGGCGGCGAGCTGGGCGACGGTGTCTCTCGCCAGCAGCCCGTAGAAGAAGTCGGGGTCGGTCTGCTCCTTGCGGAAGGCGCTGAACAGTCGCACCGACCGGCGCAGGTCGGCACGGAACGGTGCGGCGGTCTTCGCCGTCTCCGCGGAAGGGACGTCGGTCATCGGGATGGGGTCCTCACTGCCGTAAGATCGTTGTGATGGTTCTGGCCTGTTCCACTGCGTCGCGGCGGGCCCTTCACACGGGCGCTCGCGGGAGGCGGCGACGTGAGCCGAGCCGGCGGGCGGGTTCCTCGACGAACCGGTAGGTGAGATCGGCCAGCACCACCGTGAAGAACGTCACGGCCACCAGGTTGACCGGGAAGTTCCCGGTCCAGGGCTCCTGGTCCGTCATCTCGTACCAGAGGAACAGCACGACGAACTGCCAGAGGAAGACACCGTAGGAGATCTTGCCCAGATAGCGCATGATCCGGCCGGAGAGGAACCTGTTCAGCGGGGTGTCGTCCGGGGCGGACAGCGCTACCGGGGCGACCAGGGCCACAGCCACGATGCCGTACAGCGCCAGCTCGAACAGGCCGGTCCAGAGGTTCTCGACGCCCAGGAAACGCACCCCGGTGACCGGGGAGGCGGCGAACCCGAAGGCGATCGCCGCCACCGACCAGCACGATCCCCAGGAGGCGGTGACGGCGCGGGCCGTCCGGGAGGCGGGTCCCTCCGGCTCGGCCCGGGCCCAGACGATGAGCACGGCCAGCGCCATGCCGCCGGCGAAGTACGCCAGCGATCGGGGAAGCCAGAGGTTCAGGTGCGGTTGGTAGAAGGGGACGAAGGAGAACACGGCCCAGGCGTAGGAGATCGCCGCCATGGCGGCCAGTCCTCTGAGCAACCGCCGGGCCCGCGCGCCGGGGGCCGGCCCGGCCCGGCGCGCGTACCGGCCGAGGACGGCGGCGATGACGGGGAGCGCGAGGTAGAAGCTCATCTCCACGGACAGGCTCCACATCTGGGCCAGTCCCTTGGGGCCGAGCCCGAACCACCAGGGATCGGGGTTGTAGTTCTGACCCAGGAGGAGCAGGTAGAGCCAGGTGCCGACGTCCGTCACATGGTCGCGTGACCAGGCGAACATCGCCACCACGACGACGAGCCAGTAGGCGGGGAGGATGCGCAGCGCGCGCTTGCGCAGGTAGGTCCGGACGCTCTGGCCGGGACCCCCGGTGATGGCGGCGACGGCGAAGGGGCGGTAGAGCAGCAGACCGGACAGAGTGAAGAAGATCGGGACGCCGATGTCACCCCGGGAGAGCAGCGCTCCCATGTAGGTGTCCTTGAGGGCCTCGCCGGACTCGATCGCCACATGGTAGAGCAGCACGGTGAGGGCGGCGACGGCGCGCATGCCGTCGAGGGCGTCCAGATAGTCATCGGCACCCGGTGGTCGCCGGGTGCCGGGTTCCAATCTAGAACTTGTTTCGGTCACTTTTCCGCATCCCTCGGTGACGTGAGTGATCGGCGTCACTAACATACTGGCCGGTAGCAACTCATTTAAGTAGATTTCACCCCCCATGCAAACCTGCATCAGCGGGACCCTCAGGAGGATCGATGCGCCGAGTGGTCGGAATTGTCCTTATAGCTGTCGGGGCGTTCCTCATCGTTCTGGCGCCGCTCGTGCGGTTCCAGATCGGGGGCAGCCTCATCGCGGCGCCGGCCGACCAGTACGGGGTCAGCACGCTGGAGGCCGAAGGGGCGCAGTACTTCAGCGCCAAGGACCTCAAGGTGATGACCGGGCAGCTCGGCATCACGGTCACCACGCGCGGAGACGTGAGCCAGGCCGACGGCGACCGGGTCGTCTGGGACGAGTTCACCGTGGTCAACGACGTGACGAACAACAACCCGGGCATCTCGATCACCGAGCGGCGAAGCGCCTTCAACAAGTTCACCGGCGAGGGCATCACCTGCTGCGCGGTGAACATCGACAAGAAGCCGGTCAAGCTGGAGGGCCAGATCTACAAGTGGCCCTTCGACGTCGAGAAGAAGACCTACAAGGTCTTCAACTCCACCGCGGGCATGGCGTTCGACGCCAAGTTCGTCGCTGAGGAGCAGGTCAACGGCCTGCTGGCCTACAAGTTCGAGCAGACGGTTCCGCCCACCAAGACCGAGACCCGGACCGTGCCCGCCTCGATCATGGGTCTGACCGGCACGACCGGTGACGTCCAGGTGGACCGCGTCTACGAGGGCAAGAACACGTACTGGATCGAGCCCACGACCGGCTCTCCGGTCCGTCAGGAGCAGCAGCGCAACGAGGTCCTGAAGACCCAGGACGGCACCGGCACTCCTGTCACCGCCCTGACGGCCGTCGCCAAGATGACCCCCGAGACCGTCAACCAGCTGGTGAACAACGCTCGCGAGAGCAAGAGCCAGATCACCATGATCAAGACGACGATCCCGCTGGTCCTGCTCCTGGTCGGCCTTCTGTTGCTGGCCGGAGGGTTCCTGGCGCTCCGCGGCGCCGGCCGCAAGGTGTGACGGCGGAGGAGCAAATGATCGCACGGCCGCCGGCGGACCCGCCGGCGGCCGTCCGCGTGCTGCCCGGAGCGGTCTGGCGCCGACTGTCGCGTTGAAACGTGTTCTTGTTGTTGCTTCCCGTGGATACCGACAGAATATTCTAGAGTAGAACGCGTTGCAGTTTGCTTGGCGTGCGCCGTACGGTGAATCCATGCGGACACGTGTCACGGACATGTTCGGAATCGAGTTTCCGATCTTCGCGTTCAGCCACTGCCGGGATGTCGTCGCCGCGGTCAGCCGCGCCGGCGGGATGGGCGTGCTCGGCGCGCTCTACTTCACTCCGGAAGAGCTCGAGATGGAGCTCAAGTGGATCGACGACCACGTCGACGGCAGGCCGTACGGCGTCGACGTGGTCATGCCCGCCTCCTACGCGGGGGCCGACCTCGGCGTCGACTCCCCCGAGGACCTGGTGGGACGCCTGCAGGGGATGATTCCCGAAGGCCACCGGAAGTTCGTCGACGACCTGCTGGCCGCGCACGGGGTTCCGCCGCTGTCGGAGGAGGCCGACGCGGGCAAGGTGCTGCTCGGCTGGACCGACGCCACCGCCCGGCCGCAGGTGGAGGTCGCGCTCAAGCACCCGATCGCGCTGCTGGCCAACGCGCTCGGCCCGCCCCCCGCCGACGTGGTCGAGATGGCCCATGCCAAGGGCGTCAAGGTGGCCGCGCTGGCCTCCACCCCCCGGCACGCGGTCAAGCAGGTCGAGGTCGGCGTGGACGTGGTGGTGGCGCAGGGGACCGAGGCGGGCGGGCACACCGGTGAGATCTCCACGATGGTGCTCATCCCGCAGGTCGTCGACGCCGTCGAGGTGCCGGTGCTGGCGGCCGGGGGCATCGGCAACGGGCGCCAGATGGCGGCGGGCATGGCCCTGGGCGCCGAGGGCGTGTGGACCGGATCGATCTGGCTGACCGTGGAGGAGGCCGACACCCCCGAGATGGCCAGGCGGCGCATCCTGGAGGCCACCTCCCGCGACACCGTCCGCTCTCGCTCGTGGACCGGAAAGCCGGCCCGGCTGCTGAAGAACGAGTGGACCGACGCCTGGGAGTCGGCCGAGTCGCCGGGCACGCTGCCGATGCCGCTGCAGTTCATGCTGGTCTCGGACGCGCTGCGGAGGATCGGCCGGTCCGACGCCGCCGAGCTGGCGACCTTCCCCGCCGGTCAGATCATCGGCGCCATGAACCAGGTCAAACCGGCCGGGGACGTGGTGTTCGGCATGGTCGAGGAGTATGTCGAGGCCATGGAGCGCCTGAGCCGCCTGACCGAGGGCTGAGGCTCAGGGGCGCCGCCGTGAACGGTACCGAGTGTCGGATGCTCACGACGGCCTCCCCGGGAAACCTCGCTGCCGGGTGACGGCGGCCCGGCCCCCGGGGGGCGGCGGAGGCCGGTGCGCTCCGAGGCGATGGGACCGGTCGGCGGCGCCACGGCCGATGACCGGTCCACGTCGCTACGGCACTGTCCTGTCGGGGCGCTCGGAGATGCGGACGAAGCTGACGATCGTGTTCCCCGTCCGCTTGGCGAAGCGCACGTTGAGCTGGCCGTCGGTGACCTTCACCGTGTACTGACGGGTCACGGCGGTGTACGCGCCCGCCTCCAGGGCCAGGTCCAGCGCGGGGATCGCGAGCTGGCCCTCGACGATGACGTCGAAGACGCGCCGCCCCTCGCGCATGCTCCGGATCTCGGCGAAGCCCATCTCGACGGTGTAGACGCCGTCGGGCACCTGGTCGAACCGGTACTCCAGCATCCCCTCACGGGCCCGCCGGAACAGCTCCTGCTCGGTGGTGCCCGCGATCGTCCTGCTGGTCGTGGAGGTGCCGGTCCCGCTGCCCACATAACCGTGGCCGCCCGTGCCGTACCGCTGGTCGGGGGTCCACCGGTCACCGACGCCGTCGGTGACCGCCCTGGTGCCTCCCGCGTCCACGGCGACCTGGTGCTTGGGCACCACGACCTTCACGATGATCTCGATCTGCGGGTTCCGGCCGCTCGCCGAGCGCACCAGCAGCCTGCCGGTGCGGACGGTGCCCGGCTGGACGCCCGCGCTGGAGGCGGTGACCCTCAGCGTCGCCGACGCCCCCGGCCCCAGCTCGCCGGCGGCGGGGGTCACGCTGAGCCAGGACTGGGCGGGGTCGGTCACGACGGTGTAGGCCGTGGCGCCGCCCAGGTTGCTCAGCCCGACCGTGCCGGTCCGGGTGGCCTCGGCCGGCATCACCAGGGCCAGCTCGCCGGATGAGGCCGTCACCCGGCCGGTGGCCAGGGCGACGTCGATCCGGGTCCTGGCGCCGGCGGTGACGGTGATCTCCCGGGTGGAGGTCCCGTAGTGCTCCTTGGAGACCTCGACCTGGTAGTCGCCCGCCGGGACCTGCCCGAGGAAGGCGCCGTCCGGCCCGGTGGTGAAGGTCGCCACCTCGTCGGCCTCCCGGGTGAGCAGGGCCGTGGCCGCGGTCCGGACCTTCACCGTCGCGCCCGCCAGCGGCTCGCGGTCGTTGGCGTCGGTGACGACGCCGCTCAGCAGCCCGTGCCGGCTCGGGGTGAAGGTCAGGCCCCGTCCCTCGCTGATCGCGGCGGTGTCGTGGGAGTACTGCAGCGCGTCGGCGCCGTCCGGGCCCTCGATGCCGATCGTGGCGCCGATCCCGGAGTCGCGCTCACTGTTGACGTCGCGGTAGCGGTAGCCGATGGAGCCGTCCTCGCCCAGCAGCACCGAGAACGAGATGCGCTGGGCGGAGTCGGCGTAGAAGCGGGCGTTGCGCCATTCGATGACGAAGGTGCGCTCCGGCGCGGTCCCGGCGGTGGCGGTGTAGACCCCGGCCTGGGCGTCCAGGACGAGGTCGTCCCAGTAGGGGTAGACCGCCGTGTTGGGCGCGCCGGTGGAGGGCAGGGCCCCGTTGCCCGCCGAGGTGCTGGAGGCGGCGAAGCTCACGAACCCGTTGCTGCTGATCCATCCGCCGGTGTAGGTGGCGCCGTAGAAGGGGAAGGCGAACGGCAGCGTGACCGGCTGGGCCGCGTCGTCGCCGGTGAGCGGGTGTTTCTCGGTGCCCGCCACGTACGGTAGCGCGGCGCTCGCGCAGGTGTGCCCGAAGGCGTCGGTACGGCGCGGCAGCTCGACGTCCCTGGTCAGATCGGCGCTCACGGTGACCGGCACGGTGAGGTTGCCGGCGCACCGGGAGGCCGGGGTGACCTTCAGTTCGTACTCGCCGTGCGGCAGCGTGAGCCGGTACCGCCCGGCGGCGTCGGTGACCGTGCTGACCGGGGTGCCCGCCGCGGCCACCGTGGCGCCCTCCTCGGGCGCGCCGCCGACGGTGACCGTTCCCGAGACCGTGCTGGCGGGCAGCGCCGTCAGCGTCACGTCCTCGGTGACCGTCCGGTCGGCCACGACGGTGACGGTGGCGGTGGTCTCCCGGTACCCGAACTTCCCGGCGGTGAGCCGGTACTCGCCCGCCAGCAGGCGGGGCAGCGTGTACGTCCCGTCCGGCCCGGTGGCGACCGTGCGGCTCAGCGGCCCGGTGACGGTGACCGCGGCCCCGGGCACCGGCGAGCCACCGGAGGTGACGGTGCCGGTCAGCGTGCCGAGCGGGTCGTCGGGGGCGGCCTGGACCGACGCGAACGCGTCGAGCCGGCCCTCGCCCCAGACGTTGTTGTCCGCGGCGGTTCCGCCGCACCGGGTGTCGTCGACGTCGATCGCGGAGCGGTCGAGCAGCGCCCGGGTGGCGGCGATGTCGCCCTGCAGGCCGGGGGAGGCCGACCACATCAGCGCCACGGTGGCCGCCACGTGCGGGGAGGCCATCGACGTGCCGGAGAAGGCCCCGTAGCCGCCGCCCGCCACGGCCGAGCGCACGTTGACGCCGGGCGCCGCGAGGTTGGGCTTGATCTCGCCGTTCTCGCCGGCGCCGCGGGTGGACGAGCTCCAGATGGCGTTGGCGGAGTCGAAGGCCCCGGCGCTGTAGCTGGAGACGTACTGCCCGGGGGAGCCGCTGGAGTTGCAGCCCGCGCCCGAGAGGTTGCCGTTGGCGAAGGCGGGGAAGATGCCCGCCGCCACCCACGCCTCGACGACCTCCTTGTACCAGGGGTCGAAGCCGGCCCCGCCCCAGGAGTTGTTGACGATGTGCGGGGCCAGGTCGGGGCGGGGGTTGCGGCCGTCGAGATCGGTGGGCGCGAGGATCCACTGCCCGGCGGCGAGCAGCGAGGCGTCGCTGCAGGTGTTGCTCTCGCAGCCCTTGGCGGCGATCCACCGCGCGCCGGGGGCGACGCCGATGACGTTGGCGCCTTCACCGCCGACCATGGTGCCCATGGTGTGGGTGCCGTGGTCGTTGTTGTCGCAGGGCTCGGCGGCGGGGCACACGCCCGCGGGGTCGAACCAGTTGTAGTCGTGGCTGAGGGTGCCGTCGGCGTTCCTGCCGCGGTATCGGTCGGCCAGCGCCGGGTGGTCGAACCGTACGCCGGTGTCGATGTTGGCCACCACGATGCCCTCGCCGCGGCTGCCGAGCTCGTCCCAGACCCGGGGGGCGTTGACCCGGTCGATGTTCCACTCGACCGCGTCGACCCGCGCGGCCTCCTTGCCGGGTTGCGGCTCGGGCACCGCGGCGACGCGGGTGGGCTCGACCCGCTCCACCTCGGGCAGCTTGGCGATCTCGGCGGCCAGCTTGGCGTCGCCGGTCACCCGGACGGCGTTGACGATCCAGAACGGGGTGAAGCCCGCGCTCTCGGCGGCCAGGAGCTTGCGCAGGCCGGCCTGCGACGAGGCGGCGACCTCGGTCTTGGCGCGGTAGACCCGCTTGGCCTTCTCGTCCTTGGTCGTCGCCTCGCGGGCCGCGCTGAGGTCGGCGCCGCTCTTCATGCGCACCCAGAAGGTGGCCTTGTCGTCGGCGGCCAGGTCCGCCAGGACGGCTTTGTCGATCTTGTCGGGATCGGGCGCGGCCTGGGCCACGCCCTGCGGGATCATGAGGGCGAGGACGGCGGCCCAGATCAGGGCCGTCCTCCGGCGCCGGGGGGTGGGGGACACATGATCTCCTTCACGTCGGGGCGGCGGTGCACCGCCGGGCAGGGTGACGTGGGATGGACGTGATCTTTACCGCCCATGTGGAGGATCATGAATCGCGCCTGTTGCCTTTTCAAGGTGTTGACAGGTTGCAATGCGACATGTCACGAAAAAGCAGGCTGCATTCCGTGACGTCGTCTCACTCGCCGCGGTAGACCGCGGGACGCTTCTCCCGGAAGGCGCGGGAGCCCTCCTTGGCGTCCTCGGAGCCGATCACCGGCCAGCCGACGGCGTCGGAGACCTTCAGGGCCTCGGCCTCGGGCATGCCCAGCGTCTCGCGGTAGGTGCGCAGGATGGCCTGGACGGCCAGCGGCCCGCATTCGGCGATCTGGGCGGCGGCCTCCAGGGCGGCGGCGAGGGCCTGGCCGTCGGGGACGACCCGGTTGACCAGGCCCATGGCCAGCGCCTCCCGGGCGGTGATCGACCGGCCGGTCAGCAGGATGTCCATCGCGAAGGCGTAGGGGATCTGGCGGGGGAGCCGGATCGCCGAACCGCCCATCGGGAACAGCGCGCGGCGCGCCTCGAACAGGCCGAGGGTGGCGGACTCGGCGACCACGCGCAGGTCGGTGCCGACGAGCAGTTCGGTCCCCCCGGCCACGGCGTAGCCCTCCACCGCGCAGACGATCGGCTTGCTCGGCAGCGCGTCCGGGTCCCGGAGCAGGCCCTTCCAGTGGAAGTCGGGGATCTGCGCGGCGCGCTCCCGGACCCGCGGGTCGTCGGAGGGGGTGCCCATGGCCTTCAGGTCGGCGCCCGCGCAGAAGGTGCCGTCCGCGCCGGTCAGCACGGCGACGCGGACCTCCGGCTCGGCCGAGACGTAGGCCCACGCCTCGGCCAGACCGATCAACATGTCCGAGGAGAGGGCGTTCTTCGCCTCCGGCCGGTTCATGGTCACCACGACGACGTGACCGTCGCGCTCGATCCGGCAGTGCGGCGTGCTGATCGGCAGCAGTTCCACGGACGACCTCCGCTGGTTAGCCATTAATTAGCCAAGCGCTTGTTAGGTCATCCTAGGTCCGGTACGGCCCGGGCCGCCAGATGGACTACGGCCCGGGCCGCCGGAGTACGGCTCAGGCCGCCAGATGGGCGTAGACGATGACGTTGTCCTCGTAGTGCCCGGTCGCCGCGTCGAAGGCGCCGCCGCAGGTGATCAGCCGCAGCTCGGGGGCGGCGGTGTCGCCGTACACCTTGGCGGTGGGGAACTCGTCCTTGTCCACCCGCTCCAGGCCGTCGACGGTGAAGGAGGCGACCGTGCCGTCCGCGCGCCTCACCTTGATCACATCACCCGGCTCCAGCCGGTGGGCCTCGGCGAAGACCGCGGGCTTGCCGTACGCGTCCACGTGCCCGAGGAGGACGGCGGGGCCCTTCTCACCCGGGGTCGGCCGGTGCCGGTACCAGCCGACGAGTCCGGGCCGCTCCAGCGACGGGACCTCGACGGTCCGGTCGGCGTTCAGGCCCACCGGCTCGACCGGCGCGCCCTTCACCCCGATCGCCGGGATGTCCAGGCGGACGGGCTTCGAGGCGGCCATCGCCCTGCCGGGGACGACGGCGAAGGCCGGCTTGCCGGCGGGCCGGGCGGTGTCCGCGGAGACGGACGGGACCGGGGTCGGCCCGTCGCCGACGGGCCCGCCCGACAGAGCGGACCCGGCGGCGAGGACGCCGCAGAAGATGGCCAGGGCCGCGCCGCCGGCGGCGACGGCGCGGCTCACGGACGCGGGACGGCCGGCCACGATCGGGTCAGCCCTCCTGGCCGCGGCGGCCGTACAGGGCCAGACCCGAGCCGCCCGCGATCAGGACGCCGCCCAGGGCCAGGGCCCCGAGACCGGAGGCCGGGCTTCCCGCCTCGGCGAGGCCGCCGCCGGTCTGCGCGCCGCCCCGGGGGGTGAAGTCGCCGCTGGGCCGGTACGGTGCCTTGACCGTCAGCCGGGCGGCGCTCTTCTGGCCGGTGGGCAGCTTGGCGACGAACCAGTAGGCGCCCGCCCCGGTGCTGGAGGGGACGTGGAACCGCTTGGCGGCCACGCCGTCCTTACCGGTCCAGACGGTGAACGTCTTGCCCGCCGGGTCGGTCAGGGCGATCGGGGTGCCCGGAGCCACGTACCGGGTCGAGACGACGGCGGTGAACTCGCCGCCCGCCACGACCGTGTGCGGGTCCAGGGCCAGGTGCAGCCGGCCCGCCGGGACGGGCTTCGGGGGGACGGCGACGGTCAGCGTCGCGGCGTCGGACGGCCCGCCGTGCAGGTAGGCCACGACCCTGTAGGGACCCGGGTCGGTGTCCCCGGGCACGGTCAGCTCGACCCGGGCGGTACCCCAGTGGTCGAGCCGGACCCGGTGGTGCCTGCCGCCGGGGTCCTTGACGGTGACCACGGTGCCCGGCTCGACGTTCTCGGTCGTGACGCCGGCGTAGTAGCTCTGCCCGGGCAGGACCTTGCGCGGCTCCAGCCGCAGGTCCAGGCGGGCGGCGGGCTTGACGACGGGGCGCGGGTCCCTGACGGTCAGGGTGCGCTTGGCGGTGCCGATGACCTTCTCTCCGAGGAGGATCTCCACGGTGACCGGGTAGGCGCCGGGCCTGAGGTCGTCCCGGACGGCGGCGGCGCCGGTGGCCCGGCCCCTGGACAGGACGACGGTGTGCACGCTGGAGAGGGCGGGGGAGCTGACGCGCGCGCCGGTGGCGCGGGGCTCCTCGGCGGTGACCTCGTAGCCGACCTTCTCGCCCGCGTACACGGCACCCGGGCTCAGCTCGAAGGTCACCCCGCTGAGCGGGGCGTCGGGCTTCTCCTCCGCCTGCGGCTTCTCCTCGGTCCTCTGCTCGGGCTGCGGCTGCTGCTCCGGTGCGGGCTCCTGCTCGGGTCCGGGGTCGGGCTGCGGCTTCTCCTCGGTCCTCTGCTCGGGCTGCGGCTGCTGCTCCGGTGCGGGCTCCTGCTCCGGCCGGGGCTCGGCCGGGGACTCCGGCGTGGACTCGGGCTCGGTCCCCCGCACCGGTCCGGTCTCGGCCTCGGGGCCGCGCTCCGTCGCGCCGCCGAGGTCCTGGACCTCGGGCACGGTGGTCGCGGAGCCGGCGGACGGGTCCTCGGCGCCGTCGGCGAAGGCCGGAGAGGCGGTCAGCACGGCAAGGCTGAGGGCGCCGGCGGCCGCCAGGGACTTGGTGAAACGCATGATCTCCCCCAGTGGGAGACGGCGGAGGGCCAACATGAGCCCAACTCGGAAACACCGTCTCGCGCTAGTCATCCTGGCTTAGTAAAAACCTTATTTAGGACATATAGCATTATTCGTGACGAAACTTGACTTTTTTCTTACCTTCCATGAGCTGTGCGTAACGGCCGGGGCGCTCGCAGTGATGGGAAGGTAAAGCCCCTACCTGGCGATCCTCTCGTAATCAAGCGCTTGCTCGGTATGGTGCGCCGGGGTTAGTCTGCCTCTGCGAACGGGAGCCCGTTCCCGTCCGCCACCTTCCGCGCCGCCAGAGTCCCGCGCTCCGATGGACGTGCCTCACTCCGGCGGCCCGGGGCCTTTCGACCTGGAGGGATGTCCGATGGGTACGCTCGGCTTCTGGAGGCTCGCGCAGGCGGATCCGGACTGGATCGCCGCCGTGGATCCGGACGGGACGGAACATCGAGCCGGCGACCTCCTCGCCCGGGCCAACCGTCTGGTGCACGGCCTGCGAGGGCTCGGCCTCCAGTCCGGCGACGGCATCTGCGGCCTGGTCCCCAACGGCGCCGACGGCCTGGTGCTCTACCTGGCCGCGCTGCAGGCGGGGTGGTACTACACGCCGATCAACTGGCACCTCACCGGCCCCGAGATCGGCTACATCGTCGCCGACAGCGAAGCTCGGGCCTTCTTCGTCGCCGAGCGCCACGCCGAGGAGGGCATGCGCGGCGCCGCCGAGTCGGGCATCGCGCCGGACCGCGTGTTCGGCTTCGGCCGGGTCGAGGGCGCCCGGCCCGTCTCCGACCTGACCGACGGGCAGCCGGACACCGCCCCCGGGGGCCGTACGGCGGGCGCCACCATGCACTACACCTCCGGCACCACCGGCCGGCCCAAGGGCGTGCGCCGCCCGCTCAACGGCCTGGACCCCGACGACGCGGCCGAGCTGATGACGTTCCTGCTGGCCATGTTCGGCATCACGCCGGGCAAGGAGAACGCCCATCTGGTCACCTCGCCGAACTACCACACCGCGGTCACCCAGTTCGGCGGTACGGCGCTGCACATGGGCCACACCCTCGTCTACATGGACAAGTGGGACTCCGAGGAACTGCTGCGGCTCTGCGAGAAGTACCGCGTCACCAACTCCCACATGGTCCCCACCCACTTCAAGCGCCTGCTCGCCCTCCCCGACGACGTCAAGCGCAAGTACGACCTCTCCTCCCTGAAATGGATGATCCACGCCGCCGCCCCCTGCCCGGTCCCGGTCAAGTGGGCGATGTTCGAGTGGTGGGGCGACTGCATCTACGAGTACTACGCCGCGACCGAGGGCGGCGGCACGCTCGCCACCCCCGAGGGCTGGAAGAAGTACCCCGGCACCGTCGGCACCGCCTGGCCGATCAGCGAGCTGCTCATCGTGGACGACAACCTGGAACCGGTCCCGACCGGCACCCCCGGCACGATCTACATGAAGATGGCGGGCGCCACCTTCGAGTACAAGGGCGACCGGGCCAAGACCGAGGCCAACCGGCTCAAGGACCACTTCACCGTCGGCGACATCGGCTACCTCAACGAGGAGGGCTTCCTCTTCCTCTGCGACCGCAAGGCCGACATGATCATTTCGGGTGGGGCCAACATCTACCCCGCCGAGATCGAGAACGAGCTGATGGTCCACCCCAAGGTCGCCGACGTGGCCGTGTTCGGCATCCCGGACGAGGAGTGGGGAGAGCAGATCAAGGCCGTGATCGAGCCCGCGCCGGGCATCGCTCCCTCTCCCGAACTGGCCGCCGAGATCCTCGACTCGCTCCAGGGCCGCCTGTCGAAGATGAAGTGGCCCCGGTCCGTCGACTTCATCGAGGAGATGCCGCGCGAGCCCAACGGCAAGCTCCTCAAACGCAAGCTGCGCGACCCCTACTGGAAGGACCGCGACCGTGCCATCTGAGGAACTGATCGCCGAGCACGTGCTGGAGTTCCCCGGCGGTTACACCCGCACGACCGGGCCGGTGATCGGGCGTTTCCTCACCGAGCTGAGGGACGGCCGCATCGTCGGGGTCCGCACGGCCGGCGGCCGTACCCTCGTCCCCCCGCTGGAGTACGACCCGGACACCGGTGAGGCGGTCACCGGCGAGTTCACCGAGGTCGGCCCCACCGGGACGGTGGAGGGCTGGGCCTGGGTGAGCGAGCCCCGCGCGGGCCACCCGCTGGAGCGGCCGTTCGCCTGGGCGCTGATCCGGCTGGACGGCGCGGACACCGCCCTGGTCCACGCGGTGGACGCGGGCGACGTCCGGGCCATGCGCCCCGGCCTGCGGGTCCGCCCCCGCTGGCGGACCGGGCGCACCGGGCACATCACCGACATCGAGAGCTTCGTCCCCGAGGTGACGAGGATCGTCTCCCCGGTCCGCACCGAGTACCGCGTCAGGCCCGGCAAGTCCCTGGCCCGCTTCCTGGAGGGCATCGAGCGCGGGATCTTCCTCGGCTGCCGGTGCGGCTCCTGCGGCAAGGTCTACGTGCCCTACCGTCTGTCGTGCCCGGAGTGCGGTGTCGCGATCACCGAGGAGACGGAGCTCCCGGACACCGGGACCATCACCACCTTCGCGATCAACAACCTCCCCGACCCCCGCGCCCCCGAGGTGCCGTTCGTCTCGGCTTACATCCTCCTCGACGGCGCGGACATCCCGATGATCGCCCTCGTCGGCGACGTCCCGGCGCACGAGGTGCGGCAGGGCATGCGCGTGCGGGCCGTCTGGGTCCCCGAGGAGGAGCGGACCGCGTCCATGTCCAACATCCGATGGTTCGCCCCGACCGGCGAGCCGGACGTCGAGCTGTAGGAGCGTAGCTTGCGTGAGATAGCGGTCGTGGCGTTCGCGCAGACCCGGCACAGCGCGGTCGACGAGGGACTGGGCGAGCCCGAGCTGATCCTGCCGGTGCTCGACGAGGTCCGGGAGAGATCGGGTCTGCGGAAATTCGGCTTCACCTGCTCGGGGAGCTGCGACTACCTGGCCGGGGCGCCGTTCTCGTTCGTCTCCGCGCTCGACGCGCTCGGCGCCTGGCCGCCGATCTCCGAGAGCCACGTGGAGATGGACGCCGCCTGGGCGCTGTACGAGGCGTGGGTCCGGCTCCAGCACGGCGACGTCGACTCGGCGCTGATCTACGGCTTCGGCAAGTCCTCCCAGGGCGACCTGCGGGAGATCATGACCCTCCAGCTCGACCCCTACTACCTGGCCCCGCTCGGCCTGGACCAGGTCTCCTACGCCGCCCTGCAGGCCTCGGCGTGCGGCGCCGACCGGGCCGAGCTGGACGAGGTGGTACGGCGCAGCCGCGCCGCCGGCCGGGACAACCCCTACGCCCTCGACCTGCCCGACCCGTCGGGCGACGGCTACGAGGTCGAGCCGCTGAGGCCGTACGACGTCGCCCCGATCACCGACGGCGCCGCCGCGGTGGTGCTGGCCGCCGGGGACCTGGCCCGGGAGGTGTGCGAGCGTCCCGCCTGGATCACCGGCATCGCCCACCGCATAGACCCTCACTATCTGGGCATGAGAGATCTCGCCCGGTCGGCCTCCGCCGCCGAAGCCGCACGTGCGGCGGGGGTCGGCAAGGGTTCCCTCGACGTGGCGGAGCTGCACGTGCAGTTCAGCCACGAGGAGCGCATCCTCCGCCAGGCGCTGGAGCTGCCCGACTCCACCGTGGTCAACCCCAGCGGCGGCCCGCTGGCCGCCAACCCCGTCATGGCCACCGGCCTCATCCGGATCGGCGAGGCCGCCTCACGGATCATGGACGGCACCGCGAGCCGCACCCTCGGGCACGCCGCCAGCGGCCCGTGCCTGCAGCACAACCTCGTTACGGTTATGGAGGGCTGACCCATGGGGAACCGCTGCGCGGTGATCGGGGTCGGGCAGACCCACTACACGACCAAGCGCCGGGACGTCTCCATCGCCGGGCTGGTCCGCGAGGCGGCGGTCCGCGCGCTGGAGGACGCCGGGCTGACCTGGAAGGACATCGACGCCGTCGTCATCGGCAAGGCCCCCGACCTGTTCGAGGGCGTGATGATGCCGGAGGCGTACCTGGCCGACGCGCTCGGCGCGGCGGGCAAGCCGATGATGCGCGTGCACACCGCGGGCTCGGTCGGCGGCTCCACCGCGCTCGTCGGGGCCTCGCTGATCCAGGGCGGCGTGCACGACCGGGTTCTGGTGGTCGCCTTCGAGAAGCAGTCGGAGTCCAACGCCACCTGGGCCCTGTCCACGCACCTGCCGTTCAGCGCCTCGCTGGTGGTCGGCGCGGGCGGCTACTTCGCCCCGCACATCCGCGAGTACATGCGCCGGTCCGGGGCGCCGGACCACATCGGCACGCTGGTCGCCGTCAAGGACCGGCTCAACGCCCTGAAGAACCCCTACGCCCACCTGAAGATCCCGCAGATCAGCCGGGAGATGGTCGAGGCGACCCCGATGCTCTGGGAGCCGATCCGCTACCTGGAGACCTGCCCGTCGAGCGACGGCGCCTGCGCGATGGTCCTGTCGTCGGAGAAGGCGGTGACCGGGACCCCGGCCTGGGTCCTCGGTACGGCGATGCGCTCCGAACCGATCTTCCGGGCCGGGCGCGACACGGTGAACCCGCAGGGCGGCAAGGACTGCGCCGCGGACGTCTACCGGCAGGCCGGGATCGCCGACCCGCGCCGGGACATCGACGTGGCCGAGGTCTACGTGCCCTTCTCCTGGTACGAGCCGATGTGGCTGGAGAACCTCGGCTTCGCCGCCGAGGGCGAGGGCTGGAAGCTCACCGAGTCCGGCGCCACCGCCCTGGACGGCGACATCCCGTGGAACGCCTCCGGCGGCGTGCTCTCCAGCAACCCGATCGGCGCGTCCGGGCTGATCCGGTTCGCCGAGGCGGCGCTCCAGGTCCGCGGGATGGCGGGGGAGCGCCAGGTGGACGGGGCCCGGCGGGCCCTCGGGCACGCCTACGGGGGAGGCGCGCAGTTCTTCGCGATGTGGATGGTCGGCAGAGACAAACCCTAGAACCCCTCCCGGCGCCCGGAGCACCCGGAGCCCCTTGCGAGACAGGAGCCCCCCGATGGAGTTCAACCACGCAGATCTGTTCGAAGGGCTCGCGGACGCGATCGGGGACCGCGTCGCCGTCATCTGCGGTGAACACCGCATGACGTACGCCGAACTGGACGCGCACGCCAACCGGCTTGCGCACCACCTGGCGGCGGGCGGGGTCGGGCCGGGCGCGCACGTCGGCATCCAGCTCTACAACGGCGTCGAGTACATCGCCGGGATCCTGGCGGCGCTCAAGCTCCGGGCTGTGCCGATCAACGTCAACTACCGCTACGTCGAGGCCGAGCTGCTCTACCTCTACCGGGACTCCGACATCGTCGCCCTGCTGTTCGACGTGGAGTTCGACGAGCGGGTGGCGGCGGTCGCGCCGCAGGCCCCGCAGCTGCGGCACCTGATCGCGGTGGGCGGGCCGTCGGAGGTGGCCGGGGCGGTGCCGTACGAGGAGGCGCTGGCCGGGCAGCCGGAGACGCGCGGGTTCCCCGGGCGGTCGGGCGACGACGTCTACATCATCTACACCGGCGGCACCACCGGCATGCCCAAGGGCGTGATGTGGCGGACCGAGGACCTGTTCTTCGCCTTCGGCGGCGGGAACCCGTACGGCGACCCGCTGCCCACCCCCGAGGCCGTCGTCGAGCAGGCCCGCGCCTCCGGACCGATGATCATGATGGCGGCGCCCCCGCTGATGCACGGCGCTGCCCAGATGGCCACCTTCATCACCTGGTGGATGGGGGGAACCATGGTCTACGTCCGCAAGTTCGACGCGGCCGAGGTGCTCCGGACGATCCAGCGGGAGAAGGTCTTCACGATCAACATCACCGGCGACGCGATGGCCCGCCCGCTCGCCGAAGAGCTCGCCGCCGGCGACTACGACCTGTCGTCGCTGGCGATCCTCAGCTCCACCGGGGCGATCCTGACCGGCGCGGTCCGCGACCGCCTCCAGGAACTGCTCCCGAACACGATGTTCCTGGACAACTTCGGTTCCACCGAGTCCGGCTACACCGCCTCGGCGGTGCAGGGCTCCTCGCCGGAGTCCGGGCTGCGCTACCAGCCCAACGCCACCTCCGGCCTGGTCGTGCTCAACGAGGTGCTGGAGCAGGTCAAGCCCGGATCCGAGGAGATCGGCACGGTCGCCAGGAGCGGCCGGATCCCGCTCGGCTACTACAAGGACGAGGAGAAGACCCGGCGCACCTTCGTGACCGACGCGGCCGGGACCCGCTGGCTGCTCACCGGGGACATGGCCACGGTGGAGGAGGACGGCACGATCGGGATCCTCGGCCGGGGCTCGGTCTGCATCAACACCGGCGGGGAGAAGGTCTTCCCGGAGGAGGTCGAGGCGGTTCTCAAGGGGCATCCGGCGGTCTTCGACGCGGTGGTCACCGGGGTGCCGGACGAGCGCTGGGGCAACAAGGTCGCCGCCGTGATCGAGCCGCGCCCCGGCATGTCCCCGTCGCCGGAGGAACTGGACGCGCACTGCCGTACCCAGCTGTCCGGCTACAAGGTCCCCCGGGCCTTCGCCTTCGTCGACGAGATGGTCCGCTCCCCGGCGGGCAAGGCCGACTACCGCTGGGCTCGCGAGACCGTCCAGGCCACCGGGTCCTGACCGATCCCGTACGGTCCGCCGATGAAGATCTTCTGCTGATCGGACACGGAGGGTTCGGCTAATTCGGGGTGGTTTCGGCTGGGACGACGTCGACCACGAAGCGCACCCGGGTGGGGCCGAGTTCGCCGGTGATGCGCCAGCATCCCAGGTGGGGGAGGTCCACCCCGCCGGCCTGGAAGCCCGGGGCCGCGTAGCCGCGGGGTGCGTGGCCGTCGACCGTCTTCCCGGTCTTCAGGGAGACGGCGCGGATCCTCAGGGGCTCGTCGTGCCCCCGCCACCATGGAATCTTGAGGCTCCATTTCCCCCTGCCGTCGGGATAGCCGTGTCGTGCGGTCGCCGGCAGCGCCCACAGGTCCCCGCCGCCGAACCATCCCTGGGAATCCGCACCCTCGGAACGCAGCCACTCGCGCAGGGCCGGGGGTGGTTCGGAGGGACTCTCGGCGGGCCGGGTCACCGGGCAGGAGCCCGTTCCGGGGCTGGCCGGGGCGGGTCCCACCGTCACGGCCGTGGAGGAGGACGGCGCGGGCGTGGACGGCGCGTCCATGGACGGCGTCGGCGTGGCGGGTGCCGCCGCGGGCCGGGGTGAGGCGTCGCCGGGAGTGCAGGCGGCGGCCGTCCCGGCGAGCAGGAGGGCGCCGATCCATCGTCGGTGCGTCGGATGTGGCATCACGAAAATCAGTACTCGTGGGGGCGTTGATCCGTTCCGAGACCGTACGATGAGCCATTGACAGAAAGAGTTTTTATGTAAAAGATTGTTTTTGAGATGAGAGACGTCCTGTACCTGGAAGAGATCGAGCAGGCCGAGGCCCTGCTCAAGCCGCAGCGCATCGAGGTGCTGCGGCGCCTGGCCGAGCCCCGCACCTGCACCGAGGTCGCCGCGCTGCTCGGCCAGACCCCGCAGCGGGTCTACTACCACGTCAAACGCCTGGTCGAGGCGGGGCTGGCCGAGCAGGTGGCCGAGCGCCGGGTGCGCGGCATCAACGAGGGCGTCTACCAGGCCGGTGCCCGCTCCTACTGGCTCTCGCCCCGCCTGGTCGGCCGGATCGGCCGGCGCCGGGTGCGGGACGAGCTGAGCCTGGGCTACCTGCTGGACCTGGTGGAGGAGGTCCAGGCCGACATCGCCGCGCTCGACCGGGCCGCGCCGGAGCTGCCGTCGATCGGGGTCTCCGGCCGGATCCGGGTGCCGCCGGAGCAGCGCCAGCGCTTCCTCGACGAGCTGCGGACCACGCTGCAGGACCTGTTCACCCGCTACGGCGGCGCCGAAGGAGACGCGTTCAAAATCGCCGTGGCCTGCTATCCCGACCATCCTGGGGGGGAACCCGATGAGTGAGCCGATGATGATCCGCATCCGCGCGGGCGCACCGGCCAAGGCCGTGTACCACGCCCTGACCGACCCCACGGCGATGCGTGTCTGGCTGGACGAGCACGCCGAGGTCGACCTGCCGCACCGCTATGCCTTCTGGGGCCGCCACACCCTCGAAGGGGACGCGCCCCGCCAGCGCCTGCTCCACGCCGACGACCGCACGCTGCGATTCGCCTGGCCGCTCGGCGGCGAGGAGACCGTCGTCGAGATCCGGCTGGAGGAGCGGGGGCCGGAGGAGACCGAGCTGACGCTGACGCAGACCGGCCTCCCCTCCTTCGAGGAGATGGTGGCCGAGACCGGCGTCCTGAGCCTCGCGCACACCTTCTGGGCGGTGGCGCTCGCCAACCTCGTCGACCACGTCGAGGGCCGGGAGCCCACGCCGAAGTGCGACTTCACCTCTCCGGTGATGCGCGAGGAGGTGTTCATCGCCGCCTCGCCGCAGGCGGTGTACGACTCGATCGTCGATCCCGGGACGTTCGCCCGGTGGTTCGGGGCGAAGGTCGAGATCGAGCCGCATGTCGGCGGGCGCTGGGCGATGGGGAGCTTCGAGGCGGAGCCGTCCCCCGCCAGGATCACCGAGCTGGAACCCGGACGCAGGATGTCCCTGCTGTGGGAGGAGGGCCTGGTCGCCTCCTGGGAGCTGGAGGAGTCCGGCGGCGGGACGAAGCTCACCTTCGTCCAGAGCGGTTTCGACGAGGGCAACCCGCCGTACGGCGCGTGGATGGGCTGGCTCAGCGGCATCGCCGAGCTGCGCCGCTTCCATGAGCTGCGTCCCTGGCGCCCGATCTGGCTGGCGACCTACGTGGAGGGGATGCCCGAAGGGTTCCTCACCATCGGCGAGGACGCGTAGCCCGGGGGTCACGTCTCACCATGCGAGGCGTGGCTCCCCGAATCGTTTTCTAATATGCGACCATTTCGGCACGATCATGGCTACCGGCGCCTGCTTCCAGGCGCTCACCCGGGATTGGAGCCGATGGATGGCCGGAGAGCACACTCTTGACGCGGAAGGGCTGACGGGTCTCCTCGTCGGCGCCGTCGACGTCGAACCGACGCCTTCGGGCGTCATCCCGCTCCGGTTGTCCCGGCGGAGCCGGGCGCAGGAGCCCACCAACGCCGCCATGGGGGTCGCGTCCGCGGCTGCCGGGGTGCACGTCCGCGTGCTGACCGGCGCCTCCTGGATCGCGCTGAAAGTCAAGATCACTCGCGCCCTCCCGGAAGGACCCGACTCCCGCGAGTATCCCGCGAGCTTCGTCGCCGTCGTCGATGGCGAGACCGCCGGACGCGCCGACCTGGACGAGGGTGACGTCATCCGGATGCGGGAGGACGGGATCCGGCTCGAAGCGGGGGACGTGTCGGCCGTACGGTTCGACCTCGGGCGGCCCCGCGACGGGCGGGCGCGCACGGTGGAGATCTGGCTGCCGCACACCGCCCAGGTCGAGCTGTACGGCGCCGCCTCCGACGCCCCGCTCTCCCCGGCGCCGTCGTCGGCCACCCACTGGCTCCACTACGGCAGCTCGATCAGCCACTGCCTGGAGGCGGACGGCCCGCTCGGCCCCTGGCCCCAGACCGCCGCGCGGAACCTGGGCCTGCGGCTGACCAACATGGGCCTGGCCGGCAACGCGATGCTCGACCCCTTCGCCGCGCGGACCATCAGGGACGTCGAGGCCGACGTCATCTCCCTCAAGGTCGGCATCAACATCGTCAACGGCGACACCATGCGCGCCCGTACCTTCGTGCCCGCCGTCCACGGGTTCCTCGACACCATCAGAGAGGGCCACCCGTCCACCCCGATCGTCCTCGTCTCGGCCATCGCCTGCCCCATCCACGAGGACACCCCCGGGCCGACGGTCCACGACGGGGTCCGGTTCCGCGCGGCGCGCCGGAGCCTCGACCTCGACACCGGCGCGCTCACCCTCGCCATGACCCGCCGCCTGCTGGAGCAGGTCGCCGCCGAGCGCGCGGCGACAGACCCCCGCCTGCACTTCCTCGACGGCCTGGAACTGCTCGGGCCGTCGGACGCCGAACGGCTCTACGACGACCTCCACCCGGACCAGAAGGGCTACGACCTGATGGCCGAACGCTTCACCGCGCTCGTCCGCGAGCGGGCGGATCTGGCCACGGCCTTCCGCCTCTGATCGTCTTCCGCCGCCGACCGTTCCGCGCCGTTCCCCGCGCGGTCGAATGGGAACGGCGCAACGGGGCAGGATGCCTGCGACGGCGGGTCCCGAGCCGGGAGACGCCGCCGGTTCGAGGGGAGGCGCGAGATGCCGGTGAAGGGCGAGCCCTCGGTCGCGGCTTCGGGGGAGTGGATCGACGATGACGGTGTGCGCATGCCCGCGGGCGAGGTGCACGCCTGGCGGCCGGGGACGAACCAGACGCTGTGCGGCCTGGCGTTGAGCCGGTCGCACCTGCGCCGGTTCCACCACGTGCCGTGGACGGACACGTTCCCGGAGTCGGGCGGGGCGGCGGACGAGGTGCGACGGGTGTGCCCGAGGTGCCAGGCGGCGGCCGGGCGGGGCCGCTCCGGCCGCGGCTGGAGCAAGGGCTGGACCAGGATCTCCCCGCGGCCCTGACTCCGGGCGGCGGCGGTCACGCGGGCGGCGGACCGGCCCGGTGGCCGGTGGCCGTTCTGCGAGGTGCCGTTCCTCAGGCTCCGGCCACGGCGATTCCAGAAGCCGGCATGGAACTGTGGGACGCGGCGCCCTCTCCGGCGAACGCGGCGGCGGCGCCCAGACCCAGGTAGACGACGCCGCTGGTGACGTCCAGGCGGCGGCGGGCGCGGGCGGAGCGGCGCAGGCGGCCGGCCAGGGCGGAGGCGAGCAGGGCGAAGGCGCCGTCGCTGGCCAGGCCGAGAATGATCCAGATCATGCCCAGCAGCACGATCTGCGGAGCGATCGGCCCCGCGGCCGGGTCGGCGAACTGGGGGAGGAAGGCGAGGAAGAAGATCGCCGTCTTGGGGTTGAGCACGTTCACCACGAAGCCCTCCCAGAACATCCGGGTACGGCTCGCCATCGGAGGCTCGGCCGCCTCGGCACCGTTGCGGCCGCTCATCAGCTTGCGGACGCCCAGCCAGATCAGGTAGGCCGCGCCGAGGTACTTCACGATCGTGAAAGCCGTCGCCGAGGCGGCGAGCAGGGCGCTGATACCGAGCGCGGCGGCGGCCACGTGGACCATGGAGCCCAGGTGGATGCCGAGGACGGAGACGAGACCGGCGCTCCTGCCCTGGGCGACGCTCCGGGTCACGATGTACACGACCGCGGGGCCCGGCACGACCAGCAGGGCGAGGGTCGCGGCGGCGAAGAGGGCGAGGGTGGCGAGATCCGGCATGCCGGGATCGTAGGCACACCCGCCCCTCGGCCGCCTCAGGTTTTCCGCATGCGGGAGCGGCCGACCGGCATGAATGAATACCGGCCGTTCAGCGTGCTTCTCCTCCGCTCGCCAAAAACCGTCGCGGAGCTGTTGACGGGCGTCGAGTTGGCGGACGACGCCCGCCGTCCCGGCCGGCAGGCGTTCGTCGACGAGGTGCTCGCGTTGATCCCGCTGGAGGAGTGCACCACCGACGTCGCCCGGGTGCACGCTCGTTTGATGGCGCACGTGAGGCGTACGGGGAAGACACGGGGCGCGTACGACCTGATGATCGCCGCGACCGCGGCGGCCACCGCACGGGTCATCATCACGATGGACGCGTCGGCGGCCTTCGACGACCTGCCGGGAGTCCGCGCAGAGGTGATTCCACGCTGACACGCACCCCCTGACAGGTGCCGGCCGATGACTGTCCCCGCAGGCGTGGTACCCGGCCGGAGCGGTGATCTCACCGGAGCTCAGGCGACGGCGGCCAGGGCGGCCAGCAGAGCGGCGGTGGCGGGCGGGTCGGGGGGTTCGCCGTAGACGGCGGCGTAGACGTGACGGGTCGAGCCGGGGATCTCGATGACGCCGACGCCGGGGTGACGATGCGCCTGCAGTGCCAGACCGGGCAGGGCGGTCACCCCCATCCCCGCGGCCACCAGGGCCTGGACGGCGACGATGTCGTCACTGGTGAAGGAGATCTCCGGCTCGAATCCCTGCTGCGCGCACAGGTCGAGCAGGTGGCTCCGGCACCGGTCGCAGCCCGCGATCCACCGGGTGCCGCGGTGGGAGAGCAGAGGGCTGGCGGGATCGGGATCGCACGGCTCCGTGATGGTCGGATCGCCCGGCTCCGTGACGGGATCCCCGGCGGGCCGTTCGGGGACGATCAGATAGCTGGGGTCGTCCAGCAGGTGGACCAGGCGGATCCCGTTGTCCTCCGGGGCGGTGTCGTCGTAGCGGAAGATGACCGCCACGTCCACGTAGCCCGCGCGGAGCATGCGCAGCGCCTCGGGCGGCTCGGTCTCGGTGAGACCCAGCTCCAGCCCGGGATGCTCGCGGGTGAGCAGCGCGGCGGCGGCCGGCACGAACGTGCCCAGCGCCGAGGGGAAGGCGGCCAGCCGTACCCGCCCGGCGCGCAGGCCCACGTGCGCGGAGAGTTCGGCGGTGGCGGAGTCGACGCGGCCGACGATCTCGATGGCCCGCTCGGCCAGCAGCCGTCCCGCCTCGGTCAGCCGGATGCCCCGGCCCGCGCGCTGGATGAGCTTGGCCCCGGTCTCGGCCTCCAGTTTGGCCAGGTGGTGGCTGACCGAGGGCTGAGAGTAGTGCAGCTCCCTGGCCGCCTTGGTGACCGAGCCGTGCCGGGCGACGGCGGCGAGCACACGGAGCCGCACGATATCCAGCATGTATCAACCCTATCTATGAATCACCGGGAAGATAGGCATTGGACGTTATGTATTGATCCGGAGCAGGCTTGAAGTATGGGAACCATGACGCTTGTCCGCCCCGGCCTGGCGGAACTCGTCGAGGGAGTGCGGGAGGCCGTCAGTCACCCCGCCGAGCCCCGTACCACCGCCTTCGCCGTCGCCGGCGTGCTGCGCGAACGGCTGCCCACGCCGGAGATCCTCACCGAGGAGGAGCGGGCCGGAGACCCGGACACCTACGTCAGGCACACTCTCCACACCGAGCCGGACTTCTCGATCATCGCGGTCGTCTGGCGGCCCGGCCAGCAGACCCGGCCCCATGACCACATCGCCTGGTGCGTCTTCGGCGTCCTTCAGGGGATCGAGTACGAGACGCTCTATCGCGACGAGGGCGACCACCTGACCGAGATCGGCCGCGTCGCCAACCGCACCGGCGACGTCAGCGGGTTCGCTCCGCCCGGGGACATCCACAAGGTGCACAACATCGGCGACATCACCGCGATCTCACTGCACGTCTACGGCGCCGACCTGAGCGCCGAGCCGACCAGCGTCCGCCGCACCTACCACCTGCCCATCAGATGAGCGGAGGACGGCGGGGTCATCCGGCCGCGCCCTGCCCGGGGGCGGTCCGCATGCCCGTCAGCCGAACGCCCGCCACACGGCGGCGTGGTCGAGGGCGTCGATCTCCCAGGTCCGGGAGCGCAGGGTGCCCCGGTCCCGGTAGGCGCGCATGATCTGCACGTGCTCGCGGAGCCGCACGAACCCCGCGAGATCGGCTTCGCCGCGCCACACCGAGAGCGAGCCCACCCGCCGGGCCGGCGGGTCCGTCCACAGCCACATGCCCACCGCGCCGGGCAGCGACGGCCACAGACGGCTCAGCGCCAGGCCCCGGCGTGCGGCGCCCGGCAGGTCCAGGAGCCGGTCCAGCTGGAAATCGGTCAGGCTGACCAGCAACGGGCCCGGTTCCGGCGCGGCGGGGCCGGCGATCCACCGCGACCTCAGCACGGGGCCGCCGCCATCAGCAGCAGCGGTCCGGCGGCGGCGCGGAGCTCGTCGCTGAACGGCGTGGGCCGCAGCGTGCCGGGGTCCAGGTTGACGTTGACGCGGTACCCCTCCGCGTGCACGACCGAGCGGTCGGCGGACAGCACGCGGAAGCCGTACACCCCGCTGGTCCGCCCCATGCGCTCGATCCAGAAGTGCACCAATGGCTCGCCCACGCCGACGATCGGCGCGTGGTAGGTCACCTTGAACTCCCGGACGGCCAGGAACACGTCCGTGAAGGACGAGACCGCGGGATCGGGCGCCCAGCCGAGCCTGCGCCAGTACGCGGTGATCGCGCGCTCGACCAGCAGGGCGTAGCGGGAGTTGTGCAGCAGACCCATGGCGTCGAGGTCGTCGAAGTGCACCTGGACCGGCTCGAGGTGTCCGCCGCCGGTCATATCGGGATCGGTCATGTCAGTCCTCCGGGAGCAGTGAGGGGTCGGGGCAGAGCCCGCGCAGGCGCTGCAGTACGGCACGGCGGGAGTGGGTGAGGGCGTGCTGCCCGTCGAGCAGCCGGGAGCGGATGACGGCCGCCTCCCCGAGGGCCTCGATCTCGTAGGCGAGTTGCGCGGGGTCCGTGCCCGGCGCGAGCTCGCCCAGCTCGACCGCCTCCCGCACCAGACGCCGGATGAACGCGTCCCAGTCGTGCAGGGCCTGCGCGACGCGTTCCCGGACCGCTCCGGGGCGGTCGTCGAACTCCGCCTGCACGGCGAGGAAGAAGCAGCCGCCCGGCAGCACGCGCTCGGCGTAGAACCTCAGCCGCGCCTCGTGGAGGGCGAACAGCCGCCTGACCCCCGCCGGGGCGCGCAGGGCCGGTGCGACGATGTGCTCCCGCCACTGGCGGGAAGCCCAGTCGACGGCGTCGAGCTGCAGCTCCTCCTTGCCGCTCCAGTGCGCGAAGAAGCCGGACTTGCTGATCCCGGTCGCGGTCGCCAGCCGCCCCAGGGACAGGCCGTCCAGGCCCTCGACCGAGGCCAGGCCGACCGCCTGCCCGAGGATGGCCTCGCGGCTGCGCAGTCCTCTTCGCCTGCGTCCGTCCTGTGTCATACAGACACACTATATGAACGACCGGTCGTTTATCTGTATGCAGGCGCCATCCGCGCTCGCCGGAGCCCCGGAGACGACGAAAGGCCCCGCCCAAAAAGGGCGGGGCCTTTCGGAGCCGAGTCGCCGGGACCGGGCGGCCGACGCACCGGGGAGGCGGACCGGGGAGGCGGGTCAGCCCGCGGCGGCGGTGCCGTACTCCTGCAGGAAGAGTGCCTCGGACACGATCGTGCGGCGGAGCTCGTCGATGACGAGCCGCTCGTTGGGCGCGTGGATCGAGGCGCCCTCGTCCTCGGCGCCGAAGAGCAGGATCTCGGCCGCCGGGAACTGCCGGACGAAGGTGGAGACCAGCGGGATCGAGCCGCCGGCGCCGACGTCGCGCGGGGGCCGGCCGTAGGCCCGCTCCATGGCGCGGTTCAGCGCCGAGCGGGCGGTGCCGCCGGTGTCGGACAGGAAGCCCGAACCGAGTGTGTAGTCGGTGAAGGCGACCTGGGCGCCCCACGGGGTGACCTTGTCGAGGAAGTCGACCACGGCCTCCACGGTCGTCTTGGGGTCGCCCGCCGGGGGCACCCGGAGTGTGACGCGGGCCCGGGCGACGGACTGGACCGCGTTGATCGCGCCGGAGACGGTCGGCACGTCCAGACCGGTGACGGTGATGGCGTAGGAGGCCCAGAGGCGGTCGGCCAGCGAGCCGGAGCCGACCAGCGAGACGCCGTCCAGCACGCCGGCGGTCTCGCGGAACTCCTCCTCGGACGGCCCGGCGCCCAGGAAGGTGCCGCGGGGCAGGCCGGGCACGCGGATGTCGCCGTTGTCGTCGTGCAGGGCCGCCAGCATCCGGATCAGCGCGGCGAGGGCGTCCGGGGCGGCGCCGCCGAACGAACCGCTGTGCGCGGACTCCTTCAGGGTGCGGACCTCGATCGTGAACGCGGCCATGCCGCGCAGCGAGGTGGTCACCGACGGGTCGCCCACGCGCGGGTTGCCGGTGTCGGCGACGATGATGGTGTCGGCCCGGAACAGTTCGGGGTTGCGCTCGACGAAGGCCTCCAGCCGCTCGCCGGCGTATTCCTCCTGGCCCTCGATGACGACCTTGATCCCCACCGGGAACCGGCCCTGGAAGACGCGGAGCGCGGCGACGTGGGAGATGACGCCGGACTTGTCGTCGGCGGCGCCGCGGCCGTAGATCGCGCCGTCGATCTCCGTTGGCTCAAAGGCGGGGGTGCGCCACAGGGCCGGGTCGCCGGCGGGCTGGACGTCGTAGTGCGCGTAGAGCAGCACGGTCGGAGCGCCGGGAGGGGCCGGGGCCTCGGCGTAGACGGCGGGGAAGCTTCCCTCGACCGGAATCTGCCGGACGTGCGGCAGTCCGGCGTCGCGCAGCAACTCCTCGGTCGCCGCCGCGGCCGCGTGCACGGGCTCCTCCGGGTGGCCGGGGAAGGCCACGGAGGGAATGGAGACGAGCCGCTTCAGGTCTTCGACTGCCCGGGGCATGCCCGCGGCGACGGCGCCCTCGATCTCGTCAGGAGTCACGACGTTCCCTCGCATCTCAGTATGTGGTCCCCCTATTGCAGCACAGGCGGGGAGGCGCCACGTCCGTGTCCGGCGCCTTACCCCATGATTCCGGAGCTCGGGGCCGCCCCCCGGAAGCGACCTGATCACTGCCCGATCAGTGTCGCGGATTTCGTCGTTGTTACATGAGCGTTTTGCGGATTCCAAGGTTCTTACATCATGAATCAACGCTTTCACTTGGCAAAAGGACGGTTGGCATGCACACTGTGGGAAGCCAGCTCACTGAGGGAAGATTTTTATGACCTATCCGGAAAACACCGACGTCGCGTCGGTCATGAAGGCCGCGCAGGACAACCTGTGGATGCACTTCACCCGGCACGGTGCCTACCAGGACGCCGAGGTGCCGATGATCGTGCGAGGCGAGGGCGCCTACGTCTACGACGTCCACGGCAAGCGCTACCTCGACGGCCTCGCCGGACTCTTCGTCGTCCAGGCCGGGCACGGCCGCAGCGAGCTGGCCGAGGCCGCCGCCAAGCAGGCCCAGGAGCTGGCGTTCTTCCCCCTGTGGTCGTACGCCCACCCCAAGGCCGCCGAGCTCGCCCAGCGGCTGGCCGAGCAGACCCCCGGCGACCTCAACCGGGTCTTCTTCACCACCGGCGGCGGTGAGGCCGTCGAGACCGCGTGGAAGCTCGCCAAGCAGTACTTCAAGATGACCGGCAAGCCGCTCAAGCACAAGGTCATCAGCCGCCAGATCGCCTACCACGGCACCCCGCAGGGCGCCCTGTCGATCACCGGGATCCCGCTGTTCAAGCAGATGTTCGAGCCGCTGGTGCCGGGCTCGGTCCGGGTGCCGAACACCAACCACTACCGCGCCGACGAGATCACCGGCGTGGCCGGCATGACCCCGGAGCAGTACGGCTACTGGGCCGCCGAGCGCGTCGCCCGCGCCATCGAGATGGAGGGCCCGGACACCGTGGCCGCCGTCTTCGTCGAGCCGGTGCAGAACGCCGGCGGCTGTTTCCCGCCGCCGCCCGGCTACTTCCAGCGCCTGCGCGAGATCTGCGACGAGTACGACGTGCTGCTCGTCTCCGACGAGGTCATCTGCGCCTTCGGCCGCCTCGGCACCATGTTCGGCGGGCAGAAGTTCGACTACGTCCCCGACATCATCACCTGCGCCAAGGGCATGACCAGCGGTTACTCGCCGATCGGTGCCATGATCGCTTCTGAGCGTCTCTTCGAGCCGTTCAAGCAGCCCACCGAGATGTTCGCCCACGGTTACACCTTCGGCGGTCACCCCGTCTCCGCGGCGGTGGCCCTGGCCAACCTCGACCTCTTCGAGCGCGAGGACCTGCTCGGCCACGTGACCCGTAACGAGCCCGTCTTCCGCTCCACTCTCGAACGCCTCCACGACCTGCCGATCGTCGGCGACGTGCGCGGCTCCGGATTCTTCTGGGGCATCGAGCTCGTCAAGGACAAGGCGACCAAGGAGACGTTCACCGCCGACGAGTCCGAGCGCATGCTCCGCGGCTTCCTGTCCAAGGCCCTCTTCGACGCGGGCCTGTACTGCCGCGCCGACGATCGCGGAGACCCCGTGATCCAGCTCGCGCCCCCGCTCATCTGCGGGCCCAAGGAGTTCGACGAGATCGAGTCGATGCTCCGCTCCGTGCTGACCGAGGCATGGAACCGGCTCTAGGGCCCAAAAAGCCCTGAAGGCTCCCCACCCCCCTCTCTCTACCGAGAGCTCCTGAAAGGAAACCTCCGTGAAGATCGGTGTGCCCACCGAGGTCAAGAACCACGAGTACCGCGTCGCGGCCACCCCCGCGGGCGTGCACGAGCTGGTCCGCCACGGCCACGAGGTGGTCATCCAGCGCGGTGCCGGACTCGGCTCGCACCTGCCCGACGAGGACTACCTCGCGGCCGGCGCCAAGATCCTCGACACCGCCGACGAGGTGTGGGGCGAGGCCGACATGATCCTCAAGGTCAAGGAGCCCATCGCGGAGGAGTACCACCGCATGCGCTCCGGTCAGGTGCTCTTCACCTACCTGCACCTGGCGGCCGGCAAGGCGTGCGCGGAGGCCCTGCTGGAGCGCCGGGTCACCGGCATCGCCTACGAGACCGTCCAGGTCGGCAACACCCTGCCGCTGCTCGCCCCGATGTCCGAGGTCGCGGGCCGCCTCGCCCCGCAGGTCGGCGCCTACAACCTGATGCGCTTCAACGGCGGCCGGGGCGTGCTGCCCGGCGGCGTGCCCGGCGTGGCCCCGGCCAAGGTCGTCGTCATCGGCGCCGGCGTCTCGGGCCTCAACGCCGCGCAGATCGCGGTCGGCATGGGCGCGGACGTCACCGTCCTCGACCTCAACATCGACCGCCTGCGGCACATCGACGCCATCTACCAGGGCCGCCTGAAGACCCTCGTCTCGACCTCCTACGCGATCGAGAAGGAGGTCCTGGAGGCCGACCTGGTCATCGGCGCGGTGCTGATCCCGGGGGCCAAGGCTCCGACCCTCGTCTCCAACGATCTGGTCTCCCGCATGAAGCCGGGCTCCGTGCTCGTCGACATCGCCATCGACCAGGGCGGCTGCTTCGAGGACTCCCGCCCGACCACGCACGCCGAGCCGACCTACACGGTCCACAACTCGATCTTCTACTGCGTGGCCAACATGCCGGGTTCGGTGGCCAACACCTCCACCTACGCGCTGACCAACGCGACCCTGCCGTACGCGGTCAAGCTCGCGAACCTGGGCTGGAAGGCCGCCCTCCGGCAGGACGCCGGTCTCGCGCCGGGCCTGAACACCCACGCGGGCCTGCTGACCAACGAGCCGGTCGCGGTCGCCCTCGGCCTGCCGTTCACGCCGGTCTCCGCGGTGCTGGACGCCTGATCGCCGCCTGGTCGCCGTCTATCTGGTCACCAGCTGGTCATCGCCCGCGTCACCGCCCGCCCGTGAAGGCGGGGTCTCACTGGAAGCCGAGACGGGTCCGGAGCTCGCGGGCGGTGGCCAGAACGTGCTCGATCTCCGCCGGGGTGGGCCAGGGGGCGTTGCCCGGCCGCAGCAGGGCCGTCCACACCGCGCCCAGGTGCTCGACGGCCCCCCGGTACAGCCCGCTCCGCGCGGTCAGCCAGTCGACGGCGCCGGCCCGTTCGTGCAGCGGCCGGGTGACGAGGTCCCAGGTGGCGAGGATCTCGGTCAGGTCGGCGACCTTGAGCGGAGCGCCGTCCCGGTGGGCCACGGCGGCGGCCGTCAGCCGGGCCCGGGCGACGAGCTCGGGCTCGGCGATCCGCTCCCAGACCGGCGCCGGCGGCGACGGCGGCCCGGACTCGCCCGCACGGGGCTCGGGGACGCGGGGAGTCTCGCGGGTGGAGCCGACGCAGGGAGTCTCGTGCGGGGACCCGGTCACCGCGAGCAGCGAGCCGAGTTCGGCCGCCGCCCGCGGGTGCCCGGCCCGCGCGGCCTGACGGAACCAGTGCTCCCCGCCCCGCAGGTCACCCAGCTCCGCGATGAGCAGCAGGCCGAAGTGGAACGCGGACTCCGGGTCTCCGCCGGCCGCGGCCCGGCCGAACCAGTGGCCGGCCCCCTGCACGTCTCCCAGCTCCACGCACACGAACCCGGCGGTCCGCTGGTCCTCCACCCGGCCCGCCCGGGCGGCCCGTTCGAACCAGGCGCGGGCGGTGCGCAGGTCGCCCCGTGACAGCGCGATCCCGCCGAGCTGCGAGGCGGCTCCTGCGTGCTCGTTGCCCGCGGCCATCCGGTAGAAGGCCTCGGCGCCCTCGGGGTCGCGATTGGCCGCCAGAAGCAGCCCCAGATGGTAGGCCGCGTCCATGTGACCGCCCTGGGCGGCCCGCTCCCACCACAGCAGCGCCTCGTTCTCCTCTCCCGAACCGTAGGCGAGGAACCCCAGGTCGTGGGCGGAGGCCGCATCGCCGTCCAGGGCCGCCCTGCGGTGCCACTCCCGGGCCGCCTGGACGTCTCCGCTCTCCTCGTGGATGAGCGCGAGCCGCCGGGCCGCGGGCCGGAACCCCGCCTGCGCGGCCGACTCGAACCACCGCCGGGCGGTCCTCAGGTCGCCGCGCTGCTCCAGCAGCAACGTCGCCAGGTTCAGCGCGGCCTCGGCGTCACCGGCCTCGGCGGCCAGCTCGTACCACCGCACGGCCTCGTCGAGGCTGCCGTGCTTCTCGTGCCAGATGCCGAGGTTGTAGGCGCTGTCGAGGTTGCCCGCCGCGGCGGCGCGCTCCCACCAGTGCCGCGCCGCCGAACGGTCTCCGCACTGCGCGTGATGGCGGCCGAGCAGGTGCGCGGCATTCGCGTCACCCTTGCGCGCAGCCTCCATCAACTCGGCATGTCCTTCCACGCCCGCCTCGTGCGCGGCTCCCCGGGGAGCGGGTACGAGGACCGCGGCCGCCTCCGGATCGCCTGGCCACCACCCCATGTCTCATCCTCCTCGCCACCTGCAAGAGTGGCACGTGATCGCGCGAATGCGGAGGGTAATCGGGCGTTCGCTTGTTGGGAGCGCTCAGGCGAAAGTGATGAAGCCCGTGTACATCCCCATCGAGCAGACGTAGCGCAGCGATCCCGGACGCTGCGGGCCGAGCCGCACGACCGCCGGGAGCGCCACGTCACGCCCGTCGACGGTGAGCGTCCGGGCGCAGCCGGGGTTCCCCGCCACGTGGAAGGCGATCTCGACGGGCACGCCCGCGCGGGCGGTCACGATGCCGGGACGGTAACCGCGGTCCGTCGCCCAGACGTCGATCCGCTGCACACCGTCCGCCGCACCCGGCCGTCCCGCGGCCGGTTGTACGGCCGGCGGTCCGGAGGGATCGGGGAGCCAGCCGCCCAGGCGCAGCCCCGAGGACGCGGTCCACAGCCCGGCGGCCAGCGCGAGCACCCCCGCCACCGCCGCCAGCCGGGTCGCGGCGATCCGCTGTACGACCAGGCCGAGCAGGGCGAACGCGGGCGCCGTCCCCGCCACGAACCCCGCCATGACCGCCGCCCCGCCCAGCGCGGACCCGCTGGAGACGGCGACCGTCTGGGTGCTGAGGGTGACCCCGCACGGCAGCAGGACCGTCACCGCTCCCAGCAGCACCGCCCGCCCGCCGATCGGCACGGTCCTCGCGGCGTGAACGATCCCCCTGGCAGGAGGGGTCCCCTCGGCAGGGGAGACCCCTTCGGCGGGGGTGGTCGCCTGGGCGCAGGCGGTCCCTTCGGCGCAGGCGGTCCCTTGGGCGGGGGCGGTCCCAGAGGCGAGGCGCGGTGTCTTGCGCGGCGGACACGCACGGGCTCCGCGCAGGAGCAGGCGCAGGCCGAATCCGGCGACCACGATCCCGGCCGCGACCAGCAGCGCCGCGCGTGTTGCGGGCGCCAGCCGTACGGCCGAGCCCAGCAGGCCCAGCAGCGCCCCGGCCACGACGTGGGAGGCCAGCCGCCCGGTGAGGAACAGGCCGACGACCTTCGGGCCGGAGGTCAGGCCCGCGAGCAGGCCGCCCTGCACGGCCGTACACGAGGCGGCGCCCGCCACCAGCCCGGCGGCGAGCCCCCCGACGAACAGCGCGACCGGCCCCACGCTCAGCGAGCGGCCGGGATCGCGATCCAGGTCCCCACGGCTCGACGGTAGCCGCCCCCGCCGGGAGCGAACAGTGACACTCTCATCACCCGACGGCACCGGCGCCTGCGCGGGCCGTGGGAGCTCAGGTCCGTTTGAGGGCCTTCTCGAAGATCGAGGTGTCGAGGGTGAAGTCGACGGGCGCGGGGAGGTGGAGCTCGCTGCCCACGGCGACGCGGGAGACCGTCTGGTACTCGCCCCCCTTGGGGGCGCTGAAGACCGTCACGGTGGCGGGGGTGGCGACGGGGTCGATGAGGAGCATGACGGGGACCAGGCCCATGGCGTAGAGGTCGGGCTTCCGTTCGCGGTCGTCGATGACGCTGCCGGGCGAGACGATCTCAGCGACCATGATCAGGCCGGAGGAGAGGAGCTCGCGCGTGCCCCAGCGCGGGCAGTCGGCCGGGGCCAGGACGAAGTCCGGCTCGACCGGCTCGCGGGAGCCGTCGATGCAGACGTCGACGTTGCCGGGATATGCGCGCCAGTCACGATCCATGACCAATGCTCGAAGAGCGTCGTAGATCAGTGTGGCGGTCCAGCCGTGCTCGGGGGTGCCTACCGGACTCACTATCAGACTTCCGTTGATGACTTCGGTCCGCAGCCCGGGGAGCTGCGGGAGCGCGTCGAACAGCTCGCGCGCGGTGCTGGGCAGGGGCCGGGACGCGGTCTCGGGGGTGGGCCGCAGGTCGGCGTGCTCTCGCCGCGAGGTCATGACCATGATCACGTGTCCCTTCGTGTTCCCGTGAACACGGTCAGTATCGCAAACGCCTGGTCGGATCGCGACGGATTCACGCCCAGCCGGGGCGGACCAGGCCGCTCTCGTAGGCGATGACGACGAGCTGGGCGCGGTCGCGGGCGTGCAGCTTCATCATGGTGCGGCTGACGTGGGTCTTGGCGGTGGCCGGGCTCATGAAGAGCTTCCCGGCGATCTCGTCGTTGGTCATGCCGGTGCCGACCAGGGCGAGGACCTCGCGCTCCCGGTCGGTGAGCGGCGACAGGTCCAGCGAGGACTCCGGCCGCTTGGCGCGGCTGGCGTACTCGGCGATGAGGCGGCGGGTCACGCCGGGGGAGAGCAGGGCGTCGCCGGCGGCGACGACGCGGACGGCCTGGATCAGCTCGGTGGGCTCGGTGTCCTTGACCAGGAAGCCGCTGGCGCCGTTGCGCAGGGCCTCGAAGACGTACTCGTCCAGCTCAAACGTGGTCAGAATGATGATCTTCGGTCCGGGGGGCATCCGCCGGGTGGCCTCCAGCCCGTCCATGCCGGGCATCCGGATGTCCATCAGGATCACGTCCGGCCGGTGCTCGCCGGCCAGCGCGATGGCCTCGGCCCCGTCGGCGGCCTCGCCCACCACGGTCATCCCGGGCTGGGCGTCGAGCAGGGCCCGGAACCCGGCCCTGACCAGGGCCTGGTCGTCGGCGAGAACAATGCTGATCATGTCGTTCGCTCCGGTGACCACGTCGTCTCCTCCCGAGGCGTCGGGGCCCCTCCCGAGGTCATGGGATCTCCTCCCGAGGTCATGGGGTCTCCTCCGGGATCGGCAGCCGGGCCTCCACGCGGAAGCCCCGCCCGTGGCGCCCGGCGGTCAGCGTCCCCCCGAGGGCTGCGGCCCGCTCCTTCATCCCGGGGATGCCGTTGCCCCCGCCCAGGCTCTCGGCCGGGGTCCCGTCGCCGGAGTCGGTGATCCGGATCAGCAGCTCGTCGGGGCCGTACTCCAGCAGGATCTCGACCGCGGAGCCGGGGGCGTGCCGGGCGACGTTGGTGAGGGACTCCTGGACGATGCGGTATCCGGCCAGGTCGGCTCCGGACGGGAGCGGCCTGACCCGGCCGGTGACGCGCCGGGTGACGTCGAGGCCGCTCCGCCCGGCCAGCTCGTCCAGCCGGTCCAGCCCGCCCGCCGGGGAGCGCGGCGCGCCGTCGCGGAGCACGCCGATCAGCGAGCGCATCTCGGTCAGCACCTCCTTGGACGCCTGCTTGATCGTGGTGAGCGCGGTGCGGGCCTGCTCGGGATGGTCGTCGATCAGGTGCAGCGCGGTGGAGGCCTGCACGTGGATGAGCGAGATGTTGTGGGCGAGCACGTCGTGCAGCTCCTGGGCCATGGTCAGCCGCTCCTCGCTGGCCTGCCGCCGTGACTCCTCCTCGGTCACCCGCGCGTGCTCGGCCGCCCGTTCCCTCCTGGCCCGGACGAACTCGCCCACGGCCAGGGCGATCCCCATGACGGCCGCGATGGCGATGGTGTGCCACAGTCCGGGGCTGGGGACGGGCGCCAGCCAGTTGGTGTAGACGACGAGGAACACGTAGGCCACGGCCGAGGCGGTCCAGGCGACGCGCCGGTGGCCGAGGACGACGGTGAAGTAGAGCGCGATGATCGGGCTGAAGAAGATCGGGCCGTAGGAGTGGCCCCGGATGATGAAGGCGAAGGTCGAGGCGAGCGTGACGACCAGGGTGAGCACCGGGCGGGTGCGCCGCATGGCCAGGGCGAGCGGCCCGACCAGGAGCAGGGCGACGCCGAGCGGGTCCACCGGGAGGCGGTCCGGCTGGTTCTCCTCCGCCCCGTAGTGGGAGACGACCTGGGCGGCTCCCACGATGAGCGGGAGCATCCGGTCGGTCAGGCGGGGGCGGGTGCGCACGCCAAGCACCCTACGCCCGCCCGCGGGCCCGGGCGTCCGCCCTGCGAGGCAGGGTGCGCTACATCCCCGGGCGTATCGGGGTGCCCAGGGGTATAGGGGTGGCCACGGGTATAGGGCTGACAAACCTGACAACCTGGGTAAAGCTGTCCGCAGGAGGTCATGATGATCGCTCATCGCTTCGCGGTACCGCTCGCCGGTGTCCTGGCCGGGAGCTCCGTCCTGCTCGCATCGCCCGCGACGGCGGTGACACCACCCGTCACATCGCCCGCCGTACCTCTGGCCGGTCCGCCCCCGCCCGCGACGCCGGCCGGGGGCGGGCAGCGGGAGAAGGTCCCCGTCGCCGAGGGGTACGGCGGCGCGGTCTCCACCGTCGACCTGGACGCGAGCGAGGCGGCGCTGAAGGTGCTGCGGCGCGGGGGCAACGCGGTGGACGCGGCGGTCGCGGCGGCGGCCACGCTCGGCGTCACCGAGCCCTACTCCGCGGGACTGGCCGGGGGCGGGTTCATCGTCTACTACGACGCCCGGCGGGAGCGGGTCCACACGATCGACGGCCGTGAGACGGCGCCCAGGGCGATGACCGCGACCTCCCTGGAGGGCATCCCGTTCGAGGAGGCCGTCACCAGCGGGCTCTCCGCCGGGGTCCCGGGCAGCGTGGCGCAGTGGGAGCTGGCGCTGCGCCGCTTCGGCACGATCTCGCTCAAGCAGGCGCTGCAGCCCGCGATCCAGGTGGCGCGCGAGGGGTTCACGGTCGACCAGACCTTCCACGACCAGACCGCCGCCAACGCCGCCCGGTTCGCGGACTTCACCTCGACCGCGAAGCTGTTCCTGCCCGGCGGCGCGCCGCCCCCGGTCGGCTCCACCTTCCGCAACCCCGAACTGGCCGAGACCTACCGCCTGCTCGGCCGGTACGGCGGGCGCTGGCTGTACCGCGGCGGCCTCGGCACCGAGATCGTGGCCACGGTCAAGAACCCGCCGGTCACCCCGGGCTCCACCCGCAACGTCCGGCCCGGCCTGATGGAGATGCGGGACCTGGCGGCCTACCGCGCCCTGGAACGCCCGCCCACGAAGATCACCTACAGGGGCATGGACGTGTACGGCATGGCGCCGCCGTCCTCGGGCGGCTCGACGGTCGGCGAGGCGCTCAACATCCTGGAGGCCCTGCCCGACGTCGGCGTGCACGAATACCTGGAGGCGTCCCGGCTGGCCTTCGCCGACCGGGGCAAGTACGTCGGGGACGTCCCCGGCGTGCCGCTGCGTGAGCTGCTGTCCGACGGGTTCGCCAAGGAGCGCGCCTGCCTGATCGGCGAGCGGGCGATGCCGCACCCGGCTCCGCCCGGCAACCCCGACGGCGCCTACGAGCCGTGCCCGGCCGCTTCCGGGCCTTCGGCCTCCCCGGACTCCCCGGCATCCCCGGAGACGGGTGCGGAGACGCCGCCCGAAGGGCCGGAGACCACCCATTTGGTCGTGACGGACCGCTGGGGCAACGTGGTCGCCTACAACATCACCATCGAGTCCACCGGCGGCAACGGCATCGTCGTCCCCGGACGGGGCTTCCTGCTCAACAACGAGCTGACCGACTTCACCTTCGGCCCGGCCCCGGGCGACCCGAACCTGCCCGGCCCGGGCAAGCGCCCCCGCTCGTCCATGGCCCCGACGATCGTCCTCGACGACGGCAGGCCCCTGCTCGCCCTCGGCTCGCCCGGCGGTTCGACGATCATCACGACCGTGCTGCAGATCCTCGTGAACCGCTGGGAGCTGGGCATGTCCCTGCCCGAGGCGCTCGCCGCCCCCCGGGCCACCCAGCGCAACACCGCCCAGACCCAGGCCGAGCAGGGCTTCCTCGACCGCTACGGCGCCGAGCTGACCGCCAGGGGGCACAGCTTCACCCTCAACCCGGAGATCGGCGCGGCCACCGCCGTGGAGTTCCTCGGCCGCGGCAGGCTCCAGGCCGTCGCCGAGCCGTCCCGCCGCGGAGGCGGCAGCGCCCTGGTCGTCGTCCCCGCCCGGTGACCGCCTCTCCGGGGCGGTACGGCGCCGCCCCGGAGAGGCGACCCCTTCTTCGGAGGTGGTTCCCGGACCTCCAGAGGTGGTTCCCGGACGCACCGGCCCGGCGATCATCCGGCTCCCGGGCCCTCCTCCGCCGGCGCCGGTACGGTGGGAGGCGGAGCGGCGTTTTCGGCGCCGCCGTACGGCGGGTGCCCGTCCGCGGGGCGCGACGCCTAGGATTCCGGGAGTCCGCACCGCTGAGGATTCCGGGGGAAGGTGAACCGGTGGACGTGGGTCAGCCCGTGGAGGTGCCGGGGCCGCCACGCGACGAGCAGCTGCTCACGGGGCTGGCGAGGCTGGGACAGGCGGTGCGGATGAGCGCCTGGCGCAACGCGGGGCCCTATGGACTGACACCCCTCCAAGCCGACATCCTGACGTTCCTCGCCGGGGACGATCGCCCCCGGCGGCAGGGGGAGGTCGTCGCGGCTCTGGCCTCGACCGCGCCGACGGTCAGCGACGCCATGCGGGCCCTCACCGGCAAAGGGCTGGTGGGAAAGGCCAGGGACGCGGCCGACGCCCGGGCCTTCGTGCTCACTCTCACCGACGCGGGGCGGGAGGAGGCGGCTCGGCTGAGCGTCGTTCCGGAACCGCTGCGGGCGGCCGTGGCCGCGCTGGATCCCGGCGATCTCGCGGCGATGCTGCGCGGGGCGGCCACGATGATGCGAGAGCTGCAGGAACGCCGGGCGATCCCGATCTCCCGGATGTGTGTGACCTGCCGTTTCTACCGTCCCGACGCGCATCCGGAGGATCCGGAACGGCCGCATCACTGCATGTTCGCGGACGCGCCCTTCGGCGACGGAGAACTCCGTCTCGACTGCCCGGACCACGAGCCCGCCTGACCGCGAGCCCGCCTGACCGCGAGCCCGGCTGCCCATGAGCCCGGCCGATCCCGCGGTTCATCCGTCCGCCTGAACGGCTCACCCGGTGGAGGGGGCCGTTCGTGTTTTCGGTCCTCGGTCCTCGAAGACCCAATCCGGAGTTGAATATTTGGCACTGCCAACTATACTTGGCAGTGCCAAGTGTTGATCCCCTGTGAGGAGTTCCCATGCCTCGTCTGTCCGTCGTCGATCCGGCCACCGCAAGCCCGGAGGCCCGCGTCCTGCTCGGCAAGGTCGAGCGCGCGCTCGGTGCCACCCCCAACATGATGCGCGCCATGGCCGCCTCCCCGGCGGTTCTGGACGCCTATCTGGCCTTCAGCGGAGCCCTGGGCAAGGGACGGCTCTCCGCCGCGGTCCGCGAGCAGCTCGCGCTGGTCGCGGCTGTGGAGAACAGCTGCGAGTACTGCCTGGCGGCGCACACCGTCCTCGGTGAGCGGGCGGGCGTCAGCGGCGCCGACCTGGAGGCCGGGCTCGACGCCGACGCCGCCGATCCGGCCGTGGCCGCCGCGCTCCGCTTCGCCCGCGCGGTGATCCGCAACCGCGGATTCGTCTCCGACGCCGACCTCGCGGACGTCCGTGCCGCGGGTTACGGCGACGGCGAGATCGGTGAGATCATCGGCGCGGTCGCGCTCAATGTCTTCACCAACTACTTCAACTCCGTCGGCCAGACCGAGCTGGACTTCCCGCCGGTGGAACTGCCCGCCAAGCCCGCCGACGCCTGACCCGTCCACACCGCGTGACCGTCCGGGTCGCGTGACCGGGTTCGCATGTGCGCGCCGTACGGCCTCCGTCCCGGGGGGGGCCGTACGGCGCACGCATGCCCGGCGAGTGATCCCGGCGGGCGGCGCTCAACGGATGAGGCCCAGTGAATGAGGCCCAGTGGATGAGGCTCAGTGGATGAGCTCGTACGCCTCGGCCTTCGGTCTCCGCATCCGGGCCCAGTACTCGAAGGTGAACCCGGGCCAGGTCGTGCGGTTGACGCCGTGCTCGTCGAGGTACCAGCTCCTGCAGCCGCCCTCGTTCCAGATCAGGGCGTGCAGGCGTTCCTGGAGGCGGTCGTTGTACGCCCGCTGGGCCCCGGGCCGCACGTCGAGGGCCCTGGCGCCGGTCTTCGAGAGCAGCCGCAGGCACTCGATCACGTATCCGACCTGGGACTCGATCATGAAGACGACCGAGTTGTGGCCCAGGCCCGTGTTCGGGCCGAGCAGGAAGAACAGGTTGGGGAAACCGGCGGTGGAGACGCCGTAGTAGGCCTCGATGCCGTTCTGCCAGGCGTCCTGGATCTTCAGGCCGTTCCGGCCGATGATCCGCTGCTCGTTCAGCGCGTCCACGACCTTGAATCCGGTCCCGTAGACGATGACGTCGACCTCGGTCTCCCTGCCGGCGGAGTCGACGATCGAGTTCTCCCGGATCTCGGTCACCTTGTCGGTGACCAGTTCGACGTTGTCCCGGGTGAGCGCGGGATAGTAGTCGTTGGACAGCAGGATGCGCTTGCAGCCGATCGTGTAGTCCGGGGTCAGCTTGGCGCGCAGCTCCGGATCGGGGACCTGCCGCTCCAGGTGGCGCCGGGCCACCACCTCCTGCACCTTCATCAGGCGCGGGTCGATCGTGAAGCCGAGGGCGCGCGTCTCCAGCACCCAGTAGATCGAGTTGCGCAGCGCGCGGGCGGCGCCCGGCAGGCGCAGGAGCCGCTTGGCCGCGGGCGGGAAGGCGAAGTCGGGCTTGGGCTGGATCCACGGGGGCGTGCGCTGGAAGACCGTGAGCCGGCCGGCCCGCTTGGCGACCTGCGGGACGAACTGGATGGCAGAGGCGCCGGTGCCGATCACCGCGACCCGCTTGCCCGTCAGGTCCACGGAGTGGTCCCACTCGGCGGAGTGGAAGGCCGGGCCCCGGAAGCGCTCGCGGCCCGGGATCTCCGGGAACGACGGTATGTGCAGCGCCCCGATGCCGGAGACGACCGCGTTGGTGGTGAACGTCTCGCCGTCGGCGGTGCCGACCTGCCAGCGGTTGGCCGCGTCGTCGTACTCCAGCCCGACGACCTCCTTGCCGAACCGGAAGTGGGAGGCCAGGCCGTACTTCGCCACGCAGGCGCGCATGTAGTCCCAGATCTCGGTCTGCGGGGAGAACATCCGTGACCAGCCGGGGTTGAGCTCGAAGGAGAAGGAGTACATGTGCGAGGGGACGTCGCAGGCGCAGCCGGGATAGGTGTTGTCCCGCCAGGTGCCGCCGAGGTCCGCGGCCTTCTCCAGAATCACGAAGTCGTGGTATCCGGCCGCTTTCAGCTTGATGGCCATGCCGATCCCGGCGAAGCCGGAGCCGATGATGGTTATCCCGGGGCGAGTTCTCATGCGCTCTCCTTATTGGACGCAGAGTCCAATGTAATCGGCGCACCTGAGCGCCGTCCATACCCGCCGGGCGGTGAGACGCCTCACACCGACTGGTCGGTACGGCGTGGGCCCGGGACCGCGGGGAAGGGCCGTGAAGGGAACGCGAAAAGCGCCGAGGGCGGGGCCTCCGGCGCTGATGGTCGCGAGCCGCCGACGTCGCGGAGCCCGCAGAAGTCACAGGACTCGCGGAGTTCGCGGAGCTCGGGACCGGGAGAGACGGGAAGGTCCTGGGAAAGGGGGCGTCCCCAGGATCGTCCGGATTCTCGGTTCCGCGGAACTTCTGGTGCTTACCTGAGGATCAGATAGGCGGCCACTGCGATCACGACGATCACGGCGAGCGCGATCGCGATGGGCACGAGCGGCGACCGCTTCTCCACGGTCGCCTCCGGCTCGTTCCGCTGCGCGAACGCGCGGAACTGCTGCGTGTTCCCTGCCGGGTCAATCTGGGGATCAGACATGGCTCGACTTTAGCGACACCGGATGACTTTTCGACACAGGTTCCCGATACGCGGACGGCGAGTCATACCGAATGGGGCTGGGGCATGGCGGACAGGATCGGCGAATGCCGGACGGGACCGGCGAATGGCGAACAGGGCCGGAGACCTGACGGAGCTGGGAACGCCGGACGGGGCTGGGGACGGAACCGCGCACCTGGGCGGATAGCGTGGTGTCATGCTCCGGATCCTGTTCTCCCCCCGTGTGGTGGTGCTGCACCTTCTCGCGATCGGGGCGCTGGCGGTGTGCGGGCTGCTCGGCCGCTGGCAGCTCGGCGTCTTCGAGGACTCCGGAAAGCCCCAGGCGGCGCTCGACCCCGCCCCGGTGGCGGTGAGCACCCTCACCGGCGTCGGCGAGCACCTGCCGGGAGACGCGATCCGCCGTCAGGTGACGGCCGAGGGGACCTTCGACGCCGACGGGCAGCTCCTGGTGGCCGGGCGGGACGAGGGCCTGTGGATCCTGACCCCGCTCGACCTGGGCGACGGCACGACGATCCCGGTCGTGCGCGGCTCGGTGCCCGCGGCCGGCCATCCGGCGACGGCCGTACCGGAGGGAAGGGTCACCGTCACCGGGCGGCTCCTGGCCTCCGAGTCGAGCGACAGCGTGCGCCGGTCCCGGCAGCTCCCGCCGGGCCAGGTGGCGGCCGTCTCGTCGCCCGAGCTGATCAACGTGTGGCGGGGGGTGAGGCTACGCGACGGCTTCGTGGTGGCCGCGTCCCAGTCCCCGGCCCCGGCCGTCGCCGCCACGCCGGTTCCCGTGGGACCGCCCACCGCCGCGGGGGCGCTCACCTGGCGCAACCTCGCCTACGCCGCCCAGTGGTGGATCTTCGGGCTGTTCGCGGTCTTCATGTGGTGGCATTTCGTCCGCGACGCCGTCCGGAGCGGCAGGGCCGGACCCGGACCGGAGGCCGAATCCTCGCCCGCGACGGGCGGGGAGTCCCGGCCGGCCGCCGTCTGATCCCGCATATCGTTGAGTGTCCGAACCCCAGACCGAGGTAGATCACAGTGGAATCCGCCCTCAAGCCCTTCCGGGTCCTCGCCTACATCGTCGGCGTGATGCTGATAGTCCTGGTGACGTGCATGGTCCTCAGGTACGGCTTCGACATCGAGGGCCCATCGAAGATCGTCTCCCCGATCCACGGGTTCCTCTACATGCTCTATCTCGTCGCCACCATGAACCTGGGCATGAAGGCCCGCTGGTCGTGGCAGTACATCCTCGGCGTGATGCTCGCGGGCACCGTGCCGCTGCTGTCGTTCGTGTTCGAGCGCAAGGTCACCCGGCGCGTGGAGGGTGAGATCGCCGCCGCGACGGCCTGAGCCCTCCGACGGCGAGCCCTCCGACGGTCTGGGCCCAACGACCTACGGGCCCGGGCTCCCCGGCGGCCTGGAGCCCGGCGGAGACCGTTCTGCCGTCCCGCCGGGCCCGGATCAGCGGCCGAGACCGCGCCTGCGCGCGCGCTTGAGCCGCTCGCGCTGGGACGGGTCGAGCATCAGATAGCCGACGACCGGGGCGGCGACGACGCCCAGGAAGACCAGCAGGGCGATCCAGTTCGGCAGGAAGATCCACGAGAGCAGGACGGCCGCTCCGGCGCCGACGGCGTACTTCTGGACAGGTGACATTCCCGGCATCCTCCCAACGCGGAGCGCACGCCCCGCCTGGTGTCATTCTGCGTCGCCCGTCCAACGCGCGGACCCGTCACCCCGGTTCCCGCTGAGATATATCTCGATTTCCGGAACACTGTCCGGCCGCCGACACCGACGTTGCGGGTGCCCGCCCCGTCACCTGCGGCCGGGGAGAATCCCCGTGCCGGCGGTCACTTCGTGCGGCTGAGGGTTCCGAGGATCCAGCGGGTGGTTTTGAGCGCGCCCTCGCGGGTGGCGCCGCCGGAATCCTCCGCGCTCCTGCGTGAGTACTGGACGGTGACCACCAGGTTGCGGGCACGGAAGATCACCGTGGTGGTGTAGGTGAGGCCGTTGGTGACCTCCTTGGTGAAGGCCTCGTCGGCGATTCCGGGGACGGCCTCCAGCTCTCTGCCGACGGTCAGGGGGAGACCGACGCCGGTCGCGGTCCGCCCGGCGGTCTCCTTCCGGAACCGGGTGTAGTTCTCCCGCGCCACCTTCACCGACGAGAGACGGAAGGCCTCGATCTGGAGGGTGAACTGGAAGCTGCCGGGCTCACCGCCGATCGCTCCCCAGTTGCAGCGTTTCGAGCCACCCCGGGACGGGGCGGTGTCCAGCCGCAGATCGGACGCCTGCTGCTCCGAGACGAGCGCGCAGGGATCGATCTCCTCGGTGAAGAACGTGGGCAGCGGGACCGGAGCGGCCGCCGGGGCCGGACCCGGGGCCGGGTCCGGGGCCCGTGCTCCGGAGACGGCCCACCACACGCCGCCGGTCACCACGAGCGCGGCGACGACGGCGAGCGCGACGGCCAGGAGCGGTGACCTGCGGCGGGAGGGCGCCGGGCGGGGAGCGAGGCTCTCCAGGGTCAGGCGGACGGAGGTGGCGTCGGGCCGGCGCGCCGGGTCGGCCGAGAGCAGGCCGTCCAGGAGCGGGGCGAGAGGACCGGAGGCGGTGACGCCGGTTCCCGGATCCGCCAGCGGGGTGCCGTCGGCCATGCGCGGGGCGGTCCGGGTCTCCGGCAGGTGCCCCTCCACCGCGGTGTAGAGGGCGGCGCCCAGGTCGCGCAGGTCGTCGGCGGGGACCGGAGCGGCGACGCCGGTCAGGACGACCCGCCCGTCGGGGGTGAGCAGGATGGTGTCCGGGGTGGCGGTGAGGCGGACGCCGTGCCGCTGGGCGGCGGTCAGCGCGTCGAGTACGGCCAGGCCCACCTCGGCGGCGCGTTCCGCGGGCAGCGGCCCCTCGGCCCGGACGGTCTGCGCCAGGGAGCGCCCGTCGGCCGACTCCAGGATCAGCCACATCAGACCGGGACCGGGGATCACGTCGTGCAGCGTGATCACTCCGGGGTGCCGCAGCTCGGCCGCCGCGCGGATCTGGCCCAGCAGCCAGTCGTGGTGCGGGCCGGGCGGCGGGAGCCGTACCTCGGAGATCGTGACGTCCCGGTTCAGCGTCTCGTCGCGGGAACGCCAGCTCGTTCCGGTGGGGTCGCGGCGCTCCAGCAGGCGGTAGCGGCCGGCCAGCAGGTTCGGATCGCTCATCCCCGCCGCTCCAAGCCCTGGGCGACGAGTCTGGCGGTGCGCAGGGCGTTCCGCCGCAGGGTGGCGGTGACCCGCTTGCCCGGGACCGACAGGTCGACGGTGACCAGCAGGTTGCTGGAACGGAAGCGGACGGTGCTGGAGGCGTGGGAATCCAGGAGGGTCCCGTCGTAGGCGAACGCCTCGTCGCCGACGCCGCTGACGTCCTTGAGCGGATCGACGGTGCCGAACAGGCCCTTCCCCGCGTCGGCCTCGATCTTATTGCGTTCGGCGGTGAAGAACGCGTGCGCGGTCTCGGGGCCGGTCTTCCCGGGGGTGGGGCCGTGCGCGGTCAGGGAGACGCGGATCTCCGTGTCGTTCTCAGGGCTCTCCCAGACGCACGACGGCTCCAGCTTGAGCTGCGGGTTGGCCGGCATCTCGGTCGGCGAGGCGCCGGGGGCGACGGCCCGGGCCTGCGCGCCGGTCAGCAGGGAGCACAGTTCGGGGGCGGTGGGGAAGCGCCCGGCCGTCCGGGGGTCGGGGCCGGTGGGCGTGGGGACGGGCGGCGCGGAACCGCCCGAGGTGAGGAGGACCGCGGCGGCCACCCCGGCCGCCACGACGGCCAGCCCCGCTCCGGCGACCAGTCCGGTACGGCTCCGCGCGGTCCGCGAGCCTCGGGCCGCACGAGGGGCGGGCGCGGTCTGCTCCCCCGTGACCGGAGCCGCCGGGAACCCCGGGGGCGTCGAGGACGCCGGGGAGAGCGGTCCGGCGGGCCTGCCCTGGGAGACCTCGCGCAGGGCGGCGCGGAGCGCACTCTCTCCGGGCCGCTCGCGGGGGTCCTTGGCGAGTACGGCCAGCAGCACCGGGGCGAGCTCCCCGGCCCGGGACGGGTACGGGGTCTGCTGGGTGAGCACCGCGCCCAGGGTGGCGACCGGGGTGCCGCGCTGGAACGGCCCCGCGCCCTCGACGGCTGCGTAGAGCGCCGCGCCGAGCGACCACAGGTCGGCGGCCGGGCCGTCGCCGGTGCCGCGCAGCCGTTCCGGGGCGATGTAGCCGGGGGAGCCGACCAGCGCATCCGGGGAGGTGAGCTGGACGTCCCCTTCCAGGGTGGCGATGCCGAAGTCGGTCAGCAGCACGCCGCCGTCCTGGTCGATCATGATGTTGGCCGGTTTCACGTCGCGGTGCACGATGCCCCGGCTGTGCGCGAGGGCCAGCGCGTCGAGGACGGCCAGGCCGATCGCGGCCACCCGCTCCGGCGGCAGCGGACCGCGGGCGCGGATCACCTGGTCGAGGGAGTGCCCCCGGACCAGGTCCATCACGATCCACGGGCGGCCGTCCTGGGCGATGACGTCGTGCACGGCCACGATGGACGGGTGGCTCAGCCGGGCCGCGGCCCTGGCCTCGCGGAGCGTCCGCTCCCGCAGCTCGGCCCGCTGCGCCTCGGGCAGGTGCGGACCGAACGTGACCTCCTTGACGGCCACCTCGCGATGGAGCAGCTCGTCGCGGGCCCGCCAGACCACGCCCATGCCGCCCGCGCCGAGGCGCTGGAGCGCCCGGTAGCGGCCCGCCAGCACCGGGAGCGCCTCGCCCGTCACCGGCTCACCTCACGATCGTCCGTCACCGGTTCACCCCGTACTCGCCTGTCACCGGCTCACCTCGCACTCGCCCGGACCGGCGTTCCGCCGGGCCGTTCCCGCGGACACCTCAGCCATGGGTCTGCAGGGCCTCGGCGAGCCAGCGGGCGGTCTTCCCGGCGTTCTCCGCGAGCTTCCCGTCCGGGTCCCCCTTGACGCCGCCCCGCTCGTACTCGACCTCGGCGATCAGGTTGCTGACCCGGAAGACCACGGTCACCTTGTAGGACCCGCCGTAGAGGTTGATCGTGCTGTACGCGGCGGAGATGAACGCCTCCTCGCCGACTCCGGCCATGTCCTGGGGAGGCAGGGCCTTGGGGGTGGCCAGCTGCCCCTTGTCGAGGGTGTCCTTCTTCTTGCTCGCGAAATACTCCTTGGCCCGGTTGATCTCCGAACCGTCCTGCTTCTGGGCGACCAGCCGTACGCGCAGGTCGTATTTCTCCGCGCTCGGCTTGCGCCAGTCCCGGTTGAGCCAGTTGCACTCGGCGATCTCGACCTCGGAGCTCTGGAAGCCGGGGACCACCTCGGCGGCCTGCTCGTCGGTGAGCAGACCGCACGCCCGGGGGGCGGTGGCGAAACGGCCCTTGGTCCCGGTGGGGGTGGGCTCGGGTGCGGCCTCCTCCGGGGGACCGCCCAGCGTGGGACCGAGCAGGAGGCCGATGGTGACCGCCATGCCGGCCAGCAGCACACCCGTCAGGGCCACGATCGAGCGGGGCACGAGGATGCCCTGCGGGCCGGGCGAGAGCTGGGTCGGGGCGGTGGAGTCGTCGGACGCCCGCGACGGGGAGGCGGCATCCGGGGCGGCGACCGGGACGGGGAGGAGGTCCCGCGAGGCGGGCGGGTTCCCGTCCGGGCGCGGGCGCGCGGGAGCGGTGGCGTCGTCCTCCGGCACGGGACCGGCCTGTACGGCGGCGTCCCGCGTCGCGTCCCGCGTGGTGGACGGGGCCGGTGCGGCGGAGACGTCCGGCGCGGCGGAGGGGACCGGTGCGGCGGAGACGTCCGGCGCGGAGGCGAAAGAGTTCAGCGCGGGCAGGACCGGCGCGGGCATGGCGGGCGGCGGAGCGACGGCAGCGATCTCGGGAACGAAGGGCCGTGGTCCGACGAGAGGCGCCGCCTCCGGTACGGCCTCCGGCGACGTGGGGAGGGTGAGGGTGGCGTTCGGCCGGAGGGCGGCGGGCGCGGGCTCGGACGGGGCGGGGGGGACCGGGAGCCCGGGGAGACCGGGGAGCCCGGGACGGCCCGGGGAGATCTCCAGAAGGGCCGTGCGCACCGCGTCCGCGTCGGGACGGAGCGTGGGGTCACCGGAGAGCAGCCGTACCAGGATCGGGGCGATCGGGCCCGCGTTGCGCATCGGGGCGCCGGGAGTGGGGGTGTAGCCCTCGACGGCGGCATACAGGGTCGCGCCGAGCGACCACAGGTCCGAGGCCGGTCCGGTGACGCCTTCGGGAGCCGTGTAGGAAGGAGATCTGACCGCGGGAGCGGCCAGCAGCACCCGGTCGCCCGGACCGATCAGCACCGAGGCGGGCCGTACGTCACCGTGGACCGCTCCGCGCCGGTGAACGGTCACGATCTGGTCCAGTACGGCCAGGCCGATCGTGGCGGTCCGGGCCGGGGACACGGGGCCGTCCCGCCCGATGAGGAACTCCAGCGACGTCTGCCCCGGCTCCGTGAGCCCGCCGGACGCGGAGCTGAGGATGTCGGAACCCGGAACGGGACCGCCGAGGTTCGCGGAGCTCGACCCCAGGCTGCCCAGGCTCGATGCCGGGCCGCCCGACCCCGGAGCCGGAGCACGGGAGCCGGATGCCGGGACGCCGACGCCCGATCCGCGGCCTCCGTTGCCCGATCCGGAGCCGGCGTGCCTGCCCTGCCGGGGGGTGTCTGCGTGGTTCATCCCGCCGCCTTCTGTTTGTTCAACGCCTCCGCGACCCAGAGCGCGGCGGTGTGGGCGCCACTTCGGATCGCCGGGCCGTCCTTGGTCCCGTCCACCACGGTGTAGGCCACCTCCACGACCAGGTTGTCGACGCGGAGCGTCACGTAGCTCTGCTCAAGCCTGCCGGTCCTGCGGTTCTCGTAGACGTCGTAGCCGAACGCCTCGTCCCCGGCGGGCCGCACCGGCAGCGGACCGGTGCTCCTGGCCGAACGCGCCCCGGCCGAGATGTCCGCCCAGCTCCAGGAGAGCTGGCCGCTGGGAATGACGGCGTTGCGCTGGTTGACGAACAGCTCGTGGGCCTGGCGGGGGCTCTTGCCCCACTGCTCGTCCTGGCCGGCGGGCTCGACCACCAGCCCCTTGCCGGAGGTCGTCCACGCGCAGCCGCCCCTGTTGGTCGCCTTCCCCGCGCCGGTCAGGGCGGGCAGGAGCTGCTTGGCCCGCTCCGTGCTGATGAGCCCGCACAGGTCCACCGGGGTGGCGAAGGCGCCGGGCTTCTCGCTGAGCTTCGCCGGCGCGGCGGGCGCCGTACGGTCCTCGGTGAGGTGGACCACGCCCGCGGTGGCGGCGACGATCACCGCGACCGCGGCCACCTCGGTGACGGCCCACAGCAGCGCGCTCCGTCCGCGCGCGGGGCGGACGAGGGACGACGCCCGGCGGGTGGGGACCGATCCGGTGGGTCCCGCTCCCGTGAGCCCTGGCCGGGGCCCCGGGGGTTCCGGGGAATCGGGGAGGACGAAGGGTTCGGATGCCGGGGAGCCGGGGGCCTGACGGCCGGAGGCGATCTCCTGGAGTTCGCGGGAGACGTCGTCGAAGGACGGCCGGGCCGCGGGCAGGGGATGCAGCATGCGCATCAGCAGCGGGCCCAGCTCACCCGCGCGCTCGGGCGGCCGGGGCGGCTCGGTGAGCACCCGGCTGATCGCCGAGATGGGGGTGTCGGCGGGGTGCGGTGGCACGCCCTCGACGGCGAAGTAGAGCGTGGCGCCCAGCGACCACAGGTCGGAGTAGGTTCCTCCGCGCTCACCGCGCAGCCGTTCCGGGGCGATGTAGTTGGGGGAACCGACCAGGCGGCTGGTCTGCGCGGAGACGCCGTCGCCCTCGGCGACGGCGATGCCGAAGTCGGTGAGGACGGCCTTGCCGGTCCTGGTGAGGAAGATGTTGCCCGGCTTGACGTCCCGGTGCAGCACCCCGGCGGCGTGCGCGGCGACCAGGGCGCTGAGGATGCCCACGCCCGCGCGGGCCGCCTGGAGCGGAGGGAGCGGCCTCCGGTCCCGGACGATCTTCTCCAGCGACTCCCCGGTGAGGAGCTCCATGATGATCCACGGGCGGTCGTCCTCGACGACCACGTCGTGGATCGTGACGATGGACGGGTGCTTGAGCCGGGCGGCCAGGTTGGCCTCGCGGAGCGCGGCGGCGCAGACGTCCTGCCGCTGGAGGGGAGGCAGGTCCGGCGGGAGCCGCACCTCCTTGACCGCCACGTCGCGGCGGAGCGTCTCGTCGGAGGCGAGCCACACCGTGCCCATGCCGCCCTCGGCGAGAGGGTTGAGCAGGCGGTAACGGCCCGCCAGCACTCGCGTGTCGATCCTGCTCACCTCGTTAACCGGCCTGCCACGCCCAGAAGACCCGCTGCTCCGTCGCGGACAGCTTGTCGCCGACAAAAGATAGCCATTGACCGCGATGCGGGCCAAAGAACAGGAATCTCACTGGTCTCCTGATACCGGTCTCCTGATTCCGGGTGCATCGTCTTCTGACCCCGGGCGCACCGCCGTCCGGCGTGTCCGCCCGGTTCCGCCCGGATAAGCCGTTGATCTCGGACGGGTTGATCGATAGGCTGGCGATCCCTTCGACCACGAGGAGGTGAGGAGCGGATGTCCACCCTGATGACGCGCTCTCACCTCGGGCGGCAGGACGCCTGAGCCCGGAGAGCGCACACTCGCTTCCGGAGTTTCGCTTGTCTGATCTGATCTTCCGTCCGCTCGACACGGACGAGTTCGATGTTTTCCACCGCTACGCCACCCCGCCGACCTCCGGCGTGGGCGCGCGGACCCTCTCCTTCGAGGAACTCGGCTACCGGTCCGGATGGGTGTGGGTCGCCCTCCGCGGCGACGAGGTGGTCGCCCGGGCCGGGTTCTGGGCCCCCGACGACTTCGACCACCCGCTCAGCCTCGACTGGTTCGACCCGGGCCCCGGCCCCGAGGGGGTCGAGGCGGGCGCCGCCCTGCTCCGGGCCGCCTACGCCGCGCTGGTCACGCCCGACTACTCCTCGCCCGCCGGCGACCGCCCGGAGTACCACCTCTTCCTCCCGAGCGACTGGCGGGAGCGCCCCGACGCCCGCGCCGACGCCGAGGCCCGGATCACCGCCGCCGAGAAGGCCGGGCTGCGCATGAGGGTCGAGCGGCTGAACCTGCGCTGGGCCCCCGAGTACGGCCTGCCGCCCCGCTCCACCCGGCTCGCCTTCACCCCGGCCACCGACGACACGGTGATCGTCGAGCTGCTCTCCCGGATCCTGTCCGGCAGCCTCGACGACTGGGACCGCCGCACGACGGAGGAGAAGGGCCCGGAGGCGACCGCCCGGGAGACCCTGGCCGACCTGGCCGATCCAGGTGGGTTCCCCGGCGGGCGCGACCGCTGGCGGCTGGCGTACGACGGCGACGGGAAGCCGGTGGGCATCGTCATGCCCACCCGCAACTCCTACAACGCCACGATCGGCTACCTGGGCGTGCTCCCCGAGCACCGGGGCCACCGCTACGCCGACGACCTGGTGGCCGAGGCGCTGCACATCTTCAGCGCCGAGGGGGTGCCCCAGGTGACCGACAACACCGATGTCGGCAACGCGCCCATGGCGGCGTCGTTCGACCGGGTCGGCTACCGGGTCACCGGCCGGAGGATGATTTTCAGCTGAGGGGCGGCCCCGCCGCCGGGTGAGCCGTACGGGCCGAGAGGTTCACGGTCCGTACGGCTCAGGACCCGTGCGGCTCACGGTTCCCACGGCTCAGGGTCCGTGCGGCTCACGATCCGTTCTCCTTCCGCCAGACCTCGTGCGCGGCCACGAGCCGGTCCCAGAGCGCGGCGCGCTCGGCGGGGGCGACGTCGTCGAGGGTGAGCCCGAAGACGTCGGCCAGCAGCGCGAAGTAGTCGTCCGACGTCTCGACGGTCAGCCGGTCCTCCCGGTTGCCCACCCGGGTGAGCACCAGGCCGCGCAGAACGTCGGCGCCGGTCGCGTCACGCCGCTGGACCGTGGTCACCTGCACGAAGCCGGAGTCCGGGGACGTGGACAGGTGCTTGTGCATCTCGGCGAAAGCCGACATCTCCACAGGTTCGGGCCCGAAGTCCATGCCCAGGAAGGCGCCCCGCGGATCGTGGTCGAATCGCCAGCCGCCGGGCACCGTCTCCGACGGGCGCAGGCCGTAGGAGAAGGGCCCCCGCCGGTAGACGCCCTCGACCAGCGGGATCGGCTCGTGGAGAGCGTCCCCGATCCACGTGCGCCCGGTGCAGCAGGCGGAGTGATTCCGCGCTCGGCGGACCGTCGATTTCCATCCCGATTCGCCGTAGATATGCGGAAAAGTCGATCCTTTTGTGACGATAACCCATCACCGGCCCGTCGCCGCTCCCGGTTTCCTGCCGGGGATCGCGCCGGTGCGAGGGGCGGGTGAGACCTCCAAGCTGCGCGGAATCTTCACAATTCACCGTCAGTTGTCTGCACAGACCGCGCCTAAGCTCACGCCATGGCTACTCCTCAGCAACGACGGATCCTCGTGGTCGAGGACGACGCGACGATCGCGCGGGCCGTACGGCACCGGCTCGTCGCGGAGGGCTTCGACGTGCGGATCGCCGGGGACGGAGAGGAGGCGCTCGCGGCGTACGCGAAGGCCGAGCCCGACGTGGTGGTCCTCGACCGGCTGCTGCCCGGCCTCGACGGGCTGGAGGTCTGCCGCCGCATGCAGGCGGCCCGGCCGGTTCCGGTGCTCATGCTGACCGCGCTGGGCGAGGAGACCGACCTCCTCGTGGGGCTCGGAGTGGGCGCCGACGACTACATGGCCAAGCCGTTCAGCATGCGCGAGCTGGTCGCGCGGGTGCACGCGCTGCTGCGGCGGGTGGAGCGCGCCTCCCAGCTGGCCGCGGACGACACGGTCCTGCGGATCGGCGACGTCGAGATCGACACCGCCGAGCGACGGGTCTACGTGCGGGGGGAGGAGGTCCAGCTGACCCGGACCGAGTTCGACCTGCTGCGCCGCCTCGCGGAACGGCCGGGGCAGGTGTTCGAGCGGGAACGGCTCCTGGCCGACGTGTGGGGCTTCTCCGAGGCCGCGGCCACCCGGACGGTCGACAGCCACGTGCGGGCCCTGCGCCGCAAGCTCGGCTCCGGCGTCGTCCGCACCGTCCACGGGGTCGGCTACGCCCTCGTGCGGTCCTGACCAGCCTGTCCGTTCCGGGTCGCGGCGAACCAGTCGCCCTTCCCGGCAGTCGAACACTGAAATGCGCAGACCATTGAGACCTCTCGACTTCCTGGGCCGGATCAAAGTCAAGCTCGGCATGGTGATCCTGCTGGCCGTGGCCGCGGCGTTCCTCGTCAACGAGGTCGGCATCAACGCCGGATTCTCGCGGGACGTACGCGTCGCGGTGGCGGCGGTACTCGCGTTGATCATGGTGCAGCTGCTGGCCCGGGGGATGACCAAGCCGCTGCGGGAGATGGCCGCCGCCGCCCAGACGATCGCCGAGGGCCGGTACGGCCTGCGGGTCACGGCCACCTCCCGCGACGAGGTCGGCGAGCTCGCCCGCGCCTTCAACGCGATGGCCGCCGACCTGGGCGAGGTGGACCGGCAACGGCGTGAGCTGGTCGCCAACGTCAGCCACGAGCTGCGCACGCCGATCACCGCGCTCCGCGCGGTGCTGGAGAACGTGGTGGACGGCGTCTCCGAACCCGACCCGGCGACACTCGGGACGGCGCTGGCCCAGACCGAGCGGCTCGGGCGCCTCGTCGCCCAGCTGCTGGACCTGTCCCGGCTGGAGTCCGGGGCCCGGCTGATCGAGCCGGAGAACGTCGAACTGAGGCCCCTGTGCGAGCAGGCGCTGCGCGAGGCGGTTCTCGCCCGCGAGGAGGTGACGGCCCGCTGCGAGGTGCCCGCGGACCTGAGCGTGCGGGCCGACGCCGACCTGCTGGCCCAGGTGCTGGCGAACCTGCTGGACAACGCGGTACGGCACAGCCCCGCGGGCGGCGTGGTGGTGCTCTCCGCCGGCTGCGAGGGGCCCGGCGTACGGCTGCGTGTGATCGACCAGGGGCCCGGAATCCCCGAGGAGGACCGGGCCAGGGCCTTCGAGCGCTTCTCCCGCCTGGACGCGGGGCGGGCGGCGGACGACGGCGGCGCCGGGCTGGGCCTGGCCATCACCAAGGAGATCGTCGAGCTTCACGGCGGCTCCATCCGCGTCGAAGACGGCGTCGGCTGCCGCATCGCGGTCGACCTCCCCGAAAGGATCACGATGGACACGTCGTCCCCTCCGGATCCCCCTGCGCCCGCGGGGTCCGCTCCTGTTTCCTCCGCGTCTCCCGGGGCCATCGCTCCGGAGGCTCACGACGGTTCCGTCCAGGAGGCCGGAGTGCTCCCCGGACCGGGTTCCGAATCGCGGTCCCAAGGGGACGCTCCAGCTGTCACAGCCGTCACAGCCGACGCCCCGGCCGATGGCGGCTCCCCGGAATCTGCCGAGCCGTCGTCTCCGGAAGCGTCGTCTCCGGGGGCATCGTCTCCGGAATCGTCGTCTCCGGGGGCGTCGTCTCCGGCCCCGGAGCTCTCCGACGCGCCGCCGGCCTCGGACACGTCCCCGGAACCGGCGTCCCCCGGCGCGCCCCCGGAGCCGGTCCCGTCCCCGCCCGGCGGTTTCCCGGTCGCGCCGTTCCCGAAGCCCGAGCTCTCCTCCCCGGCGCCCGCACCACCCGTGCCCGCCGCGGCTTCCGCGCCCGTACGATCCGGGGCCGGGGGCCCCGCGTTCGCGCCCCCGGAGCAGGTCCGCAGCTGGTGGGGGGCGATCGCCGGATTCTTCGTCGGCGGGGTCATCGGGCTGTTCGTCGGCGTGCTCGTCGGCTTCGTCGTCAGCTCCCTGGAGCTCGGGCTCGGCCTGGCGCTGGGAGTGCTCGCCCCGGTGGTCGGAGCGTTCATCGGCACGGTCATCGGGGCCACCACGCCGCCCAGCGGCATGTGGACCGGTTACGAGCAGCCCGGGTCCCGTACGGCGGCGCCGGGCGGCGGGACACCGGACGACACGGGCTGGGGCCAGGCGAACGGCGGCTACGTGGCGCCGTCGGTCCTCCCCCGGCCCGAGCTGCCGGACACCCCGCGGTGGGTGCTCGCCGCCTGCGCGCTCGTGGGTGTGCTCGCGGCGGTCGCCCTGCCGGGCAGCGCGGCGGGTCTGGGGATCGCGCTGGTGGCGGTCGCCATGGGGGCGGCGTCGCTGCCGGCCGTGCGCCGCCGGCTCACTCCCTGGTCGATCGGGATGGGAGTGATCGCGTACGGACTCGTCGCGGTGGCGGTCTTCCGGGACGCCGACTGGCTCATCGGGTTGCTGCTCCTCGCCGGGTTCCTGATGGCCGCGCTCGCTCTGTCGGGGGCCGGGCGCGGCTGGCTCGGGGTGATCAGGGGCGGGTTCTCGGTGGTGCTGGGGCTGCTGCCGGTGCCGTGGTTCCTGGCCGCGCCGGTGAAGGGGAGGGGGACGGCGGCCCGGCGACGGCTGGTGCCCACGCTCCTCGGACTCGGGATCACCGTCGTGCTGGTCGCGATCTTCGGTGCGCTGTTCGCCTCGGCGGACGCGGTGTTCGCCGAGGCGGTGGAGCGGGTGTTCACCGTGAACTGGGCGGAGGACCTGCCGCTGCGAATCATGGTGTTCGTGGTCTTCGCGGTGGCCGTCGCCTCGTCCGTGCTGGTGGGCCTGCGGCCGGTCGTCGAGCCGAAGGGGCCCGACGTGCGGCTGCGGGTCGGCCGGGGGCTGTGGGTGACGCCGCTGGTCGCGCTCAACCTGCTCTTCGGCACGTTCGTGGTGATGCAGCTGGCGGTCCTGTTCGGCAGCGACCGGTGGCTGGTGTCGACCACCGGTCTCACCTACGCCGAGTACGCCCGTTCGGGCTTCTTCCAGCTGGTGGTCGTCAGCGTGTTCGTCCTGGCGATCGTGGCGCTCGCCTCGGGGGCGCTCGAACTGCAGGGCCGGGACCGGTGGCTGATGGCCGGGCTGCTCGGCCTGCTGTCCGCTCTGACGGTGGTGATCCTGATCTCCGCCATGTACCGGCTGGACCTCTACGTCGACGCCTACGGCTACACCCGGCTCCGCGCCTCGGTCGGGGCGGCCATCTGGTGGCTGGGCGGGATCTTCGCGCTGGTCCTCGTCGCGGGCGCGGTACGGCTCACCGGCCGGGCCGCCGGCTGGCTGCCGCGGAGCGCGGTCGTGATGACGGGCGCGGGCCTGCTGGCCTTCGCGATCTGGAACCCGGACCTGCGGGTGGCCGAGTCCCAGCTCAGCATCCGGGGTGTGGACCGGCTGGACCAGGCGTACCTCAGCGATCTCGGGGCGGAGGCCGTACCGGCGCTGGACCGGCTGCCCGAACCGACCCGCAGCTGTGTGCTGCGGGAGGTGGTCCAGATCAACCGGCTCGACCGCCCCGATCCGTGGAACGGCTGGAACCTCGCCAGGGAACGGGCGCGGCAGCTGCTCGCCGAACGGCCGGTTCCGTCCGGGCCCTCCTGCGTCTCCGGGCGGACGGACTGGATCCCGAACCAGGATTGACCCGGGATCGGGGGATCGCGGGGTGGTCCGGATCCTCGCCCCGGCCGTGAGGATAGGGTCCTCGGGAGGCGGCCGCGGTGGGCCGCCGGCGGACGAGAGGGGCGGCGGGTGAAGGGGATCGTGGATCCCGGCAGGGTCGTGGGCGAGTCGCTGTTCGGGGGAGCGTTCACCTTCCCGGTGATGGTCCTGCACCGGAGCGCTCTGCGGCACAACATCGCCACACTCGCCGGCTTCGCGCGCGAACACGGGCTGACGCTCGTCCCCCACGCCAAGACGACCATGTCGCCCGAGATCGTCCGGGCACAGCTCGACGCGGGAGCCTGGGGCCTGACCGCCGCCACCCCGAGCCAGGCGCTCACCCTGTGCGAGTTCGGGGTGTCCCGCGTGCTGCTCGCCAACCAGATCTTCGACCCGGCCGCGCTCGACGCCCTGGCGGCACGGCTCGCCGGGGACCCGTCGTTCGAGTTCCTCTGCTTCGTGGACTCGGTGGCCGGAGTGGAGAAGCTGGGCGAACACGCCGGGCCCCGGCCGTTCCGGGTCTTGGCCGAGCTGGGCCACGAGGGCGGGCGGGCCGGCAGCCGGACCCTGGAGGAGCTGCTGGAGGTCGCCGCCGCGGCCCAGGCGACACCCGGTGTGGAGCTCGCCGGCGTGGCCGGGTACGAGGGCTCGCTGCCCTCGGCCGCCGAGGTCCGGCGCTACCTGCACCGGCTGATGGAGGCTCTGGAGCACCTGCGGGTCAGGAACCCGATCCTGTCGGTGGGCGGCAGCCAGTGGTTCGACGTGATCGGCCGGGAGCTGGCCGCCTGCCAGGCAACGATCATGCTCCGGAGCGGGGCGTACGTCTCCCACGACGACGGTTACTACCGCGAGCGCACGCCGTACACCCGGATCGAGGGCGAGCTCCGTCCCGCGCTGGAGATCTGGGCGCACGTGCTGTCCGTCCCCGAGCCCGGTCTGGCCGTCGTCGGGTTCGGCAAGCGGGACGCCCCCTTCGACGAGGGGCTGCCGGTGCCACGCGGCGCGGTCGAGGGCGCTACCGTTCTCAAGGTCCAGGACCAGCACGCGGTCCTGCGGCTCGCGCCGGACTCCCCGGTGCGGCCGGGGGACCTGGTGTCGTTCGGGATCTCCCATCCGTGCACCGCCTTCGACAAGTGGCGGGCCATGCCGGTGGTGGACGACGACTACACCGTGGTGGACCTGATCACCACCTGTTTCTAGGGTTTCCCAGGGGCGCCCGGATCTCCCGGGCTCGGACAAGGACGGACAGATGAGCGGCAAGGTTGAGCTGCGGACCGACGAGGGCGCGGCGCCGGTCGGCGCCTACTCCCAGGGTCTCGTGATCGGCGACTTCGTCTACACCTCGGGCATGGGCCCGCTGGACCCGGTGACCGGCGAGGTCGTCGGCTCCGACGTGGCCGAGCAGACCCACCAGACGATGCGCAACCTCGGTGCGGTCCTCGCGGCGCACGGCCTGGGCTTCGACGACGTGGTGAAGTCGACGGTGCACCTGCAGCACCTCAAGCGCGACTTCGCCGCCTACAACGAGGCCTACAAGTCCTACTTCACCAAGCCCTACCCGGTCCGCACGACCGTCGGCTCCGACCTGATGGACATCCTGGTCGAGATCGACTTCGTGGCATACAAGGGGCGTTAGAGTCCGACCAGAGGCTGACCGACAGCGGGAGGGGGCGGCGGCTTGGACAGCTCGGTGTACGTCTACGTCGAGGACGTGCGAGGCGAGGGCCTGCAGCCGGTCCTCGACCGCGTCGCCGGATACGGCGTGACCGGCGTGACCGTGGCCGCCGCCTACCACCGCACCCGGGACGTGACCCCGCACGGCTCGTCCCGGGTGACGATCCGCCGGGACGGGGTGCACTTCCTCCCGCCCGCGGACCTGTTCGGCGGGCTCCGCCTGGTCCCGCCCGTCCAGGCGGGGGCGGAGGAGGCACCCCTGGCCGCGCTCCGCAGGGCCACCGCCGAGCGCGGGCTCAAACTGCACGGCTGGACCGTGTTCCTGCACAGCGTGACCCTCGGCGACGTCCACCCCGACGTGACCGTGCGCAACTGCTTCGGCGACCGGGGCTCGCTCGCCGACCTGTGCCCGTCCCACCCCGACGTGCGCCTCTACGCGGTCGCGCTGGCCCGGGCCGTGGCCCGGCAGGGCGTCGACAGCGTGGTCGCCGAGGGACTGCACTTCGGCGCCTTCGGGCACGGCTACCACCACGAGCGGAGCTTCGTCGCGCTCGGGCCGATGGACCTGTTCCTGATCGGGCTGTGCTTCTGCGACTTCTGCATGCGCCGCGCCGCCGATCTGGGCGTCGACGCCGAGGCGGCCCGCCACGAGTGCGCCAGGATCGTGGGCGGCGTGCTCGACGGCGACCCGCCCGCCGAGGGGGAGGTGACCCGGGCGGCGCTGACCGCCTACGCCGGTCCCGAGGTGGTGGCCTACGCGCGGGCCCGCTCCGAGGCGGTGACGTCCCTGGTGTCCGAGATCGCCGCGGCCGTCGCCGACGAGGGGTCGCGCCTGGTCTTCCTGGACGGCACCGGGGCGGTGAAGGGGTACGCCGACGGCCTGCCCTCGCCGGTTCTCGCCGCGCACGACGCCTGGCAGCTCGGGGTGGACGTGGTCGCCCTCGGCGACCTGGTGCCCTCGCTCGGGGTGCTCGGCTACGCCCGGGACGCCGCCCGGGTCGCCGACGACGTGGGCGCCTACCGCCGTTCGACGGGCAAGGAGCGGGAACTGCGGGTCGTGCTCAGGCCCGGCCCGCCCGACACGGACTCGGCCGACCGTCTCGCCGCCAAGGTCCGCGCGGTCCGGGCCGCCGGGGCCGACGCGGTGGACTTCTACGCCTACGGGCTGATGCCGTACCCGATCCTCGACCGCATTCCGGCCGCGCTCTCAAGCTGAGCCGCACGCCCGGATCCGGGGACGCCGGGTCCGGGGATCAGGGGGGCCGGGCTCAGGCCGGTGGCCGGGGACGCCGGATCCGGGATCAGGCCGGTGATCGGGCCGGGGCGGATCCGTCGAGCACCGTCCGCACCGCCTCGGCGGCGAAACCCTCGTCGAGGGGGAGCCCGCGGAAGACCGTTCGCAGCCAGACCGCGCCGCCCAGCAGGTCCGTGATCAGCATCGGGTCGGCGTCCTCACGGAGCTCGCCGCGCCGCCTGGCCCGCTCGAAGATCTGCTCCTCTCGGGCGAACCGGTCGGCGAAGAAGCGGCGGGCCGTCTCCGCCAGCTCGGGATGGTGGACGGCGGCGCCGAGCGCGGCCACCGCGACATCGGCCGCCGGGGGCCGGGTGAGCAGCGCGGCGATGCCCCGGACCAGCGCCTCCAGGTCGCCGCGGAGGCTCCCGGTGTCCGGCGCCTCCATGGCCAGGGTGTCGGCCTCGACGAGCGCGGCGGCCAGCAGCGCGGCCTTGGAGGGCCACCAGCGGTAGATCGTGGTCTTGTTGACCCCGGAGCGCTCCGCCACCCCCTCGACGGTCAGCCCCTCGTATCCCCTCTCGGCGAGCTGGGCCAGTGTCGCCTGGAAGATCTCCTGTTGCTTGCGCGGTGCCATGGATCTCAGGGTAGCGTGTTGCACAACGCAACGGTGCGTTGTGTTTCTGGATCGGGAGGTTCTCATGGTGCCGGTCGTCTTCGTTCACGGAATCCGCGTCAGCGCGACCATGTGGGGTCCGGTGATGGACCGCCTCGATCGGCCCGCCGTGGCGGTGGACCTGCCCGGGCACGGGACCCGGCGGGGAGAGCCGTTCACGATGGAGGCGGCGACGTCGGCGGTGGCCGCCGCGATCGACGAGGTCGGCGGGCGGGCGTTCGTGACCGGGCTCTCCCTCGGCGGCTACGTCGGGATCGCCGTGGCCGAGCGGTTCCCCGGACGGGTGGCGGGACTGGCCGCCCTGGGATGCACGGCCCTGCCCGGCCGCTACGCCTGGATCTACCGGTCCCTGGCCTCCCTGGCCGCCCGGGACCCGTCCCTGGCCGACAGGATCAGCGCGTACGGCCTGCGCCGCGCCCTGCCCGGTCCGGCCGGAGAGGCGATGGTGGCCGGAGGGCTGTCCTGCGCGGTGATGCCCCAGGCCGTCACCGCCGTCGCCGGGCATGACCAGCTGGCGGCGCTGTCGGCGTATCCGGGGCGGGTGTGGCTGGTCAACGGCGCCCGCGACCCGTTCCGCGCGAACGAGCGCGACTTCCTGCGGGCCTGCCGGGACGGACGGCTGATCCTGGTCCCGCGCCGCGGGCACCTGGGCGTGCTCGCCGCGCCCGGGCCGCTGGCCCGCCTGCTGGGCGACCTGTACGACCAGGCGGACGGAGGCCGGGCCGGACGGCCGGAGAGCGGAGCCGGGGATCGGGCGGGACGGCCGGAGAAGGGGGCCGGAGATCAGACCGGGCGGCTGGAGAGCGCGGTCGCCACGCCGAGCCCCAGGTAGACCGCACCGCTGACGTAGCCCAGCGACCTCGTCCGGTTCCGCAGCCGCCTGCCGAGCGCACCCGCGCCCGCGGCGTAGATCATGTCGGAGATCAGCCCCAGGAGCAGCAGCGTGCCGCCCAGGATGACGATCTGCAGCGGCACGGCTCCGGCCTCCGGGACGACGAACTGGGGCAGCAGCGCCAGGAAGAAGAGGGTCACCTTGGGATTCAGCACGTTGACGAGGACGCCTTCGAGGAAGACCGCGCGCAGCGGCTGCGGGGCGGTCTCCCGGGTGGCGAACTCCTGCCTGCTGGTCAGGGCCCGGACTCCCAGGTAGAGGAGATAGAGCACGCCCGCCCACTTGATCACGTTGAACAGGGTCGCCGACCGGGCGATCACGTACGAGAGCCCGGCGGCGGCCGCGGCGATGTGCACCAGCGTGCCGGCCTCCACGCCGAACGCGCTGGCCATCGCCGCCGCCCGGCCCTGCGAGATGCCGCGGGCGGCGATGTAGAGGTGGTTCGGGCCCGGGATGAGCACCAGCGCGAGGGAGGCCACCACGAACAGCAGGAATGTGGACATCGACACCATGGGCCTGACACTAGGGGGAGTTCCGGTGTCGCGGTGAGGCCAATCCGCCGGTGAATCGGTGGACCAATCGGATTGCCGGTGGTCCGTGACATACTCGCCGTTGTGGGGTCGCAAAAGGTGCATAGCACCCTGGTGGGACGGCTGGTCGAGATCGATCGGCTGCTCACCGTGCTGCAGTCCGCGGCCGGAGGCATGGCTGGGGTCGCCCTGGTGGGCGGGGACGCGGGCATCGGCAAGACCCGGCTGGTGACGGAGCTGGCCGAGCGGGCCAGGGAGAAGGGCTTCGCCGTACTCATCGGGCAGTGCGCGGAGCTCGGCGACGCCCTGCCGTACCTCCCGCTGGCCGACGCCCTGCGCGGCGCGCAGGGGGAGCTGCGCGCGGCGATCGAGGAGCGCCCCCTGCTGGGCAGGCTGCTGCCCGGGGTCGCCGACGCCGGGCCCGAGAGCGCCTCGGGCCTCACCCAGCAGCAGCTGTTCGGCTCGGTCCTCGGGTTCCTGGCCACCCAGCCGATACTGCTGATCATGGAAGACCTGCACTGGGCCGACCAGTCGACCCGTGACCTGCTCGTCTTCCTCAGCCGGATGCTCCAGACCGAACGGGTCTGCCTGGTCGGCACCTACCGCACCGACGACCTGCACCGGCGTCACCCCCTCCGCAGGGTCCTCGCCGAGCTCAAGCGCCTTCCCCTGGTCACCTCCGTCGAGCTGAGCCCGCTCGACCGCGGGGAGATGGCCGACTACGTCGCCACGCTCGGCGGCACCGACGTCCGGATGATCGACGAGGTGGTCGAGCGCGCCGAGGGCAATCCCTTCTACGCCGAGGAACTGCTGGAGGCCGCGATCGAGGGCTGCTCGATGCCCGACGGCCTGGCCAGCCTGCTGCTCTCCCGGGCCGAGATGCTCTCCGACCCCGCCCAGCGGGTGCTGCGCGGCGCGGCCGTCGCGGGGCGGCGGGTCGACCACGACCTCCTCCAGGAGGCCTCAGGCCTGGACGACATGGCCTTCGAAGAGGCCATGAGAGAGATCGTCTCGCGAGGGCTGCTGCAGCCCTCCGGCGAGTACGGCTACGCCTTCCGGCACGCGCTGCTCCAGGAGGCCGTCTACACCGACCTGCTGCCCGGCGAGCGGACCCGCCTGCACGCCGAGTTCGCCCGGCTGCTGACGGCCCGCAAGGGCGCCGCGGCGGAACTCGCCCACCACTACCTGGCCAGCCACGACCTCGCCGGGGCGCTGGCCGCCTCGGTCGAGGCCGGGCGCCGCGCCGAGCGGCTCGGCGCGCCCGCCGAGGCCCACCGCCACTACGAGCAGGCCCTCAGCCTCTGGGACCGGGTCGACGACGCCGAACGCCTCGCCGGGACCGACCACCTGCGCCTCTCCATGCGCAGCGCCGCCGCGGCGGCCGACAGCGGCGACAACCACCGGGCCATCGCCCAGCTGCGGAGGCTGCCGCCGTCGGCCGAGGTCAACGAGAGACTGGCCTACGTCCTCATCGACAAGGGCGACGAGGCGGACGAGGAGGGAGCCATCGCCGCGGCCCGGGCCGCCGTCGAGGCGGCGGAGGAGGAGCCCGTACTCGCCCGGGCCCTGGCGACCTACGCGCGCGCGCTCTACTGGACCGACCGGGACGACGAGGTGGAGTCACTCGCGTTGCGGGCGATCGAGAAGGCCCGCGCCAGCGGCGCCACCGACGCGGAGACCAGCGCGCTGATCACCCTGGGCTCCTTCGCCGCGCTCGGCGGGGACATCACCCGGGCCAAGGAACTGCTCGCGTGCGCCTCGGCGGAACAATCCGGCGATCTGGCCATCGACCTGCGAGCGATCTTCCAGTACGCCCGGTTCCAGTACGAGACCGGTGACCTGGCCGAGGCGGCGGTCACCACCGACCGGGGCCTGCGGCTGGCCCACGAGACCGGGCTCGACTGGAGCACCTTCGGAACCGACCTGCGCTTCCTGCGCCTGCTGATCCACTATGTGGCGGGGGAGTGGGACGCGGCGGAGAAGGTCGCGTCCGGGTTCGGCATCCGGGTGGGAACCCCGGCCGAGGCGCTGCTCTCCTCCTTCGCCCTCTTCGTCGAGGTGGCGCGGGGCCTGCCCGCCGTGGAGGAACGCCTCTCCTGGATGGCGCCCTTCCACTCCGACGCGTTCGTCTCCTACATGGGACACGGTCTGGCCGCCGAACACGCCCTGTGGCGAGGCGACCCGGAGAGCGCGCTCGGCCACATCGAGACGGCGCTGGGGACCACCCATCCCGGCAATCCCGCCGCCATCCGGCTCAGCGCGACCGGTCTGTGGGCGCTGGCGGACCTGGGACGCGCCGAGGCCGCCGACGTCCTCCTGGAGCGGGCCAGGGCGCCCGTCACCGGCGGCCAGGGATCAGGCCAGGGCTGGATCGGGCCCGAGGGGATGGCCTGGCTGGCCCGGGCGGAGGCCGAGTGGCACCGCGCCCACGGGCGCCTCGACGTCGACGCCTGGCGCGCGGTGGTCGAGGCGTTCGACTTCGGCTTCGTCTACGAGGTCGCCCGCTCGCGCTGGAGGCTGGCGGAGGCGCTGCTGGCGGCCGGTGACCGTGACACGGCGCGGGAGGAGTGGGAACGGGCGGTCGAGGCCGCCGCCTCCCTGGGCGCCCGGCCGCTCGGAGCGGCCCTGGAGGAGCTGGGCCGCCGGGCGAGGTTCACCTCGGCGCAGTCGGGGCTGCTGACGAGCCGGGAGCAGGAGGTGCTGGAGCTCGTGGCCGAAGGCCTGTCCAACCGTGAGATCGCCGAGCGGCTGTTCATCGCGCAGAAGACGGTGAGCGTGCACGTCTCCAACATCCTGGGCAAGCTGGGCGTGTCCTCCCGTACCCAGGCCGCCGCCGTCGCGCGCAGGGAAGGCCTCGTCTGAGACCGGCCCGGCGGCGGTGACCGGCGCGGCCACGGCCGTCAGGCGCTGCGGGGGCCGTCAGGCGCTGCGAGCCGAGAGCGCGAGGTCGCGGACGACCTGGATGAGCTCGGCCGGGTCGAACGGCTTGGTGAGGTAGGCGTCCACCCCGATGGCGAACCCCCGCCGCTTGTCGTCCTCCTGGGCGCGAGCGGTGATCAGGACCACCTTGATGTGCCTGGTGCTGTCATCGCTCCGCAGCCGGGTGGCGGTCGTCCAGCCGTCCATCCGGGGCATCATCACATCCAGCGTGACCACGTCGGGTTGCACATCCCCCACCCGATCCAGGCAGTTCTGCCCGTCGAAGGCGGTCTCCACCTGGAACCCCTCCAGGGTCAGGTTGACCGCGATGAGTTGTCGGATGACCTCGTCATCATCCACTACCAGAACTTTGCCCAGAAGCTCTCCCACGGCCGCCAAGCTAGCTCTTCGGGATCGATCACGCGCGGGTTTCTGCGGATGTGTACGCGGACTTGTCCACAGCCGACAGGTTTTCCCCAGAATAAGACTCGGTTCATTGGCGATCATTCCTTCCCGCCGATCCTGGGGCCTCGATCATCCATCGAGATCAGGAGACCTGAACGTGATCGCCACATTCATCACCGCCACCGTCCTCGCCGCGACCGTCACGGGCGGTCTGGGGGTCGCGGAGACGCGGTGGCCCTGCCCGCGAGCGCTCGCCCAGCTGCCGGACCACGTCCGGCGCTGGATTCCCGAGAGTCTGCTCGCCCTGGCCGCCACCGGCTGCCGGACGGGACGACCGGAAACCGCCGGCTCACGGTCCCCGGAGACGCCTGACCGGATCCACCGGCCCGCCGCCCCGCCGCCCTTTCACGGCTCCGGACCGGAGAGCCCGGCGCGGCGGCAACCCGCACCGGAGCATCCCGAGCAGGGAAAGGCCGAGAAGAGGAAGCCCGAGTTCAGGAAGCCTGAGCTGAAGAAGCCCGAGCCTGGAAAGCCCGGGTCCGGGAAGTCCGAGCCGTCACGGCGGCAGCCCAGGCGGCCGGACCGTCCCTCGCCCGGTCAGATCGCGGTGGCCGCGGCGCTCCGCCAGGTCGGCACGCCGTACGTCTGGGGCGGAGGGTCGAGCACCGGCCCGACCCGTGGCGGCTTCGACTGCTCCGGTCTCGCCCTGCACGCCTGGGCGAAAGCCGGAGTCACGCTGACCCACTACACCGGCACCCAGTTCCGGCAGGGTCATCGCGTGCCGTTCTCCCAGCTCCGCCCCGGTGACCTCGTCTTCTTCGGAGGCGGCGCCGGCGCCCCCGCCCACGTCGGCCTCTACGTGAAGAACGGCGTCATGGTCCACGCACCCAAGACCGGTGACGTCGTCAAGACCACCGCCTTCGCCGACTCCCCCTACTACCGTGCCCGCTACCGCGGAGCCGTCCGCCCGTCCCCCCGCTGAGGACCGATTCCCCAGTAGATCACTCGCTTCACGTTATGGAGTGTCAGTTCCCCTCCGGATGCTGGTAATCTAGTTACGCGTTGGCCCCCTTAGCTCAGGGGATAGAGCACCGGCCTCCGGAGCCGGGAGCGCAAGTTCGAATCTTGCAGGGGGCACCGACCGAGACCAGCTCACACATCGTGTGAGCTGGTCTTCTGCTTCTCCGGCTCTTGGATGGTTTCGTCGCCTTGCGTCGCCGCTCGACGCCCGGCGACGGGTTCTGCGGGCAGGACACGGGCAGCGATCACGACGTGCTGGTTGCACCGTACCTGGAGAGCGTGAACGGGAAGCGCCAGCGCATCTGCTGAATACGGGTAATCATGATCATGTCTGAGGAGATGGTCACAGTTCCCCATCGCTGCTTGCGAAGGCAGGGTGGAGACGGTGTAAACCGATCACCATCAAGGCATGAAGTCGTGGCCAGGATTAACCTGGGTGGCCTCTGCGGTGCTTGGTGCGTCAGTGACCGCAGGCCTGCTATGGGTTCTCGGTCCAGGTGCGGTATGGGTGTTGGAACACTTCGACGGAGTCACTGGGCTGACAGGCAAGGACCTCGCGGCTGCACTGGACGCGGTCCGTGGGCGGGCCCTGGCCATCGCTACTGGACTGGTCGCACTGTTGGCGGTTTTCTACACTGCCCGTAACGCTGATACTGCCCGGCGAACTTTCGCCTGCGGCTGACCCATGACTGGATGTTCGACAAGCACCGCTGGCTGCTGTGGGAAGACCTCGACGACTACAGGTGATCCTTAGCGGCTGTCGAAGGGGTCCTGCATTGAAGTACCTTGAGCGGCGATAAAAATCCGGCTTAACGCAACTCAGGAATCCCGTCCGGAGAGGGTCTGGCGACGATGAGGACGCAGGCGGCAGTGGGAGGCGGCCGGACAGGAGGCGGCGGGAACCGGAGACGCCAAGGGCTGGGAAGCGGCCGGGCCGGAGGCGGTCGGACGGGTTCGGGGTGGGTACGGCTCCGGTGGGGCGTCCGCTGCGCCGTACCGGTCAGGCTCCTGCGCGGTGGAGGGAGTCCAGGCGGGCCATCTCGTCAGAGGAGAGTGGCAGCGCGCCGGCGGCGATGTTGTCGGCCAGGTGGTCCGGGTTGCCGGTGCCGGGGATGG